>SPIA01000001.1 GCA_004535795.1 Gammaproteobacteria bacterium LSUCC0057
TGGCGACCATAGAGAATTGGTACCACCTGATCCCATCCCGAACTCAGAAGTGAAACGATTCCTCGCCGATGGTAGTGTGGGGTTTCCCCATGTGAGAGTAGGTCATCGCCAGGCTTCTAAATAAAACACCCCGACAAGCGTTGCTTGCCGGGGTTTTTTATTTGCGGGCAAGATAGACTGCTACGCTTACATGGGGGACCCATGTGGAGTAGGGTGAGCCGCGCGGTTACAACGCGCAGGCGAAAGTTCGTGGCGTTGTGGTTTTATTTAGCCAGAATCGATTGCGCACCTTTGACGAACTTGGCGCTGGCATCTTTGTCATCCGGGCTGATCATCGGTTCGGGAACGGCGAGGCCGCGAGCAAAAGCCGGCCGCTCATCGAGCCGCGCCAGCCACGCTTGCAGCGCTGGAAACTGGTCGATGGCGACACCCGACCAACGGTGGGTGCGCACCCACGGGTAGGTAGCAATATCGGCAACAGTGAGATCGCCAGCGAGGTATTGATGGTGTTCGAGACGTCCTTCGAGCACGGCAAACAGCCGTTTGCACTCGTTTTGGTAACGGTCGATGGCCGGTTGATAGACCTCCGGCCAATAGCGATAAAAGACATTGGCCTGACCCATCATTGGGCCCACGCCACCCATTTGAAACATCAGCCACTGCAGGGCGACACTGCGTTGTTTGCGTTCTGTTGGCAGCAATTGACCAGTTTTTTCTGCCAAGTAGAGCAAGATGGCGCCAGACTCAAACACGGCGAAATCGTCGGCGCTGCGGTCGACAATGGCGGGTATCCGCCCGTTGGGATTGATCGCAATGAACTCAGGTTGCTTTTGAACACCGCTGCTGAGGTCGAGGGCTTTTACCTGATACTCTATGCCGAGCTCTTCGAGCATGATGCTGACCTTGTGGCCGTTGGGTGTCGCTGCGGTGTAGAGATCGATCATGGTGCTGCTCCGGCAGAGTGCTCGCGGGTGGGTTTACTCGCTGTGGGCTAAGGCTAACATTTCGCTGGCGTGGGCAAGCGTTTGTTGGGTAATTTTGGCACCGCCGAGCATGCGCGCCAATTCTTCTGCACGCTGCGCTTGACTGAGTTGGGTGAGGTTGGCGACACCGTTGGCTTTACTGGCCACGTAATGGTGGTGGGCGCGAGCCGCCACTTGGGCCTGGTGGGTGACGCTGATCACTTGGCCGCGCTCACCGAGTTGGCGCAACAGTTGACCGACGACATCTGCAGTGGCACCGCCAATACCGACATCGACCTCGTCAAACAGCAGTGTCGGAACCCCGCTCTGATCGGCGGCGCTGACCTGGATAGCCAAGCTAACCCGCGAGAGCTCGCCGCCAGAGGCAATCTTTTGCAGCGGTTTGGCCGGCTGGCCGCGGTTGGTGACAATCATCAGCTCGACCGTTTCTGCCCCGGTGGCAGTCGGTTGCGGGCAGGCGGTCAGGGCAAAGCTGATCGCTGCCTCTGGCATAGCCAGTGCCGTCAGTTGGCTATTGACCATCGCAGCAAGACGCTCGGCCGCTTTGCGCCGCTGGCCACTGAGCTTAGCCGCTAGCGCCTGATAGTTGGCGAGATGGTCGGCGACGGCACCACGCAGTGCGGTCAGGGTCTCTTCGGAGCTGTCGCAACTGGCCAACTCCTGTCGGAGCTCTTCGAGCCGCTGCAGCAGTTGCGCGGGATCGCGGCGATATTTGCGCGCCAGCGAGTAGAGTTCGCCGAGCTGGCCGTCGAGCACCGCTAGCCGCTCCGGATCGGCTTCGAAGTGGTCGATATAGCTGCTCAGTTCATGCATCGCCTCTTCAATTTGCAGCAGGCTATTGGAGAGCAGCTCGGCGCTACTGGCGAGCGATGGCGGAGAATTTTTAACACCCTTTAACAGAGCCAGTGCATGGCTGAGGTTGTCGCGTATGCCGTCGCTATCGCGGCCCTGGCAGAGCTGTAGTGCACGATGGCTGTCTTGAATGATCTGGTCGGCATTGGCCAGTGCACTGTGCTCAGCCTCGAGTTGGGCATACTGTTCGGGCGACACCGCCACTGCGGCGAGTTCATCAATTTGAAAGCGCAGCAACGCTGCTCGTTCGGTGAGTTCAGCGGCGTTGGCCTCGCGGTCGGCTAGCTGCTGGGCGGCCTGTTGCCAGTGGCGAAAATGGTCTCTGACTTGCTGTAATAGTTCTTGGTGGCCGCCAAAGTTGTCTAGTAGCTGGCGCTGGGTGTTGCGCTTGAGCAGAGAGTGGTGCTCATGTTGGCCATGTATTTCCAGCAGCAACTCGCCCAGCTCTTTGAGCTGCGCCATGGTGGCGGGCTGGCCATTGATAAAGCCTTTGGAGCGTCCATCGCGGCTGAACGAGCGTCGCAGTAGGCATTCATCGCTGCCAAATTCTCGTTGGTCGAGCCACTGCGCTGCGTCGCTGAGATCGGCGAGATCAAATTGTGCCGCGATCTGCGCGCTGTCAGCGCCGTGGCGGATGGCATCGCTGTCGGCGCGGTCGCCCAAGGCCATGCCGAGGGCGTCGAGAATGAGTGATTTGCCTGCTCCGGTTTCACCCGTGATGGCGCTGGTGCCGCGGCCAAAATCGAGTTCTAGGCGTTCGGCGAGGGTGTAATTTTGAATGGTTAGGGTCAGTAGCAAAATGGTGGTCGCATCACGGTAAACGTGACCAAATCATAGCGGGTCTGCGGTTGGGTAACAATTGCTGTGAACAACTCAGCTGCGCTTGAATGTTGGCAATTAATCCCCATATTGAACGCATGGGTTAACAAGCCGGCTAGCAGCAGGCTATTTTTTAACGGCCACGCCTAGGCAGCGGGCAATCGAAGAGGGATAAACGTGAGTAGTGATGACAAACAACCACCGGCAGAAGAGCTTGAATCGGTAGCGCCAGAGGCAGCTGACGTCGAACAGCCGCAGCAGGCTGACAATGACGCAGAACCGCTGTCGCCAGATCCACAAGATGAGCTGCAAGAGAGCCGCGAACAGCTGCTGCGTGTGCAGGCCGAAATGCAGAACGTGCGCCGCCGCGCCGAGCGCGATGTCGCCAATGCCCACAAGTTTGCACTGGAAAAATTTGTTGCCGAATTGTTGCCGGTCGTCGATAACCTCGAGCGCGGCCTCGCTGCGGTGTCGGCCGATGACGACAGTGTTAAGGCGGTGCGTGAAGGGCTGGAGCTAACTCTAAAAAGTTTTGTCGATGCCTTGGCAAAATTCGGTGTGGCGGCGGTTAATCCGGTCGGCGAGCCGTTTGATCCAGAACTGAGTCAAGCGATGGCGCAGGTCCCCAATCCCGACCAAGAACCGAACACGGTGATGGAGGTGTTCCAAAAGGGCTACACCCTGAGCGGGCGGCTGATCCGGCCGGCAATGGTGGTGGTCTCCAAGGCTGCCGACTAACAGAGTGGTACTTTTTTTCATCTGTGGGTAATTAACCCCTTGAAATAGAGGGTTGGGGACCCACTTAACAGATAAGCGCAGACAAGCCTGCGTCGCTGCCAGCTAAGTGGACAGAGGCGCTGCGAGTAGACAGCTCAACCAGCAAAATTTTTGGAGAAAATATTATGGGTAAAATTATCGGTATCGACTTAGGTACGACTAACTCTTGTGTCGCCGTGCTCGAAGGTGACAAACCGCGCGTCATCGAGAACGCCGAGGGCGCGCGAACTACCCCTTCGATTGTCGCCTTTACCGCCGACGATGAAATTCTGGTCGGCCAGTCGGCCAAGCGCCAGTCGGTCACCAATCCTGAGAACACTCTGTACGCCATCAAGCGTCTGATCGGCCGCCGTTTTGAAGATGAAGTGGTGCAAAAAGACATCAAAATGGTGCCATACAAAATTGTTAAGGCCGACAACGGTGACGCTTGGGTAGAAGTGAAGGGCGATAAAAAAGCCGCTCCGCAGATCTCTGCTGAAATCCTCAAAAAGATGAAGAAGACCGCTGAAGATTATCTCGGCGAGAAGGTCACGGAAGCGGTGGTTACTGTTCCGGCCTACTTCAACGACGCACAGCGTCAGGCGACCAAAGATGCCGGGCGTATCGCCGGTCTCGAGGTCAAGCGCATTATCAATGAGCCGACCGCAGCGGCACTGGCCTATGGTATGGACAAAGCGGCCGGCGACCGCGTGATTGCCGTTTACGATCTCGGTGGTGGCACCTTTGACATCTCGATTATTGAAATTGCCGATGTCGATGGTGAAAAACAGTTCGAGGTACTGGCTACCAACGGTGATACCTTCCTCGGCGGTGAAGACTTTGACATGCGCCTGATCGAGTATCTGGCCGGCGAGTTCAAGAAAGAGAGCGGCATCGATTTGGGCGGCGATCCGCTGGCCATGCAGCGCCTCAAAGAGGCGGCAGAGAAGGCCAAGATTGAGCTCTCTTCTAGCCAGCAGACCGAGGTCAATCTGCCTTACATCACCGCCGATGCCACCGGGCCGAAGCACTTAGTGGTTAAGATGACGCGCGCCAAGCTGGAGTCACTGGTCGATGACTTGATTCAGCGCTCTCTGGAGCCGGTGCGTCTTGCGTTGAAAGATGCCGGCAAAAGCGCCTCAGAGATCGACGAGGTGATTCTGGTCGGCGGCCAGACCCGTATGCCCAAGGTGCAAGAGGCGGCGACAACCTTCTTTGGCAAAGAGCCACGCAAAGATGTCAACCCCGACGAAGCTGTCGCGGTAGGTGCCGCGCTGCAGGGTGCAGTGCTCTCTGGCGACGTCACCGACGTGCTGCTGTTGGATGTCACGCCGCTCTCGCTGGGCATTGAAACCATGGGTGGAGTCGCCACCACTCTGATCGAGAAGAACACCACCATTCCGACTAAAAAGTCGCAGATCTTCTCGACTGCTGACGACAATCAGACAGCGGTGACTATTCACGTGGTGCAGGGAGAGCGCAAGCAAGCAGCCCAGAACAAGTCGCTGGGACGTTTTGACTTGGCCGATATCCCGCCGGCACAGCGCGGTATGCCGCAGATTGAGGTGACTTTTGATATCGACGCCAACGGTATTCTCAACGTCAGCGCTAAAGACAAAGCCACCGGCAAAGAGCAGTCGATTGTCATCAAGGCGTCGTCGGGTCTCTCCGATGAAGAGATCGATGCCATGGTGCGCGATGCTGAAGCTAACGCCGAAGACGACAAAAAGTTTGAGGCGTTGATTCAGGCCCGCAACAGTGCCGACGGTCTGGCCCACGCTGCCAAGAAAACCTTGGAGGAAGCGGGCGACAAGGCTAGCGATGATGAGAAGCAAGCGATTGAGAGCGCAGTGGCCGAAGTGGAAGTGGCCGTCAAAGGCGACGATGTCGCCGCCATTGAGGCAGCGACCGCTAAACTCTCTGAGGCCTCTTCTGCGCTGGCGCAAAAGCTCTATGCTGAGCAGGGTGGCGAAGCTGCCGGTGAGCAGTCGCAAGCCGCCGCAGATGATGCCGTTGATGCTGAGTTCGAAGAGGTGAAAGACGACAACAGCAAGTAGCCCTCTGCTGACAGAGTGGTTGCGATTGCGCGGGGCACAGCCCCGCGCAATTGTTGGTGCGGCAGCGCCGCAAAACAGAACGAACGAGTAGAGTTATGTCAAAGCGCGATTACTACGAAATACTTGGCGTCGACAAAGGTGCCAGCGAAGCCGAGGTGAAAAAAGCATTTCGACGTGTCGCCATGAAACATCACCCCGACCGCAACCCGGACAACAAAGAGTCGGAAGAGAAGTTCAAAGAGGCTCAAGAGGCCTATGAAGTGCTGGGCGACAAAGAGAAGCGAGCGAGCTACGACCGCTTTGGCCACGCCGGTGTTGATCCGCAGGGTCACGGCGGCGGTGGCGCCGGCTTCAGCGACATCTTTGGCGACGTGTTTGGCGACATTTTCGGTGGCGGTCGCGGCGGTCGTGGCGGCCCGGCTCGCGGCTCCGATATGCGTTACGACTTGGCTTTGTCGTTGGAAGATGCGGTGCGCGGCAAAACCGTCGAAATTAAAGTGCCGACCGTGGTCCATTGCGACACCTGCGATGGCAGTGGCGCGCGCCCCGGCACCTCCACCTCAACCTGTGGCACCTGCCAAGGACATGGGCAGGTGCGGATGTCGCAAGGATTTTTCTCGGTTCAGCAGACCTGTCCACAGTGTCACGGTCGCGGTAAAACCATCAATGATCCGTGCGGCGACTGCCACGGACAGGGATTGCGCGAAGAGCGGCAGACGCTCTCGGTAAAAATACCGCCCGGTGTCGACAGCGGCGACCGTATCCGCCTCTCTGGCAAGGGTGAGGCCGGCCCACAGGGTGGCCCGGCGGGCGATCTCTATGTGCAAGTGGTGGTGCGCGAACACCCCATTTTTATTCGCGATGGCGCTAATTTGCACTGTGAGGTACCGATCAGTTTTTCTCAGGCAGCGCTCGGCGGCGAGTTGGAGGTGCCGACCTTGGCTGGTAAGGTGAAGCTGAAAATTCCCGCTGAGACACAGACCGGCAAGCTGTTCCGTCTGCGCGGTAAAGGGGTAACACCGGTGCGCGGTGGCGGCCAAGGCGATCTGTTGTGCCGGGTGGTGGTTGAAACGCCAGTTCATCTCAGCGCCGAACAGCGCAAGTTGCTGGAAAAATTTGAAGAGAGCTTGGGCGGTAAGCGCAAGCACTCGCCAAAAAGTGACAGCTGGTTTGCCGGAGTGAAGAAATTCTTTGATAATCTCACCAGTTAATAATTCACTGACCTCAGCTGACGGCGAGAACAACATGGTAAAAGTAGCGGTGAACGGCGCCGGTGGGCGCATGGGCAAGGCCCTGGTTGAGATGCTGTCGCTCTCCGATCAAGCTGAGCTGACCATAGCGCTGGAGCGTCCAGACAGCTCGCTGATCGGCGTTGATAGCGGTGAATTGGCCGGCATTGGTCGCAACGGTGTAGCGGTGAGCGTCGAGCTCGCCGCCGCTGTCGGCGCCTTTGATGTGTTGATCGACTTCAGTACGCCGACGGCCACCGTCGCCAATGCGCAGCTGTGCGCTGAACACGGCAAGCGCATGGTGGTCGGCACCACCGGGTTTAGCGCTGATCAGCGCGCCGCTGTGGAGTCGCTGGGGCAGCACAGTGCGGTCTGTATCGCCTCCAACTACGCCACCGGGGTCAATCTCTGTTTTAAATTGGCAGAAATGGCCGCCGCAGTGCTCGGCGATGAGGTCGATATTGAAATTATTGAAGCCCACCACCGGCACAAAGTAGACGCCCCATCGGGCACCGCGCTGTCGCTTGGGCAAGCGGTCGCCAAGCCGCTCGGTCGCGAGCTTGAGAAAGTCGCGGTCTACGGTCGCGAGGGCCAAACTGGGGCCCGACAGCGCGACACTATTGGCTTTGCCACAGTGCGCGGCGGCGATATTGTCGGCGACCACACGGTGCTATTTGCCGCCGATGGCGAGCGTATCGAAATCACTCACAAGGCCTCGAGTCGCATGGCCTTTGCCCGCGGTGCGGTGCGCGCGGCCATTTGGCTGGCTGGGCAACGCCAAGGTCTATTTGATATGCGCGACGTGCTCGGGCTGCATTAACGCCACGGTGCGGCGAATAACCGCACAGTTTAGATAGACACAGCGCCGCCCGTAGCTGTACAATTCTGTCCTAGATTCTGCTCATGAGGAGCAGCCTAGATCCGGGAGTATGCGGCCAGAATAGTTCTAATTAAGCGAGATGAGACCCTAGTGTTTCATCTCGCTTTTTTACAATTTGGCCTCTGAAAACTTTCAACTCAGCGCCGTTGGCGCCGAAGATCTACCCATTGTGTTGAGAAATTTTAGGAGGTCGTGTGAGTCCCGAAAACCATCGCCCCGCCATTTTGGTTTTGCAGGATGGCACTGTATTTAAGGGTTCAGCCATCGGTTGCGACGGCTGTTCTGTCGGTGAGGTGGTGTTCAATACCGCGCTAACTGGCTACCAGGAAATTCTCACCGACCCCTCCTACGCTCGACAAATAGTCACCCTCACCTATCCGCATATCGGCAATGTCGGCGTTAACAGCGAAGACTGTGAGTCCGATGCAGTGCATGTTGCCGGTTTAGTGATCCGCGACCTGCCGTTACTGGCCTCCAACTTCCGCTCTGAGCAGAGCTTGGACAGCTACCTGAAAGCGCACAACATCCTCGGCATAGCCGATATAGACACCCGCAAATTGACACGCATCTTGCGTGAAAAGGGTGCACAGAGCGGTTGTTTGATGGCCGGTGAGCAGCTCGACGAAGCCCCGGCCGTGCAGGCGGCGCGCGACTTTGCCGGCTTGCAGGGTTTGGACCTGGCACAGCAGGTGACCTGTGCCGAACCCTACCACTGGGCGCAAGGCAGTTGGCAGCTCGGTGTCGGCCATGCGCAAGTGGTAGAGCGCCCCTACAAAGTGGTCGCCTACGACTTTGGCGTTAAGCACAATATTTTGCGGATGCTCGCTGACCGCGGCTGCGATCTCACCGTGGTGCCGGCGAAAACCCCGGCCAGCGAGGTGTTGGCGATGCAGCCCGACGGTGTGTTTCTCTCTAACGGCCCCGGAGATCCGGAACCGTGTGACTACGCCATTGCGGCGATCAAAACGCTGCTCGAGGCGCGTGTACCGCTGTTCGGTATCTGTCTCGGCCACCAGCTGTTGGCGCTCGCCTCGGGCGCAAAGACTGTCAAAATGAAGTTTGGGCACCACGGTGCCAACCACCCCGTCGAGGCGCTGGCCGCCAAAACAGTGATGATTACCAGTCAGAATCACGGATTTGCCGTCGATGAGCAGTCGCTGCCAGAGACCTTGGTCGCCACCCATCGCTCACTGTTCGATGGCTCACTGCAGGGTATTGAACGCACTGATTGCCCGGCCTTCAGTTTTCAAGGCCACCCGGAAGCGAGTCCGGGGCCGCACGAAGCGGCGGTGCTATTTGACCACTTTATACAACTGATGGACAGTTACCAGAGCCGTTGACCGCGCCACAGCCGCCGTAAAATTGCCGATTTAACATTTGATTGAGACAGCCGCAGGAACCCGCAGCGCTATGCCAAAAAGAACCGACATAAAAAGTATCCTTATTATAGGCGCCGGTCCGATTGTTATCGGTCAGGCGTGTGAATTTGACTACTCGGGCGCACAGGCCTGTAAAGCGCTGCGCGAAGAGGGTTATCGCGTCATTTTGGTCAACTCGAATCCGGCTACCATCATGACCGATCCAGCGATGGCCGACGCCACCTATATCGAGCCGGTTGAGTGGCGCACTGTTGCCAAAATTATTGAAAAGGAGCGCCCCGACGCGCTGCTGCCGACCATGGGCGGACAGACCGCACTCAACTGTGCCCTGGATCTCTCCAAGCACGGTGTGCTCGAGCAGTTTGGTGTTGAGATGATCGGCGCCAATGCCGACGCGATCGATAAAGCGGAGGATCGCGAGCGCTTCGACAAAGCGATGAAGGCCATCGGCCTAAATACCCCCAACTCAGGTATTGCCCACAGCCTCGAGGAGGCCGAGCAGATTTCTCATCGCTTTGGCTTTCCCTGCATTATCCGTCCATCGTTCACCATGGGCGGCTCGGGTGGTGGTATTGCCTACAATCGCGAAGAGTTTGAAGAGATCTGCCGACGCGGCCTGGATCTGTCGCCAACCAACGAGCTGCTGATTGATGAGTCGCTGATCGGCTGGAAAGAGTACGAGATGGAGGTGGTGCGCGATCGCGAAGACAACTGCATCATTATCTGCTCGATTGAAAACCTCGACCCGATGGGCATCCACACCGGCGACTCTATCACCGTTGCGCCGGCGCAGACGCTCACCGATAAAGAGTACCAAATTATGCGCAACGCCTCGCTGGCAGTGCTGCGCGAAATTGGTGTCGAGACGGGCGGTTCCAACGTGCAGTTTGCGGTTGATCCCGACAGCGGTCGACTGGTGGTGATTGAGATGAACCCGCGGGTGTCGCGCAGTTCAGCACTGGCCTCAAAGGCGACCGGCTTCCCCATCGCCAAGGTGGCGGCGAAACTGGCGGTCGGTTACACCCTCAACGAATTGCAAAACGAGATCACCGGCGGCCGCACGCCCGCCTCGTTCGAGCCCAGCATCGACTACGTGGTGACTAAGATCCCACGTTTTGCCTTTGAAAAATTCAGCCAGGCCAACGCCAAACTGACCACCCAGATGAAATCGGTCGGCGAGGTGATGGCGATCGGCCGCACCTTCCAAGAGTCTATGCAAAAAGCGCTGCGCGGTCTCGAGGTGGGGGTTAGCGGCTTTGACCCGGTGCTGTCGCCACAACAGGCCAACAGCTCCACCCTGCTCAGCGAATTGGCCGAGGCGGGGCCCGAGCGGATCTGGTATGTCGCCGACGCCATGCGCGCCGGTATGAGCATCGAAGAGCTGTTCGAGATCACCAAAATTGACCGCTGGTTTTTAGTGCAAATTGCCGACTTGATTGCCGATGAGCAGCGGCTGATAGGGCAGAGCATCGACTCACTGAGCCGCGACCAGCTGTTCCGGCTCAAGCGCAAAGGCTTTGCCGATAAGCGCCTAGCAGCACTGTTGGGCTGCCGCGAGCCAGAGGTGCGCGAGCGGCGTCAGCTGTTGGAGATTCATCCGGTCTACAAACGCGTCGATACCTGTGCCGCCGAGTTTGCCACTGACACTGCGTATCTCTACTCCACCTATGAAGATGAGTGCGAGGCGCTACCTAGCGAGCGCAATAAAATCTTGGTGCTCGGCGGCGGTCCCAACCGCATTGGCCAAGGCATCGAATTTGATTACTGCTGTGTGCACGCGGCGCTGGCGATGCGCGAAGACGGTTACGAGACCATTATGGTCAACTGCAATCCAGAGACCGTCTCTACCGACTACGACACCTCCGATCGACTCTACTTTGAGCCGGTGACGTTGGAAGATGTGCTGGAAATTGTCCGCATCGAGAAGCCGGTCGGCGTCATTGTGCAATTTGGTGGCCAGACGCCTTTGAAGTTGGCACGCGCCCTTGAGGCCGCCGGGGTGCCGATAGTCGGCACCACCCCCGACGCTATCGACCGCGCCGAAGATCGCGAACGCTTCCAGCAGATGATCGATAAGCTCGGTCTGTTACAGCCGCCCAACGCTACCGCCCGCAGTGCCGCCGAAGCGATTGGTCTGGCCGACAAAATTGGTTATCCGCTGGTGGTGCGCCCCTCCTACGTGCTGGGCGGCCGCGCCATGGAGATTGTCTACAAAGAGGAGGAGTTGGCGCACTACATGACCAGTGCGGTCAAGGTCTCGGAAGATTCTCCGGTGCTGTTAGATTTCTTTTTGCCGGCCGCAATTGAGGTTGATGTCGATGCCGTCAGCGACGGTGAGACGGTGGTGATCGGAGCGATCATGCAGCATATCGAACAGGCCGGGATCCACTCCGGTGATTCGGCCTGCTCACTGCCGCCGTACAGTTTGCCCGCCGATATACAGGATCAGATGCGGGAAATATGCCGCAAAATGGCCCTTGAGTTAGGCGTGCGTGGTTTGATGAATGTGCAGTTGGCACTGCAAGATGGCAACATCTATGTCATTGAGGTCAACCCCCGCGCTTCGCGCACGGTGCCGTTTGTCTCCAAATGCATTGGTCGCTCGCTGGCCAAAGTGGCAGCCCGCTGCATGGTCGGCCAGAGCCTCGCTAGCCAAGACTTTACCCGCGAGATCATCCCGCCCTATTTCAGCGTCAAAGAGGCGGTATTCCCATTTAACAAGTTCCCCGGTCTCGACCCCATTCTCGGCCCTGAGATGAAATCGACCGGCGAGGTGATGGGCGTGGGCGACAGCTTTGCCGAGGCATATGGCAAAGCAGAGCTCGGCGCCAGCGATGAGATTCCGCGCAGCGGTTCGGTGTTTATCAGTGTTCGCGAGCGCGACAAAGCGGCTGTCGCCGAGTTGGCGCAGCGTTTTGCCGCGCTGGGTTTCTCGCTCTACGCCACCCGCGGTACTGCCGATGTGCTGCAAGCGGCCGGCATCAGTGTTGAGCGCGTCGCCAAGGTTAAAGAGGGGCGCCCGCATATAGTCGATATGATTAAGAGCGACAAGATCGATCTTATCGTCAACACCACTGAAGGGCGACAAGCGGTAGCTGACTCTTCGGCTATCCGCTCCAGTGCCGAGCAGCACCGGGTCTACTACACCACCACCTTGGCCGGCGGTAATGCAGTCTGTGATGCGCTCAATTACGCCGGCGACATAACCGTGCGCAAGTTGCAAGATTTGCACCAGCAGATCAGCGCTTAAGCGCAGGAGAGAGAGATGCAAAAGAACCCAATGACAGTTCAGGGCGAGGCGGCACTGCGCGAAGAGCTCGACCGGTTAAAAAAACATGACCGCCCCAAAGTGATCAGCGCCATCGCCGAAGCTCGTGAACACGGCGATCTGAAAGAGAATGCCGAGTACCACGCCGCGCGCGAACAGCAGGGCTTCATCGAAGGGCGTATACAAGACATTGAGGCGAAGTTGAGCACGGCGCAGGTCATCGATATCAGCAAGATCCCCAGCGCCGACAAAGTAATTTTTGGTGCCACAGTGACCATTGTCAATTTAGACAACGACGCCAGCGTCAGTTACACCATTGTCGGTGACGACGAGGCCGACGTGAAGTCGAACAAGATCTCCTATCAGTCGCCGATCGCCCGGGCGTTAATCGGCAAAGAGATTGGCGATGTGGTGGCGGTGCGCACCCCCGGTGGTGAAGTCGACTACGAGATCGATGCCGTTCACTACGGGAGCTAACCGTGCAGGGTATTAAAAAAGCCGCGCCGATCTACTCGCCGCGGTTTTTTTGTGGGCGTTGATGACGATTATACGCCGAGTAAAAATGCCATCAATGCTTTTTGCGCGTGCAAGCGGTTTTCGGCCTCTTCCCAGACCACAGAAATACGCTCGTCCTCAAGGAGTTCCGCCGATACCTCCTCGCCGCGGTGGGCGGGTAGGCAGTGCATAAACAGCACATCGTCGGCGGCACTGTCCAGCAGTGCGTGGTTGACCTGAAAACCGCTAAAGCGTGCCAGCCGCTCGGCCTGTTGTTGTTCTTGGCCCATCGAGGCAAACACATCGGTGGTGACCAGATGGGCGCCGCGCACCGCTTGCTCAGGGGTGTGGCCGACAGTGGCGCGCCCGCCCGCTGCAGCCACAATCGCAGCATTGGGCTCGTAACCTTTGGGGGTGGCAATGCGCAGTTCAAAGTCGAGAATAGCCGCGGCGTTGATCCATGAGTGGCACATATTGTTGCCGTCGCCCACCCAGCTGACGGTCTTGCCGGCCAGTGAGCCGCGCGCTTCGGTAAAGGTCTGGATGTCGGCCAGCAGCTGGCAGGGGTGGTAATCGTCTGACAGCGCATTGATCACCGGTACCTGCGAATAGTCGGCGAAGCGCTCAATTTTGTCGTGGCCAAAGGTGCGAATCATGACGATATCGACCATCCGCGAGATCACTCGGGCACTGTCTTCAATCGGTTCGCCGCGGCCAAGTTGGGTGTCGTTGGGCGACAAGAACAGCGCACTACCACCGAGCTGAGCCATACCCGCTTCGAACGAGACACGGGTTCGGGTCGAGGATTTTTCAAAAATCATCGCCAGCACTTTACCGCTCAACAGCGGCTGCGGTTGGCCATTGCGCTGGGCATGCTTGAGCTCGCCGGCACGCTGGATGACCGCCATCAACTCATCGGCAGAGAGATCTCGCAGGGTTAAAAAGTGACGCAGGGTCATTCGGTTCTCCTCGCCGGCGGCGCTCTAGTCCGCTCGGGTGGTGGCGTGATGCTGCTCAATCAAGGCGACCACTGTCGCGACAACCTCGTCGGCCTGAACATTGCTCATGGTCATCGGCGGCAGCAGACGAATGGTGTTGCCAGCGGTGACATTAAGCACGATGCCAGCATCTAAGCCGGCCTGAAATAACTCGGGGCAATCGTTATGCAGCTCAATACCGAGCATTAGACCCAGGCAGCGAATCTCTTTCACCGCAGGGTGGCAGCCAATACGTTCACACAGCTGGCCGGCCAAATAGAGACCCAGTTCAGCGGCGCGCGCCACCAGCTGCTCGCGCTCGATCACCGCGATAGTTGCCAGTGCAGCGGCGCACGCTAGGGGGTTGCCGCCAAAGGTTGAGCCGTGGTTGCCAGGCTGCATCAGACCGTCGGCGCGCAGTGCCACCATGCAGACGCCGATCGGCATGCCGTTACCCAGCCCTTTGGCGGTAGTGACCACGTCGGGCAGGATGTCGCTGTGCTGATAGGCAAAATAACGACCCGTACGGCCATTGCCGGTCTGAATCTCATCGCAGATCAGCAGCCAATCATGCCTGTCGCAGAGCGCCCGCAATCGCTGCAGATAATCTTTGGCCGGCAGGCGAATACCGCCTTCACCTTGGATCGGTTCTACCATCACTGCGCAGACATCTTTATTATTAGTGGCAATCTGCTCAATCGCGGCGATGTCATCGTAGGGGGCGCGGGCAAAGCCGGCCACTAACGGCTCAAAACCGGCCTGCACTTTGCGGTTGCCGGTGGCGCTCAGCGTCGCTAGCGTGCGGCCGTGAAATGATTGGTTGGCGACCACTATGGTCGGTTTGGCAATGCCCAAACGGTGGCCGTGAAGCCGGGCAATTTTGATCGCCGCCTCATTGGCCTCGGCCCCAGAGTTGGCAAAAAACATGTTGCTCATGCCGGAGAGCTGACAGAGTTTTTCTGCCAACTGCTGCTGCTGGGGAATATTAAAATAGTTAGAACAGTGCAACAGCGTGCCCGCCTGCTCGGCAATAGCGGCAGTCACCTCCGGGTGGCTGTGGCCGAGTCCACAGACGGCGATGCCCGATAGCGCATCGAGGTAGCGGCGCTGTTGGTCGTCCCACAAATAACAGCCTTCGCCGCGCACCAGTGTGGTTGAGCGCGCGCCATAGGTGTTCATGAGTGCCGGTGAGGCCATGCAGTGTCTCCAGCGGGTTTCCGCAGCAAAGAAAAAGGCAGCGTTGCTGCCCGTAGTGTGTCGCACCGTTGCCAACAGTTGCTGTCAGCCGGTTAATGGTAACGGCGTTTCACCTCGCTGGCAATTAGCGCGGGCGTCTGATGAAGCCCCACAAACCCGTCAGTGCCAACAGGCAGAACAGTACGCCGGCGATATCAACCACCCAGATCCCGGCACGGCCAAACAGCCGGCCGCTGTGCAGGTCGAGCAGCAGCGTTTGCAGCGACACCGAACTGGCCTGGTCAGCCGCGACCGCTACAAATTCATTCGCCGGGTCTGTGGTGGCAGTGGTGGCGGTGGCGGTGAACTGTTCGACATCCAGCAGCCAGAGACGGCCATCCCCAGTGCGGCCGATCAGCTGTGTGTCGAGTTTTTCTAACGCCACCAACCCGGTTGGCAGCCCAGTGAGCGGCTGCCAGATATCGAACAGTTGTCCGTCGCGGTGGAGTAAAATTAGCTCCTGCGCGCAGAGCACGGCGGCCAGCTGGTTAGAGAGCTCCAGCGCTGAATGTATTGGCGGCGTACAGCTGGCAACTCTCTGGCCGCCGTGGACCAGCGTTCCGACAGTGGTATCGCCACTGCGATGGGCGCTCAGCTGGTAGTGCCGCTGATGCAGCGTCAGCGGCTGCTCGCTGGGCTCGGCGAGGCCGTACCAGTGGCGCACCAGCGAGTGGTCGAGAGAAATTTTCGCCAAGCCGAGTCGATCGGTGTGGTTGAGGGCAATGCCGGAGAGCGACAGCGCAATCAGCAGCCAGAACAGCGCCACGCCAACACGGCTGTGCCAGCGCATGGCGCTGGAGAGCAGAGGTTTTTTGGCCATATCGGCTTGGGCTCCTGGCTAGACAGCGCCGCAGCGATTAAATCGGCTCGAGCTGCTGTGCGTAAAAGAGCGCTAGTTTAGCAACTGCATTGACCGCGCGCACCGATAAGGTGGCACCGGTAATGCCGTCGATGTGGTTCGACAACTGCTGTTGCTGTAGTTGGGCGCCGCGGTACTGCGCGGTGTAGGCGGGAAAGCGCACCTCCCAGCCGCGACTCTCGCGAAACGCCAAGATCTCCACCGCACTGATCTGCTGGTTGTCGATTACCACGCCGATGGTGATCGGCAACTCTTTGCCGATTTCGTTGAGAATCCAGGCGGTACGTTGGCCATCTGGCGAGCGTTGATAACGCACCCGCAGACCGCTTGGCTGACGCCCCAGCAGCGGCGCAGCGGCGGCCTTGAGCTCATCAGTAAGCCACAGCTGGCCGGCTAAAGGCTGCTGCTCGGGAAAGTAGCGTTGCGTAAACTGTTCGCCAGTCAAATAGACTTCGGCTTGGGCGCTGGCCGTCAACAGCGCTGCCAGCAGTAGCTGATAGAGCGTGCGCCGCCAGTGATGGCGGCGGCACGCCGTTGACGGGGCGACAGCGCGGCTCATTAGAACGAGTAACCCACGCCGACGTTGAGACCGTCGTAGCCGCCGTTTTCGGCTTGCTGATTTTGGTAGTCCGCTTTAATCACCACGCGCGGGTGCAGGTAGTAGTTGAGGCCGATATCCCACTGGTTGATTTCGCTGTCGCTGGCGCTGCTGCCGGCGCGGTTGTCCCACTCGCTGTAGCGGGCAAATAGGCCGAGCTTATCGCTGAGGCGGTAGCTGGGCTCGAGGTAAAAGCCCTTTTGGCTGTCGGCGCCAGCGGCGATGGCGTTGATGCCGTCATCGATATTCCACTCGGCGTAGAGCCCCTTGAGGCCGAAGTCGCCCTGCTGCCAACTAAAGTGGCCTTCGATGAGCGTCGCTGAGAGGCTCTGGGCACCGCTGGTGTGTTGTTCACCTTGCAGCAGATCGGTCTGGTATTGGGCGCTGACGCTGACACTCAGCCCCGGGATGCCGCTGTAGCGCAGGCGACCCGTGTAGGCGAAGTCGGTGGCATTGGCATTGCCGACCTTCTGGCGGCCGCTGCGAATTTTGTAGACACCGTTCTCTTCGGGGTTGAGGAATAGCCCTGAGTGAATCGCGGCATCGTAGCTAAAGCCCTCGCCCCAGCGCCCGGTCAGCGCTGCGCCGCCCTCCCACCAGGTGGTGGGGATAATCTCTTTTTCAATGTTGTTGCGCTCGACACCGTAAAAAGTTTCCGGCTCGTGGGTCTCGTTGAGCATGCCGACCGGCACCAAGAACAGGCCGAATTTAGCTTGTTGTCGGGCGGCATAGTCCCACTCTACATAGGCCTGCTCGAGCTCTATTTCGCCCGGTTGGCCGTCGCCGGCAATCGAGTGCTCCAGCTCCAGCTCAGAGACCAGACGCAGCTTGTCATTGAACTGGTGGTTGACGAACAGTACAAAACGGTGGAAGTCAATTTGATCTTTGCGGGCGCTGCTGTCGTCGCGGTTGAGCTGGTTATAGTGCAGCTCGCCGTAGCCGCCAATGTGGGTTTTATTGGCGCCACTGGCAGCGACGCTCTGTAGCGCCTCCACCGCTGAGACGGCGACCTCGGCCTGCACGGCGGTCTCACTGATTTGTTGGCGACTGCTGGCCAGCTCGCTGCGCAGCGCAGCAATCTGCTGGTTTTGTTGTTGAATCAGCAGCCACATCTCCTCAAGGCTGGGGGTGGCACCGCCGGCGTGGCTCAGCGAACTGGTGCAACTGGCTGCCACGGCAATGGCTAGCGCACAGCGAAATGGA
This sequence comes from Gammaproteobacteria bacterium LSUCC0057, assembly GCA_004535795.1. GTDB lineage: Bacteria > Pseudomonadota > Gammaproteobacteria > Pseudomonadales > Porticoccaceae > LSUCC0057. Next base: position 17,592 of record SPIA01000001.1, read on the forward strand.
GGTTTAAAAAAACAGGGCATTACTGAAAACTCCAGAATAGTAGTGGCTTGATGTCGATGCTTCGATGACGGTGTAAATGATAACCGATATCATTTACTAAATGCAAATAGTTCTCATTTAGTTTTTATCGTGGTTCGACGCTATCTGGCTATACAGCCGTCGCCGCGGTGGCGGGATGAAAAAAATAAACTGGCGCAAACCATTCCCGAGCGCGGGTGGTTTGGGTAGAATAACCAACCTTATTAGTAGACTATTTGAGGTGTGCCGCGCATGGATATTATGGAAACCATTAAAGATCAAGTTGAGAACAACCCGATTATTCTCTACATGAAGGGGTCGCCCAATCAGCCACAGTGCGGGTTCTCGGCGCGCACCGTACAGGCGCTAATGGCCTGTGGGCAGCGCTTTGCCTATGTTGATGTGCTCAGCAACCCTGAAATCCGCGCCAACCTGCCGGCTTATGGCAACTGGCCAACCTTCCCGCAGCTGTGGGTCAAGGGTGAGCTGATCGGCGGTTGCGACATCATCACTGAGATGCACGAAGCCGGCGAGCTAAAGCCGTTGGTCGACGAAGCGATGGCCGATCAGCCTCAGAGTTGATCCGCCGTCGGTGATGGCGGGTCACTATAGCTGGCATTATTATTTTTTATTGGCAGCAGTGAAATGACCGTGAGACCATCTGCGTGGTGTGGCAATATGCCAACAGAGACTGTTTTTGTATTTAACTTTGACTGATTAGGAGATTTAACATGGGTGTATTAGTAGGCCGTCCAGTGCCAGACTTCACTGCCGCAGCGGTTTTGGGAAGCGGTGAAATTGTCGATAGTTTCACCTTGAGCGAAGCGATTAAAGGGAAAAAAGCGGTTATCTTCTTTTACCCCCTCGATTTTACCTTCGTCTGCCCCTCAGAGCTGATCGCCTTCGATCACCGCTATGAAGAGTTTGCCCAGCGCGGTTGCGAAGTGATCGGTGTTTCAATTGACTCACAATTCAGCCATAACGCCTGGCGCAACACCCCGGTTAACGAGGGGGGTATCGGCCCGGTGAAGTACACTTTGGTTGCCGATGTGCGCCATCAGATCTGTCAGGCGTTTGACGTTGAGCACCCCGATGCCGGCATCGCTTTCCGCGGCTCATTCCTTATCGATGAAGAGGGCATGGTGCGCCACCAGGTGATCAACGATCTGCCGCTGGGTCGCAATGTCGACGAAATGCTGCGTATGGTCGATGCCTTGGCGTTCAACCAAGAGCACGGCGAAGTATGCCCGGCCGGTTGGCAAAAAGGTGACAAAGGAATGGATGCTTCGCCTGCGGGTGTCGCCTCTTACTTGGCTGAGAACTCAGACAAGCTTTAAGCCGTCGACCGCACAAAGAAAGAACCCGCCTAGTCAGGCGGGTTTTTTTTGGCCGGTGGGCCGCTCAGCGCGCTTGCGGCCGCCACGGTCGGGTGACCAGATGGTGGCTGGCTGGCTGCGGTTGCTCGCTCTGTTGAAAGTGCAAATCGAGCGCCATCTCAACGACGGGGAAAGCCAGTTCACCCCAGGGAACCTCTGCTTGGTTGAACAGCGCCACTTCGCTTGACTCTGGCGTCGGTGCAAACTGTGGCGCGGTTAACTCGCCGCGGTAGAGTATGTAGACCTGATCGATGTAGGGGATATCGAACACGCCCAGTAGTCGGCAGTTTTCTACCACCGCCAAAGACTCTTCGTAGCACTCGCGGATAGCCCCTTCAACACTGCTCTCGCCGTTCTCTAGAAAACCGGCCGGCAGTGTCCAAAAACCGCGGCGCGGCTCAATATCGCGGCGACAAAGCAGAACTTGGTCGCCCCATATCGGCAGGACACCGGCGATTACTTTGGGGTTTTGGTAGTGGATGGTGTCGCAGCTCGAGCAGATATGACGCGGACGATTGTCGCCGTCAGGGATCGCTTGGCGGGTGTTGGCGCCACATTCATTGCAGTAGTTCATTGCGCGCTCCGGCGTTGGTAGACGATAGACTCTTGGATGGATACCCTGCGCCAGTCGAGGGCGGTATACTTAAATTATGTTAGCCACACTGTTACAGCAGCTCGAACGCTTTCCTCTCGCCCAGCCAGCACCGCAGCCTGCACTACGCAATGCCGCGGTGCTGGTGGCGGTGCATGGCGACGAGAACGCTCCGCATCTCATTTTGACTGAGCGCGCCGCGCATCTCAACAGCCATCCGGGGGAGATTGCTTTTCCCGGCGGGATGTTTGAGCGCCGCGACCAGCATCTGCTCGAGACAGCGCTGCGCGAAACCGAAGAGGAGATCGGTCTGCGCCGCGACCAGATTACACCGCTGGCGATGTTGCCGGCCGCCACGCCCAAGCGCAGCGATGTGCTGGTGACCCCCTTTGTGGCACAAATTGACGAACCGCTGCGGTTGACCCTGGATGCCAGCGAGCTCAGTGCGGCGTTTTCGGTGCCGCTGGAGCACTTTATGGCGCTGCGGCGCTACGGCTATTTTGACATCGATGTGCGCGGTAGCGCAGTGACCTTCCCCTATATTGAATACGCCGGGCATCGCATTTGGGGCTTTACCCTGCGCGTTATCGTCGAGATGCTCAATGACTGTCTGGCAGCCGACATACAGCTGCGCTATCCTGCGCAGTATCTGCGCGACCGCTCGGCACAGATCGCTGCCGAGCAGGCAGTGTGAGAGACCACCAATGAGCGGAGTTGTGAGAACTGCATGAACCCTAACGCCACTGTCAAATCCCCCTGCGTGTCAGTCTGCTTGCTCAATGACGACGACATCTGCCTGGGTTGTTACCGCACCGCAGAGGAGATCCGGTTGTGGATGAGTTACGACAACCGACAGCGCGAAGAGGTCAATCGCACTGCCGCCGAGCGCGGCCAGCAGCTGAATCCGTTTGCCTGAATTACTCTTCGTCGCTGCTGTGCTGCAGCGCGCGCGCCTCAAACTGTTCGATCATGTTGCCTTGAATCGACAGCGTAGTGAACCGGTAACCACCGATAACAAAACAGACATTGCCCTCGGGAATGCTCTCCAGCTGCTCCAGCGCTAGGCCGTTGAGTGTCTTCGGGCCATCTTTGGGCAGTGCCCAACCGGTGGCTTTGTTGATATCGCGGATTGAAGCGACGCCGGCAATGCGGTAGTTGTGGTTGGTGAGTGGTTCAATTTCGTTCTGCTCGGCGATGCCGGTGTCGGTGAAGTCGCCGACAATCTCCTCGAGAATATCCTCCAGCGTCACCAGTCCCTGCACTTCGCCGTATTCGTCCACCACGGCGGCAAAGTGTTGGCGGCTCTCTTTAAAATTGATCAGTTGGTTGGCCAGCGAGGTGCTCTCGGGGATGAAGTAGGGCTCCTCGGCAAAACGTTTCAGGGCGCTGTGGGTGACGCTTTCGCCGCGCAGTAGGTGGTTGAGCTTGCGGACGTGAAAGACCCCGACCCAGTTGTTGATGTCACCCTGGTAGAGCGGTGTGCGGGTGAAGTTGCTGGTGATTAACTTTTCAACGATCAGCTCGATCGGGTCGTCGAGATTAATCCCCTGAATCTCTGCTCTGGGGATCATAATGTCCTCGATAGTGACGGTCTCAAGGTCGAGCAAGCCCTTGAGCATATTTTGGTGGTCGCCGGAAATTTTGTGGCCGCTGGCGTCGACCACGGTGCGCAGCTCTTCGGTATCCAGCGCATCGTCCTGACCCTTTTCCGGGTCAAAGCCGAGCAGGCGAATAATGGAATTGGTTAACTTGTTGATGGCCCACACCAGTGGCGCCAAAATCTGCGACAGCGGTCGCAGGATGTGGCTCGCCTTAAACGCGACCCACTCGGGATTTTGCGCGGCTATGGTTTTTGGTGTCACCTCAGAAAAGACCAGCATCATGATTGTCAGCACCGCGGTGGCCACCCAGGGACCGGCCACTTCGCCGACATAGATGACCGCCAAGGCGTTGGCCATGATTGCGGCGAGAATATTGACGGCGTTGTTGCCGACCAGGATCAAGCTGATTAATTTGTCTGGTGTCGCCAGCAGCTTAGCGGCGCGGCGCGCCCCCGAGCTCTTCTTGCGCTGGTGCTTGAGTCGGTAGCGGTTGAGCGACATCATGCCGGTTTCTGAGCCGGAGAAAAAAGCCGATACACACAGCAGCGCCATCAGCGTCAACCATAGAGTCAGAGTTTGTGAGTCTTCCAAACGGGGTAATCCTCAAAATGATAGGCAGTTATGGTCGCTCAGTTGCTGCGGGCTGGCAAGGGTCACTCAGAGAACGAACTCGAGTACGAATTTACTGCCGACGTAGCCCAGCACAATGGCACCAAAGCCGGCCCAGGTGAGTCGCACTGCGGTGTAGCCGCGCCAGCCAAGACGGTGCCGTCCCCATAACAAAATGGCAAAAAATAACCAGGCGATCAGCGAAAAGACTACTTTGTGCAGCAGGTGTTGTGCGGTGAAATCCTCGTAGTAGAGGAAGCCGCTGAGCAGTGATAGGGTGAGCAGAATCTGTCCGATCCAGACAAATTCAAACAGCAGCGCCTCCATAGTTTGCAGTGGCGGCAGTCGGCGCATGAAGGCATTTTGGTGTTTGTGATGGAGCTGCCAATCCTGATAGGCGACTAGTAACGCTTGCAGCGCGGCGACGGTGAGCAGGCTGTAGGCGAGCAGGGAGATGACGATATGGCCCTGCAGCTGGGGTGATAACTGTAGCGCCGCGCCTTGCGGCGCCAGCAGCGCGCCGGCCAAAAACAGCGCCGCCGCCGGTAGCAGCAGCGGATAAAGATTATCTATGGGTTTGCGCAGTGCACTGGTCCACACCACCAAATTAACCACCGCGCTGATCAATGCCAACACCTTGAGCAAGCCCAGGTCGAGTCCGCCGCTGCTGCGCAGCAGCTGGTGGGCAGCGACCAAATGCAGCGCGATGGCGATGCCGAGTGCGCCGTTAAACAGGCCGCCGGTGGTGCGCCGACGCAACAGTGCCGCCGCGGCGTAGCCGAGCAGGCTGAGCAGCACCAGCGCGGTAGTGAGCGCGGCAGAGTTGGCGTTGAGGGCGGTTGCGGGCATGGTCGATACCTGTAAGTCAGGTGAGGAGTTTGTCACAATAGCCCGCGCTGGTGAAGCGCCACGGCGCCGGCGCAGTAAAATTTTTCAGCGCTTTTGGGTATACTGGCGCGGAGAAATTATCTTGGAAAATTCACTATGGCCATTTTTGATTCGCTCAGTGACCGGCTCTCCGCCTCGCTGAAAAAAATTACCGGCAAGGCGACGCTGTCTGAGAACAACATTGCTGAGACCCTGCGCGAAGTGCGCATGGCTCTGCTGGATGCCGACGTCGCGCTGCCGGTCGTCAAGCACTTTGTCGAGCAGGTCAAACAGCGCGCGATCGGCAAAGAGGTCAGCGCCAGCCTCAACCCCGGCCAGCAATTTTTGAAGATTGTTCAAAGCGAGCTCGAGACTATGATGGGCGGCGAGAATGCCGCGCTCGATCTCGCCGCGCAGCCGCCAGCAGTGGTATTGATGGCCGGACTGCAGGGTGCAGGTAAGACTACCTCGGCGGCCAAGCTGGCGCGCTATCTCGCCGAGCGCGAGAAGAAAAAAGTGATGTTAGTGTCGGTGGATATCTATCGCCCGGCAGCCATCGAGCAGCTGCAGCGCCTCAGCGACGAGGTGGGTGCGACCTTCTTCCCCTCCAGCGTTGATCAGCAGCCCAGCGCCATTGTCGAAGCGGCACTGGCAGAGGCGCGCACCCAATTTTTTGACGTGGTGATTGTCGACACCGCCGGCCGCCTGCATGTCGATGGTGAGATGATGGCAGAGATCAAGGCTGTGCACGCGGTGGCCAAGCCGGTCGAGACGCTGTTCGTCATCGATGCCATGATCGGCCAAGATGCAGTCAATACCGCCAGTGCCTTCAATGAGGCGCTGCCACTGACTGGGGTGGTGTTGACCAAAGTCGACGGCGATACCCGCGGCGGTGCCGCGCTGTCGGTGCGTCATGTCACCGGCAAGCCGGTTAAGTTCCTCGGTGTCGGTGAAAAAGTCGATGCGCTGGAGCCGTTCCATCCCGAGCGCATAGCCTCGCGCATACTGGGTATGGGCGATGTGCTGTCACTGATTGAAGAGGTGGAGCGCAAGGTCGATCGCAAAAAGGCCGACCAGCTGGCGCAAAAGGTCATTAAAGGTAAAAGTTTTGATCTTGAAGATTTGCGCGACCAGCTCCAACAGATGCAGAACCTCGGTGGTATGGCGGGGATGCTGGAGAAAATGCCGGGTATGGGCAACATGAGCCAGGCGCTGGAAAAGTCCAATGCCGGCGCGCAGTTTGGCAAGATGGAGGTGATCATCAACTCGATGACGCCGGCCGAGCGGCGCAACCCCGACATCCTTAACGGTTCGCGCAAACGCCGTATCACGGTTGGCTCGGGTACTACTATTCAAGATCTCAACCGGCTGTTAAAGCAGCACAAGCAGATGGCTAAGATGATGAAGAAGATGAAGGGCAAAGGCATGCAGCAGATGATGCGCGGGATGGGCGGCATGCTCGGCCAAGGGGGGATGCCAGGCGGCGGATCGATGCCCGGTGGCGGCTTGCCGCCCAAAGGCTTTGGTGGTTTTTAGTGCGCCGCGGATAACAGTTTCAATCTGCGCCGGTTTGGCGTAAAATGCGCGCCCGCTGTGCGGGGTGGGTGGTGTAGCCCCCCAGAGTTGGACACAATTAGCTAATTTAACTGTTCGGGCGCCGGCAGGCGGTTCGATAATAGGATTTTACAGATGGTAACTATTCGCTTGGCACGTGGCGGCGCAAAAAAACGCCCCTTCTACCACATCACGGTCTCCGACTCTCGCAATGCACGCGATGGTCGCCATATTGAGCGCATCGGCTTTTTCAACCCAGTCGCGCGCGGCAACGAAGAGCGCCTGCGCCTAGATTTGGAGCGCGCATCATTCTGGCAGGGACAAGGTGCCCAGGTCAGCGACCGCGTCAAGGCGTTGCTGAAAGAGGCGAGCAAGCAAGCCGCTTGAGCCGATGAGTAGTGAGTGCGGCGAGTTGATGGTAATTGGCCGGCTCACCGCCGTCTACGGGGTGCGTGGTTGGGTAAAAGTGCACGCCTTTGGGGATGAACCCGAACAGATTTTTGACTACCAACCCTGGCAGATCGCTGAGCGCGATGGCAGCTGGCGTCAACTTGAGGTCGACCAGTGGCGACGCCACGGCAGTGGTCTGGTGGCACACATTGTAGGCGTTGACGACCGCGATATCGCCCGACAACTCTGCCAGCGCGACCTCTGGGCGCCGCTGACGGTGCTGCCAGTGCTCGCCGATGGGGAGTACTACTGGCGAGAACTGATAGGGTTGCGCGCCGTGACCGCTGCCGGTGTCGACCTCGGTGTCATCTCATCGCTGTTGGAGACTGGGGCCAACGACGTATTGGTGGTGTCGGCCGACAGTCACAGTTGTGACGACCGGGAGAGGTTGCTGCCCTACAGCGACAATGTGGTTTTAGCAGTCGATCTCGGTGCTGGCAGGTTGCAGGTCGAGTGGGATCCAGAATTTTAAACGGGCATTTCTAAACAGACGGGTGGCGCCATGAAAATTGCAGTCATCAGTCTGTTCCCGGAGATGTTCGACGCTGTCAGCGGTTACGGTGTCAGCGGGCGTGCAGTTGAGCGCGGTACAGTGGAGTTGGGTTGTTTTAACCCGCGGCAATTTACTAGCGATCGCCATCAGACGGTAGACGACCGCCCTTATGGTGGTGGACCGGGGATGGTGATGTTGGCCGAGCCGCTGCGCTGCGCAGTGCAGGCCGCTCGGCAGTGGTTGTTGGCGCGCGGTATCGACCCTTGCGAATGCCCGGTGGTTTATCTTTCGCCGCAGGGCCAGGTGGTCGAGCAGTCACTGTTGCAGCAGGCGAGCCGCTGGCCGGGTGTAATTTTTATCGCCGGCCGCTACGAGGGTGTCGACGAGCGGTTTATTGAGCTCGAGGTCGACCTCGAGTGGTCGATCGGCGACTATGTGCTGAGCGGTGGTGAGCTGCCGGCGATGGTAGTGATTGACGCCATGGTTAGACTGCTGCCCGGGGTGTTGGGCCATGCCGACTCGGCGGCACAAGATTCGTTCGCCGAGGGGGTTTTGGATTGCCCCCATTACACCCGCCCAATGATCTATCAGGGGTTGTCGGTGCCGGAGATACTGCTCGGCGGCGACCACCAAAAAATTGCGCGCTGGCGCAGTGAGCAGGCGCTGTTGCGCACCGCTCAGCGCCGGCCAGAGTTGTTGGACCGATTGCAGCTCACACAGGAGCAGCAATCTCTACTCACGGAGATGAGTGCCGCGCTGGTCAATGAGGACAAATTATCGTCCTCCTCTTGATGCAGAGCTCTAAACCAGGCGGCTTGCCGCCAACCATGACGTGTCGCTGTGCGACCCAATTGAGGAGCAAAAATGAGTAATAAGACCCCAATCATCGCTGCCATTGAAGCAGAACAGATGAGCAAAGAGATTCCCCACTTCAGCCCTGGTGATACCGTGGTCGTGCAGGTGCGAGTGAAAGAGGGCGCGCGCGAGCGTCTGCAGGCTTTCGAGGGCGTGGTGATTGCCAAGCGCAATCGCGGCCTCAACTCCGCCTTCACGGTGCGCAAGATCTCCAGTGGTATCGGTGTTGAACGCAGCTTCCAGAGCTACAGTCCGCTGGTTGAGAGTATTGCCGTCAAGCGCCGCGGTGCCGTGCGCCGCGCCAAGCTCTACTACTTGCGCGATCGCTCTGGTCGTTCCGCACGCATCAAAGAGAAGCTCGGTTAAGCGACTCGGTTGCGGTATAAAACGGTCTCTTAGGAGGCCGTTTTTTTTTGTCTAAAAAAGCAACTGAGCTAATATTAACTAAAAAAATAAATTTAAATTACTAAACGTTCTAGATCGGGCCCATCCCCTTCCTGCAGCCGCCAATAGTAAGAAGTTACTTTAAGTTGTGCAGTCAGGATGATGTTTTGTCGAACTAAAAAAATAGCGCTACACGAGCCGTCCGACGGGCGTTAGCGCCACCTTGTAACCCCATTGTTTTTTATCACTTTTTTCCAATCTGACGGTGTTGACTTTGTTATCTTAGGGCAATAGTGTTAGCAAATGGAAAAAAGTGGGGAAAAGTGGGTTGCCGGCCAGTTGGGCGACTCGCAGTGGTGCAGTCCGGCTCAGGTGCCGGCGCAGCTTCCCCCAATAACCGGGGTGTAAGGCGTGTTTCGAGGCAGTGATCCAATCAATATGGACGCGAAAGGGCGGATGGCTATTCCGACCCGCTATCGTGCCCTATTGGCGGAGCTCTGTGCCGGAGAGTTGGTGGTCACTATCGATATGAAGTCGACCTGCCTGACGCTGTCGCCGCTGCCCGAGTGGCGGCGCTTTGAGGAGAAAGTCGCGGCGCTGCCCGCGCTCGATCCGCTCGGCGAGATGCTCAGCCGCTTTGTAGTCGGGCAAGCCAAAGATCTGCAGCTAGATGGCAGCGGCAGAGTCCTGCTGCCCACCGAATTGCGCGACTACGCCCAACTGGAGAAAAAACTGGTATTGGTCGGTCGCACGCAGCGCCTCGAGATCTGGAGCGAAGAGAACTGGAACCGCGAGCGCGACAAGTCGCAGCAGAGCTATCGCGCCATGTTGCAAGAGCCCGGTGCGATTACCGACGCATTAAAAAATCTCTCCTGGTAGTGGTGGCCAGATGAGCGAACACACAACAGTCCTACTCGATGAGGCGGTCGCTGCGCTGGTGGTCAACCCCGACGGCTGCTATGTCGACGGCACTTTTGGCCGCGGCGGTCACAGTGCGGCGATATTGGCGCAGCTGTCGTCTCGCGGACGGTTGCTGGCCATAGATAAAGACCTCGATGCCATCGCCGCCGGCCAGCAGCGCTTTGCCGGTGAGCCCCGGCTCGAATTAATCCACGGCAGTTTTGCCGAGCTGCCAGCGCTTTTGGCGCAGCGCCAGCTGCTCGGCGCTATCGACGGTCTGCTGGTCGATCTCGGCGTCTCGTCGCCACAGCTCGACGAGGCGGAGCGCGGCTTTAGCTTTTTACGCGATGGCCCGTTGGATATGCGTATGGACACCAGTCGCGGTTTGTCGGCGGCGCAGTGGTTAGCTGAGGTCGATGAGAGTGAGTTAGCCGATGTGCTGTTTGAGTTGGGTGAGGAGCGCTTCGCCCGGCGCATGGCCAAGGCGCTGGTTGCTGCGCGCGCCAAAGCGCCGCTCACCCGCACCGTACAGCTGGCTGAGCTACTGGCTAGCGCACACCCGGCTTGGGAGCGCGGCAAGCACCCGGCGACCAAGGCGTTTCAAGCAATCCGTATTTATATCAACCGCGAGCTGGCCGATCTCGACCAGCTGTTGGAGCACTCAGTCGACTGCCTGAGCATTGCTGGACGGCTGGTGGCTATCAGTTTTCACTCGCTGGAAGATCGCCGCGTCAAACGTTTCATTCGCGACCAGCAGCGCGGTCGCCAGCTGCCGCGCCATCTCCCTATTCCCGACGTTGAGCGCGGTGTGCGACTGCGCAAAGTCGGCGGCGCTATTAAGCCCAGTGCCGCTGAAATCGAGCGCAACGTGCGCGCGCGCAGCGCGGTGATGCGCGTTGCGGAGCGAGTCGCATGAGCCGCTCGCTGCGATCGCTGAGCACAGTCGTACTGTTATGGCTGGCAGTGCTGGCCTCGGCGCTGGCGGTGGCGGTGGTTAGTTATCAGTGTCGCGCTGCTTTCGCCGAGCTCGCCGAGCTGCAGCGCAGCGGTGAACGCCATCAGGAGCAGTATCGCTACCTGTTGTTGGAGCAGAGCGCCTACGGCTCTATGCAGCGGGTGGAGAGCGTCGCCGCAACCGAGCTGACCATGCGTGCACCCGCTAGTAGCGAGATCACCGTAGTCAGCGTTGCCCGAGGTGGTTTGTGAGCCGCGCCGCCGTCGCACCGCCGGTGCCGCGCTGGCGCTTTGCGCTGCTAGGGCTGTCGCTGGCAGTAATGCCATTGTTGCTGTTGGCAAAGGTGGCCTCGCTGCAGGTGATGAGCGGTAGCCAGCGCGGTGCCGAGTTTTTGCAGGATCAAGGCGATCGCCGCACCATCCGCGAAGAGCGGCTGCCCGCCTACCGCGGTGAGATCACCGACCGCAATGGCGCGCCGCTGGCGGTGAGCACCCCGGTGTCGACACTGGTCGCCAACCTGTCGCTGGCCGCCGGGCGCTGGAGTGAGCAGCAGCTGGCCGCTCTGGCAGCGGTGATCGAGGAGCCAGTGGCGCAGCTGCAACAGCGCATCGCCGCCAATCCGCGCAGTCAGCACCTCTATATTGCCCGCCAGCTGCCGCTGCAGACGGCTCAGCAGGCGATGGCGCTGGGCCTGCCGGGGCTGCGCGAGCTGCGCGAATACAAGCGCTACTATCCGGCTGGCGAAGTGGCGGCGCAGCTGATCGGGCTCACCGATATCGATGGCGAAGGCATAGAGGGGTTGGAGAAGGCCTACCAGTCCTCGCTGGCTGGGCAGCACGGCCGCGCCCAGGTGATTAAAGACCGTAGCGGCCGCACCATCAAGAGCTTGGCGCAATTGCAATCGCCGCAGATGGGCCAGCCGTTAGCGCTTACTATCGACCTACGCGTTCAATACGCCGCTTATCGCGCGCTCAAGCGGGCGGTCGCTGAGCACCGCGCCGAGGGCGGCTCGGTGGTGGTATTAGATGTGCAGAGCGGCGAAGTGTTGTCGATCGCCAACCAGCCCTCATTTAATCCCAATGACCGCAGTCAGCTGCAGCTCGCCGCGGTGCGCAATCGCGCGGTGCAAGACCTGATCGAGCCGGGCAGCACTGTCAAGCCGCTGACCCTGCTGGCGGCGCTGGAGAGTGGTAAATTTACCGCGCAGAGTCGTATCGATACCCACCCCGGGGCAATTCAGGTCGATTACAAGCGGTTTACCGACCACAGCAACTACGGCGAGCTAGATATGGCCGGTGTGCTGAGCAAGTCGAGCAATGTCGGCACGGTGAAGATTGCCCTGCAGCTGCCGCCGGAGTCGATACGCGATCTGTTCCAGCGCTTTGGCTTTGGTCGCCCGGTCGGTCTGGGCTTGCCTGGCGAGAGCGCCGGTAATCTGCCCGCTCATCGGCGCTGGGACGATGTTACTCGGGCCAATTACGCCTTCGGCTACGGCTTGCAAGTTTCGGCGTTACAGCTAGCCAATGCCTACTTGACCTTGGCCAACCACGGCCGTGAGCGGCCGTTGAACTTAATTCTGCAGGGCGGTGGCGCTGGCCAGCACGCGGTCGCCGACGCCGATGCAGCCGACCAGATTCGCCACATGCTCGCCGGGGTGCTGGCCGAGGGGGGTACCGGACGGCGCGCCGGACTCGACGGTTACAGCAGTGCTGGCAAGACCGGTACGGTGCACAAGACTTCGGCAGCCGGTGGCTATCACAGCGATCGCTATGTCTCGATCTTCGCCGGCATGGCGCCGGTCGACAATCCGCGCATCGTCACTGTGGTGGTGGTCGATGATCCGCGCGCTGGTGGTTACTATGGCGGCGCTGCCGCGGCGCCAGTTTTTGCCGACGTCACCGCCACCGCGCTGCGGTTGCTGCAGGTCACTCCCGATAGTTTGGCGGCCGGGGAGCAGCTGGCGGGAGCGCCGCTGTGAGTGGCGGCTGGCAGAGTGAGGCGCTGTGGCAGAGCTGCAGCGAAGCCGGCCTAGCGGTTACTGCGCAGGGCGATTGGCCGGCTGCGCTGCCGACGGGCGCCAATCTGGTGGTCGATAGCCGCCAGCTGGCTGAGGGCGATCTGTTTGTGGCGCTGGCGGGTGCCAACTACAACGGTTTGCAGTTTGTGGATGCGGCGATCGCCGCCGGCGCGCTGGCAGTGGTGGTAGATGCCGCCGTCGACATGGTGCCGCGCGCCGGCGTGAGAGTACTGCGAGTCGCGCAGTTGGCCGAACAGCTGTCGACACTAGCCGACTGCTTTTATCGCCAGCCATCGCGACGGCTAAAGGTGATCGGTGTCACCGGTACCAATGGTAAAACCACCGTCTGTCAGCTGCTGGGCCAGCTGCTGGCGCGGCTCGGCGCGGCGGTGGCGACGATCGGCACGCTGGGCGCTGGCAGAGTCGGTACGCCACTGCAGGCCACTGGTATGACGACCGCCGATGCCTGTACCACGCAGCGACTGCTGGCAGAATTTGCCGAGCAGCAGTGTGACTATGTGGTGATGGAGGTCTCATCGCACGCCTTGGATCAAGGTCGGGTGGCGGCGATCCGTTTTGAGCAGGCGATCTTTACCAATTTGTCGCGCGATCATCTCGACTACCACCATACGCTGCAGCGCTATGCGGCAGCGAAGGCGCGGCTGTTTGCCCAATCGGGGCTGCGTCGGGCCATTCTCAACAGCGACGATGCCGCCAGCACCTTTATGGCGACTGCTATCGGTGCTGAGACTGCAGTGAGCTACTACAGCGCCGCCGGGATTGACGGCAACTTGCGCTGTGTGGCGGCCGAATTCGATAGCGACGGCCTCACCGCACAGCTGCTGTGGGCCCCCGCGGCAGCCAAGCCGGGCACCGCTGTGAGTGTGCGCTCGCCACTGTTGGGCGACTACAACCTCGCCAACTTGTTGGCGGTAATTAGCAGTGCGCTGGCCGAGGGTTGGGCGCTGCAGAGTATTGCGGCTGAAGTGGCGACCTTGGCACCGGTCGATGGCCGCTTGCAGCGGATCAACAGCGGCGACCTCTATGGCCAACCACTGGTGGTTGTCGACTACGCGCACACCCCCGACGCGCTGCAGAAAGTTCTGGCGGCCTTGCGCCCGGTCACCGAAGGCGAGCTGTGGGTGGTGTTTGGTTGTGGCGGCGATCGCGATACCGGTAAGCGCCCGCTGATGGCGCAAATAGCCGAGCGGGCGGCCGATCGGCTAGTCATCACCAGTGACAATCCGCGCAGTGAAAACCCCGCCACTATTATTGCCCAGATCAGCGCTGGTCTAGACCAGCCGGGACGGGCGCTGATTGAAGCCGACCGCGCCGCCGCGATTGAGCGCGCCATTGGCGAAGCCGGGCCACTCGACACAGTGGTCATTGCTGGCAAAGGCCATGAGCGCTACCAGTATGTCGCCGGAGACAAGCTGCCATTTGACGATGTTGCCATTGCCCAGCGGTTGCTGGCGGCGCGCGCTGCGGCAGGGGGGCTGTGATGTTGGCGTCGCGCTCTCTAGTAGATATCGCCGAGCGTTTTGGTGGCACGCTGTGGTGCCGCGACGGCTTGGCCGGCGCGCCGGCTACTGAGTACAGCGGAGTCGCCATTGACAGCCGCGCTGTTGCCGCTGGCGAGTTGTTTGTCGCCATTGTCGGCCGCAGCCAAGACGGTCATAACTTTGTCGCTGAAGTGGGTGACCGCGCCGCCGCGCTGGTGGTCGACAGAGTGCAACCGGATTCACCGCTGCTGCAGTGGGTGGTCGACGACACCACCGTGGCGCTGGGACAGCTCGCGCAGTTCGAGCGCGAGCATTTTAACCACCCGGTTATTGCCTTGACCGGCAGCTCTGGCAAAAGCTCGGTGAAAGAGATGTGCGCGGCGATTCTGCGGTTGTGTGCGCCGACGCTGGCGACCGCCGGCAATCTCAACAACCAGTTTGGTGCGCCGCTGACACTACTGGCACTGACGCCAGAGCACCGCTATGCGGTGATTGAGCTGGGTGCCAGCGGGGTCGGTGATATCGCCTATCTGGCCGCGCTGACCCAGGCCAATGTGGCGCTGGTCAACAACATTCAGCCGGCCCATGTCGAGGGGTTTGGCTCGCTCGAGGCGATCGCCGCAGAGAAGAGTGCTATTTACCGCCAGCTCGGTGCAGCCGATACCGCGGTGATCAATCTCGACGAACCCTATGCCGCCGGTTGGCAGCGGCAGCTGGCGGTGGCACGTGTGATCACCTTCTCGGTGGCGCAGCAAAGCGCCGACCTCACCGCCACGGAGGTGGCGTTGAGTGCCGGCGGTTGCGCGCACTTTTTACTGCAGGCCGAGGGTCGCAGCGCGGCTGTCGAGCTCAAGGTGCCAGGGCTGCACCAAATTAATAACGCACTGGCCGCGGCGGCGCTGGCGCGGGCGGTGGGCGTGGATATTGAGACGATTGCCCGCGGTTTGTCGACAGCTACCACGCTCAGCGGCCGACTCACTGTCGAGCGCTTGACCGAAAAAGTGACCTTGATCGACGACAGTTACAACGCCAACCCCGGCTCGGTGGCGGCAGCGATCGATCTGTTGGCAGCGATGCCGGGGTTGCGCTGTCTGGTGCTGGGCGACATGGCCGAGCTCGGTGAGCGCGCCGCCGACTGGCACCGCGAGGTCGGCCGCTACGCCGCCGAGCAGGCCATTGATGCCGTGTTTGGTGTCGGCGAGCTGGCGGCTTTGGCCGCCGAAAGTGCCGCCGGTAGCGTCTGCCGCGATCAGGCGCACTGTCTGCAGTCGCTGCTGGCCATCACCGCGCAGGCCAGTGAAGTGACTCTGCTGGTGAAGGGGTCGCGAAGTGCCGGTATGGATAAATTGTGCGCGCAGCTGCGCGCTGAGGTAAAAGCCTAATGTTGCTCTGGTTAGCTGAGTATTTACAGCAGTTCTACGCGCCTTTTAATGTGCTCAGCTATCTGACCTTGCGAGCGATATTGGCGGTGTTGACTGCGCTGGTGTTCAGCTGGTGGGCGGGGCCAAAATTGATTGCCAAACTCAATGCGCTGCAGATGGGCCAGGCGATCCGCGATGATGGGCCGCAGAGCCATCTGGCCAAAGCGGGCACGCCAACCATGGGTGGCGTGTTAATTCTGCTGGCGATTGTCGTCAGCACCTTGCTGTGGTCGGATCTGGGCAACCGCTTTGTCTGGGTGGTGGTGGCGGTGACGCTGGCGTTTGGTTCGATCGGCTGGGTCGATGACTACCGCAAAGTGGTCGAGAAAAACCCGCGCGGTCTGCCGGCGCGGTGGAAGTATTTTTGGCAGTCGCTGGCCGGTCTGGGCGCCGCCATATTCCTCTACAGCAGCGCGCAATCCCCAGCGGAGCTCGAGTTGATTGTGCCATTTTTCAAACAGGTCGCGATCCCTCTGGGGCTGGGGTTCATCGTGCTCTGCTACTTTGTCATCGTAGGCACCAGTAACGCTGTCAATCTCACCGACGGCCTCGATGGGCTGGCGATTCTGCCCACGGTGCTGGTCGGCGGTGCACTGGGGCTGTTTGCCTATCTCAGCGGCAATGTGCAATTTGCCCAGTATCTGCACATTCCCTACATCAACGGCTCCGGCGAGCTGATTGTATTCGCCGCGGCGCTGTGTGGTGCTGGGCTCGGCTTTTTGTGGTTTAACACCTATCCAGCCATGGTTTTTATGGGCGATGTCGGTGCACTGGCGCTGGGCGCTGCGCTGGGGGTGATGGCGGTGATTGTCCGCCAGGAGCTGGTGCTGTTCATCATGGGCGGGGTGTTCGTTATGGAGACTGTCTCGGTGATGATGCAGGTGGCGTCGTTCAAATTGACCGGCAAGCGCATTTTTCGCATGGCGCCGATTCACCACCATTTTGAGTTGAAGGGCTGGCCCGAGCCGCGGGTGATAGTGCGGTTTTGGATTATTACGGTAGTGCTGGTGCTGATTGGGCTGGCGACATTGAAACTGCGTTAATGACAATACGGAGCGGAAAACAGAGAGATGAGTGATCTGATCGCCACTAGCGCGCGTTGCGCGATTGTCGGGATGGGCCAAACCGGTCTGTCACTGGCGCGCTATTGCTCGGCGAATGGTCTCTCGTTTGATCTTTTCGACTCGCGCAGCGAACCGCCGCTGGCGGCGACCATCGCCGCAGAGTTTCCCGCTGTGCGTTGCTTTACCGGGCCGTTTGACGGTGAGCAGTTGAGCGCTTACCCACAGCTGCTGCTCAGCCCCGGTGTCGCTCGCAGTGAACCGGCGATTCAACAGGCGCTGCGCGCCGGCGCGGTATTGAGTGGCGATGCGCAACTATTTTTTAACGCGGCCAAGGCTCCGGTAGTGGCCATCACCGGCTCCAATGGCAAGAGCACGGTGACCACGCTGGTGGCGGCGATGGCGGCCGCAGCGGGGCGCCGAGTGGCGGTGGGCGGCAATCTCGGCACGCCGATGCTGGAGCTGCTCGACGCGTCCGTTGAGTTATATGTTGTCGAGCTCTCTAGTTTCCAGCTAGAGCTGCTCGACGACTGCCGCGGTGCCATAGTGGCTCTGCTCAATATTAGCCCCGACCACATGGATCGCTACGCCGATATCAACAGTTATCGCGCTGCTAAACAGCGCATCTATCGCGGCGCCTCGGTGGCGGTCTGCAATCGTGCCGATCTGCTCACCCACGGCCTCCACTCGAGCGGTGTCAAGCAGCTGAGCTTTGGTCTGGGTGCGCCTGATCTCGGCGATTGGGGGGTGGCTGAGGTCAACGGTGAGCCCTACCTGCACTGCGGGCTGGAGCCGCTATTGGCGGTCCACCAGCTGCCGTTGCGCGGCGCTCACAACGTCGCCAACGCTCTGGCGGCACTGGCGTTGGGTGGCGCAGCCGGCCTTGAACGGGCCGCGATGGTCTCGGCCTTGAGAGCCTTTAAGGGGCTGCCGCACCGCTGCGAGCTAGTCGCCGAGCGCAACGGGGTGGTCTACATCAACGACTCCAAAGCGACCAACGTCGGCGCCGCCGTCGCGGCGCTGCAGGGGCTGGCAGCAACCAGCGGTGGCCAGTTAATTTTGTTGGCCGGTGGCGACGCCAAGGGGCAGCAGTTCACTGCCCTGGCGGCAGCGGCCAGTGGCCGGGTCAAGCGTGTGGCACTGTTTGGCCGCGATGGCGGGCAGCTCGCCGCGGCGTTCGCCCAGACCCTCGCGCCAGAGCAAATCTCTCTGCGCGAGCAACTCAGCGAGGCCTTCGCCGACGCCGTTGCAGCGGCGGCGCCGGGCGACACTGTGCTGTTGGCGCCGGCCTGTGCCAGCTTTGATCAGTACTCAGGTTTTGCCGCGCGCGGCGAGCAGTTCCGCGCGCTGGTATTGGGAGCTGCAGCGTGATCGCGGCACTGCAGAGACAGTGGCGAGAGCTGCTGCAACGGTTGACGCGGGTGCCTGACCCTTGGCTGTTGCTGCCGGTGTTGGCGCTGCTTTCGATCGGTTTGGTGATGGTCACCTCGGCGTCGCTGAGCTTTGCCGCCGACCGCTTTAACAACCCGCTGCTGTTTATGCGCAGCCACCTGCTCTATCTGCTGTTGGGTGGTGTCGCGCTGCTGCTGGGCTGGAGTGTCGACAGCCAGTTTTGGGCGGCGCGCAGTCGTTTGTGGCTGCTGCTGGGGCTGCTGTTGATGCTGCTAATCATGCTGCCAGGGATCGGCTATTCAGCTAATGGCGCAACCCGCTGGCTGCGCTTGGGGGGGTTCACCGTACAGATCGCCGAGCTGGTCAAAATAGCGCTGATTGTCTACTTGGCCGCCTGGTTGCAGCGCTATCGCGAACTATTCATACAAGCGCCGCAAGTGGCTTGGCAGCCGGTACTGGTAGTGGCGCTGTTTGCCGCACTGCTGCTGGCACAGCCCGACTTTGGCTCGGTGGTGGTAATTGTCGCCAGCAGCGCTGCGCTGCTATTTATCGGTGGTCTGCAGCTGCGCTGGTTGCTGGTGAGCGCGGCGCTATTGGCTGCGCTGGGCTTTTTCTTGGTGGCCGAACAGAGTTATCGGCTGGCGCGGATCACTGCCTACCTCGACCCCTGGGCCGACCAGTTTAGCAGCGGCTACCAACTCACCCAGTCGCTGATCGCGTTTGGGCGCGGCGAGTGGTTCGGTGTCGGTTTGGGTCAGTCGCTGCAGAAGATGCTCTACCTGCCAGAGGCGCACACCGACTTCGTCTTCGCCATTTATGCCGAAGAGTTTGGCTTTGTCGGTGTGGTGGTGCTGGTTGCTCTGTTTGCGCTGCTGGTCGGGCGGCTGTTGCAGCTGGGCTATCGGGCGCTGGCGCTGTCGCAGTGGTATCTGGGTTTTATGTTGATCGGTTTCGGTGTGATGTTGGCCGGGCAGAGCTTTATTAATTTGGGCGTTAACGCCGGTCTGTTGCCGACCAAGGGGCTGACGCTTCCGTTTGTCAGTTTTGGCGGCAGCTCGCTGATTGTCAGCATGGCGATGGCCGGCCTGTGGTTGGCGGCAGCGCGCGAGTTGGCGGCGGTCAGCGGCATCGCTCGATCGCCGCGGCGCGGCCTATCAGCAGTGCGAGGTAGTTATGTCTGAGCGTGATGGCAGCGCCGTGCGCGTAATGATTATGGCCGGTGGTACAGGCGGCCATGTGATACCAGCGCTGTCGGTAGCCGAGCAGCTGCAGGCGCGCGGCTGCCGCGTCGAGTGGCTCGGCACGGCGGCGGGTATTGAAGCGAAGCTGGTCCCCGCCGCCGGTATTACCCTGCATCAACTCGCCATTGAGGGGGTGCGCGGACGCGGCCTACTGACACTGTTAAAGGCGCCGTGGCTGTTGATCAACGCGGTGCGCGCCGCGCGCCGTCAGCTGCGCGACAGTGGCACTCAAGTGGTGCTGGGCATGGGCGGATTTGCCTCCGGGCCGGGTGCGCTGGCAGCCTATTGGTTAAAAATACCGGTGGTGCTGCACGAGCAAAATGCCGTCGCCGGCACCACTAATCGCTTTGTCGCCAAGTTTGCTCGACGGGTGTTGTTGGGTTTTCCAGCCGCGCTCAACGGCGGCGAATGGCTGGGCAATCCGGTGCGCAGTGACATCGCCGCGATTGCCAGCCCCAACCAGCGCTTGCAGCCACGCACGGGTCGCGCGCGCCTGCTGGTATTGGGTGGCAGTCGCGGCGCTTTAGCGCTCAACCAGCTGCTGCCGCGCGCGCTGGCGCTGCTGCCGGCTGAGCAGCGCCCCGAGGTGTGGCATCAGACCGGTGCCGCCCACTGTGATAGCACTCGCCAGCGCTATGCCAAGCTGGCGGTCGAGGCCAAGGTGGTCGCCTTTATCGATGATATGGCGCAGGCCTATCGCTGGGCCGATTTTGCGGTCTGCCGCGCCGGTGCTCTTACCGTTGCCGAGCTCACCGCGGCTGGCCTCGGCGCTATTTTGGTGCCGTTCCCGTTCGCTATCGATGACCATCAAAGTCGCAATGGCGAACTGCTGGTCAACGCCGGGGCGGCGCTGCTGTTCCAGCAGCGCGATCTCACCGCCGAGCGGTTGGCCAACCAGATCAAGACGCTGGCCAGTTCGGGCGATCACCGACTGGGTATGGCGCTGCGCGCTCGCTCGCTGGCCAAACCCGGTGCTGCAGAGCGTATCGCTACCATTTGCTGCGAGGTGGCCAATGCCGAGTAAACCGTTCAGCGCGCCAGAGATGCGCCGCATCCGCCGTATTCACTTTGTCGGTATCGGCGGCAGTGGTATGTCGGGTATCGCTGAGGTGTTGTGCACACTGGGTTACCGCGTCAGTGGCTCCGATAGCGCCGACAGTGCCGTCGTCGCCCATCTGCGCGAGGTCGGCTGTAGTGTCGATATCGGCCACAGTGCCGAGCAGGTGTTGGGCGCGGATGTTGTGGTGCAATCGTCGGCGATTGGCAGTGACAACGAAGAGATTAGCGCGGCGCGCAGCGCTAAAATTCCGGTGGTGCCGCGCGCCGAAATGCTCGCCGAGTTGATGCGCTATCGCCACGCCATCGCAGTGGCCGGCACCCACGGCAAAACCACCACCACCAGTTTGATAACGGCGATCTTTGCCGCCGGCGGTTGTGACCCCACTTTTATTGTCGGCGGGCGGGTCAACTCGGCCGGACGCGGCGCGCAGCTGGGCAGCAGCCGCTACCTGATCGCCGAAGCCGATGAGAGCGACGCCTCGTTCTTGCACCTGCAGCCGCTAGTGGCGGTAGTGACCAATATTGAGCCGGACCATATGGAGACATATGGCTTTGACGAGCAGCGCCTGCATCGCACTTTTGTCGAGTTTCTCCACAACTTGCCTTTTTATGGTTTGGCCGTGATCTGTGGCGACGATCCGGTGTTGTGCC
The DNA here is from genome assembly GCA_004535795.1 of Gammaproteobacteria bacterium LSUCC0057. GTDB lineage: Bacteria > Pseudomonadota > Gammaproteobacteria > Pseudomonadales > Porticoccaceae > LSUCC0057. Next base: position 38,590 of record SPIA01000001.1, read on the forward strand.
AGCTGCGCGAGCAGATCGGTCGGCCGCTGTTGAGTTACGGTTTCAGCGATGGCGTCGACTACCAGATCAGTGAGCTGGAGCTGGTTGCCAACCGCAGCCGCTTTACCGTCAGCCGGCCGGCGCCACTGCCGCCGCTGCGCGTCGAGCTGCAGCTGCCGGGGCGCCACAATGCACTCAACGCGGCGGCGGCAATCGCCGTGGCCAGCGATGAAAAAATTGCCGACAGTGCGATTTTGGCCGGTTTGGCCGGCTTCTCAGGCGTTGGCCGCCGCTTTGAAATTTACGGCGACTACCCTGTCGCCAGCGGTAGCGCGATGCTGGTCGACGACTACGGCCACCACCCCACCGAGTTGCGCGCCACTATCGCCGCAGCGCGCGCTGGGTGGCCGGAAAAACGTCTGGCGATGATCTTCCAGCCGCACCGATTCACCCGCACACGCGATCTCTACGACGACTTTGTCGCAGTGCTCGAACAGGTTGATCTGCTGCTGTTGTTGGAAGTCTACAGCGCCGGCGAAGAGCCGCTGCCCGGTATTGGCAGTCGCCAGCTGGCGGCCAGTATCCGTCAGCGCGGCCGCATCGATCCGATTGTCGTCGACAATCTCGCCGAGGTGCCGGCACTGCTCCAGAACTTGTTGTGCGATGGTGATCTGTTGCTGACACAAGGGGCGGGCAGCGTCTCTAAATTGGTCGCACAACTGGCCGCGGCGATACCCCGCGACAGAGTAGAGGTGGCGCCATGAGCGGATTAGCTGCAGCCATGGGACGGGTGGCGCTGCTCTACGGAGGCCACTCTGCTGAGCGCGAGGTGTCGCTAAAGAGTGGCGCCGCGGTCTTGGCAGCGCTGCGCAGCGAAGGGGTCGATGTCACTGCTATCGACTGTCGCCAAGGGGCGGTGGAGCAGTTGCAAGCGGGTGGTTTCGATCGCGCCTTTATCGCGTTACACGGCCCCGGTGGTGAGGACGGCAGTATTCAAGGGCTGCTCGATTGGTTGCAGATTCCCTACACCGGCAGCGGTGTCATGGCATCGTCGCTGGGTATGGATAAGGTGCGTTGTAAACAGCTGTGGCGTGGTGTAGGGCTACCGACCGCCCAGTTTGCCACCCTGACCGCCGACAGCGATTGGGCGCAGTGCTTGGCTGCTCTCGGCGGCGCGGCCATGGTTAAGCCGGCCCAAGAGGGCTCGAGCATTGGTATGGCGCGCGTCGACAGTGCTGCGGGTTTAGAAGCTGCTTGGCGCGCAGCGGTACACTACGATGGCCAAGTGTTGGCCGAGGCGCTGCTGCCAGGCCCTGAGTACACGGTGTCGATTGTCGGTCGCCAGGTGCTGCCAGCTATTCATATTGAAGTGGCCGGCAGCTTCTATGACTACTCGGCCAAGTACCTCTCCGACACCACCCAATACCACTGCCCGGCGGCGATTCCAGCGCCGCTCGCCGAGCAGCTGAGTTCGCTGGCGCTGGCGGCTTTTGATGCCATTGGCTGTCGCGGCTGGGGACGGGTCGATTTGATGTGCGACCAGCGCGGTGCGCCACAGCTGCTCGAGGTCAACACCGTACCCGGCATGACCGATCACAGTTTGGTACCGATGGCGGCGGCAGCGGCGGGCCTCAATTTTAGTCAGTTAGTCATGGCTATTTTGTCCACCACTCTCGATGGCGCGACAGGAGGTGGCGTATGAGCGGCTTGTCGCTGTGGCTCTATCGACTCGGTCAGTGGCTGGCGCTGGCGGTGGCAGTGGTGGTTTTGGCGCTGCTACTGATCGCCGCCGGGCGTTTTTACCAGCAGCTGGATCGCCCTTTCAGTGATGTCGTGGTGACCGGCGAGCTGCACTATTTAGAGCGCGAGGCGCTCCGCGAGCAGATCAGCAACTCACTGCAGGGTGGTTTTCTGAGTATTGATCTGGCCGCTCTGGCGCAGCAGTTGCAGGCCGATCCGTGGGTCGAGCGGGCGCAGCTGCGACGCCGTTGGCCGGCACAGTTAGAGGTTGAAATTAGCGAAGAGCGGCCGGTGGCGCGCTGGGGCGAGCGCGGCTTTCTCAACCACGCCGGCCAGCCGCTTGAGGCGTTGATCAGCGCCAAACTCGACGACCTGCCATTGCTCAGCGGCGACGCTGACAGCGCCGCCGAGCTGGTCGCCAGCTATCAGTTGATCGCCAGCCTTATCGCCCGCAGTGGCCACCGCGTCGCGCAGCTCAGCCGCGACAGTCGCGGCGGTTGGCAGCTGACAACTCGCAGTGGCATCGAGGTAGCGCTCGGCCGCCAGCAGCTGGCGGACAAGCTGCGTCGCTTCAACGCTATCTGGCAGCAGCAGTTGGTGCATTACGCCGGGCAAATTGCCCGAGTCGATCTGCGCTATCCCAACGGCGCTGCGGTGGCGTGGCGCGATAGCGCCAAGCGCATCGGTGCGCTAGATCGACAACAATATTTTATGGTTAGAGGGTAGAGGCATGGCTAGCTCAACAAGTGACAACATGATTGTCGGTCTGGATATCGGTACCTCCAAGGTGGTCGCTATCGTCGCGGCGCTCAGCGACGACGGTGAACTGGAAATCGTCGGCACCGGCATGGCGCCATCGACCGGTTTGAAAAAAGGCGTTGTGGTCAATATCGAGGCGACCGTCGACTCTATTCGCCGCGCCATTGAGGAGGCCGAACTGATGGCCGGCTGCTCTATCCACTCCGTCTACGCCGGTATTGCCGGCTCGCATATCCGCAGTCTCAACTCGCACGGTATTGTCGCCATCAAAGATCGCGAAGTGCAGGAGCTCGATATTGAGCGGGTGATCGATGCCGCCCGCGCGGTGGCGATCCCCGCCGATCAGGAGATTCTCCATGTGGTGCCCCAGGAGTACATCATCGATAACCAAGAGGGTGTCCGCGAGCCGATCGGGATGTCCGGTGTGCGTCTCGAGGCCAAGGTGCACTTGGTCACCTGTGCTGCCAATGCGGTACAAAATATCAAGAAGTGCATCCGCCGCTGCGGGCTCGAGGTCGAGGAGATTATTCTCGAGCAGCTCGCCTCGGCCCACGCGGTATTGACTGAAGACGAAAAACAGCTCGGTGTAGCGATCGTCGATATCGGTGGCGGTACCGCCGATATCGCCATCTATACCGACGGCGCCATTCGCCACACCGGCGTCATCCCAGTGGCCGGTGACCAAGTTACTAACGACATCGCCATGGCGCTGCGCACACCGACGCCGCATGCCGAAGAGTTGAAGATCAAGTACGCCTGTGCGCTGGCCAAACTGGCCGGTGCCGACGAGACCATTAAGGTGCCCAGTGTCGGCGATCGCCAACCGCGCTCGCTGTCGCGGCAGGCGCTGGCGGAAGTGGTGGAGCCGCGCTACGAAGAGCTGTTTACGCTGATTCAGTCGGAGCTGCGGCGCAGCGGCTTTGAGGAGCTGATCGCCGCGGGGCTGGTGATTACCGGTGGTACCGCAAAAATGGAGGGTGCCGTCGAACTGGCCGAAGAGATATTCCATGTGCCGGTGCGAATCGGCACCCCGCAATCGGTGGTCGGGCTCTCCGACATTGTCAACAACCCGATCTACGCCACCGGCGTCGGTCTGTTGCACTACGGTGCCAAACGTCAGCGCCAGCAGAGTAAACGCCGGCGGCGCGGCGGCTCGGCCAGCGGTGAAAGTGGTTGGAGCAAATTTAAACAGTGGTTGCAGGGCGGGGTTTAGTCAGTTTTATAGGTCGAGTCGTGACGCTGTCACGGAATTTTTTTTGAGGCGCAACAAGAGGGTAAAACCATGAGTATATTTGAACTAGTCGATGATGTTCCCAAGAACGCGGTCATTAAAGTGGTCGGCGTCGGCGGCGGTGGTGGCAACGCCGTGCGCCATATGATCGAAAATGGCATTGAGGGGGTACATTTTATTTGTGCCAACACCGATGCGCAGTCGCTCAACGATCTGGATAACGCCACGGTGCTGCAGCTGGGTAGTGGTCTCACCAAAGGGCTGGGCGCTGGCGCCAACCCCGAGATCGGCCGTCAGGCGGCGCTGGAAGACAAAGACCGCATTGCCCAGGCGCTGGAGGGGGCCGATATGGTCTTTATCACTGCCGGTATGGGCGGTGGCACCGGTACCGGCGCGGCGCCAGTGATCGCCGAAGTGGCCAAGCAGATGGGGATCCTCACCGTCGGTGTGGTCACCCGGCCGTTTGCCTTTGAGGGGCGCAAGCGCATGGCGATCGCCCAAGAGGGGATTACCATGCTCAAAGAGCGGGTCGACTCATTGATTATTGTCCCCAACGAGAAGCTGTTGCAGGTGTTGGGCAAAGATATGACGGTGATCGAGGCGTTTAAACAAGCCAACGGCGTGCTCGACGGCGCGGTGCAGGGGATCACCGATTTAATCCTGCTCGACGGACTGATCAACGTCGACTTTGCCGATGTCCGCACGGTGATGTCGGAAATGGGCATGGCGATGATGGGCACTGGCACCGCCAGCGGTCCCGACCGCGCCGAGATGGCTGCTGAAGCGGCGATCCGCTGCCCGCTGTTGGAAGATGTCGATCTGCAGGGCGCACGCGGTATTTTGGTTAACATTACCAGTGGCTACGATCTGACACTGGGCGAGTTTGAAGTGGTCGGCGATACGATTCGCCAGTTCGCCGACGAAGATGCGACCATTATTGTCGGCAGTGTTTTCAATCCGGAGATCTCCGACCAACTGCGCGTTACCGTGGTCGCTACCGGGCTGACACCGCCGATGGCCAAAACCGGACCCAGCAAGGTGATTCAAGGGGGTGCCAGCACGCCGCCGGTCGGTAAAGACGGCACGCCGGATTACACCGCGTTAGACCTGCCGGTCGCGGTGCGCGGTGCCAGTGGCCGCACGCGCGGCGGCGCTAGCGCAGCGGCCCCCGATCTCGCCACCGCCCCAGAGCTGGATCACGACTTTCTCGATGTGCCGGCGTTCCTGCGCCGTCAGGCCGACTAGTCGAGCGGCTCAGCGGTCCGCGCAGTGAGCGCGGCAGACCACCTCCCAGCGCGTGCGCCTCACGCATTTACCTTGGCGCTGCGGGGGTGGTCTGCTACCATTGCGCGATTTAATTTGAGACCCTTGGCATGCTGTTGCAGCGAACCTTAAAACAGACCGTGCGCGCCACCGGCGTCGGCCTTCACTCCGGTGAGAAGGTCTACCTCGCCCTGCACCCCGCGCCGGTCGACAGCGGGATTACTTTTCGGCGCAGCGACCTGGTGCCGGCAGTCGATATCGTCGGGCGCGCCGATCGGGTCGGCGACACCACCCTGTCGACCTCGCTGTTCAATGGCGAGGCGCGGGTCTCTACCGTCGAACATCTCGTCTCAGCGCTGGCCGGCTTTGGTGTCGACAACGTTATCGTCGAGCTCTCCGCTGCGGAAGTGCCGATTATGGATGGCAGCGCCGCCGATTTTGTCTTTCTGCTCGAGGCGGCCGGCACGGTTGAACAGCCGGCGGCGAAAAAGTTTGTCAAGATTCTCCGCGAGGTACGGGTCGAGCAAGAGGACAAGTGGGCCAGTTTTAGCCCTTATGACGGCTTTAAACTGAACTTTGAAATTGAGTTTGACCACCCGGTGTTTCGCGACCGCGGCCTCACCGCCTCTGTGGAGTTCTCCACCGACAGCTTTATCGAGCAGGTCAGCCGTGCCCGCACCTTTGGCTTTATGCACGAGATAGAGTATCTGCGCTCGGTTGGCCTGGTGCGCGGCGGCAGTCTGGCCAACGCGGTGGTGGTCGATCGCGAGTCGATCCTCAACGAAGAGGGGCTGCGCAGCGAGGACGAGTTTGTCAAACACAAGATCCTCGATGCGATCGGCGATCTCTATCTGCTCGGCCACTGCGTGCTCGGCGAGTATCGCGCCGTCAAGTCCGGCCACGGTCTCAACAATGCCCTGGTGCGCGCGCTGTTAGCCTCGCCACAGAGCTGGCAGTACGTCACCTTTGACGACGCCAGCCAAGCCCCTGTCCACTACCGCTTGGCGGGTTGAGCAGACCATTGCGCAGCGCGAAATCTAACCCCCATACACTGCCCAGTTGGCAGCGCAGCTGGCAGGAGTTTAATGCTCTGGCCAGCCCATTGAGCAAACTGATGCTGTCGCTCTGTCTGGTCGGGGTGCCGCTGGCGATCGGCAGTTGGATCGGCGCCCAAGTAAACGAGAGCCGCTGGGAGAACCGTCTCACTCGCGAACTGGCTGAGCTGCGCCAAAGTGCCGCCGACGACCAGCGCGAGTTAAATCGCCTTGCCGCAAGCCAGCAGCGCCATCTGCACGCGGTATCGGCGAAATTGGCCGAGCTGCGTGCGCGGCTGCTGCGGCTCGATGCGCTCGGCGAACAGCTGCTCGAGGTTGGCGGTATCGCGGCCAGCGAGTTTGATTTTAGTGTCGCTCCCGGCGTCGGTGGCGCACTGCTAACCGGCCAGGGCTTTAACGCTTCCTCGACCACCGAGAGCCTCGACAGCCAGCTGCGCGCGCTGGCCAGCCAGCTCGCCGATCGCACCACAGCGCTGACCGCGCTGCAGGGCGTGCTCGCCGAACAGCAGTGGCAGCGGCGCACCACTCTGTCGGGTAAACCGGTTGCCAGCGGTTGGCTGTCGTCGCCGTTCGGGCTGCGCACCGACCCATTTTTGGGTGATGAGCGCTTTCACGCCGGGGTCGATTTTGCCGCCCGCGCCGGTACCGCGGTGGTGGCAGTCGCCTCTGGGGTAGTCACCTACAGCGGTCCGCGCTACGGTTATGGCACCATGGTCGAGATTGACCACGGCGGTGGCTTGGTGACCCGGTATGCCCACAACCAGAGCAATCTAGTTGAGGTTGGCGAGCCGGTGGTCAAAGGTGCTGCCATCGCCAAGGTCGGCAGCTCTGGGCGCTCAACCGGCCCCCATGTCCATTTTGAACTGCTGCGCGACGGCCGCGCGGTCGACCCCGCCACCTACCTGCAACAGACCCCGCACTAATTCGCGCGCTCTGCGCAGCGCGCTGGCAGCTCGGCTGTTTGCGCTGCTGCGCTGCCTTGCTCGGTGCCCTGGTGTGGCACCTGAAATCCAGTCTGTGATACGAGTTTTCTCATGAATCTGTTAAGAAAAATATTTGGCAATAAGAACGATCGCGAACTGCGCCGCATGCGTAAAACTGTGGCGCAAGTGAACAGCCACGCCGACCATTTTGCCGCGCTGGATGACGCCGCACTGCGCGCCACAACGGACCAATTAAAGCAGCGACTGGCGGCCGGTGAGTCGTTGGACGCACTGTTGCCGGAGGCTTTTGCCGCGGTGCGCGAAGCCTCTACGCGGGTGTTGGGATTGCGTCACTTCGACGTGCAACTGATCGGTGCGCTGGTGCTACACGAGGGCAAAATTGCCGAAATGCGCACCGGTGAGGGCAAAACCTTGGTGGCTACCGCCGCGGTCTACCTCAACGCCTTGAGCGGCGAAGGGGTGCACGTGGTCACCGTCAACGACTATTTGGCCCGCCGCGACGCCAGCTGGATGGCGCCGCTCTATGCCGCGCTGGGGCTCTCGGTTGGGGTGATTCAATCTTATCGTGGTGCTGGTAGTGCCAATTCGTTCCTGTTTGATCCGGCGATTGGCGAGATGGAGCCGTGCGGCCGCCGCGACGCCTACGCCGCCGATATCACTTACGGCACCAACAACGAGTTTGGCTTTGACTACCTGCGCGACAACATGGCACTGCGTTTGGAAGAGAAGTCACAGCGCCAGCTGGCGTTTGCCGTGGTCGATGAGGTCGACTCTATTTTGATCGATGAGGCGCGCACACCGCTGATCATCTCCGGGGCGGCCAAAGACAGCTCGGCACTCTACAAGCGCATGAACGCGCAGGTGCAGCTGCTCACGCGGGTGGAGTTGAACGAAGAGGGCGAACCGCTCAACGACGGCCATTTCGTTGTCGACGAAAAGCTGCGACAGATTGAACTCACTGAAGAGGGCCATGAGAAGATCGAATCGATCCTGATCAGTGATGGATTGCTCGGTGAAGACGAAAGCCTCTATCAGGCGGCCAATCTCAACCTCTTGCACCATGTGCTGGCGGCGCTCAAGGCGCACCATCTGTTCCAGCGCGATGTCGAATACATCGTCCAAGGTGGCGATGCGGTGCTGATCGACGAACACACCGGCCGCACCATGCCCGGAAGACGGCTCTCCGAGGGGCTCCACCAGGCTATCGAAGCCAAAGAGGGGTTGGAGATCCAGCAAGAGAGCCAGACCATGGCCTCCACCACCTTTCAGAATTTCTTCCGCCTCTACGGCAAGCTGGCCGGTATGACCGGAACCGCCGATACCGAAGCCTATGAGTTTCACCAAATTTACGGTTTGCAGGTGGTGGTTATTCCCACCAACGTCCCGGTGGCGCGCGTCGACCAGAACGATCTGATCTATCTGACCCAGGACGAGAAGTACCAGGCGGTGATCGAGGAGATTGTTGAGCTGACCGCCAAAGGGGCGCCGGTGCTGGTCGGCACCGCCTCGGTCGACAGCTCTGAGCGACTCTCTAAAGCGCTCGATGCTGCCAAGATTAAACACAATGTTCTCAACGCCAAACAGCACGAGCGCGAGGCCGGTATTATTGTTGAGGCGGGGCGCCCCGGCGCGGTGACAATTGCCACCAACATGGCCGGGCGCGGAACCGATATTGTGCTTGGCGGCAACGTTGAAGCCGAGATCAAAGCGCTCGACAACCCCAGCGAAGAGCTGGTGGCAGAGTTACGCGCCGAGTGGAAGCTGCGTCAGCAGCAGGTGTTGGAGGCCGGCGGCCTGCACATCATTGGCACGGAACGGCACGAGTCGCGGCGCATCGACAACCAGTTGCGCGGCCGCGCTGGGCGCCAGGGCGACCCCGGCTACTCACGCTTTTATCTCTCCCTCGAAGACCCGCTGATGCGGCTGTTCGCCTCCGACCGCATTAAAAATATGATGCGCGCTATGGGTATGGAGCAGGGCGAGGCGATTGAGCACCGCATGGTTACCAACGCTATCGTCAAGGCACAGCGCAAAGTTGAAGGGCGCAATTTTGATATCCGCAAACATCTGCTCGAGTACGACGATGTCGCCAACGACCAGCGCCAGGTGATCTACCAGCAGCGCAACGACCTGCTCGAAAACGGCGATATCTCAGAGATAATCAGCTCGGTGCGCGCCGATGTCATCGATCGCTGTATCTCGTTCTATGTGCCCCCGCAGAGCTTGGAAGAGCAGTGGGATATCGATGCGCTAGAGCGCACCTTGGAGTTGGAGTTTGGGCTGCGCGCACCAGTGGCGCAGTGGCTCGAAGAAGATCAACGCTTTGACGAAGAGGCACTGCGCGAGCGGCTCAAACAGTTGGCCGAGAGTGATTATCAGGCGCGTTACGCCGCCTACGGTGAACAGATCAAAGAGATCGAGCGTCAGGTGATGTTGCAGGTGCTCGACAATCTGTGGAAAGAGCACCTCTCTAACATGGACCAGCTGCGCCAGGGCATTGGCCTGCGCGCCTACGCGCAGAAGAACCCCAAGCAGGAGTACAAGCGCGAGTCTTTCCAGCTGTTTGAACAGCTGCTCGACAATATCAAATACGAGACCATTAAATTTCTCAGCCAGCTTAAAATTGCCGGCGCAGACGAGTTAGAGCGGATGCAGCAGCAGCGTCGCGAGCAAGCTGAGCAGGCCAACTTCCAACACGATGAAAGCTCGGCACTGGCTGAGCCTGCGCCCGCCGCTCCCAGCCCCCAACCAGCGACCCGGCAAGGGCCGAAAGTGGGCCGCAACGACCCCTGTCCGTGTGGTTCGGGGAAAAAATATAAACAGTGTCACGGGCGCATCTAGCCGCCCGTTGGCGCAGCGCACGATAGGAGTTTTCGATGGCCACCGGTTCAGCGCAGTTAGCCCCTCTCCACCCAATTGCGGGGGTGCGGCTCGGCTCGGCAATGGCGGGTATTAAAAAACCCAACCACCGCGATACGCTGTTGATCGAGATTGCCGCCGGCAGCGCAGTCGCCGCCGTGTTCACCCGCAACGCTTTTTGTGCGGCACCGGTGCAGCTGGCCAAGCGCCATCTCGATGCGGCGCAGCCGAGCTACCTGCTAGTCAATACCGGCAACGCCAACGCCGGCACCGGAGACGAAGGACTGCGCGCTGCCGAGCAGAGTTGCGCGGCGGTGGCGCAGCTCTGTCAGGTTGCTGCCGAGCAGGTGTTGCCGTTCTCAACGGGTGTGATCGGCGAGCACCTACCCGTGGCTAAACTGACTGCTGCGCTGCCGGCGGCCAAAGACGATCTCAGTGAGTGCGGCTGGTTGACAGCGGCATCGACCATTCTCACCACCGATACCCGCGCCAAGGCGGCCAGCCGCCAGTTCTCTCTGTGTGGCGAGACCGTCACCCTCACCGGTATCTGTAAGGGCTCGGGGATGATTAAGCCGAACATGGCGACCATGCTCGGCTACGTCGCCACTGATGCAGCGATTGCTCAGCCGCTGTTGCAGCAGCTGTTGCGCGAGGCCGTTGAGGGGTCGTTTAACCGCATTACTGTCGACAGCGACACCTCCACCAATGACGCGGTGGTGCTTATAGCCACAGGTCGCAGTGGCGTGGCGGTCGATGCCGACAACTGCGCCGAGTTTGCCGGCCAGCTCAATGCGCTGATGTTGGAGTTGGCGCAGTCGATCATTCGCGACGGCGAGGGGGCGAGTAAGTTTGTCGCTGTCACAGTGGCGTCGGCAGCGACCCAGAGCGAGGCGTTAGCGGCCGCCTATGCGGTGGCAGAATCGCCTCTGGTCAAGACCGCGCTGGCCGCGTCCGATCCCAACTGGGGGCGTATCTTGGCGGCAGTGGGTCGCGCCGGTATCGACGATTTAGCGGTCGATAAGATTGCCGTCAGCCTCAACGGGGTGAAAATTGTCGAGCGCGGCGGCCGCGCGGCGAGTTACACCGAAGCGGCCGGCCAAGCGGCGATGGCCGCAGAAGATATCGCTATCGATATCGAGTTGCACCGCGGTGTAGTGGCCGAGACGGTCTGGACTTGTGATCTCACCTACGAGTACGTGCGCATCAATGCCGAATACCGCACCTGAACCCGGTTACATCGCCGTTGCGGCGGCGGTTATTGTCGATGGCACAGGTCGCTGTCTGCTCAGTTACCGCCACTCCGGTCAGCACCAAGGCGACTGCTGGGAGTTTCCCGGCGGCAAATTAGAGCCGGGCGAGAGCGCCGAGCAAGCGCTGCGCCGCGAGCTGCACGAGGAGCTGGGTATTACTGCCGAGATTGGGCCGCTGCTGCACCAGCAGCAACACCGCTACAGCGATAAGAGCGTGCAGTTGTTTTTCTTTCAGGTGGAGCGCTGGCGCGGTGAGCCGACCGGTCGCGAGGGGCAGCCGCTCAGTTGGCAGCATGTTGCAGCGCTAAAGCCCGAGCAGTTCCCGGCCGCCAACCGGGAGTTGGTGGCGCAATTGCAGCGCGCAGAGCGATCGCCCAGCGCCGCGCGCGACTAACGCTAAATCTCGCTGTCGCCGCTGCCGTAGAGCTCATCGATCAAACTGGGGTCAGTGATCGGTTCTCCGGGCAGAGTGAACGACTCGCTAGCCCACTCGCCAAAATCGATCTGTTGGCAGCGCTGGCTGCAGAACGGTCGGTATGGGTAGTCTTCACTCCACTGCACGGTGGTCTTGCAGGTAGGGCATGGCAAAGTGGTCGGCTTCACGATCTGTTCTCCTGTTTAGCGGCGCGGCTGCGAGCAGATAACTGTTGGTGCAGCTGTTCGACGCGCAGCGCCAGCTCGGCGGCACCGGCACTGTTGTCGACGACTAGGTCGGCGCGCGCCAACCGCTCACTGCGCGGCAGCTGCGCGTCAATGATGCGCTGTATCTGGGCGCGGCTGTTGCCATCGCGCAGAGCGGCGCGTGCCAGCTGTTGGTGTGGATCGCTGTCGACCACCACCACTAGATGACAGCGCTGATGCTGGTCGGTCTCCAGTAGCAGCGGGCTCTCCAGCACACAGTAGGGCGGCGCTGCAGCAGCTAATTGTCGGCTCAGCTCAGCACCGATCAGCGGGTGAGTGAGCTGCTCGAGCCACTGTTTGGCGGCGGGCTGCTGAAAGATGATGTCGCGCAGCGCAGCGCGATTGAGTGCGCCGTTGTCGAGCAGCAGCTCAGGGCCAAAATGGTCGGCAATAGCGGCTAGCGCCGGCTGCCCGACGGCGACCACTTGGCGCGCCACTTGATCGGCGTCGACCACGGTAATGCCATAGTTGCGCAACTGCTCGGCGACGGTGCTCTTGCCGGAGCCAATGCCGCCGGTGAGACCGACAATAAACGGGGTTTTATCCACCGAGTCCTCCCCATAGCCAGCGGCTAAACTGCTCTTGAGCGAACAGCAACAGCACTGCTGCGATCGCCAAAAAGGGGCCAAACGGGATCTGCTGGAGACGCTGCAGACGCCCCGCAGTGCGCGCGGCAATACCCACTGCGCTGCCTAGCGTCGAGGCGATCAACAGCCCCAGCAGCACTCCCTCAAGGCCAAACCATGCGCCCAGTGCCGCGGTGTATTTAAAATCGCCGTAGCCCATCGCCTCGCGGCCAGTCAGCCACTTAACCAGCCAGTAGAGCAGCCACAGCGCGCCGTAACCGACGGCGGCCCCCACTACCGCATCGCTCAGTGGTGCGAACCGCGCTGAGAGATTGGCCAGCAGCCCCAGCCACAGCAGCCCTAGCGTCAGCGGATCGGGCAGCAGTAGGTGCTCGCTGTCGATAGCAAACAATATCAGCGACAGGCCGATCAGCGCGGTGGCAAATAGCGCGTCACTGGTGAAGCCAAAATGCCAGACTGCGGCGCTAACCAGCACAGCGTTGCAGAGTTCCAACGCCGGGTAGCGCCAGTGGATCGCTGCGGCGCAGTGACGGCAGCGCCCGCGCAGCAGCAGATAACTGAGCAGCGGAATATTGTCGCGCGCAGCGATGGGCTGTTGGCAGTGCGGGCAGAGCGAGCGCGGCAGCCACAGATTAAATGGCGGCGCAGGCTCCGCCGTCACAGTCGGCGCCAGTAGCTGTTGGCACTGCTGTTGCCAGTCGCGGTTGAGCATCACCGGCAGACGGGCCACCACCACATTGTAAAAGCTGCCCAGCAGTGCGCCGCACAGCGCTACTGCGGCTAGCAGCCATAGCGGGTAGGCGGCGGCGAGGCTGTTGATTGACTCCCAGCTGCTGGTGGGCATCGGCTCTCCTTGGTGGTTGCGGCTTAAACGATGGCGCCGAGTTGGAAAATGGGTAGGTACATGGCAAACAACAACGCGCCGACGACAATGCCGAGTACCGCCATAATCATCGGCTCGAGCAGTGCAGTGAGGTTGTCTACAGCGTTGTCGACTGACTGCTCAAAATGCTCGGCGGTCTTCTCTAGCATGTCATCCAGCGCCCCCGACTCCTCACCGATGGCGGTCATCTGCTCGAGCAGCGCCGGGAACAGTCGGCGGGCACGGATGGCGCGCGCCAGTGCAACGCCGGTGGTCACCTCTTCGCGGATGATAAGAATATTTTTTTTGTACAGGGCGTTGCCGGCGGCATCGGCAACGGAGCTGAGCGCCTCGACTAGCGGCACGCCGGCGGCGACTGTAGTGGCGAGTGTGCGGGCGAATCGGGCGACAATCGCGCGCTCGAGAATAGTGCCGACAATCGGCAGTTGCAGCGCTAAACGATCTTGCTGGAAAGCGAACCGAGTAGAGTGCTGGCGCAGTTTGCGCAGCCCCCAGCCGCTGGCCACTGCCAGCGCCAGCCACCACCACCAGCTGTGCTGAAGCGCCGTCGACAGTGACATCACCGAGCGGGTAAAGGCCGGTAGTTCGGCGCCAAAACTGGCAAAGGTCTCGGCGAACACCGGCACCACCTTGATCAATAAAATGGCGGTGACCACCACAGCCACCAACACCACAAAGAGTGGGTAGGTGAGCGCCTTCTTGATTTTGGCTTTGAGCTGTTCGGACTTCTCGCGGTAGGTGGCGACGCGGCTGAGCATGGTCTCCAGTGCCCCCGAGCTCTCGCCGGCACCAATCAGGCTGCAGTAGAGTGGATCAAACAGCGCCGGATGCTTTTGCAGCGCTTGAGTAAAACTGTTGCCGGCCGAGACATCGTCGCGCAACTGGCGCACCACGGCGGCCAGCGCTGGGTTGTCGAGGCCGTCGGCAACAACATCAAAACTTTGTACTAGTGGAATACCGGCGCGCATCATGGTGGCAAGCTGGCGGGTCAGAATAGCGATATCAGCGGCTTTGATCGGCTTGCTGCGGGGGCGCCACAGCGGCTGCCGCTGGCGTTTGATCGTGGTGGTCAAAATACCTTGGCGGCGCAGTTGACTGCGCGCCGACTCGCTGTCGGTGCTGGTGATCTCGCCGGACACCGCGCGGCCACTGCGGTCGCGGCCGCGGTAGCTGAAGGTGTCGGATGGGGCGCTGGACATCGGCGGGCCGCTACTGGCGTGTCACGCGGTTGGCCTCTTCGAGGCTGATCAGCCCGGCAGCGACTTTGCGCAAGGCGTTGTGGCGCAATGTCTTGAACCCCTCAGCCTTGGCGGCAGCGAGCGTCTCGATGGAGCTCGCGCCCTGCATGATGACCTCGGCTAGCTGCTCGGTAACCGCCAGGGTCTCGTAGATACCGATGCGGCCGCGGTAGCCGTCGCGACACTGGTCGCAGCCGGCCGCAGTGAACAGCGTCATCGCTGCGACGTCGATCTCCAGCTGGTCGAGACCCTGTTCGGCAACGATCGCCGGCGGCAGCTCCGCCAGTGGAACCTTGCAGTTTTCGCAGAGCTTGCGCGCCAGGCGCTGGGCGATTATCAGACTGACCGAGGTGGCGACATTGAAGGTTGCCACCCCCATGTTGAGTAGCCGCGTTAAGGTTTCGGTGGCGCTGTTGGTGTGCAGTGTCGACAGCACTAGATGGCCAGTTTGCGCGGCTTTGATGGAGATTTCCGCGGTTTCCAGATCGCGAATTTCACCGACCATGACCACGTCGGGATCTTGGCGCAAGAATGAGCGCAGCGCCTCGGCAAAAGTCAGCCCCACTTTGAGGTTGATCTGCACCTGATTGACACCCTCAATATTGATCTCGACCGGATCTTCGGCGGTGGAGATGTTGCGCTCGTCGCTATTGAGTGCATTGAGACCGGTGTAAAGTGTCACGGTCTTGCCGCTGCCGGTCGGGCCGGTGACCAGAATCATGCCCTGCGGGCGCGCCAGCGCCTGTTCATAGAGCAGCCGCTGCTCCGCTTCAAAACCGAGGGCGTCGAGCCCCATCTGCGCCGCTGCCGGGTCGAGGATACGCAGCACCACCTTTTCACCGAACTGCAGCGGTAAGCTGTTGACGCGAAAGTCGATGGCGCGGTTTTTCGACAGCTTAAGTTTAATGCGGCCATCTTGGGGTATGCGCCGTTCGGAGATGTCCATGCGCGACATCACTTTCAGCCGCGCCGCCAAGCGCGGCGCCAAGTTGACCGGTGGCCGCGAGATCTCCTGCAATACGCCATCAATGCGAAAGCGGATGCGGTAGTGTTTCTCGTAAGGTTCAAAATGGATGTCGGAGGCGCCCAGACGAATGGCGTCGAGCATCATTTTATTGACAAAACGCACCACCGGGGCGTCGTCTTGCCCAGTGCTACTGTCGATCTCCTGTTCGCGCTCACCCATCTCAATATCAATCTCATCGAGATGAATTTCGTCAATGGTGCCGAGCGAGTCCTCTAGCGCGCGCTCGGCGGGGTTGTCGAGGTAGCTATCGAGCAGTGGTTCGAGCTGGTCGAGCCGGCACAACACCGCCTCGACACTGCTGCCGGTCTGGAACTGAATTTCGGCGATGGCCTGATAGTTAGTCGGGTCGGCTATGGCGATGAACAGACGATTGCCGCGCTTATAGAGCGGCAGGGCGCAATGTTTGCGCAGCAGTTTGGCGTCGACCAGCTGCCGCGGCACTGCATCGAGCTGGTGGACGGAGAGATCGTACAGCGGCAGACCAAACTCGCGCGCGGCACTGTCGGCGATCTGCGCCGCGTCGAGCAGGCCACTGCTGTACAGCAGCACAATTGGCGAGCGCTTTTCGGCGCTGGCTTGGGCCAGCAGCGCCAGCGCCTCGGCCTCATCGAGCTGATGCTCGTTGACCAGGCGCAGGGGTAGGCCGTGCAGTTGAGGTGCTGCGGTGTTCATCGGTATCTCTCACATCAATGGAGCAGAGAGTGCTAGCTCAAAAAAACAGTTCTCAGTTTACACCAGCGCCGGCGGCTGCTGACAACCCCGCTTGGCTTGGGCGGCGGTTTTATCTATAAAAGTAGAAATATTTGTCAACAGTTAGCGAAAAAAGCGGGTATTTTGTTATATTAGCCCAGCCCAGACAGATGCCGTGTACGTGGTTGTAAGTTGAGTCGGGCTCCCTGTCATCGAGGAGAACTATATATGAACAGTATGCAACAGAAACAACAGAGCGGTTTTACTTTGATTGAGCTGATGATCGTCGTCGCCATCATTGCCATTCTCGCCGCCGTGGCGGTGCCGCAGTACAACGACTACACGCTGCGCGCCAAAATGTCCGAGGTGGTGTTGGCCGCCGCCCCTTGTAAGCTGGAAGTGTCAGAAGTGGCGCAGAGCGAAAATATCTCCACCTACACCGCCTGGGGCTGTGCTACCAGTACCGCAACCTCACAGTACGTTGAGAGTGTCGCCGTCGCAGCCGGTGTTATCACCGTCTCGATTCAGGGCACATCGAATACTGGGCTCGATGCCGGCACGGTGGTGTTTACCCCGCAAAATGCTTCCGGCACAACCGTTACCACCGAAGGCTCTGTCTACGAGTGGAGCTGTGCGCCGAGCAGCGTGGCACTGAACAAATACTTCCCGACCAACTGTCGCGCGGTGGCCGCAGCCGAATAACTGCGCCAACGACCCGATAACGAAACAAGGCGAGCTACGGCTCGCCTTGTTTTTATCTGCACTTTGGCGGCTATTAGCGGTCGCTGTCTGCCACTACCGTGAGGCGCATCGAAAGATCAATAGCGCGCAGGTGTTTGGTCAGCGCCCCGGAAGAGACAAAATGCACGGCGCTGTCGGCCAGTGCGGCCAGCGCCTCGGCCTCGATGTTGCCCGACACCTCTAGCTCACAGCCTGCCAGCGAGCGACTCTGCACCGCCTGCAGCTGCTCGGTGGTGAAGTTGTCGAGCATGATGCGGTCTGCGCCAGCGGCGAGCGCTTGGTCCAACTCGTCGAGGTTTTCGACTTCAACCTCGACCATTTTGCCACTGGCCTTCTGTCGCGCGGTGGCGACGGCGCTGGCGATGGAGCCGCAACCGGCAATGTGGTTTTCCTTGATCAAGAAGGCGTCAAACAAGCCGATGCGGTGGTTGTAACAGCCGCCGATAGCGACGGCGTATTTTTGCGCATAGCGCAGTCCCGGCAGCGTTTTGCGGGTGTCCAGCACGGCGATGCCGGCCGGTGCGGCGAGTGCTGCGTAGTAGTGGGCGACGGTGGCAGTACCGGAGAGCGTCTGTAAAAAGTTTAGCGCGCAGCGCTCGCCGCTGAGCAGTGAGCGGGTGGCGCCGCGCAGCCGCAGCAGTGGTTGCTGAGGCTCTACCCGTTGGCCCTCATCGACCAGCCACTCAATGGTCACCTCGCTGTCGAGCTGTGCAAACACCGCGTCGACCCACGGCCGGCCGCAAATAACCGCCGCTTCGCGGCTGATCACCACCGCTTCGGCGCGCTGCTGGGCCGGAATCAAGCTGGCGGTAATGTCACCATCGCCAATATCCTCTTCGAGTGCGGCAGCGACCGAGCGTTGCAGATTGCGCACAAACAGCGGATCTTGCAGCGAGTGCCGGCCAAACTGTTGGGTCAGGGTAGTGCGCTGGCGCGCTTGGGCTCGGTCAGTTAGCTCTGGCATAATCAAACTCGTCAAAAATTAACGCGCCATTATACGGCGCCAGATGGCATTAGAGGAGAGCTCATGGCAGATTGCGCGGCAGTGCCCGCCGAACTTGACGCCGACGGTTGGTTGACCGGCGCGCGCGTCTGTCGCAGTGACAACTTTGGCCCGCGCCCGAGTGGGGCGGTGATCTCACTGTTGGTGATCCACAATATCAGCCTGCCGCCCGGGCAGTTTGGCGGCGGCTATATCGAACAATTTTTTACCAACCGGCTCGACGGCGATGCCGATCCCTACTTTGCCACGATCGCCGAGCTGCAAGTGTCGGCGCACTTTTTGATTGACCGCGACGGTGTTGTCACGCAGTTTGTCGCCACCGAGCAGCGCGCCTGGCACGCCGGGCGCTCCAGCTTTCAGGGCGTGGATAACTGCAACGATTACTCGCTGGGCATAGAGCTTGAAGGCTGTGACCGCCAGCCCTACAGCGCGCCGCAGTATGAGGCGTTGGCGCAGTTGACCCGCACGCTGCAGCGGCGCTACCCAGCGGTTAGCGACCAGCGCATTGTTGGCCACAGCGATATCGCCCCCGGCCGCAAGACCGATCCCGGGCCGTATTTTGACTGGCCGCGCTACCGCGCGCTGTTGGCGGCGGGTTGATGCCACGGCGCCACCCACAGCAGTAGCAGCATGCCCGGCAGCGCCAGTAGCGCGCATCCGTAGAAGAACAGCTCCCAGCCGACCAGCTCGACCACCACGCCGGTGGCGGCGTTGGCAACGGTGCGCGGCAGAGCAGTGATGGCGGTGAACAGGGCAATCTGAGTGGCGGCGTAACTGGGGTGTGTGGTGCGGGCGATAAACGCCACAAAGGCAGCGGTACCCAGACCTACGCCGAGATACTCAAAGGCGATGACCAACGCCAGCAAGGCTAGCCCCTCGCCGACGTGTGCCAGCAACGCAAAGCCCAAAATAGAGACGACTTGAACTGCGCCAAACAGCCACAGCGCGCGGTTGATGCCGATTTTTACCATCCATAAACCGCCGACGATGCCGCCGATGATCATCGGCCACAGCGCCGCGTGTTTGGCCACCAGACCGATCTCGGTAGTGGTGTAGCCCATGTCGAGATAGAACGGGGTCGCCAGCGCCGTGGCGAGGCTGTCCCCTAATTTGTAGAGCAGCATAAAGGCTAAGATCGCCACTGCTTGGCGTCGTCCGTTGCGGGCGAAAAACTCGCTAAAAGGCTCGACTACCGCCGCTTTCAGTGTGGCCGGGCGCGCCGTGCGGGTGGCCGGTTCGGCAATCGACAAAGTCAGCACTACCGCCACCAGCATAAAGCTGGCGGTGATGACAAATACCAGCGACCACGGCAGCAGATCGGCCAGTATCAGCGACAGCGACCCGGGTACCAGCCCCGCGATCCGGTAGGCGTTGACATGCAGTGAGTTGCCCAGACCGAGCTCGTGATCGGGCAGTAGTTCACGGCGGTAGGCGTCCAGTACCACATCTTGATTGGCACTGAGCAGGGCGATGGCAAAGCTCAGCGCGGCGATGGTGCGCAGTTCACTGTGCGGGTCGAGCCAGCCGAGCAGGGCGATGGCGATAAGCAGTAATAGCTGGGTGGCGAGCATCCAGCTGCGACGCAACCCCAACCGATAGAGCGGCAGCGCATAGCGATCGACCAGCGGCGCCCAGATAAACTTCCAGGTGTAAGGCAGTCCAATCAGGGCAAAAAAGCCGATCTCGGCCAGACCGACACCGCTACTGCGCAGCCACGCAGGTATCAGGGTGATGAGAATATAGAGCGGCAGCCCAGAGGCGAAGCCGGTGAACAAGCAGATCACCATGCGCCGGTTGCAGAGCTCGCGCCAGTTGACGCTGCTGGTGGTCATTGCGGCTGCCACAGATAGTCGCGCAGCGCCACTCGGTCGTCGCAGACGGCCACCCCCTCAGCGAGCAGCCGCTGTCGCTGCTGCTCGGCACCGCACCGCGGAACAATAACACCGCGGCTGTTGACCACGCGGTGCCAGGGCAGGGCGCTGTCGGCCGGCAGTTGACTGAGCTGGCGGCCGACCCAGCGCGCGCTGCCACGGCGTCCGGCCAGCGCTGCCAAGCGGCCGTAACTGGTTACCCGCCCGGCAGGAATGGCGGCCAACCACAGCCACAACTGGGCGTCGGCTTGATCTGTGGCAGTGCTCAATGGCGGGCGATGGTTTACCATGGGTGCAGATTACGCCAAAAGCCGTGCAGATACACGCCTGCTCGCTAGGCTAAATGTTTGGAGCTGATTATGCCGCTGCCGCTGTTGCTGTTTATTGTTATTCCCGCCATAGAGATCGTTGTGCTGATCCAGGTCGGTGGTTTGCTCGGCGCCACCACTACGCTGTTGCTGATATTGGCGACGGCATTTATCGGCTACCGGTTGTTGCGGATACAGGGGTTTGACACGCTGTGGCGCGGCCAACAGAAATTGTCGCGCGGCGAACTGCCGGCCCAAGAGCTGATCGAGGGGGTGCTGTTGGCGTTCTGTGGCGCGCTGCTGTTGACCCCGGGATTTATCACCGATCTGATCGGTTTTGCCGGCTTGGTGCCGGTTTGGCGCCGCGCACTGGGCCGGCGGCTGCTGGCGCGCAGCGCCTCGATGTCGTTTCACTCGCGCCACCCCGGCGCCGACATCTACGAAGGTGAGTACAGCGAACAGCGCGACCGGCTGCAGCGCTGAGCCGGCGCGGGTCAGCCGCGAGTCCACATAAAAAAAGTGAGTTTTTTTCTCGCCCGCTCTTGAATTAGAAAATCGCGCGCCCACATTAGTAGGCAATTGCGGAACGCTCCGCAAGTAATTGGCACTACGTCCTTAATCAACGGATCTTGTATCCACAGATAGACTGGAGAACTTTGAGATGAAAATTCGTCCCCTGCACGACCGTGTGGTCGTTCGTCGACAAGAAGAAGAGCAAAAGACTGCCGGCGGTATTCTGCTGCCAGGTTCTGCACAAGAAAAACCCAACCGCGGCGAAGTGATCGCGGTGGGCAGTGGTCGCATTCTCGACAGCGGTGAGACCCGCGCGGTCGATGTCAAAATTGGCGATGTGGTGGTGTTTGGCAAATACGCCGGCAGCGACACTATCGAAGTGGATGGCGAAGAGCTGGTCATTCTCAGCGAAAGCGACATCAAAGCGGTCGTCGAGGGCTGAGCCCGGCACTGCGCAATCTCCCCTTTTAGTCATTAACTGAATTTAGAGGAACACAATCATGGCAGCAAAAGATGTGAAATTTGGTGACAGCGCGCGTAAAAAAATGCTCGTAGGTGTCAACGTACTGGCCGACGCCGTCAAGGTCACCCTGGGCCCTAAAGGTCGCAACGTTGTTTTAGATAAAGCGTTCGGCGCACCGACCGTTACCAAAGACGGTGTTTCAGTCGCCAAAGAGATTGAACTGCAAGACAAGTTCGAAAACATGGGCGCGCAGATGGTCAAAGAGGTCGCCTCTAAAGCCTCTGATGAAGCGGGCGACGGCACCACCACCGCCACCGTACTGGCGCAGTCGATTGTCAACGAAGGGCTCAAGTCGGTCGCCGCTGGTATGAACCCGATGGATCTCAAGCGCGGTATCGACAAAGCGGTTGAAGTCGCGGTTGCTGAGATCGCCAAGATTGCCAAACCCTGCTCAGAGTCTAAAGAGATCGCCCAGGTCGGCACTATCTCTGCCAACAGCGATTCGCACGTCGGTGACATCATCGCCGAGGCGATGGCCAAAGTTGGCAAAGAGGGTGTGATCACCGTCGAAGAGGGCCAAGCGTTGCAGAACGAGCTCGATATCGTTGAAGGTATGCAGTTCGATCGCGGTTACCTGTCGCCCTACTTCATCAATAACCAAGAGAGCATGAGTGTCGAGCAAGAGAGCCCCTACATCCTGCTCTGCGACAAGAAAATCTCCAACATCCGCGAGCTGCTGCCGCTGCTCGAAGGTGTAGCAAAATCTGGCAAGCCGCTGGTCATTGTCGCCGAAGATGTCGAAGGCGAAGCGTTGGCCACGCTGGTAGTCAACAACCTGCGCGGTATTGTTAAAGTCGCCGCCTGTAAAGCGCCCGGCTTTGGCGACCGTCGCAAGGCGATGCTCGAGGATATCGCTATTCTCACCGGTGCCACGGTTATCTCTGAAGAGGTTGGCCTGGACCTTGAGTCGGCTACTCTCGAGCACCTCGGTACGGCCAAGCGCATCACCATGAGCAAAGAGGCTACCACGATCGTCGACGGCGCCGGTGAACACGCTGCCATCGAAGCGCGAGTCAAGCAGATCCGCGCCCAGATTGAAGAGACCAGCTCTGACTACGACCGCGAAAAACTGCAAGAGCGCGTGGCCAAACTGGCCGGCGGTGTTGCCGTGATCAAAGTGGGCGCCGCCACCGAGATGGAGATGAAAGAGAAGAAAGCGCGCGTGGAAGATGCCCTGCACGCCACCCGTGCCGCAGTCGAAGAGGGCGTTGTGCCCGGCGGCGGCGTGGCGCTGATCCGCGTGCTGCAAAAAGTCACCGTCACCGGCGACAATGAAGACCAGAACGTCGGTATCGCCCTGGCGCGCCGCGCGATGGAGGCACCGCTTCGCCAGATCGTCGAGAACGCCGGCGAAGAGGGCTCTGTGGTGGTCGACAAGGTCAAGAACGGTGAAGGTAACTTCGGCTATAACGCAGGCACTGGCGAGTACGGCGATATGATCGCAATGGGTATTCTCGACCCCGCCAAAGTGACCCGCACCGCACTGCAGGCGGCGGCTTCTATTGCCGGCCTGATGCTGACCACCGAAGCGATGGTGGCCGACGCGCCGAGCGACAATGCCGGCGGTGGCGGCATGCCGGACATGGGTGGCATGGGCGGCATGGGCGGCATGGGCGGCATGATGTAAGCTCGCTGCCTCCAGCACTAAAAAGCCCGCAATTCGTTGCGGGCTTTTTTTTGCCGTCTAATGCTTTTGCAGCGTTGAATGGGTCGTTGATGAGCCGCTTTAGGGCTTTTGTTTTCGGCCAGAACCACTACAATGCAGGAAGCGTCGAAGTGGCGTTATAACAACTGTAGCAGCCTAGCCGTGCCAACAGCACCGGGCGAGCTACTGATAATCTCAGGGTAACTCTCTAAGGAGAACATGTATGTCAGCTGAACTACTTAACTTTGTCGTACGGTGGGGACACCTGCTGTTTGGTATTACTTGGATCGGAATGCTCTACTACTTCAACTTTGTCCAGGGCGGCTACTTCAAGGCGGCGACCCCCGAGGGGTTGGCCGACGCCAAGAAAAAGTTGGCGCCAGAAGCGCTGTGGTGGTTCCGCTGGGGCGCCATGTTGACCTTTATCACCGGTGTCATCCTGCTCGGCGGTGTGCACAAAAATGGTCAGATGAACAATTTCATCGCCATCGGCGCGGTGATGGGCACTCTGATGTTCCTCAACGTTTGGTTGGTGATCTGGCCGGCACAAAAAATTGCTCTGGGTATGGTTGAGGGCGATGGCCCCGCCGCCAGCGCCAAGGCTCTGCTGGCTTCGCGCACCAACGTGCTGTTCTCTGGCCCGATGGCTTGGGGCATGCTGGCCGGTCCGCACTTCTCTACCTCAGGTGCTGGTTACGGTTCGGTAGTGGGTGGCAACGGTTTGTGGCTTGCTCTAGCCGTGATCGCGGTGCTGGAAGCCAACGCGCTGTTTGGCAAACTCGGCCCGCTGACCACCGTCAAAGGGGTGATTCACGCCAGCGTAGCGCTGACAGTCGTTCTGGCCGCGGTGGTGATCTACCTCTAAGCTCAACGGCTAGATTTACTCTGGCGCCGCAACCGGCGCCGACAAAAAGAGCAGCGCGAGCTGCTCTTTTTTTATGCTCGGTCAATTATATGCGCAGGCCAGCGTTTATCCGCAGCGGGCTTGCGAGTATAATTGTTTGCGTTACATGGCCACTGGCCACGCGTTGCAAGGATCTCGCCGATGACATCACCCGACAGCCGTTTAGACCCGATAGTTGCCAGCCGCGATGAGATCGGTATCGCCCCAGCGCGACACAAACGGCCGCTGCCAGCGAGTGCTGGCAATGGTGGTGGTAGTCGGGTGATCGTGGCGCTGCTGGCCCTGGCGGTGGTCGCTCTGGTGGCTGTCGCCGCCTGGCAGTTCACCACCTATCAGCAGCTGTTGGCACGCTTTGAGCAGGTTGAAAATAAGCTCAGCAGCACCGATGAATCACTGTCACAAAATGGCGCAGCACTGCAGATTAAACTGCAAGAGCAGGCAGAAACGCTGCAGACCCACTGGAGTGAAATCCGCAAACTCTGGGGGGTCAGCAACGACCGCAACAAAGATAACATTGCCGCCAACCGCAAAGATATCGACTTTTTGGCCGCCAAACGGCTCGAGTTAGACAAGCAGGCCGCTGCACTGGGCAAGCAGCTCAAAGAGCTGCAGGGCAGCCTGGCGCAGAGCGGTGTCAACAGTCTGGCGGTGGCTGCCGATCTGGAGCGTCTCAATGCCGCACAGGAAAAATTGGCCGCCGCCATCGATGGTCTACAGGGTAAATTTAGCGCTGTCGATGAGCAGTTTAACAACCACGGCGAAGCGATTAGTGCCTTTGACAGCTACCGCCGCCAGACCAACCAGCGGTTGCTGCAGCTCGAATCCAGCCGCGCTGCCAGCACCCCCTAGCCGGTCCCTTCAAGCGAGCCTCTGCCCCCGCGGGCGACACGGCGCCAGCACTCTTTAACCCACAGTTAAACCGGAGATATTATGACAATTATTCGCCAAGACGACCTTATTCAAAGTGTCGCCGATGCGCTGCAGTACATCTCTTACTACCACCCGGTCGATTTCATCAAGGCGGTCAGCGAAGCTTATCAGCGCGAAGAGTCGAAAGCGGCGAAAGATGCGCTGGCGCAGATTTTGGTCAATTCGCGGATGTCGGCCACCGGCCACCGGCCGCTCTGTCAGGATACCGGTATTGTCACCGTATTTGTCCGCGTTGGTATGCAGGTGCAGTGGCAGAGCGAGCTGTCGGTGACCGATATGATCAACGAAGGGGTGCGCCGCGCCTATATGTTGCCGGAGAATATCCTGCGCGCCTCGGTGCTGGAAGATCCCGACGGCGCCCGTCGCAATACCAAAGACAATACCCCGGCAGTGATCCACTATGAGATTGTGGCGGGCGATAAAGTCGATATCTATGTCGCCGCCAAAGGGGGTGGCTCTGAGGCCAAATCGAAGTTTGCCATGCTCAATCCGAGCGATTCGGTGGTGGAGTGGGTGCTGCAGATGCTGCCGACCATGGGTGCCGGCTGGTGTCCGCCGGGCATTTTAGGGGTAGGCATTGGCGGCACCGCCGAAAAGGCCATGCTGTGCGCCAAAGAGGCCCTGCTTGAGCATATCGATATCCACGAGCTGCAGGCTCGCGGCGCCAGTAATCGCAGCGAGGAGCTGCGCTTAGAGCTGTTCGACAAGGTCAACGCGCTGGGTATTGGCGCCCAGGGGCTGGGCGGGTTGACCACCGTGCTCGACGTCAAAGTCAAAGACTACCCGACCCACGCCGCCAACAAAGCGGTGGCGATCATTCCCAACTGCGCGGCGACTCGCCATGTGCATTTCACCCTCGACGGCAGCGGTGTTGCCGAACTGCCGGTGCCCGATTTAAGCGATTGGCCGGAGATCGCGCTGGAGTCGGATGAGTCGGTGCGCCGGGTCAATCTGGATACCGTCGACCGCGACGAGATCAGCCACTGGAAACCGGGCGACACCCTGCTGCTGTCGGGCAAGATGCTCACCGGTCGCGATGCTGCACACAAAAAAATGACCGATATGCTCGCCAACGGCGAGCAGCTGCCGGTCGACTTGACCGGGCGCTTCATCTACTACGTTGGCCCAGTCGACCCGATCGGCGACGAAGCGGTGGGGCCAGCGGGCCCGACCACCGCCACACGGATGGACAAATTTACCCGCACCATGCTCGAGCAGACCGGCCTGATCGGTATGGTCGGCAAGGCTGAACGAGGCCAGCTGGCTATTGACGCTATTCGCGATAACCAAGCGGTCTATCTGATCGCGGTCGGTGGTGCCGCCTATTTGGTCTCCAAAGCGATCGTTAAAGCCGAGGTCGTGGCCTTCCCCGAGCTGGGCATGGAGGCGATTTATGAGTTCGAGGTGAAAGATATGCCGGTCACCGTCGCGGTAGACACTCAGGGCGAGTCGATCCACCGCATTGGCCCGCAAATTTGGCAGGCCAAAATAGAGCAACACGCGCTGACGCTGAAGCCGTAGCCAGCGCTTTAACAGAGTTTTATAACCCCCCGCAGTAACTTCACTATAAGGATTGAAGCAATGACAACATGGGCACGCAACATCGCCTCTAGTACACTTTTGGTCGCCGCTATGGCCGCCACCACCCACGCTGCACAGGCCGCCAATGAAGGCTGGTATGTCGGCGGCTTTGCCGGGCATGTCAGTTTTGCCAGCGAGCGCTCGCTGCGCGGCAGCGCCGAAACCTCTGTGGCCGGTCTGCAGCTGGGAATCAACTGTTGTGAGCTGCTCGACGTAGAGCTGGGTTACGGCAAGTCGATGGGTGGTGATGACGTCGACCTGTTTGCGGTCAACGCTATCAAGTATCTCGAAGCTGACGACGGCAGCTGGCGGCCATTCTTGCTCGCCGGGCTGAACCGTTACGACTTCCAAGAGAGCGACTTTTTGGTCGACGGCCACCAGCTGCGCTCAACTCAGTGGCTGTTTGGTGCCGGTGCGGCCAAGGCGATTGACGAGCAATTTTTCTTTCGCGCCGAACTGCGTCTGGCCGAAGGTCGCAAGTCAGCTAGCTCGGGTACAGATTTAGGGCTACAGCTGTCAATCAACCGCCGCTTTGGCGCCAGCTCGGCGGCAAAACGCCAGCCACAACTGGTCGCCCCCGCTGTGGCACCCGCTACTGTGGCAGAGCCGATGCAAGCGCCGGCGACGCTGCGGGTGATGGTTGAGTTCGCCACCGACAGTGCCGAGGTGCGCTCGTTCTACAGCGAGCAGCTGAGCGAAGTCGCGGCGTTGCTAGAGGCCGAGCCGGAGACCGAACTGTTGCTGGTCGGCCACACCGACAGCACCGGCTCGAGCGCTTATAACCAGCAGCTTTCCGAGCGGCGCGCAGCAGCGGTGAAGAGCTATATTGTTGATCGCTACAGCATCACAGCTGCGCGCATTAGCACCGCTGGTCGCGGCGAGAGCGAGCCGCTACAGAGCAACGACAGTGCTGAAGGACGCGCCGCCAACCGCCGCGTCATTGGCCAAATCGACTACGTGGAGAGCGCCGCGCAGTAAGTTGTCGCTACACTAAAAGCGGCCGCAATCAGAGCGGGGGGCGCAAGCCCCCCGTTTTTTTTGTGTTACCAGAGCTGGCTAGCCGCTACAGTAAACTGTATTGACACCGATGGGAGGGAGTATGGAGACACTCTACTGGCACGACTTTGAAACTTTTGGCTTGAGTCCGGCCTGCGACCGACCGTCGCAGTTTGCCGGCCTGCGCACCGATCTCGATCTCAATCCGATCGGCGAGCCGCTGATGATCTACTGCCAGCCGGCCCCCGACCTTCTGCCATCGGCACAAGCGGTGCAAGTGACTGGTATCACTCCGCAGCTGGCCGCCAGCGAAGGGCTGGCGGAGCCGGCTTTTATCGCCGCTATCGAGCGTGAACTGGCACTGCCCGGTACCTGTGGGGTCGGCTACAACAGCTTGCGTTTTGATGATGAGGTGACCCGCTATACGCTCTACCGCAATTTTTACGATCCCTATGCGCGCGAGTGGCAGCACGGCAACTCGCGCTGGGATCTGCTCGAGGTGGCGCGTTTCGCCTGGGCGTTGCGCCCGGACGGGATCGTTTGGCCACAGCGCGACAACGGCCTGCCGAGTCTCAAGTTGGAGCAGTTGACCGCCGCCAACGGCCTCGCCCATGAAGCAGCTCACGACGCCCTCTCCGATGTCACCGCCACCATCGCGCTGGCGAAGCTGATTAAACAGGCGCAGCCAAAACTGTTTGACTACGCCTGGCAGCACCGCAGCAAACAGCGCGCCGGCGAATTTGTCGACCCGCGCCGCCGTCAGCCCTTTGTGCATGTATCCGGCCGGTTGCCGGCCGAACACGGCTACACCGCGCTGATGATGCCGCTGGCCACGCACCCGAGCAATAAAAATGCGGTGATCTGCGTCGACTTAAGTCGCGCTATTGAGCCGCTGCTGGAGCTGAGTGCCGAACAGCTGCGCGAGCGTCTCTATACCCGCAGCGAGCAGCTGCCCGATGGGGTAGAGCGGCTCGGCTTGAAGCAGATACAGCTCAACAAATGCCCGATGGTAGCCACTGCTAAACTGCTCGATGAGCCGTTGGCGGCGCGTCACAGCATTGATCTTGATCGTTGTATGAATAACTACCAGCGCCTGCAGCAGGTTGATTTGAGCGCCAAGCTGGGTGCGGTGTTTGGCCGCGATTTCACCCCGCGCGCCGACGCCGACCAGCAGCTCTACGACGGCTTTGCCAGCAGTGCCGACAAAGCGCTGTTTGCCGCCGTGCGCGGTGCGGACGCACAGCAGCTCGGCGATGGTTCACTACAGTTTGAATCTGCGCGCTATCGACAACTGCTGTTTAACTACCGCGCCCGCTACTATCCAGAGAGTTTGAGCGAAGCCGAGCGCGGACAGTGGCAGCAGGAGGCGGCGGCGCGACTGAGCGACCCGGCGCTCGGTTACCGCACGCTCGAACAGGCCTACGCCGAGCTCGGCGCGCTCGATGTTAGCGACCCGCGCAGCGCTGAGTTGGCGGCCCAGTTATCGCAGTGGTACCAGCATGTGGCGCAGTCGCTAGGGCTGGCGGTACCCGACTGACCGGCAAAGTAACTGTTGCGACGGTGGCCGATAGCGGCGAAACCCAGTAAAATTCTGCCACATTATAAAAATCATAATCCCCACCCACTGCGGAGTTCTCAGTGAATTTCACCGGCGCCCATATACTTTCTATCGAGCAGTTTCAGCGCGAAGATGTCGAGCGCATTTTTGCCGTCGCCGACCGCATGGCTCCGTACGGCCGTCGCCAGCGCGTCACCCGGGTGCTCGAGGGGGCGATACTGGGCAACATGTTCTTTGAGGCGAGCACTCGCACTCGAGTCAGTTTTGGCTCGGCGTTTAATCTGCTCGGTGGCGAGGTGCGCGAAACCGCTGGCTTTGAGAGCTCGGCGCTGGTCAAGGGCGAGAGCTTGCGCGACACCGCCCGGGTGCTGTCGGGCTTTAGCGACGTCATCTGCATGCGCCACCCGCAGGCCGGTTCGGTGGCGGAGTTCGCCAGCGCCAGCCGAGTGCCAGTGCTCAACGGCGGCGACGGCAGCAATGAGCACCCGACGCAGGCGCTGCTCGATCTCTACACTATCGCCAAAGAGCTGGCGCAGCGCCAGCGCAGCATCGATGGGCTGCGCATCGCCATGATCGGTGATCTCCGCTATGGGCGCACTGTCCACTCGCTGAGCCGGTTGTTGTCACTCTATAAAAATATCCACGTGCTGCTCATTTCGCCACCTGAGCTGGCAATGCCAGAACAGTATGTTGAGCAGCTGCGCAGCACCGGCGCGCAAGTGACTATCAGCGATCAGCTACTGGCCAATATCAACCATGTCGACATTGTCTACTCGACGCGCATTCAAGAAGAGCGCTTTCCCAGCCGCGAAGAGGCCGATCTCTACCGCGGTAAGTTTCGACTTAACCAAGCCATCTACACTCAGCACTGCGAACCCAACACCGTGATCATGCACCCGCTGCCGCGCGATTCGCGCAGCGCCGCCAACGAGTTGGATATCGACTTGGACGACAACCCCAATTTGGCGATCTTTCGCCAGACTGACAACGGTCTGCTAGTGCGTATGGCGCTGTTTGCGCTGGTTCTGGATGTAGTTGATCAGGTCGATAGCTGTGCGCAGGCGGTGCGCTGGCACAGTGCGAGGCAGCTGTGACGAGCGTCGGCCGGCCGGCAGAATTTGACGATATCCGCCCCTACGATGACAGTGAAGTGGCGGCGGTATTGCCGCAGTTAATCGCCGACAATGAGCTGGTCGATGTGTTGATCGGCAGCAAGTTGCCGTGGCTGCCCCGCAGTTGTTTCGCCGCTCTGCGGCCGTGGGTGAGGGTCAAATTGCGCAAGGTCTCCGCCCAGATGGACAGCATCGAGGACTTTCACCGCTATTTCATGCAGCTGTTTATGCCGCTGCTGGAGAAAAGCAGTGACGGCCTGAGCTTTTCAGGCTTTGAGCAGCTCGGCACGGCGCCCGGCGTGCTGATTAGCAACCACCGCGATATCGCCCTCGATCCCCTGCTGGTGTGGTTGGGGCTGGCCAGTGTCGGCCGTCCTCCGGTGCGTATCGCGATTGGCGACAATCTGGTGTCAAAACCCTATGTCGGCCACCTGATGCGGCTCAGTCGAACCTTCTTAGTGCGGCGCGGTATCAGCGGGCGCCGCGAGAAACTGGACGCGCTGAAACGGCTGTCGGCCTATATCCGCTACTCGATCAGCAGCGAGCAGCAGTCAGTGTGGATCGCTCAGCGCGAGGGGCGCGCCAAAGATGGTGATGACTGGACTGAGACCGCGCTGCTTAAAATGTTGGCACTCTCGGCACCCAAACAGAGTGAGCTCGACGCCGCCCTGGCGCCGCTCAATCTACAGCCTATTGCGCTCTCTTATGAGTGGGATCCGTGCGATATCGATAAGGCCCGCGAGTTGGCTTGTGGCGCGCGCGGCGAGATCTACCAGAAACGCCCCGACGAAGATGTTGAGACTATCTACAAAGGTCTGTTCGGTTACAAAGGGCGCATTCATGTCGCCGCCACTCCAGCGGTAGCGCTGGCCAGCGACGCCTCGACCTTGGCGGCCAACATTGATCGTGTTGTCCACGTCAACTTTAAACTCTTTCCCAGCCACTTGACTGCCTGGCGGCACCTAAACCCGCACGACGAGGAGAACTGGGCGTCGTTGCGCGCGCTCTACCCGCACTGTGATTGGCCGCAAGTGTCGGCACAATTTGCCCAACGCCTCGACGGCCAACCGAGTGCTATCGCCGCACAGGTGTGGGCCGCTTACGCCAAGCCGGTCAGCAATGCGCTGTTGGCTCGTCCGTGAGTGAACATCTCGCCGATTCGGTGCGCCGAGAAATTCAGAGTGGCTACAGTCAGTTTTTAGCCAGTAAAGGGTTGCAGCCGCGACTCGGTCAAAAGCAGATGATTGCTGCTATTGCCAATACGCTATCGCGTACTATGCCGGGCAGCCGACTGGCGGCGATTGAGGCCGGTACCGGTACCGGCAAGACCGTCGGCTACCTGATCGCAGCACTGCCAATTGCCAAGGCGGCCGGTAAAACGGTGGTGGTGGCCACTGGCACGGTGGCGCTGCAGGAGCAGCTTGTTGAGCGCGATCTGCCCGATCTGCTGGCCGCATGCGGTTGGGACTACCAGTTCGCGCTGGTCAAAGGACGCGGTCGCTATGTTTGTAATCTGCGTCTCGACCAGGTTGCCGACACCGTCCGCGACCGCGACCAGGGGCTGGCGCTGTTTGAAGACGAGATGAGCTTTAACCCCGACCAGAAAACTATGGCCACCTACCGCGAGTTAGCGGCGGGCCTAGCAGATGGCAGCTGGAACGGCCAGCGCGACAGCTGGCCAGAGCGGTTGAGTGAGGTGGAGTGGCGGCCCTTGACCATCGACCGTCGTCAGTGCGCCGGCCGCCGTTGTCGCTTTATCAATGAGTGTGCCTTCTACACGGCGCGCAATCAGCTCGATGAAGCCGACTGTATCATCGCCAACCACGACTTAGTGATGGCCGATCTGGCACTCGGTGGTGGCGCCATCTTGCCGCCTGCCGAGGAGTGTATTTTTATCTTTGACGAGGGCCACCGCCTCGGCGAGACCACCGTGCGCCACTTTGCCACCGAGTGCCGGGTCAACGCTACGGTCAGTTGGCTGGAGCGGCTGCAAAAGCAGTGCAAGGGGCAAGCGCCGCTGTTTGAACAGGCGCCGAGCTTAGTTGAACAGCTCAGCGCCATCGAGCGCGCCGCCGGACAAATTTTACTGCTTCTGGCGCCGCTCTACCCACAACTGCAGCGCTTGGTCGACAGCTCGGAGCGCGATGATGGCCGCTATCGGTTTGCCAATGGCGATGTTGGTCAGACGCTGCGCGAGCAATCACAACAGATAGCGCTGCAGCTGGCGCGTTGGAGCGGCCGCTTGCAAGTCCTGGTCGATGCCCTCGACGAGGCGCAGTCGGAACAGCACTTCCCGGTGCCGGCGGCCGATGTCGAACTCTGCTACCAACAGGCCGGTAGCTGGCTGTCACGCAGCGAAAATCTGCTGGCATTGTTCAACAGCTTGCAGCGCCCGGTCAGCAGCGACAAGCTGCCGCAGGCAGTGTGGCTGGCGGTAGAGCAGAGCGAGGGCGGCAACATGGATATTGCCATTCACGCCAGCCCGATCGAGGCAGCAGAGATTTTGACTAGCCAGCTGTGGAACAGCTGTCACGGCGCTATCGTCACATCGGCAACACTGCGCGCACTGGGTAAATTTGACGAGTTAAAACGGACCACTGGCATCTCTGACGACGCCCATTTCTTGGCGGTGGCAGGGGCGTTTGACTACTATAATAACGCCACCCTCAGCGTGCCTAGCGACGCGGTCGAGGGCAACAAGGTTGGCGAGCACACCGACTATCTGATCGAGCAGCTGCCCCACTACTTTGAGCCGGCAGCCGGTAGCTTGGTACTGTTCTCGTCGCGTCGGCAGATGGAAGAGGTGTTTGATGCCCTCGACCGCGAGGTGCAGAAAAAGATCTTGATTCAGGGGCAGTACAGCGCCCGCGAAATGATCCGGCTGCACAAAGAGCGAGTCGATCAGGGCCGTGAAAGCATGCTCTTTGGCTTGGCCAGTTTTGCCGAGGGGGTCGACTTGCCGGGCGATTACTGCCGCCATGTGGTGATCGTCAAGCTGCCGTTTGCGGTGCCCGACGACCCGCTGCTGGAAGCGCTTAGCGAGTGGGTTGAGGGAGGTGGCAAGAACTCGTTCTTTACGCTGTCACTGCCGCAGGCGTCACTGCGCCTGATCCAGGCCTGCGGCCGGCTGCTGCGCAGTGAAGGCGACAGCGGTCAGGTGACAATCTTAGACAAGCGCATGGTCTCCAAGCGCTACGGCCGGGACTTGTTAGAGGCCCTGCCGCCATTTCGACGCGCACTGTAAGCGCGCCGCGGCCAGTCAGAGATTAGTCGTTACCTCTCTGTTTGAGCTTACCGTACTTCTTTTTCTTGACCGGGCGGTTGCCGTCGTCGGGCTTGCCGCCGTAGCCGCGCGCACCGCTGTTTTTACCTTGCGGCTTGTTGGCCGGACGTTTGCTGGGGCTGCGCGGCGGCCGCTCGCCGGCGCTCGGCAGTACGGCGTTTTTGTCCAGCGGCGAGATCCGCATCAGTTTCGCGCCGACCCGCACCTTCTGCAGGTGCTGCAGCAGTGCATCGGGCATGCCGGCGGGCAGCTCAACGGTTGAGAACTCGTCGTAGAGTTTGATGTGGCCGATATATTGGCTCTCGATGTCGGCCTCATTGGCGATGGCGCCGACAATATTGCTCGGTTTTATCTGGTCGTTGTGGCCCACTTCAATTCGGTAGGTGACCATATCGACACCAGCCAGCGCCGGTTTGCTGTCGCGCTTGGGGCGGTCGTCGCGGCGCGGGCGCTCTTCGCGCTGGGGGCGCTCGCGGCGCGGCTTGTCAGCGCGGTCGGGTTTGCCGCTGGAGAAGTTTGACTCCAGCGCCTCTTGGCGCGGGAACAGCGGTCGATCTTTTTGTGCCATCCACACCAGTGCGGCGGCGGCATCTTCGATGCTGATCTCATTCTCTTGGCTGAACTGGGTGAGAAAGTTCAAAAACGGTGCCGTCTCTTCGCTGCCGATCACCTTGAGCAGCTGGCGAGAGAACTGGTCGACACGCTGGCCGCTGACCTCAGCGTTGGTCGGCAAGTTCATCGGTGTGATCGGCTGGCGAGTCGATTTCTCGATCGAGCGCAACATGCGCTGCTCTTTCGGGGTGACGAACAGAATCGCCTTGCCCTCGCGCCCGGCGCGGCCGGTGCGGCCAATGCGGTGCACGTACGACTCGTTGTCGTAGGGGATGTCGTAGTTAATGACATGACTGATCCGTTCGACATCGAGGCCGCGCGCGGCCACGTCGGTGGCGACAATAATATCGAGCTGGTTGCGCTTGAGCTTGTCGATGGTCTTCTCGCGCAGCGCCTGGGTGAGATCGCCGTTCAGCGCCGCAGCGGAGAAGCCGCGCGCCTCGAGCTTGTCGGCGATGTCGGTTGTGGCCGACTTGGTGCGGACAAAGATGATCATGCCGTCAAACTCTTCCACCTCGAGAATACGGGTCAGCGCATCCATCTTGTGGTGGTGTTTGATGCCCAGATAGCTCTGACTGATGCGCTCGACAGTACGGGTCTTGGCAGCGATGCTGATCTGCTCGGCGTCGCCGAGGTAGGTGTTGGCGACCCGTTTGATCTGTTGCGGCATGGTTGCCGAGAACAGTGCGCGCTGACAGCTCGCCGGGGTCTTGGCGAGGATTGTCTCGACGTCGTCGATAAAGCCCATGCGCAGCATCTCGTCGGCTTCGTCGAGCACCAGTGCGCGCAGCTGACGCAGGTCGAGGCTGTTGCGGCGCAGGTGGTCTAGCACTCGTCCGGGCGTGCCGACAATCACTTGAGCGCCGCGCTGTAATCCCTTCAGCTGCGAGCGGATATCTGAGCCGCCATAGATTGGCAGAACATGGAACTGCTTGAGGTAGCGGGCGTAAGTCTGAAACGCCTCTGCGACCTGAATGGCCAGTTCACGGGTAGGGGTGAGCACCAAAATTTGCGGGCTGCGCTGTTGCTCGTCGAGCTGGCTGAGCAGTGGCAGCGCGAAGGCGGCGGTTTTACCGGTGCCGGTCTGGGCGGTGCCGAGCAGATTGCGGCCGGCCAGCAGCACCGGGATGCTCTGGGCCTGAATGGGCGATGGCGACTCGTAGCCGAGGTCGGCGACCGCGCGCAGGATCGGGTCGGCGAGGCCGAGTGAGGTGAATAGCGGGCCGGTCGCTTCGGCAGGGGTTTGTTCGGTATCTGACATCGGGGGGGTAACCTAGGCGCGGCAGAGCGCTGAGTGGAAAAAAAGGGCGCAGAGTATAGACTTTTTGGCAGAGTTAAGATAGCAATAGTTAGCCTGCCGGCGCGTTAGTTTGCCGGCATAGATTGCACCGTTAACGCTGCCGACAGTGCCTTTGGCGGCGGCATAGACGCCGCGGCAGCGGCTGGGTTACCCTTGCGGCTTAAATTTCAATTGAGCGCAAAAAAAGGGAAAGTCGTGGCTGAAGAATTTTCAATGCAGGGTAAAGTGGCGCTGGTGACCGGTGCCTCATCCGGATTTGGCGCCCACTTTTGCCGCCAGCTGGCTGCCCGCGGTGCGGCGGTAGTGGCCTGCGCGCGCCGCGTCGAGCGGCTGCAAGCGCTGGTGGCTGAGATCGAAGCGGCCGGTGGACGCGCCATCGCAGTGGCGATGGATGTCACCGACCGCAGCTCGATTGAAGCCGGCTTTGATGCCGCCGAGCAGCGCTTTGGCACCGTTACAGTGATCGCCAACAACGCCGGTGTGGCACAGACCAAAGCGGCGCTGGAGATCGACGAGGCGGATTGGGACTACGTGATGGACGCCAATCTAAAAGCGGTTTTTGCCGTCGCCCAGTCTGGTGCGCGGCGTATGGTGGCCGCTGCAGTGGCTGGCTCAATCGTCAATGTCGCCTCTATTCTCGGCTTGGCGGTGGGGCCGGGATTGAGCAGCTACGCCATCTCCAAAGCCGGCGTGGTTCAGCTGACCAAGGCGCTGGCGCTAGAATTTGGCCGCGCCAATATCCGCGTTAATGCGCTCTGCCCGGGTTACTTTGTCACCGAGATGAACCAAGCGTTCTTCGCCTCTGAAAAAGGCCAGGCCTACATCAAAACCACCCCGGCCCGGCGCACCGGTCAGATGGACGAGATGACCGCGCCGTTTATGCTGCTGGCCAGCGATGCCGGCAGCTTTATCAACGGCGTGGCCCTGCCGGTTGACGGCGGCCACCTTCTCGGCGCCCTGTAACCCGGAGAGCAAAGCCATGGTCGATAGCAACCAACTGCAAGACAACCGCCGCGACTTTAAGTTGGCGCGGCTCACCCGCGCCGCGCTCAACCCGTCGCCATTTGAGCAGTTCAAGGGGTGGATGGATGACGCGCTGGCGGCAGGGCTGACCGATCCCACCGCAATGACACTGGCTACCGTCGGCGAGGGCGGCCGGCCGTGGCAACGGATGGTGTTGCTGAAGGGGTTTGATCAGCACGGCTTTATCTTTTACACCAACCTCGGCAGTCGCAAGGCCGCCGAGATCGCCGTCAACCCACAGGTGTCGCTGCAGTTTCCGTGGCTGGCGCTCGACCGCCAAGTGATTGTTGGTGGCCGCGCCGAGAAGCTATCGATAACCGAGGTGGTTAAATACTTTTTGAAACGGCCGATGCAGAGCCGTCTGGCGGCGTGGGCCTCCAGGCAGAGCAGCCGGATCAATTCGCGCCAAGCACTGGAGAGCCAGTACCTGCAGCTCAAAGAGAAGTTTGCCGACGGCGAGGTGCCGGTGCCAGATTTTTGGGGCGGCTTTCGGGTAGTGCCGGAGGAGTTTGAGTTCTGGCAGGGCGGTGAGCACCGCCTCCACGACCGCTTTAACTACCGCCCCGACGGCAGTGGTGGCTGGCAGATCGACCGGCTGGCGCCGTAAGCGCGGATTGCCATGGTGCCGGTTTGTCGGCGCTATCCGGCGGTTAACTCAGTCCGCTGTAACGGATAGCCACCACCGCCCAGTGTGCGGTGCCGCTGGGGGTGACGACGCTGATCTCATCGTCAACCGCTTTGCCGATCAAGGCGCGCGCTACCGGCGAGTCAATGCTGATCCACTGCTGCGCAGTATCGATTTCATCGCTGCCGACTATGCGCACCGTCCGCTCTGCGCTATGTTGATCCTGCAGCGTCACCCAGGCGCCAAAGTAGATACGGCTGGTGTCGCGCGGCGGCCGCTCGACCACGGTGGCCAGCTGCAGACGTTTGTCCAAATAACGCACCCGCCGGTCTATCTCGCGCAGTCGCCGCTTGCCGTAGATGTAGTCGCCGTTTTCTGAACGGTCGCCGTTTTTTGCCGCCTGCTGAACGGCATGGGTCACTTGCGGGCGCTCAACCTTCCACAGCTGGCGCAGCTCGTCGCGCAGCCGCGCTGCACCTTCGCCAGTCAGATAGACCTTGCGCTGTGGGGTATCACTCATGGCGACAAATCTCTGTTGTGGGGGGGCGAGACCGCTGAGTCACGCTTGCCTTAACCGCCCGGGGTTAGGCTGGTTATTCTAGTGGTATCGGCCACACTGATACCAGTGGCCAGCTTTTTGCTAGGAGCTAGAGCATGCAACAACCCCCAGTAGAGTGCAGCGCCGAGACCCATCGGGTCTTTAACCAACCCAGCCCGCTGCAGGCAATTAACTTGTGGCACAGCGATAGGCTGTTGCAGCAGTGGACGCGACACTATGGCGGCGACTGGCATGAGGCGCAGTTAGTCGAGTTTGGCCAGCGCTGTGGCGGCGATCTGTTAGCCGCGGGTTTTTTGGCCAATAAACACAAGCCGGAGTTTCACAGCCACGATCGCTTTGGCCGGCGCATCGATTTGGTTGAGTACCACCCCAGCTACCACCAGCTGATGGCGCACGCCATTGAGTCGGGCCTGCACGCTCTGCCTTGGCAGCAGCCTCGCGCTGGTGCCCATGTCGCCCGCGCGGCGATGGAGTATATGCACACTCAGGCGGACCCCGGTAGCGGTTGCCCGCTGACCATGACCTTTGCCGCCATTGCCGCGCTGCGCCACCAGCCGCAACTGCTAAAAAGCTGGGGCGAGAAAATCTGCAGTAACCACTACGACCCGCGCAATGTGCCGTTCTTTGACAAAGCGGGGCTGACCATCGGCATGGCGATGACCGAGAAGCAGGGTGGCTCCGATGTGCGCGCCAACACCACCCGCGCGGTCGCTCTCGGTGTAGACGGCGAGGTGCCGACCTTTGAGCTGACCGGCCATAAATGGTTCTGCTCGGCGCCGATGTGCGACGGGTTTTTAGTTTTGGCGCAACTCGAACAGGGGCTCAGCTGTTTCTTGCTGCCGCGCTGGCGACCCGACGGCAGCAAAAATGCACTGTTCATTCAGCGCCTGAAAAATAAGTTGGGCAATGTCTCCAACGCCTCTTCCGAGGTCGAGTACCGCGGCGCCTTCGCCTGGCTGGTCGGCGAGCCCGGTCGCGGAGTGCGCACCATCATCGACATGGTTGCGATGACGCGGTTCGACTGCATGGTTGGCTCATCGGCGCAGATGGCGCAGGCGGCGCGCGAGGCGATACATCACTGCGGCGGTCGCGAGGTATTCGGTAAGAACCTGCACCAGCAGCCGCTGATGCAAAATGTGCTGGCCGATCTCGCCATCGAAGCGGAGGCGGCGCTGGCCATGACCATGCGGGTGGCGGCGGCGCTCGATTGCGGCGACGACGCCGGCGAGCAGGCGATCGTGCGGCTCGGCACGGCGCTGGGTAAGTACTGGATCTGCAAACGCGCCGTTCAGCACAGTTACGAGGCGATGGAGTCGATCGGTGCGGTGGGGCTGATCGATGACAATGTCGCCGCCAGGCTCTACCGCGAGGCGCCGGTCAACGCCATCTGGGAGGGGTCGGGCAATGTGCAGTGCCTGGATCTGTTGCGGGTATTGCAGCGCGAACCGCAAGTGCTGCAGCAGTTTTTCACCGAGCTGGGCAGCGCCAGTGGCCGCGATCAGCGCTACGACGACTACCTCGCTGCGCTGCAGCAGTCGTTTGCCGAGCGCGAGACGCTCGAGCAGCGCTCGCGGTTGATCGTCGAGCAGATGGCACTGGCGTGGCAGGCGGCGCTGCTGCTCACCGCTGGGGAGAGCGATGTCGCCGAGGCGTTCGTCGCGTCGCGGCTTGCCGGCGCTGGCGGCCACATGTACGGCACACTGCCGGCGCAGACCCGCTGTTTGGCCATTTTGCAGCGCGCCGCGCCCCAACTCGATTGATCGGCTAGACAGTGCCCGGCAACTGCGGCACTCTAGCGTCGACTTGCAGAGGAGTGGATGATGTTTAGTTTTCACGGTGTCAGCGATTTAGCGCAACTGATTGGCATGGCGGTGGCGCCGGTATTTCTGCTGGCCGGCATCGCCGGTTTCCTCAATGTGATGTCGGCGCGGCTCGGTCGCATTATCGACCGCGCCCGCATTGTCGAGGTGCGCGTCTCGCGAGTGAGTGGCGAACAGCGGACCATTAGCGAGCGCGAAATGGTCAGCCTGTGGCGGCGGGTCGATATTATTCACCTCTCCATCGCCCTCTGTGCCGGCGCCGGTCTGTTGGTCTGTGCGCTAATTGCGGCACTGTTTATCGCCGCGCTGTGGCAGCTCAGTGCCGATGGGCTGATCGTCGGTCTGTTTGTGTTGGCGCTGGTGCTACTCATTTTTTCGCTGCTCTGTTTGCTCAATGAAATTCGTCTCGCTACGCGCAGTTTGCGCGCCGGCTTTGAATACGCCGAAGAGCGCAGCAACTAGTCAACGGCGCGCTGCTGGCAGCGGCGGCAAATTTAACCCAGTAATAAGGATTAGCGTGTGACCACCAATCTTTTTGATTTGACCGGCAAAGTGGCGCTGGTAACCGGCGCCAGCCGCGGTATCGGCGAGGAGATTGCCAAGTTGCTGGCGGCACAGGGCGCCCATGTGATTGTCTCCAGCCGCAAACTCGACGACTGCCAGCGGGTCGCTGACGGCATAGTGGCTGGTGGCCACCGCGCCGAGGCGATGGCTTGTCATGTCGGCGAGCTAGAGCAGATCGAGAGTACTATGGCAGCGATTGCGGCGGCCCACGGCCGGCTCGATATCTTGGTCAACAACGCCGCGACCAACCCCTACTTTGGCCATATCCTCGACACCGATCTCAACGCCTACAATAAAACCGTCGACGTCAATGTGCGCGGTTACTTCTTTATGTCGGTGGCGGCCGGTAAATTGATGCGCGCCAACGGCGGCGGCGCCATCGTCAACACCGCTTCGGTCAATGCGCTGCAGCCGGGGCCGATGCAGGGTATTTACTCAATCACCAAAGCGGCGGTGGTCAGTATGACCAAGGCCTTCGCCAAAGAGTGTGCTGGCGATGGCATACGCTGCAATGCGCTGCTGCCCGGGCTGACCAAGACTAAATTTGCCGGTGCACTGTTTGCCAACGAGGGTATCTACAAAGCGGCGCTGGCCACTATTCCGATGGGCCGCCACGCCGAGCCGCGCGAAATGGCCGGCACGGTACTCTATTTGGTCTCTGATGCCAGCAGCTACACCACCGGTGAATGCATCGTGGTCGACGGCGGCCTCACCATATAACCGCGCCGACCTTGCCGGGGGTTGTGGCCGCCACAGCCCGCGGTCAACTGTTTAGCACGCCTCTCCCCCCGATCGCTGACACCGCGCTGTCATCAGATCTTCATCGATCGATCGCAAAACTGCCCTCTATCTGTCATCTAAAGCCCTAACACTACTACTGTGTGTCACCCCCAGGGCATGCAGGTTTTTTGACTTTAATAGATGGAAGGCGATTGGATTATGAGTTTACCCAGGAGAAAGAGATCGTTCACAGCGATGTTCGCAGCACTCACTGTGACAGCGGTATTTGGTTTGTCGGCCTGTTCAGATGATGGCAAAGATGGAGCCGCCGGTGCCGATGGTGTCAATGGCGTTGATGGCGCTGACGGTGTCAATGCCGTCGACACCACCGTATCGCTGGCACTGTTGGGCCGCTATCAGAGCGGGTCGTTCGATGAGTCGGCTGCCGAGATCGTCGACTACGACCCCACCCTGCAACGCGCCTATGTGGTAAATGCGCAGAGCGGTGGTATTGACGTGCTGGATGCTTCGGCACCCAACCTGCCGATTCTAGAGGAGTCGTGGGATGTCGCCGCTGATGTCGCCGCCGCTATCGATGGGCTCGAGGTCGGCGGCTTGGGTGCCGCTAACAGCGTCGCAGTTTCCGCTGGGCGGGTTGCGGTCGCGATCGAGGCAAGCCCCAAGCAGAATGACGGTTATGTCGCGCTCTACACCACCGCGGGTCTGTTTCAAGCGGCGCTGAAAGTCGGTGCACTGCCAGACATGCTGACATTTACCCCCGACGGTAATAAGCTCGTTGTCGCCAACGAGGGTGAGCCCAACGGTGATTACAGTGTCGACCCCGACGGCTCAGTGTCGATTATTGACGTCAGCGGCGCGCTGACAGCACTGGACGCCAGTGACGTCACCGCGGTCACCTTCGATTCGCTGACCCGCGAGCAGATGAACGATGCGGGAGTGCGTGTCAGTGGCAAGGCCACTTCGGTGGCGGCCGACATGGAGCCGGAGTACGTCACTGTCTCTGCCGATAGCCAAACCGCCTTCGTGGCACTGCAAGAGAACAACGCGCTGGCAATTATCGATCTTGGCGATAACTCTCTGGAGGGGGTGGTCGGCCTCGGCTACAAGGACTTTTCGATTCCCGGCAACGAACTCGACGCCAGCAACAAAGATGATGTGGTCAATATCCGCAACTGGCCAGTGTTTGGTACTTACATGCCGGATGCGATTGCCAACTACCAGGTCAGCGGTATCACCTATTTGATCACCGCCAACGAGGGCGATGGCCGCGAGTATCTTACCGATCAAGCCGATGCCGGAAGCTGTTCGCTAGCCGGCGGCTTTGACTTTGACGGTGGCGACTGCTTCCACTACCTAGATGAGATCCGCATCAAAGATCTCGACTCAGCGCAGATCGACATTCCCAACTTGACCCAGTTTTTTACCGATGTCGATGATCTGCAGGCGCAAGAGAAGTTGGGCCGTTTAAAGGTGATCACCGATCTGGGTGTGGAGTGTACAGAGCTTACCGATGCCGAACAGCTGGCTGCGACTGGGCAGCCCGGTGCGAGTTGTCGCTATTCGAGCCTGCACGCCTTTGGGGGGCGCTCATTCACTATCTGGAACAGCGAAACTGGAGAAGCGGTGTTTGACTCTGGTAGCCAGCTCGAGGTGCTGACCGCCAACCGCTACGGTTACCAGCACTTTAACGCCAGCAATGACGACAGTAAGGGCGACGACCGCTCAGACGACAAAGGGCCAGAACCAGAGGGTTTAGCCGTCGGTGTAGTCGCTGGTAAACACTACCTGTTTGTCGGGCTGGAGCGCATCGGTGGCGTGGCAGTCTACAATATCAGCAACCCGCAGGCGCCGCTATTTGTCCAGTACATCAACTCGCGCGACTTCACTGTCGACCAACAGAGTAGCGCCGCCGGTGACCTCGGCCCTGAGGGGTTAAAATTTGTTCCCGCTGCGCAGAGCCCAATCGGTTCGGCGATGCTGATAGTGGGTAACGAGGTGAGTGGTACCACCAGTTTTTACAGCGTAGAAGAGATAGGTCTCGACTAGCAGCTGGCGTCGACAGCGCCGTTCACCGCAAGGTGGGCGGCGTTGTTATTTGTGGGCGCGGCCCCAGTAGTTAAAGCCGGCGATTTTGGGTGTCTTGGGTAGGTAGCCGGTTTGCAGCTCAGCGAGGGTAAAACCGCTCTCTATCAGCAGTTTGTCGATCGGTCGGTACAAATTACAGCCGCCTGCCAGCGGCTTCCAGAGTGGGTTGACGCGCCGCTGCCAGCGGGCGATGTCGGCGTCTGGAGCCAGTCCGTGTTCGCAGAACAGCAGCTTGCCGTCGGCCTTCAACACCCGGTAGATCTGCGCCAGTGCCGTCAGCGGCTCGGGAATGGTGCAGAGCGTGAAGGTCAGCACGACGGTGTCGACGCTCTGATCCGGCAGCGGCAGTTGCTCGCCGGGCAGGTCGAGCCACTGGTAGGGGATCTGCAGCGCGGCAAAACGATCGGCAGCTTTTTCGCGCATTGCCACTGAGGGTTCTAAAGCCCACAGTTTAGTCACCTTGGCGGGGTTGTAGAGCGGCGCGTTGAGCCCGGAGCCAACTCCGATCTCGAGCACCTCTCCGCGCGCCTCAGGCACCACCAGGCGGCGCTGATACATTACCGGCGGTGAGCTGCAGGCGAAGTTGATGACGCTGGGTAGCAGATATTTCTCGTAGAGTCCCATCACTGTTCTCAGGCGTAGATCGCTACAGTCTGCTGGCTCATCGCCAGGGCGCGACCGCTGGGGGTGTAAAGAGTGGTGTGCTCTTGCGAGTAACCGTCAGCGCAGGATTTGGCGCGCGCATGCATAAACCACCAGCCCTGATAGTCGGGGCTGTCGGCGGCCTGAAGATGGTCGAGAAACTCGATATGCCAGCTCAGCGAGCTGACCGGTTTTGGCTGTTGAAACATCTGCATCACCGCTGGCGGCGGCAGGTCGAGCATGGCGATCAACTGCGCCTCGCCGATCGCTTCGTCGCTATCGCGGTAGCGTGTCCACGCCCCCAGTTCACTGCCCGGGGCGGCCGAAGCCGGTGCGCCGCCGATCGCGAAGCGCATCTGATAGTTGTGGGTGAAGGCGGGCAGCATCGGGTTGTCACGGCGCATCAAATCGGGG
This sequence comes from Gammaproteobacteria bacterium LSUCC0057, assembly GCA_004535795.1. Taxonomy (GTDB): domain Bacteria; phylum Pseudomonadota; class Gammaproteobacteria; order Pseudomonadales; family Porticoccaceae; genus LSUCC0057. The sequence continues at coordinate 82,129 of SPIA01000001.1, forward strand.
ATCTGTTCGGCACTGGGGCAGGCCGGGCGCGTCGCTGCGGCAACGCTAATCGATGATTGGCGGCTTTCGCCAAAACAGGCCATAGCGGTTGCGACCAGTTTGCCGGCCTGACTGACCCGCGCCTCGGCCCAGGTGGCACTGTTGCCGCGGTGCAACTCCTCGCAGTGTACGTCGATATCACCTGCCCCAGCGGCACTGATAAAGTTGACCATCAGTGATCGCAGTGGCCGCACAGGCTCGCAGCTCTGGCGCAGCGCATGGATTGCCTGCGCGGCAGTGAGGCCGCCAAAACTGGTGCGCCCCTGCGACCAGTCGGGGTAAAACTCGCTCACCCAGTGGCCGGCACACTCGCCGCTGCGCATTGCGTTGAGAATGGTCGATAGCGAAGTGGCCATAGCGGTCTCTTTATTAGCGATAAAAAAGAAAGAAACCGCCACCAGAGGGGGCGGTTTTTCGTTTGCAACGCGTCAGCAGCTTAAGCCGCGCAAACGCCGCTCAACCGCATTTGGAGTCGCCGCAGTTGAGGCAGGTCATGCAGCCATCCATAAGGATGCTTGCCTTGGTATTGCATTTTTTACACAGGTCGGCATTGGCGGGGAAGTCGCCTTCGCTCTGTGAGGCGGCTGCTTGGCCTTCAAACTCGGCTTTTTTTTGCGCCATGATGTCGCGCTGGTGCTGAGAGATCTCAGGCGCTTTGAGCATACCGATACGACGCATATGGTCCTCGATGCAGGTGCCGATTTCCGCCACCAGCGAGGGCATAAAGCGCCCGCCCGGCAGCCAGTAACCGCCCTGTGGGTCGAATACCGATTTTAGCTCTTCCACCATAAAAGTGGCGTCGCCGCCTTTGCGGAACACCGCCGACATCACTCGGGTCAGGGCCACAATCCACATAAAGTGGTCCATGTTCTTAGTGTTAATAAACACCTCAAAGGGGCGGCGCTGCTCGTGGTCGGTGCCCTCGTTGAGAATGTAGTCGTTGATGGTGATGTAGAGCGCGTGCTCGGCGAGCGGCGGCTTAATTTTATAGGTCGAACCGACCAGCATCTCAGGCCGCGAAATTTTTTCGTGCATCTGGATGATGTTGGACTGCGCGGTCAACGCCGCCGCCTCTTTCTTCTGCTCATCGCTGGCGACTTGGTAGCCGACGATTTTTTTGCCAATTTTTACTGTCATGATGATCTACCTATTAATTTTTTGGTGGCTATTGGTTAAGCGCTAAGGCAGTTAAAACTTGCCGTAGTAGCCCTCTTTGAGCGCGTCAAAGAGATTGGCGGCGGTGTGCATCTCGCCGTCGTACTCGACCTGTTCGTTGCCTTTTAGCTCGACGCTGCTGCCATCCTCGAGGGTGAAGGTGTAGTAGGTGTTCTCTAAGTCTTTCTCTTTGACCAGCACCCCCTGGAATGCCTCGGGATTGAAGCGGAAGGTGGTGCAGCCTTTCAAGCCCTGCTCGGCGGCGTAGAGGTAGATATCTTTAAACGCCTCGTAGTCACAGTCAGTCGGCACATTGATAGTTTTAGAGATGGAGGAGTCGACCCACTTCTGCGAGGCGGCCTGGACATCGACATGGGCGCGCGGCGCGATGTCGTCGGAGCTGACAAAGTAGTCGGGCAGCTTCTCCTCGGCCGCGTCGCTGAACGGCATGGCGCGCTCGTTGACCAGCGTGCGGTAGGCGAGCAGTTCGAATGAGAACACATCGACTTTTTCTTTACTCTTTTTGCCCTCGCGGATCACATTGCGCGAATAGTGGTGGGCAAAGCTCGGCTCAATACCGTTGGAGACGTTGTTGGCCAGCGACAGCGAGATGGTGCCGGTCGGTGCGATCGACGAGTGGTGGGTGAAGCGGGCGCCGACCTCGGCGATCTCCTCGACCAGCTCCGGCGCCACCTCGGCGATACGCTGCATGTAGCGGCTGTACTTGGCATGCAATACCCGACCCTTGATAGTGTCGCCCAGTTTGATGCCATCTTTGGCCAGCTCCGGGCGCTTAAACAGCAGCTCGGGAGTGACAGTAAAGTCTTCGTCCATGATCGGTGCCGGGCCCTTCTCTTTGGCCAGCTCGACCGCGGTGCGCCAGCCGGCCAGCGCCATTTCACGCGATACCGACTCAGTAAACTCGAGTGATTTTTCGTCGCCGTAGGCCATCTGCAGCATGGTCATCGTTGAGCCCAAACCCAAGAAACCCATGCCGTGACGGCGCTTGCGCATAATCTCGTTGCGCTGCTGCTCCAGCGGCAGACCGTTGATCTCAACCACATTGTCGAGCATGCGGGTGAACACCGAGACCACTTCGCGGTACTCGTCCCAGTCAAACCAAGCCTGTTCGGTGAACGGATTGCGGACAAATTTAGTCAGGTTGACCGAGCCGAGCAGGCAGCTGCCATAGGGGGGCAGGGGTTGTTCGCCGCACGGGTTGGTGGCGCGTATATCTTCACAGAACCAGTTGTTGTTCATATCGTTGACGTTGTCGATGAGAATAAAACCGGGCTCAGCGTAGTCGTAGGTCGACGACATGATCGCGTTCCACAGCTTCGAGGCGCGAATGCGCTGGTAGACGCGGCAGGCGACCAAGCCCTGGTCGTTGCTGACATAGCCGTCGGTGGTGGGGAAGCTGCGCCAGACCACGTCGTCGCCTTTGAGGTCGGTGTTTTCGTCGAGCTCTTTCTCGCTGATCGGGAAGGTCAGCGGCCACTCGTCGTCATTGCGCACCGCCTCAATAAACTCGGCGGTGATCAACAGCGACAGGTTAAACTGGCGCAAGCGGCCGTCTTCGCGCTTGGCGCGGACAAAGTCAAAGACATCGGGGTGGCTGACATCAAAGGTGGCCATTTGTGCGCCGCGACGGCCACCGGCCGACGAGACGGTAAAACACATCTTGTCGTAGATATCCATGAACGACAGCGGCCCGGAGGTGTAGGCGCCGGCACCGGAGACATAGGCACCTTTAGGGCGCAGCGTTGAGAACTCGTAGCCGATGCCACAGCCCGCTTTGAGGGTCAGGCCAGCTTCGAGGTTGCGCTCTAGAATGCCCTGCATGGAGTCGGGGACGATACCCGAGACTGTGCAGTTAATGGTTGAGGTGGCGGGTTTGTAGGCCTGCGCACCGGCATTGGAGATGATCCGGCCAGCCGGGATGGCCCCTTGGCGCAGCGCCCAGACGAAACGCTCCTGCCACTTCTCGCGCAGTGCCGGTGCCTCGACGTCGGCCAGCGCCTTGGCAACGCGGGCGTAGGTCGCTTCAATATCGGCGTCTACCGGATTGTCTTTCTTGTCTTTGAGACGGTATTTTTTGTCCCAGATATCCAGCGAGGCAGCTTGGATTTCGATGTGCTTTTGCGCGTCGAGCGGCTTGACAGTTTTCAGTGTGGCGGTCATCTATGAGGTCCTTTGATGGCTTTCTCGTTAGGTGGTCATTCGGGCGCAGTAGGGCGCGTTTTTCGCGGCTTCAGCAGCGGTCTTAGCCGAGCGTCTTAGCGTGTTTTTAGGTATTAAGTTGTAGACCTAAGCTGTTCGCGAGCAACTGATTTTAGCCCACATTTTGTGTTGTGCAACAACAAAAACACTATATCTTGTGTTTTGCCGCTGGGTAACTTGTTGATTTTACGTTGGCGGTGGCAGCGCTATTGCCGCCAGCCCGCGCCACTGTTGGGCTAGCTAAACGAGAGGCTCTTTGGCGACTAAAAATGTCCAATCGGTCATCGCGCCGCCAGCTGCGCCGCGATAGTTAAATCGCAGCGCAGTGATAGTCTGGCTTTCTTGTATCGGCGCGTCGCTGTCGCTAACATAGCTGGCCTATTCAGCGCTGCCGGTCTGGCAGCTGCAAGTAGGACCATCGACAAAGGCTGCAAGTATGAATCTATTCGACTTCTCCAACGGCAAAGAAGGCTACTACGGTCAGTATGGCGGCGTGTTTCTGCCGGAGATCTTGCAGGCTACCGTCAATGAGTTACTGGAGTGCTTCCGCCAGTGTAAAAGCGACCCGACTTTCTGGGCTGAGTTTGTCGAGTTGATGCAAAATTATTCCGGCCGGCCGACGCCGATCACCCATATGGCCAATCTCTCTGCGCATCTCGGTGGCGCGCAGATCTATGTTAAGCGCGAAGATCTCAACCACACCGGTTCACACAAAATTAACAATGTCATCGGTCAGGGGCTGCTCTGCAAGCGGCTCGGCAAGAGCCGCGTGATCGCCGAAACCGGCGCTGGCCAACACGGCTTTGCCACCGCCACCATGGCGGCAAAATTTGGCTTGGATTGCACTATTTACATGGGCGCCGTCGATGTCGCTCGACAGCGCCCCAACGTGTTCTGGATGGAGAATATGGGTGCGCAAGTGGTGGCGGTGCAGGACGGCCAAAAAACACTCAAAGATGCCATCAATGAGGCGATGCGCGACTGGGTCACCAATATGGCCGACACCCACTACGTGTTGGGCACCGCCTGTGGCCCGCACCCGTTCCCCGAGATGGTCAGCTGGTTCCAGTCGATTGTCGGCCAAGAGGCGCGCGCACAGATGCTCGAGCAGACCGGGCGACTGCCCGACCGCATCTACGCCTGCGTGGGCGGCGGTTCTAACGCCATGGGTATTTTTCAGGGCTTCTTCGATGACGATGTCGAGCTGATCGGCTGCGAGGCCGGCGGCCACGGTGCCGGTTCCTCGCTGCACGCCGCTCGGCTCGCCTACAACGACGCCTCGGTCGGTATTGCACAAGGCTTCAAGACCTATTTCCTGCAGAATGACCAGGGCAACATGAACGAGACCCACAGCATTGCCGCCGGGCTCGACTATATCGGTATCAACCCGATCCTCGCCTACCTCTGGGAGCAGGACAAAGTGCGGTTCTTGGCCGCTACCGACGACGAGGTGCGCGAAGCGCTGAAACTGACCATGCGCACCGAGGGGCTGATTCCAGCGCTGGAGACGACTCACGCCTTCGCCAAAGCGATCGAAGAGGCGCCGAGTATGGGTAAGGATGAAATTATTCTGATCAACCAGTCTGGCCGCGCCGACAAAGATATTTTTACCGTCGCCGAGGCGCTCGACGACAACAAGTGGAAAGAGTTCATTAAAACCAAAGCGGCGCAGTACCAGCAGGAGCGACAATAATGGGTTTGCAGAGCTACATTGAGCAGCGCAAGGCCGACAAGTCACTGCTGGTAATGGCCCACGTGGTGTGCGGTTACCCCTCGTTTGAGGCCAATATGGCTGAGCTCGAAATTATGGCCGAAGCCGGGGTCGACTTGGTCGAGCTGCAGTTCCCGTTCTCTGAGCCCAGCGCCGACGGCCCGCTGTTTGTGCGCGCCAATGAGATGTCGCTGCAAAACGGCACCACCGTCAACGACTGCTTCGAGTTTATGGCTGCGGTGACAGCGCGCTTCCCCTTCAAGGTGTTGATGATGGGCTACTACAACACGGTGTTTAAACTCGGTGAAGAGCAGTTCTTGCGGCGGCTCAAAGCCGCTGGCGGCGTCGGTTATATTCTGCCTGATCTACCGATCGAAGAGGCCGGCTCGCTGCACGCACTCTCCGCGGAGCTCGGCTTGGAGCCGATTATCTTGATGACCCCAACCAACAGCGATGAACGTCTGGCGCAGCTGGCCGCCGCCGCCAGAGGCTTTGTCTACGTGGTGGCGCGCAAAGGGGTGACCGGCTCTAAAACCCAGATGGGCGACGATGTCGCTGCACTGGTGGCGCGCTGCCGCGCCCACACCGACCTACCGTTGGGGGTCGGCTTTGGTATTAGCGATCGCAGCGATATGGAGTACCTGCGCGGCCACGCCGACATGGCGATTGTCGGCACCGCGGCACTGCGCGCCTGGGAGCAGGGCGGTGCCGAGCAGTTGCGCCAGTTCTTTAGTGACCTTGTTGCTGCCTGAGTTGCTCAAAGCGCCAGTCGTTAATCAGTTGGTCGCGCAGCGCCTCAACGCTCGGTAGCGCCCCGGCCCGGTAGTCGCGCAGACAGACCAAATAGAGCCCGCCGCGGCCACTCAGCGGCCCCTGCCAGCAGCTCGGCGGTCGCTGTGGCCACAGCGACGCCAGCTCGGCGGCAAAGCCGCGCCCAAACTGTTGATCGAGTGCATGCTGGCTGCTCTCCTGCAGCCGCTCAACCTGCCCCGCTACGCCGCTGCCGGCGCGCAACGCCGCCAGTGCGGCCTGCGCCTGATCGCGCGTGGCAGCGCCGTACTCGAGCGCAGAGAAGTGCAGGTAGTCAAAGCTAAAAAAATCGGTCTGTCGGTAGCGGTCGCGGTGTTGCTCTAGGTAGGCGCCGAGCTGTTGGTCGCTGGGCACGGCCTGGGTGGTGACGGTGCGGGTCAGCGCTGCCAAGCGCGCTGCCAATAGCTCGCTGTCAACCGCTGCGTCGAGCTCGGCGCTGGGGTCGAACTGGTCGCCGTTGAGTTGCTCGGCAATGCGCGCCGCCAGCGCTTCGCTGCTGGGCAGAGCGATGTCGGGTTGCGGTGTCGGCGCGCCGGCGGGTAGCAGTAACCAGAGCAAAATCGACAACAAAACAATAGCGATAGCCGCTGCCAAGAGGCGCATAAAAACTCCCAAAATTCGCTTACTGACGGAATATCTTCAGCCACTGCCCAGGCTCGGGTTCGCCGCGCGGATAGAGCCCGTTGATCAGTCGCAGTTGGTCCTGTTCACTGTCACTGAGGCCGAGCTCGGCGCTGATCGCGGCGATCGACGAGCGCTCATTGGCCTTGACGTAATTGAGCCGAGCCGGTTTTTGGCCGTCGATCTCACGCTGTGAGATTGGCCGAAAGGTGTTAATGCTCTGCATGAACAGTTTGTCTGCGTTGGCAAAAGCGGCGCTGTTGCGCAGCGCGGGGGCCACCTCGGCTACCACCAAATAGGCGCTGTAGCGGTAGTATATGAGTGCGATGCGCTGATAGGGTGCGCCACTGTCATCGAGGCCGATGCCGCTGTAGCCAGCCAGCCCGGCCGGACTGATGGCGCTACCCTGCTGCAGCGGCGACAATTTCAACTGGTTGTAGAGAAACTCCTCGGGCGACTGCAAAGTGCGCGGTTGCACGCTGAGGGCTATGGTTGCTTGGCCGGGCAGCAACACTGTTGCGGCGCTATCGGCGGCGTCGCTTTCTGTGCGCGAGCGATCACCGGCGTTGTCCTCTGCCGCTGCGGGCATCGCCAGCAGATCGTCGCTCTGCAGGCTGCCGCGGTGGTGCCAGCCGGGGGGGAAGTCGATCCGCACTCTGGCGTTGAGATCGCTGTAGCGCTCTGCGGGCACTACTTTGTCGACGAAATTGTCGCCCCAGATCAAACCCTCGGTCATCAGTCTAAAGCGCGCGCTATCGCGCGCTGTCAGCGCTAAATTATCTGCGGCAGGCAGTACCGCATTGCGCAGCCGCGCGTCGTTGCGCGGGTGGCTGGCAAAAATACCGTGATAGACCGGGCGGCTGACACCGCGGTCGCGGGCGCGCGCCTTCATCATCTGCTCATAATCTTTCATGATCGACAGCATCGCGATCATCTCGCTGGGCGGATAACCCAGCGCCGCCATATATTTAGCCCCTTCACTGTCGGCGTCGAGCTCGTTTTCGCGGCCGTGGCCACTGCGTATCGACTCGGCGTAAGCGATGCCAGCCTGGTAGACATCGCCACTACCGGTCAGTACCCCGGCGATCATCGCCGCCAGTTGTGCGCCCAGCATTAAGCCGCGACTACCGGCGACGTGATCCAGTGTGATATGCGCCACCTCGTGCGCCAGCACCGAGACCAGCTGTGCTTCGTTGCGCATAAAGGCCAACAGCCCGCGGTTGATATAGACATAGTTGTCGGCCATGGCATAGGCGTTGATGTCGGCGGAGTCGACCACCGTGAAGGTAAATTTTTCGCCGGCCATCGGCGAGACGGCGACCAACTGCTGGCCGAGTTCGTTGATATAAGCCTGCAGCTTTTCATCCTGATAGCGACCGCCGTTGGCCACTAGCTGCTGGTAGAACTTGTCGCTAGGGCTGTCGGCGACGCTGTGGCCGGCCAGCACAATCCACAGCGGCACAACCCACAGCAACACAAGCCACCGCGGGCGGCTATTCGGCAAAATAGTCACGCAGTTGCCCTCCCAGTCCGGCACAGGCATCGCTCTTCACCGGCGTCAGCAGTGGAATCGGTGCCACTGCGCCAATCAGGTAAGAGGTGCCCTGTGAATCGACCCGCACCCGCCCGCGCTCGGTGCGCTGGCGCAGATCCCAAATGATCGCCTCATAAATTGACGATTTGTCCCACTGCGCAAAACCGAAGCAGCCGCCGCCACCCGGACCCACCGCGCAGCTCAGCGAGCCGCTGGCGGTGGCCGATTCGGTGCTGCCATCGACCCACACCAGGTAGCGCAAATTGAGTTCATTGAGGCGCGCCTCGATCAGAGGATTGGCGAGCAGATTGCGCAGGGCGCCGAGGGTTTTCGGCGCCACACGGGGCTCAAACCACGGGTAGATGGCATCGATAAAGGCCTGCTCAGGGACCACCTTAACTTTGGCAGAGGCGACCTTGCTGCCGATACAGTCGACAAACTCGCGGTCGGTCTCGTAGTGGCCGGAGTCGCGTCGTCCCAGTATGGTCAGCTGTTCGTCGTCGGCTATCGAGATCGGGTTGTCGCTGCTGCGGTACTCATCGACCGTAGTTATTGCGCCACAGGCGCTGAGTAACAGCGCCAACACCACCGCCGTCAGTGGGGTATATCGGGCGCTCATGGCTGCTGCTCGCGTTGCTGGTAGAGCCACTGTTCTAGGGCCGGAATGCGGTGGAAGTCGATCAGCAGTTTGGCACCGACATCGCGCAGTGCGGTATCGGTGGCGCGCTCAATAGCACTGCTGCGCGCCAACATGAAGTTGTCGGGTGTTTTGCCGTAGGCGGGCATAAACCACTCGTCGAGTAGCTGCAGTTGGTCGTCGTAGAATTGCAGCGAGTATTTAAACCAGACCTCGTAGACATTGAGGTAAGTCTCTGAGGGGGCCGCTACCTGTACTTCGCGCAGCCGCGGGCGGATCAACAGCTGCCCCGGCGCCAACTGCTCTGGCCGCTCGGCAACCACCGTAAGCTCGGCAAGCATGGCGGTGAAAATCTGGCTAAAGGCGGCACTCTGGGCGGCGCCCAGGGCTATGCTGGTGTGGGCGTTGGGGCGACTATTGGCGCTGCGAAACTCTTCATCGAGCCACAACAGTGCCGAGCCGGGGTGGGGGGCGGTAACAGCAGGGGGCAGTACGGTGGTGGCGGTGATTTGACTGCTAGAGGCACAACCGTAGAGCAGTAGTGCGCTCAGCAATAGCGCAGCATAACGGTGAGCGGCGTTGCGCTTGCGGGTTGGCGGTTGACAGGTCACCTGGTACTCCACTGTTGGGTCGTTAAACGTTGCACCGGTTATTCCACTACTGAGCTTACTGTAGCCTATTGCTTGGCCGCTGTTAATCCAGCCCGCCCAGAGCAATAAAACTGCCGCCGTTGGCGGCGGTGAGCTCGCGCATTAAATGGGCAAATCTGACTGCACTGGCCGGAGCTTCACGGCCGTCGACGAACTGCACGGGGAAGCCGACAGCGTGTATGCGAACCCGTCTGGCGCCATCCGCTGCTGCGCGGTTGAGCTGCGCCACCACTGCCGCCACCGCGCGCACCGAGCCACCTTGAAAGTCGTCGCCCATGACGTAAATACTGATTTTACTGCCGCTGGCATAGTAATTTTTGATCGCTTGCTCGATCCCTTCAACCGGGCTGGAGTTACTAAATGGCGCCCAGCTGGCCAGTCGGCGGAGAATTTTTTGGCGCTGTTCGGGGCTATCCTGCTGCCACTCGCCGATCGCGGCGGGAAACATCAGCTGTCCCATATCGTTCATGATTTGCAGCCCTTTGACCGTTGGGTAAATATCGAGAATATTGATCATCTCCTGCTGCAACCGCCGCCAGGCCGCCGCCTGCATGCTGCCGGAGGTGTCGATGACGAAGATGATGTATTCACTGTCTACCGGGATGCCGCCGATGATCTGATTCTGGCGGGTAAACTCGGCGCCGAGCAGTCGCTGCTGCTCTTCGCTGAGCACCTGCAGCGCTAGCTTCAAGCGCGCCTGTTCATCTTGGCGCTGACGGTTGCGCTCACTCACCGTCAGCGCCATGGTGGCGAATAGCTCGCGGCTGGCCGCTGTCTCGCGCTGCTGCCGTGCCACTGCGGCGCGGGTCTGGGCGAGGCGCTGCTGCAACTCTTCGACTTGCTGCTGGGCCGCCACCCACTGGCGCTGCAGCGCGATATCGGGCTGCGTCGGTGCCGGGCCGCCAACTCTGGCGATAATTAACAGTAAAACAATGGCGCCAAAGCCGCAGCTGATGACGTCGAGGAAGGAGAGGCTGGTATCCAGCGCGGAGCGGTCGCGGCGACTCATGGCCAATCTCGCGCCGGTGTCAGCAGTGAACCCCGGCTGTCGATCGCCAGCTGCCAAAATAGCGCGGCAGCTTCGGGGTCACCCTCCATCGGCAACAGCAGCACGTTGACGGGTAAGCCGAACGGCAGTCGGCTCAGCGCCTGCTGAAAATGTTGCCGGCGCTGTTGTGCCGATACCATATAGCGGCTCGGCGGCTGTGCGCCGAGAGTCGGCAGCCCGTCGGTAATAATGAACAGATTATCCGGCGCCGGCTGCAGTGCTGCGACCGCCTCAATGCCGCGCACCAGGGCGCTGCCGCCGGCTGGGGTGATGGTGCGCAGCGCCGCGCTGGTGCGCTCGATAGCCAGTGAATCGGCGGCGTCCAGCCACTGACCGTCGCTGTCGGCGAGCACACTCTGGCTCTGCTGGTTAAACGTGAATACTTGGAAGCGGGCGCTAGCCGGCAGCTGGGCGAGTAGCCAATCGGTGATGCTCACTGTCCACTGCCACTTGGGGGCGGCGCGCTGCTGCTCGACGGTGCCGTTGCGCAGCCGCAAAATATTGATCAGCTCGGCGGCGAGCATACTTGCCGAGCTATCGACCAAAATGGCTATGCGCTCGCCACCCAGTTTCATTCCGGTCAGGTATTGGCGATCACCATCTCCCAGGGTGCGGCGCAGATTGCTGCCAAAAGCCGGTTCGGCCAGGGTATCGACCTCCAGCTCCAGTGCCGCCACGGCATCGCGCAGCTGCTCGAGCTCGCTGTCGCCGATCTGCGCGCTCTGTTGGCGCTGCTCTAGCTGCTGGGCGAGCTCGGCATGCTGCTCGGCGAGCTGCTGTTGTTGTGACTGCAGAGCGTCGAGCTGCTGTTGCAGTTGCAGCGCCTCGCCCTGGCGCTGCTCGATCGCCGCGGCCAGTAGCTGCGTATCAGCGCTGGGCTGTTCGCTGAAAACCCCCTCGGCGTTGTGGCGCAAAATTAGAAATAGCAGTGTCACCGCACCGAAACCACACGCCATAATGTCGAGGAACGAGAGATTAAAGGGGGTGGTTCGGCGTTGGCGCGGCACGGTTTAGACCCCGGTTAAGCGCGGGCAGTCGGGTCGCTGCCAGCGGGCAGCAATTGCTCGCAAGCCTCGCGGCAGTGGTGCACGAGGCGCTCTTGATTGAGCTGCAGTTGGTGCAGACAAAACATCACCAGCATGCTCACCAGCAGTGCCACAAAGGTCGAGTTGAAGGCGACTCCGAGACTGGCAGTCACTCCGGCGATATCGCCCTCGATTGCCAAGTGCGCTTGGCCAAGTGCGGCGCCGATACCGCGTACGGTGCCGATAAAACCGATCGAGGGGATCGCCCAGGCGATATAGCGCACCATCGACAGCTCCGAGTCGAGCAGATCGCTCTCCTGGTTGCAGAGCGTCTCAACGGTGCTGTCACGCAGCTGCGGGGGTTGTCGCTGGGCGCTGCGCAGCAGCCGCGGCAGCAGTCGCGATTGCTGGTCGCCATCGAGCTGCTCAAAGGCCGCCAAACCCTGCTCGGCGCGCTGTAGCAGGGCCGACTCGGCGCGCAGCTGTTGTGCTTTCAGGGCCATAATAGCCAGCGCCCAACACATCAGAATCAGGCACGCCTCCTGCTCGAAGTCTTTCAAAATAATGTACAGCGAGCGCTCGCTGGCGGGGCCGACGGTGGCGCCTGCAGCGATCGCTTCAGCATTGATCGCCAGCAGTAGGTCGGCGTTGGGGCGAATCACCGCGGTATAGATCAAGTGCACCACAATGATCGACAGCAACAGCGCTACCAGTTGGTAGAAGAATTGGTGATTGGTGCGTTGTCGGTAACTCACGGTGACTCCTTTGACTCAGTTAGATATCGGCGGGTAGGGCGATAGCATTGTCCTCAGAGATCGCCTCATCGGGGGTGTAGCTATCGATAATGGTCGGCTCCGTTGCCGCTTCGCGATCATTCGGCGGTGCGCTCTGGTCGGCGCTTGCCGGTGTGGTTGGCGGTTCGAGGGTGGCAGCATGGCCGCTGAGCAACAGCGCTGACAGCAGTGTCAGCCATACCATCATATTGTTACTCATGGTCGCGCACCGCTGTGGGGTCGATGCCGCGGCGGTCGACAAAACGCGCGAGACGAAATCCGACATCCATGGCCGCTGCGCTGTCGCTGCGGCGATAGGCGAGACGCAGTTCACTGCGCCCAGCCAGCGCCCAGCTGGCGCCGCGCACGACAAACAGCTCGCCCTGCTCGGGGCCACTGCTGTCCCCGTCACCGCGCCCGGCGTTGGGGCGAGGGCTGTAGTAGTCGTTGACCCACTCGCTGACATTGCCGTCGAGGTCGTGCAAGCCAAAACGGTTGGCGGGAAAGCGCGCTACCGGCGCGCTGAACTGATAGCCATCGTCATAATTGCGCAGGGTAAAGGGCAGTAGCGAGGTGGCCGATTGGTCGGCGTAGTTGGCTACCGCAGTGGTCGGCGGGTAGCGTTGATTACTCCAGCTATAGGTGGCGCTGCTGTTATCGGCGCGGCTGCGAGCGGCGTAGGCCCACTCTGCCTCGGTCGGCAGCCGGTAGCCGGTGGCATCCCAGTCGACACCGTAAAGTGTGCCGCCACTGAGCTGATAAAATGCCGGCAGCCCCTCTTTGGCGCTCAGCCAGTTGCAGTACTCGGCCGCCTCATACCAGCTGATATTGACCACCGGTTGCTGGTCGAGCCCGAGCGGCTGGCCGCCGACAGTACCGGCATTGTGTTGGCGCCACTGTTGAAACTGCGCATTGGTCAGTTCTGTGGTGGCAATGTAGTAAGGTCGGGTCAGGCGTGCCCGGTAGTCGCCCTCATTGGCGCGGCGCCCCGGCTCGCGTCGCGCCGATCCCATGGTGAAGGCACCGCTGGGCTTGATCAGTCGCAACTCGCTGCCGTTGGCGGCGCTGAGCTGTGATGGGCGTGTCGACCAGAAAGCCTGTTCATGGCTGAGTAGCTCGACGCTGAGTTGTTGGCGGCGCTGGGCAATCGGCTCCACGGTGAAGTGTTGGCGTCGGTAACCTGGCTTGCTGATAGTCAGCTGGTGGCGTCGCGCCGGCAGCTCAAGGCGGTGGCGGCGCCCGGCGATAGCGATGGGTGGGCCGTCATCGATCACCAGCTGCGTGGCGGCGACGTTGAGCGATAACTCGACGCTGCCCAGCGCCGGGGTGAGCGATACCGCCAGCGTGAGCGGCTCGACACGGTCCGCTTGCAGTATCTGCTGGTGGGGTAGATAGCCTTCGAGATGGAGTGACAGCTGCAGCGGTTGGCCAACTTTGAGACGGCTGGTCAGCGGTGTGGAGCCGAGGAAATGGCCATCGAGAGTGACTGCCGCTCCCGCAGGTGTTGAGCTCAGCGCCAGCACAGCGCGCTCTGGCTCGAGTGTGGCGGTGTAACTGCGCGGTCCGCCCGGCAGCGCGCTGATGGTATCGCGCCAGGGTTCAAAGCCGGGCAAGCGCAGCTCGACATCGCTGCCGCTCTCCAGCAGCTCGACGGCGACCGGTGTTGTCCCTACCGCTGCGCCATCGACCACCGCCGTAGCGCCACTGGGTTCACTGTTGAGAGTGCGCACACTCCACGCCGGCTCAAGCGTCACCGCTGCGGTCTCGACCGCGGCGCGACCGGCTACCTGCAGCTCAATTTCACTGCGCCGGTAGCGCGGCTGCTCTATCGCCAAGCGGTAGCGACCGCGCATCAGCTGCAGGGTGTCGCTGTGGGCGCGGCGCTCACCATCGATCAGCACACTGCCCTGCGCCGAGGAGACGATGCGGTTGCCGTCGCGGTCAACAAGTTCTATGCGCACCTCGCCCGGCTGCTCCAGCAGTATCAGGCGTTGCTGCTGGGTTGGCTGCTGGTCGACAACAAAGCTGTGGTGCAGCGGCTGATAACCGGGCGCGCGGGCGGTGGCGCTGTATTCACCTGGCAGCAGTAGGTAGTTGCCGCCAAGTCGCAGTGACCAGCCACTGATCTTGAGCTCTACCGCCAGATCTGCGGGGAGCGGATCGGCGCCGGGGGCGGCTGCAAAGCTGACAATGACTGCGCGACTAGCACTGCTGTACCAGAGTGCCAGTAGCGTCACTGCCAGTAACAGCACGACAACCGCGCGCCGCCAGTAGTGCCGGCTGGCAGCAGAGTGCAATTTGGTTGCTGGCTTGTTCACTGGGTGGTTCCTCGACAATGGACGGCGCGGGCGTGTTTCACAGCGGCTGACCACACGTAATATCAACGGTGAGTGCGGCGCTCGGTGTCGCGGCAGTCACCTCAAAGTTAACCTGTCGGTCGCGGTGGCCAGCACAGCTGCCCAGCGCAGTATAACGCCCCGGCAATAGCTGCAGCGGGTGCTGGTTAAAGCGGCCGAGCTCGGCCACTTTGAATACCGTCACCTCAGTGATGCCATCAGAGCGCAGCAGCACCGTGCGCTTCTCGGCGGTCTGCTGCAACAGCTCGCGCAGCTCAGCTATCTGGCGGTGTAAGCGCTCCCCTCGTGGAGCAATCTGTTCAGCCTGTTGCAGCCAGCTCTGCGCACTGCGGCGCTGTTGTGGCGCTACCAGTGCGTAGGGGGCAGCGGTCAACTGTTGCCACTGCTGGTCAAACTCGGCGCGCACCCGGCTGCTGAGCAGCCGCACCTGAGCCTCGAGCAGCCCCGGGGCACGCTGTTCTAGTTGTTGATAGACCGCCACCGCCTGCTGCCACTGCTCGCGGTTTTCGTAGTCGCCAGCTAAACGCAGTTGCTCATCGATATCGCGCTGGCGGCGCTGGTTGAGCACCTGGTTGAGACCGCTGGCAGCCGCCTCACTACTGGGCTGTAACTGCTGAGCCCGCTGTAAAGCGCGCTCAGCGCTGTCGAGTTGACCACTGCTCAAGTCGGCGTAACCGCGCTGCAGCGCAGCCTGGTAGTCAGCTTGCTGTTGCGCGCGCTGCAGCTGCTCGGCGACCGCTAGCAGCGCCGGGTGTTGGCTGTCGACCGCGGCGCTGTGGCGGGCGCTGACAACAGCGCTGGCGGCGGCACTCAACTGGTCGTTTTCGAGCGCTGCAGTGATGGTGTTGACCGCCTGTTGGGTCGCCGCCAACAGTGACAGTTGTTGCTGCCAGCGCTCGAGGCTGGCGGCACTCTCAGCGCTGTTTTCTGGCTGCAGTAACTCGGCCAGTTGCAGCACTTCTGCCAACTCGCTGGCGGCAAAGTCGCGGTAGAGCTGAGCCGCTTCGTCGAGTAGTTCGGCAAGTCGCAGCGGGCGCTGCTCGAGCAGCTGTTGCACAGCAGTCAGCGCCGCCTGGTAACTCGCCACGGCGCGGTCAAAATTGCTACTGGCAAAAGCGCTGTCGCCCTGGCTGAGCCAATTATTGAAACTGTTGTACTGTTCACCAGCCCAGCGCTGCGGTTGGCTCGGCTGCAGCGTTTCTGCGGCCACGGCGATTTCAGCCAGCAGCGTCTGAGCCCGCTGGCGCTGTTGGGCGACCACGGCGCGCTGCGAGGCGGAGAGCGCCGCAACGGGTGGCGCGGCGGTTCCGCGCGGCTGTTGATCGAGCGCATCGAGTCGCTGTTGGCGCAGTTGTGGCGCGATCAGCAGCACGGCCAACGCCGCCAAAAGCAGCGCCACTAGCCAGTTTCGCTGTTGTCTGGTCAGTGCTCTCATGTTGGGTCTGGCAGCGCCCGCTCGCGCTGATAAATCTCCTGCAGCAATGCTTTCCACTGGCGGTATTGGGCGTCGACACTGCCGCTCAGGGTGATGGTGCGGTCTTCTAAGTCAATTTGTTGCGGGGCGATCTCGGCGCTCAACGAGGCGCCCATTTCTGCGACTGACTCGTTGGCGGCCGCAGCGCGGTCGCGGGTGGCCAGACTGTTGCGCACCGCCAGGCCACCGAAACCGGCACCGACGGTGCTGATTGCGCGTGTCGAGGCCGAATTGCTCTCGTAGCGGCCGTAGATGCCGGCGATGATCGCGCCGATGCCGCCGATCATCTGCCGAGTCGCTTTGGCGTTGAGTTGACGCGCCTCCACTACTGCGTTGTAGGAGCTGGCGCGGTAGTTTTGGTAGGGCTCGTGCATCTGTTCGGCAAATTGCTGGTAGTAGTCTTGCATGGTGTCGATGTAGAGATAGTCGCGCTGGCGAATCTTATCGATGCGCGCCATCAACGGGTCATTGTCGGCCGGCAGTTTTACCAATTTGATTGCGCCGTCGGCGCGGCGGTCTAGGTAGCCCGCTAGGGCCTGTGGGGCAAACTGCTGGCCAAAGCGCAGCGCAGTAATCTGACGCAGACGCTCGGCGCTGGCGTCACCGCGGCGTTCGCGCTGGCTGAGCAGGTCGTTGGCGATCTCGGTAAAGAGATTGTGAAACGGGTCGCGCAGTTGCTTCAGCCGCCGGTCGTAGGCGTATTTGCCGACCACTTGACGGTAGCGCTGATCGAGCCAGCGGTTGCCACTGCTATCGACAACTGTGATTGCCAGTTCGAGCTCCTCGCCATTGGATGCGAGCACCTTGCCGCGCAGCAGCAGGTCGACCGCGGTCTCTTCGCTGGCCACCACCCGCACCGCCCCCCAGCCACCGCTGCGCTCCAACATTTTGCCCAACTGGGTGACGAAATAGACGGTTTCTGCCATGCGCACTTCGGGAAACACCGGGTCATCGTCGTCGACCAACTCGAGGCCATCGTCGAGCGGCAGCAGTCCGATGTCGAGCAGTGCGCTATCGCTGAAAGGGTAGCTGGGCGTGAGCAGCGTGGTCGGTGTCGATGAGGTAATTTTGTCCAGTGCCAGCACTGCCGGTGGCGCCGCTGCGAGCAGTAGCGCGGTGGTCAAGCAGAGCAGCCGCATGAGCGGTTTAGCAAGCGCTAACAACATTTTATTGCCCCTTGATTCTGCGGTATTCATCCCACAATTTTTCGCGCAGTGCCGGATCGCGTTCGCGCAGAGCGGCCTCTCTGATTTGCCGCAGCACGATATCGTCGCCTTGGCCGTCGCCGATATCTTCCGGTACCGGTAGCGGCTGTTGGCCACCACCGCCCGCACCTAGCGCACCGCTGTCGGTGCTGCCACTGTTGCCGTTTGCGCTGTCAGCGCGCTCGCCCTCGCCGGTATCGCTGCTGTCGCGGCCGCTGCTGGCGCCGTCCATACCCGAGCCGCCACTGGCGCGGCCGGCGATGGTCTGGTCTTCGCTGGCTGTCGCGCCGGCAGCGAGTTCGCCGGGGGCCGCCTCATCGAAGGCAGAGCCATGATCGAGCGGCATCGCGCGACCTTGCTGCGAGAGTATATCGACCTCTCCCGCGCTCTGCTGGCGGTCGAGCGCGCGGTCAAATTCTTCCAGTGCGCGCTCCAGCTCGCGGTCTAAGTCGCGGCTGTCGGCCGTGAGCTCGGCGCTGAGCGGTGCGCTCAAGATCAGCCCCAGCCAGCCGCATAATAGATGTCGTTTAGCTAGCATCGCTACTCTCGCTACTCTCGCTACTCTCGCTGCTCTCACTAGTGGCTGCATCTGTCGCTTCTCTGCGGTTGGATGGCTCAGCTGGTGCTGCTGCACTGAGCAGCGCTACCAGCTCGGGCACCATCACCATGTCGATGGGGCCACTGCTGCTGCGGCTGCCATCGGCGCCGATACTCGGCCGGTAGCGGATCTCATTGACCAATTTGAGCGCTTCACGCTGCTGCTGTGTACTCCATGTCAGCGCCTCGGCTGGCCACTCAACGGCGATGACACGGCCCTTGTCATCAACCTCGGCGTTAGCGGTTTGCACCACCCAGTCGCTGGGGGTGCGGCCGAACTGGATGGCGCGCGGCAGTGCAAAGAGCTGTTCGCCGAGTGCTGAGAAGGTTGCGCTGGCCTCTGCTTCAGGGGTATCGGTGTTATCGGAGCGGTCGGGGTTTGCACTCAGGTCGCTATCGTCTCTCTCTTCGCTGTCATCGTCCTCGACGGTGGTCAACTCATAAGCGAGGCGGTAGGCTTGCTCGGCCGAGCGCTGCTGTGCAAAGACCAGATACCAATCACCCAGTGTCGCCACCGCCTCGGCGAGCTGTTGTGGGTCGCTGTCGGCGCTGCGCTCAATACCCAGTACGATCTGCTCCAACGCCGTTTTGCCATTGCGATAGCTGGCTTGGCTGTGGGTCGAGGGGGTTCTCTCGACGGCCAAACCGGTGGAGATGGAGAAACCGTTGTCGCTTGGCAGGCCGTGCTCGCGCAGGTGCTCAGCGATGGTGTAGTTGACTTCAATCACTCGGCGGTAGTGGTCGGTGGCGGTGTGCTGGCTATCACTGTCGCTATTGGCCAACAGCACATTGAGTTGATGGGCGGCGATCTTGTCGGCGTCGACTAAGTGCTTAAAACCGAGTTTGGCGGTGGCGCTGCTGTGGTAGGCCGCCAGCTGCCAGGCCAGCAGTTTGTCCAGTGTCGGCAGTAGCGCGGCGTTCATTTCACCATAGTGGTTGATGGCGAGACGATAAGCGGCATAAAGGGCGTCGGTGGCGCGCTCGCGATCGCCCAGTTGTAGATGGCTGTCGGCGACCGCGAACAAAAAAGGCGTCTGGCCGATGGCGTTGAGCCCGTGGTTGACTCGCTCAATCTGCATGGCGGTCTGGAAGGCTTGCAGCGCCTCGGCCACAGCGTTTTGTTGGCTAAGTGCGAGGCCGAGTGAAAAGTACAGCTCGCCGAGTTGCGGGGCATAGCCATCGCTGCCGCTCTCTTGGCGCTCGATGGCGGCCAGCAGTTCATCGACCGAGGCAGTCGGCTCGGCTTGCGCCACCGCGTTGGATGGCAGCGCACCGTTCAGCACCAGAGTGAGCAGCACCACAACCCCCACTGGGGTGCGCGGCGGTGTCGTCGCGGTCGCCGATTGTCTGGTTGTCACTGCGTCATCCTCCATGCCGGTGTTGGCTGCCGACAAGCTCTTTTTAGTGTGCTCCGCCGCGCTGGCAACTGCAAGTGGCTCAGCGAGCTGACTGCACGGCAGTTTAATTCGACACTCCCCAGAGGGCTGTTTAGAATAGACGACTTTATCTATTCGGTTTGATTTGTGGAGTCCCAGCATGGCAATTAGTTCCTTTCACCCCCCGCAGCGCACCTTGATGGGCCCCGGCCCCTCCGATGTCAGCGCTCGTGTATTGGCCGCGCTGGCGCGCCCGACGCTGGGCCACCTCGACCCGGCCTTTATCGGCATGATGGATGAGCTCAAGCGGCTTCTGCAGTACGCTTTTCAAACCGAAAATGCGATGACTTTTGCCGTTTCAGCACCCGGTTCGGCCGGTATGGAGTGCTGTTTTGTCAATCTGCTGGAGCCGGGCGACAAGGTTATCGTCTGCCAAAACGGGGTGTTCGGCGGCCGTATGAAGGAGAACATTGAGCGCTGCGGCGGTATCCCGGTATTGGTGGAAGACCCGTGGGGTCGCGCCGTCGACCCCGACAAGGTCGAGGCCGCCTTCGGCGCCAACCCCGATGCCAAATTCCTCGCTTTTGTCCATGCCGAGACCTCCACCGGCGCTTGTTCCGATGCGCAGACACTGTGCGCTATCGCCAAACGTTACGGCGCTTTGACGATAGTCGATGCGGTGACCTCGCTGGGCGGATCGCCGCTCAAGGTCGACGAGTGGGGTATCGATGCTATCTATTCCGGTTCGCAGAAATGTCTCTCGGCACCGCCCGGGCTGTCGCCGGTCAGCTTTAGCGATGCCGCGGCAGAAGTGATCCGCCAGCGCAAAACCAAGGTGCAGAGCTGGTTTCTCGACCTGTCGCTGGTGATGGGTTACTGGGCCGGCGAGGGCAAGCGCGCCTACCACCACACCGCCCCGGTCAACAGCCTGTACGCGCTGCACGAGTCCCTGGTGATGTTGCAAGAGGAGGGGCTCGAGGCCTCTTGGCAGCGCCACTGCGACCTCCACCAGCAGCTCAAACAGGGGCTGGCCGAGCTCGGTATCGAATTTATCGTCCCCGAGGGTGATCGCCTGCCACAGCTCAATGCGGTCACTATCCCCGCCGGGGTCGATGACGCCGCGGTGCGCGCCGCACTGCTCGCCGACTACAACCTCGAGATAGGCGCCGGCCTCGGCGCGCTAGCGGGAAAAGTGTGGCGGATTGGGCTGATGGGCCACGCCGCCAACCAGCGCAATGTCGACTACTGTGTTGCCGCGCTGCGCGAGGTGCTCAGCCGCTGAACGGGATGGTTTTCAGCCTGACAAAAAGCCGGCATCAGCCGGCTTTTTGTTAGTTGGGCATCAGCTCCAGCAGTGCCGCTACGGTGGCTTCGGCACCGCGGGTGATACTCAGTTGTGGCTCTATTTTGAACATCGGACTGTGGTTCCAGGGCACCGCTGGCCCGCCAGCCGCGGCGGCGTCGAGATCACTCTTGGCGGTGCCGCCGACCACAAAGTAGACACTGGGAATGGCTGGATCGTTGGTAAAATAGGGAAAGTCCTCGGCACCCATAGAACTGCTGCCAATATTCAGCACCTGCTGCTCGCCAAACTGGCGCTGCCAGACAGTGCGCAACCGTTGCACCAAGGCATCGTCATTGACTGTGGGAGGCGTGCCGGGGTTGTTGAGCGACACCTCGGGCAGTTTGTCCTCGGGCAGTCCAGCGGCGCGGCCGAGGTTGGTGGCGATCCGCTCAATACCCTCGAGCAGCAGCTGACGGGTCTCTGGGTTGGTGTTGCGCACGGTTAACTGCAGTTCGGCGCGGTCGGAGATGATGTTGTGTTTGGTACCGGCGTGGAACGAGCCGACAGTCACCACCCCCGCTTCGCGCGGCGGCAACTCTCGCGCTACTAGGGTTTGCAGCGCCAGCACAATCTGGCTGCCGAGCACCACCGGGTCTTTACCAAAGTGCGGTGCCGCGCCGTGGGTGCCAATACCGTGGACAATAATGTCCACCGAATCGGAGCCCGCCATCGGCGAGCCCTCTTGGACATTGATCACCCCGGCCTCAAGCCCGGATATGACATGCAGTGCCAGCGCGTAGTCGGGGGTGCCAAAGCGCTCCCACAACTGCTCTTCACGCATTATGCGCGCTCCGGAGATGCGCTCTTCAGCCGGCTGGCCAATTAACATCAGGGTCCCCGACCAGCTGTCGCGCCGCGCCGCCATCTGCCGCGCGGTGGCGACTAAGCTGACCATGTGGACGTCGTGGCCGCAGGCGTGCATCACCGCTACTTCACGCCCGCTGATCGGGTCAATTTGTGTGGCGGTAGAGGCATAATCCAGCCCCGAGCGCTCCTCGACTGGCAGGCCATCCATATCGGCGCGAACCATGACCAGCGGGCCATCGCCATTCTCAAGCAGCGCCACCAGCCCAGTGCCGCCGACCCCTTCGGTGACGGTAAAGCCGGCCTCGCGAAGCTCTAGAGCCAGTCGTGCCGAGGTGGCGTGTTCAAGAAAACTCAGCTCAGGATTGCGGTGAAAATGGACGAACAGATCGCGCAGCGACGCGTGGTAGTCAGCGCTGAGGCTGCTGCGCAGGTCGCTGTTGTCAGCAGCGCTGGGTAGCGCCACGGCGAGGGCTGCGGCTAGCAGCAGCGGGGCGGTGATTTTCACGGTACTTCTCCTTGTGACAGAGCGAACGGTAGTGCGACTATAGCGGACAAGCGCGACCCAGGCCAAACCTAGTCGCGCTGTATATTGCCAGTGCGGTAGATGAAGGTAGTCAGCCAGCGGCCCACCTCGCCGAGGCTGTCGCTACTGCACCGGTCCAGCTGATCGCTGTGGCGGTGCCAGCTGGATGGGAACGGGTAGTGGATCAGATTGACCATAGGGATACCGGCGCGCAAAAACGCTAGGTGGTCGTCAATGATGGCGGCGCCATCGCGGTGCGCGACCACCCTGAGCTGCAGCTCGCTGGCCAGCGTCCACAGTTGCTGTTGCAGTGCACCGGCGTGGCGTTTCGAGTAGAGCTCGCGCGGTATTGTCAGCGCTCTGTCGCAGACCATATCCAGCAAAATACCGCCAGCAGGGCGGTAGTCGGGGTGGTCGGCGACAAATTGGTGGGCGCCGATTGAGTAGGGTTGGCCGTCGATACCGCCGAGGTCCTCGTAGTCGAATAGGGCGATATCAACGCGCACCGGCGGCGGTGTCGCCGCCATCAGCTCAGCAAGATGCAACAGCACTGCCACCCCCGAGCCGCCGTCGTTGGCGCCGCTGATCGGCGCTGCGGCCCGTTGCGGGTCGCTGTCGCGGTCGGCGATTGGGCGGGTGTCCCAGTGCGCCGCCAGCAGCCACTGCGGCTGGCTGGGCTGCGCGGGGCCAAAGCTGGCAAGCAGATTGCTGCCGCGGCGGTTGGGCAGCTGCCGCCACTGCCAGTCAAACTGGTGTTCGGCTAAATGGTTGGCGGCGGCCAGCTGCTGGCGGTAGAGCGCCAATGCCGCCGCTCGACTGGTCGGGTTGCTGCGCGGCCCTAATGCCACCTGTGCGGCGATCAGTTGCAGCGCGCGCTCGCCATCAAAGTGGGGGGGCTGTGCCGCGGCCAATGGTGACAGCAGTAACAGCAGTAGCAGCCGCTTCAGCATCGGGCGCTCAGCTATTGTGGCTGGCCAGTTTGGGTTGCAGCCCCACTTGCAGCAGACCGTAACCGACCGCCAGTAGCGGGCAGAGCAGGTTGAGGAAGGCGTAGGGTGCATAGCTAAAGGTGCTGACCCCCAGCGCCGCCGCCATGTAGGCGCCGCAGGTGTTCCATGGGATCAGTGCCGAGGTCAGCGTGCCGGCATCCTCGAGGGTGCGCGACAGGGTCAGGGGGTGCAGCTGGCGCTGCTGGTAGGCGCCCTTGAACATCTGCCCCGGCAACACTATCGACAGATACTGGTCGGCCGCCAACACATTGGTGCCGATGCAGGCCGACACCGTGGCGACAATCAGACCGGCGGCACTGTGTACCCCAGAGAGCATCGCATCGACCAGCCGCTGCAGCAGCCCGGCGCGGGCCATGGCGCCACCGAAGGCGAGCGCGCAGATAATTAACCCCACCGTCAGCAACATGCTGCTCAGCCCGCCTTTGCTCAGCAGCTGGTCGACCACCGCCGAACCGCTGTCGGGGCTGAAACCGCTAAACAGTGTCGAGATGATCCCTTTGGCGCTGGCGGCTGCCTTTGACAGCTGCTCATCGGCGGCCGCCTCAATAACCCGTTCGGGTTGAAATAGCAGCGCCATAACGATGCCGGCTAGAGTGCCCCAGACCAGTGTCGCCAGTGCCGGTTGGCGTTTAATGGCCAGTACCAACAGCAGCGCCAGCGGCGCTAACATGAACGGTGAGACGACAAAATAGTCGGCTAAGGTCTTTTGCAGCTTTGCGATCTCGGTCAGTTCGCTACTCGCCTCGCCGCCCAAACCGAGCGCGGTGTAGAGGACCAGCGAGATGGCAAAAGCCGGCAGTGTGGTCCAGCTCATATGGCGGATGTGCTCAAACAGGTCGCTGGAGGTGGCGGCGGCGGCGAGGTTGGTGGTGTCCGACAGCGGCGACATCTTATCGCCCAGATAAGCGCCGGAGACAATCGCGCCAGCGGCGATACCCAGCGGCAGACCGAGCGCCGCGGCGACCCCCATCAACCCTATGCCCAGCGTTCCGGCTACCGTCCACGAGCTGCCGATACTAAACCCCACCAGCGCACTGACAAGGCACGCCGTGAGGTAAAAAAACTCTGGCGAAATCAGCGCCACACCGTAGTAGATCATGGTCGGCACGGTGCCGCTGAGCATCCAGCTGCCAATCAGCGCTCCGACCATCATTAAAATGAGAATAGAGCGCATCGACAGCGAGATGGTCTCGATCATCCCCTCTTCGATGGCAAGCCAGCGGTGGCCATTTTTGATACCGATGGCGGCCGCCAAGGCGGCGGATAGCAACAGCGCCAACAGATTGGGACCAAAGGCGTCGAGGCCAAACAAATAGACGGTGGTGCCGAGGGTGCTGATCAGAAAAATGACCGGTATCAATGCGTCGAGCAGTGATGGTCGCTGTGCTGCGCGTTCACTCATGGGGTGCATCCACAATGGCAAATTATCAGTTTACCAGCGCAGCGCGGTCGCGACTAATAGAACTCGTACTCGACAGCGATCAGCGCGGTCTGCTCAGGTGTGGTGGTTTTAAAGCCTTGCAGCAGCGATAGCTGCCAGTTGAGACGTCGCCCAGGTGCCAAGCGTTGGTGGAGCCACAGTCCTGGTCCAATGGCGCCAGTGTCTTGGCTCAAATGCAAAGCGAGAGTGGGCTCTAGTAACGAGCTGAGACGGTAGCGTAGCTGCGCACCAAGACTGGTTTCGATTTCGTTACTGTAGTTGCTACCCCACTCATAGTAGAGCTTGCCATTGACTGTGGCGATCCAGTCGGAAAATTCGCGCTGCCAGAGTAACGTGGTTCCCGCCTCCCAGCGATTCAGGGTGACTTCGCGCTCAAGTTCAAGTGTGATGCCCCAGTCGGCGTTGTACTGCCCCTGCTCGGTCAGTTGCCACTTGGCTTCTATTTCAATGCTAGTCGCTTGCGGTCGGCTCTCGGGGAGATCTATGCCGCTAGCTGATAGCTCGAGCAAAAAATTATGTCGGTTGGCAACGGCAGCGGAGAGTGTGGTACCTATCTGATTAGGTTGATCGTCTAAACGATGTTGCCAGACTGAGTGCAGTTCAATTTCGTGCTCTAACGAGTGAACGTAGGGCTGCTCGATGGGTGCGATAGTGAGGCCATCACCCCAGCCTGCTGCAGGTATCGCTGACAGCAAAATTGCCAATACGCTGGCTGCAGGCAACTTGGCTAATTTAAAGCTAATACGGTGATGAAACATCATCTTAGATACGCTGCAGAGAGAGCGCAATGTTGCCGTTTGCTGAGAAGAATTACGCAAAGACTCAGTACCAAAGCGCCGATATAAAGTAACATTTCAGTTGCGCTTGGTGTCGACTCATAACCAAAAACAGCATATGCCAGTTGTCCAAGCGCTGAATGTTCTGGCAGCAGTGCGCTGCTATTCCACAGCGGAGCAGCGACCGGCAGCCAATCTATTTGGATGAGAAGTTGACTAGCTTGCAATACCATACCGCTCGAGATTAAAGCCAGCAGTAGCAGCTGTATGCGAGCGGCGTGGCGCCCCGGGATAAGGATCAAAAAATAGTAGATCAATGCACCGATACTGGCACCTATCGAGGCGCCAACAAAACCGCTGGTTAACAGACTGGAAGTCGACTCGCTCTGGGTGCTAATGCCAAGATAAAATACCACTATCTCGGCTCCTTCTCGCACCATTGCCAGCCCCATTGCCAGCGCCATTACTGGCACTAAAGCGCGCTTATGGCCGCTAATCATTAGCTTGATAATGGCTAGTGTCAGGGCAAAAACAGTTAACTGTAAGCTGCTATTGATAACTTCTTGGCCACCGTAATCAAACCACTCCGAGAGTGTCGCTAGCTGTTGAGCGTAGAGTAACGAACCACTTACGCCCAGCGCGACTCCCCCCAGCCACCAGCGTGGAGCCAGTTTCAGTTGATGACTGATCGACAACAGTACGCTGATTAAAATACCGGCCTCAATAGTCTCATTGAGTACCACAACGATTGAGTTGAGAAGGATCATGGCGCGACCTCGCTACTGGTGTCGACGGCGCGTATCACCCCCTGAGCGGTGCTTGGGTTAAACTCACCAAAAAATGGGTATTCGCCAACGGCTAGTGGGCCGATATAAATGACTGTCTTTGTATTGCCGAGAATGACTTTTTCGCGGTTTAGCTCAAAGCTCTCAAACTCCTCGGCACTGGCGTCACGGTTGTGGATCAGAAGTTTGACTTTGGTATTAGCGGGTACCGTGACAACTTCGGGGAAAAATCGGTGTTGTTCGATGGCCAACTGAACTACTGGCGCAGCCTCCACAACGGCGCCCAGAGTGGCGAGGAGCAGTGCGCTTAGGGGCTTTTTAAAAGGCAGTTTAGGCCAGTTCATTAACGGTTGGCCTCCAAGTTTTGTCTGACAGGAAAAGTAATTTTACAGCATAAGCCGCCGAGCTTGGTGGAGCGCTGCAGAGATAACTCGCCACCGTGTAGTTGGGCAATCGATTCTGTGATGGATAGCCCCAAACCGCTACCGGTGACACCACTGCGGTGGCGATCCCCCCCCACTCGGTAAAACCGAGCAGTGACCTGTGGACGTTGGTCCTCTGCTATCCCAGGGCCGGAGTCTTCGACCGTCAATATCACCTGATCGCTGTCCCTTGTCACCGTTACAGTTATTTGTCCGGCGACTGGGGTGTACTTGCTGGCATTGTCGATCAAATTACGCAGCAGTGTGGATAGCCCAAATTTGTCGCCATCAATTTCACAGCTCGAACCCTGCAGTGCAATCGACTGCTGTTTGTTCTCGATCAGCGGATAGCATTCAGCAATGCTGTCGCGGGCTAACTGAGTCAGGTCACACAACTGAACATTACTGGTGAATTGCTCGGGACTAAAGCGGTGTAGCGCGAGAATTTGCTCAATAGAGTGACTCATTCTATCAACACTGCTCTCTAGTGCGTCCATGATGGTCTGGCGCTGCTCTGGACTAGAGGTTAAATCTCGACGTAGATTGTGCAGGTTAACCTTTAGTGCTGCCAATGGCGTACGCAGTTCATGTGCAGCGTCAGCAGCAAAACGTCGCTCGCGGCCAAGAGCTAGCTGTAACCTTGCGAGCAACTGGTTGATAGCAACTACTACAGTACTGATTTCGACAGGGTAATGACTTTGATTCAATGCGGTTAAGTCGCGATCATTGCGCAACCGCAAGATTGCCGCCAGTCTGTGTAACGGGCTCAGGCCATATTTGACGACCCACCAGATCAGCAATCCAATAATTGGCAAAACCCAAATTATCGGCAAGATTGATTCCACTATCATGGTTTCAACAAGGTTAGAGTAGTGTCCTTGCTGTTGTGCGACAACGAGTACGAGTGGCTCGTCAACGACAAATTCGTAGTGCCATTGAGTGCCGCGATAGTAGCGTTGCTGGGTTGCAAGACGCTGCTGGGAATACTCTGCAAAAGGTTGTTGAGGGGCATTTTCAGAACGCTTCAACAGCGTCTCGCCATGCCATATCTGAAATAGCAGGTCATCTTCAAACCACTGCTCTAATTGTTCCAGTTCAATCTTTAAACCGTTATTAGTGATATTTTTTTTATCACTATGACGATGAAACGCCAACAACAATTCGCCTTTGTCTTGCAGCTGTCTAGAGAGGAGCAGTTCAGCCGTCGACATACTGCGCTGATAACCATGCAGCGCACCAACAAAATTGACTAAGCAGATTACCGATAGCAGTACGACGATCAAAAAGTTTCGTATGGACTTCATCGCGATAATTTTACCTAGCAGAACGCCGTCTTGGCTTAAACTTGATCTTTGCCGACAGTGTAGCCGACCCCGCGAATTGTTCTGATAAATTTTTCGGGAAGTTTCTTACGCAAGTTGCTGATGTGCACCTCAATGGTATTACTGGCCACCTCTTCGCCCCAACCATAAAGCCGTTGCTCTAACACTTCCTTGGTTAAAACACGTCCGGCGCTCTCGACGAGCGCTTTGAGTAACATGTACTCGCGGCGGGTCAGCGCCAATGGCTCATCATCACAGCTGACTGAGTGGTTGGATAGGTTCACTTTTAGTGGGCCTACCTCAATGATGGCGCTGTCGGCTGTCCCCAAGCGACGGGCCAGGACCCGCAGCCGTGCCATCAGCTCGGCGGTTTCAAAGGGTTTGATTAGGTAATCATCGGCGCCGGCATCAAGCGCGGCCACTTTATCGGTGATGCCATCGCGCGCGGTCAACACCAAAATAGCCAGTGAGCGGTGAACAGTACGCAGCTTGCTCAGCAGTGCCACCCCGTCAATATCAGGCAGACCCAAGTCCAAAATGGCGATATCGGGCACCATCGCCCGACACAAGCTCAGCGCACTCTTACCATCGATAGCGGCCTCGACCACAAAGTCTTCGGCTTTCAGAGCCTGCAGCAAGGCCCTGGCCAGCGTCTGATCGTCCTCTACTAATAACAATTTCATGCAGTGACTCGCTGTCGTCTCGTAACGGTTATTTTAAACTGGCCAGCGCCTGCTCTATTTCTGCGCGACGGCCGCGGTCGGCGCTCTCACGTCCCGCCCGTGGAGCGGCTTGTAGGGCGGCTTGATAGTGCTCGCGAGCCTGTTCATGTTCGCCCTGCGCGTGGAGAAATTGCGCGTAAAAAAAGTGACAGTCGATGCCATCGGGGTTGATTTGCAGCGCCTGCAGAAGCAGCTGCCGAGCTTTTTTGTCCGAACCAAAACCGATCGGCCAACTGGGTACATTGGCGTACAACGTGCCAAGGCTGGTATAGGCCGAGCCGTCCTGTGCAGTGGGGTCGATAGCGATCGCCGCCTCGAGGTCTGCCTTGGCCGCCTTAGCTAATTTGAGCGCACCTAACCCACCTCGGGCACCGGCATAAGTTGACTGAACAATGCCGCGCCAGATCAACAGATCGGCGTCGCGCTGATTGACTTTCAGAGCCTGGTCAGTCTGCGCCAATAACGCCTCAAACTCTGCCAGTTGCTGTTCGCCTTGTCGCTGGTAGTTCACCTCCGCCCAGCGCTGCTGTATCTCCTCAACAGAGAGTACTCGCTCATCGGCGTTAACTATACAGCTGAATATCAAAAGCATAACAACGGGCAGGACTGAGCGCACTGATAGCTGCAGTAGTTGAGAGAGATAGACCATAAATAACTCCTTGATTGCGTGTGGGGCATGCTAACAGCCGCTATTTGGTGCGGCCTGCAAAGCGTTTAATAGTGGCAAGCTGTTTGCGCAGGGCGCCATCAACCAGCCGCGGCGCAAGCGCGTTGATGCGCACAAATAGTTTTTCGGGCCAGCCCAAATAGATGCTGCGAGGGGGCTTGTGACACTGCTTGATTATCGTTGTGGCGATCTGGTCGGGGGAGTCCATCGCATTGCCCAGTTTGCGATTCATGGCAAAGCTGGCTTCGCTATTAAGGGGGGTCGCGATCGCTCTGGGCGCACAGTAAAAAACCGCAACGCGACTGTCGCTGAGCTCTCGGCGCAGCGCCTCGCTGTAGCGCTGCAACCCCGCCTTAGTGGCGCCGTAGAGCGAGCTGCCGGGTAGGCCGATGCTGCCCAGTATCGAGCCGATATTGATAATCACCGCATCGCTGCGCATTTTCAGTGTCGGCAGCAGGGTGTTGCAGAGGGATATCGGCACCTGCAAGTTGACCGCCAACAGCTGCTCAAGCTCTGGCTCGGTCTGCTCTCCGGCGAGCGCCAACAAGCCGCAGCCAGCGTTGTTGATTAACCCGTCGACACCCTCGGCAATTGCCCAGTCACAAAGCGCTTGGCGCTCGGTGGCGCGGCTGATGTCGGCGGCAAAATAACTGTGCGGCCCAGGCAGTTGCTCGGCTAACTGCAACAGCGCCGGTTGGCTGCGCGCGGTGAGCAGCAACTTGGCACCGGCTTGGGCCAGCTGCATTGCCAGTGCGCGGCCCAGCCCGCCGGTGGCACCGCTGAGCAGAATCGTTTTGGCGGCAAAACGCGAATGCTGATTCATGCTGCCCTCGGGGTAAGTGCCTGTAGCTGCGATACGGCAATAGAGCGGAAGACGTTGCCATAGAGTTGGTAAAACATTTTTGCCGCATGGATCACAGCGGCCTGATCTTTTCTGCACTCTATTTTATTCATTAAGTCAGCAAAAAATTTTACATGATCCTGATCCAACGCACCGTGAGAACGCAGGTAGCTGAAGGCTTGGTTAGGTAAGCCGGTAGCGGCTTGAATTGCCTCGGCGGCGGCATCAGCTATGCGCACACTGGTGCCCTCAAGCACTTGCACCATACCAAAAAAAGCCACTGGATTACCGCGCGCGATGGTGTCATAGGCATAACTGACCATCAGCTCGGTGGCGGCGTTAGGAGTGGATTGTCGAGCGCTGTCGCGGTCAAAGCCGGCGGCGGCGATATCGTTTAACACCCACTCTTGGTGGCCGAGCTCCTCTTCAATGTATTCTGCGACAGCATTGCGCAGCCACTCATAATCAGCGCCGAGTTTACCGCCACAGGCCATGAGTAGAGGTGTGGTGTGGCGCACATGGTGGTATGCCTGGAGTAAAAAAGCGGCGTAGAGCTCGGTAGTGATATCGCCGGCCAGTGCTTGCTGAATAATCGGTGCGCCGGTGATGTAGTCGCGGTCACTGCAAGTCGCCTGCTGCAGTTGTTGGTGGAAATTACTCATGGTGGAGTCTCACTGTGTTGAAGTTAGGGTGGAGAAAAATTGCTCGATAAGGTGACGTCGCGGGCGTCCATTGGCGGTCAACAGCGGTTGCCACTGCTGTTCGCTCAGCGCAATCCACTCTGTTGCTCGCGCGTAGTCGGGCAGCTGATGGTTGCAGTGGTCGAACCACGATTGCAGTCGCTCCGGGGTATGCGCCGGATTGTCGTCAATCAGCGCGGTGAGCTGGGGCTGGCCATCGCCCACGACCACACAGCGCCGCAGTAGATGGCTGCCCAGCAGCAGCGATTCGACCCATTCGGGAGAAACATTGCGACCATAGCTGGTGATCAGGAGATTTTTGCGCCGGCCGTGAATAGTGATATAGCCCTGCTCATCGAGAGTGACGAGATCGCCACTGTGGACGCACTCTGAAGCCCAGCTGGAGGGGTCGCCGACATACCCCAAGAATCTCGGTGAGTGGATAATTAGTTCGCCGTCAACCACCGAAACCTGACAGTGAGGTAATATTTTTCCGGCAGTGCCGGGTCGGCTCTGCTGCAGACTATTTAGCGCTACCACTGAGCCGCACTCAGAGAGTCCATACCCCTCATAGACAGGGAGCCCCAATGCCGCGGCGTCGGCAAGTAGCTCTGGTGCTGTGCGGGCTCCTCCCACGGCAATAAAGCGCAGCGATAACGGTGGCGTCCAGCCCTGCTTGGCCGCCGTTGTCAGCACGGTTAATAGTTGCGGAGTGACAATCAGGGTCTGTGGTTGGTGTTGACCGATAGCGCCGAGTAGAGCCGGCACGTCAACGCCTGAGCTGCCGCGCAAGCCGCGCTGTGCAGCAGTGGCGAAGTGCACTTCGCCTCCACAGAGCAAGGGGGTATAAATGCCGGCAACGTTTTCCAACAGTGTCGCCAAGGGGATCAAACAGAGGTGCCTGGGGTGTTGCAGCCCTATAGTTGCGGCGAGTGAGCTTGCCACTTGCCACTGCTGAGCGGCGCTTAAACAGACCCCTTTAGGTTCGCCGGTAGACCCCGAGGTGAAGGTGATTTTCTGGCAATCCGGCGGTAGTTGTGAGGCACTCTTAGCAGGCAGTTGTTGGATCTGCAGTCTGCCGCTAGCCGCTAGCGGTTGCGCGGGTGGGGCTTTCGGCGTCAATGCCGCTGGCCAGTCGCTGGGCAGTCGGTCAAAAATAAGCCATTCAATACCCGCTGTCACCAGCGCGTGTTGGGCCTGGGCAGCGGTGAAGAACTCCGGCAGAGGAACAATGACGATAGCGGCGTGTTGTGCGGCAAGGTCGACAATTGCCCAGTCGACACTATTTTCAGCACAGAGCGCGATGCGTGCTATACCGCGTGAGCGAAGCTGTTCTGAGCATTCTTGAATGCGCTCTGGCAGTTGTCGCCAAGTTACTTGAGTGTGGCTGTCGCTGAGCGCGATAGCATCAGCGGGCTGCCGTGAGGCCACCGCGAACAGTTGCTTGAGTACATCACTCATATTATCGCCCTCGACTCACATTGAGCCGATAGCGTTCCAATTCAGTGGCTAACCTTTCGATGTTGCTGCGCTCTGCTAGCAGTTGTGCGGCGACTTGCGGATTGGCAATCAGTGCCGTCATCGCCTCGCTTAGCGAGCCGGCTTGCAAGCGTGGTGCGGTGGCAAAGTAACTGCCCCAGCTGCGACCTTTGTCGGCGAGGCGGGAGGGGTCGGCCACGCCGAGATCGAGCGGTGTAAAGCCCAGCCGTGCCACCAGTTTTATCACTTGTGGTGTCGCGGTAAATGTCATCCAGTTGAATCCGGCGGTGGCCAGTGCGGCGGTCATAATCATAAACAGCCTTTGACTGCCAATCCGCCGCTGGGCGGCGAGGTTGCCAATCTCAATAATTTGTTCGCGCAGCACCGGCATAGTCGCCGCTGCCGCGATAGCTGACTCTATTGAGGTATCGAGATACTGCTCCAAGAACAGCGGCTGATCGGCAGCACTGCGCAACCCGAGCACCGCCTGGCTGGCGAAGTTGCGCTCTTGCAGCGACAGCAGCAGTGGCATGCATTGAGTAATTGTAGCTTGGTAGCAGTGTTGATAGATGTCGCGAATATAACCCTGCTGTCGGTGGAACTCGTCGTCGTCGCGACGCAACAACGAGACTCGATAGTGCGAGGGTGCAACGTTTAGATCGTTGATAAAGTCGTTGAGTCTGTGCATGTTGAGTTACCGCAGATGGCCTGGATAGCTCAAAGATTAATCTCCACACCTTAAGAGCAGCTTAAGTGCTAAAAAGTACTGGATTTATTGCGGTAAATTTATCCAAAAAAAAAGACGCGCCAAGGCGCGTCTTGAGTGACACTGCAAACTGCTACTTCAACGATGAGAAGTAGGCTGCTAGGTTGGCAATATCGGCATCGCTGAGCGCTTTGGCCATGCCGCTCATCATGGCGTTGTTGCGCGCACCGCTGCGGTAGTCGCGCAGTGCTGAGGCCAGATAGCCCTCTTTTTGGCCGGCCAGATTGGGCCACATATTGTTGTTGCTGATGCCGGCCGGGCCGTGGCAGCCGGCGCACATCATCGCCTTGGCTTTGCCGGCGGCGGCATCGCCGGCGATGGCGGGGCTGGCGATTACCGCCGCAGCGGTCAGGGCCAAGGCGGCGGTGGTGGTTTTTAGAAGGTTTAACATGGTGTTGCTCCTCGCTGAGACAGCTGTGGTTATTTAAACTGTGAAATCGCTTTAACCGCTGGTCGCCGGCGCCATCACGGCTAGACGCCGCGCCAGATAGATAGCGGTGCCAAATAGTGCCACCCCGACCACTTGGTGGGCGGCGGCGCTGGCAATCGGCACATGGTGCACGATGGTGTAGATGCCGAGCACAATTTGCGCGGTAAGTAGCGCCCCAAGCAGCAGCGTGGCGCGGCGCGCGAGCAGGTCTTGGCTGTGGCGCCACACCGCGGCGACCAGGCCGGCGCCGAGCAGCGCCAGCAGGTAGGCAAACATACGGTGGTTGAACTGGATGGTGGTGATATCTTCAAACGCCGCCAGCCACAGCGGGGTGGTCGCGTAGAGCCCGGGGGGGATAAAGCTGTCGCCCATTAGCGGCCAAGTCGACCAAGCGTAACCGGCGCGGCTGCCGGCCACCAAGCCGCCAGAGAGAATCATCAAATAAAGTAGCCCGGCAAACAGCGCTGCGACCCGCGCCACGTTGCGGCTGATAGCGCTCTGGCCGGCGGTGTGATCAGTCGCAGGGGGGCGGTCCAGCAGCGAGCAGGTCAGCCACATCATAAAGCCGAAGATCAACACCGCCAGGCCGAGATGAGCAGTGAGACGGTAGTGGCTGACGCGCGGATCGTCGACCAAGCCGCTTTTTACCATAAACCAGCCGAGCAGCCCTTGGCAGCCACCCAGAATAAACAGCAGCGCCAGTTTGCCGCGATAGCCGACCGGTATGCGCCCTTTAATGAGAAAATAGAGGTAGGGGACAAAGAACAAAATGCCGATGATGCGGCCGAGCACGCGATGCAGATATTCATACATAAAAATGTATTTGAACTCATCCAGGCTCATGCCGGCGTTGACAATTTGATAC
The DNA here is from genome assembly GCA_004535795.1 of Gammaproteobacteria bacterium LSUCC0057. Classification (GTDB taxonomy): domain Bacteria; phylum Pseudomonadota; class Gammaproteobacteria; order Pseudomonadales; family Porticoccaceae; genus LSUCC0057. The sequence goes on from SPIA01000001.1 coordinate 116,242, forward strand.
TCTGGGGAGTTCTTGTACTTGGCGAATACTGCCAGCCACTGCTCGTGGTTGAGTGGTGGGATAATGCCCAGCAGGGGGCGCCATTCAACCATCGATAGCCCGGAATTGGTCAGGCGGGTGACGCCGCCAAGCAATATCATGCCGAGAATAGTGGCCGCGCAGATGGCTAGCCAGAGGCCGACTTGTCGTCTGTAAAGCAAACTCTCACTCATGGTGGATCCCGTGTTAACGCGATGGGGTGGGCTGCTGCCAGTGCTATTGAGACGGCGAGTAATGTATAGAATAACCGCGGCGATGTCGAGACGTAGAGGCGGCAGATAAGCGACTTTGCGGTCGAGCGATAACCTTACCGCACTTAGGTTTATCGGCACAGCTTGGCGATTAGCAGAAAGGGCAAAGAGAGCGATAATGTGCGCGACAAAGTGCTCAGCGAGGAGAGACAGATGACCACTGCAAATACCGCGTTAAGCTTGCCAGCGGCGTGGCAGCCGCTACTGCAAGGCGCGCTGGCTACTGCCGAGTGGGCCCAGCTGCAGCAGCGACTCGACGCCAGAGCCAAGGCAGGTGCGGTGATTTTGCCGCCGCCGCAACAGCGCTTTGCCGCTTTTGCAGCCTGCCCCCCCGACCAGGTAAAAGTGGTGGTGGTGGGGCAGGACCCCTACCACGCTCGCGGTCAGGCGCACGGCTTGAGTTTCTCGGTGCCCAGCGGAGTCAAAATCCCGCCGTCGCTGCGCAACATATTCACCGAGCTGCAAGACGACACCGGTCTGCCGCGCCCCGACAGTGGCGATTTAACCGCTTGGGCGGCGCAGGGGGTGTTGCTGTTGAACGCGGTGTTGACCGTCGAGCAGGGTGCCGCCAACAGCCACCAGGGGTGGGGCTGGGAGCCGTTTACCGACGCAGTGTTGGCGGCGCTCAGTGGCGACCCGCAGCCCAAGGTATTCATATTGTGGGGCAGTTATGCGGCCGCCAAAGCGGCGCTGATCGATAGCCAGCGGCACGCCCTAATTATCTCTAGCCACCCTTCGCCGCTGTCGGCGCGACGCGGTTTTTTTGGCTCCAAACCGTTCTCGCGCGCCAATCAGTTTCTGCTTGAACGCGGCCGAGAAGCGATCGACTGGCAGCTGCCAGCCACTCAGGTGTCGCTCTTCTAGTCGACCTGAAGTGGCGCGACACCGCGCCGACGGCGCAGCCAGTTGAGTGATTTGAGCACCGACTCGGTGGCCACTAAGCGGCGTTCAAGCCGCTTCTTGGCCGGGTAGTCGAGCAGAATCAGCGCCACCAGTATGGTTAGCAGCCCTTGGCCGGGCAGCACCAACATCGCTAACCCGCTGGCCAACAGCAGCAGCCCAAACAGATTGCGCAGCAGTCGCCACAGCCAGCGCCGCGCAGTGCGCGGTGCAGGGCGGCGGCCGGTGGTGAAGTAGTCGGCCGGTATCTGCGCCGCCAGCCAGGGCAGCATAGCGATGCTGGCGATAAAAAATAGCAGCGAGCCGACCCCGAGCCAACTCAGCAGCGCGATGTGGCTCTCTGCCCAGTCGAGCAGTGTCGCCAGCTGGCTCACTCGGCGGCGGCGACCAGGGCGCTGGCGGTGGCGTCAAATAGCTGCTGGTCGACGCCAAACTGGCTCAGTGCCAGCGCTGGCTCAGTGACGGCAGCGAGCAGCTGAGCAGCGCCGACCGCGGCAATGGTGCCAACCGCGCGGCCATCGCTGTCGCGCAGCTCGGCGCCGGGCTGCACCGTTGCCGGCAGTTCGCCGCTGGCCTGCAGCAGCGCCAGCCGCCGCTTGACGGCGCCGCGGTAGTGGGCGCGGGCGATAATCTCTTGGCCGGTATAGCAGCCCTTTTTAAAGCTGATAAAACCGCGGTGGTCATAATTGAGCATCTGCGGAATAAATAGGTCGCTGGTGGCGGCGCAGAGCTCTGCAATCCCGGCGGCTAACAGCTGATTGTGCGCCCAGCTGTCGTCGGCCGGCGCGGCACCCGCCAGCTGAGTGGGCAGGGCGGCGCCGGCGGGCAGCGTGACGGTGAAGATCTGCTCGCCGAGCGCTTGCACTGCGCCGAGCTCGGCGGCCAGTGGCTCACGGTTGGCGGCAAAGACCAGCAGTTGCTGCCATTGCGCAGAGACATCGCTGATCTCTACTTTGAAGAACACCGCGTATTTTTTCAGGCTGGCGAGAGCAGTAGCGGCCAGATCGGGCGCGGTGAGCAAAACAAGCTCGTCTTCGGCGTCGGGGTTAAAAAAGGCACTGAAGTCGAAGATCATCCGTCCTTTCGGCGTGCAGTGGGCACCACTGATCATCGTGCCCGCGGGTTGTTGCGCTAGCGCCAGCAAGTCGCAGGTGGTCTGCCCTTGTAAGAACTTAGCGGCGTCGCTGCCGCGCAGCTGCAGCGCAGCGCGTGGCCGCGCCACAGTTTTCATCGCCAGTTCACTGTTAGTGACGGTTGAGCTCATCGACTTTCCTCGTGTTGGTGCTGCAAAGTTGTCGCTTTCACAAGCCGGCAACAGGTGTTGCCACTGCCGTTGTCGCCTATAATAACGACTTTGCTGGGCAGTCGCCCAGACTCTTCAATCAGGAGTTTTGGTGTGGATAAAAACCGAGTGAGATGGGCCTCAAGGCGCGGTATGTTGGAGTTAGATCTGATCCTCGGGCCGTTTGTGGAGGAGAACTACGATGCGCTCAGCGCCGACCAGCAACGCCTTTTTCATGCGCTGTTGGAGTGCGAGGATCAGGATCTATTCGGCTGGTTTATGAAGCGCGTTGACCCACAGCAGAGCGAGCTGTTGCAGATCGTGCAGATTATCCGCGACAGCCGCAATACCCCCGGTGCCCGCCACTGAATGACACCGCCGTTGCCGGCGACAGCGTCTGGCAGATTGGTCCGTCACCGGGCCTGCGGCGCTGCAAAATGGCGCTGACGGCACTAGTGGCAGTCGCGACGGCAGCGGCACTGCCCAGCCAAGCAGCGCTTTGGATGGGCGCCGCAGTGGCGGTGGCCCTCTACGAGTGGCGCCGAGTGCAGCCGCTGGTGCAGTTACAGTGCAGGCAGAGCGGTTGGTATTATCAGTGCGGCGCCGAACGGCCCGCGCAGCCGGTAGTGCTGGCTCTGCAACAATGGATCTACGGGCCGCTACTGCTGCTGTCGCTGCGCCTGCCCGGGCGCTACTGGCCGACAGTGCTGTGGGTCACTCCGGGGGCGATGGCCGCCGGTGAGTTCCGGCGCCTGTGCAAGGCGCTATTGGTTGGGCGCAACTAGCGGCGGCTAATAACAAACTCCTGATCGGCAAAGTTGAGCGGCACCAAGATGGTGTCGCGCGCCAGCGCTGAGAGCTCCGGGTAGTCGAGTGTGTAGTGCAGGCCGCGGCTCTCGCGGCGCTGTAGCGCACAGCGGATAATCAGCTCAGAGACTGTGGCGAGGTTGCGCAGCTCGAGCAGATCGCGACTGATCTTATAATTGCTGTAGTACTCTTGAATCTCTTTTTGCAGCAGCTTAATGCGGTGCTCAGCGCGCTCGAGGCGTTTGTTGGTGCGCACGATGCCGACGTAGTCCCACATGAAGCGGCGCAGCTCGTCCCAGTTGTGTGAGATCACAACATCTTCGTCAGAGGAGGTCACCTGTGACTCATCCCACGGTTTGACAAAATCGGGCGGGCGAATCGACGGCATCGCCGCATTGATGGCAGCGGCTGCCGAGCGGGCGTAGACCAGACACTCCAACAGCGAGTTGCTGGCCATCCGGTTGGCGCCGTGCAAGCCGGTGAAGGCGGTCTCACCGACCGCGTAGAGGTTTTGTAAATCAGTGGCGCCACACTCGTCGACCACCACGCCGCCACAGGTGTAGTGGGCCGCCGGTACCACCGGTATGGCAGTCTGGGTGATATCGATACCGTAGTTGAGGCAGCTTTTATAGACCGTTGGGAAGTGGCTGGTGATGAAGTCGCTGCCCTTGTGGCTGATATCCAAAAACAGACAGTCGGCGCCGAGCCGCTTCATCTCGTGGTCGATGGCGCGGGCGACAATGTCGCGCGGCGCCAGTTCAGCGGCGGGGTGGAAGTTAGGCATAAAACGGCTGCCATCGGGCAGCAGCAGCTGCGCCCCTTCGCCGCGCAACGCCTCAGTGATCAGCAATGAGTTGGCCCCGGGGTGGTAGAGGCAGGTGGGGTGGAACTGGTTAAACTCCATATTCGCCACCCGGCAGCCGCGCCGCCAGGCCATGGCGATACCGTCGCCGCTGGCGCCGTCGGCATTGCTGCTGTAAAGGTAAGCCTTGCTGGCGCCACCGGTGGCGAGTACCACCGAGCGAGCCTGAAACAGTGTGACACTGCCGTCGCTGCGATTGAGGATGTAGGCGCCGCTGCAGCGGATCTTGCGCGAGTCGTGGTCGGCCTGGGTAACGAGGTCGACGGCGCAGTGGTCCTCAAACACCTCAATGTTGCTCGCTTCGCGGGTGCGTGCGATCAGCGTGCCGGTGATCTCGACACCGGTGGCGTCAGCGGTGTGGAGGATGCGCCGGTGACTGTGTCCCCCCTCTTGGGTGAGATGGTAGTCGCCGCTCTCTTCGCGACGGGTAAACTGCACCCCTTGATCAATCAACCAGCGCACCGCACTGGGGCCGTTTTCGACCACAAAGCGCACCGCCTGCTCATGGCAGAGGCCGGCGCCGGCGACCAGCGTGTCGTCGATGTGCGCCTGCAGAGAATCGCCCTGGTCAAACACCGCGGCAATACCGCCCTGGGCCAACCATGACGAACCGCTGATCAACGGCCCCTTGCTGATCACCGCGACTTGCAGTGAGCTATCGAGTTGCAGCGCCAGCGCCAGTCCGGCAACACCGCTGCCGACAATTAAAACATCGTAGTTAAGTTGACGAGTCATGGAGGCTCTCCGCCTGTGTTCGCGAGGCAGGCATGATAGACTATCCACCGGTTTGGCGCTAAATATCTCTGTCCTGCAGCGCTGAACTTAACCGCGGCGGCGTGGTCACAGTGGGCTTGTCGGCACAGCCTGTTTTGTCTAGCTGGCCCACAGTTATTGCGCGGGCGTCGGTGCCAATAAGAGTCGTCAAATAAAATAAGTAGCGAGCTAGATGGTCGATAACAGTAAAGGTGCCAGCCATAGCGGCGACTCAGATGCTCTGCTCGTCGAGCGGGTACAACACGGCGACAAACGCGCATTTGATCTGCTCGTGCTGAAATATCAAGGCCGGGTGCAGGCGATTGTCGGCCGTTTTGTGCGCGATCGCGATGAGATTGCCGATGTCAGCCAAGAGGCCTTCATCAAAGCCTATCGGGCGCTACCTAAATTCCGCGGCGACAGCCAGTTTTACACCTGGCTTTACCGCATAGCGGTTAACTGTGCGAAAAACTACCTGCTGTCGCGCAGCCGCCGCCCGCCCGGCAGTGATATCGATATGGACGACAGCGAACAGTTCAGCGGCGATCTGCGTCTGGCCGAATTAGAAAATCCAGAAAATGCGCTGGCGCGCGACCAACTGGCGGCGGCGCTAGAGGCGGTCATAGAAGGGCTGCCGCAGGAGTTGCGCAGCGCGGTGACACTGCGAGAATACGACGGCTTGAGTTATGAGGAGATCGCCGAGGTGATGAGCTGCCCGGTAGGCACGGTGCGCTCGCGTATTTTCCGTGCCCGCGAAGCGATCGAGGCAGAGATAGCGCGGGTGCGCAGCGATGTCGAGTAGCGGGCGAGTGACTAAAACCAGAGTTTTTTCGCGGTTTTTGAACTTCTCGCCAGCAGCCCGGTCATACCCGTCAACAGTTGATGACAGCCGCTGACAAGCGCTAGTGGCAACCAACAGATTAGCTAAAATTGAGTGCATATTATGACTGAACAGCAACAGCGACTTAAGCAGACTCTCTCGGCGCTGGCGGACGGTGAGGCCAACGAGCTCGAGCTGCAGCGCATTTTGCGCGAGCTCGACGGTGACGCTGCGCCGCTGTTGCGTCAGCGCTGGCAGAGTTACCATCAGCAGCGCGCACTAATGCGCGGCGAGCGCTTTGCCGCCGGCGACATCTCCGCTGCTGTCAGCGCGGCTATCGCTGCTGAGCCGGCGCACCGCAAGAGCCGCTGGAACTCAGCGCTCGGCTCGCTGTCGCGGGTCGCCGTTGCCGCATCGGTGGCGCTGTTTGCGCTGGTCGCAGTGCAGCAGTTCGATGGTGTCGGAAATCAGCCACCGGCGTTAGAGTTTGCCCAAGAGAGTTTAGATGCCGACCACTACAATGGCCCGGCACTGCAGTTTCCCAGCGGTTTTCGCCCCGAGCTCAACGCCCAGACTGTCAGTGCCCGCTCGGCGGGCAGCGACCGCGCCAGCAGCGCAGCGCTGCCGCTCAATGTCGGTATGAGCGAGGCCGACTACCTGCACAGCCGCAGCTATCTGCTCAATCTGCTCGAGCGCCACCAGCGCCAGTCGGCCAGCATTGCCAACCCGGCGCTATTGCCGGTGATGCTGCCGGCGACGCTGCCCAGCGACCGCTAGCGGCGGCGTTGCCGGGGGTTGAAAAATCTCCCGCAAACACTATGTTTAGTACTACTCTGTAACCATGGTTGGCGGCGTCTAAATGACGTCGGCCGGCAACAGTGGCAACCCAAGCAGTGGATCAACTATGAGGTTATTTCAGGCGACAAAACGCTTGCGGCGCCAGCTGTTGGCAGGGCTGACGGCTAGCGCACTGTGTGCGCCGCTGTTGGCCGCCGAGCCCTCGCCGCCGGCGCAAGCGCCCAGCGACCCGCTGCAACTGTTGGCGGGGGTCACCGACGCCGCTCGGCAACAGCCCTATCGCGGTACCATCGTGTTGGTTCAAGGCGGTGCGCCGCTGTCGATAGCGATTGAGCACCGGCTGGTCGGTGAGGGCAGCGAGCTGCGTTATGTGGCGCTCGACGGCGCGCCATTTGGTATGCAGTTAGAGTACCCCGACCGCGACTGCCAGGTGTTTGCCGACCCAGTGGCGAGTTTGGCGCAATTGCCGCAGCGGCCGCTGTTGGCGCAGCTGCCGCTGCAGGAGTACTACCAGGTTGAGTTTCTCGGTGTGCAGCGCGTCGCCGACCGCCCCAGCTACGCGTTGGTGGCACTGCCCAAAGACGCTTTGCGCTTTGCCAGGCGGCTGTTTATCGATGCTAAAACCGGTATCTTATTGCGTTCAGAATACCTCTCGGGGCGCGGCCAGCTGCTCGCCTCGAGCCAGTTTATCGCCTTTCACGACAGCGCCGAAGAATTCGCTATTGTTGCCCCTGCGGCCACTCAGGCGGCGGTGGTGGAGTGTCGCGGTGCACTCGAACAGAGCCAGCGCATCGCCGCCGCCCAGCACTCTAACTGGCGGTTAAATTGGTGGCCGCAAGGCTTTACTCTGACCGACTACCGGCGCGAACAGAGTGGCTTAGAGAGCTATATGTTCAGCGATGGCTTGGCCCAATTTACCTTTTTTGTCGACCCCGCCAACCCCTTGGCGGTGGCCTCGATAGGGGGCGCGCGCGGAGCCACCAGCGCGGTGATTCGCCAGCTGCAAGACCCGCGCGGCCAACAGTATACCGTCAGTGTGGTCGGTGAACTGCCGCGCGCCGCCGCCGAGCAGATTCTCAGCTCAGTAAAATTCAACCCAGTGCGAGCAGCGACACCGTGATTACTGAGAGCGGTTGGGTCACCGCAGTTGAGCCGGGTGCGCTGTGGGTCGAAACCATTCAGCGCTCTACCTGCGATAGCTGCTCGGCCAAAAAAGGGTGCGGTCAACGGGTGTTGGCGCAGTTGGCTGGGCACACTGCGCAGTTGCGGGTGGCGGTGCCGGCTGGCGAGAAGCGCATTTTCAGTTGCGGCGATGAGGTTGAGATCGGCATTGCCGAGCACGCCGTAGTCGCCAGTTCTATGCTGGTTTACTTGGCGCCACTGCTGGCAGCGCTGTTGTCGGCGGCGCTGGTCGACACTCTAACCGCCAGCTCGGCGCCGTGGCAGGCCGCTCTGGTGGTGGCGGCGGCGGCAGCCGGCCTGGCCGCCGGTGGGTTGTGGGTGCGTTTCAAAAGTCGGCGCTGGGCCAGCGACCAGCGCTTTGTGCCAGTGCTGCTCGGCGCCGCGCCGAGTCGTTGAGAGCCAATCAGTCTTTACACAACAAGGAGTTTTTTTGTGGGCAATTCTCGTCAAATGATCATCGCTGTGCGGCGCCTAACGGTTTCGGCAATGGCCGTGTTGATGCTCGGCTATACGCTCGTCGCCAACGCCGAACTCCCCAATTTTGCCGACCTCATTGAGGAGGTTTCGCCGGCTGTGGTGAAGATCAATACCGTGCAAAAGGCCAGCCCGACAGCCTCGCGCTCACCCTTTGGCGGCCAGCAGTTGCCGGAGATCTTCCGCGATTTTTTTGAACGCAGCCAGCCGCCGCAGCGCTCGCGTCCGGCGGTCTCGCTCGGCTCCGGATTTGTGATTAGCGCTGACGGCTATATTTTGACCAACCACCACGTGGTTGAGGGGGCCGACGAAATTGTCGTGCGATTTGCCGACCGCGACGAATATACCGCCGAAATAGTCGGCAGCGACCGCCGCTCCGATCTGGCGCTGCTCAAGATCGAGGCGAAAAATCTGCCGACCTTGAGTTTTGCCGACTCAGAAAAACTGCGTGTTGGCGATTGGGTGGTGGCGATAGGTTCGCCGTTTGGTCTCGACTACTCTGCCACCGCCGGCATCGTCAGTGCCAAAGGACGCAGCTTGCCAACCGAGCGCGGCGAAAATTACGTACCGTTTATCCAGACCGACGTCGCCATTAACCCCGGCAATTCCGGCGGCCCGCTGTTTAATCTCGACGGCGAGGTGGTCGGCATTAACTCGCAGATCTACTCGCGCAGCGGTGGCTCCATCGGGCTGTCGTTCTCGATTCCGGCACAAGTGGCGCAAGAGGTGGTGGCGCAACTCAAAGCTGTCGGGCGGGTTGAGCGCGGCTGGCTGGGTGTGGTGATGCAAGATATCGACAGTGCACTGGCGCAGTCACTCGGGCTCGATCGCCCGCGCGGCGCCTTGATTAATGCCGTCGAGCCCGATGGCCCGGCCGATAAGGGCGGTATTCAGCCCGGCGATGTCATCGTCGAGTTCGCCGGTAAGGCGATCGTCAACTCCGGCGATCTGCCACATGTGGTCGGCTTGATCGCCCCCGGCGAGCGGGTCGCGGTGGAGCTCTACCGCGAGGGCAAAAAACGCACCCTCAAGGTCGAAGTGGGTGCGCTCGACGACGACGGTCAGCAGGCCTCGCGCCGCGATGGCAGCGACCGTCTGGGGCTGTTGGTAGAGGAGCTCGACGAGCGTCAGTTGCGCGCCCTGCAGCTGCGCGGCGGAGTGGTGATCAGCGAGGTATCGGCCGATTCGCCGGCGGCAGCCGCGGAGTTGCGGCCGGGCGATATTATTGTCCGTCTCGGCTACAGCCAGCTGCTGACGATCGACGATTATGACCGCGCGGTGGCACAAGCCCCACAGCAGACCCCAATTTACATGGTCTTCTACCGCCAGGGCCGAGCGATCTCGCGCACCATAATTATCGACTAAACGGGCCGCTTTAGCAGCGCTGCGGCGCGCGGCCACTGGCGGGTGGCATGCGTTGCCTCAAGCGCTGTAATGGTGTGCGTTGCGCGCGCAAATAGGCTAGAATTTGCCACCTTTTTTCTAGAGCATCCCAGCACCGTGTCAGATCTCTCGCATATCCGCAATTTTTCTATCATCGCCCATATCGATCACGGCAAATCGACCATTGCTGACCGCTTTATACAGCATTGCGGCGGGCTCAGTGAGCGCGAGATGGCCGCTCAGGTGCTCGATTCAATGGATATCGAGCGCGAGCGCGGCATTACCATCAAAGCGCAGAGCGTCACCTTGCCTTACCAGGCCGCCGACGGCAAAACCTACCAGCTCAACTTTATCGACACCCCGGGGCATGTCGACTTCTCTTATGAGGTGTCGCGGTCACTGGCCGCCTGCGAGGGTGCGCTATTGGTGGTCGATGCCGCTCAGGGGGTAGAGGCGCAGTCGGTGGCCAACTGCTACACCGCAATCGCTCAGGGGCTAGAGGTGCTGCCGGTGCTCAACAAGATGGATCTGCCGCAAGCAGAGCCCGAGCGCGTGGCGGCTGAGATTGAAGAAATTATTGGTATCGACGCCAGTGAAGCGGTGCCCTGCAGCGCTAAGACCGGCATGGGTATCGTCGATATCCTCGAGCAGCTAGTGGCCAAAGTGCCGCCGCCGCAGGGCGAGATAGAGGCGCCGCTGCAGGCGCTGATTATCGACTCGTGGTTCGATAACTATCTCGGCGTAGTCTCGCTGGTGCGGGTGATGCAGGGCGAGCTGAAAGTGAAACAGAAGGTGGTGGCAAAAACGCTCGGCAAAGCTCATGTGGTCGACAAGGTTGGGGTGTTTTCGCCCAAGCCGCTGGATACCGGTGTGCTGCGCGCCGGGGAGGTCGGATTTGTCGTCGCCGGTATCAAAGATATCAAAGGGGCGCCGGTCGGCGATACCTTTACTCACGCCAATACCGCCGATGTCGCGGCGCTGCCGGGCTTCCAAAAGGTCAAGCCGCAGGTCTACGCCGGGATGTTCCCAGTCGACTCCGACGACTTTGAGGATTTCCGCGAAGCGCTGGGCAAATTGGCGGTTAACGACGCCTCGCTGTTTTATGAGCCGGAGAGCTCCGACGCGCTCGGCTTCGGCTTTCGCTGCGGCTTTTTGGGTATGCTGCACATGGAGATCATCCAAGAGCGGTTAGAGCGCGAGTACGACCTCGATCTGATCACCACGGCGCCGACGGTGATCTATGAGATTGTAAAAACCGATGGCGAGTTGCTCTACGTCTCCAACCCCTCGAGTCTGCCCGATCCCGGTTATATCGACGAGATGCGCGAGCCGATCTGTGAGGCCAATATCTTGGTGCCCAAAGACTATATCGGCAATGTCATCTCGCTCTGTGTCGAGAAGCGCGGAGTCCAAAAGGATATGCAGTTTATCGGCAACCAAGTGTCGCTCAGTTACGAGCTGCCAATGAGTGAAGTGGTGATGGACTTTTTTGACCGGCTGAAATCGGTCAGCCGCGGCTTCGCCTCACTCGATTACAGCTTTCAGCGTTTCCAAGCGGCCTCGCTGGTGCGGCTCGATGTCTTGATCAACGGCGACAAAGTGGATGCGCTGGCGGCGATTGTGCACCGCGACAACTCCCAAGGTCGCGGTCGACTGCTCACCGAAAAAATGAAAGAGCTGATACCGCGGCAGATGTTTGATGTCGCCATTCAGGCGGCGATTGGCGGCCACGTCATCGCCCGCACCACCGTCAAAGCGCTGCGCAAAAATGTTATTGCAAAATGTTATGGTGGCGATGTGTCGCGCAAACGCAAATTGCTCGAAAAGCAGAAAGCCGGTAAAAAACGCATGAAACAGGTCGGGTCGGTAGAGATCCCGCAAGAGGCGTTCTTGGCCGTTTTGAAAACCGATTAGATGGGCGGCGGCAAGCCGACCACAACCAGGAGAACAGTGGCGCGTGGATCTTAACTTTGAACTGATATTGACGCTGCTGTTTTTGCTCTCAGCCAGCTTTTGGATACTCAACCGAGTCTGGTTGCAAACCGACCGCGGTCCGGTTGAGTACGTCGCCTCGCTGGCACCGGTGCTGGCCATAGTGTTGGTGCTGCGCTCGTTTATCATTGAGCCTTTTCAAATACCCTCATCGTCGATGGTGCCCACCTTGCAAAAGGGCGACTTTATTGTCGTCAACAAATGGGTCTACGGATTGCGGCTGCCGGTATTGCGCAACTTAGTGGTGCCAGTCAGCGAGCCGCAGCGCGGCGATGTTATGGTGTTTTTCCCGCCGCACGAACAGCGCTATTTCATCAAGCGGGTGGTCGGCCTGCCCGGCGACAAGGTTAGTGTGGTCAACGGTCAGCTCTATATTAACGGCGAACTGATGGTGCAGAGCGACGCCCAGCCGGTCGACGACGACCTGCGCAGCGCACGCTTTGTCGAGGATCTGGACGGCTATTCTCACCCTATCCAGCGCCGCCTACAAGCGGGTCGGTTGAGCCAAAATTTCCACGACGTAGTGCCCGCCGGCCACTATTTTATGCTGGGGGACAACCGCGACAACTCCAGCGACAGCCGCGTCTGGGGGCCGGTGCCCGCTGAGCGCATCGTCGGCAAGGCATTTGCCCGCTGGATGTTCTGGGACGAGCGGATGAGCCTGCCCAGCTTTGATCGCGCCGGCAGGATCCGCTGAGGGTGGCTTTGAACGCTCCACAAAAACTTGAGCGCCGCGCGCAATTGATGCGCCGCCTCGGCTACCAGTTCACCGACCCCGCTCTGCTAGAGCTGGCGCTGTCGCACCGCAGTGTCGGCGAACCCAACAACGAGCGTCTGGAGTTTCTCGGCGACGCGGTGCTCGGCGTCACCATCAGCAAGTTGCTCTACCAGCAGTTCCCAACCGCCAGTGAGGGCGATCTCAGTCGCATGCGCTCGGCTATTGTGCGAGCCGAATCACTGGCCTCCATCGCCCGTCAGTTGGAGCTTGGCGACCATCTGCTGCTCGGCCAAGGTGAGCTGAAAAGCGGTGGATTCCGCCGCGACTCAATACTCGGCGACAGCGTCGAGGCGCTGATTGGGGCTATCTATACCGATAGCGATGGCGCCGCCGTGGAAGCGGTCATCGCGCACTGGTTCAGTGCGGCGCTGGCCGCCGCCGACCAGCGCGCTCCGGCTAAAGACTCCAAGACTGCGCTGCAGGAGTGGCTGCAGCAGCGCGGTAAACCGCTGCCCGAATACACGCTGCTCGAAGAGCAGGGCGAACCGCACCAGCGGACCTTTCTGGTCAGCTGTAAAATTGCTCTGCGCGACAAGCCAGTTACGGCCTCCGCGCGCAGCCGCCGAAAGGCAGAACAGGCCGCGGCGGCACTGCTGCTGGCTAAATTAGAGGGCCAATAATGGCTGAACCGATTCCATCAGAGACGCCGGAGCACCGCTGTGGCTATGTCGCCATTGTCGGCCGTCCCAATGTCGGCAAGTCGACGCTGCTCAACCATCTGCTCGGCCAGAAGCTCAGCATCACCTCGCGCAAGCCGCAAACTACCCGCCACACCCTGCTCGGGATTAAAACCGAAGGCCACTACCAACTGATTTTTGTCGATACCCCGGGTATCCACACCAATCAGGAGAAAGCGATTAATCGGGTGATGAACCGCAGTGCGATGAGCGCGATGACCGATGTCGACGCGGTGGTCTTTGTGGTTGACCGGCTGGAGTGGAGCAGTGCCGATGAGTATGTCGCCCGACAGGTTAAAAACTGCGGCGCGCCGGTGATCGTCGCGGTCAACAAAGTCGACCTCATCGAAGATAAAAGCGAACTGTTACCGCACCTGCAGTTTGTCACCGAGCAGGTCGGTGCCTGTGAGGTGGTGCCGCTGTCGGCGCTGCGCCAGACCAACCTCGACCTGCTCGAAGCGCAGCTAGTGGCGCTGCTGCCGCTCAACCGCCATTTCTTCCCTGAGGATCAAATTACCGACCGTACCGAGCGCTTTCTGGCCGCCGAACTGGTCCGTGAAAAGATCACTCGCCAGCTCGGCGCCGAGTTGCCCTACCAGATCACCGTAGAGATTGAGAGCTTTAGTCGCGATGAGCGGATTATTCATATCGACGCACTTATCTTGGTTGAGCGCGAGGGCCAGAAGAAGATTATCATTGGCGAAAAAGGCGAGCGCATCAAAAAGATCGGCCAGCAAGCGCGCCAAGATATGGAGCTGATGTTCGATCAGAAGGTGATGCTAAAAACCTGGGTGAAAGTGCGCAGCGGTTGGAGCGATGACGAGCGCGCACTGCGCAGCTTGGGTTATATCGACTGATGGTCGACCGCGTCGAGGGTGAAGCGGGCTACCTGCTGCACTCGCGGCCCTACCGCGAGAGCAGCCAGCTAGTGGATCTGTTCACTCTCAACCACGGTCGCGTTCGCGCAGTGGCCAAGGCCACTCGGCAGCGCAGCAAGCGCGGCGCCTCGAGCGCGCTGCTGCCGTTTTGCTGCTACCAGCTGAGCTGGCGGGGGCGCGGCGAGTTGAAGAGCCTGGTGCGCGCCGAGGCGCTTGAACCGGGGCGCTTTCTGCGTGAGCAGGCGCTATTTTCAGGCCTCTACCTCAACGAGTTGATCTTCCGGTTGGTGCATGAGCACGATCCACACCCACAGCTCTACAGTTGTTACCAGCAGTTGCTCGGTCAGTTCGGCTACGGTGCCGCTGCGCAGCCGCTCGATGAAGCGCAGTTGCGCCAGTTTGAAATGGTGCTGCTCGATGAACTCGGCTATGGCTTGGTGTTAGATTGTGAGGGCGTCAGCGGCAAACCGTTGCTGGCGGCGGGCCGCTATGACTACCGCGCCGATACTGGCGCCGTGCCCGGGCGCCATTTTAGCGGCGAGCAGTTGCTGGCGATTGCCGCCGGTGAGCTGCAGCAGCCGCAGGTGCGCGCTGCCGCCAAACAGTTGCTGCGCACCGTCATCGACTTTCATCTCGACGGCAAGACCTTGCACAGTCGCGCGCTCTACCGCCACTACCTCGACAGCGACACCGCCCAACCAATCCCATTTGCGCAGAGGCAACCATGAAAGGAATCGGCACCGACATCGTCGCCATCGCCCGCTTTGCCCCACTGTTGGCCCGCCAGGGGGAGCGGTTTGTCGAACGTCTACTCACCGCCAGCGAGCGTCAGCTCTATCAACAGCGCGGTGCACCGGAAAGTTTTTTGGCAAAGCGTTTCGCCGCCAAAGAGGCGGTCGCCAAAGCGCTGGGTACCGGTATTGGCCGCGGGGTCAGTTTTCAACACATCGAAATTCTCAACACTGCCGCAGGGCTGCCGCAAGTCACTTTGCACGGCGGCGCACTGGCTGCGGCGCAGGCGCTGGGCGGCGAGCGCGTCTTGCTTTCGATCGCCGATGAGCGCGACTACGCTATCGCCTATGCGGCGCTTATCTGACTGAATATCTTATAACCCGATTAAAGCAGCGCCCGCCAAGCCAATCAGGCACAATAATAACCAATAGATTACCGCTAAATTTTGAGTTAACCGCTATGTCGACACCCCCCTTTTTTGGTAGCGAATACCCCTCGATTGATGCCACCATCGGTGATACCCGTCTGGTCCGGCTGCAGCGCATCGGAGCCAATACCGGCAACGTTATTCTGGCCAAATTGGAGGGCGACAATCCCGCCGGTTCTGTCAAAGATCGCCCGGCCATCAATCTGATTGTGCAGGCCGAGCGGCGCGGCGAGATCCGCCCCGGCGAGCGGCTCATAGAGGCCACCAGCGGCAATACCGGTATTGCCCTGGCGATGGCGGCGGCGATGAAAGGGTACAAGATGACGCTGATTATGCCGGCCAATGCCACCGCCGAGCGCAAGGCGGCCATGACCGCGTACGGTGCCGAGCTGATTGAGGTGACCGCTGAGCAGGGTATGGAGGGGGCGCGCGATCTGGCCTTGGCGATGCAGGCGCGCGGTGAGGGCAGGGTGCTCGACCAGTTCAATAATCCCGACAACTCGGCGGCTCACTACTGCACCACCGGCCCTGAGATCTGGCGCCAAACCGCTGGCCGAGTGACTCACTTCATCAGTTCAATGGGCACCACCGGAACAATTTCTGGCACCGGCCGCTACCTTAAAGAGCGCAACCCATCGGTGCAAATTATTGGCCTGCAGCCGCAAGCCGACGCCGCCATCCCAGGTATTCGTCGCTGGCCGCAACAGTATCTACCCGGCATCTATGATGACAGTGTGGTCGATCAGGTGGTCGATATCGGCCAAGCCGATGCCGAGCAGATGATGTTGCGGTTGGCTCGCGAAGAGGGCATTTTCTGCGGTGTCTCCAGTGGCGGTTCGGTATTTGCCGCCGCGCAGCTGGCCGCGCAGCTGCCCGATGCCGGCGCCACCATCGTCGCCATTATTTGCGATCGCGGCGACCGCTATCTCTCATCCGGACTGTTCGCTTAAGCCGGCGCTGGTACAACTATGGTAACGGTGCGCGACAAATTTTTGCCGGCAGATGTCGAGGCGATCGACCTGCAGCAGTGGAGCTTTGATCTGGCATTGCGCTGGGAGCTGGCGCTCGACGAGGTGCAGCCGGCGCTGCTGGCGGCGGGCGAAGCGGCCCGCCAAGCGCAGCTGGCGACCCCGGCGCTCAATACCGTGTGGAGCCGCGAGGTCAGCTGTCTGCACGCAGGTCTGGAGATGGTAGAGATCCTCGCTGAATTTCAACTCGACGGTGCCGCGCTGCAAGCGGGTCTGCTCTATCGCGCGGTCCGCGAGGGGCGGTTGGCGGTCTCTGCCGTCGAGCGCCAATTTGGCGCCGAGGTCGCCGCTATTATCGAACAGGTGCAGCGCATGGCGGTGATCAGCACTCTGCGCAACGACAGCAGCGAGGCGGTGTTTGGCGATCAAGCGGCGCGGCAAGCGGGCAAAATTCGCCAGATGTTGGTGGCGCTCATCGATGATGTCCGCGTGCCGTTAGTGAAACTGGCCGAGCGCGCCTGCGCGGTGCGGGCACTCAAGAGCGCCGAGCCCGACAAACAGCTGCGGGTGGCGCGCGAAATTTTTGATATCTATGCGCCGCTCGCCGACCGCCTCGGCATCGGCCATCTCAAATGGGAGCTGGAGGATCTCGCCTTTCGTTACCTAGAGCCGGAGGATTACCAAGCCATTGCCAAGCTGCTGGCCGAAAAGCGCTCGCAGCGCCAAGGTTACATTGACGAAGTGGTGGCGACTTTGCGTGAGCAGTTGCGCGAGGCCAACATCTCCGGCGAGATCAGCGGCCGCGCCAAACATATCTATTCAATTTGGCGCAAAATGCAGCGCAAAGAGGTCGGTTTTTCGCAAGTGTACGATATCCGCGCGGTGCGGGTGTTGGTGCCGACGGTGGTCGACTGCTACACGCTGCTGAGTTGGGTGCACGCCAACTGGCGCGGTATTCCCAAAGAGTTTGACGATTACATCGCTCACCCCAAAGAGAACGGTTACCGCTCGCTGCACACCGCCGTGGTGGGGCCGGACAACAAAGTGGTGGAGATTCAAATTCGCACCTTCGATATGCACCGCGAGTCCGAGTTGGGGGTCTGCGCTCACTGGCGCTACAAGAGTGGCGATGGCGATCCGGCGGCGCGCGACTACGAGAGCAAGATTGAATGGCTGCGGCAGGTGCTGAGCTGGCAACAGCAGCTCGAGAGTCAGGTTGCCGGTCAGAGTGTCGCCGGCATCAACGCTCAGCGCATCTATGTTTTTACCCCCGACGGCCATGTTGTCGACCTGCCGCGCGGGGCCACGCCGCTCGACTTTGCCTACCACATTCACACCGACGTCGGCCACCGCTGTCGCGGCGCCAAGGTCAACGGTCGCTTAGTGGCACTGACCACCGAGCTCAATACCGCCGACCGCGTCGAGATTATCACCGGCAGAGAGCGCGCCCCCTCTCGCGACTGGTTGCGCTCAACCATGGGTTATCTGGCCAGCAGCCGCGCCCGCGAAAAAATTAGCCAGTGGTTCCGCCGCCAGCGCCACAGCGAGCAGCTGGAAAGAGGGCAGCAGCTCTGGGAGCAGGCTTGGCAGTCAGCTGGCCGGCCGCCAGTGGATCTCGATCAACTCGCCAGCCGCTACAATAAGCAAGACCGCCGAGGTCTGTGGCTGGCACTGGGCAGTGGCGAGCTGCAAGCAGCGCAGCTTTTGCCGGCAGCACGCCGCCAAGCGCTACCCGCGCCGGCCAAGCGCCCGCGCCCGGTGGCGACTGCCGCGGCGCCACTAGTTGGCCTCGACGGTCTCATGCACCGCTTTGCCGGCTGTTGTGAGCCGCTGCCCGGTAGCGCCATCGGCGGTTTTATCACACAGGGGCGCGGCGTCTCTATCCACCGCGCCGACTGCGCCAATTATCAACAGCTCTGTCGCGTTGAGCCGCAGCGGGTGTTGTCGGTGGCGTGGCAGCCAGAGCAGAGCACCGTGGTGGGAGTACGGCTGCAGCTCAGCGTTATCGACCGCAAGGGGCTGCTATTGGATATCTCGGCGCTGCTGGACCGTTTGGCGGTCAATATCCTCGACTTACAGACCGGTCACGGCGACCACAGCCAGCGACAATTACAGCTGCAACTTGAGCTGGACGAGGTCGCCGACGCCGCGCTGGTCGATGAGATCACCGCGGCACTGAACGACATCGATGGTGTTGCCGCAGTGGCAAAGTAACCGATTGAGTAATTGCACAGAGACCATGAGCGAACAAACCGATTACCAACTTGACGATCTGCTCTACCTGATGGCGCGGCTGCGCGATGCCGACAGCGGCTGTCCATGGGATATCGACCAGGACTTTGCCTCGATCGTGCCGAGCACTATTGAAGAGCTCTACGAGGTGGTGGAACTGATCGAGGCTGAGCGCTACAGCGAGCTGCCTGCCGAACTTGGCGATCTGCTGTTTCAGATTGTCTTCTACGCCCAGCTCGGGCGCGAACAGGGGCTATTTGAGTTTGCCGACGTGGTGCAGAGCATTACTGAAAAACTGCTGCGCCGCCACCCGCACGTTTTTGTCGATGGCCAGCTCTACGGCCGCCGCCGCCAAGGGCCGCCACCAACCGCCGCGCAGTTGAGTCAACAG
Source organism: Gammaproteobacteria bacterium LSUCC0057 (assembly GCA_004535795.1). Lineage (GTDB taxonomy): Bacteria > Pseudomonadota > Gammaproteobacteria > Pseudomonadales > Porticoccaceae > LSUCC0057. Next base: position 134,868 of record SPIA01000001.1, read on the forward strand.
TGGCGGCAGATCAAGGCTGCAGAACGCGCCCAGTACGGCGCACCGCGCCGTTCGCCAGCGCTGTGGGGTGAGCTGCCGGCTGGACTGCCGGCACTGGCGGCGGCGCAAAAGCTCACCGCCGAGGCGGCTCATCTCGGCTTTGACTGGCCGGATGAGGCCGGGCCGATGGCTAAAATTGCCGAGGAGCTGGCTGAGTTGCGCGACGAGGTCGCCGCCGGCGACCAGCCGCGCGTGGCTGAGGAGTACGGTGACCTGCTGCTGGCGGTGGTTAACCTCGGGCGTCATCTGCAAGTCGATGCTGAGCAGGCGCTGCGCAGCGCCAACGACAAATTTCGCCTGCGTTTCACCGCCATGGTCGCCGCGACAGAGGCGCCGCTGGCGCCGCGCTCAATTGATGCATGGCAAGCGCTCTGGGAGCAAGTCAAAGCGTCTGAGTGAAGTTGGCGGGGCGGGGCACTAGCGGTTAGTAGGGTTGTGCCGCTCGCGCAGTTCGGTGTATCTTTGCCGCCCGCTCGCGTTCAGCACCCCCAAGGTCGGGGGCTTTCACCCAGTTTATTGGGTCTATCTGAGTCGTTTTGTGCGTAAAAATTCTAACTATTAGCCGTTTACTATGCCGTTGAGGCGAGGAGATTATTATGCGAATTATACTGTTGGGGCCGCCGGGAGCCGGCAAAGGGACTCAAGCTCAGTTCATTACCGAACACTACGGTATACCGCAGATCTCCACTGGCGACATGTTGCGCGCGGCAGTCAAAGCCGGTACCGAGTTGGGCTTAAAGGTTAAAGATATTATGGCCAGCGGTGGCCTGGTCTCCGACGACATTATCATCGCTCTGGTCAAAGAGCGCATTGGCGCAGCCGATTGTGCCAACGGCTTCTTGTTCGATGGCTTTCCGCGCACTATCGTCCAAGCCGAGGCGATGCGCGATGCCGATGTGGCGATCGATGCTGTTGTTGAAATTGCCGTCGAGGACCAGGAGATTATCTCCCGACTCAGCGGTCGTCGCGTCCATGAAGCCTCTGGCCGTGTCTACCACATCAGCCACAACCCACCGGCAGTCGCAGGTCGCGATGATGAGACCGGCGAAGCGCTGATCCAGCGCCCCGACGACAGCGAAGAGACAGTGCGCAACCGCCTGCAGATCTATCACGACCAAACCAAGCCGCTGATCGCCTTTTATACCGCACTGGCCAACAGCGACAGCACGGTGAAATTCGCCACCGTCAATGGCTCTGGTGCACTGCCCGAGGTGCAGCAGCGCATTGTTGCCGCACTGGCCTGATTGCCACCCGCGGCGATGCTCAGCCCAACAGGCTGGAGCAGCGCCGCAAAGCCGTTTAAAATCCCCGCTCAACTCCGGTTTGGCGGGGTTTTTTTATTGCCCCGTCCAACACCAACAACAGGCTGCCGATGCCCATATTACTTGCCATTGAAACCTCGACCAGCGCCTGTTCGGTTGCACTGCGTTACAGCGACGGCAGCGGTCACCGCGACCTGTGGCTGCACAGTGAGCAACCGCGCACCCACAGCACTGCGCTGTTAGCGATGATCGAGCAGCTGTTGGCAGAGGCCGCGTTAAGCCCAACGCAGCTCTCTGCGGTGGCAATTAGCAACGGCCCCGGCTCTTTCACTGGGCTGCGTATTGGTTTGGCGGTGGCGCAGGGTATAGCCGTGGGGTTGGAGCTACCGCTGTTGCCGGTCAACTCGTTGGAGGTGCTGGCGCTCACTGCCCAGCAGCAGTTGTCGTTGCCGCCCGGGCAGCCGCTGTTAGCGGTCACCGATGCGCGCATGGGCCAGTACAACACCGCTTGCTTTGCTCTGCTAGGCAGCGGCCAGCGCGCCCAATGGCTGGCGCCGGCGGCGCTGGTCGATGAGGCCGAGTTGCTGGCGCAGTGCGCGCAACATGAAGTGCTCACGGTGGTTGGCGAGCTGGACGGTATCACCGCGTTGCACGGTTCAGCGCAGCGCTGTCAGCCGCTGCAGCCGCGCGCCGATGCCATGCTCAATGTCGCCGCACACGGCTATCAAGCCGGCGACTGGCCGCGGCGCGAACAGGTCGAGTTACTCTATCTGCGTGGCACCGAGGCGTGGCAGCAGCACCAGCCGATTGTCGCGCCGAGCCCGCGATGAGTATTGACTGGCTACAAGTGTGGGTGCTGGCGCTGCTGCAAGGGTTGACAGAGTTCTTGCCCATCTCCAGTTCGGCGCACCTGATTTTGCCCAGCCAGTTGCTCGGCTGGCCCGACCAGGGGTTGGCGTTTGATGTCGCCGTGCATCTGGGTTCGCTGGCGGCGGTTGTCTTCTATTTTCGTTTGCGGTTGTTGGCGCTGGCGCGTGGTTGGCGGCAACAACTGGTGACTGGCGAGCGCAACGCTGATGGCGATCAGGTCTGGATGCTGGCGCTGGCAACGCTGCCGGCGGCGCTGCTGGGGTGGTTGGGCAGCGATGTCATTGCCGCGCACCTGCGCAGCGACGCGGTGATCGCCACCACCACCATTATTTTTGGACTGCTGCTAGGCGCCGCTGACCGCTTTGGCGCCCGTCAGCTGGTGGCGATCAGCTGGCGCGCGGCGCTGCTGATCGGGCTGGCCCAGGCGCTGGCGTTAATACCCGGCACCTCGCGCTCCGGTATCACCATCACCGCGGCGCTGTTGTTGGGCTACCGCCGCGAGACCGCCGCGGAGTTTTCGTTTCTGCTGGGTATCCCGATTATTGCCCTCAGCGGCCTCTACTTGGCGGCTGGGCTCTGGCAACAGGGCGCTACCGACTGGCTGTTGTTATTCACGGCTGCGGCTATTTCGGCACTGGCGGCGCTGGCCTGTATTGCGCTGTTTATGCGCTGGATCGAACGCCTCGGGCTGTGGCCATTTGTGGTTTACCGGCTGCTTTTGGGGGCGGTGTTAGTCTGGCTGATGGCCAGTTGAAGAGCGCTTTGGCGCAGGACAGAGCAGAGATGAATAGAGCACAACAGAGCCAACCCACGGTGGCGTTTATCGGCCTCGGGGTGATGGGTTTCCCGATGGCCGGCCACTTGGCCAGAGCTGGCTACCGGGTGCAGGTCTACAACCGCACCAGTAGCAAAGCGGAGCGCTGGGCAGAGCAGTACACAGGCACCGTCTGTGGCTCGCCCCAGCAGGCGGCCGAGGGTGCGCGCTGGGTGTTTACCTGTGTCGGCAATGACGATGACCTGCGCGCGGTGGTGCTCGGCGAGCGCGGTGCGCTGGCAGGTATGGCTGCCGGCGCGCTACTGGTCGACCACAGCACCGTCTCGGTGGCGGTTTCGCAACAGCTGGCAGAGGCCTGCCAGCAGCGCGGTGCGGAGTTTATCGACGCGCCGATCTCCGGCGGTCAACAAGGCGCCGAGAGCGGCCAGCTGACAGTGATGTGTGGTGGCAGCGCCAGCGCGCTGGCAGCAGTTAGGCCGGCACTCGACTGCTACGCCCGGGCGGTGACCCATCTGGGCGCCACCGGCAGCGGCCAACGGTGTAAAATGGTCAATCAGATCTGTATTGCCGGGCTGCTGCAGGGTCTCGCCGAGGGGCTCAATTTTGCTCAGCGCGCCGGGCTCGATGTGCAGCAGGTGGTCGAGGTGATCAGCCGCGGTGCGGCGCAGTCTTGGCAGCTGGACAATCGCGCTGCGACCATGCTGGCCGACCACTACGACCACGGTTTTGCCGTCGACTGGATGGTCAAAGACCTCACCATCGCCGCCGCCGAGGCCGCCGCCAACGGCAGTGCGCTGCCGGTGGCGTCACAGGTGGCAGATTACTACCGCGAGCTGCAGCAGCAGGGCGGTGGTCGCTGGGATACCTCGAGTCTGCTGCGGCGGTTGCAAACCGCCCAGAGCGGCGACTAAAGACAACACCAACGGCGCCGCAGCAGCGGTGCCAACAAGGAGCAGAGCATGACCGACAGCGGTCAATTCAACAGTGAGTTAATGGCGTTTTTAGACGCCTCGCCAACCCCCTTTCACGCCGTGCAGAGCATGCAGCAGCGGTTGCAGCAGGCCGGTTTTGTTCGCCTTGACGAGTCGCAGCCGTGGCAGCTGCAGCCGGCCGGGCGCTACTTCACCACCCGCAACGGCAGCTCGCTGATCGCCTTCGTGCGCGGCACTGCCGCACTGCCCGAGGGCGGCCTGCGACTGATCGGCGCCCACACCGATAGCCCCTGTCTGATGATCAAGCCGCACGCCGACCTGTACGCTCACGGCTACCACCAGCTCAGTGTCGAGGTCTACGGCGGCGCACTGCTCAACCCGTGGTTTGATCGCGACCTGAGTATTGCTGGACGCATCGTGGTGAGCGCTGACGGTCAGTTGCGCTCGCGGCTGATCGACTTTAAGCGGCCGATGGCGGTCATACCCAGCTTGGCCATTCATCTCGATCGCGAGGCCAATAGCGATCGCACCATCAACCCGCAAAACGATATCAAACCGATTTTGTTGCAGGGTGGCGACAGCAGTTTGCAGGCCATTATCGCCGAGCAGTTTATGGCGGCGGACGAGCAGTTAGTCGATTACGAGTTGTCACTCTACGACTGCGCCGGCGCGACTCTCAGCGGCGCCGATAGTCAGTTTATTAGCAGTGCGCGGCTGGACAATTTGCTCAGCTGTTTTGTCGGCCTGCAAAGCTTGTTGGCCAGCGACGCCAGTCACACTGCGGTACTGGTCTGCAACGACCATGAAGAGGTCGGCAGTGTTTCGGCAGTCGGCGCCGACGGGCCGTTCTTGCAGGCGGTGCTGGGGCGTATCTGTGGCGACCAGCTCGACAGCGCGCTGGCCACGTCGCTGCTGCTGTCGTGTGACAACGCCCACGCGCTGCACCCAAACTTTCCCGCCGTGCACGACGCCGCACACCTGCCGCAGCTCAACGGCGGTCCGGTGATCAAGACCAACGTTAAACAGCGCTATGCCAGCAACGCGCTGGGTGCCGCGCTGGTAAAACAGCTGGCCGGCCGCTGTGGGGTTCCGCTGCAGAGTTTTGTCGCCCGCAACGATATGGGCTGCGGCAGCACCATCGGCCCAATCAGCGCCGCTAAGCTTGGTGTCAACACCCTCGACATCGGCATCCCGCAGCTGGCCATGCACTCGGCCCGCGAGCTGACCGGCGCCAGCGATCCGCTGCGCCTCGTCACTCTGCTCACCGCCTTCATCAACAGTGTGGCGCCGCTCTGCGTTATCGCCGACTGACCCGCTCACCGACCGCTCGGACTCCCGCTATGACTTCATCGACAACGACCCGCGTATTAACGGGTATTACCACCTCCGGCACCCCGCATCTGGGCAACTATGTCGGTGCGATCCGCCCGGCGATCGCCGCCAGCCGCGACCCGTCGCAGCAGAGCTACTACTTTTTGGCCGACTACCATGCGCTGATCAAATGCCACGATCCGGCCATGGTGCACCAATCGACACTGGAGGTGGCGGCTACCTGGCTGGCGTTTGGGCTCGATACCGAGCGCGCACTGTTCTACCGCCAGTCGGATGTGCCGCAGATCCCCGAGTTGACCTGGTATCTCACCTGTATGGCCGCCAAGGGGCTGATGAACCGCAGTCACGCCTACAAGGCGGCGGTCCAAGAGAATGCCGACAACGGTGCCGACGCCGATTTTGGCGTCACCATGGGGCTGTTCAGTTACCCGATTTTGATGGCCGCCGATATCCTCATCTTCAATGCCCACAGGGTGCCGGTCGGCCGCGATCAAATTCAGCACGTCGAGATGGCGCGCGACATCGCCCAGCGCTTTAACCACCACTACGGCGACTATTTCACCCTGCCAGAGGCGGTGGTCGACGACCAAGTGGCGGTACTACAGGGGCTCGATGGCCGCAAAATGAGCAAGAGCTATGGCAACACCATCCCGCTCTTTGACGATGAGAAAAAGCTGCGCAAAAAGATCAACAAAATCAAAACTAACCTGCTCGAGCCCGGCCAGCCGAAAGATCCTGACGACTCGGCGCTGTTCCAGATCTGGCAGGCCTTCGCCACTGCCCAGCAGTGCGCGCAGATGCGCACGGCGTTTGCCGACGGCATCGCCTGGGGTGAAGCCAAGCAGCAGCTATTTGAGCTGGTCAACAGCCAGCTCGAGGAGCCGCGCGCGCGCTACCAAGAGCTGATCGCCCACCCCGAACAGATCGAGGCGGTGCTGCAGCAGGGTGCTGAGCGGGCGCGTGCCGAGGCGGCGCCGCTGCTGGCAAAATTGCGCAGCGCAGTGGGTATTCGCGCGCTCGGTTGAGTGCCGCCAGCCTCTGGCAAAGCCCTCGGTTTGTCGTATAATGCCGGCCATCAAATTGTTTAAACTCGTGGAGAATACCATGTTCAACCTTAGCCGTACTGCCCTGCTTGCTGCTGCCGCCCTGCTGCTAGTGGCCTGTAACCCCAATAATGGCCCGGCCGAACTGACAGAAAAACGCATCGCCGCGGTGGCTGAGCGCATTGCTCCGCACGGCCAAGTGGCGATGGAAGGCGACGCCATGACTGCGCCGCCTGCCGCCGCCGGTGGCGTGGCTCGCTCTGGCGAAGAGATCTACAACAGCAACTGTGTCGCCTGCCACAGCAGTGGCGCTATGGGTGCGCCCAAATTTGGTGATGCCGCAGCATGGGCTGCGCGCGTCGATGCCAAAGGGCTCGAAACCATCTACGCCAACGCGATCAATGGCATTGGCATGATGCCGGCCAAAGGCACCTGCATGAGCTGCTCGGATGACGATATCAAAGCGACCACCGACTACATGGTAGAAAATTCACAATAATTCTGCCGGTGAATGGTGTATCAATAGGCCCGCTTAGGCGGGCCTTTTTGTGGGTAACAGTGTGGTGAGCATGAAAGGGAGAGCGCGATGAAAATTACAGTGGTGGGCAGCGGCTATGTTGGTATGTCCAATGCGGTGTTGCTGGCGCAGCGCCACCAGGTAGTGATTGTGGATATCGACGCCGAGCGAGTGGCGCTGATCAACCGCGGCCAGGCGCCGATAGAAGACGCCGAATTGGCAGATTATCTGGCCAATGTGCCGCTCGATTTGACCGCTACCACCGATGCCGCGGCCGCCTATGCCGGCGCAGACTATGTGGTAGTAGCGACCCCGACCGACTACGATCCCGCCACTAACTTTTTTAACACCCGCACTGTCGAGATGGTGGCTAGCCAGGCGCTGCAGCACAATCCGGCGACTACCGTGGTAATTAAATCGACTATTCCAGTCGGTTTTACCGTCGGCTTGCGCCGCCAGATTGGCAGTGAACAGGTTATTTTTTCGCCGGAGTTTCTGCGCGAAGGCACCGCCCTCTATGACAACTTGCACCCGTCGCGGATTATTGTCGGCGGCCAAGACAGCGCGGCGCAGGGGTTTGCCGAGCTGCTGCGCGAGGCGGCGCTCAACCAGCCTGAGGTACTGCTGACCGACTCCACCGAAGCGGAGGCGATCAAGCTGTTTGCCAATACCTATCTGGCGATGCGGGTAGCTTTTTTCAACGAACTCGACAGCTATGCGCAAGTCCACCAGCTCGACAGCCGTCAGATTATCCAAGGGGTCGGTCTCGACCCGCGCATCGGCAGCCACTACAACAACCCCTCATTCGGTTACGGCGGCTACTGCTTGCCGAAAGATACCAAGCAGCTACTGGCCAACTACGCCGATGTGCCGAGCAACATGATCAAAGCGATCGTCGATGCCAACTCCACCCGCAAAGACTTTATCGCCGATTCGATTATGGCGCGGCAGCCACAAACGGTGGGCATCTACCGGCTGGTGATGAAGGCCGGCTCGGATAACTACCGCGCCTCGGCGATGCAGGGGGTGATGAAGCGGATCAAGGCCAAAGGGGTAGAGGTGTTGGTTTACGAGCCGACCATCAAAGAGTCGCACTTTTTCAACTCCGAGGTGATCGCGCAGCTGGCAGAGTTCAAACAGCGCTGCGACCTGATTGTCACCAACCGCCACACCGCCGAGCTCGACGACGTCGCCGACAAGGTGTTTACCCGCGATCTGTTTGGCGGCGACCGCTGACAGTGGCCGCAGCGCCGCTGCGGGCGCGCAGGTAGCGGCGCGGCGACAGCCCGGTCCAGCCTTTAAAGGCGCGGGTAAACGAGCGCGGTTCGGCAAAGCCGAGCTGCTGCGAGAGCTGTTCTACTGACAAGTTGTGCTTGTGCAGCTGGGCCAGCGCGTACTCGCGGCGGTAATTATCTTTCACCTTCTGATAGCTGCTGCCCTCCTCGCGCAACCGCCGGTGTAGCGTCTGTGCGCTCATACCAAAAGCCGCCGCCACCTGTTGCAGCCCCGGCAGCCGGCCGCTGCTGCGGTGTTCACTGTGGATCAACCGCTCTAACCGCCGCTCTACGGTGGTCTCGCGGCCGGGAATAGTCATCACATCGGCGGGGGCGTGGCGCAGGTAGTCGTTGAGCTCTTGCTGGCTGCGCAGCAGCGGCCGCTGCAGCTGCTCGGCGTCAAACAACAGCCGGTTGGCAGAGCGGTTAAAGCGCAATTTACCGGGGAACATAATCGCCAACTCGTCGCGGTGGGCGGGGGCGGCAAAAGCGAAATGGGTCTCCAGCAGCGGGATCGGTGCGCCGATCATCCAGCTCGGAAAGCGGTGCCAGATCACCAGCCAAAACTCGCGCATAAAGTGGTCGGGATCGCGCTCCGGTTCAGCCATGGTAAACGCCAGCGCCGCTTGCTGGCCGCGCCGCTCGAGCTGCATGGCGATGCTCGGGTTGACCAGGTTGTAAAAATCACAGGCGCGCTCCAACAGCTCCCCCAAACTGCGCAGCCCCGCCACCAGTTCGCACATAGTGGCAAATAGCCCGACCCGACAGGGTTGCGCGGTGAAGCCCATAAACTCGTCGTCGAGCTGCTCTTGCACCGACTTGAACAGCCGCGCCACTTGGTCGGTGTGCACCCGGCCGCCGCGCTGCACCAGCGCCGGGTTGATGCCGGCGCGCTCCAGCAACAGCTGCTGCGAGCCGCCGCGCTGGCGCACACCCTCTAGTGAGGCGGTGACATGGTGGTGCGAAATAGTGGCCACAGCAGCTCCCGGCGATTAATGCACTGCTGAGCAGGCAATAGTATTTGTGATTTCTTGCGGCTATTTAACCATTTAACTGGGTTATTTCGCCATCAATCTGTCAATAAATGTGATTTATTCTGATCAATTTAGCCCTAGCGCTGGCGGCGCAGCTGGCCCATAGTGCTGCATTACCGCAGCGCTGTGAATAGGTGCGCTGCCATCATCGCGGAGAGAGAGCATGAGTAAACCACAGCCGTCAGAGTTGCAGCGCTGGCAAACCCTGGCAGAGAAAGAGTTGCGCGGTAAAGCGCTCGATAACTTGACCTGGCAGACCCCCGAGGGGATTGCGGTGAAACCGCTCTACACCGCTGCCGACACTGCCGATCTGCCCCACCAGAATAACCTGCCGGGCACGGCGCCATTCATGCGTGGCCCCAAGGCGACTATGTACGCCGGCCGGCCGTGGACAGTGCGCCAGTATGCCGGTTTCTCGACCGCCGAGGCGTCTAACGCCTTCTACCGGCGCAACCTCGCCGCCGGTCAGCAGGGGTTGTCGGTGGCGTTTGATCTGCCTACCCACCGCGGCTACGACTCCGACCACCCGCGAGTCGAGGGCGACGTCGGCAAGGCCGGTGTGGCGATTGACTCGGTCGAAGATATGAAAGTGCTGTTCGACGGTATCCCGCTCGATCAAGTCTCGGTGTCGATGACGATGAACGGCGCAGTGCTGCCGATTATGGCCAACTACATCGTTGCCGCGCAGGAGCAGGGGGTCGCCCCCGAGCAGCTCGCCGGCACTTTGCAAAACGATATTCTCAAAGAGTTTATGGTGCGCAACACCTATATTTACCCGCCCGAGCCATCGATGCGCATCGTCGCCGACATCATCGGCTACACCGCCAACTTTATGCCCAAGTTTAACTCCATCTCTATTTCCGGTTACCACATGCAAGAGGCCGGCGCCACCAACGTGCAGGAGCTGGCATTCACCATTGCCGACGGTATTGAGTATGTGCGCACCGCCATCGCCAGCGGCCTAGAGGTCGATAGTTTTGCTCCGCGGCTGTCGTTTTTCTTCGCCATCGGCATGAATTTCTTCATGGAGATCGCCAAGCTGCGCGCGGCGCGGATTCTCTGGGCCGAGCTGATGGCTGAGAAGTTTGCCCCGCAGAGCGAAAAGTCGCTGATGCTGCGCACCCACTGCCAGACCTCCGGGGTCAGCCTCACCAGCAAAGACCCCTATAACAATGTGATACGCACCACCATCGAAGCGATGTCGGCAGTGCTGGGCGGCACCCAGTCGCTGCACACCAACGCGCTCGACGAGGCGCTGGCGCTGCCGACCGATTTTTCCGCGCGCATCGCCCGCAACACCCAGCTGGTGATTCAAGAGGAGAGTGGCATCACCAACGTGGTCGACCCGATGGCCGGCTCCTACTACGTCGAGTCGCTCACCAACGAGTTGGTAGTGGCGGCGCGCAAGTTGATCGACGAGGTGGAAGAGCTCGGCGGTATGACCAAAGCGGTCGAGTCGGGCATGCCCAAGCTGCGCATTGAAGAGGCTGCTGCGCAGCGCCAAGCGCGCATCGACCGCGGCGAAGAGGTGATCGTTGGTGTCAACAAATACCAGCTCGCCGAAGAGCCCGAGGTCGAGGTGTTGGATATTGACAACAGCGCAGTGCGCGCCGGCCAGGTAGAGCGGCTCGCCAAGCTGCGCGCCGAGCGCGACAGTGACGCGGTCGCAGCGGCATTGGCCGAGCTTGGCGCAGCGGCGCAGAGCGGCGAGGGCAACCTGCTGGCGTTGGCGGTCGAGGCGGCGCGGGCGCGGGCCACGGTCGGCGAGATCTCCGACGCGCTGGAGCAGCACTGGGGCCGCCACAAGGCGGAACAGCGTTCAATCAGCGGGGTCTACGGCGCCGCCTATGAGGGTGACGAGGAGTTTATGGCGATACAGCAGCGGGTGGAGAGCTTTGCCAGCCAGCACGGGCGTCGCCCGCGCATGCTGGTGGTCAAAATGGGCCAAGACGGCCACGACCGCGGCGCCAAGGTAATTGCCACCGCGTTTGCCGATATCGGTTTCGATGTCGATGTCGGGCCGATGTTCCAGACCCCGGCCGAGGCGGCGCGCCAAGCGATTGAAAACGATGTCCACGTGGTGGGCGTCAGCTCGCAAGCGGCTGGCCATAAAACCTTGGTGCCGCAGTTGATCGCGGCACTTAAAGCCGAGGGCGCCGAGGAGATCTTGGTGATCTGCGGCGGCGTGATTCCACCCAAAGATTACCCGGCGCTGCGCGAGGCTGGCGTCGCCGCCATTTTTGGCCCCGGTACCAATATTCCGCTGGCAGCCGACGAGGTGTTGGCGCTGATCGACGCCGCCAACGCCAGTTAATCTATTCAACTCAGACGACGAGAATTTTATGCAGACTATACTCAAAGAACTCGAAGACCGCCGCCAGCGCGCCAAACTCGGTGGCGGCGAAAAGCGTATAGCGGCACAGCACGCCAAAGGTAAGCTGACCGCCCGCGAGCGCGTCGATCTGCTGCTCGATGAGGGCAGTTTTGAAGAGTGGGACATGTTTGTCGAGCACCGCTGTGCCGATTTTGACATGGACCAAGAGCACATTCCCGGCGACGGCGTGGTGATCGGCTACGGCACCGTCAATGGCCGCTTGGTGTTTGTCTTCAGCCAGGACTTTACCGTCTACGGCGGTTCACTGTCGGAGGCCCACGCCGAGAAAATCTGCAAGTTGATGGACCAGGCGATGAAGGTGGGGGCGCCGGTGATTGGCCTCAACGACTCAGGCGGTGCGCGCATTCAAGAGGGGGTGGCGTCACTGGGTGGTTATGCCGAGGTGTTCCAGCGCAATGTGATGGCCTCTGGGGTAATTCCGCAGATCTCAATGATCATGGGCCCATGTGCCGGTGGCGCCGTCTACTCGCCGGCCATTACCGACTTCATATTTATGGTGCAGGACAGCTCTTATATGTTCGTCACCGGCCCCGATGTGGTGAAAACTGTCACCCATGAATCGGTCACCGCCGAAGAGCTCGGCGGCGCCTCGACCCACTCCAGCAAGTCGGGTGTGGCCGATTTGGCATTCGACAACGATATCGATGCGCTGCTGAAGTTGCGGCGCTTTATCAACTATCTGCCGGCTAACAATAAACAGAAACCGCCGGTGTGGCCGAGCGAGGATCCCGCCGACCGCGCTGAGATGTCGCTCGACACCATCGTCCCCGACGACCCGAACAAACCCTACGACATCAAAGAGGTCATTTTAAAAGTGGCCGATGAGCAGGAGTTTTTTGAGCTGCAGCCCAGCTATGCGCGCAATATTGTCACCGGTTTTATCCGCATTGAGGGTTCTACGGTCGGCGTAGTCGCCAATCAGCCGCTGGTGCTGGCCGGTTGTCTGGATATCGACGCCTCGAAAAAAGCGGCGCGTTTCATCCGCTTCTGCGATGCCTTCAATATTCCGGTGTTGACCTTTGTCGACGTGCCCGGCTTTATGCCCGGCACTAGCCAAGAGCACGGTGGCATCATCAAGCACGGCGCCAAGCTGCTCTACGCCTACGCAGAGTGCACCGTGCCGAAGGTGACGGTCATCACCCGCAAAGCCTACGGCGGCGCCTACGATGTGATGGCCTCTAAACACCTGCGCGGCGATGTCAATTTTGCGTGGCCGAAAGCGGAGATCGCGGTGATGGGTCCCAAGGGCGCGGTGGAGATTATCTTCCGCAAAGATATTGGCGATGCCGAAAAAATAGCCGCGCGCACCGAGGAGTACCGCCAGAAGTTTGCCAACCCCTTCATCGCCGGCAAGCGCGGTTACATCGACGACGTCATCATGCCGCACAACACCCGTAAACGCATCGCCCGCTCGCTGGCCATGCTGCGCGACAAGGAACTCACTAACCCGTGGAAGAAGCACGGCAATATTCCGCTGTAAGATCGCTGCGACCTAAGCTGCGACCACCACTGCAAAGAGATAGGCACCGTTATGATTAAAAAAATTCTAGTAGCCAACCGCGGCGAGATCGCTTGCCGGGTGTTTGCCACCGCCAAGAAGATGGGAATCGCCACGGTGGCGGTCTACTCCGACGCCGACCGCGAAGCGCTGCATGTGCAGCAGGCTGACGAGGCGGTCCACATCGGCCCGTCGGCGTCGGCGGAAAGTTACTTGGTGATTGAAAAAATTATCGCCGCCTGTAAACAGACCGGTGCCGATGCGGTTCACCCCGGCTACGGTTTTTTGTCTGAGAACAGCCGTTTTCGCGATGCGCTCGACGAGGCCGGTATTATTTTTATCGGCCCCGGCAAAAAAGCCATCGAGTCGATGGGCGATAAAATCACCTCGAAACTGATCGCCGAAAAAGCCGGCGTTAACACCATCCCTGGTTACACCGACGTAGTCAAAGACGCACAGCAAGCGGCCGAGATTGCCGAGAGCATCGGTTACCCGGTGATGCTCAAAGCGTCGGCTGGCGGCGGCGGCAAAGGGATGCGGGTAGCCTATAACCGCGAAGAGTGTATCGACGGATTTGAGCGCGCCACCAACGAAGCGCGCTCCAGTTTTGGCGACGACCGCGTCTTTATTGAAAAATATATTCAACAGCCGCGCCATATTGAGATCCAAGTGATGGCCGATGGCCACGGCAATGTCATCTACCTCGGTGAGCGCGAGTGCTCAATCCAGCGCCGCCACCAGAAGGTGATTGAAGAGGCGCCGTCGCCGTTCCTGACCGAGGAGGTGCGGCGCAAGATGGGTGAGCAGTCCTGCGCGCTGGCGCGGGCGGTAGATTACCAATCGGCCGGCACCGTCGAGTTTATTGCCGACGCCGATATGAACTTCTACTTTCTGGAGATGAACACCCGCCTGCAGGTTGAGCACCCAGTAACCGAACTGGTCACTGGCCAAGATCTGGTCGAGCTGATGATCCGCGTCGCTGCCGGCGAGCCGCTACCGCTCAGCCAAGCCGACATCACCCTCAACGGCTGGGCGATCGAGACCCGCGTCTACGCAGAAGACCCGTTCCGCAACTTTTTGCCATCCACCGGCCGCCTAGTCGGTTACCAGCCACCCAGCGGCGAAGGGGTGCGGGTCGACACCGGCGTCTACGAGGGCGGCGAAGTCTCTATGTTCTACGACCCGATGATCGCCAAGCTGATCACTTACGGCAGCGATCGCGCCGAGGCCTGCCAGCGCATGGTCGGCGCCTTGGACGGCTATTACATTCGCGGTGTCAGCCACAACATCAGCTTCCTCAACGCGCTGATGGTCCACCCGCGCTTCATCGCCGGCGAGCTGACCACCAACTTTATTGCCGACGAGTACCCCGACGGCTTCAGTGCCGACCTGGTACCGCAAGATGAGCCCGAGGTGTTCACGCTGGTTGCCGCTGCGGTGCACCAATTTTATCGCGAGCGCTCCGGCATGCTCTCCGGCCAGCTCGGCGGCCACGAGTGCGTGGTACCCAACCACTGGGTGGTCGCCGCCAACGGCGAGCAGCACAGTGTCGAGGTCGAGTTGACCGATGCCGGTTTCTCGGTGCAGTTAGACGGGGTCAGCTACCAGATCGTTTCCGACTGGTATCTCGGCGATCCGCTGTTCACCGCCACCATCAACGGCCGTCAGTTAACGGTGCAGGTTGAGCGCAAGGGTTCTGGTTATCAGCTGTTCTACCGCGGCGCTACCGTCGACGCGCTGGTGTTGTCGCCGCGCGCAGCAGAGTTGAGCCGGCACATGCTGGAGAAGGTGCCACCGGATCTGTCCAAATTCTTGCTGTCGCCGATGCCCGGCCTGCTGGTCAAACTCAATGTCGCGGTTGGCGACAAGGTGGAAGAGGGGCAAGAGCTGGCAGTCATCGAGGCGATGAAGATGGAGAACAGCCTGCGCGCACTCAATGCCGGTGTGGTCGCCAAGGTTGCAGCGGCGGCCGGCGACAGCCTCACCGTCGACCAGATTATTGTCGAGTTCGAATAGACCACCATGGCTCGGCCCGCCGCCAATCCGCAGCAACTAGCCGATGACATTATCGCCGGCAACCGCCGCGCTTTGGCCAAGGGTATCACTCTGGTAGAGTCCACCCACCCAGATCACCGCCGCGATGCCCTGGCGCTGTTGGCGGCGGTTATGCCGCATACTGGGCGCGCCTCGCGAATTGGTATTTCCGGCGTACCCGGGGTCGGCAAGTCGACCTTTATTGAGTCTTTTGGCACTTTTCTGATCGATGCCGGCCACCGCGTCGCAGTGCTGGCGGTGGACCCCACCTCGGCGCTGTCGGGTGGCTCCATACTCGGTGACAAAACTCGTATGCAGACGCTGGCGTTCAACCCGGCGGCGTTTATCCGCCCCTCGCCGGCCGGCAAGACCCTCGGCGGCGTCACCCGTCGCACCCGCGAGTCGCTGCTGTTGTGCGAGGCGGCGGGCTTTGACGTGGTGCTGGTCGAGACCGTCGGTGTCGGCCAGTCGGAAACTGCCGTCGCCGATATGACCGATCTGTTTATGTTGCTGCTGCTGCCCAGTGGCGGCGATGAACTGCAGGGCATCAAGCGCGGCATTATGGAGCTGGCCGACCTGGTGCTGGTCAACAAAGCCGATGGTAGCCAGCTCGGCACCGCCCAACAGACACTGGCCGATTACCGCTCGGCACTGCACTTTATGCAGAGCCGCAGCGCCCAGTGGCGGCCGCAAGCGCTAGCCTGCTCGGCGCTACACAACCAACAGATCGATGCGGTGTGGGAGGCCATCCAAGCGTTTTACGCCGCAATGGCCGATGCCGACGCGCTGGCGAAACGACGTGCCGAACAGGCGCGCAGCTGGATGTGGAGCGAAATGGGCGAGACTCTACTCAACGACCTGCGCCACGACCCGCGGGTTAAACAGGCATTGCCGGCGCTCGAAGCCGAGGTAGTGGCCGGCAGAGTGCCGGCCACCGCCGCTGCACTGGAGCTGATCGAGCTATTCCGCCGCTGAGCGGTGCACCTGCGCAAGTTCACTGTTTTAACCGATTACTGCCAGCCAAGCTTACCCCCCCCCCCCTCGAACTGGGGTGATATCTTCACCCATGCAGCTTTGTTAAGAATTAAAGAAGGTATCGAAGCACTGCCTCCATCGATACGGGTTCAACACAAAGATAAGGTTGGTAAGCTAGAGCTTGATGAGCGCGGTGTACTCATCGAGATTGAAGTGAAGATGGTAGTGCGAGGTTTGCTGGACGAGGCCAACAAAGCGCCTCCTTGTGAGACAGCCCAAGCGCAGTTTGATGCCTTTTATCGAAACAGTAAGAGCCAGTCTGAGCGTGACGATCAAGCCTTTTATTGAGCTTGAACCGTTTGCAGCCAAACGGGTCTATTTACGACTATCAGGACTTTGCATCGGTGAAGTGGCAGCGTCTGAACTTGGAGAAATTCAAAAAAGATAATCCAGAGGCATATCAGCAACAACTGATTGGGCTGGAAAGTATTCTGCAGCGGTAATTTATAGCGCCGTTGTTTATTGGTAAGATGGCGTGTTTTTTGCCCTGAAAGGGTAAGGTAGCGGACAACTACAAATTTAAGTACAAACTAAGGTATGAGCGGTATGGGTGATAGCAATTTTCTCAATGAAATTAATAAGAGACGCACTTTCGCTATCATCTCGCACCCCGATGCCGGCAAGACCACTATCACCGAAAAGTTGCTGCTGTTGGGCAATTTGATACAGGTCGCAGGTACCGTGAAAGGGCGCAAGAGCGACCGCCACGCCACCTCCGACTGGATGTCGATGGAGAAAGAACGCGGTATCTCGGTGACCTCATCGGTGATGCAGTTCCCCTATCGCGACTGCGTCGTCAACCTGCTCGATACCCCCGGTCACGAAGACTTCTCAGAAGACACCTACCGCACCCTCACCGCTGTCGACTCAGCACTGATGGTTATCGATGGCGCCAAGGGGGTCGAGGCGCGCACCATCAAACTGATGGAGGTCTGTCGGCTGCGCGATACGCCGATTATCTCTTTCGTCAATAAAATGGACCGTGATATTCGCGAGCCGATTGAGCTGCTCGATGAAATCGAGAGTGTGCTAAACATTGAAGCGGCGCCGATCAACTGGCCGATCGGTATGGGGCGCGGTTTTCGCGGTGTCTACAACTTCTACACCGACACTATCCACGTCTATGTGCAGGGCAAAGGGCACACGCTGATGGATGATATCCAGATCAAAGGGCTGCAGTCGGCTGAGGCGCGCATGGCACTCGGCGACTACGCCGACGATATTCTCGACGAGCTAGAGCTAGTCCGCGAAGCGACCCACAAGTTTGACCTGGCGGCATTTGCCGCCGGCAAGTTGACGCCGGTATTTTTTGGTACCGCGCTGGGCAACTTCGGTGTTCGCGAAATGCTCGACGACTTTGTGCGCTGGGCGCCAGCGCCGCAACCGCGCCCCAGTGAGCTGCGCGAGGTGGTGGCCAGCGAGGCGGGGTTCAGCGGTTTTGTGTTTAAAATACAAGCCAATATGGACCCCAAACATCGCGACCGCATTGCCTTTATGCGCATCTGCTCTGGGCGTTACGAGAAAGGAATGAAGATGCGCCAGGTACGGATTGGCAAAGATGTTCGCGTCAGTGACGCGTTCAGCTTTAAAGCCGGCGAGCGCATCTCGGTTGAACAGGCGGTGGCCGGCGATATTATCGGCCTGCACAACCACGGTTCGATCGCGATTGGCGATACCTTTAGCGACGGCGAAGCGCTGAAATTTACCGGCATACCGCATTTTGCGCCAGAGCTGTTTAAACGTATTCGGCTGCGCGACCCGATGAAGATGAAGGCGCTGCAAAACGGTATTCGCCAGCTTTCAGAAGAGGGCAGCACCCAGGTTTTTTTCCCGTTGCGCAACAACGACATCATTGTCGGCGCTGTCGGTCAACTGCAGTTTGAGGTGGTCGCCTACCGGTTAAAAGAAGAGTACGGGGTAGAGGCTATCTACGAGCCGGTCAATGTCTACACCGCGCGCTGGACTACCGCAAAAGACCAGCGCACCTTGGATAAATTCCGCGACAAGGCCGAAGATAACCTCGCCATCGACGGCGGTGGCCATCTCACCTACCTAGCGCCGACTCGGGTTAACTTGGCACTGGCACAAGAGCGCCATGAGCAGATCACCTTCAGCGCCACACGCGAACATTGAGTGAGGTGGGCCATGCAGCCTTGGCAGAGTTACCGCGATATTAGTCCAGCCGACATCCCGGCCAATTTGCGCGCCGGCCGCGGCCGCCTCGCCAAGTGGTTTGGAGCGACAGTGCTGCGTCTTGGCGGCTGGCGGGTGGTTGGTGAAGTGCCGGACCTGAAGCGGATTATGCTCTGTGCGGCGCCGCACACCTCGAACTGGGATTTTGTCTGGGGGATGGCGGCGATTTTAAAAATGGACTGTCAGGTGCGCTGGTTGGGTAAACACACCATTTTCTTTTGCGGGACTCGTCGGCTGCTGCGCTGGCTCGGCGGCATCCCCGTCAACCGCGACAACCCCGCCAGCTTAATTGCCGATGTCGCGGCACTGGCCGAGCGCGAGGGCAGTATCGCCTTTGCTATGGCGCCAGAGGGGACGCGCAAAAAAGTCGACAAGTGGAAGTCGGGGTTTTTACGCATCAGCCAAGCCGCCGACTGCCAGATAGTGTTGGCCGGCTTCGACTTCCCCAGCCGCTGTCTGGTGATTGGCGAGCGGTTCACCCCCAATGGCGATAGCGAAGCGGATATAGCCCGTATTAAACAGTGCTTTAGCCGTTACAGCGGAAAAAACCCGGAGCAGTTTTAGTGTCACCTGAGCTGCTGGCGTTGCTGGTGGCGGTGGCCTTTATCGCCGGTTTCATCTCCTCTATGGCCGGTGCTGGTGGTTTGCTGACCCTGCCTTTGCTGTTGTCGGCAGGCTTGCCGCCTCTCACCGCGCTGGCCACCAATAAAGTGCAAAGTGCCCTGGGTACGCTCTCTTCTAGCTGGAATTTTTTTCGCCGCGGCCATATCCAGCTGAGCTCGATCAAGTGGCTACTGTTAGCAGCGCTGCTCGGCAGCATTGCCGGCACCAGTGCGGTGCAGCGGCTGCAGACTAGCCAGCTGGCGACACTGCTGCCACTGCTGCTGATCGCTATTTCGCTTTATTTTTTCTATCAACCGCCACTGCGCGAGAGTCGCGCGGCGCGGCTCAGCAGCGGCCAGTTTGCCTGGTTAGCGGGCTTGCCTGTGGGCTTTTACGGTGGTTTTTTTGGCCCTGCCAGCGGCTCGATACTGCCATTTTTGCTGGTCACCTTAGCCGGGCGCAACTTGGTGCGCGCCACCGCCGAGACCAAGCTGGCGATCCTCACCATCAACGGCAGCTCGGCGTTACTGTTTATTGCCGCCGGGCAAGTAAATTGGCCGCTGGCGCTGGCAATGGGCGGTGCTCAAATCGCTGGCGCGCGGTTGGGTTCCAACTGGGTAATGCGCCGCGGCGCGGACTGGGTACAACCAATTATAGTGGTGGTCACGCTGGCCGTGGCAGTCAAGCTGTTGGTGGCGCCGTGAGTTTTTTAGTGACATTGGCGTTGACGGTAGTGGTGATCGCTATCGCCTTTGCCGGTTTCTACTGGCTTGGTGTGCCCAGTTATCGGCTCACTGAGCAAAATTTGGCTGCACTGTTGGAGCAGACGCTGGCCGGTAGCGCCACCGCCAGCGACTGGGAGGTGCTGGCGGGCTTTATGATTCACCACGACGAGCAACTCGAACAGCAGCGCTTGCGGTTGGTTGCTATTGCCGAGCGTGAGATGATAGCCGACAGCAACCCAGTGCGGCTTACCGCCACCGGTGAGCGCGAACTACACCAACAACTGCAACTGCTGCGCCACAGCACAACATCTTGAGAGCGATCTGTTATGCACCAGCCCACCGACTCCCTGCCCATTGCCGTTCCTGCCAGCAATAGGAGTGACGGCGGCCAGTCGGGCAATTACAGCAGCTGGCTGGCGGCGCTGGTTGGTGCCGCCGCTGTGGTGGTCATTGTCGCCGGGTTGCGGGTCGCCGCCGAGCTCATTGTGCCGCTGCTGCTGGCGGTATTTACTGCCATGATTCTCTCCTCACCACTGCGCTGGCTAAAAGCTCGCGGGGTGCCTGCAGCAGTGGCGATCACCCTGCTGATTGCAGCAGTTATTGTCAGCTCGCTGATGGTGGCGGCAGTGGTCAGTGCGGCGATTGGCGACTTTCGCACCGCACTGCCCAGTTACGCCACCCAGTTTGAAGGCTTAAGCCGCGATGCCGTGGCGGTACTGGCCAACTACGGCGTAGTGTTAGATCAGTCGCAGTGGCAGGCGCTGTTTGACCCCAGTGCGCTGTTTAAAATGGTCGCCAATACCCTCTCATCGCTCGGCAATGCCCTCACCAACGGGCTATTGATACTGCTGTTGGTAGTGTTTATCTTGGCCGAAGATCAGAGCTTTATTGACAAGCTAGCGCTCTCTGGAGGCTCCGCCGCCGGGGTTGCCTCGCTGCGCACATTTGCTCGCAGCGTCAACTCTTATATGGCGCTAAAAAGTCTGATCAGTTTAGCTACCGGTATCACCGTGTGGTTGTGGCTGTGGATCCTCGGGGTCGATTACGCAGTCATGTGGGGGCTATTGGCATTCTTGCTCAACTTTGTGCCCAATGTCGGCTCACTGATCGCTGCGGTGCCAGCGGTGTTGTTGGCGCTACTGCAGCTCGGTGTCAGTGGCGCGTTACTCACCGCCGCCGGTTATGGTGTGATCAACTTGTTCATGGGTAACTTTATCGAACCGCGAGTGATGGGGCGCGGTTTAAACCTGTCGCCGTTGGTCATTTTTCTCTCTTTGCTGTTGTGGGGATGGGTGCTCGGGCCAGTCGGTATGCTGCTGTCGGTACCGCTGACTATCATGCTCAAGTTGGCGTTAGAGAGCCGCCAGCAGACCGCCTGGGTCGGGGCGATGTTGGGCGGCGGTCTGACCACCCAGTAAATAAAAAAAACGCGCCAACAGAGGCTCTGTGGCGCGTTTTTTGATCCCCAGCGGCTGCTTAGAAGCGGTAAGAGATGCTGGTCTCAAAGTTGGTTGAACGCTTGGGTACATCGCCAAAAGGGGTGGTGTTCATGTTGTTGGCGTACGAGAAATTGATATCGACATGTTCGCCCAAAGGCACAATTAAGGTGCTTTCCAGGGTGGTGCGGTAGTCGTCAAACTCGCTGATGTTAGGTTGGTGGTAAATCACCACATTCAGACGGTTTTTGCTCTTAAAGGTCCACTGCAGCTGGGTTGAGATGGTCATGCGCTCAACATCGCGATCCTGTGAGCTGTCGGTGAGATGCTGCTCTTTCTCATTCATTACACCCACCATTACGTGGTAGCTGAGCTGCTCATTGAGATCGCGGTAGCTCAAGCCGCCACCGACTAATTCGCGCTCGGCGACCAAGTTCACATCGTTAGCTTGGTTCTGGTAAAAGAACTCACCGCGCAACGGCCCCGCCAACTCTTTGCGCACATAGCGTAGGTGAACCAGTTGGTTGTCACTCACGGTACTGCCATTGGTCTCGTTGTAACTGAGGCTACCGTGCGAGCGGAACTGGTTGAGGCCGTTGTTGTACTCGGTCGAGTAGCTGGCGCCGTAAGCGGTTTTCTCAGTCTTACCGGTGGTCTCAGCGAAGCTGCCGGCCAGTTTAAAGACCCAGCCCTCCACCTCTTCGTTTAGCCCCTGAACAATCACCGTCGCCATGCTCTGCGCCGAGAGCAGCAGTAACGGCAGTGCAATAATTTTGCGTAACATACATCTATTCCTTGAGTGATTGGATAAAACCTTTCAACCCAGCACCAACAGTCCAGCTAGGCTAGGTAAAAAGTGCGGTAATTTACCCAAATTACGTAACCTTTTCAATTGGTCGCTGGTTTTAGCAAGAGGAGGTGTAATCCCCCCAGAAAATAGCCGAGGTTTTTAAGTAGAGGCTTTTATGGTGCCCAGAGGCGGAATGATGCCAACCCGCTGGTGCGGGTTGGCACCCTGCGGGCGCCTGCGGCGTCCAAAACGCTGTTCGCGTTTTGTCGAACCAAGCGGTGGTTCTCATCCAACCTCGGGACATAAAAAAAACCCCGTCCGTTGGACGGGGTTTACTTTTTATGGTGCCCAGAGGCGGAATGATGCCAACCTGCGGTGGCGGGTTGGCACCCTGCGGGCGCCTGCGGCGTCCAAAACGCTGTTCGCGTTTTGTCGAACCAAGCGGTGGTTCTCATCCAACCTCGGGCCATAAAAAAACCCCGTCCAGTGGACGGGGTTTACTTTTTATGGTGCCCAGAGGCGGAATCGAACCACCGACACGGGGATTTTCAATCCCCTGCTCTACCAACTGAGCTATCTGGGCAAATCTGTTCGAGGCACTTTGACCCTTGCAGAAAGGCGCGTATTAAACCGTCAAGGCGGGGCGCCGTCAAGGCTCTGACCGGTTAAATTTGGCTAATTCACTCGCTGGGTGGGACGTAGCCTTCGGCTTGGTCGACTTCCTCGCCGGAAAAGAACTTGTCGCGCTGTTCGGCGAGGTAGGTGCGGGCGGTCATATCCATCATATTGAGGCGCATCTCGTTAATCAGTGTTGTCTGGTGTGACATCCACATCTGCCAGGCCTCTTTAGAGACGGTATTGAACACTTCTTCACCCTTGGGGCCGGGGAACGGCGGCAGCTCGAGGGCGGGGAGTTCGCGTTTGAGTTTTTTACACATTACGGTTCTGGCCATCGGTTCCTCATCAATCAATTGCACGGTTAACTCGGTTGCTGAGCATGGTGACCACCGGTGCGGGCAGCCCGATCGTCTCACTCTTGGCTGCTATGTTATACCAAACTTGGTTGGGGTTGTCGGCTACCTGGCTATGTTGGGGGTGGGCGGTGACTTCGGCCACGCGGTAGTCGAGGTGGTAGTGGCTAAAGGTGTGTCGCTGCTGCGGCCCTATGGCGATCTGCTCGGCACTGTAGCCCAAACCCTCGAGTAGTCCGGGCAGTTGTTGTTGGCTTTCACAGCTGGGCGGTACCCACAAACCGCCCCAGATGCCGGTGGGTGGATTGCGCTGCAGTAACACCGAGTTTTGCTGGCTGATCAGTGCAAAAATCCGCTCCCGCACCGGCAGGATTTTTTTGGGTTTTTTGCCCGGGTAGAGGGTAACCGTGCCGCTCTGGTAGGCGCTGCAGTCGCTGCTGACTGGGCAGTGGTTGCAGTTGGGCGTGCTGCGGGTGCAGAGGGTGGCGCCTAAGTCCATCATTGCCTGGCTGTAAGCGCCGCTCTGCTGCGCCGGTGTCAGCGCTTCACTCACTTGCCACAACTGCTTGTGGACGGCGCTGCTGCCGGGCCAGCCGGCGATGGCGCGGTGGCGGGCCAGCACACGTTTAACGTTGCCATCTAATATCGCTGCGCGCTGGCCGTGGGCGATGGAGACAATGGCGCCGGCAGTGGAGCGGCCAATACCGGGCAGCTGTTCGAGTTCGCTGACTGTCGCTGGCAGCTGGCCGCCATAGTCGCTGACAACCTGTTGGGCACCGCGGTGCAGGTTGCGGGCGCGGGCGTAGTAGCCGAGCCCGGTCCAGTGGTGCAGTACCTCATCGAGCGGTGCGGCGGCGAGCTCGGCAATTGTGGTAAAGCGCTGCATGAACCGCTCGAAGTAGGGTATGACGGTACTCACCTGGGTCTGCTGCAGCATAATCTCTGACACCCACACCCGGTATGGGCTGAGTTGTTGCTGCCACGGCAGGTCGTGACGGCCGTGCTGGCTGGACCACTGCAGCACCCGGCGACTAAACGAGCGGTTGAGCTCGGCGTTGACTGTTGAAGAGCGCCCGCTCACTTGAACAGCTTGTCCAGCAGCGGTGCCAGATTGTTGCTGCTGTTGCCTTCTAGCTTGCGCTGTAGGGTCTCCAGCAGTTTAGTTTTCAGCAGCTGTTCTACTGCACGCTTGTCGAGATTGCAGCGGTGGTTGGGCGGTTCGCCATAACTGCCAGTGCAGCTGAACGGCAGCGGCCGGTCGGCCAGTTTGTCGCTGATATCGCAGCCGGTACTGTTGACTGCAGCGCTGTCGATGGTGGCGTCAAAACGCAGTACATAGCGCTCGGCAGCCAGTTCAACAGCACCGCTGCCGGCCAGGCTCAACGCTTCGCTAGCCATGGCGAGCTGCTCTAGCTGCAATACGCCCTGTTGCAGTGTCCAGTTTGCGTTGAGCGCTGTTATCTGGGTTTGTGGGCTCAGTGTGGCGCTAGTGGCGCGCTGGCGGCTGAGCGATTTGCCCTCCAAGAGGGTAGCGGCGCTGCAAAAGTCGCGCTCGAGATTGGTGGCGGTAAACACCAGTGCCGTACTGTCGAGTGTGCCGCTGCCGGCAATACTGTTGAGCAGTGGCGCGGTGGATTGTGCCGTGAGCGGCACGCTGCCGCGCCAGTTGCCGTTAAAGTTAATTAGCCCAGCCAGTGGCAGCCGGCTCTGCTGGCTGGCCAGTAGTGGCTGCAGCGGTAGGTTCTGCAGCCGGCTCTGGGCGCTAAAGGTGAGTCTCTCGCGGCCGATATCGGCGCGGCCGCTGGCAACAATATCGCCCCCTAGCAGGTTGCCCTTGAGGCTCTTTAATAGCAGCTCGGTGGCGGCGGCATCGACAGTGGCGTTGAGTTGCTCGAGCCACAGCGGTTGGGCACCGCCCAGGGTACCAATATCTAGACGACCGCTGTGCAGCTGCAGTTGCGCTTGGGCGCTGGTGACCCAGTCCAGCGCTATCGATAGCTGGCCGTCCAATAGCGGTTGGGCAGTGGCTGTGGCGCGCAAGTCGCCCCTGCGCTGGCCCAGCTGCAACTCGCCATCGACAGTGATGAGATGTGTGCGACCCGCTAAAGGTGCGCTGATACTGCTGTCGACGAGTAATACGGTGCCAATATTTATTGGGGGAGCCGCGCTGCTCGCCGGGCCGCTACTGGCGGGGCTGGTAGTAGTGTCGGCCAGTGCTGCCAGCGCGGCAAAACTCTGTAGCGAAATGGCGGCGCCGTGCACGGCGATGGTGTCCAGAGCGATTTCGCCACTGATGAGCTGCTGCCAGTTGGCAGCCACACGCAACTGTTCAATGTCGGCGCGCAAATTGGCCTGTTGCGGCTGCAGCTGGTCGGCGAATTGAATGTCGCGCAGGGCGATACTCGGCGCCGGCCACAGTGTCCAGCCGACCCCGCCCGACACTTGCAGGCGCAGCCCCTGTTTGGCGGCAGCTTGGCTCAACTGCTCGGCGAGGTTGAGCTGCGATACCCAGACAGAGAGGCCTGCCAGCGCCACAGCAACTGCCACTGCCACGGTTATAAGGAGTTTGCTCAACCGACCCATCATGCTACCTCGATTCAATTGCGCGGGCGCCCACTAGCGGCCGCTATTACTCGATAGTGTAGCGCAACGACAGCATCACGGTGCGTCCCGCTTCGGGGGCTTGACCGCGAATTACCGAAGCGGCATTGCGGATCTCGGTGTCGGTGAGATTGTCTACCGCCAAGCCAAAGTTAAACTGCTGCCACTGGTAGTTGATGGCCAGTGACAGGGTAGTGTAGCCCTTGCTGCTAGTCTCGGCGCGGCCGACGCGGTGTTGTGCCTTGACCCGCTCGACGGCCGCCTGCCATTGCCAGTGGTGGTAGTTGCTCTGCCAGCTGAGCACGGCAGAGTCTGCCGGCACTCTGGGCACCGCATAGCCGTCGTCGAGCTTGCTGCGCACCCGGTCGGCCTGCAAGCCGATCTGGTGGTGGCTGGCAATTGGCAGCCGCAGCTCAACCTCAAACCCCTGAAAGATCGCCGCCTGTTGGTGGTACTGGTAGCAGAGTGGGGCCGCCGCGAACTGCTCGGCGCTATCGTCGAAGTCGCTCAACGCAGTAGAGCAAGCGTCGCTGTCACTGCTGTAGCGCTGCCAACCACTGCTGTCGACAAGTGACGACAGGTAGGTAAAGCGGTCGAACTGGTTGCGGTAGAGGGTTGCTTCAAACTGTATGGGGCGCTGCTGTGCCGTTGGCCAACGCCAGCGGGCATTGAGCTCACCGTTCCAGGCTTGTTCGCTATTAAGTGTGGCAAGGCCCTGCTCGACGGCGCTGGTAGCGGCGTGGTAGCCGTCGGAGTAGAGCTCTTCGACGGTTGGCGCTCGTTCACTGCGGTCTAGCCGCAGCGCGACGATAGGTGCCGACCAGCCGCTGCCAGCGCTGTTATAAATGAGTGCACCGCTGGCGTTATAGAGTGCGTTGTCGCGGCGCTCAGGCCGCTCGCTGGCAGAAATTTGTTGCCAATCGAGACGGCTGCCGAGTTCTAGGCGCAGGTGGTTGCGCTGCCATTCGCCGAGCCAAAATAGCCCGGCGGCCTTGGTTGTGCTATCCGGCGTCAGCGGCTGCTCGGCAGTGACTGAGCTCTGTTTGTGATCAAACTGCCAGCCCAGCGCACCTTTGTGGTTCTGTTGGGTCTGGTAGAGCGCCTCGCTGCGCCAATTGAACTGCTCGACTTCAAAGCGCGCTTCATTAATGCGCTGCTGTTCGCCAACACCCCACTCGGTGTGCTGGTACTCGCTGTACTGTAGATCGCTGGAGAACTGTTGCCACACTGCGCCATCGTGGTCGTAACGCCAGCGGCCATTGACGGTTGAGCGGCGCAGGGTGATTTCGGTGCGCTCATCGTGCTCGTCGTGCTCGTCGTGCTCGTCGTGCTCGTCGTGCTCATCGTGCTCATCGTGCTCATCGTGCTCGTCGTGGCCCACTAGGTGCAGATGTTCACCGGGCACGCCGTAACGCTGGTTGAGGGTGTTGGCACTCACTCCCCACAGCACCGAATCTTGGTGGAAGGTGTAGCCAACACCTACTGCACTGGTCTGATTGGCACTGTTGACGAGTATGCCGCGCGGCTGGTCGAGGTCGTCGCTATTAGCTCTGCCGGGTATCTCTAAGTCGTTGTTGCGGCTGTGGCTTCCATCAAAGTGCAGCGCGTGGCGGCCGTCGCCGACATCGACGCGGGTGGCGGCGCTGGCTAAGTCGCCGTTGTCGGCGTAGCGCAGGTCTACCGCGCCCTCTAGCTGATCGAGCGGTTCGGCGTGTATACGGTTGTCGATTAAGTTGATTACACCGCCTATCGCGCCGGGGCCGTAACGCAGTGTGGCTGGCCCGCGAATAATTTCTATGCGGTCCAGCAACAGGGTGTCAAAGGCAATGGCGTGGTCGGCGCTCTGGGCGGCGACATCGCTGCTAGCCATTGAGTTACTCAGTATCGCCAGCCGCTTGCCACTCTGGCCGCGCACCACCGGTTGGCCGGCCGCGGGGCCAAACGAGCTGTTGCTGATGCCAACCTCGCCCGCCAGTGTGGCGCCGAGGCTGGTGCGGTTAGCTGCAGCCAGTGCCTGGCCGCTGAGTGCCGAGACATTGCCGGCAATTTGCTCGGCACTGCGCTGGTGCGGCGAAGCGGAGACAACGATCTCCTCGACCAGTGGGGCAGCCATACTGACCGTGCTGGGCAGAGTTAGGCCGGCGGCAATAGCCACCGCCAGGCGATGAGTAATGAAAGTGCTCATAAAGTGTTCTCACATAGCAATTAACCCCAGGCGTTACCTGCGGTTTTAAATAACTGAAAAGTTTCACCCGCGGTGGGTGAAGACGACGGGCTAGGCTGAAGTGAGAGCGAGCGGTGGGCCGCGAATGGCCGTGATAAAGAATGGTTGCAGTGCTGGTCGCGAAGCGCTGTGGGCAGCAAATTGTGCGGCTGTTGGCGCCAGCTGCACCGCGGTAACAGCAATGGGGCCAGCCACAGCGCCCTGATTGAGGCAGAGTTCGCAGTGGCCGGCGGAGTCGTCGAGGTGCAAGTGGTTGGCATCGACGTGACTCAGCGCCAATGGAGCCAGCGCCAGCAGCAACAGCGCTGCAAACAACCTTGCAGAGCGTTGGCAGGCGGCGAGCAGGGAGCGGCTGGGGTTGGCGTTGAACATAGGTATTATCGTAGCAGAGATAGTTGCCGAGTAAATAGCCGCGGCGCAGAGATTTCCGCTGCCACCGCTTAGGGCTATAATGGCCGGCGAATTTACCCATTGGAGCAGGATATGGTTGCCTCTAGCGCCCGCGTAGCCACAGTGACGCGCAATACCTTAGAATCGCAAATTACCATCACTATCAACCTAGATGGCAGCGGTGTCGCGCAGCTCAATACGCCGGTACCGTTTCTCAACCATATGCTCGACCAGATTGCCCGCCACGGCCTGATCGATATAAAGATAGACGCTAGCGGAGATGTCGAGATTGACGACCACCACACCGTGGAGGATATCGGTATCACTCTGGGCATGGCGTTTGCTCAGGCGATCGGCGACAAAAAGGGTATCAACCGCTACGGCAGCGCTTACGTGCCGCTCGACGAAGCGCTGTCGCGGGTGGTGCTCGATTTCTCTGGCCGTCCGGGGCTGGTGTTGAATGCCGATTTTGTCCGCAGCCACGTTGGCAGCTTCGATGTCGACCTGGTCTCTGAGTTTTTCCACGGCTTCGTCAACCACGCACTGGTGACGCTGCACATTGACAACTTGCGCGGCGCCAACGCCCACCACCAGATAGAGACTATCTTTAAGGCGTTCGGTCGCGCCCTGCGTATGGCCGCCACCGCCGATAGCCGCATGGCCGGTATTATGCCCTCGACCAAAGGCTCGCTGTGAGCCGCAGTCAAATTGCCATTCTCGACTACGGCATGGGCAACCTGCACTCGGTCGCCAACGCGGTTAAAACGGTAGCGCCCGACTGCGAGGTGACCATTACCGCCGATGCGGCGGTGGCGGAGCGCGCCGAGCGCATTATCTTTCCCGGTGTCGGCGCCATCCGCGACTGCATGAGTGAGATTTTGCGTCTGGGCTTCGACCAAATTCTCACCAGCGCGATAGCGCAAAAGCCGGTGCTGGGTATCTGCGTCGGTATGCAGGCGCTGATGCAGAGCAGCGACGAGAACGGCGGTGTCAGCTGTCTGGGTCTGCTGCCCGGTGCTTTCCACAAATTTACCGCGGCCAGCGATGCCCGCGGCGATCGCTTGAAGGTGCCGCATATGGGCTGGAGCCAAGTCGAACAGCACAGCCACCCACTCTGGCAGGGTATCGCCCAAGGTGAGCGCTTCTACTTTGTGCACAGCTACTACCTGCCCACTGCCGAGAGCGATTGTGTCGCCGCGCGCTGCCACTACGGAGTTGAATTTGCCGCGGCGGTGGCCAGCGGCAACTTGTTCGCCGTGCAGTTCCATCCGGAGAAAAGTGCCGCGGCGGGGCTGCAGCTGCTGGCCAACTTCAGCCAGTGGCAGGGTGCCTGAGTGAACGAGCTGCGCGCCAAGCTCAACCGCGAAACCGCCAAAATCAGCTGGCTCGAGCTGCAGCGCCACTACGCCGCCGGCAATGTCTTAGCGGTTGCCGAGGGAGCCGACCTGATCGCAGTAGCTGAGGCCTTTCACACCGACAGCGCCGCCCAGGTTAAACAGTGGCTGAGCGATGGCACCGTGGCACCGGTAGATGACGCCGCTGCGGCGCGCTGGGTAGACCAAGCCGCCGAACACTGGGCGGTGGTGGTGGCCCCCTTCGTGCTGGTGCAGCCGACCGCGCCTGCCGTGGCCGGATAACCAACAAGGAGAGAGTCGGTGGATTTTGCGCTCAGCGCCGAACAGCAGCTTATTCGCGACAGCGCCGCGCGCTTCGCCCAGCAGCACCTCACCGATAACGCCGCGGCTCTCGACGAACAGCCTGAGCGAGAGCTCCCAGCATTTTTAGGCCGTTTGCGGCAACTTGCGCAGCTCGGTTTTATGGGGCTCAACATCGACAGTGAGTACGGCGGCAGCGAAGCTGGCACCGTCGGTTTTAGTCTGGCACTGACCGAGCTGGCGCGCGGTTGTGCCGCAACGGCAGTGACAGTCTCGGTGACCAATATGGCTGCCGAGATCATTCAAGCCTGTGGCAGCGAGGCGCAAAAGCAGCGCTATCTGCCAAAAATCTGTGGCGGCGAGTACCCCGCCGCAGGATTCTGTCTCACCGAGAGCAACGCCGGCTCCGACCCCTCGGCGATGCGCTGTCGCGCCACTCGCGACGGCCAGGGCTGGAGGCTTAACGGCAGCAAGGTGTGGATTACCAGTGCGGAGTACGCCGGTCTGTTTATTGTCTGGGCTGTGACCGACCCGCAGGCGCCGCGCGGCCGCGGCATCAGCTGTTTTCTGGTCGAGGCAGATAGCAGCGGCGTCACCGTTGGCGGGCGCGAGCACAAAATGGGCCAGCGCGGCTCGGCGACCAATCAGGTCCATTTTGATAACTGCTGGGTGGCCGACGAGGCGCTGCTCGGCGACTGCCACAAGGGTTTCGCCATCGCTCTTGGCGAACTCGCCGGCGGCCGTATTGGCATCGCTTCACTGGCGCTTGGGGTCGGTAGTGCCGCGCTCGATTACGCGCGCGACTACATCGCCGCGCGCGAGCAGTTTGGCCGCAAGTTGAGTGAGTTCCAGGGGCTGCAGTGGCAGTTGGCCGACCGCTACACCGAACTTGAAGCGGCGCGGTTGTTAATTATGCAGGCGGCCTCTACCAAGCAGCAGGGCGGCGACTTTGCCGTGCAAGCCTCTATGGCCAAGCTGTTCGCCAGCGAAAAAGCCAACGACGCCTGCTACACCGCGCTGCAGCTGCTCGGTGGCAATGGCTACAGCCGCGAGTATCCGCTCGAGCGCATGGCTCGCGATGCGCGCATCACCACCATCTACGAGGGCACCAGCGAGATTCAGCGCATTATTATCGCCCGCCAACTGCTCCAACAGGTCGGTTAGAACGCCCGCAGGCGGGCGAAAAATACTCATTGCTAATCGTTGCCAGCAGCGTATACTTCTGGTTGCTTGAAAGTAAGCTTTATATATGTGCAGACAAAGTTGCCCAGTAGTTAAAGGTAACAGTAGGTTCCGGTTGTTGTTTTTCGGCCTGTTAAACATTTATAGCATCACTTCTAGCGTAACCGCTGCGGCCAGATTGGCTGGCCAAAGCATGAATACATTTGTTTAAACAGGAAATAACTATGTCTACTACTACTGGAACTGTTAAGTGGTTCAACGAATCTAAAGGCTTCGGCTTCATCGAGCAAGAGTCTGGTCCAGACGTTTTCGCTCACTTCAGCGCTATCGTTGGCGACGGCTTCAAAACTCTGGTCGAAGGCCAAAAAGTACAGTTCACTGTGACTCAAGGTCAAAAAGGCCTGCAAGCAGAGAACATCGTTGCCCTCTAATCACTGATTAGCGACAACGCAAAAAAGGCGAGCCAATGGCTCGCCTTTTTTTATGGCTCGTTTTTGTAAGCTACTCCCCCAGTGGCCGCTTGCCCCATTCTTGCCCATCAACACCCTGCAGGTTGGTGTGCCAAATCGGTGCACGCTCGCGTTTATGGTGCTCTATTCAGTATCAACACGGTGCGCCAGAGTAGTAATTGCCGCGTGCACGGCGCTTGAGCGCTATTTTATGGTGAATTTTCCGCCAATTAAAAAGTTGGCACGGGTTATGCATAGTGTATGGCAGGCAACCAAAAAGCCTAACCATAACTAACCTAAGTACGGAGAAGCACCATGAAAAAGAGCACACTTGCAATTGCAATCGGTTCATTGACGCTCGGCGTTATGACCATGGGCGCAGCTAGCAGCGCTTTGGCGGCAGAAGTGTCGGGCAATGTCGCCCTGAGCACCGACTACAAATTCCGCGGTATCAGCCAGAGCGACGGTGAAGCGTTGTCGGGCGGTTTTGATGTCGCTTTCGATAACGGCTTCTATATCGGCACCTGGGGTTCGAGCATCGAAGATTGGGGCAACGGCTTAGAGCTGGACTACTATGCCGGTTACAGCGGTGCCTTCAACGAGTCGGTGAGCTTCGATCTGGGTCTGCTCGCTTACACCTACCCAAACGAAGACTCGGGTGATTTGGATTACAACGAGATCTACGGCAGTGTCGGCTTTGCCGACTTCACTGTCGGTTTTGCCTACTCTGATGACTACTTTGCAGGTACTGGTGATTTCACTTACTTGTATGTCGACTACAGCTACGCCCTCAACGACAGCTACAGCTTAGATCTGCACCTCGCCGACAACAGCATCGACGACAACGAAGCCTTTGGTACCCCCGACTACCTCGACTACTCGATCGGTGTCAGTACTTCGTTCGAGGGGCTCGATATCAGCGTCTCTTACATCGATACCGACCTCAGTGACGAGGATTGCTTCGGTGGTGACGACCTCTGCGAGGGCAGCGTAGTTCTGACCCTCTCTAAGTCTCTTTAAGTTCACCCAACAAGGAGAACGCACTATGAAATTAATTACTGCAGTCATTAAGCCGTTCAAGCTCGATGAGGTCCGCGAGGCGCTCAGCGAGCTGGGTGTGACCGGCGTTACAGTCAGCGAAGTGAAGGGGTTCGGTCGCCAGAAAGGCCATACCGAACTCTACCGCGGCGCCGAATACGTGGTCGATTTCCTGCCGAAAGTGAAGTTGGAAATTGCCCTCGACGACGGCATGGTCGACCAGGCGGTGGAGGCGATTAGCGAGGCGGCTCGCACCGGCAAAATAGGTGACGGCAAGATCTTTATCTCGTCGCTCGAAGAGGTCATCCGTATCCGCACCGGAGAAACCGGCGCGGAAGCGGTTTAACCCCAGCTTAAGGAGAGTTCCATGAGTCCTGATATCATTGAAGTGAAATACGCGCTGGATACCTTTTATTTTTTGGTCTCCGGTGCGCTGGTAATGTGGATGGCGGCCGGTTTTGCCATGCTCGAAGCCGGTCTGGTGCGCAGTAAAAACACCACCGAAATCCTCACCAAAAACGTCGCGTTGTTTGCCATTGCCTGCACCATGTATCTGCTGATGGGTTATACCATCATGTACGGTGGCAGTGCCGGCGGCTTGTTGCCCGACGCCTGGTTTGGCAACAGCATCGCCAACGCCACCGCTGAAGAGGTACTGGCCAGCAACGGCGATACCTATTACTCGGGTGCTTCCGACTTCTTCTTCCAAGTGGTGTTTGTCGCCACGGCGATGTCGATTGTCTCCGGTGCCGTTGCCGAGCGCATGAAGTTGTGGGCATTCCTCGCATTTGCGGTGGTGATGACTGGCTTCATCTACCCGATGCAGGGTATGTGGAAGTGGGGTGGTGGTTTCCTTGACGCCGCTGGTTTCCAAGACTTTGCTGGCTCCGGTGTGGTGCACTTATGTGGTGCTGCTGCGGCGCTCTCTGGGGTGTTGCTGCTAGGTGCTCGCAAAGGCAAATACGGTAAAGATGGCAGCGTCAAAGCGATCCCCGGTGCCAATATGCCGCTGGCGGCGATTGGTATGTTCATCCTGTGGATGGGTTGGTTCGGCTTTAACGGCGGTTCAGAGCTGAAAGTCTCTGATATCGGTGAAGCAAACGCTGTGGCCGATGTGTTCGTCAACACCAATGCGGCGGCCTGTGGTGGCCTGCTGGTGGCGCTGATAGTCGCTCACTTCAAGTTTGGCAAAGCCGATCTGACCATGGCCGTTAACGGTGCGCTGGCCGGCCTGGTGTCGATCACCGCAGAGCCGCTGGCTTGGGATGCGCTATCGGCCACACTGGTCGGCGGTGTCGGCGGTCTGATTGTGGTCTTCTCGGTACTGCTGATGGACAAGATCCGTATCGATGATCCGGTCGGCGCCATCTCAGTGCACGGTGTTGCCGGTATCTGGGGTCTGTTGGCGGTGACGCTGTCGGGCAATGACTCAGCTACCTTGTACGGTCAGCTGCTCGGTATTGTCACCATCTTCGCCTGGACGTTTGTCACCAGTGGTATCGTCTGGTACCTGCTGAAGATGACCATGGGCATTCGCGTCAGCGAGCAAGAGGAGTACGAAGGGGTCGATATCTCCGAGTGCGGTATTGATGCCTACCCAGAGTTTGTCGCCGGCAAGTAATTTCAGCCGCGGCAATCTCTGCCCACCGAACCGGTCGCAACGCAGTTGCGGCCGGTTTTTTTATTCGCTAACAGAAGCAGGGAGTTGTTGTTTTTGCTAGCTTTGCATACACTCGCAGCAATCGTTAACCAGCACAAAGGTTCAATATGAAACTGATCACCGCAGTCATTAAGCCGTTTAAACTCGACGATGTTCGCGAAGCGCTGGCCGATATCGGCGTGCAGGGCATCACCGCCAGCGAGGTGAAGGGGTTTGGTCGCCAAAAAGGCCACACCGAGCTCTATCGCGGCGCCGAGTATGTCGTCGACTTTTTGCCCAAGGTGAAGTTAGAGATCGCCATCGGTGATGACATGGTTGACAGTGTCGTCGAAGCGATCACCAAGTCGGCTGCCACCGGCAAAATTGGCGACGGCAAAATTTTCATTACCAATCTCGAAGAGGTTATTCGCATCCGCACCGGCGAGACCGGCATAGAGGCGATTTAACCCGGCGTTAGCAGCTGTTGGCCTAGTGCACAACCGCTGTTTGCGTCAAGGCGACCTTCGGGTCGCTTTTTTGTTGGCGCTTGGCGGCGCACAATAGCGCTTCCGCTTATATTTGCCAGCATCTGGCTACAGAACCCAAGACCCTCTATGAATCTGACCAAAGCCGCTCTCTCAAACCCCGCCGCTGCGCTTGTCGCGGTGGTGCTGTTGCTACTGCTCGGCAGCGTCAGTTTGAGCCAGCTGCCGGTGCAGCTGTTTCCCAACATCGACGACCCAATCATTACCGTGCAAGCGGACTGGCGCGCCGCCTCGCCGCGCGAGGTCGAGGCGGAGCTGATCGAGCCGATTGAGGAAGTGCTCGAGGGGCTGGCCGGGGTGGTGGAGATGAACGCCAAAGCCGCCGCTGGGCGCGCCAGTGTGACGCTGACCTTTGAGTTGGGCAGCGACATGCAGCAGGCACTGATCGAGGTTATCAGCCGTCTCAACCGACTGCCGGCGCTGCCACGCAATGTTAAACCACCCACCGTGCACCTCGGCGGCGCCGGTGGTGCAGCGCCGTTGCTGAGTTGGTTTTTTCTGCAGCGGTTGGCGGGCAACGACACCGACATCGAGAGTTACCTGCCGTTGATGGATGCCCAGATTGAACCGCTGATTGAGTCGGTGCCGGGTGTCTCGGGTGTCGAATTAGGCTCTGGCGGGCGCTACAAAGAGCGGCTGATTATTGAGTTCGACCCCTACCTCACCGCGCAGTTGGGCATAGAGCTGCCAAAAATTGTCGGCTTAATCGGTGCCGCCAACGACAGCGCCGGCGGTTTTGTCGAAGTGGGCCGACGCCGCTACATGCTGCGCTTGGAGGGTCGCTACGACCTCGATGAGCTCGGTCAGATGGTTTTGGAGTGGCGCGACGGCCGTCCGATCTACCTGCGCGATATCGCCACCATTGCCCTCGAGGTGCCAGACGATGTCGGTATATTCCGCCAGAATGGCAACCCGGCGATCGGCTTTATGGTCAACCGCCAGCCAGAGGCCAATCTGCTCTCCACCCTGGCCGAAGTGAAGCGCCGCGTAGCTGAGCTCAACAGCGAGCTGTTGGAGCCGCAGGGGCTGCGCATTGTCCAGTCGTTCGACCCCTCGGTGTTTATCTACCGCGCCATCCAGCTGGTCAGCGGTAATTTAATTATCGGTGTGCTGCTGGCGATTGGCGGTCTGTGGCTGTTCTTGCGCCGCTGGCGGGCCACGCTGATCGTTGCCGCGGCGATCCCGATTTCCCTGCTGACCACTTTTATTGTACTTAAGCTGACTGGCCGCACCCTCAATGTCATCTCGCTGGCCGGGTTGGCATTTGCTGTGGGTATGGTGGTGGACGCCGCTATTGTGGTGCTGGAGAGCATAGTCCGTCAGCGCGAGCGCGGTATCGGCGCCGAGCAGGCGGCGCTGGAGGGCGCCAACCGCGTCTGGGGGGCGCTGCTCGCCTCCACTGCGACTACGGTAATTATCTTTATCCCGGTGCTGTTCCTCAAAGAGGTGGAGGGCCAGTTGTTTGGCGATCTGGCAGTGACCATCGCGGTAGCCGTCACCGTCTCGCTTTTGGTAGCGGTCACGCTGGTGCCGCTGGCATCGCAATACGGGCTGGCAGTCGCTGCCGGCCCAGACCGCTTTGCACCGCTCTGGCAGCGCATCACTGCACGGATTTTGCAACTCACCGAAACGCCGCACCAGCGGCTGCGTTTAATCGCGCTGCTCACGGTTGTGCCGGTGCTGCTGACTGTGGCGCTGCTGCCAGAGCGCGACTACCTGCCGCCGGTAAAACGCGACGCCATCGATGCAGTGTTCCGGCTGCCGCCGGGTGCCTCGCAACAGTCGCTGCGCGAGGATATTGTTGCGCTGCTGGAGCAGCGCCTGGCCCCCTACATGGCGGGTGAAAAACAGCCCGCCTTGAAAAACTACTACATTCTCATCTACGGCCAAGGTGGGCGGCTCGGGGTCAGAGCGCGCGATCAAAGTCGTGTCGCCGAGTTGCAGCAGCTGATCGCTGACGAAATTGTCAACGACATCCCCGACCTGCAAGCCTTCGTCCGCCAAGACGACCTGTTTGGCGCCTTTGGCGCTGTTCGCGGCATACCGATGTATATTCAGGGGCGCGACTCGGAGGCCACTAGTGCCGCGGCGATGCACGCTATAACGGTGCTCGAGCAGGTGATGCCGGGGGCGCAGGTGCGCCCGCTCGCCGAGCTGGTCGACGCCGACCCGGAGCTGCGACTGGCGCCGCGCGACAACCGCATCCATGAGTCGGGCTGGTCGCGCGCGCAACTTGGGCTGATCACCCGCGCTCTGGGGGATGGGCTCTATGTCGGCGACTATTTCGACGGTGAGCACCAGGTCGATATGCTGTTGCGCAGTAAGTCGTGGGCGACCCCAGATCAATTTGCCCAACTGCCGCTGCAGACCCCGGCGGCCGGCGTGGTGCCGCTCAGCGAGCTGGTCGCTGTAGAGCGCGCGGTGGGTCCCAACACCATTGTCCGCATAGATAGCCGCCGCACCAAGATTCTCGAGATTGTACCGCCGCCGGCGATGACCCTCGAGCACGCGCTGGCACTCCTCAAAAACCAAGTTGAGCCCGAGCTTGCCGAGTTACTGCCGGTCGATGGCGGCATTGCCTACGGCGGTTCTGCCGAC
Source organism: Gammaproteobacteria bacterium LSUCC0057 (assembly GCA_004535795.1). Classification (GTDB taxonomy): domain Bacteria; phylum Pseudomonadota; class Gammaproteobacteria; order Pseudomonadales; family Porticoccaceae; genus LSUCC0057. The sequence continues at coordinate 171,947 of SPIA01000001.1, forward strand.
GATCTGCAGCGCGCCACCGCGACACTCGGGCAAAACTTTTTAGTGGCGCTATTGGTGCTGCTGCTGTTGATCAGCGCGCTGTTCCGCTCGTTGCGCGACGGTCTGCTGGTGCTGTTGGCGCTGCCGTTGGCGATGGTCGGCTCGGTCGTCACCCTACAGCTGCTCAACTGGATCAGCTTTCAGCCACTCGATCTGCTGACCATGATCGGCTTTGTCATTCTGCTCGGCTTGGTGGTCAACAACGCCATTTTGTTGGTCCACCAGACCCGCCAGTCTGAGCGCGACGGAGCCTCGCGGCGGGCGGCGGTCGAGAGCGCACTGCTGTTGCGGCTGCGGCCGATTTTTATGAGCACCTTAACCAGTCTATTTGGCATGCTGCCGCTGCTGTTAATGCCCGGCGTCGGTTCCGTCATCTACCGCGGCATGGCGGCAGTGATTGTCGGCGGTATGAGTGTCAGTGCTATTTTTACCCTGCTGCTGTTGCCGGCGCTGTTGCGCGTGGGCGAGCCGCCGGCGGCAAAACCCTCTTTACAGTGAGCCCGCTATGTTCCAGAACCTGTTAACTACTACCCCAACCCTGCAACGGCTCGCCGGTTGTGCGCTGGCGGTGCTGTTGGCCGCCGCGCCAGTCGTCATCAGTGCGGCACCGTTGGCCGCGGTGCAGACCGCAGAGGTTGAACAGCGCGCGGTGGCGCCCGCTTATCTGGCGCTGGGCAGCGTGGTCAGCCGTTACGACGCCAAAATAGCCGCCCAGACCGCCGGGCGGGTGCTGTGGAGTGCCGAGTTGGGTGCCGCGCGGCAACAGGGCGAGCCGTTGTTGCAACTCGATGCCGCCGATCTAGAGCTGCAGCGCCAGCTCGATGAGGCCGAACTGGCGCGGCTGCAAGCGCAGCGCGACTACCTCGACAAGCAGGTGACGCGGCTAGCGCAGCTGCGCCAGCGCGACAGCAGCTCGCAGATGGAGCTCGACCGCCTCGAGGCCGAGCGCAGCGCACTGCAGCAGCAGACCGTCGCAGCCCAAGTGCGGCTGGCGCAGACCGACTTGGCGCTGCAGCGCTGCGAGGTGGTCGCGCCGTTCGCCGGCGTAGTGGCGGAGCGTCTAGTGCAGACCGGTGAGTATGTCAGCGCCGGTCAGGCGGTGGCGCGGCTGGTCAGCACCGCGCAGCTGGAGGGCTCGGTGTTGGCGCCGGTCGCGACCCTGCGCTACAGCGAGCTGGGGTCAACGGTAGCGGTGCGCGGTGACGACGCCGAGCAGTTGGCGCCGATCAGCCGTATTGTGCCGGTCGCCGATCGCGTGTCGAGATTGGTGGAAGTGCGGGTCGCGCTCGATCAAGCGCACTGGGTGGTCGGCCAGCCACTGCGCATCGCTCTGGCCATCGGTGCGCCACAACAGGCGTTGACGGTGCCGCGCGATGCCCTGGTGCTGCGCGAGGGCGAAAGCTATGTGATGGCGGTAGATGGCCAGCAGCAGGTGGTTAAAGTGCCGTTGCAGCTGGGCTTTGGCGAGCAGCACTTTGTCGCTGTGGAGCCGGTCGGCGCGGCGCAGTTGCAGCCGGGCGATAGGGTGGTGGTGCGTGGTGCGGAGCGTCTGCGCCCCGGTCAACAGGTTAAGGTATTGGCGCGCCCGCTCGCAGCACCGTAGCGACCGCCAGCGGATAGCTAGACTTCCCGGCGACGGGCGCTACACTGGCAGCACCGTCGACCAGAGCGCCGTCAGTAGCGCCAGTAGTGAGAGATGTTATGTGTAAAATCGTTCGTCAGTTGTCCCTCTTTGCCTTGCTGTCACTGGTGTTTGCCAGCGTTGTTGGACTGCCTTTAAATCAGTCGCAGCGCGACACATTGCTGGCTCAAATCAGCGCGGTACGACCAGATCTGCAGTTCGAGATTATCGGCCCCGCACCGGTCGCAGAGCTTTATGAGGTTCAGGTTATCAATGGCCCGGTGCTCTACGTTTCAGCTGATGGTGAGTATTTTTTTGACGGCTCACTTTTTCGGGTAGAAGAGGGCGGCTTTGTCGATATCGCCGCGAAACGACTCAATGCCCAACGCAAAAAAATGCTCGACGCCGTCGATCCACAAACCATGATTATCTACACCCCGCAAATACAGCGTCGCGCCACCATCACCGTCTTTACCGATATCGACTGCGGCTACTGCCGCAAGCTCCATCGCGAGATGGATGAGCTGCTCAGCTACGGCATTGAAGTGCGCTACCTCGCCTATCCGCGTGCCGGTATCGGCTCTGACTCCTACCGCAAAATAGCCACCGCCTGGTGTGCCGACGACCCCAACGCGACGATGACCGCGCTAAAGGCGGGCGACAGTGTGGCGATGAACGTCTGCAGCGACAACCCGGTGGCGGCGCACTTTGCGCTGGGCGGGGCGATGGGTGTCAGCGGCACGCCGGCAATTGTATTGGCCGATGGCACGCTACTGCCGGGCTATCGACCGGCGGCGGCATTTGCCGAGCTACTCGGGCTCGCTACTCGCTAGCAACGCCCGTGTTCATTGACATCGAGGGCCGCTGTGAGTACTGTTAGCGGCCTTTTTCTCGACCGTCTCTGGAGTGACTTTGCGCAAAATTAATGTAGGCATTTGTGGGCTCGGTACCGTCGGTAGCGGCACGGTGAACTTATTGCGCGACAACGCCGAGCTAATCGCCGGCCGCGCCCAGTGTGAGTTGGTAATCGCGCAGATTGGTGCCCGTCGCCCCAACCCCGCCTGTGATACCCAATCGCTCAACGTTACCAGCGACATCTTTGAGGTATTAGTCAATCCCGATATCGATGTGGTGGTGGAGTTGATCGGCGGCACTACAGTCGCTTACGACCTGGTGATGGGCGCTATCGCCAATGGCAAACATGTCGTCACCGCCAACAAGGCGCTGATCGCCGAGCACGGCGGCGAAATTTTTGCCGCCGCCGCCAAGGCGGGGGTGATGGTTGGCTACGAGGCCGCGGTGGCGGGGGGTATTCCCATCATTAAAGCGCTGCGCGAGGGGCTGGCCGGCAACCGCGTCAACTGGATCGCCGGCATTATCAACGGCACCACTAACTTTATTCTCTCCGAGATGGCCAGCAAAGGCACGCCGTTCGCCAAACTGCTCAGCGACGCCCAGGCCAAAGGTTATGCCGAGGCCGACCCCACGTTTGATGTTGAAGGGATCGACGCCGCGCACAAGTTGGTGATTCTCGCCTCGCTCGGCTTTGGCATTCCGCTCTCTATTGAGGGGCTCTACAGCGAGGGGATCACTAAGCTGGAGCCGCTCGATGTCGCCTATGCCGACGAGCTCGGCTACAAGGTCAAGCACCTCGGTATCGCCCGCCAGAGCAGCGAGGGGGTCGAGCTGCGGGTTCACCCGACACTGGTGCCCCACAGCAGCCTGATCTCTGACGTCGACGGCGTGCTCAACGCCGTTATGGTCAACTCCGATGCGGTCGGTACCACCCTCTACTCTGGTGCTGGCGCCGGCGCATTGCCAACCGCCTCGTCGTTGGTCGCCGACCTCATCGATGTAGCGCGGCGCAGCGCTTGCAAACCGGAGAGCTGGCCGCCGGCGCTCGGCGTGCCGGTCGCCCAGCTGACCGCGCAGCCGATGTTGGCGATCGAACAGATCGACACCGCCTTTTACATCCGCTTTGCCGCGCTCGATAAACCCGGCGTGCTGTCGGCGGTGACCAAAATCATGGGCGATGCCGGTATCAGCATCGAGGCGATTATTCAGCGCGAGCAGCCGGTTGGCGAGCAGTTCGTCAATGTCATTATTCTCACCGACGTCACCAAAGAGCAGCAGCTAGAAGGCGCGGTAGCGGCCATCGAAGCGCTCGATACGGTGCGCGATTCGGTCACCTTTATCCGTGTAGAACACCTGGACCAGTAGATGAAATATATCAGCACCCGCGGTGCCACCGCCCCGCACAGCTTTGAGCAAGTCGTCATGACCGGGCTGGCGCCCGACGGCGGCCTGTTTGTCCCCGAGCACCTGCCGCAGTTTAGTCGCGAAGAGATCGCCAGCTGGGCGGGGCTCGGCTACCCGGAACTGGCGCTGAAAGTGATCGCGCCGTTTGTCGATGGCGAGATTCCCGAGCACGACCTCAAAGCGCTGATCGACCGCTCTTACGCCAATTTCCGCCACGAAGCGATTGCGCCACTGCTGCAGAGCGGCCACAACGAGTGGATCCTCGAGCTGTTTCATGGTCCGACGCTGGCCTTTAAAGATTTTGCCCTGCAGTTTTTGGGCAACCTGCTCGACTATATTCTCGCCAAGCGCGACCAGCGGGTAGTGATTATGGGCGCCACTTCCGGTGACACCGGCTCAGCCGCCATCGAGGGGTGTAAGCAGTGCAAAAACCTCGACATCTTCATTTTGCACCCGCACAACCGCGTCTCTGAGGTGCAGCGCCGCCAGATGACCACGGTTTTGGCCGACAATGTCCACAACATCGCACTACAGGGTAACTTTGACGACTGCCAAAATATGGTTAAGGCCAGTTTTGCCGACCAGTCGTTCCTGCCCGAGGGGCGCCAGTTGGCGGCGGTCAACTCGATCAACTGGGCGCGCATCATGGCCCAAATCGTCTACTACTTTTGGGCGGCGCTGGCACTGGGTGGCCCGCACCGGGCGGTCTCGTTCTCAGTGCCGACCGGCAACTTTGGCGACATCTTTGCAGGCTACCTGGCCAAGCAGATGGGCTTGCCAATCGAGCAGCTGGTGATTGCCACCAACCAGAACGACATTCTGCACCGTTGCATCAGCGCCAATGACCACACCACCCACGCTCTGCAGCACAGCTTGGCGCCGAGTATGGATATTATGATCTCGAGCAACTTCGAGCGGCTGCTGTTCGATCTCTACGACCGCGACGGCGACAAAATTACCGAGCTGATGGCGGCCGCCAAAGCGGGCCAGATGAACCTCAGCGACGATGCGCTGGGGCGCGCCCGCGAGCTGTTCAGCAGTTACCGCAGCGACGATGCCGGCATGGTTGAGACCATTCGTCAGGTCTGGGCCGTCAGCGGCTATCTGCTCGATCCACACACGGCGATTGGCCTCGCCGCTGCGCGCGCCTGCCGCCGCAACAGCACCACGCCGATGGTCACTCTGGCCACCGCTCACCCAGCTAAGTTTGCCGATGCGGTCCGCGCCGCAGGCTATCACGACGAGCCCGAGCTGCCCGCCCACATGGCCGATCTCTGGCAGCGCGAAGAGCGCTACACCGTGGTTGAGCAGGATATCGCCAAGGTACAGCAGTTTATGGCCGACAATATCAGCGCCTGAGCGGCGCCGCGCTAACGGCGTACCGGCCGTTTCGCCAGTTTGCGCTGCAGGGTGCGCCGGTGCATACCGAGCGCGCGCGCGGTGGCAGAGATATTGCCCTGCTGCTCGCTCAGCACGCGCTGAATATGCTCCCACTCCAGCCGCTCTACCGAGGGCGGCATACTCTCTAATTGAATCTCTTCGTCTCTGTTAGCGGCAGCCTCGGCGGCCGGTGCCGACCCGAAGGCGGCGATAATCTCGTCGACACCGGCCGGTTTGCACAGATAGTCGCGGGCGCCGCGCTTGATCGCCTCTACAGCGGTGGAGATACTCGAGTAGCCGGTTAGCACTACAATATCGGCAGTGGCGAGTCGCTCTTTGAGCAGCGGCAGTAGCGCCAGTCCACTCTGCTGCTGCAGTTTGAGATCGAGCACTACGCGGTCTATCAGTTCACCGTGAAGCCGCTCCAACAGCGCTAACAGCGTGTCGCTGTCGACAGCGCTGTGCACGGTGTGGCCGCGACGGCTCAGTGCCCGCGCCAGCACCGCGGTAAAGGTGGTGTCGTCATCAATCAGCAGGTAGTTCACGGCGCCACCCGCTGCAAAGATACGGTGGCGGTGGCCAAACTACCGCCCGCTGGGTGCGGCTGCAACTGCAGCGCACCACCAAAACGCTCCAGCGTGGCGCGGGTCAGCGCCAAGCCAATGCCGAGGCCGCTCGGCGCGCGGTTGCCAACTGCGGTGGCCAGCTCGATGCCAGCGCCGTAGTCGCGCACGGCAAAGCGCAACATGTCGCCATCGACCGCTGTAGTCACTTCAATGCGCTCGGCGCTGGCGTCGGCGGCGTTGTTCAACAGGTTGATAAACGCCTGCTCGACGGAGGGGTGCAGATAGCCCTGCTGGCCGCTGTCGATCTGCTGCTGCAACACCACCGCGACCCGCGGCCGCAATAGCTGCCAGCGCTCGATGAGCTTGCCCAGTTGAGCTGCCACCACCACTTGTTGGGCATCGGGCTCGGTGGCTTGGCGCGCAGTATCGACCAGGCTGCGCAGAATAGTCTGGCAGTGCTGTACCTGCGAGTTGAGCAGCTGTAAATCTTCGCCGGCTTGCTGGGGCGGTGCGGCGCAGAGTTCGTCGAGAACAATCTTCATGGTATTGAGCGGGGTGCCCAGCTCGTGGGCGGTGCCGGCGGCGAGCAGACCGATGGCGTTGAGTTGGTCGCTGCGCAACTGGTCGGCGCGCTGGCGTTCGAGGCGCTGCTGCTGAGCTCGCACCGTGCTGGCCATTCGCGAAATGTAGTAGCCAATGATCGAGGCACTCAGCGCAAAATTGACCCACATACCAATAATATGCAGATTGGCGCCATCGCTGGCACCGCCGTGGCCGGCGTGAGCCGACAGGCTCAGCGCGGCGATCGGTACGTGCCACTCCAGCAGTAGGGTGTAGCTGAGCAGCGCGGTCACTGTAATGGCGGCGGCCAAGCGCCCCGGTAGGGTGATGGCGGCGATGGTGATGGGGATCAAATAGTAAGAGATAAACGGGTTGGAACTGCCGCCGCTGTAGTAGAGCAGCAGAGAAAAAATTAGCGTATCCAGTAGCAAGTTGGCAAAAAACTCCCGAGCCGATATTGCCGCGACGCGCTGGCGCAGCCAACCCTGTGCGGTCAGCAGAGTAAACAGTGCCAGCAGCAGCGACAACTCCAACACCGGCAGTCCGAGCGGCTGCCGCAGCGTAAAGTAGCCGAGTGCCAGCAGTTGGCCGCCGAGCACCAGCGCGCGGATGGCACTCAACCGCAACAGGTTGCTGCGCATGTCAACAGCGCTATTAGCGTTGGGCGGTGATGGTAGCGAAGGGCTCAAACAAAGACTCATCTACAGTTGGCGGCTGGCTCTGCCAGCACAGATAAAGCCATTATGTTATCACGACAGCGGCGCTGCAGAACCGCTATACTCGCCGCTTTGCGACCCTACTGGACAGCTGATTCGCCATGGCAGAACTGCAAGCACTCAACGCCCGCTTAGTCGACGGCGACGTCGGCCAGACGCTGTTTAAATTGTCGCTGCCGATGATTGCCGGCATCTTCGCGCTGATGTCCTACAACGCCGTCGATACCTTTTTTGTCGCCCAGCTCGGCGTGCGCGAGTTGGCGGCGATGAGCTTTACCTTCCCGGTGGTGATGATGGTCAGCAGCATCGCTATTGGCCTCGGCGCCGCCGCCTCCTCTTGTGTGGCGCGAGCGATTGGCCGCGGCGACAAGCAGCGCGCCAAACGGCTGATCAGCGACTGTCTGCTGGTGGCCACGGCGGTCTCGCTGCTGGTAACGGTGGTCGGGCTGTGGTTCTTGGAGCCGCTGTTCAGCCGCCTCGGTGCCGGCCCAGAGCTGCTGCCGTTGATTAGCGACTACATGGTGTTGTGGTTGTGGGGCACCTTTGCCATGGTCGTACCAATGGTCGCCACCTCAATTATGCGCGCGATGGGCGACGCCTCGCTGGTCGGCAAACTGATGATTGCCGGCGCACTGGCCAACATCGCACTCGATCCAATTCTGATCTTTGGGCTGCTCGGCGCGCCGCGCCTCGAGTTGCAGGGGGCGGCGTGGGCGACACTGCTGTCGCGCGCGATCGGCGTGGCGATTGCCCTCTATTACTTTATCGACAACAAGTTGTTAGTGAATCCGCTGGCAGAGCTGGCGCCGCTGCGCAGTTCGCTGCGCGAAATCACCCATATTGGTATTCCGGCCATGGCTACCAATATGATCATTCCGTTCGCCAGCGGCCTGGTGCTAATTATGATCGCCGAGTACGGCGATGCCGCAGTCGCTGGGTTGGGTATTGCAGTACGGATAGAACCGCTGGCGCTGATCGCCTTCTACGCGCTGTCGGCAGTGATCGGCGGCTTTTGTGGGCAAAATCTCGGTGCCGGCGCCTACGCGCGACTGCAGCAGTCACTGCGTTGGTCGCTGCGCTACGCGCTGTCGATTGGCGCGCTGTTAGCCATGCTGCTCTTCATTGGCGCGCCGTGGTTGGTGGCAGCCTTTACCAGCGAGCCCGCCAGTGCCGCGGTGGCGGTTAGCTACTTGCGCATTGTGCCGCTCAGTTACGGCTGCTACGGGCTGGTAATGGCCGCCAACGCCTCGTTTAACGGCCTCGGACGGCCGCTGCCGGCAACGGTGATTTCGGTGGCGCGGGTGATCGGTTTCTACCTGCCGGTGGCGTGGCTACTGCAGCAGCAGTTCGGTATCGACGGGCTATTCTACGCCAGCGCCACCGCTAACATTGCTGTCGGTCTGCTCGCTTACGGCTGGTTGCGCCACTACTACCGCGATCTGGCCGCTAGCGCAGAATAGCGAGCAATTTGTCGCCGAGCTCGCGGGCTTCGTGGCCGAACGGGGTGAGGTAACCGCCGTCGCGCTGGGTGGTTAACCCTTTGTCGTGCAACCGTGCTGCAGCCGCGACGGTGTCGGCATTGGCATCGCTGTGTACCTTCAGTCCGGCCAAGCTGGAGCTGTCGGGAAACTGCATCAGCAGTGCCAGTTCGTGGAGGGTGTTGTCGTCTAGGTTCATGGCTTTACCTCTAGTTGTTATTGTCCCCTGTGCCAGCAGCGTAGCAGAAAGTCGGCGGCTAGCTGTAACTAAACTCGCGGCCGATATCAGGGTAAACTAGCGCGCACTAATAGATCACCGCAGAGAGACTGGTATGAGCGAACCCCTGCAGCCACTGGCTGATGATTATGAAGAGAACCTCGACCGCTTTGTGGTTGAGGCGATAGAGTCTGGCGTGGTCTGGGGGCTAGCCACTGAGCAGGGCGACTGGGCTCTGGTCGACTCGGAGCGCAGCGACGATGTTGAGGTGATGCCGTTCTGGTCCGACCAGCGTCTGGCGCAAGCACTGTGTAACGGCGAGTGGTCGGTCTACTCACCTGTGGCGATAGATTTAGAGGAGTTTCTCGACGAGTGGCTGCCCGGCCTGCACAGCGATGTTGTGTTGGTGGGGGTCAACTGGGACGAGCAGTTGGTGGGTGAAGAGTACGAGCCACTGGACTTGAGCGAAGAGCTAGAGGCGGACCTGCCGTGATTGATTTTAACCACTTCTACCAGATCGACAGCGACCAGCGCTGGGTGATCAGCGCAGCGCAGGGCAGCACTTTTGCCAAGCGCTACGCCAACGACTTCAACCCACTCCACGATGCCGACAACCGCCGCTTTGTCGTGCCGGGTGATCTGCTGTTTGCGCTGGTGCTCCACCAGTTTGGTCTGCGCAGTCAGATGGCGTTTAGTTTTTCTGCCGCGGTGGCGGCTGACAGCCCGCTGCGGGTCAGCAGCTTAGAGCATGACAGTGAGTTGACCGTAGAGTTGTACGACAGCCGCGACAAAGTGGCGATGACTGCGCGAGCCGCGGGCCCAGGCAGTGATGACAGCGCCCTCATCAACCAGCTGGTGGCGGCTTACGTGAGTTTCTCTGGGCAGAACTTCCCGGGGATTTTGATGCCGCTGTTGCAACAACAGCAGGTGATGATCAACCCCGATCGACCGCTGGTGATGTATGAGGGTATGGACTTTGCCCTCGACAGCTTTGCGCTGTCGGCACCGCAGCTGCAACTGCACGAGGCGACACTGAGTGTCGACGGGCGGCGCGGCCAGGTGGTGTTTAACTTTGTCATTACCGAACAAGGCGAGGTAGTCGGCCGCGGTAAAAAATATATCGCGCTCGGCGGCCTGCGCCCCTACCAAGCGGCGCCGATGGATGCCATCGTCGCCGACTATCTAGCCCGCCGCCAAGCTTACCAGGCGTAGTTGGCGGCCACATAGAGCGAGCGACCGGGGCCGGGCAGTGCAATCCCCCAAGCTATGCCGGTGGCGCTCATAGTGGCGCCTTGGCCGCTGTAGACGCCGCCCTGCGCCAGCTGGTAGCTGTGATCAAAGAGGTTTTCTACGCCGACATCGATACGCAGCTGGCGACGGCTCCAAGAGCTGCGCAATGTAACCAGACCATAGCCGCTGGTGGCCACTTCGTTGCGCAGTTGCGAGGGGTCATCTTTGGCCGCCACCAGCTGCCACTCGAGGCTGTTGGTCCAGTTGCCCCAATGTTGCGTTATCGTCAACAGCGCGTTTAACGGCAGCGTGTTGTAGAGGGTGTCACCATCGTTGCGGCGCTCGGCGTCGAGGTAACTGACCACCGCGCGCGCCTGCCAGTGGCCGCTGCGGTAGTTGCCCAAATCGCGCTGCAGGGTTAAATCAACACCCCAAAGCTGCGCGTCGCGGTTGGCGTATTGCAGGTACTTAAAACCGTCACCGCTGTTGTTACAGCTGGCAGCGACACAGAGCTGGGCGTCGATGTAGTCATCGACCAGTGTGTAAAACGGCGACACAGTCACTGCCCACTGCTGATTAGCGGGGTCAAACCAGCGCCAGTCGGCGGTGATCGAGTGGGCTATTTCAGGCTGTAGATCGACGTCGCCGACATAACCGTTGCCGTCGCCAACGGTGTTGATCATGCGCATCGCCATACCGTTGTTGCTCCAGCTGTAGCGCTCGTAGAGGTTGGGCGAACGCACTTTACGCGCCACACCGAGATCGAGCTCGCTGCCAGCGGCCAGGCGGTAACTGAGTTGCGCACTGATATCGATATTGTCGTCGCGCTGGCTGCGCGGCTGGCGGTTAAACGCCTCTGCATCAGCGGCGTACATAGCGTTGTAGCCCTGCACTTGGCCGGCGCGGCTGCGCACCCGCTCGTAGCGAACGCCCACCAAGCTGCTCAGCTGCTCGCTGTGGTGGCTCTGCAGCTCAGCGAACAGCGCATCGCGGTCGCGGCGTCCGCGGTCGATATTGGTAAAGGTGTCGGGCGCCATCATCATGCCACCCGAGGCCGGCCAGTGGTCGTCGAGTCGATAGCGCTGCAGCTCTACGCCGTAGCGCAAAATTTGGCTGTTGCCGAGCTGATAGTCGATATCCACAGCAATACCGCGACTGACTCCCTCGGTCTCCATCGGCATACCGCGGGCGGTGCCGTAGAGGAATTGCTTGTCGGGGCCAAAGTCCATGGCGTGGTCGGTGTTCTCCCAGTACAGACGGCTGTTGACGCTGCCCCAGCTGTAGTCGCCGCTGTGGCGCAGCGTCGCCCGCCAGCTGGTATTGTCGAGCATATCCATGCGTTGATTGGCAAAGCCCTGAAAGGGGATGTGCTGATAGCCGATATCAACGCCAAAGCGGTGTTGCTGGCCATTCATATCCAACCGCAGCGCGTGGTTGTGGCTCTCAAAAGCGGTTGAGCCGACCTCGTCGCCGGCCAAGTAACCGCGGTCGCTGGCGGCAATACCAGCCGGTTTAAACCCAGACGCCGCGCTGTAGTTGTTGGCCGCAGCGACGCTGCCCTCATAGCGCAGCGCAAACTGCTGATTGGCGGCCGTGACGCCGACATTGACGCCGTGGCCGTCGCCGTTGCTGCGGTAGTAGCTGCTGAGGCTGCCGCTGCTGATCCACTGCGCGCTTTGCGAAAATTGCGGCGCAGCGCTGCGCACCACAATGGTCCCGGCGATGCTGTCGCCGCCGACAGCGACCGGGGTGACGCCGACAAATACCGCCAGCTCGTCGATCTGGCTCGGGTCGGTGTAGGAGAGCGGCGGGTTCATATGGTTGCCGCAGGCCGAGATCAGGCTGACCCCGTCGAGCTCAATTTTGACCCGGTCGTCGCCCAGACCGCGCAGCTGCGGCAAGCTGGAGACCCCGCCGCCACTGCTGCTGGAGAGGCCGGGCAGCTGGTTGAGCAGCGCCGCACTATCGGCGGCGGCGACTCGGCGCGCCGCCAAAGCGGCACTGTCGAGAGTGTGGTCGCTGTGCGGCATCGGCAGCAGTGGGCTGGAGACCACAATCGCGGTCATATCGCGGGTTTGGCGCTCGCTGTGGCTGTGGTCGGCACTGGCCGCAGTGGCAACGGCGGCGCTGAGGGTAGCGCACAGCAGCAGGGGGAGAGACGGCTTCATGGGGCTCCTTAACAGGGCGCAATGGATACGCGCGCCATTTTAAGGCAGCCGCAGGGCGCCAGGAATGCGACAAATTGTCGCACCCTGCGCCGCTGTTAGCGCAGCAGCGGCTTGAGGAAGCGGCCGGTGTGCGACTCGGTGACTGCAGCGATCTGTTCGGGGGTGCCGGTGGCGAGAATACGGCCACCGCCGGAACCGCCCTCGGGGCCGAGGTCAACGATGTGGTCGGCGGTTTTGATCACATCGAGATTGTGCTCAATCACCACCACGGTGTTGCCGTGGTCGCGCAGCCGGTGCAGAACCGCCAGCAGCTGCTCAATGTCGTGAAAGTGCAGGCCGGTGGTCGGCTCGTCGAGTATGTAGAGGGTTTTGCCGGTGTCGCGTTTAGAGAGCTCGCGGGAGAGTTTGATGCGCTGCGCCTCACCACCGGAGAGTGTGGTGGCGGACTGGCCGAGCTTGATGTAGGAGAGACCGACGTCGATCAGCGTCTGCAATTTGCGAGCGATGGCCGGCACCGCGTCAAAAAATTGTCGGGCGTCTTCAATGGTCATATCCAGAATCTGCTGGATGTTTTTGCCCTTGTAGGTGACGTCGAGCGTCTCGCGGTTGTAGCGCTTGCCTTGGCAGACATCGCAGGCGACGTAGATGTCGGGCAAAAAGTGCATCTCAACCTTGGTGACGCCATCGCCCTGGCACGCCTCACAACGGCCGCCTTTAACATTAAAGCTGAACCGGCCGGGGCTGTAACCGCGCGAACGCGCCTCTTGGGTGCCGGCAAACAGCTCGCGAATCGGGGTAAAGATGCCGGTGTAGGTGGCCGGGTTGGAGCGCGGCGTGCGGCCGATCGGGCTCTGGTCGATATCGATGCATTTGTCCAGCAGCTCAAGACCGGTAATGGTGCTGTGCGGCGCCGACTTCAGGGTGGTCGCTTTGTTGAGCGCGGTGGCCGCGGCCGGGTAGAGGGTCTCGTTGATCAGTGTCGACTTGCCCGAGCCCGAAACCCCGGTGACGCAGGTGAACAGCCCAATCGGCAGCTTTAGGTCGACCTTCTGTAAATTGTTGCCGGTGGCGCCGTTGACCTTAATCCACTCTTTGCCCGGTTTGTGGCGCTCGGCCGGCACGCGAATACCGCGCTCGCCCGAGAGAAACTGGCCGGTGACTGAACCGGGGGTCGCCTGAATGGCGGCGCTATCGCCTTGGGCGACCACCTCGCCGCCGTGGACACCGGCGCCGGGGCCGATATCGACAATATGGTCAGCGGCGCGAATCGCGTCCTCGTCGTGTTCAACCACAATCACGGTATTGCCCATATCGCGCAGTCGGGTCAGGGTTGCCAGCAGCCGCTCGTTGTCGCGCTGGTGCAGGCCGATCGACGGCTCGTCGAGGATATACATGACCCCGACCAGTCCGGCGCCGATCTGGCTGGCGAGGCGGATGCGCTGCGCCTCGCCGCCCGATAGGGTGTCGGCGCTGCGCTCGAGGCTTAAATAGTTGAGTCCAACATCGACCAGAAAGCGCAGTCGCGCGCTGATCTCTTTGACAATTTTTTCAGCGATTTTGCCCTGCCGGCCGGTGAGGTCGAGTTGCTCAAAATAGTCGCAGCACTGGCCGACCGGCAGCAGTACCAGATCTTCGATGCGCTTGTTGTCGACATAGACCGCGCGCGCCGCCGGCTTCAGCCGCGTGCCCTCGCAGTCGGGACAGCTGGAGGTGGTTAGGTATTTGGCCAGGTCATCGCGCACCGACTGCGAGTCGGTGTCGCGGTAGCGCCGCTGCATGTTGTTGAGCACCCCTTCAAAGCTGTGCTTGCGCCGAAATACCGTGCCGCGCTCATTGACGTAGTTGAAGGTGATCTCTTGCTGCTCACTGCCAAACAGTATCAGCTGCTGGTGGGCAGCGCTCAGCTCGCACCACGGCGTGTCGATATTAAAACCGTAGTGGTCGGCGAGCGAGCTGACCATATTAAAGTAGAACAGTGAGCGGCGGTCCCAGCCGCGGATCGCCCCTTCAGAGATTGACGACTCCGGGTGTTGAATCACCCGGTCGACATCAAAGTACTGGTGCTGGCCGAGGCCGTCGCAGGTCGGGCAGGCGCCGGCTGGATTGTTGAACGAGAACAGGCGCGGCTCGAGTTCGGTGAGGCTGTAGTTGCACAGCGGGCAGGCAAATTTAGCCGAGAAGATCTGGTCCGGCTGGTCGCCCTCCATAAAACTGATCAGAGCGATGCCCTCGGCCAGGTTGAGCGCTGTCTCAAACGATTCGGCGAGACGCAGTTTCAGATCCTCTTTGACCTTAAAGCGGTCAACCACGACTTCGATGGTGTGTTTAGTTTTTTTGTTGAGCGCCGGCGCCTCGTCGAGATCGCAGACCACGCCGTCGATGCGAGCGCGGATAAAACCCTGGCGGCGCAAGTTGTCGAACAGATGTAGGTGTTCACCCTTGCGGTCTTTGATAACCGGCGCCAACAACATCACTTTGCTGCCCTCGGGCAGCGCCAGTACCTGGTCGACCATCTGGCTGACGGTCTGGGCGTTGAGTGGCTGGCCGTGTTCTGGGCAGCGCGGTTCGCCGGCGCGGGCAAATAGCAGCCGCAAGTAGTCGTAAATTTCGGTGATGGTGCCGACCGTCGAGCGCGGGTTGTGCGAAGTCGACTTCTGCTCAATGGAGATCGCCGGCGATAGCCCCTCTATATGATCGACGTCGGGTTTTTCCATCATCGACAAAAATTGCCGTGCGTAGGTCGAGAGCGACTCTACATAGCGGCGTTGGCCCTCGGCGTAGAGGGTGTCAAAGGCCAGCGACGACTTGCCTGACCCAGACAAGCCGGTGATGACAATGAGTTTGTCGCGGGGCAGATCAAGGTCGATATCTTTTAAATTGTGCGTGCGCGCACCGCGTACCTGAATGGTATCCATAAGTCGCTCGTTGTCGGGTAATGGGTGGCTGTTGCGGCTGGCCAAAACTACGCCACTGCGCGCCGGTTTGGCCAAAAAATTAGCGCTCCATTATAGGGGTAGCGTCGCGCAATTCGCAAAGATAACTGCCGCCCACCAGAGCGCTTGTCAGCGACAGCGGCGCTGGTAAACTAAGCGCCTTAACGAGCGGCTGGTGCAGCGCTCGCCGTCAATGCTCGCGGCGCCACCGGCGCGCCAGCTACCACCGAGATGTCGCTCAATGAGCCAAATCAACGTCGCCAAATTAGATACCCGCGTGGTTGCCTCGCTGGCCGGGTTATACGCCTCGCGTATGCTCGGGCTGTTTATGGTGTTGCCGGTGTTGGCGCTCTATATAGATGACTACCGGGGTGCTTCACCGCTCTGGCTGGGCCTAATTATTGGCGCTTACGGCCTCACTCAAGCCGCCCTGCAGATACCGCTCGGGCTGCTCTCCGACCGCATCGGTCGCCGCCCGGTGATTGTTGGCGGCCTGTTGCTGTTTCTGCTGGGCAGCGTGGTCGCGGCGTTGGCCGACTCAGTCTGGGGGCTGTTGTGCGGCCGCCTTTTGCAGGGCAGCGGCGCTATTGCCAGTACCACCATGGCGCTGGTCAGTGACCTGACCAGCGACGAAAATCGCGCCAAGGCGATGGCCGCCATCGGCGGCAGTATTGGCTTGTCGTTTATGTTGGCGATGGTAGTCGGCCCGCTGCTGGCCGCCAACGGCGGTATGGCATTGATATTTTGGGTCACCGCGCTGCTCGCCGCGCTCGGCCTGGTGCTGTTTTTAACGGCGGTGCCGGTGCCGCTGCGCAGCACTGCCAACCGCGAAGTGCGGCCCGATCTCAGTCAGCTTAAAAGTGTGCTGGTCGATGCCAATCTGGCGCGGCTCAATGTTGGCATCTTTACCCTGCACCTGCTGTTGATGGCGGCTTTTGTGGTGATCCCGGCGCTGCTGGTCGAGCAGCTCGGCATTGCCGCCAACCATCTCTGGTGGGTCTACATCGCGCTGCTCGGTGGCGGCTTTGTAGTGATGGTGCCGCTGCTGATAATTGGCGAGAAATTGGCCAAACACCGCACCGTGATGTTGCTGGCCATTGCAGCGCTGGGGCTGGCGCTGCTGGGGCTTAACCAAACCGCACTGCTATGGCCGGTGCTGCTGCTGTTGCTGCTATTTTTTGCCGGCTTTAACCTGCTCGAGGCTATGTTGCCGTCGTGGCTGAGTAAAGCCTGCCCGGCCGGTTACCGCGGCACCGCAATGGGGGTCTACTCCAGCTGCCAGTTTTTGGGCGCTTTCTGCGGTGGTCTGCTCGGCGGTTGGTCGCTGCAGCATTACGGTAGCCAAACGCTGTTCATGTTGCTCGCCGGCCTAGCGCTGCTGTGGTGGTTGCTGGCGCTCGGCTTGGCCCAGCCGAAGTTGCGCAAGACGCTGGTGCTGCAACGCGATGACCGCTCGCCACAGCAGTTCGCCAGTTGGCTGAGCGGGCTGGCCGGTGTCGATGAGGTGTTACAGTTGGAGGGCGATCGGCTGGTCTATATCAAAGTCGACCAGAGCCAGCTCGACCGGTCAAAAATAGAGCACCTGCTCGGCTAAATTAACAACTTAATATCGCCAATATTACTGCGCCGGCGTATACTGAATAACTAATGGTAGCCACGCTAGAGAGGGCTACTTAACGCAACAGTCAAGGAGCAAAAAAATGTCCAGAGGTATCAATAAAGTCATTCTCGTCGGCAACCTCGGGCAAGACCCAGAGACCCGCTACATGCCATCCGGCAATGCCGTCACTAATATCAGCATCGCCACCTCAGAGAGCTGGAAAGACAAGCAGACCGGTGAGCAGCAAGAGCGCACCGAGTGGCACCGAGTGGCATTTTTTAACCGCTTGGCCGAGATCGCCGGTGAGTATCTAAAAAAAGGCAGCAAAGTCTACGTCGAGGGCTCACTGCGCACCCGCAAGTGGCAGGGCCAAGATGGCCAAGACCGCTACACCACTGAAATTATCGCCACCGAGATGCAGATGCTCGACAGCCGCGGCGACATGGGCGGCGGCGGTTACAACCAGCAGCAGGGCGGGGGCTATTCTCAGCAGAATCAACGCCCCAGCCAGCCAGCGCAGGGCGGCAACTACAATCAGCAGGGCGGTCAACAGCCGCAGTCGCCGCCGCCGATGGATAACGCCATGCTCGACGACGACATCCCGTTCTAGAGAGTTCTAGACAGTGTGATGTCAAGGATGCTCTTGAAAACCCCACTAGCTGGGGTTTTCTTGTTTTTAGAGCTTTAACAACAGAGCTGAGCCGGCAAAAGTCCCAATACACAAAGGACCACAATGAGCTATTCGCACTCTGTCTGGTCAAATTACCGTTGAACAGACGACGCGGCTATTTTGAAAACAGGTTGCCTAATTTCATGCCAATCACCATAAAAATAACAAAGCCAATGGTTACTGGTGACAGGTAGATAATGGCAGCCAGTGCCGGGCCTGGGCAGTAACCATAGAGGCCCCAGCCGATACCAAATAATGCAGCACCGATGACCAGTCTAGGGTCTATCTCTGATCGGGTCGGAATTGAGAACATTGATGCAAATAACGGCTGTGCTCTATTACCCAACACCAGCTTGAAACCAATGAAGGTGGTAATCACCGCAGAGCCCATCACAAAAATCAAATCTGGGTCCCAGTTTCCGAATATATCCAGAAAACCGATCACTTTTCGAGTGTCGGTCATGCCAGAGGCGGCGAGCCCAAGTCCGAACAAAAGTCCTGAGATTAAAGCGCTAAGACGTTTCATAGGTTCTGACTCACCGCAACAGTGACAATGGCTGTTGCCATAAAAATGACGGTCGCAACAATTGAACGCGCTGAAAGTCGACTGATGCCACAAACGCCGTGACCACTGGTGCAGCCATTGCCAAGCTTGACACCGATGCCCACTATCAACCCCGCGATAACTGCCTTGACGGGGGTGTTGGCCACTTCCGGTATCGGCTTGCCGGTGATGAGGTGAAGTAAAAATGCACCAGCCACAATGCCTAGCAAAAATAGCCAACGCCAAGAGCGGTCATCTCGATCCGTTTCGCGCGTAAAGGCTCCCCAAGCGATACCACTGACACCAGCAATCTTGCCAATAGAGAGCATTAATAAAATCGCCGATAACCCAATGAAGACGCCGCCAATCAGTGGCCACAAGGTGTTTTCCATTTTAGCTCCGCAGAGTGAACTCGCACGTGGGTGATTTTAAGTATCTAAAAAAGCAGAGAATCCGTCTGGCAGTTGCGTAGCCGACAGTGTTCATCAAAGCGATGCTGCTTCGTAAATTTTTATGACGGTTGTTTTGTGGTCCGCAAGTATGGAAGCTTTACATCGATTTCACCGAATTTCTCTTTGGCTTCGTCATCGTTCAAGGACATTGCGACAATTACGTCTTGTCCATGTTGCCAGTTTGCTGGAGTAGCAATTGGCGTTTGATAGGTCGCTTGTAGGGCATCTAGAGCACGAAGAACTTCTGCAAAATTACGACCTACTGACATAGGGTAGGTCATTGCTAGCTGCAACTTTTTGTCTGGACTAATAATAAAAACGACTCTAACACTGGCTGAGTCTGCTGCAGTGCGACCATCGGGTAGATATGCTTCTGCTGGTAGCATGTCGAGTGCTTTAGAGACGGCTAAATTCTCATCAGCAATGATGGGAAAAGTTGCTGTGGCGCCTGAGAACGCCTCAATATCTGATTTCCACTCTTTGTGTTCTTCGACACCGTCAACCGACAATCCAATCACCTTGGTGCCACGCTTCTCCCACTCAGCCGCTAACTGAGCTACTGCGCCGAATTCTGTGGTGCAAACGGGCGTGAAGTCTTTGGGGTGGCTGAAAAGGATAGCCCAGTTGTCACCGATAAAATCATGAAATTTGAAATTGCCTTTGTCAGTGACAAGGTCTAGATTTGGCATAACATCATTGATACGTAAACTAGTCATTTTAATCCCTCAGGCTTGGAGTGTTTTACGATTCGTAGGAGAGCATTTTGATCTTTCCAGCGAATACGCGGTAGATAAATACGGTATAAATAAAGATGCACGGTACGGCGATAACAGTCCCTACAAAAGCAAACTTTAGCGAGTCCCTGGAAGCTGCGGCTTCCCAAATCGTGAGCTTTCCGATCACGACATCTGGAAAAATACTGTAGCCTAAACCAAGTGTGGACATGACACAAATTACAATTAGCGCTATGAAAACAATCCACCCATAGTCTGCAGCCAGAATCTTGGGACTGCGCAGGACCCACAGGGCAACTAAATACGCCATGGCCACTGTTATGGGTATGGGGAGCAACCCGATTGCTTCAGGCAGGCTAAACCATTTCTCAGCAATCTCTGCACTTGCGATGGGCGTGGCAATTGAAATTAAAAAGAGCCCTAAGCCAAGAGGCGCGATGAATAGCCTGCCCCACCTGGCTGCTTTATAGTAAAGATCACCATCAGTTTTGACCAATAGCCATGCAACTCCATGCATGATGTATAGGCAGGGAAGCATTAGGGAAATCGCGATTGAAAATGCCAGACTCAAGGGTGTATCTCTAAGTCCCATAACATAGCTGCCCAACATCCAGCCTTGCGCCATTGACGCAGCAATAGAGCCTATGAAAAACAACCAAGTCCACGTCGATTTAAACTCTGTTTTTGCTTTTACTCGGAAGTCAAAAGCAACGCCTCTGAGAGTTAAAGCGATCAGCATGACAGCGACCGGCATATATAAAGAGGTAAGTACCAAGCCGTGAGCCATTGGAAAGGCCATTAGCAGAACTCCAATACCAAGAACTATCCATGTCTCATTTGCATCCCAAAAAGGGCCAATAGTGGCAATCATTTCGTCTCTTTCGCTGTCACTAGCTAGAGGTAGGAGTATTCCAATACCGAGATCGTACCCATCCAAAATCGTATACATCAATAATGCAAAGCCCATCACTGAGACAAAAAATATAGGTAGCCAATCCATTATCTAGCTCCATCCAACTGGTCAATTTTTTGTCTTTCTTGCATTGCCATTAGTGATCGAGCTTTTTTAGTGGACATATATCTGAGCGTTAAGACATACGAAACAAGCAAACCTGCATACAGAATACTGTAGGCCACCAATGTCGTTAGTACCGTCCCGCCAGAATGATCGGCAACAACGTCAGATGTCCTCAAAATACCTGTGACTATCCAGGGCTGTCGACCGATCTCAGTCACATACCAACCCGCCAAAACTGCCACCCAGCCTGAGAAGGTCATCCACGAAAGTATACGGAGCGAAAAATCCTTCAATGTTTTTTGTCTAAAAATCATGTAGGAGCAGAACCACGCAACTAGCATCATGAGGAGGCCAACCACGACCATAATCCTGAACGCCCAGAAGACCGGGGTAACTGGCGGATGCTCTCCTACAAAATCGCTTAGCCCCTTAATCTCACCTTCCAGCTCGTGAGTAAGAATCAAACTGGCCAACTTAGGAATCTTTACCGCGTAGTGTGTGGTTTGCTTTTCCTCATCAGGAATACCAAAAAGAGTTAATGGTGCACCTTGCTGCGTGTGCCACACTCCCTCTATTGCAGCAACTTTAGCTGGCTGGTGTTCTAGCGAGTTTAAGCCATGTAAGTCACCAATGAGTATTTGTACTGGGGCAAGAATTGCAGCTAAAAAGACGCCCGTTCGTATAACTTTCCAAGTGGCTGGTCCATCGACTTTTTTCCTTGCTCGCCATGCGCTAATCCCTGCGATCAGAAAAGACGCAGTAAGCAAGCTAGCCGTTAACATATGTGCGAATCGGTATGGGAACGATGGGTTAAAGATAATTTCCATCCAATTCTCGATATGGATCACCCCATCAATCACCGTATAACCATCAGGCGTCTGCATCCAAGAATTTAGGCTCAATATCCAGAATGCAGACATACTGGTACCAACGGCAACAACCGAAGTAGCAAGCAGGTGTACTTTATTGGACACCCTATTTTTACCGAATAACATGATGGAGAGAAACGATGCTTCGAGGAAAAATGCAGTGAGCACCTCATAACCGAGCATAGGGCCGGCTATGTTTCCAGCTTTCTCCATAAATCCTGGCCAGTTGGTGCCAAATTGAAAGCTCATAGTGATCCCAGAGACTACGCCTAGGGCAAAAGTCAGCGCAAATATTTTTACCCAGAAGTAATAGGCGTACTCCCACTCTATATCGCGTGTCTGGGTAAACCTGATTCTGAAGAAAAGAAGAAGCCAGCAGAGTCCGATCGTGATCGTTGGAAATAAAATATGAAAACTAATATTGAGTGCGAATTGAATTCTCGAAAGTAACAAGGGGTCAAAGTCCATGGAGATTACTCACTGGGTTGCCTTATTAACAGTTGTCTTCAAAAGCTTGAAGATGACTCATATAGAGTTGCCCACTAAGATGAGGTAAAAAAGAGGCTTTCTCTAGTAGCGATTTGACCGGGATTTTCACTTCGCTTAAGTGAAGCTTGATTCCTTGATGAAGCAAATCAGCATTGAGCTTCTCAAGCATTTCCATAGCCGTTAAATCAATCGTATTAACCGCCCCGCAATGGAGTATCACGTTCTTCAAATCAGACCGTTCTCTCACCACCTCACCTATGAACTCTTCAAGATAATTAGCGTTGGAAAAAAGTAGGCTCTCATCAATCCGCAGTGAGACGGATTGGGGAGCGACTTCAACGTTGTAATGCTTCACATTGCGAAAGTGTTCGGTTCCAGGAATTAACCCTATCTCTGCAATGTGGGGTCTTGATGTATGGTAGAGATGCAATAGCACTGAGGCGATGATTCCACTCGCAACCCCAGCTTCAACACCGGCACTGAGCGTGATGGCGATGGTCAAAAAGACCGCAGTGAAGTCACTTTTAGAAAAGCGCCAAGCATGTTTGAGTATCGACAAGTCGACTAGCGCGAGTACAGCTACAACAATAGTTGCGCCTAACATGGCAATCGGCAAGTAGTACAAGTACGGCGTGAGAAATATGGAAGCTGTTGCAATGCCAATGGCAGTATAGATGCCGGCTAGCTGTGTTTTTGCTCCAGCATCAAAATTTACCACTGAGCGAGAAAACCCGCCGGTAACGGGGAAAGCTCCCGCCACGGCGGAGGCTAGGTTAGCACCGCCCAAGGCAATCAGTTCTTGATTTGAATCGATTTTTTCGCCTTTTTTTGCTCCCAACGTCCGACCCACAGAGATGGATTCTACGTATCCGATAATGGCAATAAAAAACGCGGGCAGCAGCAAGGCCTCAACGGCTTCACGGGTAATGGAGGGCATCTTCGGATCGGCTATACCGGTTGGAATATCACCAACGATCGCCACTCCCAGTTGATCCAATGACCAAATCGCGACAACGGCGGTTGAGACACAGACCGCCAAGATAGGCGACATTCTTGCTAGTGTTGATGCCGTGCTTTTGTTCAAACCGAGCATACCTAAGCCTCTGGCAGCATATTGACGAGCAAGCACTAAAAACAGTAAGCAAGCAGTGCCAATGGCCATTGTCGTAGGGTTAATGCTCGGAATCGATTGGATTAAATGGGCGGCCAACTCGAAAAAAGTGTGGCCGGATACAGACACGCCCATCAGGTGTTTCAGCTGACCAAGAGCAATGATCAGCCCTGAAGCCGTTATAAACCCGGAGATGACAGAGTGGGATAAAAAATTGGCGACAAAACCAAACCTAAAAACACCTAATAAAAACAACATCGCACCTGAAAGGAAGGCGAGTGTAATCGCCCCATCAACATAGGAGGTCAAGCCCGCGCCCACCACAGAGGAAAGTGCTGAGGCTGTCATTATCGACGCTATGGCCACTGGCCCTACAGCCAGTGAGGTACTCGAGCCCAGCAACGAATAAACCACTATCGGGATGATGCTGGCGTAAAGGCCATAGTGTGGCGGCAACCCAGCTAAAATGGCATAAGCCAATGACTGCGGTATCAACATCACCGTGACAACGACAGCCGCGATAACATCGCTAACCCATTTGTCTTTCGAGTAACTCGCGATTTGACCGAGTACCGGAAGCCATGGCGTTATATTTTTCATTTTGGCTGACAACTTAATAAACCGGTGAAGCCAGCCATTCACGGCCTTTGAGCATGCCGTGCCAATAAATTGGCGGCAGCATCTTCGCTTTCAAAAACCAACCGAAATAGGTTGCCTGTGTGCCGTCGTTAAGCCATGTCGGGAATGAGGGCGCCACTTTGCCGCCATAGGTAAACTCAGCCAAGACAATTTTTCCATGCTTAACTGTGAGTGGGCATGATCCATAACCGTCGTAAGCTGCCAAGTTATCTTTTCCAGCCAATACAGTGGCGATATTGTGGGCAACCACCGGCGCTTGTTTGCGTGCCGCTGCCATAGTTTTAGCGTTGGTTGTGTTCATGACATCGCCGACACCCCAGATATTGCTAAAATGCTTACTTTGCAAAGTGCTAGGGTCTACATCTAACCAGCCTGCTTCGTCAGCTAGCTGTGAGTTGCGGATAAAATCAGGCGCCGTTTGTGGAGGGCACACATGTAAGAAATCAAAGCTGGTTTCTTCAAGGTTCCCGTCACTGTCCTTGAACCAGGCCTTATGATTTTCCCCGTCTACCTTAACCAGTGTTTTAGAGAAGCGCAGATTGATATCGTACTTTTCAACGTACTCCATCAGGGCGGGCACATACTCCTGCACACCAAATAAAACCCCACCTGCGTTGTAAAAATCGATCTCAATATTGTCGATTTTGCCTTGTTTCAACCATTCAGAGGCGGAGAGGTACATCGCTTTTTGCGGTGCTCCCGCACATTTGATTGGCATAGGAGGTTGAGTAAACACAGCCTTACCCGAGCTCATTTTTTGCGCTAGTTCCCATGTGTATGGGGCTAGATCGTAGCGGTAGTTGGATGTCACACCGTTTTTACCCAGTGCTTCCTCCAAACCCTCGATGGCCGACCAGTCTAGTTTTAGACCGGGGGCAACAACCAATTGCTTATAAAAAACGTTGGCACCGCAGCTGAGCTCTACTTTATTGTCGTCTGGAAAAAATTGATTCACGGCTTTAGCAATCCAGTCACAACCCGCCGGAATAATATCCTGGGTTTTTCTTCTGGTTGATTGCGCATCAAATACGCCACCGCCCACCAAAGTCCAACCCGGTTGGTAGTAGTGAACATCGGATGGGTCTATAAGCGCGATCCGCAACTGCTTGTTTCTTCGTCGCAGGCTCGCGGCCGTCGCAATACCGCCCGATCCGGCGCCAATGATAACCACGTCGTATTTGGTGCCGTCTATAGAGGTATCTTTGTTCGCTTGAGTGGTTTCAGCTACTGCCTGGAAAAGCTGCTGAGATCTATTGCCTGTTCGACAATAAGCATGCGTCTTCTTGTTGGTTTTTAATACCGCTGAGAGGCGCTGTTGATCCTCAGCACTGAATTTGCTGGGCTCGAACGGTATTGCATAGAACTCAATGCCCTCACTCGAGGCTGCAGTGCTTATCTCTTGCATGGTTGGCTGATCGTCAGCCTCGCCATCCGGGCGGTTGCAGACAATCACTTCAACGCCGGTAGCCTTGAGCTCTGCAATATCCGCGCAGGTTATTTGATCTGACACCGTCACCTGGTTGTTTAGCTTGGTAATTTTCATACTTTTCCCTCGGTAGTAATCACAACAGTTGTTATAGTTTTTCTAATGAGTGGTCAAAGGCTGTTTTAACCCCGAAATTGGCACCTTAAGATAGACGGTCTCATTGGTGTCTGCTTCGGGGAAATGCCCTGCACGCATGTTGGTTTGCAGTGATGGATAGATCAGCTTTGGCATGCCCAGTGTTGCATCGCGGGCTTCTCGCATGGCTACGAAATCGTCCTCAGATATGCCATCGTGTACATGAATATTGCTCGCTTTCTGTTGAGCAACGGTGGTTTGATATTCCAGTTCGCGCCCATTGGGCTGATAGTCATGACACATGAACAGGCGGGTCTGTGCCGGCAGGGATAAAATTTTCCTGATCGATCGGTACAGAGTCCGGGCATCTCCGCCAGGAAAGTCTGCTCGAGCCGTGCCACCGTCTGGCATAAAAATGGTGTCACCAACAAAGCACGCATCACCGATTAAATGAACCATGCAGGCAGGGGTGTGGCCTGGGGTATGAATGGCCACACCCTCTACTGAACCGATTTTATAGCGCTCACCATCGTCGAATAAAACGTCGAATTGGCTCCCGTCCCGCTTAAATCCAGCGCCTTCGTTAAAAACCTTGCCGAAGGTTTGTTGCACAGTATCGATGTATTTGCTGATAGCAATTTTGCCACCCACAATACTTTGAATATAGGGCGCAGCAGAAAGGTGGTCAGCGTGAACATGTGTCTCTATAAGATAAAGCACATTGAGGTTTCTTTTTTGCACACACTGGATGATCTCATCGGCGCTGTCGTAGCCAATACTCCCAGACGCGTAATCAAAGTTTAAGACTGAGTCGACAATGGCACAGTCATTAGAGCTGGGATCTTTCACTATGTAAGAGAAGGTATTGGAGTCTTCTTCGAAGAAGGGAAAAACCTCTGGCTGAATAATGGATGGCATAATAAATATCTCCTGTAGATACCCTTATGCAATCAATTTTCATGCCAACAATTATATTTTCCGCAAGCTATTGATTTTAATTCAAATATTAAATCTATACGATTGCGGCAGGACAATTATTGTCAAATGTGGCACTATTTTGTCAAATTTTGACACGGAGTGGCGAGCATGCGACAAAAACAACTAGGCGACATGCTAGAGGGCTATGATGTCCCCGCGATATTGGTGAGTGCCGATTACGAAATTTTGGCCACCAACAACGCTTATGCAGACAAATTCGGCAAAATCGATCTGCGTAAGGCACCAAAGTGTTATGCGGTCTCCCATGGTTATGACCGACCCTGCGACCAGGCCGGAGAAGACTGCCCGCTCAAAGCTGCGCGGGAATCCAAACACAGAGAAAAAGTGCTGCACATACACCAAACACCTAACGGTCGTGAGCATGTCGATGTCGAAATGCTGCCTATTTTTGATGACAACAACCAATTGCAGTTCTTCGTTGAGCTGCTAAAACCTGTACCGCTGGCCAGCGGCAAGCCAAGCGACAAGCAGCTCGTCGGCAATAGCGCGGTGTTCAATGAGATGCTTTCTAAAGTCACCAAGGTTGCTGATTCAGACGCCTCAGTTTTGTTGCTCGGTGAGTCAGGAACAGGGAAAGAGCTGATCAGCCGTCTGGTTCATTACGCCAGTAAACGCAGCGAACAAGCGATGGTGACACTGGAGTGCTCGGGGCTTAGCGAAACATTGATAGAGAGCGAGTTATTTGGACACCGTAAAGGCGCATTTACAGGTGCCTACAATGATCGCAAAGGCCTGGTCGAGATGGCGGACGGCGGGACGTTATTTTTAGACGAAATTGGTGACGTCTCTCTTGCTACCCAGGTCAAGTTACTGCGCTTGCTGGAAACCAAGACGTTTCGTCGTGTGGGCGGTACGGAAGTTCGCACCGCGGATTTCAGGCTAATCTGTGCCACGCACAGGGACCTCAATGCGATGGTGCGAGACGGTCAATTTAGGTTGGATCTTTACTACCGGATTAATGTCTTTCCGATTCACATCCCCTCCCTTGCCCAGCGCAGGGACGATATACCACAGCTCGTGACCCACCTGCTCAGCAGCATCAACAAAAAACTCTATATCACCCAGCCTGCACTGCAGCTGCTGTTGTCTCACCGCTTTCCTGGTAATGTCCGGCAGTTAAAAAATTTACTGATTCGCGCCTCTATTCTCAGTGATACCAATGTTGTCGACCAGCAACAGATAGAGCAATCAATGGCAATGGAGCCGGGTATAACGGCTCTGGAGTATTCCTCGGTAGAGCGAGTCGCAGCCCCACCCGCGCTGAAGAGCAATGAGTCCGCCTATATCGCTGAGTTGCTCAAACAGCACCATGGAGATAAAAAAGCCGTGGCAAAAGCGTTGGGCATAAGCCTGAGAACGTTGTACCGAAAGCTGCAGAGCAGTTAGCCAGACTCTATTGGGCGCTGAATGTTTTGCCAGTGCGATTACCACGGCTTGGCATTACAAAAAAAACCGCAGCCGACTGCGGTTTTTTTATCTGAGCCAATCAGCGGGTAAAGGTCACCGTGTCGGCCAGTGGCGCGCGCTCCATGATCACGTTGTTGATCTGCTCGCCGACCGCCTCGTAGCCAAACGAAAGCCCGACGATCAGCTCGTTGCCCTCGGGGATCGGGGTGATCGCTTTGACCGGTTCGGGGAATGCCGCCAGTGCCCCCTGCGGGCAGCTCGCTAAGCCGTATTCCACGAGCAACAGCATGAGGGTCTGCAGATAGATGCCGATATCGATGGCATTGACCTCACCCATGCTCTTGGGCATGGAAATGAACGCGGCGTGTGGAGCGCCAAAAAACTGCCAGTTTTTGGCCATCAGCCAGTTGCGTCTTTCGCGGTCGCTGCGCTCAATGCCCATGGTGCCGTAGTAGCGCATCGCACAGTCGTATTGGCGCTCCTTGTAGATTCCGCTGAGATCCATGTCGCCCGGCTTAAAGTGGAACTGCGGTTGCGCCCCCTGCATCAGACCAGCCATTAGCTCGGCCTCGAGCTTTTCGCGCGCCGCGCCAGAGACGACGTTGATATGCCACGGCTGGGTGTTGCAGTTGGAAGGGGCGAGGTTGGCTTTGGTGAAGATCTCCTCGAGCAGCTCTGGTGCAACCTCGCGCGGTTGGAAGCCCCGTATCGAGCGCCGTGCCGCCAGCGCTTGGCTGACGGTGATGATGGTCTGTGCGGTGTGGTCGTTCATGCTGTTCCCCTCTGGTCAGTATGGCTCGGTTTATTCTGGTTGTAGTTGGCGCCACGCTGGGCTAAATTTTGCAGCGCATAACATACTGGCCACACCGCGCTGCGTCCAGCGCTCGGTGGGGTAGTGGCGATAAAAAAATAACAGAGAGGGTAGACAGTGAAACAGAATAAAAGATCGAGTAACTGGGGCGTTGCCGCGGCGGCGACTCTGCTGCTGGCCGGCGGTGCTGCTGCTGCTGTGGCCAGTGAGCCGATCGGCCATCACCAGTTGATGTCGACAGTGCCGCCGAGCGCCGAGCAGCAGGTGACGCTGGCCAACTATATGAACTACCCCTACGGCGCCTGGGGGTTCTCCAACAGCGGCGCCGTCGGCAACTCGCTGCACATCGCTCGCGGCGGGCCGCTGCCGAGCTGGTCGGTTGCCGCGGAGTCTGTGCTGGCCGAGTTGACGGTGGAACTGGAGAACGGTCGCCAGCTTTCGGTAGAGGCGCTGTTTAGCGACGACGACAGCGACGGGGTGATCGTCACCCGCGGCAGCGACATTTTGTTCGAGCGCTATGCCGGCCACAGCAACCGCCAGCAGCCCCATATTTGGTATTCAATGACCAAGTCGCTAGTCTCTACCGCGCTGGGTATTTTGGTGGAACAGGGGCGGGTCGATCTGCAGCAGTCGCCAGCGGCCTATATCCCTGAGCTGAGCAATTCGGGGTTCGCTCGCACCACCATTCAGCAGGTGCTCGACCACGTCACCGCGATCGACTTCACTGAAAACTACACCGACCCCGACTCGCCGTTTGCCCGCTATTACGGTCCGGCGCTGGCGATGATGTATGCCCCCGGCGGCGCAGATGCGATGCCGGGCGAGGTGGAGATCTACGGGGTACATGACTTCCTCGCTAAATATGTCGGCGCCAATAGTGCGTTGCAGCCAGGGGAGGCGTTTCAATACAACTCCGCCAACGCCGATGTGATCGGCTGGTTGATCGCCCGTGTCTCTGGCCAGCCGCTGGCCGACTTTATTGAAGAGCATATCTGGATGCCGCTCGGCACCGAGCACGACGGCTACATCCTCGCCGACCGCGCGCTGCAGGCGGTCGCAACCGGCGGCATGAACAGCACGCTGCGCGATGCCGCACTGTTCGGCCAGATGGTGCTCAACCGCGGCCGCGTCGGCGAGCGACAAATTATCCCGGCGCAGTGGGTGGATGCCACTTTGCAGATCAGCGACTACCACCGTCGCAATATGCGGCGCAGTGACCGCGCCGGGGCGATTCCCTATGAGGCCTATCACAACATGTGGTGGGTGTTAGATGCCAAGCGCGGCGAGTATCTGGCCGGCGGTATCTTTGGCCAGACCATCTACATAGATCGCGCTTCCGGCGTAGTGGCGGCGATGTTTAACCACCACCGCGACGCCTCGGCGGCCACCAGTGTCGATACTCAGAATAAACTGCGCGCGCTGCGCGCCATCGCCCGCGCGTTAGATTAAATAGTGGGCGAAAAAAAGGCGCCCCGAGCGGGGGCGCCTTTTTTATGCCAGAGCGGCTTAGCGCTGCTGCGGCGGGTTCTGCTTGGCGTTTTCTAGAATATCTTCCAGTATTTGGTCAACGGTAAAACTCGCCGGGCGCTGCCGTTGTGGGTACTGCTTAAAGGTATTGAGGAATACCGTCACCGACTCCAGCATAGTGCCAAACCGCGCTGACACTTTGCGCACCCACCAATCCTCGTAGGTGTTGGAATTGTCATCGGCGCGCTCGAAGGGGTCGCGGCGCAGGTGGAACAGTTTCGGAATACGGAAAGTGACAAACGGCTCACGCCACACCGCATGGCGCGCGCTGCGCTGCTCGGCAAAGACAAATTTCCAGTCGCCGTTGCGCAGCGCCAGCAGCTGGCCGTCGTCGGAGAAGTAGAAAAAGTCGTTGCGCGGCGACTGCTCGGTCTGGCCGGTTAAGAATGGCAGAAAGTTATAGCCGTCGAGGTGGACGTTAAAGCGCTTGTCACCCGCTTGGTAGCCGTCCAGCAGCTGCTGTTTAATGTCGTCAATACCGACCGCGGCCATCAGCGTAGGCACCCAGTCGAGATGGCTCATCACATTATTGATGACGCCGCCAGCGGGCACTTTACCTGGCCAGCGCAGTAGCGCCGGAACGCGGAAGCCACCCTCCCAGTTGGTGTTTTTCTCACTGCGGAACGGGGTAATACCGGCATCTGGCCATGTGTTGTAGTGGACACCGTTATCGGTGGAATAAAACACGATGGTGTTGTCATCGACACCGAGCTGCTCGAGCGTGTCCAGCAGCGTGCCGACCTGGCGGTCGTGGGCGACCATGGCATCGTTGTAGAACCCTTGCCCGGAGAGTCCGCGCTCCTCTTCGGCGAGGTGGGTGTAGTAGTGCATGCGGGTAGAGTTAAACCAGACGAAGAACGGTTTCTCATCGGCTACCGCGCGCTGCATAAAGTCGACGCTGGCATCCAAGAACTCTTTGTCGATTCGCTCCATGCGTTTTTTAGAGAGCGGGCCGCTGTCTTCAACGCGGCCGTCGGCAAAGCTGTGAATCACCCCTCGCGGACCCCACATTTTCGCGTAGCGCGCATTTTGCGGGTAATCGGGGTCCTCTGGCGCCTCCTCGGCGTTCATGTGGTAGAGGTTGCCCAAAAACTCATCAAAACCGTGGTTGGTGGGCAGAAACTCATCGCGATCGCCGAGGTGGTTTTTACCAAATTGGCCGGTGGCGTAACCGAGCGGCTTAAGCAGTTCGGCAAGCGTAGGGTCCTCGGGCTGGATGCCCAGCGGGTTGCCGGGCATGCCGACTTTGGTCAGTCCGGTGCGCATCGGGTGCTGGCCGGTAATAAACGCTGAGCGACCGGCGGTGCAGCTCTGCTCGCCGTAGTAGTCGGTAAAAAATACCCCTTCTGTGCCGATGCGGTCGATGTTGGGAGTCTGGTAACCCATCATGCCGTGGCTGTATTTGCTGATATTGGTAATACCGATATCGTCGCCCCAGATCACCAGTATGTTGGGTCGCTCGGCGGCAACTGCCGCGGCGCTCAACAGCGTGGTAAAGAGAAGAGCGAGTGCGCCGCAGCGCCTATAAATGGTTCTCATGGAGTGCCCCTGTGATTGTTGTTAAAGCAGAGCAGAGATTACCAGATCTGCAGGTTTTATAAGCGCGGCGGGCGCACTTAGCGTGACTAGTTGGCCACGTTAGGCGCGCCGGCGGCTCATCGCCACACCGCCCAGCGCCCAAAAGGTTTTTACCACTGAGCGCCAGGCGCTCATGTTTGGTTTTGGCCGCTTGCCGAGTCCGATGCGCTCCAGCTGGTGCTCGTACCAGGTGATGTCGAGCATCACCGCGGTGTCCAGCTTGGCGATGCCGGTGGTAACCTTGCGCAGCGGCAGCGGGCACTCGACACCGGACAGCAGTCGCGCACTGTAGTCGGGCATCACCGCCAGCGGCCGGGCGATGCCAATCACCGCACAGCTGCCCTCGGCCAGTGCTCGGTTCATCACCGACAGGGTGCGAAAGCCCCCGGTCACCGCCAGGGTTACCTCGGTTTGCGTCGCCAGCTGCTGGGCAAATTCAATAAAGTAAGCCTCGCGGGCGACAGTACTGGGCTTCTGATCGACCCCGACCATACTCGGTTGTTCGTAATTGCCGCCGGAGATCTCAACCAGATCAATCCCCTCAGCTTGAAGCTGCTGCACCAGCAGTGTCGACTCCTCCTCGCTGAAGCCGCCGCGCTGGAAGTCGGCGGAGTTGAGTTTGATGGCGACGGCGAAGTCGCTGCCGACCGCAGCGCGGATAGCGCGGTAGACCTCGATGACAAACCGGCTGCGGTTGGCAAAACTACCGCCCCACTGGTCGCTGCGCTGGTTTTGCAGTGGCGACAAGAATTGGCTGCACAGGTAGCCGTGGGCGGCGTGGATCTGCACGCCACTGAAACCACACTGTTTAGCCTGCTCGGCGGCCCAGGCAAACTGGCCAATAATTGTCCAGATCTCCGCCTCAGTAAGCGCCCGCGGCGGGTTGAACATGGCAGCCAAGTCGCCCCCCAGCGGGATCGCCGAGGGCGATACCGGCTCTTTGCAAAGCACGCTAGGTATCTGTTTGCCGGGGTGGTTGAGCTGCATCCATAGCTGGGTGTTGTTGGTGCTGCCGCTCTGGGCCCAGCGCTTGAACAGCGCCAGGTCGGAGCGTTCATCGAGCACCACGTTGCGCGGCTCACCGAGCGCGTTGCGGTCGACCATCACGTTGCCGGTGACGACAATGCCGGTCTCCCCTTTGGCCCACTGCGCGTAAAGATTGATCAGCTCCGGTGAGGGGTTGGCGTGGCGGTCGGCCAACTGCTCGCTCATCGCCGACTTAAATAGACGGTTTTTGCTCTGGCATACGGTGCCGATGGTCAGCGGGGTGGCAATAGATGGCTGCTCGGTCATAGTGAGGGGCTCCGGCCGATTTCTCTGGGTTAATTTTTGCGTTAAGTTGGCTGCTGAATCTGTCCGGCAGTACAGTGCCGGCGCAGTTTTGCACAGAACCATTACGTCTTACCAGCCAAAAAGGGTTTTGCCATGCCTCTGCTGTCTATGCGCGATATGCATTTTTTACTGTTCGATCTGCTCAATGTCGAGTCGTTGACCGCGAGTGGGCGCTACAGCGACCACTCGCGTGAGACCTTTGAGCAAGCGCTGACAACTGCCGAGCAGATTGGCACGCGTTATTTTTTACCGCACAACGCCGAGGCAGATGCCAACGAACCCACCTTTGACGGTGAGCGTGTCCACACCCTGCCGGCGGTCAAAGAGGCCTTTCATCATTTCGTCGAGGCCGGGCTGTTGAACGCCTCGGTCTCTTTTGAACAGGGCGGCATGCAGCTGCCAGCCACCGTTGCTGCGGCCTGTCACGCCTTTACCACCGCGGCCAACACCTCCACCGCCGCCTATCCTTTTCTGACCATCGCCGCCGCCAATTTGATCGAACACTTCGCCAGCGACCCACTCAAACAGAGCTACCTGCCACTGCTGCGCGATGGCCGCGCCGCCGGTACCATGGCTCTCACCGAGCCCAATGTCGGCTCCTCGCTGGCAGACATTACCACCAAAGCGATGGTTACTGAGCACGACCACTATCTGATTAGCGGCGGCAAAATGTACATCTCCGGCGGCGATCAGGATATCACCGACAACATTGTCCACCTGGTGTTGGCGCGGGTGGTGGGCGATGACCCCGGTGTGAAGGGCATCTCACTGTTTTTAGTGCCCAAGTGGGAGCTGCTGGAGGGCGACGAGCGGCGCCGCAACGATGTCAAATTGGCCGGCTTGCTGCACAAAATGGGCTACCGCGGTACCACCTCTACAGTGCTCAATTTTGGTGAGCAGGGTGACTGCCGCGGCTACTTAATCGGCGAGCGCGGCCGCGGCCTCAGCTATATGTTTATGATGATGAACGAGGCGCGTATCGGCGTTGGCGCCGGTGCCGCGGCGATGGCCTGCCGCGGTTTTCAGGAGTCGTTGGAGTACGCCCGCAACCGCCCGCAGGGGCGCCACCCAGATGACAAACAGCCAGGCTCAAAGCCGGTAGCCATTATTGAACACGCCGATGTCAAACGCATGCTGCTGGCGCAAAAGTGTTACGCCGAGGGTTCAATGGCGCTCATTCTGTGGGCCAACAGCTTGGTCGACGCCATCGCCATCTGTGAGCAGCCCGACCAGCGTCAACAGCTCACCGAGCTGCTCGATCTGATCACCCCGGTGGCAAAATCGTGGCCCTCCAAATATGGCCCCGAGGCCAACTCACTGGCCATTCAGGTGCTCGGCGGCTCGGGTTACATCCGCGAGTACCCAGTCGAGCAGCTCTACCGCGACAACCGCCTCAACCCAATCCACGAGGGCACCGAAGGTATTCAGGGGATCGACTTGCTGGGGCGCAAAGTGTGGCAGGCCGGCGGTGCCGGGGTTCGCCACCTGTTGGCCGAGATAGAACAGAGTGCCGTAGCGGCACTGCAACAGCCGGAAACTGCTGCTTGGGGTGAGCAGCTGCAACACTACGCGGCGCTGTGGCAGCAGACACTGCAGTCGCTGGCACCGCTGCTGCAGCAACAGCCGCGGCTCGGCTTAGCCAATGCCACACTGTTTTTAGAGGCTACCGGCCACTTAATGATTGGCTGGTTGTGGTTGCGCCAAGCGCTGGCCGCGCAAAAGCTCGCTGAGCAAGAGCCCCATCTAGCCGCCGGCAAGCTAGCCGCCTGCCGATTCTTTTATGTCTGGGAGCTGCCCAAGTTAACGCAGTGGTGTGCGCTGCTGCAGAGCGCCGACGACACCACTTTGACGATGCAGGACGAGTGGTTTTAACCGCGGTTATTTTACCGCGGTCATCTCAATTTCGACCTTGGCGCGCTCTTCCATCAGGCCGCTGACCTCAACTACAGCCATCGGCGGGTAGTGGCGGCCGATCACCTCGCGGTAGACCATGCCGATCTCTTTGAGGTTGTTGTTGTACTCGCTGCGGTCGGTGACATACCAAGTGAGCCGGACAATGTGCTCGGGGCCGGCGTCGGCCTCGCGGAGAATGTCGACAAGGTTCTCCAAGGTCTGCTGCAACTGGCCGACAAAGCTGTCGGTCTCAAATTCGCACTGCTTGTTCCAGCCTATCAACCCGCCGCTAAAGATCATCTGTTGGCCGCTGGCAATAACGCCATTGGAGTAGCCGCGCGGCTTGAGCCAATCTTCTGGTTGCAGGTGGGTGTGCATGGCAGTTCCTTTATTTTTTTTGAGGTAAGCGTGATCCGAGTTTTTATTTTATACCTAAAATAGCTCTCCTCGCAACTGGCCATTGATCACCGTTAATGCTTGTAAATACAGTTCGCTAGGGGTAAAGTTTTAAACATAAAGTAAATCGTCGCAAAAGCTACGGTCAGCCCAAAATGTGCCGAGGTGGTGCCAATATGCGGCGGCCTGTGTAGACTCACTGAGCGGGCTCGGCAGGGCGCGCTGCTAGCCATACAATACAGACAACCGAGAGAGGGAATAGCATGAGCCAGTCAGTACTCACCAATCTAGTCGCCGGTATCGCCAGTGGCTCAATAAAAATGGTCGATCTCACTGAGACACTGCGTGAAGACTACCCAACCATTCAGCTGCCGCCCGAGTTTGGCCAGGCGCTACCGTTCAAGAAAGAGGTGATCTCCCACTACGACGAGAACGGCCCCGCCTGGAGCTGGAGCAACTTCTCAATGAGCGAGCACACTGGCACCCACCTCGATGCGCCTGCCCACTGGGTGTCGGGTAAAGATGTTGTCAACGGCACTGTCGACACGATGCCGATGGAACAGATGATTGCGCCGGTCTGTGTGATCGACTGCTCGGCGGAGGTCGCCGCTGACAAGGGTTTTATTTTGACCAAGCAGCACTTGCTCGACTGGGAGGCGCAGCACGGCCAGATCCCGGCCGGCAGCTGGGTGTTCTTGCGCTCCGATTGGCGCAAGGTGGCCGACCCTGACAACTACATTAATATGCAAGAGGACGGCGCCCACTCGCCCGGTCCAGACGGCGAGTGCGTGCTGTTTCTGATTAACGAGCGCGACGTGCTCGGTTTTGGCACCGAGTGTGTCGGCACCGATGCCGGCCAAGGCTTCTTTATGGACCCGCCGCTGCCGTGCCATTTTTATATGCACGGCAACGGCAAGTTGGGCCTGCAGTGTATGACCAACCTCGATCTGCTGCCAGCCACCGGTGCGGTGGTGATCTCGCCGCCATTGAAGATTATTGAGGGCTCGGGCAGCCCGCTGCGGGTGATGGCGCTAGTGCCGGCTTAACAGCATTCAATTTAGAACCATCAGTGAGAGGATAGCGCGCAAACCATGGCAGAGCGTTCTTTTAAAAAAGAGGTAGAGCACCTGCGCTTGGGTGCCGGTGAGGTGTTTCGCGGCGAGGGTATCCTCGCCATCACCAAAGCGCTGTTGCAGTCTGGGGTTGGCTATGTCGGCGGCTACCAAGGCTCGCCGATCTCGCATCTGATGGACGTGTTGGCCGACTCGCAAGAGATTCTCGGCGAGCTCGGCGTCCACTTTGAACAGAGCGGCAGCGAGGCGACCGCGGCGAGTATGTTGGCTGCCTCAATCAACTACCCGATACGCGGCGCAGTGGCTTGGAAGTCTACCGTCGGCACCAACGTCGCCAGTGATGCGTTGGCCAACTTGGCCAGCAGTGGTGTCACCGGCGGCGCCATGGTGGTGGTCGGGGAAGATTACGGCGAGGGCTCCAGCATCATGCAGGAGCGCACCCACGCCTTCGCCATGAAGTCGCAGATGTGGCTGCTCGATCCGCGCCCCAACTTGCCCTCTATTGTCGATCTTATCGAGAAAGGCTTTGAACTCTCGGAAGTGAGCAACACGCCGCTGTTTTTGATGGTGCGCATCCGCACCTGTCACGTCACCGGCGAATTTATCGCCAAGGACAACCAGCCGCCACAGTTCAGCCGCAGCAACACTATCGACCCGCAGCGGCAGCTCGACAAGATCATTCTGCCGCCGATTATCTTTGAGCAGGAGCGCGACAAAATCGCCAAGCGGCTACCCGCGGCTCGGGCGTTTATCGCCGAGCATCAGCTCAATGAGCGGTTTGCCGGCGCCGCCGATGAGGTCGGCATTGTCATTCAGGGCGGTCTCTACAACACCGCCATCCGCGCCCTCGAGCGGTTGGGGCTGGCCGACGCCTTTGGCAACAGCCAGCTACCGCTCTATGTGCTCAATGTCACCTATCCGCTGCTGCCCGATGAGCTGTTGAGCTTTGCCGCCGGCAAGCGCCACCTATTGGTCATCGAAGAGGGGCAGCCCAACTACATCGAGCAAGAGATAGGGCTGATGCTGCGCAATGCCGGCAGTGCAGTGACACTGCACGGTGCCGGGCTGATGCCGGGCTTTGGCGAGTACACCGGCACCATGGCGCTCGACGGTATGGCTGCTTTTGTCGCCCTCACCACTCCCGCTGGGATCGATGCCGAGCAGGTCGAGGCGCGCTACCAGCAGCAGCGCACCGGTGTCAGCGACGAACATCTGCAGCTGCTTGGCGACAACATCGTCGCCCGCCCGGCCGGGCTCTGCACCGGCTGCCCAGAGCGGCCGCTGTTCAGCGCCGTCAAGCAGGTGCAGCAGGAGCGCGGCAGCCAATTTCATATCTCCGCCGATATCGGCTGCCACGCCTTTGCCACGCTGCCGCCGTTCAACCTCGGCAACACCATTATGGGTTACGGCTTCTCGCTGGCCGCTTCGTCGGCGATCCGCGCCAAGCTGCCGCACCGCGCCATCAGCATCATGGGCGACGGTGGTTTTTGGCACAACGGCCTCACCACTGGGGTGGCCAGCGCGGTCTACAACAAGCACGACGGCATCTTAATTATTGTCGACAACGGCTACTCTGCGGCCACCGGCGGCCAGGATATCCCCAGTTTTGTTAAGCCGGAAAACCTCATCGCCACCACCCGTGAGGAGCGCCCCGACAACCAGCCGATCGAGGCGGCGGTGCGCGGTGTCGGCGTCGAGTGGGTGCGCACAGTCACCACCTATGAAATTGCCGAGATGAAAGCGACCCTGCAGGAGGCGCTCGACACCGACTACGCCGGCCTCAAGGTGATCATCGCCGAGGGCGAGTGCATGCTCAACAAGCAGCGGCGCATCAAACCGCAGCTTAAAAAGCGTATTAACGATGGCGTGCGCACCGTCAAAGAGCGTTTCGTCGTCGACCCCGACACCTGCACCGGCGACCACGCCTGTATCCGCATCTCTGGCTGCCCGTCGCTGACCATCAAAGAGAACCCCGACCCGCTGCGGGTCGATCCGGTCGCCTATGTCGACAACAGCTGTGTCGGCTGCGGCGTCTGTGGCGGCAACGCCCACAGCGCCATTCTCTGCCCATCGTTCTCGCGCGCCGAGGTGGTCTACAACCCCAATTGGCGCGACCGCGCGTTGCGCCGCCTGCGCGACGGGGTGATCGGTACGCTGCAGCGCCGGCTCGACCGTCAACAAGCGAGGAGTGCGCTGTGAGTGCCGCCAGTATTCGAATTGTCATTGCCGCACTCGGCGGCGAGGGGGGCGGCGTACTCGGCAAGTGGATCGCCGACATGGCCGACCGCAACGGCTACCAGACCCAGACCACCTCGGTGCCGGGCGTCGCCCAGCGCACCGGTGCGACCATCTATTACCTCGAGCTATTCCCGCGCAGCGCGGTGGCAGCCGCCAGCCCGGTGTTGTCGATGTTTCCCGCCCCCGGCGATGTCGATCTGGTCATCTGCTCAGAGATCGTGGAAGCGGGTCGCATGGTCCAGCGCGGTTTCGTGACGCCCCAGCGCACCACGCTGATTAGCTCTACCCACCGCAGCTACGGCATTGCCGAGAAGCAGCACTGGGCCGATGGCAGCGCCGATAAATTGGCCATCGCCACCGTCTGTCGCGACAGCGCCAAGCGCTTTATCGGCTTTGACATGCAAGAGACCGCCCGCGCCCACGACAGTGTCATCAATGCGGCGCTGTTTGGCGCCATCGCCGCCACCGAGCTGCTGCCGTTCGCCCGCGAGGCGTTTGAACAGACCATTCGCGACGGCAAGATCGCCGTCGAATCGAACTTGGCGACCTTTGCCGCCAGTTTTGAGCGCGCTTTGGCCTTCAACAGCAGCAGTGACAATGTCGTCGAACTGTTTGAGCCGGCCGCGACCCCGGTCGCTGCGCCGCGCACCGCCACCACCGCCAGCGGGCGCGCGCTGCTGGCGCGGGTAGAGCAGCTGCCGGAGTCGGCGCAGGCGCTGGCCTGGCTCGGTGTCGAGCGGCTCGCCGACTACCAAGACCACGCCTATGCCGCCAGTTATCTGGACATGCTCGAGACGTTGCCGCGCGACCCGCAGCTGCTCGAGGAGATGGCGCGTTACCTAGCGCTGTGGATGGCCTTTGAAGATTTGCCGCGGGTCGCCCAGTTAAAAATTCGCAGCAGCCGCTTTGCCCGCTACCGCCAAGAGGTCAAAGCCGGTGCCGACCAGCCGCTGCACATGGTCGAGTTTCTGCACCCGCGGGTTGAGGAGTTTTGCGGACTGATGCCGCGCCGGCTCGGCCAGTGGGCGCTGGGCTCGGCACTGATGGGCAAGCTGCTCGGGCTGTTCGCCAAGCCGCGCCACTTTCGCACCAACCACCTGAGTGGCTTTTTGGTCTTCTATCTGGTCGCTGGATTGCGCCGCTTCCGGCGCGGCTCGCTGGCCTTCCACGAAGAGCAGCAGCAGCGCCAGCGCTGGGTTGACGCGGTCGCTGCACTGGCCGGCGAAGACCTTGCCGCGGCGCGCGAGCTGGCCCACTGCGGCCGTTTTGTCAAAGGCTACAGCGATACCCGCGAGCGCGGCCTGCGCCGGGTTAACCTGATTGTCGAGGCGCTACAGCAGCGCCCGCGCAGCGCCGCAGAGATCGTCGCACTGCGCCAGCAGGCGGTCGCCGACGAGGACGGTAGCGCGCTGCGCGCAGCGCTGGCTAGTTAGCGTTTCGCCGGGTCGCGCTCGGCGAGAATGTTGGCGACAAAGCTGCAAACGCGCTCGCCGTTCTGGTTGAACGCCTCGTTGCGGCTGCGGATGATACCCCACTTGTCGCGAATGACGCGGTCGTCCTTCTCGATGATCTCGTAAGTAAAGGTCAGCGTGTGGCCCGGCCGCACCGGCACCAACCACTGCAGCTCGTCGATGCCGACGCCGCCACCGTTGCGGCGGCCGTCTTGGACTCCGTGGGCGTAGTTCTCCATGTAGCTGACCATCTTGGTCATCCACACCGCGCAGATCTGCCAGCCGGAGGCGATCAAGCCGCGGTAGAGGGTGTCGCAGGCGGCGTCAAAGTCGGTGTGAAACGGCTGTGGTGCGTAGCGCTGACCAAACTCAACAATCTCACGCTCGCTAAAGGTGTGGCTGCCAAATACGTGAAACTCGCCTATCGGCAGATCTTCGTACCAGCGGCTGCGCAGCAGTGGGGTTTTATCCATGGCGCTGCTCCTCGGCCTGCCGGCTGTCGATCATCAGCTCGCACTGCATGGTTAACACCGGTTGCTGCTGTTGGTTGTTGAGGGTCACCGCGTAGAGTGCGACGCCGTAGGGGGCGGCGGCTGGGCCGGCCTCTAGCGCGGTCAGCTCAATCGCGGCGGCGACCGACTCGCCGGCGAACAGCGGCCGCTTCCAGCGCAGCGCCGGCACCCCGCGCGAGCCGAGAATATTGACGCCGTCACCCTCTAACGCCTCGCTGAGCAGCCGCATCGCCAGGGCACAGATCTGCCAGCCGCTGGCGCACAGGCCGCCAAAAATCGACTGCTCGGCCGCCTCGGC
This sequence comes from Gammaproteobacteria bacterium LSUCC0057, assembly GCA_004535795.1. Classification (GTDB taxonomy): domain Bacteria; phylum Pseudomonadota; class Gammaproteobacteria; order Pseudomonadales; family Porticoccaceae; genus LSUCC0057. The sequence goes on from SPIA01000001.1 coordinate 212,317, forward strand.
GTCCATGTGGTAGGGCTGCGGATCAAAGTCGCGAGCAAACTCGACGACGTCGTGCTTGCTGACGGTGGTCGGGCCGGCAGTGTAGCGGTCGCCGACGGTGAGGTGTTGCCAGTAGCGGGTGGTGGTCATGGGGCTCCTTTGCGGGTTGCGTTGCCAAGCGGCTATGCTACACCGAATTGGCGCGCCGGCAAAAACTGGCTAGGGCAGCAGCATATAGGTGGCGCTGCCGGTGGCGACCGTCTTGGCGTCGTCGGCAGTGGTCAACACCACCTCGCCAAATAGCAGCTGGCGGCCACTTTTGACGATGGTTCCGCGGGCGATGATGTCCTGCCCTTTGGCGGCGCGCACAAAGCTGGTGTTCTGAGACACGGTGGTGCAGTTGCCGTACTGGTTCTGCGCGGCAAAGGCGACATAGACCATGCAGGTGTCGATCAGCGCCAGCAGCGCCTGGCCGCAGACCATGCCGCCGGCACGACACAGCTGCTCGCAGTAGGGCAGCCGCAAGGTGGCGCCGCTGCTGTCGATCGCCTCGACACGCATGCCCAGCTGCTGTAGCCACGGGGCAAAAATGGTCTCGCTGACGCGGTTGGCGGTGTCGACGGTTAGCGGGAGAGTGGGGTCTAGCTCGGACATACGGGCTCCTAGTGAGAGGGTAGGGCAGTTACACCTGCCAGCGGATCGGCAGCGATTTGATACCGCGCTGAAAGTTAGAGCGCAGGTAGTGCACTTCGCCGTCGAGTTCGACGCGGCTGAGGCGGCGGGTCAATTCGCCAAACAGCGCCTGCATCTGCGCCACCGCCAGCTGCGCGCCGATGCAGTAGTGCGGGCCGTAGCCAAAACTGAGGTGCGGGTTGTGCTGGCGGTCGATGGCAAACTGCTGCGGCGCGCTGAACACCGCCGGATCGCGGTTGGCGGCTAAAAATGATACGACCACCTTGGCGCCGGCCGCTATCGTTTGCCCGCCCAGCGTGTAGCTGTCGCGCGCGGTGCGGCGAAAGTTCATCACCGGCGTCCACCAGCGCAGCATCTCATTGACCGCGCTGGGCAGCAGCTGTGGTTGTTGGCGCAACTGCTGCCAGCTATCGGGGTGCTGCAGCAGTGCCAGCATGCCGCCGGGAATGCCGTTGCGCAGTGTCTCGTTGCCGGCCACGGAAAACAGCCAGAACATCGTTTCAAACTCTTCGTTGGTCAGCTGCGCGCCGTCGTCGTCGATCGCCGCCAGCAGCAGCGACATCACGTCGTCGCCCGGCTCGCGGCGCTTCTGTTCGGCGAGCAGGTGGGCGTAGCGGTAGAGGTCGGGCATGCCGTGGCGGCTGCGCGGGTCGGGCAGCTGGCCGCTGCTGTCGGGCTGCGGCCGCAGCGCCAGCGCCTGGCGGGCAATAGCGCTGCCGCTGGCCAGGTCGTGGCGGCTAGAGCTGGCGTAGTCGGGGTCTTGGTAGCCGATCACGCGGTTGGCCCAGTCGTACATCAGATAGCGGTCTTGGCTGGGCAGGCCAAAAATATCGGCCAGGCAGCGCAGCGGCATATCGGCGGCCAGATCGCCGACAAAGTCGCAGCGGCCTTGGCGGCGGCCGGCGATCATATTGTCGACCAGCTCGGCGGCGTGGGCGGCAATCTGCTGGTTGAGCGCTTTTATGGCGCGGCCGGTGAAGGCGCTGATCATCAAGCGGCGCAGCCGGGTGTGGTCGGGCGGGTCCATGTTGAGCATCATCTGCTGCACATAGTGGAGGTCTTCGGCGCTGGCCGGGTCGCGCAGCTGGGTGCCCTTGAGCGACGAGGAAAACTGCTGACTGGTCTTGAGTACCTCGCTGCACAGTGCGTGGTCGAGCACCAGCCAAAAGCCACTGCCGCCCGGCCAGCTCGGCAGGGTGTGCTCTTCAACCCAGACCAGCCGCTGCGGCTGCAGCGCCAGCAGCGCCGTCAGCGGCGCGCCGCGCTGGTAGGTGTCCGGGTCGTAGACGAACTCGAGCTCGCGCTGGTCGATCATCGGCGGCTACTGCTGCAGCTGCAGTGAACCGATGATGACCCGCTGCACCTCCGAGGCGCCCTCGTAGATACGCAGGGCGCGCACCTCGCGGTAGAGGCTCTCGACCATGTTGCCGGAGACGACGCCGCGGCCGCCGTGGAGCTGGACCGCTTTGTCGATGACCCGCTGCGCCGCCTCGGTGGCGTAGAGTTTCGCCATCGCCGCCTCGCGGGTAATACGCGCGGCGCCGCTGTCTTTGCTCCAGGCGGCGCGGTAGATAAGCAGTGCGCTGGCATCAATTTCCAGCGCCATACCGCCCAGATCTGCTTGGGTGAGCTGCAAATCGGCGAGTGTGGCGCCGAACATTTCGCGCTGTTGCGCGTAGCTGACAGCCTCATCGAGGGCGCGCCGGGCAAAGCCGAGTGCCGCGGCGCCGACGGTAGAGCGGAACACATCGAGCGTGCCCATGGCGTATTTAAACCCGCTGCCGAGCTCGCCGACCAGATTGGCGGCCGGCACCCGGCAGTCGTTAAACGCCAGGGTGGCCAGCGGGTGCGGGGCGATCACTTCGATGCGCTCGGCAATGGTCAGCCCGGGGGTGTCGGCGTCGACCACGAAGCAGCTAATGCCCTTGCTGCCCCCCTCGTCGCTGGTGCGGGCAAAGACGGTGTAGAAGTCGGCGATACCGCCGTTGGAAATCCAGGTCTTGCTGCCGTTGAGGACAAACTCATCGCCGTCACGGCGGGCGCTGGTCGCCATGGCGGCGACATCGGAGCCGGCGTTGGGCTCGGAGAGCGCGAAGGCGGCTATTTTATTGCCGGCGGCGACATCGGTCAGGTAGTGCTGTCGCAGGGTATCGCTGCCAAATAGCGAGATCGGCCCACTGCCGAGCCCCTGCATAGCAAAAGCGAAGTCGGCCAGCCCGGAGTGGCGGCCGAGAATCTCGCGGCTCAGGCAGAGATCGCGCACCTGCAACCGCTCGCTGTTGCCGCCCCACGGCGCCGGTACGCTGTTGCGCAGCCAGCCGCCGGCGCCGAGCTGTTTGACCAGCTGGCGGCAGCTGGCATCGACATCATCGTGGTGCTCTGCAGCGAGGTGCTTCTGGCACCACTGCTCTAGCTCGGTGGCCAGTTGACGGTTGCTGTCATTGAAAAACGGCCACTGCAAAAAACTCTTATCGCTCATCATAAACCTCGCTGAGGGGGGTCAATCCCCTTCAAATTGTGGCTGCTGTTTGTTGGCAAAGGCGTGGTAGGCGCGCTCGAAGTCGCGGGTCTGCATGCAGATCGCCTGCGCTTGTGCCTCGGCCTCAATCGCCTGGCCGATGCTCATATTCCACTCCTGCTCGAGCATGGTTTTGGTCATGCTGTGGGCAAAGTTGGGGCCGGCGGCGATGGCGCTGGCGGCCTGTTGGGCGGCGCCATAGGGGTCACTGCTGAGGCTGTTGTGGAACCCCCAGCGCTCGCCCTCGGTGGCAGTCATGACACGCCCGGTGTAGAGCAGCTCGCTAGCGCGGCCGTGGCCGATCAGGCGCGGCAGAATGGCGCAGGCCCCCATGTCGCAGCCGGCCAGACCGACCCGGGTAAACAGGAACGCTACCTTGGCGGTGTCGCTGGCAAAGCGCAGATCGCTGGCCATGGCAATAATGGCGCCGGCGCCGGCACAAATACCCTCGATGGCGCTGATGATCGGCTGCCGGCAGCCGCGCATCGCCTTGACCAGATCGCCGGTCATGCGGGTGAAAGCGAGCAGCTGCACCATATCCATCTGGGTCAGTGGGCCGATAATTTCGTGGACATCGCCACCCGAGCAGAAATTGCCACCGGCGCCGCGCACGATCACCACCTCGACATCGTCGGCGTAGGCGAGGTCGCGAAACAGATCGCGCAGCTCGGCGTAGGAGTCGAATGTGAGCGGATTTTTGCGCTCGGGCCGGTTTAAGGTGATGGTGGCGACGCCGTCACTGACCTCCCAGAGAAAGTGTTCGGCGCGGTAGTTGGCGCAAGAGCGTGGCTGCATAGAGGACTCCGTTAACAATTCAAAAAATTACATCACCTCGCCACCGGAGACCGAGATCGCCTGTCCGGTGATCGAGCGGCTGCTGTCGCTGCACAGCCAACTGACCGTGGCGGCGACCTCGTCGGGCTGGATGAGGCGCTGCTGCGGGTTGGTGGCGGTAAAGGTCTGCAGCGCCTGCTGTTCGCTGCGGCCGGTTTTGGCGACGATATTGTCGATCGCATCGCGAATAATGTCGGTGTCTGTGTAACCGGGGCAAACGGCGTTAATGGTGACAGCGGTGGACGCCAGCTCCAGCGCCAGCGAGCGGGTCAGCCCCAACACCGCGTGTTTGGCGGCGCTGTAGGCGGAGACATAGGCGTAGCCGCGCAGCGCTGCGGTGCTGGCGATGTTGATAATTCGGCCACTGTTGCGGCTGCGCATCTCATCGATTACCGCCTGGGTGCAGTGGAAGACGCCATCGACATTGAGGTTGAATACCGCCCGCCAGCTGGGGTAGTCAATCTTGTGAAACGGCGCTGTCGGCGCCGCGCCGGCGCAGTTGACCAGCACCTCGACGGCGCCAAACTGTTCGCGGGCGGCGGCCAGCGCAGTGGCCACTGAGTCTGGCTCGGTGACGTCACAACTCAACGCCAGGCAGTCGGGCAGCTGTGCGGCAACCGCCTGCAGCGGCTGCAGGCGGCGGCCGAGCAGCGTCAACCGATAGCCCTCGGCGGCCAAGCTGACAGCGATGGCGGCACCGATACCGCTGCCGCCGCCGGTAATCACGGCGTGACGTTGGTTGGGCGAGTGTGCAAGGTCAGTCACGGGCACTCCCATGGTTGTGTTGTGCCGATAATCTTACGCGTTTATCACCATCTCGGCAGCCTTTTGCATGTTGCGCGCCAACTGCTCAAAACCGGCTTGGTACTGCACCGGGCAGGGGGCGCCCGGGCCGCGGTAGCCCATCTGCGCGGCGGCGCGCAGTGTCCAGTTGGGGTCGGCCAGATGCGGTCGCCCCAGACAGCAGAGATCGGCGCGGCCGGCGGCGATGATGCTGTTGACGTGGTCTATCTCAAAAATATTGCCGACCGCCATGGTGGCGATATCCACTTCGTTGCGGATGTCATCCGAGAACGGCGTCTGGAACATCCGCCCGTAGACCGGTTTCGCCTCCAGCGAGGTCTGGCCGGCTGAGACATCAATAATATCGGCACCTGCCGCCTTGAAGGCGCTGGCAATCTGCAGCGCCTGCTCGGGAGTGATGCCGAGCTCGCCGACCCAGTCGTTGGCGGAGATGCGCACCGCCATCGGCTTGTTGGCCGGCCAGACGGCGCGCATCGCGGCAAACACTTGCAGCGGGTAGCGCAGACGGTTTTCGAGGCTGCCGCCGTACTCGTCGTCGCGCTGGTTGAGTAGCGGGGTGATAAATGCCGACAGCAGATAGCCGTGCGCTGCGTGCAGCTCGATCATATCAAAGCCGGCCTCGGCAGCGCGCCGAGTGGCGTCGACATGCTGTTGTAGCACTGTTTGCATGTCATCGGCGGTCATCGCCCGCGGCACCTGGCAGTGCGGCGCAAACGGTATCGCCGACGGGCTCAGAATCGGCCAGCCGTGCTCGAGCGGTTGGTCGCTGACGCTCTGCTGCCACGGCAGCTCGGTGGAGCCCTTCGGCCCTGAGTGGCCGATTTGCAAGCAGATTTTGGCACTGCTGTGCTGGTGGACCAGCGTGGTAATGCGCTGCCAAGCGGCCGCTTGCTGGTCGTTCCAGATGCCGGCACAGCCGGTGGTGATGCGCCCCTCAGGGCTGACATCGGTCATCTCGGTGTAGACCAGCCCGGCACCGCCCTGCGCCAGCGCGCCGTAGTGGCTCAGGTGCCAGTCGCCGGGTACCCCGTCGACAGCGCTGTACATCGACATCGGCGAGACCACAACGCGGTTGTGCAGCGCCATATCGCGCAGCTGGTAAGGCAAGAACATCGGCGGGATCGGTTCGGCGACCGGTTTGCCGAGCGCCAGTGAGGCGAGGTGCTGCTCGTAGCCCTCCAGCCACTGTTTGTCGCGCAGGCGCAGGTTTTCATGGCTGACCCGCTGGCTGCGGGTCAACATCGAGTAGTTGAGCTGCTTGGTGTCGAAGCGCTCACAGTAGCGCGGCGCGTTTTCAAACCAGACCATGGCGTTGCGCGCGGCGCTCTGCAACTTGAGTGCCTCGACCTCGCGCTCCGCTTGGTAGGCGTGCAAGGCATCGATGATCTGCTCTTTCTGCGTGAGGTGTTTGGCCAGCGAAATGGCGTCTTCAAGACCCATCTTGGTGCCGGAGCCAATGCCAAAGTGGGCGGTGTGGGCGGCGTCGCCAATCAACACCAGGCGGTCGTCTTTGATCCAGTTGCGACACAGCACCCGCGGGAAGCTGATCCACGCCGAGCCGCGAATGTGCGAGGAGTTAGTCAGCAGTTTGTGGCCGCCGAGGTATTTCTCGAAGATCTTGCGGCAGGTTTCGGCGCTCTCTTCGTGGCTCATATGCTCGAAGCCGAAGGCGTCGTAGACATCGGGCTGGCACTCGACGATAAAGGTCGAGGTGTTTTCGTCAAACTGGTAGGCGTGCACCCAGATCCAGCCGTGTTCGGTCTTCTCGAAGATAAAGGTGAAGGCGTCGCGAAAACTCTGGTGGGTGCCGAGCCAGACAAATTTATTGGGGCGCACATCGATGTCGCAATCAAACGCTTCGAGGTTGCTGTTGCGCACTTTGGAGTTGAGCCCATCGGCAGCTACCACCAAGTCGGCATCGGCGTACTTGCCGTCGATATCGGCGAGCTCAAATTCGGTCTCAAACTGCAAGTTGACGCCGAGCTGTTGCGCGCGCTGGTAGAGGATCTGCAGCATCCGCTTGCGGCCGATGCCGATAAAGCCGTGGCCGTCGGAGCGCTCCATCTCGCCGTGGATATAGCAGTCGATCATATCCCAGTGGATCAGCTCTGAGATCATCGTTTCGGCGCTGACCGGATCGCTCTTTTTTAGGTTCTGCATGGTCTCGTCAGAGAACACTACCCCCCAGCCAAAGGTGTCGTTGGGGCGGTTGCGCTCGACCACAGTGATATCGTGACGGGCGTCGTGGAGCTTCATGCAGATAGCCAAATAGAGGCCGGCAGGGCCACCACCTAAACAGACAATTTTCATGATTATCTCCTAGCAATAAGCGTGTCAAAAATATCCAACGGCTATCGAACGGGCGCTGCACAAATTCGATTTGAACGCACTATAGCATATATTTTATATTTAAAGTAAAGTGCTCAAAACGGTTTTTTGATCTCCGTCAGCGGCGCTACGGCGACAGCGAAAACCGAGCAATTCACCATGCTGCACAGGCGGCAGCGGCAACGTTTGAGAGGTGTCTATGTGGAAGCCAGCCGAGCGAATAAAGTACCAAGCGCTCTGTGATGAATGGCCGAGCGCTGCTGAGGCGGCGCAGTCGCAGCTGTTTGCGCCGCTTCAATTTGCCAATTTGCAGTTGACTAACCGCACCTGGGTGCCGGCCATGGTGCCGTGGCGCGCCACCGAGCAGGGCGAGGTCAACGACGATGTGGTCGCCTGGTACCGCCGTTTTGCACAGGGCAAGCCGGGCGCGATTGTCGTTGAGGCAACCGGTATCCGCGACATCCCCTCGGGGCCACTGTTGCGTATCGGCAGTGATGACTATATCGCCGGGCTGCGCCGGGTGGTCGAAGCGGTCCGCGAGGCGAGCGACGGCGAAACCAAGCTCTACATTCAGCTGATCGACTTTCTGCCGATTCGCCGCCGCCCCGAGCGCGACAAGTTTCTGGGCCGTTTTCTCACCATCACCGACAGCCACTGCCAGGCGCTGGGGCTGAGCGACGAGCAGCAGGTGCGCGCCGCACTGCTGGCCAGCGACGACGATACCCTGCAGCAGCTGCTGACCGCCAAGGAGTGGGAGAATCTGCAGCTCGGTTACCGCGAGCGGGTCACCGATACCCATCTGGCGGAGGTGGCGCAGCTGCCGGAGCAGCTGCCAGAGCTATTCGCCGCTGCCGCGGCGCGCGCCCAGCAAGCCGGCTTTGACGGCGTCGAGCTGCACTACGCCCACGCCTACACCATGGCGTCGTTTCTGTCGGCCACCAACACCCGGTCCGACGGCTACGGTGGCGACCGCGATGGCCGTCTGCGCCTGCCGCTAGAGGTCTACCGCGCGGTGCGCGATCGCGTCGGCGGCAACTACACGGTCGGCTGCCGGATGCTGGCCGACGAGATCATCGACGGCGGTAGCCGGCTGCCCGACGCACTCTATTTTGCCGAGGCGTTTGCCGCAGCAGGTATGGACTTCATCTCGCTGTCGCGCGGCGGCAAGTTTGACGACGCCAAACAGCCGCGCCCCGGCAGCGCTATCTACCCCTACACCGGGCGCAGCGGATACGAGTGCATGCCGGGCTACATCTCCGACCAGCAGGGGCCGTTTGGCCGCAATGTCACCCCGGCGGCGACCATTCGCACCGCGCTGCGCGCGGCGGGTCATCAGACGCCGGTGGTTGTGGCCGGCGGGCTCTACCACTTCTTCCAGGCTGAGCAGCTGCTCGAGGAGGGCAGTGGCGACATCATCGGCCTGGCGCGCCAGGCGCTGGCCGACCCCGACTGGTCGCTCAAGGTGCGCAGTGGCTGCGGCGGGGAGGTGCGCATCTGCCGCTACCACAACTACTGCGAGGGGCTCGACCAGAAGCACAAGCAGGTTACCTGCGAGCTGTGGGACCGCGAGCAGCTCGATGAGGCCGGTGTGGCGCTGTCGCACGATGGCAAACGCCGCCTGCTGGCGCCGCCCTGGCAGCGCGCCGACTAGCGCACAACGGCTAGCACTGGTTGCAGCGACGGCTCAGTCGAGCGATGGCAGTGGGGTACCGTGGCGGCGCAGCCGCTCGCAGGCCAACTCGCCGCCGATGCGCCAGATGCCCAGCGGGTGGTTGGCGGTAATCACCACTTCACCGCGGCTGATCAGATCGTCCTCGACCACCGCGCGCAGCGCACTGCCGAGTATCTGGTCCGGTTGCACGTGCGATGGCTGCGCATCCGGCCAACTGAGGCGCTGCCGCCAAAACGGCTGCTGTTGGAAGCGCTGTTCATCAGCATAAAACTCTCGTCCGAGGCGACCAAAGCGCTGGTAGAGGTGGTTGATACGCTTCTGGTAGAAGTCGATCGCCAACTCGGCGCGATCCGGCGCCGTGAGCAGGGTGTTGACTACCGCCGGAGCGATCAGAGCTGAGGAGATCGACTGGTAGATGCCGTTGCCCGACAGCGGGTCGGCGGCCAGTGCGGCATCGCCGACCGCGATCAGATGGCGGCTGGCGGCGGCGCGGTTGAGCCTCGGTGTGGCGCCGCGGCTGAGCAGCTCACCGCGGGCGCTGGCGTCGTCGAGAGCAAACAGCTGCGGGTCGAGGTTGGCGGCCAGTTCAGCAATGGCCGCGGCGCTGTGGCTAAGTGTCTGGGCGCTGTCGCCGCCGCAGCTGAGTTGGGTGTAGATCTGGCCATCGCCGGCGTGCACATACCAGAGCCAGCCTTGCGCGACTGCCGCCACCGCGGTGTAGGGCGGTCGCTCGGCGGCGGCCGGGCGCTGCCAGTGCTGGTGCAGCGACACCGTCGCCGCCGCCCGAGACTGCTCAGCAGCTACCCGCGCTTGGCGGCCGCAGGCCTCGATTAATAGCGGCGCAGTAAAGCTGTGCTCGCCGGCGGCAACCCGCCACTGTTCGCTGGCCGGCGACCACTGCCGGGTAACCTTGGCGGCGGTCTGCACGGCAATATCGCGCTGGCGCAATTCGGCCAGCAGCGCCGCGTTGAACACCTCGCGGTGGATCAGCCGCTCACCGTTGGCTTGGCCGCTGCGCTCACCCCAATCGATGTAGCGCGGCACCGCTGGCGAGATCGCTGCGCAGAGCTGCTGCAGGCCGATATTCTCCAGTGCCTGATAGCTGCGCTGGGAGATCCCCTCGATCACTGTGGGGTAGCGCGACGGTTGCGTCACTACGGCTACCGTGAAGCCGAGCTGCTGCAGTTTGATCGCTGCAATGGTGCCGGCCGGGCCTGCGCCCTGCACAATAATATCGACTGACTGCGCGTTACTCATGGAGTGGCTCACACGGCTGGCGGCGCTGTTCGCGGCCGTGGTAGTCGGCGCGATCGGCCAGTTGTGCCAGTGCCGCCTGGTAACTGAGCGGTGCCGCCGCCTCCAGCTGTAGCGCTAGCAGCGCGGCAGTGACCGCGCCGGCACCAATGCTGGCGCCGCGCAGCGGGTGGTCGGGCGAGTAGACAGCGCCACCAAATTGCGGCCCGTTACGGTTGTCGCGGTTGAGCTGTGAAATCTCGCCGGGCTGGCAGCGGGCGTCGCCGCTGGCGCTGATCACGCCGCTAAAACTGGCCGGATAGACCGCCTCGCCCTGCGCCGGGGCACTGGCGATCAGCAGCGTACCGCGCGCAGTCAAACGCTCGCAGGCCGCGGCCAGCGCAGCACTGGGCTGGCGCAGCCCGAGACTGAGGTGGACAACCCGCACCTGGCAGTGCGCCAACCAGTCGAGTGCCGCGACCAGCTGCTGCTGCTGGCAGCGCAGCGTGCGGTTGAATATGACCGCATTGTAGAGCTCGACCCGGGCCGCAACCGGTGCCCAGCTGGCGCACACCGCGCTGCCGTGTTGGCTGTCGCTGGCCTGTGCCGGTTCGGCACAGCTGGGGTTGAAGAGCTGGCGCTGGTAGCTGGCAAAAGGAGCGCTGGCAGCCGCACTCAGCGCACTGTCGACCAACCCCACAGAAAGATTGCCAGCCATCCGCTCAGCTCCTGCCACTGCGCTGCAGCTGGCGCTCGCTGACCGTCAGGTAGCTATCGGCATCTTTTAGCGGGCTATCGGTGTGGCTGATAATTAGCCGGGTGGTGGTGCTGAACAGCTGGTCTATTAAGGTAATCAACTGCTGCTCAGCGGCGCTGTCGAGCGCCGAGGTCGGCTCGTCGAGAATGACCAGCAGCGGTTTGCGCAGCAGCGCCCGAGCGATGGCGATGCGCTGCTTCTCACCTCCCGAGAGGGTCTCGCCGCGCTCGCCAACGGTACTGTCGAGACCATCCGGCAGCCGTGCCAGCAGCGGGTCGAGCCCGACCTGTGTGGCCACCGCCAGCAGCTGCTCTCGGCTGGCGTGCGGTGCCGAGAACAACAGGTTGTTGGCTAAGCTGTCGCGCAGGATGACCGGCTGCTGCGCGACCAGCGCGACCCGCGCGCGCCACTGCGCCAGATCGAGTTCGCGCAGTGGAATACCATCGATTTCGATGGTGCCGCTGTGTGGCTGGCAGTGGCCGAGCAACAGATCGACCAGCGTGCTCTTGCCGCTGCCAGACGGGCCCTGTAGAGCGATCTTGTCACCGGCGGGCAGCTGCGCGGTGGCGTTGTCAAACAGTGGCGCCGCGGCGCTGTGGCCAAAGCTGAGTTGGCGGATGGCGATCGCACCGCGGGCGTCGGCCGGCAGCGGCTGGCTACCTGTGGGTTCGGCTGGCTGTTGGCGCAGATAGGCGACGCGGTCAAGGCTGACCACCATGCGCTGCCAGCTCAGGTAGAGGCCGAGCAGTGACTGCACCGGGCCAAACGCCATACCCAAATAGGTGGTAAAGGCGACCAGCGCGCCGAGCTGCATGTCACCGTCGATAACACTTAGCCCGCCGACCAGAAAGACTCCGGCGCGGGTGATCGAGACCAGCAGACTGGGCACCGCTTGACCAAAAAACTCGATCTTTTGCAGCCGGATTAAACTGTTTAAAAATAGCGCGTTGAGCCGCCCCAAGCGGCTGTTTTGGTGGCTCTGCGCGCCGCTCGATTGGGTGAACTTGACCATCGGCACCGCCTCGGTGAGGAACGCCGAAAGATCTGCCGAGCACTCGCGACTGGCGCGGTTGTGCTGCTCTATCCACGGTCGCACTTTGCTCAAAAAGAGCAGTTGCAGCGGTATTAACAACAGCAGTACCGAGGCCAGTTTGGCGTTCAGATAGATCAGCAGGCCAAGCGTGCCGAGCAGCCCAATCAGAGCGGACAGCGAGCTGAACAGGGTGTCGACGGCAAAGCGCTGAATTTCTGCGATATCGCGGTCTAAGCGCGATATCAGGTCGCCAGCGCGCTCGGCCTGATAAAACCGCGGCGTCAACCGATGCATGTGGGCAAACAGATCTTGGCGCAGTGCAAACAGAATGCGCCCGGAGACCGCAGTGTGGTAGATGCGGTTGACGCCGCTCAACAGCGTGCTGGCCAGCGCCGCAGCAAGCATGATGGCGGCGACAGTGACCAGTGTGGTGCGGTCGCCGGCGAGTAGGCCATCGTCGATTAACAGTTTCACCAGCATTGGTTGCAGCAGTACCACCGCAGTGACCGTCAGCGACAGCAGCCCCAGGCCAAACAGTGCACGTTTTTCGCGGCCCAAATAACTGTAAAGCCAGCGCAGGGAGTGCCTGCGCTGGCTTGAGGTAGTGCTCGCGGCTGTGCTGGCCACGCGCGGTTACAGTCGGCTGGTGATCACCGGGCGGTGGATCACACGCGGTGTCGACATCGACATATCGCCGCCGAGCGTAATGTTGCCAAGTTTCTCTAGGGTGTCGGCGTCGTAGGCGACGATGTCGTCAAGCGCGCCACTCAGGTAGATGGTGTTGCCATCGGTAGAGAAGTTAATGCAGTAGTAGGTGTGGTCGAGGGTTAGCGAGCGCACCTCGGTCTGCGAGGGGACATCAAACTGCTTGAGGTGGCTGAGCACGGCCCACATCTGGTCGGGGTGGCCGGGCCGGGTTTGACCGGAGAACAGCACCACCTCGAGTGGTCCAAAAATCGGATCAGAGACCTCACCACTGGTAAGGTCAATGCGCTCATAGCCCCAATGGTAGCTGGCCTCGGCCATGTCGCCGGGCTCGCCATTGAAGCGGGCGACGCTGAACATGCGGATAAATTCGTTGGAGGTATCGCCGATCGGCCAAACCGTGAGTACATCGCGCGGGCTGTACTGCGGATTGGAGAGGCTGCGGCTGGCGATGGCGACGCGGGTTTCGCCAGTGGAGACGTCCATCGCGTAGACATCGGGCCCGCCCAGATAGAGCGTGCCGTCGTCGCCAGTCTTCATAATGGTGACTTGGCGCGGCGCCGGGAACGTACGCACCGCCTTAGCGTCGAGGCCATCGTTAACATTGAACACCGCCATGCGGGTCGGTTGTGCTTGGTAGTGATCACTCATGATCAGCGTTGGGTTTTGGTGCAGATAAATTTCACTGCCATCTGGGCTGATGGCGATTGAACCAAAACTGCGCACCCGCTCATTGCCCTGGCTCTGGTTAGCGGAAAACACCACTTCGCAACTTTCGATGTCGAGGCCATAAACTTCGCCAAAACTGCCGATAAGGGTATAGGCAATCTGGCCATCGGGGCTCATGACCACGGTGCCGGGTGCTGGGTGTGCCGGTAGATCACAGCGGTTAACCGGCTCGAGCGTCTCGGCGTCGATAATATTGAGGTGGTTGGGGCGGCTCACCACCACCATGTAATCTTTACTGGTCGCCTGCGGCTGAGAGGGGCCACAGCCACTCAGCAGCACAGACAGAGCGGTGATGGCGACCGCCGCCGGCAGTCGCGCAACGAGAGTGGGCGTCATAACTTACTCCTTGCCTGGGTAGACGCTGTCGAGATTGCGCCAGTTTTTGGCTGCTGACGGTGCATCGGCAGACCAATCTGGGTAGGTGTTCATCATGTCCGGCACCTGCGCTGGCCACCAGCACGGGTCGGAGCAGCCGTACAAGTCGGCCTCCATCGGCTGACAGAGCCCGGCGGTGCCGCCAAACATGTCGACCTCCCAACCCGGGTCGGTGGTCGAGGCGCAGCCGACTACCGACTGCATGGCGACCACGTCATCCACTTGCTGCTGGCTGGTGGTGCCGGCCAGTTCAATCGCTTTCTGGTTGATGGGCTTGAGCTTTTTCATTGTTGTGCTCCTCGTGGGGTGATGTGGGTGTCGTAAAAACTGGGGTTTTGCGCCATGATCTGGGCGTAGACCGAAACGCCAAAGTCGACCCAGTCGCGCATTAAATCGCAGTAGTGAAAGGTCGGCTTGGTCGGCTCGTTGTATTTGGCGTAGCTCTCGTGGTAGCAGCCACCGGCGCAGAGGTTGCGTATGCGGCAGGTGTTGCAGCCCTGTTCGGCTTTTTCTACCCGCTCATTGAGAAATTGGTTGAGAGCTGGGCGGTCGACACCCTGTTTGATGTCGCCAAACAGCGGTAGGTCGGAGCCGGTGAAACGGTGGCACAAGTTGACGCCGCCGGCGTGGTCGACCGCAACCATGCCGACACCGGCGCCGCACGGCAGGGTCTTTTTGCGGCCTATGTGGAGGTCGGTGAGCAGCTGGTGGAGGTTGGAGAAGCCGATATTCTCGTTGCGCAGCGCCGCCTCAAGGTACTTTTCGCCGAGCGCTTTCATATTGCTAAATACCGCGGCGAGCTCTTCGTTGCTGAGGTTGTACTCGGGCAGATCGCCGGAGGTGACCGGGGCAAAACCGACCTCGGCAAAGCCCAGCTCATTGAACAGGTGGTCCCAGATGGTGTGGATGTCGGTCACCCCGGTGGTCAGCGTCACCCGCGCCCCGACTGGGCGGCTGCGGTAGTTGCTGAGCAGTAGGCCAACTTTTTTCGCCACCGTCTCGTAGGTGCCTTTGCCGCCGACGGTGATGCGGTTTTTGTCGTGCAGCGCCTTGGGGCCGTCGATGCTGACCGCGATACCGACATTGTGCTGATCTAGATAGCGGATGGTCTGCTCGTTGAGCAAGGTGGCGTTGGTGGTCATCGAAAAATCGACCAGCTTGCCCAACTCGCCAAAGCGCTGCTCACAGTAGGCGATCACCTTCTTGATCAGCGGCAGGTGGCTGAGCGGCTCGCCGCCAAAAAACACCACGTTGTAGCGGGGCTGGTTGGGCGACTCCTTGAGCAGCATCTCGATCGAGCCAATGGCGGTATCGTAGTCCATCTTAATACCGTTGCTGGGGGTCGCCAGATCCTCTTTATAGCAGTAGCTACAGCTGAGGTTGCAGCCGGTGTTGATATTTAGCACCACCGTGGTTAGCGGCACCGACTTCAATGCGATTGGCGGCTTGGCCTGCTCGACAGTTCCCGGTGCGCGCAAAATGTCCAGCGAGCACAGCTCGGCGATGGTGTTGTCGAGCTCGTCGTCGGCGCACTCGGCAGTCAGTGCCGAGTAGTCGGCGCCGCTGCCGTTGGCCTCGAAGAAATCGATTACCTTGCGGCCGGTGCTGTCCAGTTCAAACAGCGCGCTGCTGGGGATGTGAAAGATCAACTCGCGCTGCTCTACCTCAATACAGTGGTAGTTGTTGCGGTTGAGTTCTAGTGGTGTGCCCATAGTCGTCTCGCGGTGGTTGCTGCACTAGCGCAGTGGCGGATTGTTCCAGCGCTGCACGGTCACAATCATATGCGCATCGCCCTCGACGGTCTGATTGCCATCGCTGACCGCGGCGACCACTTTGAGATTGCCGACATTGTTGGTCGACTGTTTGCGCAAAGGGTTGGGACCGGCGTCGGCGGGAGTAAAGATGCCCGTTGTCGCGTCCATGGTGCCGGCAAATTTGACATCTTGGTCGTGGGCAGCGGTCTCATCCCACGGCTCTACCCGCCAGCTCGCCGGCAGACTGCCCAGCGCAATGTCATCGCCGGTGCCAGCGGTGCGGTCGGCACCGTAGTCAACGCCATAAGCGGTAAAGGCGCCGTACATTTTGTTGCGCGAGCCGCCATTGCCGCCGATGCGCGCCACCGAGAAGTCGGGCAGTACTGTCACCGCATCGAGTTGCCGGTAGAGCGCCAATGCATCGTTAAGCTGCGCAGTGCCGCGGCTGACGGCGAACTGGCCGACGCGGGCGTCAGCGGCCACCTCGACCTGGGCGCGCCACTCGCTGGCGCTGTCGCGCTCTACTGCGAGCAGTTTGACACCGGCTGGCAATACAACATTGCCACTGAGGTTAGCGCCGTGCAGCGTCAATGTGGTGGTGCTGCCCGTTTTAAGCTGTTGCGGCCAGACTGCGGTGAGCAGCGTTTGGCCGCTGTCGCGCTGGGCGGTCAGCACCACCCCGAGCTCGTTGTGCTCACTCTGGAACATGCGACCCTGCATCTGGTTAAAACTCTCATCGGCCGCTAAGACCTGCAGGTAGTCGACGCCGTCGATGGTGAACTGGCCGCGCCACTCGTAGCCGGTGTAGACAATACTCTGGCCGCGGCTGCTAAAGCGCTCGCCGTTATCAAACTGGCCGGTAAAGTTGGCGAAGTAGCGGTCGTCACCGTCTTGGGTGACGCTCATGGTGCCGACAAAGCGGCCTTTGCCAGGCATCTCGCCGGCCAGTTGCCAGCTGCCGCTGAGGCTCTGTTTGGTGGTCGCCTGCCACTCATCCCAAGCCTCGCTCTGCAGCGGGTAGTCGGCGGCGATCTCGGGGGTGATTTCATTCAAAGCGATATCCAGCCACTCGCGGTCGCGGCCGTAGAGTGAGTATTCGATCGAGGGGTACTGGCCAATGTGAAAGTGCACCGACTTCTCCCACTCCTCGGCGCTGCGGCGCTGCAGGGCATGGCGGCCGCTAGAGTGACAGCGGCCACAGGTAACTTGAATATGTTCGGGGTAGAGGCTGGCCTCTTGCACCGCCGGCAGCCGCTCGGGCAGGTAGCGGGCGGGCAGTGCCTCACTCGGCGCCAGCCCCTGGGTGTCGGCGAGGTGTTTTACCAGCGCCGCTTTAATTTCGGCGGCGCTGCGGCCATCGTCGTCGGCAATCACCAAACCGTGCATCAGCTGCATGCGGCTGATAGTCATCTCCCAGCCTTCCGGGGTTTTGCGCTGCTCGCTGATACGGCTGAGGCCGGCATTGCTGGGAGCGTGACAGCCCAAGCAGTAGCGGTTGAGCAGATCTTGGTCGGCCAGCGCCGCTTGGCTACCGACAAAATACAAGCCAACAGAGATGGCCGACATGGCCAGAGCGCGGACGAACATAATTTACCTCTCCAATAAACAAGCAGCTGCTGTTCTTCTGGGTTTACAGTCAGCACCAATAAAGGTCAATAGACCTAATTGATCGTTAAGGTAACCCAGCGACAATTTGGCTGTCAATCGATTTTTAGGTCGAATGACAAGTTAATTTGCGCAGTGCTTGATAAAGGCAGCGCTAATCGGGGATCTCTCCCGACTTGATCAGCCACAAAAATGACTGCGTGGCGATGCTGCTGATCGCCTTGGTCTCGCGCATCCACGGCTTGTGGTAGCCGACAAATACCGTGTGCCCCTCGAGTGAGGCGGTGATAAACAGCGCCAAGTGTTTCACCTGGCGGTCGTTCAGCGCCGGGTTGATGGCGCGAATGATCTCTTTCACCACCAGACGGTAGCGCCGGTACATGGCCTCCATGTGTTTGGTCATCGCCTGGTGGTGGTTGGAGAGCGACCAGAGCTCGGGGAAGAAAATAGTGGTCTTTTTGGTTTTCAGATCCTCAACCACCATATCGACCAGCTCGGCGAGCTGCTGCTCGGCGCTGCCGTGGCTGCGGATCTCCTCAAAGCTGGCCAGGTAGGCCTCTATCTCGACCATCATCATCGCTTCGAGCAGCGCATCTTTGCTGGGGAAATAGTGCTGCAGGTTACTCAGTTTCACCTCGGCGGCGGCGGCCACTTTGCGCAGCGAAAAGCCAGCATAGCCCTCGGCGATAAACACCTTGATCGCTGAAGAGAGGATCTCACTAGCGGTATTTTTGCCTTTGCTATAAACCCCTGCGCGCATGGCGATAACATCCTTTAAATTGATTCATTTTGAGTGATCTAACTGAAAAAAGAGTAACGGAATAGTGTGAGATAAATGTTAAAGCATAAAATAAATGACCGATAAGCGTTGCCATGACTGTGCTTTTCTATATTTACGCTACGTAATCAATTGCCGTTAAAAAGTTATGGTTATATGCTGGAACTGTATTGACCACTGTTTTTGATTCCAATACACTCGACCTACATTTACGCTGCGGCGAAAATGATGAGGGATAAATAATACCTAGTCAAAGGGGAATACTGTATGAAAATGTTTCGACTGAACAAACTCTCGGCCGCACTGCTGGCCTCGTCGGTGGCAATGTCCGCCAGCGCCGCGGTGTTGGAAGAGGTGGTGATTACTGCGCAAAAACGCGAGCAGGGCCTGCAAGATGTTGGTATCTCGGTGTCGGCAATGACCGGCGACCAGATGGAAGCGCTCGGTTTTGACAACGCCCAGCAGGTTACTGCTATGGCGCCCGGGGTCAGCACCGTACAGCCCAACGGCGAAGCCAACTACTCGATCGCTATTCGCGGTGTCGCCAACTCCGACTTCACCACCAACGTCGAAAGCCCGGTGGCGATGTATGTCGATGAGGTCTATATCAGCCAGATGTCCGGCGCCGGTTTTGCCCTGTTTGACATGGAGCGGGTAGAGATTCTGCGCGGCCCACAGGGCACGCTGTTCGGCCGCAACGCCACCGGCGGTTTGGCCCACTTTATTACCCGCAAGCCGAGCCAAGAGGCGGATGGTTACGCCAAAGTGACGCTGGGCGACTACAACCAGATCAGGTTTGAAGGGGCCGCTGGTGGCGCCATCACCGACAACCTGTCGGCACGGGTTTCGGTTGCAACCCATGACAACGATGGTTACATCACTAACCGCCTTGGCGGCGACTTGAACAACGCCAACGACCGCGCCGGCCGTGTGCAGTTTCTCTACACCCCCAGCGACGAAACCGAAATTCTGCTCAACGCCCGTTTTGCTACGCAAGATATCGATACCGGTTTTTTTGAGAATGTCTCCTCGATCCGCCCTGGCGAGCTGACCCCTGATGAGATGAACCCGGTGTTAGAGTACATTGACAACGACGGCGACGTATTTGCCGGTGACTACGACGACCCCGGCTTTAACGACCTGGAAACTTCCGGCTACACGCTAACGGTAAGCCACGACATGGGTGGCGCCAACTTGACCTCGATCACCGACTTTTCATCGGTCGAGCGCCGCTACATTGAGGATTCTGATGCCTCGCCGCTGTCTTTCTTCAACTTTTTCCTCACCACCGACGCCGAGCAGTTCTCGCAAGAGCTGCGCCTAGATGGCGAGACCGACACCATGAAATGGGTAGCCGGCTTCTACTACCTCGACCTCGATATCTCCGATGCTAATGGTGCTGTGACTGACCCCTTTGTTGGTCCTGCCGAAACGGAAGGCGCCGAGGCTGGGTTGTTTAACCCCTACACCTCAAAACTGCAGTCGACCTCGCTATTTGGTCAGTTGGAGTTTTCGCTGTCAGAGCAGCTGACCTTAATTGCTGGTGCCCGAGTCATTCAGGACGAGAAAGAGTTCGACTTCACCGTCAACTACGTTGAGTTCCTCGATCCAGATTCCGACGCTTTTGACTCGTCGGCCAACCATGCTAATTTAACTGTGTTTGGTGATTTGGTCGGTGCGCCGGGTTACGGCGAGTACTCTGGTGATCGCAAAGACACTGAAGTCTCTGCCCGTCTGCAGCTCGACTACCGCCTCAGCGATGAGACGCTGCTCTACACCAGCTGGAACCGCGGTGTGAAGGGTGGCGGCTATAATGCGCCAATCTTCCCGCTCTCCGAGCCACTGGACTACACCGATGAGGTTATGTCCTACGACCCAGAGCAGCTCGACGCCTTTGAGGTCGGTTTCAAACACGAGTTCATGGATGGCAAGGCGCGCTTGAACGGTGCCGCCTACTACTACGACTACAACGACTACCAGACCTTTTATATCGTCGGTATCGACACCATCACCTTCAACTCCGACGCCGAGGCGCAGGGCTTTGAGTTAGAGCTACAAGCCTCACCCGCCGAGGGTTGGGATATTCTGTTGGGCGCCGCCTACAGCGATATCGATGTCGATCTCCCCGACGGTCGCACCACACGCCCGGTACAGTCGCCCGAGTGGAACTTTAACGCCATGGTCCGCTACGAGTGGGAAATCGCTCAGGGTGGCCGTGTCGCCCTGCAGGCCGACAGCATGTACCGCTCTGAGCACGTGTTTGCTATGACCGGTGCCGAAACCGTTGAAGAAGACGGTTACGCTATCAGCAACGTCTCGCTTACCTACAGCGCCCCGGGCGATCAGTGGCAGGTGTCGGCGTTTGTCGAGAACGTCACCGATGAAGAGTATCTGGTGCAGACCTTCGACCTCTCCAGCACCGACGTGTTTGGTCTTACCGAGCAGTACTACGGCCGTCCGCAGTGGTGGGGCGTCTCGTTCAAGTACAACTGGGGCAACTAAGCCCCGCGCAGGTGGCCAATTAGCCCCTGTGTAGCGGCAAAACAGTGGTGCGGGGGTTCTACCCTCGCACCATTTTTGTCTCTGCTAACTGCTTTTTTAGCGCAACCAGCATTTAGGAGCCGTTATGAGCTCAAGTTATCAACAGCTGCGCGACAGCTTTGTCTGGCAGCGGCCAGCACAGTTTAACTTCGCCCGCGACGTTATCGACGTTTGGGCGGCCAAAGACCCGCAGCATCTCGCCATCCAGTGGCTCGATGACGTCGGCAATCAAGCCACCATGACCTTTGCCGAGGTGGCGCAGCGCTCCTGCCAGGTGGCCAACCTGCTCACCTCAATTGGGGTGGCCCGCGGCGACACTGTTTTGCTACTGCTCGGCCGCCAGTTGGCGTGGTGGGAGGCGACCACCGCCGGGCTGCGTATGGGCGCAGTGGTATCGCCCGGCACCACCCAGCTCTCGGCCAGCGACATTCGCTACCGCATCAATGCCGCCAAGGCCAGTTGTGTGATTGCCGACCGCGCATTGTGCGAACGCATCGACGCCATCGCCGCCGACTGCCCGACGCTGCGCAGTAAAATAGCCGTCGCCAACAGCAACCAACCGCAGCAGGCGGCGGCGCCGCTAGCCGACGGCTGGCTGCACTACGAGCAGGCCAGCGCGGCCGCCAGTACGGCATTCGCCTGTGCCGACACCGCTGGCGAAGAAGACGCGCTCTGCTACTTCACCTCCGGCACCACCGGCTACCCGAAGATGTGTATCCACAACCACCTCTACGGCAGCGGCCATATCACCACCGGCAAATACTGGTTAGATCTAAAGCCAGACGATCTGCACTGGAACCTCAGCGATACCGGCTGGGCCAAGGCGGCGTGGAGTAGCTACTTTGGGCCGTGGCTCTGCGGTGCGGCGATCTTTGTCCACCACGCCAACGGTTTCGATCCGGCGCAGAGTTTGGCGATGTTCAGCCGCTTTCCGATCACCACCTTTTGCGGCGCCCCCACCATCTACCGTATGTTTGTTTTGCAGCCGTTGCAGTCGCTCGACTTTGGCGCGCTGCGCCACTGTGTCGGCGCCGGCGAGCCGCTCAACCCCGAGGTGATTTCGGTCTGGCAGCAGGCCACCGGCCTGGTCATTCGCGACGGCTACGGCCAGACCGAGTCGGTGATTTTGTGCGGCAATATGCCGGCGATAGAGCCCAAATTTGGCTCGATGGGCAAGCCGATGCCGGGGATCGACCTGGCGGTGATCGACTCGCAAGGCAACCGTCTGGTCGGCGAAGAGGGTGACATCGCTGTGGCGATAGCGCCGCAGCGGCCGCTTGGGCTGTTTAAGGAGTACCGCGGCGAGCCTGAAAAAACTGCCAAATGTTTTCGCGGCGACTGGTATCTCACTGGCGATCGCGCCATCGTCGACGAGGAAGGCTACTTCTGGTTTGTCGGCCGCAGCGACGATGTCATTCTCTCCAGCGGTTACCGCATCGGCCCGTTCGAGGTGGAGAGCGCACTGCTCGAACACCCGGCGGTGGCTGAGTCGGCGGTGGTATCGAGTCCCGACCCCGACCGCGGAGAGGTGGTCAAAGCGTTTGTCGTGTTAGCCGCCGGTCACACCGCCAGTGAGACCCTGGTGGCCGAGCTGCAAGACCACGTCAAAACAGTGACGGCGCCGTATAAATACCCGCGCAAAGTCGAATTTGTTGAGGCTCTGCCAAAAACTGTCAGCGGCAAAATACGCCGGGTAGAGTTGCGTCAACAAGAGTGGGGCCAGTAGAGCGCCACCCCAATAACGAGCAACAAGAGAGTGGAACAGATGAACAATAGTGACAACACCCTGAGCTACGGGGCCGGGCCAACCAACCAGCCGCTGCTCAACCAGACCATTGGTGACTGCTTCGACCAGACCGTTGAGCAGTTTCCCGACGCCCCCGGCCTGATCGCCTGCCACCAAGGGATCCGCTGGAGCTACCGCGAGTATCAGCAGCAGGTCGACCGCTTGGCGCGCGGCCTGTTGCAGCTGGGTGTCGACAAAGGCGATCGCGTCGGCATCTGGTCGCCCAACCGCTACGAATGGGCGCTGACCCAGTTTGCCACCGCTAAAATTGGTGCCATCATGGTCTGTATCAACCCCGCCTACCGGCTCTATGAACTCGAGTACGCGCTAAACAAAGTTGGCTGTAAGCTGCTGATTACCGCGGCGCAGTTTAAAACCAGCAACTACCTGGCGATGCTCAACGAGCTGGCCCCAGAGCTGGCTGGCCAGCCGGCCAACAGCCGAGCGCCACTGCGCTTGGCCAAACTGCCCTCACTCCAGTACGTGGTTCGCATGGGCGAAGAGGCCAGCGCCGGCATGTGCAATTTTGCCGAGCTGCTGCTCGACCCGGACAGCGAGCTCGATGCCCGCTATGCGCAGCGCCGCGCCAGCCTGCAGCCCGACGACGCCATCAATATTCAGTTCACCAGCGGTACCACCGGCTCGCCGAAGGGGGCGACGCTGACTCATCTGAATATTCTCAACAACGGTAAAGTGGTCGGCGATGGCATGCAGCTCAGCGAGCGCGACCGGCTCTGCATACCGGTGCCGCTCTACCACTGCTTCGGTATGGTGATGGGCAACCTCGCTTGTATCACCCACGGCAGCGCCGCCATCTACCCCGATGAGGGCTTTGACCCCAAGACCACATTGGCGACAGTAGAGGCGGAACGCTGCACGGCGCTGCACGGTGTGCCGACTATGTTTATCGCCGAGCTGGATTGCCCGGAGTTTGCCGATTACGATCTAAGCACATTGCGCACCGGTATCATGGCCGGCGCCACCTGCCCGGTGGAGGTGATGAAAAAGGTCAACGGCCAGATGCATATGAGCGAGGTGCTGATCGCCTACGGGCAAACCGAGACCAGCCCGGTTAACCATATGACGGTCGCCGACGACCCGTTCGACAAGCGCACCAGCACCGTCGGCCGCCCCGGACCGCACCTCGAGATCAAGCTGATCGATGAGAACGGCGAGATTGTCCGCCGCGGTGAAAAGGGCGAAATCTGCTGCCGCGGCTACTCGGTGATGCAGGGCTACTGGGACGACCCAGAGAAAACTGCCGAAACCATCGACAGCGAGGGGTGGTTGCACTCCGGCGACCTCGGGGTTATGGACGAGCTCGACTACGTGCAAGTGGTCGGGCGCATCAAAGATATGATCATCCGCGGCGGTGAAAATATCTACCCACGCGAGGTCGAGGAGTTTCTCTACACCCACCCGGCCATTCAAGAGGTGCAGGTGTTTGGTGTCCCCGACGCCAAATACGGCGAGCAGGTCTGTGCCTGGGTGCAGTTAAAACCGGGCCAACAGCTCACCGCTGAGCAGCTGCGCGATTTTTGCAACGACAAAATTACCCACTTTAAAGTGCCCAAAATTATCCGCTTTGTCAGCGAATACCCGATGACGGTCACTGGCAAAATTCAGAAATTTATTATGCGCGAGCAGATGGTCGCCGAGCTGGGTCTATAACTTCAAAAAATGCGAATAACTGACAAGACGAGGGTATCACTATGAAAGAGTACAAAATGCTGATTAACGGTCAACTGGTGGCCGGGGCAACATCGATCGAGGTCATCAACCCGGCCAATGAGCAGCTGGTCGCCCACTGCCCAGTCGCCAGCGAGGCGCAGCTTGACGAGGCGGTGGCCGCGGCCAACGCCGCATTCCCGGCCTGGGCGGCGCACAGTTACGCCGAGCGCGGCGCGCTGATTAAACAGCTCTGTGGCGCCATCGCCGACAACGCCGAAGAGTTTGCCCAGCTGTTGACTCAAGAGCAGGGTAAACCGCTGGCGGCGGCGCGCGACGAGGTGATGTTTGCCCAATACTTTGCCAACTACTTCGCCGAGCAGACCATCGAACCGGAGCTGCTCAGCGAGGACGACAACCAGCGCCTCGAGGTGCTGCGCCGACCGCTAGGGGTAGTGGCGGGGATCTGCCCGTGGAACTTCCCGCTGCTGATCACCCTCTACAAACTCGCCCCGGCACTGGTGGCCGGCAACACGCTCATTATTAAGCCGGCGCCAACCACGCCGCTCACCTCGCTGCGCCTGGCCGAGTTTGCTGCAGAAATCTTCCCCGCTGGGGTGGTCAATATCATCAGCGACGACAATAGCTTGGGCCAGGCGATCACCAGCCACCCGGGTATCGCTAAGATCTCCTTTACCGGCTCCACGCCGACCGGCAAAAAAATCATGGCCTCAGCGGCCGGTACCCTCAAGCGGCTGACGCTGGAGCTGGGCGGCAACGACGCCGCCATCGTGCTCGACGATGTCGACCCGAAAGCGGCCGCCGAGGGTATCTTTGGCGCCTCGTTTATCAACTCCGGGCAGGTCTGTATCGCCCTCAAGCGGCTCTATGTCCACGACTCGATCTACGACCAACTGTGTGCCGAGATCGGCGCCTTGGCCAATGCCGCCGTGGTCGGTGACGGCAGCCGCGAAGGGGTGCAGTTTGGCCCAGTGCAAAATCGCATGCAGTACCAAAAGGTCTGTGACTACATCGCCGATGCCAAAGCCAATGGCAACATTATCGCCGGCGGCGAGATCCCTGCTGGCCCAGGCTTTATTGTGCCGCTCACGGTGGTACGCGATATTACCGACGGCGCCCGCGTCGTCGACGAAGAGCCGTTTGGCCCAGTGTTGCCGATTGTCCGCTACAGCGACCTCGACGACGCTATCGCCCGCGCCAACGCCTCAGAGTTCGGTCTGGGCGGCTCGGTCTGGTCGTCCAATCCCGAGCGCGCCCACGCCGTGGCTGAACAGCTCGACACCGGTACGGTGTGGATCAACCAGCACTGCGCCTTCGGCCCCAATATCCCGTTTCCACCCGCCAAGCAGTCCGGCTTGGGGGTCGAGTGGGGGCGCGAAGGGCTACTCGAGTTCACCGCGATGAAGGTGATCAACATCAACAAGGCGTACAGCAATCCGGTTCACTAACCTTTAGTGTCGCCACTAAAAACCGCGCTTAACAGCGCGGTTTTTTTCTGGGAGAAAATAACTAGATCAATTTTTTAGCGGGTTGAGATCCCGGCTCAAGGCCAGGATGACTGCGATGGGTGTAAGCGTTGATTCCTGCGATCGCCATCCCGGACCATATGCCACCCCATTCCGGACCATGTGCCACCCACACTATGGTCATCCCGGACCGCGCGTAGCGCGAGATCCGGGATCTTCTTTTAGCGGGGTAAGATCCCGGCTCAAGGGCGGGATAACGGCACAAGGCCGGGGTGTAACTGCATAGCTGAGTCAGCGATGCGTCAGTGCTTGGCCACCTCCAGCGCTTGGTCGGTACCGTACTCTGATCGAATCAGCAGGTCGTGATAGTTTTGGCGGTCTATGGCGGCGCGCTCTGAGCGGTCTGCTTTGGATACCAAGTAGGTCACCGCGAAAGCGATCGGCATTGTGAATAGCGCTGGGTAGTTGTAGGGGAACAGCGCCTGCTCGTTGCCGAGTACGCTCACCCACACCTGCGGGCCTATGACAATCAGCACTACCGAGGCGATGAGGCCGATGACCGCCCCCCAGATCGCACCGCGGGTGGTGGTACCGGCCCAGAACAGCGCCATAAACAGCACCGGGAAGTTCACCGAGGCGGCGACCACCATCGGCATCGCCGCCAAAAAGGCGACGTTCTCTTTTTGGAACAAAATACCCAGCGCAATGGCAATAATGCCGATCGCCACGGTGGTGATGCGGGTGATGCGCAGCTCGGTGGCGGCGTCGGGCTCGCCCTTGCAGATAATGCCGGCGTAGAGGTCGTGCGAAATCGCCGCTGCCCCCGACACGGTGAGTCCGGCGACCACGGCCAGAATGGTGGCAAACGCCACCGCCGACATAAAGCCCATCAGCAGATCGCCGCCGACCGCGTTGGCGAGGTGGATGGCGACCATATTGCCGCCACCGATGATTTTGCCGTCGACAAACAGCTCGGGCTGTTGGTAGAGCAGGTAGATGGTGCCAAAGCCGATGATGATCAGCGCTAGATAGAAGTAGCCGATCAGCGTCGAGGCGACAAACACCGACTGCTTGGCCTCTTTAATATTGGCGACGGTAAACAGCCGCATCAGAATATGCGGCAGGCCGAGTATGCCAAAGGCCATCGACACCAGTACCGTGGCGACCTGAATCGGGTCGTTGTAGAGCACCCCGGGGTTGAGGATCGCCTCGCCACGGGGGTGGTTGGCGACCGCGCCGGCGAGCACCGCGTCAAAACTGAAACCGGCCTCCAGCAGCACCAAAAAGGCGATGATGGTCGCGCCCGAGAGCAGCAGTACCGCTTTAATAATCTGCACCCAGGTGGTGGCCAGCATGCCGCCAAAGGTGACATAGGCGATCACCAGCACACCAACGGTGATCACTGCAGTCTCGTACGGTAGGCCGAACAGCAGCTGGATCAGCTTGCCGGCGCCGACCATCTGCGCGATCAGATACATCACCACCACAGTAATGGTGCCGCCGATACCGACCACGCGAATTTTGTCGCGCTGCAGCCGCAGCGACACCACATCGGTAAAGGTGTAGCTGCCCATGTTGCGGATGCGTTTGGCCAGCAAAAACAGCAGCATCGGCCAGCCAGCCATGGCGCCAATGGCAAAGATCAGGCCGTCAAAACCGTAGGCAAACATCAGCCCGCTAATACCGAGGAAGGAGGCCGCCGACATAAAGTCCCCGGCGATCGCGGTGCCGTTCTGCACCCCGCTGATGTTGCCGCCGGCGGTGTAAAAGTCGCTGCTGCTGCGGGTCTGCTTCGACGACCAGTAGCTGATGCCGAGCGTCGACACCACAAAGATCATGAACATTACAATCGCGGTAGTGTTGACCGGCTGTTGCTCAACCGCCCCCTCGACGGCGCCGGCGGCAGTTGCCAGCGAGCTGGTGGCGAGTGCGGCTAACAGCGCCACAGCAGCAAAAACGGTAGTGGCCGCCGAGCGGGCGGTAGTGGCAGAGTGACTCATGGTGGTATTCTCTTTTTTATGTGGGCCTATGGCGCGGCCGGCGGGCTACTTGCGCAGGTGCAAAAACAGTTTTTCCATAGCGACAAACAGCACAATCAGGCCGGCGATCAGCCACAGTGCACCGCTGATGTGGTCGCTAAAGTAGGGGCGGCTGAGCCAGCTCCCGGCATCGGTGTAGAGCGCCACCACGGTAGAGTAAAAAAGTAGAAAAACGCCGGTAAAGATAAACCGTTGGCGCACATTGGCGGCGATATCGCGGCGCTGTTGGTGCTCTTGCTGCTGTTGGTCCATAACTCCCCCTGTGCTCGAGTGGCACTTATAAGTAAATAGTCAGCGACTTGTGTGGTGCATCGCAGTTGATCAGCTGCACTTTCTTGTGGCGAATCTTAAAGCTGTTATCGGTCGCTATCAAATGGTGCAGGTAGGTGCCGGCGTAGAGTCGCTGTTCGCGGCGGTAGTAGAGCACACATTGGAAGTTAGAGGTTACCACCAAGTCGCCCTGTTGGTTGCGGCCGCTACAGCGGACATTGCCAATAATATGCGAGGCGCGCACGCTGTGGTCTTTGCTGGCGGCGCGGGGGTGGACAAAGTTACGCCGCCGTACCTCCATCATCACCCGGTCGTCGTAGAAGATCGAGACGTGGTTGAGCGGGTCGGGCTGATTGGGTATCACCGGCATCCAGTAGCTGCCATCCTCGCTGTAGAGCTCTATCCAGCGGTCTAGATCGGGGTTATCGAGCAAGTTGGCCTCGTCGTAGAGAAAATGCTCAATGGCACGCAGGTCTACACTGTCACTCATCGCTGTCACCTCCGGTCGGTATATGATGGGCCAGCTTGCCCATGTAGGCCTGCCAAGCTTGGTACTGGGTGCGCATATCCAGGTCGCTGGTGCCGCCGCCGACGGTGCGGTCGGCGAGTTGTTTGTCGCGATTGTAGTGGCGGTGCATCTCCACCCAGTCGCTGCCGGTCGACTGCAAGCCATCTTGAATCCGGCTGTAGGCCTCCAGATCGTCTGGGCCAACCATCGATGCCGACGAGTTGATCAGCCGCGAGTAGAGCAGGGTGCGTTGCAACATCTCGTCGGGCGCCCCTTTAAGGCGGAACGACCAGGTCTCAATAATGCACTTGTCTACTGCAATCGGCCGCACCACGCGGATGTTCTGCACGGCACTTTTAATGGTCAGCGACGGGTAGTAGAGGGTGTTGTGGGTGTTAAACGCCAGGATCTCTCTGCTGCGCTGCTCGCCGTAGCTGGCCACCATCGCTGCCCAGTAGTCGGGGTTGACGCTATAGTTGGCGTGGATGCTGGTTTTACCGCCATCGTAGTGGTGGCCGTAGGCAAAGCCGGTAATGCCAGAATCCTCAAAGTTCTCGTAGGAGGCGCCAAACGGCGGAATAATCTCCGCCTCGGCGCGCTGGCTGCTGGCCTCGGGCGGCAGCGTAGCGATATAGTCCTCGGCCGCCTGCACCACCGACTGGTGGGTGACCATCGGGTGCATGGTATCGTTGAGGTTCTCTAAAAACAGCTTCCAGTTGCAGTCATGCTGGTAGCGCAGCACCCCACCGGCCACCTCCACCTCGCCCTCGGGGGCGCGGTCGCAGAGGTTGTCGAATACCTCGGCAGCACCACCGAGCCATTCATTGAGCTCAACTATAGTGTCACTGAGGGTGGCAAAGACAAAGCCGCGATAGCTGGCGCTGCGCACCTTTTGCAGGTTGTTTTGCGGGTCCTTGGGGTCGAATCCGGTGCCTTCGTAGCCGGCTTCGTTGGGGATTTTTAACAGCGTGCCGTCGGTGTTAAAGGTCCAGCCGTGGTAGCAGCAGCGAAATGCCCGCGCGTTGCCGTCGACGGTGTCCACCAACTTGGCGCCCTTGTGGGCACAGCGGTTGTGCAGCACATGGACCGCGCCACTGCGGTCGCGCACTAAGATCACCGGCACGCGGTGGTTGATGTGGGTGGTGTAGAAGTCACCATGGTTTTTAACCTGGCTCTCGTGACCGATAAAGATCCACGCCTGGCCCCAGATGCGGGCCATCTCCAGTTCAAAAATCTGTTCATCAATATAGACACTGCGGTGCAGCTTGGTGGGTTGGATTAACGCCGCCAGTGCGGCATCGTCGATCGGCGGGCTGGTGGGGTCGAAGGTGTGAATCATCGCTTGCGCTCCTCGGCCTATTGAGGGGTTAAATGGTCAGTGAGCCGACGCTGGCACCACCGCAGACAAACAGTGTCTGGCCGGTGATAAAGCTGTTGTCGGTGTCGCACAAAAAGCGCACGGCGCGGGCGACATCGGCCGGTTGGCCGAGCCGCTGCACCGGTATCGAGGCGGCGATACGCGCCTCTTGCTCGCTCGCTTTGGCCACCGCGGCCTCAAACATTTCGGTGTCGGCAATCGGCCCCGGTGCCACCGCATTGACGGTGATGCCGTGGCCAGCCAGCTCGAGGGCGAGGGTGCGGGTCAAGCCAATCATGCCGGCCTTGGTGGCCGAGTAGCTGCTGCGGGTCTGCAACCCCAGCGCGGCGCGTGAGGTGACATTGACGATGCGCCCGCACCCGGCCCGTTTCATCGCCGGTAAAAACGCCTGGGTGAGGGCGATAGCCGCAGCCAGATGAACCTCGGTGAGATAGCTGAGGTCCTCGAGTTGTACCGCCTCAATCAGCGCCGCGCGAATCAGCCCAGCGTTGTGTACCAGCACCGTCACCTCGTGCTGGTCGGCCAGCAGCGCAGCCACTGTGGCGGTTGCCGCGCGGTCGGCCAGATCAACGCTGACATTGTGCAGCTGCGGGTGGCTAAAATTGGCCGGCCGCCGCGATAGGTTGATCACTGTGAGGCCGTCATCTAACAGGTGCTGGCAGATGCTGGCGCCGATACCGGTACTGCCGCCGGTGACCACCGCGGTGCGTTGGCTAGGTGTGCTCATAGGGTCTCTCCACAGTTGGCGGCGCTGGCCACCAGCACGGCGTTGCCGCTGAGGTCGCGCTGGATAGTGACCACCACGTGGTCGCCAATGTGGCAACCGGGGTGGTCGAGGTAGGCGATCACTACCGGCCCGACGCTGAGTTTGACCGAGCCGATGGCAATCGGTAGCTGCGGCTGCAGCGCCGGCTCCAAGCTGTAGTGCAGCAGTGTGGTGGCCAGCAGTTGGCCGCTACCCGCTTGTGGCTGCCAGCTCAGCGCATCGGCCAAGCAGTGGCCGCACAGCTCACGCGGCGGGTAGCTGACCTGCTGACACTGGCCACACTGCTGCAGTTGCAGCTCGCCGCGGTCGAGCTGTGCGGCCAGCGGCAGCAGGGTGTTGGCAACAAAATCAGTCATGTTCGCCTCCGCGACGCAAGATACAGGCGGTCGAACAGAGCCCGCGGTCGTAGTTGATCATGCCGTAACCGCTGACCAGGCCGTGGCGCGGCTGCGCCACTTGGTTGGCGCCGGCGCTGTCGGTGAGCTGGCGCAGGGTCTCCACCACCCCTAAATAACCGGCGGCCGAGCCCGCTTGGCCGCCACTGAGTTGGCCGCCACTGGTGTTGTGGGGCAGGCCGCCGCCATCAAAGGTGGTGGCGGTAGTGGCGACAAATTCGTTCAGCGCACCGGCGGCAAAGAACCCCAGCCCCTCTAGCTGCAGGACGCTGATCACCGGGTAGTCGTCGTAGGTCTGTACCAGGTCGATATCGCTCGGCGTCAGTTCGGCGCGCTGGTAGAGTCCCTCGGCAAACTCGCTCCAGCCGCTGCGCAGCTGCACCGGGTCGTCGGCAAAGGCGTTGTGGCGCTCGTCGGCGGCGGCAATGGTCACATAGGGCAGCTGCAGCTGTTGTGCGCGCTGCTCGCTCATCACCAAAAAGCCTTCGCCGCCGGCGCACGGCATCACGCAGTCGAACAGGTGCAGCGGCTCGGCGATCGGTCGCGCCGTTAGGTACTGCTCAAGGCTCAGCGGCTTATCGCCGAGTAGCGCCTGCGCATAGTGCTGCGCGTTGTAGCGCTGCGCCACGGCCAGTGCGCCAAACGCCTCGCGGCTGACCCCGTATTGCTGCATATAAGCGGCGGTGATCAGCGCAAATGGGGCGTTGGGGCCGGCGGCGCCGTAGGGGTAGGCGGCGCTGTTGCTGAAGCTGGAGAAGTCAGCCACCAGATCGCGAAAACTGCCGGCGGCGGCGCTGTCGCCACCAATACAGGCGACTATTTCAGCATCGCCGCACTGCACTGCGCGGGCGGCGCGACGCAGCGCAATCACCCCCGAGGCGCCGCCAAACGGCAGCTGTTCCAGCCAGCGCAGGCCGATGTTGTAGTGCTGGGTTAAAAAACTGACGCTGTCCGGCGCCAGCCCAAAGCTGGAGATTGCGGCGCCGTCGATGGCGCTTTTATCAATGCCGGCGTCGCTGCACAGCTGGCGCAGCACGCTGCCGATAAACCAGTGTGCCGGTTTGTCGCTCTGCTTGGCGTAACCGTAGCTGACCGGGGTGGTCAACACCACACCGCGGTAGCTGTTGGGGGGCTGTCTGCTCATAACGGTGACCTGCTTGCAGCGGTTACATTGGGCTGGCGCTTTTTCAGGGCGCAGGTGTCAAAGCAGTCGCCGCTGCTGTGCAGCTGCTGGCCGAGCGCTTTAATGTCGGCGCGGCGCGGTTTCTGCGAGGCGGTCATCGGCAGCTCGCTGACAAACGCCACAAAGCCTGGCACCTTGTAGTAGGCCAGCCCCTGCAGCGCTGTCGTGACAATCTGCTCGGCCAACTCGTGGCTCGGCTGTTGCCCGGCGGCGAGTATGATCAGCGCCATCACTTCGTCGCCGCGCAGCTCGTCGGGCACCGCTATCGCTATCGCCAGATCAACCGCCGGCTGCTGCACCAGCACCGACTCCACCTCCAGTGCCGAGATGTTTTCGCCTGAGCGGCGAATAACATTTTTGCGCCGATCGACAAAATAGAGCGAGCCGTCGCTGCCGGCGCGCACCACATCGCCGGTGTTCAGCCAGCCGTCGCGCCACGCCTCGGCGGTCGCTTCGGAGTTTTTCAGGTAGCCGGCAAAAAAGCCATAGCGCGGGTTGTCACCGCGCGCCCGCACCAGCAGCTCGCCCGGTTGGCCGGCGGCCACTTCGCGGCGCTGCTCGTCGATTAGTTTGTACTCAACCGCGACAGAGGGTTTGCCAAAGCAGCAGCTGCCGACATGGCGCGGTTCGCGGTTGGCAATAATGGTGCCACCGCAGCCCGACTCAGTCATCGCCCACGCCTCCAGTAGCGGAAAGCCAAAGCGCTGTTCAAAGGCGGCGTGGTGCTTGGGGTTGACGCCGGCGCCAAAGCCGAACTTGACGCGGCCGCGGCAGTCGTCATTAGCGCTGGCCGGCAGGTTCAACAAAATCGCCGGCAGCACACCGAGGTAGTGGACGATGGTGGCGCCCGAGTCCCGCACACTCTGCCACCAGCTGCTGGGGTGAAAGCGGTCGAGCTGTATTACACAGCCGCCAGTCATCAGCATACCCATGGTAGAAACCGCCATGGCATTCATATGCACCAGTGGCAGCGGTGTCAGCAGCCGCTCGGCGCCGGGCTCGAGCTGGCAGAGCCCGCCGGCATCGCGATACCAAGCGCCAAACGCGGTGAAGTACTGGTTGGTTAAAATGCACCCCTTGGGCTTGCCGGTGCTGCCCGAGGTGTAAAGCAGCGCGCACTCGCTGTCGCTGTCTGGGCGCCGCTCGCTGCCCGCGCGGCGGGGGGCGGGCAGCTCGGCTAACTGTGCTGGGGTGA
This sequence comes from Gammaproteobacteria bacterium LSUCC0057, assembly GCA_004535795.1. Lineage (GTDB taxonomy): Bacteria > Pseudomonadota > Gammaproteobacteria > Pseudomonadales > Porticoccaceae > LSUCC0057. The sequence continues at coordinate 245,330 of SPIA01000001.1, forward strand.
CGATGGCGATCGGCGCGGCCAGTAGCTGGTTGGCCTGCTGCAACAGCGCCACGGTCTGCTCGAGGGCCACCGCGCTCTCGATGTCGCTGTGTTCAATCAGGTAGGCGAGCTCGTCGGGCTGCATCTCGCTGTTGAGCGGCACCACGCTAACACCGAGCTGGTTGAGCGCCAGCCAGTGGCTAAAAAACTCGGCGCGATTCTCCAGCATTAAGCCCAGACGGTGGCCGCAGCGGTAGCCGGCAGCGGCGAACTCGGCGGCCAACGCGGCGACAGCTGTCGCCATTTCGCGGTAGCTGTAGTCGACCGCGCTGGCGCTGTAGGCGGACGCGGCCAGCGCCGGTATGTGTAAAAACGGGCGCTCGGGGTAGAGTGCAGCGCTGCTGCTGAACTCGTCAAATACGCTACTCATACTCTCTCCATCACTCGGGGCTCGACAGCGGCGCAGCACCGTTGCGGCACGGCTAGTGTAAACCGCGCTGCAGACAATCGGTAAACCCTAGCAAAGATATATGAATAAGAATAAGTTTACAATTAAAATAAATTCCCTATAGTGGTAGTCACTTAATTGGCAAGGTAACGGCAGTGGCCGACAGCGCTCTACACCACCAGTCCAACCTCGACAGCGGCCCTGACAGCGAGCCGCCAGCGCCATTTATCGACCGCTACCTGGCCTATCTGCTGGCGCGCGCCAGCCACCGCATCAGTAGCGGCTTTCACCGCCGCCTCGCCGAGATTGGCGTATCGGTGTCGACCTGGCGCATCGTCGCCTCGCTGCAGCTGGCGCCGCTCAGTGTTGGCGAGCTGGCCGAGCGGGTGCTACTGGCGCAGCCAACACTGAGCAAAGCGCTCGACAAATTAGTTGCCGACGGCCTGGTCGAGCGCCAGCGCGAGCCCAACAACCGCCGCTCGGTCACGGTGCGCCTCACCGCCGCCGGCCGCGAGCTGTGCGCCACCCTGGTGCCGCTGGCCAACGCCTACGAGGCGGCCTGTTTCGACCATATGAGTGATGACCAGCGCCGCCAGCTCGTGGCACTATTGCAACAAGCCATTATTTAACAGCGGCCGCGTGCCGCCGCCGTCATCGAACCGCGTTTAGGAGTGAACATGCCGTACCAAATTTGGGAGTGTCTAGTCTGTGGCTGGCAGTACGACGAGTCGTTGGGTCTGCCCGACGAGGGCATCGCCCCAGGTACCCGCTGGGCCGATGTGCCCGAAGACTGGCTCTGTCCAGATTGCGGCGTCGGCAAAGCCGACTTTGAGATGGTGGCGGTGGCGGTGGCCGAAGCCGTCCAAGCCGCCGCGCCGGCAACTGCCGTACCAGCACCGGCTACCCCAGCGCCCGCTGTCGCTGCTAACGCCGTTGGCGATGATAGCGCGCTGCAAATTTGGGAGTGTCTGGTCTGTGGTTGGCAGTACGATGAGTCCAAAGGGCTGCCAGAAGAGGGCTTTGTGCCCGGCACCCGTTGGGCAGATATTCCCGACGACTGGCTCTGCCCCGACTGCGGGGTTGGCAAAGCCGACTTTGAGATGGTGGCAGTAGCGGCTGCGCCAGTGCCGGCCGCTGCCCAACAGGTTCCGCCACAAGCCGAGCAGCATGCAGCGCCTGCCGCTCCAGCCATCGACAGCAGCCTGGCGCCCATCGTTATTGTCGGCAGCGGCCTGGCCGGCTATACCTTGTTAAAAGAGCTGCGCCAAGCGGGCAGTGTCGCCCCGGTGGTGGTCATTACCGCTGACGACGGCGGCTTTTACTCTAAACCCATGCTCTCGGCAGCGCTCGGCCAGGGCAAGCAGCCCGGCCAGCTGATGACCGCTAGCGCGGCCGAGATGGCCGCCAAGTTCTCAGCGCAGCTGAAAATTTACACCCGCGTCACTGCCATCGATGCGCAGGCAAAAACTGTCAGCTGTGACGACGGCGACAGCTTCCACTACAGCGAGCTGGTGCTGGCCACCGGTGCCCGCTGCATCGAGCCGCCGCTACAGGGCAGCGGCAGTGGCCGCGTCTATGCGGTTAATAACTTGCAAGACTATCTGCGTTTTAGAACCTCGCTCACCGGGGTGCGCAAAGTGCTGGTAGTTGGCGGCGGGTTAATCGGCTGCGAATACGCCAACGACCTCACCAAAGCCGGTTACCAGGTTGAGCTGGTCGAGGCGGCGCCGCGCTTGCTGGCCAACTTACTGCCAGCCGAGGGCTCGGCGGCGCTGCTCTCTGCTATGCAGGCGGCTGGTGTGCAGTGCCACTTCGACACCGTGGCCGAGCGCATAGACCAGCACGGCAGCGGCGTTGTCGCGCAGCTTGGTAACGGCAGCCGCGTTGAGGCCGACATTGTGCTATCAGCCGTGGGGGTGCGCCCCGATCTGAGCCTGGCGCAAGCGGCAGGCCTGGCCACCGAGCGCGGTATTGTCACCAACCGCAGCCTACAAACCAGCGCCGAGCATATATACGCACTGGGCGACTGTGCCGAAGTCGACGGCCAGCTGCTGTTCTACATCGCGCCACTCAACGACGCCGCCAAAGCGCTGGCCGCCACACTGTGCGGCCGCCCTGCACAAGTCTGTTACGGGGTGATGCCGGTGGTGATAAAAACCCCGCTCTGCCCGATCAGTTTGGTTGTGCCGCCGCGCGACATTGACGGCAGTTGGGTGGTTGAGGGCAGTGGCGAGAACATTGCCGCCCGCTATCTCGACGCCAGCGGCGTGCAGTGGGGCTTTGCGCTCACCGGCACCGCCACCAGCCAGCGCGCCGCCTGCGCCGCCGCCAACCAGCCGCTGATGCGCTAGCAGTCAGCGATACGGCAGGGAGTGGCCAGCGTTTAGCTGGCGGCGGGCTCAAGCTGGTGGATAGAGCGCTTAATTTTGCCCAGTCCGTCCATCAGCTCGGCAATGTCGCCTTGCTCGAGTTCGGCAAATAGCTCCACCAGCCACCCCTCGTGGGCCAGTGACATTTTGTCGAACAGCCGCAGCCCTTTTTTAGAGAGTTTCACCACAAAAGCGCGGCGGTCGCCGCTGCACACTTCGCGCAGTACTAGTTGTTCTTTCTCTAGCTGGTTGCAGATGCCGGTCACGTTGCCGCCAGAGACCATCATTAATTTGGACAGATCGCCCATGCGCAGGCCGTCGGGGTACCTGTAAAGCTGCGCCATCAGGTCAAAGCGCGGTAAGGTGCTGTTAAATTCGGTGCGCAGACGGGCGCGCAGTTGGTTCTCTACCAAGTTGCTGCAGGTCAGCAAGCGCAGCCACAAGCGCAGTGACTGGTGTTCGCTGTCATTGCCGCGGTGTTCAGAGTCGAGAATAGTGTCGGCCATAGTATAGCTCTTGGTTGTTATGGTTTTGCTTTATTGTTTCCGCTAATGAAACAGTTTTCTGCGCAACAAGCTTGGCGCCTGCTGAGCAACTAGGCTATTTTAACCGGCTAGTTGGCTAAGGCTAAGTTATTTAAGTTTAAAATTCTATTCAACCCAAAGATACAGGTGCAGTTATGGCTAAAAAACCCTTTGCCTCGTCGGCCGATTTAGGCGAAAAAGTAGAGACACTCGAAGTGCTGGCAGAGGGCGTCTATGCGCTCACCTCCGAGGGCGACCCCAACATGGGCGCCATTGAGGGCGAAGATTTTGTCGTCGCCTTTGAGGCTCGCGCCACCCCTAAAGCGGCGCGCGATTGGCTGGCACAGCTTCGCCAGCACACCGACAAGCCGGTCAAGTATTTGGTGTTATCGCACTACCACGCGGTGCGGGTATTGGGGGCGTCGGCATTTGCGGCAGAGTCGATCATCGCTCACGAAAAAACCCGCTTCTTAATTGAAGAGCGCGGCGAGCAAGACTGGGCCAGCGAGTATGGCCGTATGCCGCGCCTGTTCCGCGAGCCCGAGGGTATTCCCGGACTCACACACCCAGACCTCACCTTTAATGACCGCATGGTAATTCCGCTCGGCGGCAGCCGTGGCGACTTAGTGCTGCAGTACTGTGGCCGCGGCCACACCGCTGGCGATATTGTGGCCTGGCTGCCCAACAGCAAGGTGCTGTTTGCCGGCGACCTGGTTGAAGCCGAAGCGGCGCTCTACACTGGCGATGCCTTCCACTTTGATTGGTCTAAAGGCACCCTAGACACCATTAAAGCCTTTGAGGCCGAGGTGCTTGTGGGTGGCCGCGGCGGTGTCGCGCGCGGTCGCCAAGCGGTGGATGCCGCTATCGAGCAGACCCGCGGCTTCCTCAACGGTATGATCGAAAAAGTGGGCGAGGTCCACCGCAGCGGCGGCACCCTCAAGCAGGCCTTCGAGGCGACCCACAGCCACTTGGCGCCAAAGTTTGGCCGCTGGCCGATCTTTGAGCACTGCCTGCCGTTCGACGTACAGCGCCTGTGGGACGAGTTCGACGGCATTGACTGGCCGCGCATCTGGACCGATGCCCGCGACCAAGAGGTGTGGGACCAGCTGCAAGACTAACCTTACCGCCGCCCAACCGTGCAACTGCGGTTGGCGGTTGCCAGCGGGGCAAGGTGCAGACTAGACTCTAGACCACACCAGCCGAGACCAGCCGATGGATCTGTTTGCAGCAATGCGCATTTTTGTGCGCGTCACCGACAAAATGAGCTTCAGCGCCGCCGCTGAGGAGTTGGATATCTCCAGCTCATCGGTGAGTAAGCAGATTGCTCAGCTCGAGCAGCGGGTGGGCGCCAAGTTGCTGCAGCGCACTACCCGCCGGCTCAGTCTTACCGAAGTGGGCGAGGCCTACTACCAGCAGTGCTTGGCGGTGCTGCGCGAGGTCGACGAGTCCGACAACCTCGTCTCGCAGCTGCAAGGGGCGCCGCGCGGTACACTCAAAATTAACTGCAACATGACCTTTGGCCAGCTGCTGTTGAGCCGTGCCATCAACGAGTTTATGGCCGTGCACGGCGAGCTGCAGGTCGACATTACGCTCGACGACCGCATGCCCGACCTCGTCCGCGATGGCTTTGACCTGGCCATTCGCATTGCCGAGCCGGTACTGCCCAACTCCAGCTTGGTAGCGCGGCAGATAGCCAGCGTTCCGCTCTACATAGTCGCCAGCCCCCACTACCTGCAACAGCATGGCCGCCCGGCTAGCGCCGAACAGCTGTTGGCACACAACTGTCTAGTGTTTGTGCATGCAAGCAATGCCGACCAGTGGCGGGTGCAGTGCCCCAATAGCGACCAGAGCGTCAAAGTGGCTGGCGATCTGCGCGCCAACAACAGCTTAGTGGCGCGTGCCGCAGTCGTGGCGGGGCGCGGCATTGCCAATTTGGCTTACTTTGTGATTGAAGAGCAGGTAGAGCGGGGCGAGTTAGAGCGGGTCTTTGCCGATGCCCAACCCGAGGTGCTAAGTGTTTACGCTATCTACCCAGACCGGCGTTATCTGTCGCCCAAAGTGAGCGTCTTTATTGAGTTTTTGCAGCAGTGGCTGACGCAGCAGCTCAGCCGCCGCTGGCCCGGCAGCGAGCACAGTTAAGCTTTTTTCACAAATTCAGATTTCAGCTGCATAGCACCAATGCCCGGTATTTTGCAGTCGATGTCATGGTCGCCGCCGACCAGCCGAATGTTTTTCACCTTAGTGCCCACCTTAACCACCGCCGAGCTGCCTTTCACCTTTAGGTCTTTTATTACCACCACACTGTCGCCATCGCTGAGCGGGTTGCCATTGCTGTCGGTGACCGCCGCAGCCTGCTCGGCTGGCGCGGCGTTGGGGTCCCAGCTGTGGCCGCACTCGGGGCAGTTGAGCAGCACGCCGTCGCTGTAACTGTAAACCGACTGGCAGGCTGGGCAGGGGGGTAACGGCTGTTCGCTCACAGAGGCTCCTCAAGGTAGCAACTGCACAGGCGCAGTTGCCTTAATAAATGTGCGGCTATTATAGCGGCAAAGGCGCCATAAGCCCGCTAAAGTTTAGAGCGCTCAGCTAAGGTGTGGGCGTTCTGCTCCCAGTTGACACCGTCAAAATCGCTAATGGTGATATTGCTCGGCGGTTGGTCAAAGCAGTGGATATTGAGCGAAATACCGTCTGGGTTAGAGCGCGGCACATAAAACGACTTAACCCCGCAGTGGCGGCAAAAGTGGTGCTGGGCAACGCCGGTATTAAAGGTGTAGGTGTGCAACGCCTCGCTGCCTTGCAGCAGGGTAAAGCGCGCGGCCGGTACAATCAGCTCCACATAGCCCGACATAAAACAGATAGAGCAGTTGCAGCGCTCGGCCTCAATATGCGCCGGCCCCAGCGCCTGCCAGCGCACTGCGCCACAGTGGCAGCCGCCGCGGTACTCCACTAATTCCGTCGGTGAGTGGTTGTCGTCTGCAGCCATGGTTAGCCTCCCGCCAGTTTTACGCTGTAGCCCTGTTTTTCCAAAGCGGCTTTAAGTTTTTCGCGGTGGTCACCCTGAATCTCGATCACCCCCTCTTTAACCGTGCCGCCGGTAGAGCAGAGCTGCTTGAGCTGTTTGGCGAGGTTTTTTAATTCGCTCTCCTGCAATCCAAAGCCACTCAGGGTGGTTACCCCTTTGCCCTTGCGGCCAGCGGTTTCGCGGCGTATGCGCACCACGCCGTCGCCTGCCGGGGGCGCCGCCGCCGCAGCGGTGGGTTTAATGCGGCCACTGTCGGTTGAGTAGACCAGTCGGCTGTTGCTCATAGGGTGTCCTCCGTCAGCAGCACAATTTTGCCAATGTGTTGGCTGCTCTCCATCAGCGCGTGGGCGCTGCCGGCCTCTGCCAGGGCAAAGCGGGCGGCAACAACCGGTGCTAACTGGCCGCGCTCAATCATCGGCCAGACATGCTGTTGCACCCCGGCGGCAATGCGCGCCTTGTTGGCCAGCGGCTGCGAGCGCAGTGTCGAGCCGGTCAGCACCAGCTGTTTAAGCATAACCGGCATTAGGTCTAGCTCGAGCTTAGAGCCCTGCAAAAAAGCGATGTTAACAATTCTGCCCTGCGGCGCCGACGCGGCGATGTTGCGGGCCACGTAGCTGCCGCCGACCATATCCAAAATGACGTTGGCACCGCTGCCGGTGAGCTCTTTCACCGCGGTGACAAAATCCTCCTCGCGGTAGTTTACCGCCCGCGTTGCGCCCAGCTCCAAGCAGGCTTGGCACTTGGCCTCGCTGCCGGCGGTGGCAATAACATTGACGCCGGCCGCCACCGCCATCTGGATAGCGGTGGTGCCAATGCCCGAGCTGCCGCCGTGCACCAGCAGCCATTCGCCCGCTTGCAGGGCGGCGCGTTCGAACAAGTTGTGGTAGACGGTAAAGCAGGTCTCCGGCAGCGCCGCTGCCGCCTCCAGCGACACGCCGTCGGGCAGCGGCAGCACGCAAGCGCTGTCGGCCACCGCATAGTGGGCGTAGCCGCCGCCGGCCAACAGTGCGCAGACCGCATCGCCCTCGGCCCACTGCACAACCGCGCTACCCACAGCGGCAATGTAGCCACTCACCTCTAGCCCCAGCACTGGCGATGCGCCCGGCGGTGGCGGGTAGAGCCCCATACGTTGGAACAGGTCGGGGCGGTTAACGCCGGCGGCGACCACTTTAATCAGTACCTGCTCAGGCCCCAGTGCCGCCAGTGGCGCACGGCCTAACTGCAGCTGGTTGGCCGCGCAGGGGGTCTCGCTGGTAATAGCGGTAGTGGTGTTGGGGTAGGCTGGCGACATAATTAACGGTTCTCGGCTGTGGCTGGCCAGTTTACCGCCGCACCGCGGCGAGGCCAATCTTCTGCTGCGCCAAAGCGCGCAGCGGTGGTATTCTTGCAAAAAGCGCCACCAACAACCGCACCTATTTTGAGCCCGCTATGCCAATGACCCTGCGCGAAAAAATTTACCACGTTATTTTTGGTACCGACAGCCCGGCGGGGCGCACCTTCGACCTGGTGCTTATTTACGCCATTCTGCTCAGCGTGGCCGCGGTTATGCTCGACTCGGTGGCGGCGGTCAACCAGCGCTTTGGCCGCGAGCTGCTGTTAGCCGAGTGGATGTTTACGCTGCTGTTTACCGTGGAGTACGCCGCCCGGGTCTACTCTTCGCCCAAACCGATGCGCTATGTGTTTAGCTTTTACGGGGTGGTCGACCTGCTCTCTATTCTGCCCACTTACCTGTCGCTGCTGTTCCCCGAAGCCACCTACTGGATGGTGGTGCGGCTGCTGCGGGTGTTGCGGATCTTCCGGGTGCTCAAGCTGGCCCGCTACTCGGCCGAGGCCGGCTTGCTACTGCGCTCGTTGATTCAGGCCCGCCACAAGATTTTTGTCTTTTTTGGGGTGGTATTGGTGCTCAGCGTTATCTTTGGCTCGGTGATGTTTCTGGTTGAGGGGCCACAGCACGGCTTTACCAGCATACCGCGCAGCATCTACTGGACCATTGTCACCATTACCACCGTCGGCTACGGCGACATTACCCCGCAGACCATTTTGGGCCAGTTTATTGCCACCCTGGCCATGCTCACCGGCTACTCCATTATTGCCATTCCCACCGGCATACTGTCGGCCGAAATCTCCAAAGAGATGGGCAAAGCGCGCGCCCTGGTGCGCTGCAATATTTGCGAGCGCGGTGGCCACCACGAAGAGGCCGAGTACTGCTACCACTGCGGTATAGAGCTACCGGCGTGGGACCAACGCCAGCGCGGTAGCAGTGGTTGAGCCGCTGACAGCGCTGGCCGCACAAGGCTGGGCGGCGCTGCAGGCGCTGGCGATTAGCCCCAAAACGGCGCTGGCGCTCTACCTGCTGCTGCAGCTGCTGGCGGTGGCGCTGGTGGTCGACGCCATTGCCCGCGCCCGCACCACCCAGGGCGCCATTGCCTGGGCGGTGGCATTAATTGCCATGCCGCTGGTGGCGGTGCCGCTCTACCTGTTGTTTGGCCAGCGGCGTTTTTACGGCTATGTCGATGCCCGCCGGCGCGGCGACCTGCAAATACAAGCCATCGCCACCGCAGCTATTGCCCAGCTCAGCCGCGAGTACCGCGCCAGCAGCTCGGCCGCCGCAGAATTGGGCGACACGGCACCGCGCCAGCGCTGGCAAACCCTCGAGCAGCTGGCCAGTATTCCGGCCACCCGCGCCAACCACATCGAGCTGCTGATCGACGGCGAGGCCACCTTTAATGCCATTATGGCCGCCATAGAGTCGGCCAACAGCTACCTGTTGGTGCAGTTTTACATTATTCGCAACGACCGCACCGGCCGCCGCCTACAGCAGGCCTTAATAGCCGCGGCGCAGCGCGGTGTGGCGGTGCAGCTGTTGTACGACGGCATTGGCAGTTGGGGGCTGAGCCGGCGGTTTACCGCCGCGCTGCGCCGCGCCGGGGTCAAGGCGCAGCCGTTTACCACCTCGCGGTTTAACTGGCGCGGCCGGTTTCAGGTGAACTTTCGCAACCACCGCAAAATCGTGGTGGTCGACGGCCACACCGCACTGGTGGGTGGCCTCAATATTGGCGACGAGTACGCCGGCCACCACCGCCGCTTAACGCCGTGGCGCGACACCCATCTCAAGCTCACCGGCCCGGCCGTGTTGGGGGTGCAGCTGTCGTTTATCGAGGACTGGTACTGGGTCACCGACCGGCTGCTGCCACTGCACTGGCAGGGCGCACCGGCCGCCGCCGGGGAGGGGGCTGGCGCCGAGGTGCTGGCCATACCCACCGGCCCCGCCGACGAGTTAGAGAGCTGCCAGTTAATGTTTTTAACCGCCATTAACAGCGCCGAGCGCGAGCTGCTCATTGCCACCCCCTATTTTGTCCCCGACGAGCCGGTTATAAAGGCGCTGCGGCTGGCGGCACTGCGCGGCGTGCGGGTACAAATTATTACCCCGCAGCTCACCGACAGCCACTGGGTGCAGCTCTCCAGTATTGCCCACATGGAAGAGTGCGCCATGCCCGGCATTACCTTTTACCAGTACACAGCCGGTTTTATGCACCAAAAAGTGCTGCTGGCCGACCGCCAGCGGGTATTAATTGGCACCGCCAATCTCGACAACCGCTCGTTTCGGTTAAACTTTGAGCTCACCCTGGCGGTGCACGACCCGGCATTTTCAGCGCAGGTAAACGCCATGTTGCAACAAGACCTTGGCAACAGCCAGCCGTTCAACCCGCAGGCCTACAACCAACGCCACTGGGTGCGCCGCGCACTGGGGCGCATCTTCCGGCTACTGGCGCCGCTACAATAAGCGCAACAGTAAGCGCAACAAGGAGAGTTCAACCATGCCCAGCCAACCCGCTCAGCCCGCCACCGCGGTGTGGCTGGCCGTGCGCACCAAGCCGCGCGCCGAAGCGCAGGCACAGCAGCAGCTGCAGGCGCAGGGCTTTACCGTGTTCAACCCCACCATTACCGAGCGCAAGCGCCGCCAAAACCGCTGGCAGGTTATTACCGGCCCGCTGTTCCCGGGCTACCTATTTATTCAGGTAGCGCTCGGCCAACAAGACACCGCGGTGGTGCGCTCCACCCCCGGGGTGCTCAATTTAGTCCGCTTTGGCCAGCAGTTGGTGCCGGTGCCCGGCGAGGTAATCGCGCTGCTGCAAAGTATTGAACAGCAGGGCGGCCCCAGCACGGCGCCACCGCACCAGCCTGGCGATAAAGTAGCCATTATCGACGGCCCGTTTGCCGGTATTACCGCTATTTACCAACAGGCCAAGGGCGAGCAGCGCGCCATTATGCTCATCGAAATGCTGGGCAAGCTGCAGCCGGTGGCGGTTACAATAGACCAGCTCGGCGAGGTGCAAGCCAGCCACTAAGCTGGCGGCCTACCGCCCTGCTTAAGGTAGCTGCCATGGGCAGGCAGCCCTCTAACTAGGAGTCAACAGTGAAAGTACTGGTCACCGGCGCCGCCGGTTTTATTGGTTACCATGTTAGCCACGGGCTCTGCCAGCGCGGCGACCAGGTAGTGGGCATCGACAACCTCAACGACTACTACCCAGTAACCCTAAAACAAGACCGCCTCGCGCAGTTGGCGCCGCAACAAAATTTCAGTTTTATTCAGCAAGACATAGCCGACCGCGACGCCCTAGCAGAACTGTTTGCCAGCCAGCAGTTCGACCGCGTGGTACACCTGGCCGCCCAGGCTGGGGTGCGCTACTCCATCACCAACCCACATGCCTATGCCGATGCCAATCTGGTCGGCTTTTTAAACGTACTCGAGGGCTGCCGCCAGAGCGGCGTCGAGCATTTGGTCTACGCCTCCAGCAGCTCGGTATACGGCGCCAACGAGACCACCCCGTTCAGCGAACAAGATAACGTCGACCACCCGGTGTCGCTCTACGCTGCCACCAAAAAAGCCAACGAGGCCATGGCCCACAGCTACAGCCAGCTTTACGCACTGCCCACCACGGGGCTGCGCTTTTTCACCGTTTACGGCCCGTGGGGGCGGCCAGATATGTCGCCGGTGCTATTTGCCAATGCTATTAGCAGCGGGCAGCCGCTAAAAGTGTTCAACTACGGCAAGCACCGCCGCGACTTCACCTACATCGACGACATTGTCCAAGGGGTACTGCTGGCGCTAGACCGTGTGGCTACAGCCAACCCGCAGTGGAGTGGCCACAGCCCAGACCCAGCCAGCTCCAAAGCGCCTTGGCGGCTCTACAACATAGGCAACAGCCAGCCGGTCGAGCTGCTCGACTACATAGAGCAGCTAGAGCGAGCACTGGGTAAAACCGCGCAAAAGCAGCTGCTGCCACTGCAGCCGGGCGATATCGAAAACACCTACGCCGACGTTAGCGCACTCAGCCGCGATACCGGCTACCAGCCTACTACCAGTATTCAGCAGGGGGTAGAGCAGTTTGTTGCCTGGTACCAAAGTTACTACGGCCGTTAACCGGGGTTGCCCACCTAGCGCTGTCGTATAGCCGGGTTCACACCAGCCGCTCCTTTGCCTCGCCTAAAAAAGTAAGCCCGCCCCATAGCGCTTAAACCGGCACAACCACGCGTTCAGCTAACCTATCGGTATTACTGCCATTATTTGTCTATGGTGCTAGACTGTTCAACAGTTGAACATCTAGCCGCTCAATACTCCCAGAATACTGCTGCGGTTAAAGGGTCAAAGGTGGCTCTGCCACCCCACCGCGCAAGGTCTGCCCATCGGCACACCTTGCGGTAGCCTGCCTCACTATTAACCAAACCAGTAACAACTAGCCAAAATGCCCACCAGCGACACCCTCGAAAAAGAGTACCAACTACTCAGCCTTATTGAGCAGCAGCCACAGCTCACCCAGCGCCAGCTGGCCTCCGAGCTCGGGGTGTCGCTGGGCAAAACCCACTATGTGTTAACGGCGTTAATAGAGCGTGGGCTGGTTAAAAGCGGCAACTTTGCCCGCTCGGCTAATAAGAGTGGCTACGCCTATGTGCTGACTCCCAAAGGTATAAAAGAGAAGGTTGTCATTACACGGGCATTTTTGCAGCGCAAAATGGCCGAGTACGACCGTATAACAGCCGACATTGCGCGGCTTCACCAAGAACTAGGCGAATAACTATGCCAATACAACCCACAGTTGCACCCATCCGCAAAGCTATTATTCCGGTGGCAGGGCTCGGCACCCGTATGCTGCCGGCCACCAAAGCCATACCCAAAGAGCTGCTGCCGGTCTACGACCGGCCAGTTATCCAGTGGGTGGTAGAAGAGGCGATAGCCGCCGGTATCGAAGAGATCATCTTTGTTACCCGCAGCGGCAAAGAGGCGATAGAAAACCATTTCGACGCCCACTACGAGCTAGAGCACCGCCTAGAGCGCAAGGGTAAAGAGACCATCCTCAAAACCGTAAAAGACATTATTCCGCCACACATTACCATTGTCTCTATTCGCCAAGCCGACGCGCTAGGTCTTGGCCATGCCGTGTTGTGCGCCAAACAGCAAATAGCTGGCGAGCCGTTTGCCGTGCTGCTGCCAGATGTTTTGGTGCTAGATGCCGCCAACAACCCCCACGGCCACAGCTTTGCCCACATGATGGCCGCCTGGCAGCAGAGTGGCCACGGCCAAATTATGGTAGAGCAGGTAGCCCCAGCCGAAGTAGAGCAGTACGGTATTGCCGATGTTAACGGTAGCTCGATCGAGCATTTTGCCAGTAGCCCAATACACCAGCTGGTCGAAAAGCCCAGCCCCGCAGAGGCCCCCTCTAATTTAGCCGTACTGGGCCGTTACCTGCTGCCAGCGCAAGTCATGCAGCTGTTGCAAACCACCCCAGCCGGCGCCGGCGGCGAAATACAGCTGACCGATGCACTGGATTCCTTGCTTAAACAACAACCCCTCGGCGCCTTCTTAACCAGCGCAGCCACTTACGACTGTGGCAATAAACGCGGTTATTTAGGAGCCAATGTGGCGGTGGGTTTAAGGGATGAGAAAAATAGGGATTACCTGAGCAAGCTCATTAGCGAGTGATTGGTGCGCGATAATGGCTCTTATCAAATATGAGGGAGTTGAAATAAAGAAAATTTGAAAGACAATTTTTATTAAGAGTGTGAGAAGCGGTTGAGAGCATTTTATGGAAGCATTTGGAGAAAAAAAGTGGTTTTTGGGTATTGGGAATAAAATGATATAAATTAAGGGAGGAGCGAAATTATATCAAATAAAAGTTGTGTTTAGTATTAAAGACAAAAGAAATTGAGGAATTTGAAAAAAATGCGGTATATATGCGAGTTGCTTTCAAGTCAATCTTTTAATATGAAGTTTAGATATCTTCTAATATTTATGTAAGGTTTTGGATAAGTGAATCAGCCTATTTTGTTATATAAGAAGTTTACAGGTATAGCCGGTCTTCTGTTTCTGAGTAAAGCTTTGTCGATGGTTGCAAATATAATATATGCTCGGTTTCTCGGACCGCAGGAATATGGCTTATATAGCTACGCACTAGCAATAATAGCGATGGCAACTGTGCCAACTGTTGCAGGCCTGCCGAACTTTTTAGTAAGGGAGATTGCAAATTATCAAGTGAGTAAAGAAGAAGAATATTTAACTGGGATAATAAAATGGTCTCGAAATTATGTGTTGGTAATATCAGTAGTTGTTGTAGTATTTATGTATGCGGCTCTATATTGCAGTTTATTTGATGATAAGATATCGAGCCTATTGTGGTGTGCAATCCTATTAATACCTATAAAGGGAATGTTGACGCAGCAGGGGGCTGTGTTAAACGGATTTAGGAAGCCTATTTTAGCTCAGTTGCCAGTGCAAATATTCGCATCTGCTTTTACATTAGCGGCAGTATTGGTATTCATTTTAATTGATTTAGAATTTACAAGTAGTAGTCTAATTGATTTATCCATTATTTCGTCATTGTTAGGACTTTTAATAGGTTTTGTGTTGATAAAAAAGTTAATAGTTCTGAAAAAAATTGCAAAATACGATAAAAAAAGATGGCATTATTCTCTAGTCCCGTTTAGTTTCATGTATTTTATTGGGGCATTAAATGCTGAGCTTGCGAGTGTCTTATTGGGCTTTTTGGAAAAAAGTGAGTCTGTTGCATACTTTAAGGTTGCGATGCAAGCTGGAACATTAATTGCATTAGGTCTCACCGCAATTGATGCATTGATAATGCCTAATGTAGCAAGCTTATACAAGAGCGAAAATTTTAAAGATACTCAGGATTTAATTTCAAAGAGTGTGCGCCTTGTTTCCATAATATCATTGCCTCTTATTTTTCTTTTGGTTTTTTTTGGTGACTTGATTATTATCTTTTTGTTCGGGTCGGAATATGTAAGTGCCTACCCAATTTTAGTTGTGTTGTGTTTTGGTCAGCTGGTGAACGTTATAATGGGTTCGGTTGGTTTGGTTCTTAATATGACCGGCAATGAAAACAAGGCATTAAAATCATTGTCATTGACATTGGTTTTAAATGTGATGTTGCTTGGATACCTTGTTCCGAATTATGGTGCGATGGGGGCTGCTGTTTCTGTTTCATGTAGTTTAATTTGCTGGAATATATTGATGGGTATTGAAGTCTGGAGATCAACAGGGCTCAAAACATGGCTAAGATTTTGATAAGTTGCAGATTTGAGGTTTGTGGTATGAGTTTTTATGTCTAATAATTGAGGTTTGAGGTTTGAGGTTTGAGGTTTGAGGTTTGAGGTTTGAGGTTTGAGGTTTGAGGTTTGAGGTTTGAGGTTTGAAATACAAGTCCGAAATTGTAATAGATGAGAGAAAAGATAAAATTAAATTTTGAAATTGCTTTAAGCGAAAGAAATTGAAAAGGGCGTCTCATTGCCCCCAAGAAAGGGATTATCTGTCAGATAGATGCATAGAAAAATTAAGTTTAAGTGATAATAATCTAAAAAAAATGGCTAATTTTATTAAAAGTAGGTGTAAGATGAAGAAAATAGGTTATACAACAGGTGTTTTTGATATGTTCCATGTGGGCCATTTAAATATATTTAGGAGAGCAAAATTAGAATGCGACTATTTGGTTGTTGGGGTAACGACGGATGAGCTTTCAATTAAAACAAAAAACAAAAAACCAATCATACCGCTTAATGAACGAATAGAGATAGTTAATGCGATTAAATTTGTTGATGAAGTAGTTACACAGGAAGACTATGATAAAATGAAAGCCTGGAATACTATCAAGTTTGACATAATGTTTGTCGGTGATGATTGGAAGAAAACAGAAAAATGGAACAATTTAGAACAGAAGTTTTCTGAAGTTGGTGTAGAAATTATGTACTTTCCTTACACAACAAATACTTCGAGCACTATATTAAGGCAGGTATTGACAAGCATTCACGACGTAATTTAATAAAAGGGAAAAGTTTGAATATTTTATGAGACAAATTTCGAATGATTCATTCTATCTGTATTTGTATTTATTCAAAAGCTGTTTTATTTTTCAGTAATAATGGCGTTGGAATATCTGGCGGATCTGTTCTTTCTTTTTTTATATAGGCAAGATTACTACTTAATATAATTTTTCCAGTGATTAATAGTCTGTCATTAAGTGTATTTATGCTTTAGCATCCGTAAAATATTACTTGCAAGTGCTAATATTATTAGAGTGAGTTGTAAAGCCATTAGTCTTTCTTTCAATTATTTTGCTTTAACAATATTTAGTGTTTGTGCAAGGATTTCGGTTTTTATCTATTAAATTACCAATGCACCATCTTTATCCAATTGGTCTCTTAACTAAAGTGACTTTAATTAAATAATTAAAAATAGTTTCATTATAAAATTGTTATATGTGGTGATTAAATGTCATTATTTAGATTAGTAAAAAAGAGTGGTTGCTCATATTATTCTCGAACCAATCTTGAACTGCATCAGCAATTACTTCTAGAGTTGCTTAATGAAGTAGTAGAAATATGCAATCAAAACGGTATAGATTATTGGCTTGACGGGGGTGCTGTACTAGGAATGGTGCGACATAATGGTGCCATACCTTGGGATGATGATATTGATCTTTGCGTTCCAGCGTATGATTATTTTAGATTATTACATTTATTAAGAAATATAAATAGGGAATATAGATCGTTATATTATTCAAGTCAAAATAAGCTGAGTTGGTGTGAATATTATTGCCGTACGGACTATGTCTGCGAAGTCCCCTCTAGGTTTCTCAAGCCTGTAAAAATTGATATATTTCCTATAAAATTCGTACCTAATTCGCAATTAAATGATGATGAAAGAACGGTTAAGGAAGTCTCAAAGTTTGTCCTAGGTTTAAATAAATATACTATTATAGACATCATTTTCAAAAAGAAAAAATATTTGAAAACAAAAGAAAAAATCATGGCTAATTACTACAGAAAAATAAAGAATTTAAGCTCTATTGAGAAAGGTGATTGGTTGATTAAGGGCCATGGTCAGTTTTCACCAATTCGTAGAGTAAAAAAAGAAGTAGTCTATCCGCTTGTTAAACGTCGTTTTTGTGGGATCGATCTTTTAACTCCATATAACCTTCAAGAATATCTAGCTAAAAGCTATGGTGCTGATTATATGCAGTTACCAGCCCGACACAAGAGAAAACCTTACAACATAAATACTCTTCCTAATGCATACAAAAATAAATCGGATCTAGTCAAAGAATCTGTTCTCTTAGATGACACATCTTTTCTTCTGAAAAAAAAATCATTTATTGGAAGTTTTCTTAAGATTTATTATTTAATATTACAGCGCTCACTATTTTTCTTTGCAAGACTATCGATATTACTAAAAGTCAATCGCTGAATCCTAACGTCTATCTAAAGAATTTAGACCCTAAATTAATAAAAAAATAATTTAACTTGGTTATAAATGAATAATTTAATCGGTCACAGACGAATCGGGATAGTATTAGTTTGCTCTATCTTATTTCAATTTCTTTCTATTGATTTTTATTTTAAAATTAAAGCATTTATGTTGGTTGTCCCCGTAATTTGGGTTATTAATAGATGCAGATTTTTTCTACCACCCTCAACCGCTGTCAAATTTTGGTTTTTAGTTCTATTTATTTTCAACTTAACAGGCTTCTACGCTTACTCACCTGAATTAGCTTTGCGTTTTAATTTGGGTTTTTTGTTGTTTTCACTTATCTTTGTGATGGCCTATTCTTTTTTAAGGAATAGGACTTTTGATGAGGTTATAGATGTATTTATATTGTCAGGCATTATTTTTAATCTTTTAAGTTTTGTTTTATACCTCTATGGTTTATCAATTATTAACGGTAATTTTTTGCAATTTAATGGCAGTGGTTCCTTTGGTGTTTTTGTGGATCGTGGCATTCCACGATTAAATGGTTTAGTTGACGATCCTAATTTTTTTGCTGTATTCAATTTTGTGTTTGTCTTTATCGCTTTATCTGACCTTAACAGTAAACTATCAAAATTCCTATTCATCTTGGCGCTAATGAATATACTTTTAACGTTCTCACGTGGTGGCATTATCGCTTTAATAATTGGGTTTTTTATATATTTTCTAAGCCAAAAAGGTTCGAAAAAAATTACAATTTTATTTACTTTTATTCTTGTCACCTTTCCCCTAGTACTTTTGATAACGAGTAACTATTTACCCTATCTAACTGAATTCTTCATTCAGAGGACTTCAACTTCATCATCTGGTAGTGGCCGTGTCGAAATTTGGTCAAATGCAATCTCTATATTTCAAGAGAACCCAATTTTTGGCATTGGTGTTTTTAGTTTTAAAGAGTATAACTTTGATAAATTTAATGATTATCATTTTATGCACAATACATTTTTGGAGATATTAATTGAAGGTGGGATCATTATTTTCTCACTCTATATGTTGAGCTGTTTCCTATTTTTCATTGAAATTTATAAGTATGGGTCAAAAAAACATATACCGTGGTTAACCGCTTCCTGGGCAACTACATACGTTTCTTTGGTCTTCCTTTCAGGAATAATAAGTGAGCCTATACTAATCCTATTGACACTTCACTCTTGTTACATTTATTGCACAAAAACAGGCAGACTAAATTATGGAGAGAAATAGACTTTTAGAGGTTCTAATCTGTACTTACAACGAAAGAATCATAGATGCTGTTCGGTTAGCTTCTACTTTCCCCACCTCGGTAAATATTATTATTTCGCATCAGTATAATGATGAAAAATATGTATTAGATTCACTAGCAATTACTAAACTAAATTTAAACATTACCTATATCAAGCTCTTCGGTGTCGGATTATCAAAAAATCGAAATTTCGGTATAAATTTTTGTTCTGCAGATTATATATGGATACTAGATGATGATGTTTCAATAACAGATTCATCAGTTTCAATAATCACACAATATATATCCAAATTGAACAATCCAGATTTCATTACATTTAAAGTAAATGACCCAAAAGGCGAGGGAGCTTTTAAGTCATATTCGGAAAAAACTTTTGAGCATAATCAAATAACAGTTCTGAATGTTTGTTCAATTGAGATCATATTATCTCAAAATTTCTTAAATTATTCTAAAATAACGCTTGATGAGCGATTTGGAGTAGGTTCAACTTATCCAACTGGTGAGGAAAATATATTACTCAGCGATATGCTAAAATCCGGCGCTAAAGGTTTTTTTAGTCCACATTTCATTGTTAGTCATGCTTTAGAAAGTTCCGGATCCCTTCTGGGTAGCAGCAGTATGGCTTACTCAAAAGGTTCTTTATTTAAAAGGTTGTTTGGATTTAAATCATACATAATAATAATTTATTTTTCCATTAAAAAATATCATGAATATAAAACCCATATTTCTTTCGCAAAATTCTTTTGTTCCATCATTAAGGGAGCTTATCAATTTAACAGTAAGACTTATAATTGTTAATATTATTTAACTTTCTTATCATCTTACGGCTAAACAAAGACCTTATCTAAAAAAGCAACTGATTGACATCAAATTTCAAATATATTTATTAGATATGCAGTAGCTATCTTTTATCAGTATCGATCTATTCACAAGGAGTATAACCTAATGAAAAGCATTCTTGTTACTGGTGGCGCTGGTTTTATTGGCAGTCACATTGTCACAAAGCTTTTAGAGAGTAATTATCACGTGGTAGTCCTTGATAACTTCACCAATAGTTCACCGAGCACTCTCAACAAAATTATCGAAATACTCAATGCTGGTGGAAAATTTGATGTTTACCTTGACGTATGTGAGGGAGATGTTAATGATATTAATCAATTGTCTAATTTATTTGCAAAATTCACTTTTGAATGTGTAATACACCTTGCAGGCCTTAAATCTGTCTCGGAAAGTAGCAATCAACCACTAAATTACTACCATAACAATGTTTCTGCTACGGCAACCCTTTTGCAATCGATGAGGAATGCAGGTGTATTTAAATTCATCTTTAGTTCTTCCGCTACTATTTATGGAGAAACGGATGTTATGCCTTTATCAGAAGACTCTACCCTCGGAGTAATAAAAAATCCATATGGCAAGACAAAGCTTATTGTAGAAGATATGTTAAGCGATCTCTCTAGTTCTGACTCAAGGTGGTCAATCGCAGTGCTCCGATATTTTAATCCAGTCGGAGCACACAAGAGTGGTAAAATTGGTGAAAATCCTATTAATACACCGAACAATCTTTTTCCCTATATAATGCAAGTAGCAACTGGTCAACAGTCGATTCTATCAGTCTATGGTAATGATTATCCTACGCACGATGGTTCAGGTATGCGTGATTATATCCATGTTCTCGATTTAGTTGATGGGCACTTGGCAACACTTAGTTGGTTGAAAGAATCTCGTGGTCTGGCAGTGTGGAATTTAGGAACTGGTACCCCTTACTCAGTTTTTGAGGTAATTTCCGCTTTTGAAAAGGTTATAAATAGAAAAATACCTTTTAAAATTTGTGGAAGAAGAAAGGGCGATGTTTCTGAATGCTGGGCAAATCCCAAAAAAGCACGATCAGAGTTACTCTGGGTGGCAAAGCGCGATTTAACAGAAATGGTAGAGGATGCTTGGCACTGGCAAACACAGGAAACCTATTAATGCAATCAATCAATTAGTTTATTAATTATCTGTCTAACTATCTTAATTTATCGTAAAGGTCTAATACTTTGATGAGTCTTGTTTCTATAATAATGCCTGCTTACAATGCTTCTCATTTTATCTCAAGATCAATACAATGTATCTTGGACCAAAACTATGACAATTTTGAGCTGATAATAATATGCGACGCCCCTACTGACAATACAGTTGAGATTGTTAAATCTTTTACAGATAAACGGATTCGAACCTTTTTTTTAGAAAGTAATCATGGCGTATCCGAAGCTAGAAATTTAGGTCTAAGTCAAGCATCAGGACGATATATAGCGTTCTGTGATGCTGATGATTTCTGGTATCCAGAAAAACTCTCAATCCAAATACATCTTATGCAGACGCAAAATTTAAGTATATGTCATTCGAATTGTGATTTGGTAAACACTGCAGGAAATAAAATAGGTCAACGTATTTATCCATCCATTGTGACTTATAAGATTATGAAGTACCGGAATTTTATCTGCAATTCAAGCGGTATTTATGACGCAAAAAAACTTTCAATAGTTTTCCAAGAGAAAGTATATCATGAGGATTATTTAATGTGGCTTTCATTATTATCTAAAGCTGGTAAGTCTGTAAGGTCAAGTCAACCTTTACTAATGTATACAATAAACCCAAATGGGCTTAGTCATAATAAAATTAAATCATTTCTAGGAATGCTTAAAATACAGCATCTTCATGGGATCAGTTTGATCGAATGTGTTTTTAATTTGGTTCCTCATATTATAAGTAGGGTATTTTTATATAATATGTGGAAAAGCAAATAGTTTTAAACCATACGCTTAAGCCTAGGAAAATCAATCTTAATCAGTTTCTCCACTTCACAGGTCGCAATTTACCGAAAATACTTTGCATTTTTTACCTAAATGTTGTCAAATCCTTTGCTTATCAGTTCCAGGCTAACATATGATTTGGATGGCCCTCTTAGTCCTCGAGTAGCTCATTAATAAGAGCGTCAACCTCGTAGTATGAATTTCTTTTATGCTCGATTGAACATCACTCCATGCATTCTTGACGGCTCTAGATTTGCGCAATTAAACATTCATAATGTCGTTATCATATCCTGCATTCTCTTTCAAAAAAAGTTATGCATGTAAATAAATAAGCAAGTGGACTGTGTATTTGAAAGAAAGATGGCAACAGCTCACCAACTTAATTATAAGTCAATAAAAAGACCTCGGATGCTTTTTTCAAGGTTAATCAAGTAAATCAGCTCTGTGCGTTTCACTTTCTGTCAAATTAAAGCTCTATATGAATGCTCTAAGGTTTTTAATTTTGCCGTCAACAACAACATAGACTCTTTTTAGAAGTTGGTTTCAATATCTGTCTTTAACATTAAGCCTATTAACTGCTATACCCTGCTCAGTCAACTGTTTGTGTCTATTACCTTCGATAACGGTACCAATTAACTTGCAAGATGATGCTAACATTTACAGTTACTAACAGTTCCGTAGCCTGGCTTTTTTCCAAAGAAATGCTGTAGTAAGATATTCATGTTAAAAGCTCAGAAAAATTTCCTAAAG
This sequence comes from Gammaproteobacteria bacterium LSUCC0057, assembly GCA_004535795.1. Classification (GTDB taxonomy): domain Bacteria; phylum Pseudomonadota; class Gammaproteobacteria; order Pseudomonadales; family Porticoccaceae; genus LSUCC0057. The sequence goes on from SPIA01000001.1 coordinate 267,249, forward strand.
AGTATTTAACAGTCATTTTTTATGATGCCTTTATAAAGCTCGAGACTTTACGGATAAGTTGCGTATTCAATTTAAGCACGTGTTCGTAAATATATTTGAATTATTTATCATGATCTTTTGATCACTTCATAATCGTCTCTTCGATTACTAAAGTGTCATCATGAAAGTAATTTTAATCAGAAGAGCCTAAATACCTCTGAGACAGGGAGAGTTTCGCTCTTTATTAACAAAGAATCTTCAAAATATTTCTCTCTTCTCTTTAATTAATGATATTTTTCGTTTAACACTCCTTAAGGTCATGAAATTGACTGTCGTAACTCTTGATAAATATGACCATTCGTTCAACACTAAGCTTTACTAGATAACTATTCCAATACAGTCCAATATTATTAAGGAATTTTTTTTGAATATTATAGTAACTGGATCCTCAGGATATGTAGCATCAAATCTAATTCCTCTTCTAAAGAAAGAATTTTCTGTATTTTCTGTAGATTCAGTCTGTAGTAATTATTGCGATTTAAATGCAAGTATAGACAGTGCTGAATTCAGGAGCTGGCTTTCTCAATTCGAGGATGAGCAAATAAGTATTGTAAATTTAGCTGCAGCTCGATTTGACTATGGCGCAACTGCTGTCGACTATTACCAAACAAATGTTTCATCCCAAAAAAAATTTTTGGAATCCCTTAGTAATATGGTTGTCAAAAAGTTTATTCATGTTAGTTCAGTAGCAGCTTTCGATGGCTTTCATATTAATTTTTCTCGCACCCTTAGTTGTGATGATGCTTACAGGGCTACTAAATATATTCAAGAATCAATAATTAAAAAATGGTGTGATGACCATAACGTTGAGCTCATCGTACTTTATCCATCAGCAATTTTTTCTGAGGATCCAAGATCAGATACCAATATAGGTAAGTTACAATCAGTATCGAAATTTATCCCTTTCATCCCAAATATTGAAATTACTAAAAGTCTTACCTATTTACCATTTTTTTCTAAATTTATTGTTGATTCTGTAGCTGGTGAAATTTCTGCCGGGAAGTATTTAACAATTGAAAATCCATCAATATCAGTATCAAAAATGATTCAACTTATTTCTGGGCGATCTATCAAATTGGTTAAAATTCCCTTTTTTTCAGGCATTTTGAAAATTATTGCAAACTTCCTCCATGTGTTGGGTTTTTTTGGAAGAATTGATTTGAAGCTCACTCCTAACAGGGTTGTTAAGTTGTTTACTGATACTTCCTATAGCCACGTTAGTTCTATGGATATAGATACTGAGACATATGTTGCACGAAATTGTGAAGAGTTGCCGGAAATTTTGGCCAAATTATCAAGAGTTGAAAAATGAATAGTAAACTAATTTTTATTGAACTAAATGAAATTAATTTTGATACAGCATCTTTCTATGTTGAAAGAGGAAAGCATTTACCAGGATTCACAAAGCTTATTGAAAAGGGCATTATACTTACTCAAGCGGAAGTGGTATATGAAAACCTTGAACCTTGGATTCAATGGCCATCAGTACATACCGGCAAAACTTATGATGAACACAAGGTGTTCAGACTTGGTGATTTCGTTAATTCGACTGATGAGCAGTTTTTCGAAAAGGTTGAAAAAGCAGGTTTTTCTGTTGGTGCAGTGAGCCCCATGAATGCTTCCAACAATCTTGAAAATCCAGCGTATTTTATACCTGATCCTTGGACACAAACTCCCTGTGACAATAGTTTTTTTAGTAAAAGTATTACCGATTCAATTGTTCAAGCTGTCAATGATAACTCACAGTCAAAGCTTACCTTTAAATCTATCCTTAATTTGGTGTTGGCTTTTGTTGCTCTTGTAGGACCATCTCGATATCTTCCAATGGCGAAGTATGCTTTTAATGCTTTAGGTAAGCCTTGGCGCAAGGCATTATTTTTGGATATGTTGTTGTATGAAATGCATAAAACTTTATTTATAAGAAAAAAACCAAATTTCTCAACATTGTTTCTAAATGCGGGTGCACATATTCAGCATCACTACTTTTTCAATTCACCATATGTTGCTTCACCAGAGTTAAAAAACCCTGATTGGTATATTGGAAAAGACGATGATCCAATTTTAGAGATGCTCAAAGTTTATGATGAAATGCTGATAGATCTTCTTGAATTACCAAATACTGAAATTATTGTTGCCACGGGGCTTTCACAAAAACCCTATGAGCAATTAAAGTTCTACTATCGCTTCAAAGACCATGCATCGTTTTTGGAAAGCGTCGGAGTAGAATTCACTGATGTTATACCAAGAATGACCCGAGATTTCCTGGTTTCATTTGATACTGAAGAGTTGGCATTTAAAGCGGAACAGCAGTTATCAAAAATACTTGTGAATGACGAAGTTAGGTTATTTGAAGAGATTGATAACAGAGGCAAAGACATTTTTGTGGTGTTGACCTATCCCTCAGAAATTACAGATAAAACTATGATCACCTATTCAGGAAAAGAGTTGCAGCTAGCTAATTTAGTAACTTTCGTGGCGATTAAAAACGGCGAACATCAAAGTAAAGGTTTTGCCTATTATTCCGATGGTCTATCTGAATTTGCGCCGCCTCAAGGCAGTCATGTGGCTGAGATTCATAATACTGTCTTGCATTTTTTTGGTATACGTTCTTAACGCTTTACTACATTTAAAATGGCTTTACTCCAATATTACATAACCCTAGTATAAAGTAATTTTATCAATTAATTAGGTTTCAAGAGTTTTCAACTATCCTCCATGCACAATTTTGTAATAATTACAAAATAGTTTTTTTTGAAGTAGACTCTGAATTTTAATTTTATATCGAGTTCCGAGAATTGCGATATAGTTCATTTGCGCCTCTTTTGAAATACGCCTGAACTACGTTGTTATGCTGAGTGAAACACTCCCGAGAATGCGTTTAATCTAGTGATTACGTGTTTAGCACAAATTGTCTGTGCCCACATCCTCTTGGCTAAATTTCTTGCCAAGCCCTCAAGTATTTCATTGCTGTTGATTCCATTTGCCAGCCTCCGCGCAACATAATTTTCTCTAACGGCTCCCCCTCTATAAGTAGATCTAGTGCTCGCCCGACTCTAAACGAGTGACCAGATAATAACTCCTCACACCTCAGCTTCGCTTTAGCCTGAAGCTTTTTGAGTATTAGGCTGACATTGGCAGGGCACATAGCATTTGTTTTTGGCACCCCGTGTCGATTGATGCCTCTGATGATGGGCCCTTTACCCCCTGAATATTCACCCCAGTCGGATAACAGTTGGTAGAGATCCTCCGTTATAGGGATTATCTTACCGTTGCCGTACTGATCTGTTTTTGAGCGCTCCATCAATATAGCTTTTTTGCCGTTGGGTAGTGTTTGTATGTTCTCAAACCTAAAAGCACAAAGTTCTGAACGCCTCCGCATGGTCTCGTAACCCAGGGTAAGTAATACACGGTTACGCTGCCCGCGCAGGTCGTCCCCACATACAGCCAGCAGTTGTTTGAGGATGTCTTTGGTGAGTGGGACTGCTTGCTTTTGTGCTCGGCCCTTTTGTCTGTGCATCCGCTTGAGTGCCAGAATAACTTCTGGGTGACGCGTTTGCTCGGGTAAGCTCGCCAAACGATGGACTGTACCGAGGGAGTTTATACGTCGTCTCACAGTTGCTGTAGACAGATAGCTGGCACAGTATTCAATGTAGTATTTCCACTCCTCGCCTGTGCTCTTTTTGAGCTTTACCTTGTTCTTTTTGCACCAGTCGCTGAAGTGGTTGAAGTCAGCTTTGTAAGCGCGAAGTGTATTTTGGGCAAAAGCACCGTCAAATTTTTCGAAAAGTTGGTCGATCATGGTATTCTCCTGTATCTAAACGCACAGGTATGATTCTAATAGAATCATAAATGAATATCAATGGTATCATCTTGTCAAATTAAAGCAGCTCGAGCTATGTTAGGTTGGAGTGCTGTTGAGCTTGCCAAGCGTTGTGGCGTAGGAAGTGCCTCAATAAAACGCTACGAAGTCCAGCAGGGCGTACCAGTAGCGAACACTAAAAATCTATTGGCTATCAGGCAGTCGTTTGAAGAAGCAGGTATAGAGTTCATTGGCGATCCTTTAGTCAATCCTGGCGTCGTCTTAAACGTGGCTCTACGTGGTTGATAGCTTCTTCTTTTACTTCACTTTCTCTCCTCTCCTTAACCACTTGTCTTAGTTCCCCTAGTGCTTTGCTGAATTGGTTGTTTAGAGAATGGTTATATCGTGACAGGCTCTCTAGTTCGGTTATGTCCGGTAGGGTGCAGCGCTCATTGAGTTTGCGCATTTCGTTGAGTTTTACATCAATTGAGAAGCAGCCTAACTCGGCTGCTATCTCTTCTGAAAGCATTTCAAGAAACTCTTCTACCTGGCTTTGATAGGAAATGAACTCAAACGGTTCACATGAGGCATAATCCACCAGCTCACTTGGTAATGATGCTATGTCAGCCCGCATTACTGCAGATGCCAAGCCCTGTTGGTCGTTTTCAGCTTTAAATAGACAGCCTACTTTTATACCCGCCAACTCGGCTAGATGCTCAAGCTTTTGAAAAACAGCCTCGGCGTGCTCTTCAATACCGTTAAGAGTCTTAACTCCTCTAGCCAGGCAGCTGAATACTTCTGACTGCATGTTGTAGATTTCTGCTAAACGTTCAGTATTGGTCTGGTGTCTTAGGTCATAGAGCCCAGCTAGTGAGTTTACTGTGTACTTCCTCATTAACCGCGTAGGGAGTTGTAACTCCTCCATTTCGGGTGCATGCAATCGATTTTTGATTTTTGCCCTCTCAAATAATTGGTTCTCAACTAAGTTGCCACGTTGCAAACGGACATAGCAGCTTGCACAGCGTTCGGCGAGTATGATCTCGGTAAAGGTAGCCAGGTCATATTCTTCAATGAGACTTCGACAGTAATAGTCGTAGGCAGCAAGTTCATCGGGGCCGATCATCTGTGTAGATGTGAGCCCATGCTTTAGAGCATTTTGAGAGGAGCGTTTTTTGCCCCTATCTGTCTTTGGGCCAGTCGGTTTGTTGGGGGCGCTTTGCGGGGCTGGGGTGGGGTGTGTAGTAGTCATACGGTTAGCATTGCGTGTGCTTCACCGTTTTACAATGGTGTAACACTACATGTTGTGTTGTTTGAGTAAATAACTAAGGCTGATCAGGTTTTTTACACTATATATAGTATTTTTTGGCCTAAAATTACAAAACGAACCCTAAAAAGCGCTTTTAATTCAATGGCTTAATTTTATTGCGATAAATATGCTTATCTCTATTAACCTTCAAGCCTATAAAATTTGCTTACGATTCTTCGAATCGTCTGGCGGTTAGAAGCACTTAAATCGGCACTATGAGTACGTCACATCACATAGATGAATGAGATGCGAGAACCACACAAGGTTCTAGAGAAATCTGGCAGTCAGCCTATGGTCGTTTTGAAAAACCCCCAGCCCTTGTCGTTTGTATTGCCCCCCTCCCAAGGCGATCGCCAATGAGCCGCAGTTCAGGGCAATTTTGGGTGTATTTAAGCAGCTGGTACTGGCCGCTAGAGCAGGGCCTGTAATGCCGAGGCGCTAGCCAATTGTTCAGGTACACCGCCGACAAGGCTACTTGATTCCCCGCTTAAAAGCCTGCCGGCCGGCTGTTTTGAGCCTGTCTTTTGGCGCTACTTGAGTCTAAATTATAGAACTAAACTGCTTGCAATCCTTCTGATTTGGGCGTAGCTTCGAAAAAGTCTAGTTTTTGGAGGGTCTAAAACTGGGCTGTTTATAAGCCTCACCCGTGTTACTACAAAGGTGGCGCGGTACCTTTAACTACAAAAGATATAAAAGGGTTCATTATGACTAACAACTTAGTATCTGGTGATTATGTTGGGATGTCCTTCTGGCTGATATCGATGGCACTGGTTGCCGCAACAGCGTTTTTCTTCTTGGAGAGAGACCGTGTTGCCGGTAAGTGGAAAACATCGTTAACAGTCTCGGGCTTAGTAACGCTTATTGCGGCAGTGCATTACTTTTATATGCGCGATGTTTGGGTGGCAACGGGTACATCGCCTACCGAGTTCCGCTACATTGACTGGCTGCTTACCGTGCCGCTGTTGATGGTTGAGTTTTATTTAATTATGTCAGCAGTTGGTAAGGTGCCTGCGCGAGTTTTCTGGAACCTGCTCGGTGGTACTACGCTGATGCTTATCTTGGGCTACATGGGTGAGACAGGCTCGATGGGTGTATTGCCCGCATTTGTACTGTCTATGGCTGCGTGGCTCTATGTTATTTGGTACATCATTAAAGGTGAGGCGAGCCGAGTTAATGCCAGCCTGGCCAACGTGCATGTACAAAAAGCCTATAAGACCATGACACTGCTCGTTACAGTGGGTTGGGCGATCTACCCGATCGGTTACTTTATGGGTTATTTGGGCGGCGGTGCCGACCCCGGCACCATGAACCTGATCTACAACTTGGCCGACTTCTGGAACAAAATCGGCTTTGGTGTGGTCATCTGGGCCGCTGCAGTAGCAGATTCTGAGTAACTAGTCTGCCAGGGCAACCAGAGCCACCACTTGTGGCTCTGGTTGTTACTGTTTAGCCGAAGATAATAAAAATCATAAAAATTCGAACTCTGAAGGGTGCTCACAATGTCCCCATTGAAGCAAAAGAATCAATTGGAGTGGCTGTCTGAATTAAATAACCTCTTCCAGCGCGAAATGCCACAGCACCGCGCCGGTCTTTACGAAGCGGCTAACTACCACTTTAATAGCCCGGGTAAACTGCTCAGGGCGCAATTAGCGCTTGCAGCAGGCAACGCCCTTGGCTTGCAACACGAAGACAATTTGCACTGGGCGGCAGCTTGCGAAATTCTGCACAACGCCTCATTAGTGCATGATGATATTAGCGACTCCAGCACTCATCGGCGGGGTCAAAAAAGTATTCGCGAATTTTATGGCGCAGACACAGCCCTGTGTCTGGGCGATTGGATGGTGGCTAAAGCCTTTGAGTTGGCCGCGCGCAACCGTCAGTTTGCTGGCCCATTGGTGGCGCTACTGGCGCACTCTATGCAAGAGACCTGTAATGGCCAAATTTCAGATGTAAGCCAATCTTGCTGCGCCGACCTGTCACAGTGGATGACCATCGCTCAGGGTAAAACTGCGCCATTGCTGCTGGCGCCCATTCAAGGGGCGGCAATAGCTTCGGGGTTAGAGTTACCGTTAGATAGCTTAAACCGGTTAGTGGTGTTGTGCAGTCTGGCTTACCAAGGCCGCAACGACATTAACGACATTATTCCTTCCAGCCACCGCTCCAGCGATCTTGAAGGGAGAAAACCTAACCTGGTGGTGAGTTTGTTTAACTGCAGCCAGCCCTCTGAGCAGGAATTTACCCGCTGGTACCAATCGGGCGACAACACCCAGTTGGAAAAATGGCAGCGGCACATGGCAACCAGTGATGTAATTTTTGAAGCCAACCAACGCGTAGACGGTTGGTTAGCCGAAGGGGAGACCCTTATCGCAAAACTGCCGAGCCAACTGCAGGCGGTGGCTCGGCAGCTGCTTTTGTCGGCTAAGCTAAAAGCCGCTACCTCGCACCAAGAGCGTATAGCTTGAATACAACCGCGGCCGTCGGCCAAAATGCAGTCATTATTGGCGCGGGTTTTGCCGGTATTGCAACGGCTCTGCGGCTTACTAAGTTAGGCTACAAGGTCACCTTGCTGGAGAGGCTCGGCCAGTTAGGGGGCCGTGCTCAGGTGTTTAAGCGCGGTGGGTACCTGCATGACGCTGGCCCTACAGTGATTACCGCGCCATTTTTGTTTGAGGAGCTCTTTGCGCTTTTTGACGAAAAACTCGAAGACCACCTCACTTTTGTGCCGTTAGATCCTTTTTATCGGTTTCACTTTTCTGATGGCAGCCAGTTCGATTACCGAGCCAGTGTAGAAGATACCCTCGACGAGATTCGTCGCTTTAACCCGGCAGATGCTGAGGGGTACTTGAAGCTGTTGGGGCAGTCGGAAAAAATCTACAACGTAGGTTTTAAACAGTTAGTGCACCGCCCGTTTACGCGAGTTTGGGACATGCTCAAGCAGGTGCCGGCTCTGCTGTTTTTGCAGTGTTATCGCACTGTGTCACAAATGGTCAACCGCCACCTTAAACACCCGCTTATTCGGCAGGCGTTCTCTATTCACCCCTTGTTAGTCGGTGGCAACCCCCACAAGACCACGGCTATTTATACTCTCATCCATTACTTGGAGAGGCGCTTTGGTGTGTTTTTTTGTCTGGGTGGCACCGGCAAATTAGTAGAAGAGCTTGGGGCGCTTATGCGGCGTCACGGGGTGACGGTACGGCTGAATGCCGATGTCGATGAAATATTGCTAGCCAACCAGCGTGCTTGTGGTGTGCGGCTTGCCGACAATAGTGTGGTTGAGACAGATGTGGTGGTGTTCGCCGGCGATCCTGAAACTTGCTACCAGCACCTGCTGCCAAAGCCTTCATCGCTGCTGCCAACAATGAAAAAACACTACAGTATGGGTTTGTTTGTACTCTATTTTGGTACCCGCAAACTCTACTCCAATGTGGCACACCACAGCATTTGGTTAGGGCCGCGCTTTAAAGAGCTGCTGGCAGAGATATTTGATGCCAAATTGTTGGGCAAGGATTTTAGTCTTTACTTGCACCGGCCCACCGCCACCGATAAAAGTTTTGCCCCAGAGGACTGCGAGTCTTTTTATGTGCTCTGCCCGGTGCCAAATTTACAGGGTGATATCGACTGGTCGGTTGAGGCGCCACGGTTGCGCGACCGCATTGTCACAGCACTGGAAGAGACTATCCTGCCAGAACTCTCCTCCGTGATTGAAGAGGTCTTTTGGATGACGCCAGAAGATTTCGCCCATGACTACCGCTCTATGTACGGCGCCGGTTTTTCTATTGAACCGCGTCTCACCCAGTCGGCATGGTTCCGCTTTCATAACCGCCATAGTCGTTACCAAAACCTTTATTTTGCCGGTGCTGGCACCCATCCCGGCGCTGGGCTGCCAGGCGTGGTAAGTTCAGCAAAGGTTGTCGAAGAGTTACTAACAGGTGAAGAAGTCGGCTCTGGTGGTTAAACCGTGACGGCGGCAAACGGTTCGGCACCGTCTAATCAGGCTGCTGCAGCCAAAACCGTGTTGTCTGCACACGGCAAATCGTTTTACTGGGCGAGCTTTTTTTTAGGCGCAAAGAGCGCTGCCCAAGCGGCGCAGCTCTATCAATTTTGTCGCTATGTCGACGACCTCGCCGACGGCAGTTTGCCCGACCGGGCCGAGCAACTGCGCCTCATTAACAGCCAGCTTGCTGGCCACCATAGCGGCCAACCCAGTGAAGAGACCGCACAGTTTCTTGAGCTGATGCAACAGTGCCAAATTTCTTCTCAAGCGGCTATCGGGCTGGTCGACGGTATGTTGCAAGACCAGCAGCCGGTAGAACTCAACCACCCAGCTGAGCTGCTGCGTTACTGCCACGCTGTGGCCGGAACCGTGGGGTTGATGATGTCTAGAGTGCTGGGGTGCCACAATCCCAAAGCCCAGCCTTTTGCCTTGGACTTAGGCATAGCCATGCAGCTAACTAATATTGCCAGAGACGTGTTGGAAGACGCGCAGATGGGTAGACGCTATCTACCCGCCAGTTGGGTCTCGCTTACCCCCGCCGAGATTGCGGCGGCGTCGCCAGTATCCCGCCAGCCAGTGGCAGAAGCCGTTGCGAAAACACTCGAGTTGGCAGAGCACTACTACCGCAGCGCTCGGCTCGGTATTCAGCTACTACCTCTGCGTTCGCGTTTGGCCATTGCTGTGGCGCTGCGCGTCTACCGTCACATTGGCGTGCGCCTTAAAGGCCGAGATTACGCTTGGTGGCGTGGGCGAGTTTACGTGCCGACATGGCAAAAATTACTGTTAACGCTAGTATCGCTCAGAGTGCTGTTGCCAAGCGCGGTGCCTGAACACAACCGTTCGCTACACGCTGACTTGCAGGGCCTAGTGGGGGTGGAGGGTGAATAGCCACAACTCCCCCGAGCTGCAGGTTGATATTGCCATTATTGGTGGCGGCAATGCCGGTTTGAGTTTGGCACGTAAGTTAGAGGGGTGCCGTGCGGTAGTGGTTGAACCCCAAACACCGGCAGCCCGCAATTACAGTTGGTCATTTTGGCACAACCATCAACATCAAGAACCGTTCGCAGCGGCGGTTCGCGGCTGCTGGCATCAGTGGAAAATAGTCGACCAGCACAGCGAGGTTGTTCACAACAGCGACCACTACGCGTATTTGAGTGTGAATGCCTGCGACTATTTGACGCAATGTGAAAGTGAGTTAGCCAGCACAGTGGAGTTGGTGCGGGCGGCGGCCAGCGATGTTCAGGCTGCGGGGCGAGGCGCCACTTTTACCGCGGGTGGACGCAGTTATCGCGCACAATACGCATATGACAGCCGCCAAAGCACTCCAGCAGAGGGGGCGCTTAAACAGCATTTTATCGGCTGGGAGATAAAGACAAAAACGGCGGTTAAAGAGCCGCATATAGCCACTCTAATGGATTTTAGGGTGGACCAATCGCGCGGTCTGCACTTTATATATGCGCTGCCGTTTTCGAGCCATCGCCTATTGGTCGAATCGACCATGATCTCCACAACGCTCGAAGAGAGCGCCTGGTATACGGCGGCCATCGAGCGCTGGTTAGCATTGCAAGGGATCGAGGTAGACGAGTTAATCCGCGTAGAGCGCGGGGTAATTGCTATGTCTGAACAGCCGACATCGGCGCATTTGCCAGCAAAAATTGGTATTGCCGGTGGTGCGGTGCGGTTGTCCTCTGGCTACGCATTCACCCTTATTCAGCAGCAAGTAAACCAGCTTTATGCCGGCATTAGCCGTGGTGATTATACGGTGCCCACCGTGGTAACAGCCAAGCTAGCTTGGATGGATGCGCTGTTTAATCGCGTGTTATTGGCAAACCCGCCACTGGGTGTCGCTATGATGGTGAACACAGCCAAGGCTCTAGACGGCAACAGTTTTGCTCGGTTTATGCTGGGTAAAGCCAGCCTCTGGGAGTGGTGTCGGGTAATTTTAGCCATGCCAAAGAGGGCCTTTTTACGGGAGTTGGTGCGGTGTTGATGTGGTGGGACAGCATTGCCATCGCTTTGGTGCTACTGCTGGGTGTGCCGCACGGCGGGCTAGATGCCGCGGTTGCCCGCCGAGTCGGCTGGCCTGCAGGGGTGCTGCCATGGCTGTATTTTCATGTGGCTTATATTGGGCTGGCACTGCTGGTGGTTGGGCTGTGGTGGTGGTTGCCACTGCTGAGCCTATCACTTTTTTTGTTGATTTCTGCCGTTCACTTTGCTGCCAGCGACTTAGTTGGGCTGCAGCGGCAGTGGCTGCCGTGGATCGCTCACGGTGGTTTAATCACCGTTGCCGTGCCGGTGTTGCAGCGTGAAGCGGTAGAGCCGCTCTTTGCTCTGCTGGTGGGCGGTGATGCTGCTGCACTCATGCAAATACTAACGATGGTATTTCCGCTGTGGCTGCTGAGTTTGATTGGCTATTGTAGGGTTAGTTACCGCCAGCGCAGTTACCGCAAACCGCTCAGCCAACTGGTGGCGCTGCTACTCTGTGCTCTAGTGCTGCCACCACTAGTGAGTTTTGCTGTTTATTTTTCTTTAAGTCACAGCCCGGGCCACATGCGCCGTGAATGGCAGCAGCTCAAGCCACAAGAGCGGCGCAGGGGCATCTACGAATTAGTCAGTTACACACTATTGGCTTGGGCAGCGGGCGGTGCCGTTTTTTGGCTATTAAGTGGCGCTCCCTCAGCGCTATGGCTGCAAATTACTTTTATCGGCCTTGCTGCACTTACAGTGCCACATATGCTGTTGGTTGACTGGGCTAGCAATAAAAGGAGGGCGAGCGGGGTATGAACAGTAAACAGCAGATCTCTTTGCGCAAAGACCAGCACATTCAGCTAGCGTTACAGGATAAACACCAGGGAGTGGAGCTCTCGCCTTTTGAGAAGATTCAGTTTGAGCACCGGCCGTTGCCAGAACTGGCTCTCGACGACGTTGTGGTCCGTAGTGAATTTCTCGGCCGGAGCATCACCGCGCCGATTATGATTGGTGCTATGACAGGTGGCTGTGATCAGGGCGAAAGAATTAATCGGCACTTAACCGAGGCTGCTCAAGCCTACGGTGTACCGATGGCGCTGGGCTCACAAAGAGCCGCGCTAGAGTTACAGCATGGTTACAATATTCGCCACTATGCCCCCTCGGCAATACTGCTAGGCAACTTGGGCGGCACCCAGTTACAGCAGGGAGGGCTAGAACTTGCTCAGCGTGCAGTCGATGCCATTCAGGCTGATGCGTTGGTGATTCATCTCAATCCTCTCCAAGAGCTGGTACAGCCCAATGGCGACCGAGACTGGCGCCAGGTGCTAGAGGCAATCGCCCATACCGTGGCTAATCTGGGAGTGCCAGTTGTTGTCAAGGAAGTGGGCGCGGGTATAGGACCCACTACTGCCTGCCAACTTGCCGAGGTAGGTGTGCGCTTTATAGATATTGCCGGTCGCGGCGGTACTAATTGGGCGAGTATTGAACTGGCTAGAAATGGCTCAGCGCTGGAGCGAGAAATAGCGAAACCATTTACCCGCTGGGGCAGTGACACTGCAGACTTATTGCCGGCAGTAAAAGCCGCTTGCCCAGATTTACTGTTGATAGGCTCCGGTGGTGTACGCCACGGTATCGATGTGGCTCGCTGTCTACGCCTGGGTGCCAATATCACCGCATTGGCGCACTATTTTTTACCCGCTGCATTAGAGTCTACTCAGGCTGTCATAGATAAATTATTCATTTTAGAGCAGCAGTTACGTTGGACGCTGTTTCTGACTGGTAGCCGAGATTTGGCGGCATTGACTACGGCACCATTGTGCAATGCCAACGGGTAAACCGCTTGCTAGAAGGCTGCTAACACGATTGGGTATATAGCTATTTGCTAATCATAGTGTTGTCCGCTGCAATTTAGCGGCTCAATAGGCTGCCGTGACACTGCCGCAAAAATAAGTAAAATGCCTTACGCAAACTCTCTTACAACTATAAATTAGCGCCTAATTTATGCGTGGCTCGGCACTGTTGCCGAAAAAGATCTGTTTTTACCGGCCGATAGCGCCCAAAGGATTCACCCTAAAATGAATAAAAAGTTCACTTACAAAGAGCGTTTTAGCTATTTTTTTGACAACACCCTAGCCGCTGGCACGGTGGCCATTATTGGCTGGTTGGCGATCTTCTCGTTGCTGATTGTGCTGTTTTCCACTGCGGTGATTGTGGCGCTGAACTTGAAGCCGATAGATGCCGACGACATGTCGTTTGCCGAGGCGTTCTGGCAGAGCTTTATGCGCACCCTAGACCCAGGCACGGTGGCCGGCGACGAGGGCTGGCCGTTTAGGGTGCTGTCTATTATTGTCACCATTGGTGGCATTCTTATTTTGAGTACCTTAATTGGTACGCTCACCACCGGCTTAGAGAAGAAACTCAGCGACCTGCGCAAAGGCCGCTCTAAAATTATTGAGTCAGACCACACCCTTATTTTGGGTTGGTCGCCAAAAATATTTACCATTATCAATGAGTTAATTATTGCCAACGAGAACCAAAAGTCGCCGCGTATTGTGGTGTTGGCCGACCGCGACAAGGCGCTAATGGACGACGAGCTGCGCGCCTACATAAAAGAGAGAAAGAATACCAAAATTATCTGCCGCACCGGCTCTACCTTAGATGTTAACGATCTTGATGTGGTCGACCCGCACCGCGCCAAGTCGATTATTGTGCTGTCGCCAAAAAACGACTTTGCCGATATTAGCGTTATTAAAACCGTGTTGGCGATTACCAATAGCCGCCAGCGCCGCGCCGGTAAGTACCATATTGTTGCCGAAATTAAAGACCCCAAAAACTTGGAGGCGGCGCACTTGGTCGGCCGCGATGAGGCTATTTTTGTCTACTCGGGCCAGTTGATTGCTCAGGTGACCGCGCAGGCGTGTCGCCAGTCGGGGTTGAGTGTGGTCTATACCGAACTGTTAGATTTTCAGGGTGACGAAATCTACTTTAAAGCGGAGCCGGCGTTGGTGGGTAAAAGCTATAAAGAGGCGATATTTGCCTACCCACACTCCTCGGTGATGGGGCTGTTAAAGGGCAGCGGCCAGGTGCTGCTCAACCCGGAAATGGAGAGTGTGATAGAAGAGGGCGATGAGATTATTGCCATTGCCGAAGATGACGATACTATTGTTATGTCACAGCAGAGTTTTGAGGTGGACAAAACAGCGCTGTCGACTGCGCAGGTGCAGCCACACCAGCAAGAGAAGACGCTTATTTTGGGCTGGAGCGACAAAGTGGCGTCGATTGTTGGTGAGCTAGACAAGTATGTCACCCCAGGCTCTGAGGTGATGATTGTGGATAAAGATAAAGAGCTAGAGGTGCGCTGCGAGCCGTTTGTAGGCGAGTTAACCAACCAGCAGCTGAGGTTTTTTGATGGCGACATTACCAACCGCCTCACTCTCGAGCGGGTGGATATTACCGCTTACGACAACCTGATCTTACTTGGCGATACCGACACCGGCATACAGCAAGCCGATGCCAAAACCCTAATAGCACTACTGCACATACGCAACATCTCAGATGAAAGTGGCATCACCTTTAATGTAGTGAGTGAGATGTTCGACCAGAAGAACCGCGAGCTGGCCGAGGTGACCAAAGCTGACGACTACATTGTCAGCGACAACCTAGCCAGCTTAATGCTGTCGCAGCTCTCAGAAAACGCCCAACTGAAAAAAGTCTTTGACCAGCTGTTTGGTGCCAAAGGCTCAGAGATCTACTTAAAACCGGCCACAGACTACGTGCAAGCCGGTGCCGAGGTGAACTTTTACACCATTTTGCACGCGGCAGCTGCCAAAGGGCAGACTGCGCTTGGCTACCGGCGCGCGGCAGATGCCTATGATGTAGAAAAAATGTACGGCGTTACCGTTAATCCGGCTAAAGCGGCTCTGTTAACGGTGGACAAAGCCGATAAGGTGATTGTGCTAGCGGAGGACTAACCGCGGCGGTGATGGTGCTGTTGTACGCAGGCGCTCACGGCCCGGTAGTGGCCGACGGCGCAGGCAGTTCTGCCGCTGCATGAGCACTGGCTGCACTTGTTAGCATTTACCCATTCAATTGAGGTGACAATCCTTGCCCAGCTACTCCCTGTTAGCTAGTTACCCTGCTAGGGTGTCACTCTCGCAAAAAATCAGCAATGCCGGGTTTGCTGCGCTGTTGCTGTTGCTGTTGTTGGCACCTCTGCCGTTTGGTAGCAATAGCGCTTGGGCGCAGGCGCTTATACAGTGCTGGGTAGCTCTGCTACTGCTGCTATGGCTGTTGCAATGCGCCTTACATTCTGGCCAGGCTAAGTTGAATAGCTCTGTGTGGCGCGCTGCGCGCTGGCCGTTAATGGCTTTGCTGTTGGTGCAGTTGTGGGTGGCGGCTCAGCTCTTACCGCTGCCGGTAGAGTGGCTGGCTCGTATGTCGCCAGTCGCCGCGTTGGGTTGGTCTGGTGTTACTGCCGGGCCGGCACCGCTCTCGTTGGACCCCGGTGCCACAGTTGCACAGCTCTCTTGGGGGCTCGCTCTGTGTGGGGTATTTTTGTTGGTGCTGGCTTGGCTAGACTCGCCAGAGCGATTGCGCCAGCTGTTGGCAACCTTGGTAGTGGCTGGACTGGTGCAAGCACTTTATGGCGGCCTGGTAGTGCTGACCGACGGCCGCATAGCGCTGTCGGAGCTATTGGGTAACCGCGAAGTCGCCAGTGGCACATTTATTAACCGCAACCACTTTGCCGGTTTTATGGTGATGGCGCTGGCAGCCGGTATTGGCCTACTGTTTTCTCAGTTGCAGGGTGGCCAGCTGCAAGCTAACCGGCCGTGGCGAGAGCGGTTAAAAAGGCTACTCAACCTGTTTTTGAGTAGCAAAATACGCCTTCGTATCTACTTGGCCATTATGGTTATCGCGCTGGTAATGTCGCGCTCACGCACCGGCAATACAGCTTTTTTTGTGGCTTTGGGTGTTGTCGCACTGTTGTTGGTGCTGGCCGAGCGGCGCATAAACCCACGGCTAATGCTATTTTTGGGTAGTTTACTGCTGGTCGACACGCTAATTGTTAGCCAATGGTATGGCCTAGACAAAGTGGTCGAGCGTATTGAGGGCACCCACCTACCCACCGAGGGTCGCAGGTTTAGCAACGAGTATACGCTGGATATGCTCGCCGACTTCCCGTTGACAGGCAGCGGTGCCGGCAGTTTTGCCACGGTGTTCGCTAACTACCAGCCACAAAATTTGCGCGGCTTCTGGTCAGACGCCCATAACGATTACTTACAATTTGCCGTCGAGTTGGGCGTGCCGGCAACGCTGCTGTTAGCGGCGGTGGTTACTGCATGCGGGGTGGTTGCCGTGCTAGCCGTGTTGCGGCGGCGGCACAAACTGTTCCGGGGTGCGGGCCTTGCCGGGTTTATGGTGGTAGTGTGGCTGGCAATACACAGCGCCACTGACTTTAACTTACAAATACCTGCCAACAGTCTATTGGTGGTGGTGGTGTTGGCGCTGTGCTGGGTGGCCTATTATGGTGACTCGGCGGCAAAGC
Organism: Gammaproteobacteria bacterium LSUCC0057; assembly: GCA_004535795.1. GTDB lineage: Bacteria > Pseudomonadota > Gammaproteobacteria > Pseudomonadales > Porticoccaceae > LSUCC0057. The sequence goes on from SPIA01000001.1 coordinate 283,900, forward strand.
CCAACGTTACCAAACAGGTTGTTAGTACACCCGTTGCCGGGTGGCGAAAAGTGCTGTTACTGGTGTTGGCCGCTGTTGTGGCTGCCGGCTTGGTAGCCAGTACCACGCAGTTGAAAGCCGCGCTCGCGCTGCAGCGCAATAGCCAACTGGTAGGTTTTTGGCGAAAGGGTTACCCCCCTTCGCCGCAGCAGAGCGCCACCGTTAAACAAGCGCTAGACCAGCTGTTAGAGCAGCAGCGCTACTGTGCTAATTGTTATTACCTGCAGGGTTACTGGTACGCTTGGCACGCCTACACGGCAAATTTACCGGCGGCCAGTGCACTATTTGCACAGCAGGCAGTAAACAGCTATAAAGCCGGACTGCGGTTGCAACCCTTAAACCGCCGCGCCTGGTTACAGCTGCCGCAACTTGCTGCGGGCCTTAGTGCCGAGCAGGTTGCTGAGCTAGCAGAGTCGGCGCAGGCGCAGTTAAACAAAATCCAACGTGCCAATAGTAAACAGGGAGAGTGACAGATGGCTAAGGTGTTGAAAAAAAACCACTTAATGCAGAGCGCTGTTGCGCTGTTGTTACTGCTGTTAACAACGCTGGTCGCTGCACAAGAGTACGCACTAAACGCTGGTGATACCCTGCGGGTGCACGTTTTTGGCGAGCCGGAATTAACGTTCGACGAACTACTGGTTGGTCAAAATGGGCGTATCTCATACCCTTTTTTAGGGGTATTAGCCGTTTCGGGTAAAAGCGTGAGCGAGGTAGAAGAAGAGCTGCGTTCGGGTTTGAGCCCAGACTACCTGGTGGACCCGAGGGTATCGGTGAGTATTGTTGAATACCGGCCGTTTTTTGTAAACGGTGAGGTGAAAAAGCCGGGTGCGGTGGCCTTCCAGCCGGGCTTAACTCTGCGCAAAGCGGTGTCGTTGGCGGGTGGTTTTACCGAGCGCGCTAATAAAAAACGGGCGATGGTTATTTCCGACTCAGACCCAGAATTAGCAGAGACCGAACGCGGATTAGACTACGCGGTACAGCCGGGCGACATTATTACCGTAGATGATACTTTCTTTTAGCCGCACCACTAAAATTGCCCTGCATTTAAAACCCGCATTTGCGGGTTTTTTTTTGGCCTAAAAAAACAGCGGGTAAAAATATGCGGGGTTTAGCGATTTTACCGATAGCCGCAGGCCGGTGGTTGAGGTTTTATGGTTATGCAATTCACAGCTGGCACACTGTTGAGGCCCGAGGAGTACTGCGTATTCAGCTAACCCCAAAGTGTTATCTATATCCGTTAATTTTTTTGGGCGATACAGAAGGTAGCACTACTCACTTACTATGCAAATATGTTTAAGCGGTCGATCAGACGGCCTAAAAAACCCAGGCAATAAAAAGGAACAGAGATGACAACAGTCAGTGAAACGAGGAGCAGTGTCATGCGGATGACCCCTTTGCGTTTAATGGGCTTGCTGCTGGTTATGATACTGGCGCTCACTTACTCGGTGACACAAGTTGTCGCGCAAGAGTCTGGCCAGGCTAGTGGCACCAATGCTTTAGCGGCGCAAGTAGAGGCGCTAATTGCAGCGGAAGACTCTGAAGGTTTGGCCAGTTTAATTGCCGCTCAAATTGAGGCGGGCAACGCTGAGGGCTTAGCGGCGGTGAGCCAGGTAGTGGCGCAAAGTGCCGCTGCACTTTCGGTGAGCAACCCAGCCCTTTCTGTTGCCTTGGCCCAGGCGGCAGTTGCCATTGTCAGTAACCCACAGGTGAGTGCTGTGGCACCCGCTGCGGTTGTACAAGCGGTTGCCCAGAGCACCGCCACAGTGGCAGCGGTAGTTGCGGTCTCTAACCCTGTGGCGGCGGCGGCGCTGAACAGCGCGGTTGCGGCGGCTAGCCCGGCGCTACAGCAGGCTGTCGCCTCCAGCGCCCCCGCTGTGGCAGCGCCTGTAGCTGATGCCCCCGCAGAAGCCCCTGCGGCGCCGCAGCCGAGCGCACCCCCTCTAGCGCCTCCTCCTGCGCCCCCTAATGTGGAAGAGCTCGAAGAAAACGTCAGCCCTTCGTAACAAATTTCGTCTTGCAAGACTGAGCCTGTACTGCAGTTAAAGACAAAAAGAAAAAGGAATTACAGTGGATAAAAAGTGTAAGTTGCCTGCGCAAAAATTCGTTTTCCAGCGCTTGGGTGTGGCGGGTCTATTTATTTTAATGCCGAGTGTTGCTCTGGCTGATGCCGCAGCTATTGAATTTGGCCCACTGCAGTTAACGCCACTGGTGAGCGCTGAAGTTTATCACGATGATAACTTTTTGCGCTCGTCGGACCAGGCGATATCCAGCTTGGTAACTAAGTTATCGCCACAGGTTGCATTGCAGATGGACAGTGCGCAAACCCAGCTGTTGGCCAACTATCGGCTAGACGACTTTGCCTACAGTGCCAGCAGCAGTGACGATGCGACCGACCATGTCATCGATGCTAATTTGGCTCATGAATTTAATGCCCGCAATCGAATAGAGTTGTCGCTCTACTACTTTGACGGCCACGAAGAACGCGGTAAAGGGTTGTCGCAAGGCAGCCTTGCCAGCGATGTTGAGGTGATTGAGTATACCCAAGACAACTTGCGGGTAAGTTATGAGTTGGGCGGGTTAGGTGCTAATGGCCGACTGGCGCTGGCATTTGAACAGCAGGACTACGAATACCAAAACGAGCGCGGTTTAACCCGGGTGCGCGACCGCGAGCAAGAAAATTTGACCGCCACCTTCTATTGGAACCTTACCGCAAAGCTCGAGTTGCTAGCCGAGATGCGTGACACCGCTAATAACTACGATTACTTCAACCCGGAGTCGACACTGGGCACTTTAGACAGTGAGCAGACAGATTACTACTTGGGTGCGCAGTGGCAGGCGACGGCTAAGACCAGTGGTGCACTTCGCGTTGGCCGCTACGACCGCAACTACGACAGCAGCGCCAGGCAAGACAGCAGTGGTAGCTCCTGGGAGGCGTGGGTTGAGTGGCAGCCTGTACAGCGCGCCACTGTAACGCTGCGCAGCGGCCGCGCCTCGCGCGAGTCGACTGGGGTGGGTAACTTTATCGACGCCGAAGACCACTCTTTTAACTGGCGCCACCAGTTGAGTGGGCGCGACTCTTTTACCCTTGAGCTGGCAGCAGGTAAAGACAGCTATGAGGGCAGTGACCGTGAGGACGATCGCAGCACTTTTGCACTGAGTTACGAGCGTGAACTGCAGCGCTGGCTAACGGTGGCGGTGGGCTACCGTTACGGTGAGCGCGATTCTAGCGTCGACAGTAACGACTACGAACAAAATATTGGTTTTGTGCGGCTGAGTTTGTCGCTGTAAAAGGCATAAGGAGTGATTAGCGCCGCACCGCGGCGTTTTTTTTTGGAGTAGTCGATGAGTTTAGTCAATTCAGGTGGTGTCAACTATTCGCGGCAAGCCCGGGACAATGCAGCTGTTGCAGATGATGAGATCGACCTGGGGCGGTTGTTGCGGATTTTGCTCGCCAACTGGCGAAAAATCCTTGGTTTTGGCGTTACCCTCACCCTAGTTGCCGGCCTGGTGGTGTTTTCTATGCAGCCCATTTACCAAGGTAAAGCTTCAATTGTTTTAGAGATTGACGATGTCAACGTGGTGTCGGTTGAAGATATTTACTCCCTGGGCGCGCGCAACAGCGATTACATGGCTACTCAATTTGAAATTCTCAAAAGCCATCGGCTGGCTGAGCGGGTAGTCGACCGTCTCAACTTGACCCAGCACCCGCTGTTTGCTCAGGCTGAACCAGACGCACAGGGTTTAGCTGGCTGGTGGCAGAGCACCAAGATCTTTTTTGCCGAGTTGTTGGGTAGTGTAGAGCCACAACAGCCACTGACTGCTGCGGAGCAACATGCGCTGTTGCGCCAGCGTATAGCCGATGCTATCCAGCTTAACGTACAGGTGAGCCCGATTCGCAACAGCCAGATGAGTTATGTTGCCTTTGAATCGACAGACCCGCGGTTAGCCGCACAAATAGCCAACGCGATCGCAGACGAGTTTATTAAAAACGACCTCGAGAACCGCCTTTCGGGTACTTTGCAGGCCACCGATTGGTTGGACGAACGCCTGGTAGAGCTGCGCACCAATTTGCAGCGAGCCGAGCAGGCACTGCAAGACTTCCGCGACCGTGAAGGGTTGGTCTCTATTGATGGTCAAACCGGCTTGGGGGTCAACGAGCTGGCCTCGTTGAGTCAGCGCCTAGAAGAGGCGCGCAAGGCGCGCATCGGGGCAGAAAACTTGTTGGCCGACGTCAACAACCTCGCTTCGGCCAATGTTACTGAGTTACTAACCATACCTGCAGTGCTCAACCATGTCGCTATACAGCGGCTCTCTGCCGAGCAGTCCAAAGCTCAGCGGCAGGTAGATGAGCTACAAAAACGCTACGGCCCCAAACACCCCGCTATGGTGGCTGCGCTCTCTGAGCTTAACTCTGCGACTGTTGAGCTGGCTGACGAGGTAATGACCGTGGCCAGTGGTATTGGTCGCGAGTACGAATTTGCCAAGCGCACCGAGCAGCAGTTAGAGGCCACTTGGGAGCGCCGCAAGGCCGAAGTGCAAGAGTTTAATCGCAAAGAGTTCCAGCTGCTTGAGCTGCAGCGCGATGTTGATACCAACCGCCAGTTATACGACATTTTCTTCACCCGCATTCGCAGCGTTAGTGAGACTGGCGGCTTTGAAAAACCCCATGCGCGTATTGTCGATATGGCAAAACCCCCGCGCATACCGGTTAAGCCTAAAAAACAGCTCATTATGGCTCTGGCTATGATCTTGGGCGTCATGCTCGGCGCTGCTTTTGTGCTGGTGTTAGACCAGCTCGACAATACCGTGCGCCACCCAGATGACGTTGCCGATAAGCTCGGAGCGCCGCTATTGGGTAGCTTGCCACTGGTGATGACCGAGGGTGAAGATGACAGCGATGTGCCGCATTTTTGGCACAACAGCACCGGCAATTTTGCCGAGTCTATTCGCACCGTGCGCACTGGGTTGCGGTTAAGCTCGCTGGATAATCCCGCCAAAATAGTGGTGATTACCTCGACTCTGGCCGGGGAGGGTAAGTCGACACTCTCTCTCAATTTGAGTGCGGCGCTGGGGCAAATGGAAAAAACCCTACTGATTGGCGCCGATCTGCGCAGACCAACCTTGGCCAGCCGCCTAGACTTGGCGCCTAGCCATAAGGGCTTAAGCCACTTTGTGGCGGGCAGTGCCGAGTTAGAGGAGTGCATAGAACATTTAGAGGATAAAGGATTTTGGGTGATGCCTTCGGGTATTATTCCGCCCAACCCGCTCGAGATGCTTAGTTCGGCCAGATTTACCCAGGCACTTGACGAGTTGCGTGAACGCTTTGACCGCATTGTTATCGACTCAGCGCCCATGCAGCCGGTCAGTGATGCGCTGGTGTTGAGCAGTTATGCCGACGCGCTCATTTACTTAGTGCGTGCCGACAAGACCCCGGCTACTTTGGTGCGCAAAAGTCTGCAGGTGCTTGCTGATGCCAATATTCATTTAACCGGTGTGGTGCTGAACCACTTCGACGCCAGCCGTGCTCACCGCTATTACAGCTATGGCTACAAAGGTTATGGCTATAAAAGCGGCTACTATTCTGGCTACCACGATTACGCAGCCGACAGCCCTTACCCATCGCAAAATGACCCCTCTGTAGCCGCTGGGCACCCCTATCCATCAAAACCTGAGCGCCTATAAATGGCGTTGCTTGCTGGGGTGTTGCAATGATTGATTGCCACTGTCATATTTTGCCTGGGATTGACGATGGCCCTGCCGATATGGCGCAGGCGCTGGCACTCTGTGCGGCACTGGTTGCCGACGGCGTAACTGCTGCGATCGCGACACCACATTTGCATGCTGGGCGCTGGGACAATACCCCCGAAGTCATTGCGCGAGTTTGCGAGCAGCTTCGCCTGCAGCTTGAGGTCAATAATATTCCCTTGCAAATTAGGGCGGCAGCCGAGGTGCGCATTAGTGATGAGCTGCTCAACTGGGTAGAGCACAATGCTGTACCGTTTCTAAGTGCCAAACTGAGTGCTGAAAACCCAAGCAGAGTTATGCTGCTGGAATTTCCGCACGGGCAGATGATTCCGGGCAGTATAAATTTAGTGCATTGGCTGGTGCGGCAAAATATCTGCCCAGTTATCGCCCATCCAGAGCGCAACAAACAGTTACAAAAAGAGCTAACACTACTGACCCCCTTTATTGATGCCGGCTGCCTAGTGCAGTTAACTGCAGCTTCGGTGATAGGTGAGTTTGGTGCGGCCGCTCACATCGCCGCGGGTAAAATACTCGAGCTCGGCTGGCCGGGTATTATTGCTAGCGATGCCCACAATTTAACCGGTCGTGCCCCCAGAATGAGTGCAGCTAAAGCGTATGTGGCTGAGCGCTGGGGAGAACAGACAGTGTCGCGCTGGTTTAGCGATTGGCAAAATTTTTGGTGGCATAGTGGATCATGTTGAAGTGTGAGCAGAGCGCTTGGCGTTAGGCCTGCTTTGCAGGGGGGTTTTTAGCGTGCCTGCTGGCTTTTTTGGGGTTTTTCCCCCCCCCCCCCCCCCCCCCCCGGTCGGGGCTGTCGGCCGCAAGGGCGTTTGTCGCCCACTGGTCTCCGCCGTTGATTGCCAGCTCGAGTGTTTCTCGGGTAGTGATAAGTCTACCCAGCAGGTAGGGCGCCAGTGACGTTAAGCCAAGCTTGAGCTTGGCCGAATCTAATTGGGTTGAAATAGTTCTGTCGGCTACTGCGCGGCGCTTGGCAGTTTGTTTGGGCGACTCACCAAAGTAGCGTCCAATTAAGCAATCCCACTCCCGCTCGGTAATTATTTGTAGATGATACTCATTAAATCTTTTGGTATTTACAGCAGTAAGCTTTTCTAACCGCAAACCCTGTGCACGCAGCGGTTGGGAGATAAGGTTGTAAATATGACGAGCCTGATCGATATCGTTTTCTGCGGGGACAATTTTTATATAACTATTCACTAGCGGGTCGGCATCTATCGGCTGGATGGTATTGAGCACAACCTGCCAGCGGCCCTGTTGGCAGTGCTCTAAAGACCAGATCAATTGCCTGCTAACTCTGCGGCTTGTCAGCAAGGCCAAATTGCTCTGGGTATTGACCGCTTTAATAACCTTCATAGTAGATGTCCTTATTTACTTGCTGAAGGCCTTCTATTGTTAACAGTTTTATATCTATTTATATATGTCTAAATGCTAGTACTTAAGAGCTAACCCTTTATATGTAAGAGCTTTGAGTTAAACATCTGGACGATAGTTGTGAATCCTGCAACTGGGTACTGTGCACGCTTGTTAGAGGTTGGTTTTGACTCAATGCTAAAAAGGCTGTGTACATGCTCGGTGCTGTTAAATACGGATTATTGGCGCTGCTGCTGTATGGTTTAGGTGGCCTTTATGGAATGGTTGTTTGTCTGGCAAGTTACTTTGGACTGGCCGCTTTGGCGCGCGACTCAGCTAAAAAACACGGTATTTCTGAGTCTGATGCCTCGCGAATGGGTGGTAGCGTTGTGCTGCTTTATTTACTGGGTAGTCTGTTTCTTTCTACCGGCAGCGCATCGAGCAACTTAGAGTTGGTACAGTCTTTAGCGGTGGTTGTGCCGATGGTGGCTATTTATCTGGTTGGCTTAAGTGACGATATTGGTATCGAGCTCTCACCCAGCCGGCGCTTGCTATTACTGCTACTCATACTGAGCGCAAGCTTGTGGGTGCTCGGAGAAACCCTTTGGGATAGGCTCGGCTTGGTGCAGCAGTTGCTCTACTCGGTGTTGTTGTTAGTGGCGAGTGGTTTTTTTATTAACGCGGTTAACACCGCTGATGGTGCCAATGGTCTGGTCTCTGGCACGGTACTCATTTTTTTGCTGGTGGCATTAGAAAAAGCTGCACTCAACTCGACACTATTAATGGTAGTAACGAGCTGCCTAGTTGGCGTGGGGCTGTTTTTTATTCTTAATATCTGCCTTGGTCGGTTCTTTTTAGGCGACGGCGGCAGCTATTTATTGGGTATGCTGGTGGTTTTGGTACTTTGGCAGCAGATTGCAGCGTTTTCGTTACAAAGCCTGCTGCTACTGGTGGCAGTCTTGACCTACCCACTATATGACCTGTTGTTCAGTGCCGCTAGACGCCTGTTAGCTGGACGTTCGCCAATGGCTGCAGACAACGGCCACCTACACAATTTAGTTTACCGTAGGGTCTCTAAAACAATACCGGCCAACTCGGCCAACTCTGTTACCGGGGTGGGTATAGCCTTGGTTTTTGCCGGCCCGGTTTATCTTTTTCGGGACGGTTCCGCTGGCGATATAGCATTGTTGTTCTGCGGCCAAATAGCGCTGTACAGCGCGCTGTGGGTGCTATTGGCACGGCCTAAAAAAAACGCCCCATAGTAATGGGGCGTTTTTGTTTGGTAGCTGAGGCCGGAATCGAACCGGCACTCCCGAAGGAACAGGATTTTGAATCCAGCGCGTCTACCAGTTCCGCCACTCAGCCAAATTTCTGCACGCTGGTAGGTTGGGGGTTTATCGCCAACGCGTGCGACTACTCAAAGTAGGCGCGGATTATAGCAGTGGCGCGTGTTGGGTCAACACCCGCAGCTGTGTTGGCCAAGTAAAAACAGTGCAATTTTTGCCGGGACGGGCGCCAAACTATTTGGCCGTGCCGGCAAAGTTCTATACCCTTACCGGCCGGTTTAACAATATCTTGTACACCATGCGCAAAGACCTTTTTCAATTTGAATTGCCCGACGAGCTGATCGCTGCCGAGCCGACCGCCGAGCGCACCGCTAGCCGGCTGCTGGCGCTGGACAAACAGAGCGGTGAGTTGCGCCACGGCCAGTTTGTCGACCTGTTACAGCTACTGCAGCCGGGGGATTTGCTGGTGTTTAACAACACCCGGGTGATACCGGCACGACTGTGGGGCGAAAAGAGCAGTGGCGGCAAAATAGAGGTGCTGATTGAGCGTATTACCGGCGACACCACTGCGCTGGCCCATATTCGCGCCAGCAAGTCGCCTAAGCCGGGCGCACAGTTAAATTTTGACCGCCACTACCACGCCACTATGGTGGCGCGCCACGATGCGCTGTTTGAACTGCACTTTAATGCGCCGCTGCTGGCGCTGCTCGATGAGATCGGCCATATGCCGCTGCCGCCCTACATTGAGCGCGACGACACCGCCGCCGACCGCGAGCGCTACCAGACTGTTTATGCTCAGCGCCCCGGCGCGGTGGCTGCCCCCACGGCCGGGTTGCACTTTGACCAGCCAATGCTCAACCAGCTGGCAGCGCTTGGCGTAGAGAGCGCTTTTGTCACCCTGCATGTGGGTGCCGGTACTTTTCAGCCGGTGCGCAGTGACGACATTGCCGAGCACAAAATGCACAGTGAGTGGCTGGAGGTGAGTGCCGAGGTAGTGGCGCAGGTGGCGCGCACTAAAGCGGCCGGTGGCCGGGTGGTGGCAGTGGGTACCACCTCGGTGCGCTCGCTGGAGAGCGCCGCCTGGAAGAACGGCGGCGAGCTGGCTCCCTACAGCGGTGAGACCGATATTTTTATCTACCCGGGTTTTGAGTTTAAGGTGATCGATGCATTGATCACCAACTTCCACCTCTCGGAGTCGACGCTGATTATGTTGGTCTCGGCACTGGCCGGCCGCGAACAGATACTGCACGCCTACCAGTGCGCGGTGGCCGAGCGCTACCGCTTTTTTAGTTATGGCGACGCTATGTTTATTGGCGATTTGAGCGCTGCCGAGCGCACCTTGTTGGAGAAGCCTTGTGAGTGAACGCCACTGTTTTATGCAGTTTAGCCGGCTGGCCGAAGATGGCTTGGCGCGCCGCGGCGAGCTGCGTTTTCCGCGCGGTACCGTGCAAACCCCGGCGTTTATGCCGGTAGGTACCTACGGCACAGTAAAGGGTATGTTGCCGCGCGACATTGAGGGCATCGGAGCCGAGATTATTTTAGGCAACACCTTTCACCTCATGTTGCGCCCGGGTACAGATGTCATACAGCAGCACGGCGATCTGCACGACTTCACCCAGTGGCAAAAACCCATACTCACCGACTCGGGCGGCTTTCAGGTGTTTAGCCTCGGTGCGATGCGCAAAATTAGCGAGCAGGGGGTGCAGTTTAAGTCGCCGATCGACGGCAGTGCGGTATTCATGGGGCCTGAAGAGTCCATTCAAGTACAGCGCGAGCTGGGCTCTGATGTGGTGATGATCTTTGATGAGTGCACCCCATACCCGGCCAGCGCCGAACAGGCCGAGACCTCTATGCAGCTCTCCCTGCGCTGGGCTCAGCGCTCAAAAGACGCCCATGGCGACAACCCGGCGGCGCTGTTTGGCATTGTTCAAGGCGGTATGTACCCTGAGCTGCGCGACGCGAGCCTGGCCGGTTTGGAACAGATTGGTTTTGACGGCTATGCCATCGGCGGGCTGTCGGTGGGCGAGCCGAAAGAGGAGATGATTAAGGTGCTCGACCACACCGCCCACCAGCTGCCCAGCGATAAGCCGCGCTACCTAATGGGGGTTGGCAAACCGGCCGATATCGTCGAGGCGGTGCGCCGCGGTATCGACATGTTTGACTGCGTGATGCCGACCCGCAACGCCCGCAATGGCCACCTGTTTACCAGCGGCGGAGTCGTGAAAATCCGCAATGCCCGTCACCGCCACGACACCGGGCCACTGGATGCCGAGTGCGACTGCTACACCTGCAGCAACTTTAGCCGCGCCTACCTCTACCACTTAGAAAAGTGCGGTGAAATGCTGGGTGCCCAGCTCAACACTATTCACAACTTGCGCTACTACCAAACCTTGATGGCCGGCTTGCGCGGCGCCATCGAGCGCGGCCAGTTGCAGGCCTTTACCGAACAGTTCTACCGTGACCAACAGCGCGAGGCGCGTGCGGCCGCCAACGGCTGAGATTATTTGCGCTTTGGAAAGTGTTTTTCCCGCGCTGGCAGGTGTCTGAGCGGCTCAGTTGCACTACGCTGTCTGCTCTGCATTCACTTGCCTAGGAGAGAGCGATGCTCAATACCTACACCTTCCCCAGCTATGCGTACCGGCCCAGTGCCGACCAGCGCGCCGCGCAGATTGTCCGCCACCCGGTGGTGGTGGTTGGCGCCGGCCCGGTCGGGATGGGGCTGGCGGTCGATCTCGCCCAACAGGGCCAGCCGGTGGTGGTGCTCGACGACAACAACACGGTCAGCGTCGGCTCGCGGGCAGTCTGTTACGGCAAGCGCTTTTTGGACATCAGCGACCGCCTTGGGGTCGGTCAGCGCGCGGTCGATAAAGGTGTAACCTGGAATGTCGGCCGAGTATTCTTTGAGCAAGATGAGGTCTACCACTTTGACATGCTGCCAGAGCAGCACCACCGCCGCCCGGCGTTTATTAACCTGCAGCAGTACTATATGGAAGAGTACTACGTCGACCGCATTGCCGAGCTTGAAGGTGTCGATTTGCGCTGGAAAAATAAATTGGTGGCTTTACAGCAGCTCGACGACGGTGTGCGGCTCACCATCGACACCCCCGATGGCAGCTACCAGATCGAGGCAGACTATCTGGTTGCCTGCGACGGCGCCGGCTCAGCGACCCGCAAGCTCTGCGGTTTGGAGTCGAAGGGGCAGATTTTTGAAGACCATTTCCTCATTGCAGATGTAGTGATGGACCCCAAGAACTTCCCGCCGGAGCGCTGGTTCTGGTTTAACCCACCGTTCCACGAAGGGCAGTCGACGCTGCTGCACCGCCAGGCCGACAACGTCTGGCGTATCGACTTTGACCTGGGCTGGGGAGCCGACGTTGAGGAAGAGAAGAAGCCGGAAAATATTATCCCGCGCGTGCGCAAGTTCCTCGGCGACGAGGTGGAGTTTGAGCTGGAGTGGGCCTCGGTTTACACCTTTACTTGTCGGCGCATGGAGCAGTTTATTCACAACCGAATAATTTTTGCCGGCGATGCCGCCCACCAGGTCTCGCCGTTTGGCGCCCGCGGCGCCAACTCTGGGCTCGAAGACGCCGACAACCTGGCGTGGAAGTTGGTCCACCAGCTGCGCGGCAGTGCCGGCCCCGGCCTGCTGGCCAGCTATGCCGCCGAGCGCGAATTTGCCGCCGACGAAAACATCTTAAACTCCACCCGCAGCACCGACTTTATCACCCCAAAAAATGCCGCCAGCCGCGCTCTGCGCGACGCGGTGTTAGAGCTGGCGCGCGACTACACGTTTGCGCGGCCACTGATCAACAGCGGCCGCCTGTCGGTGCCGGCACTGTTGACGCAGTCGCCGCTCAATACCCCAGACAGCGACCATTTCGACAGTAAAGTGGTGCCCGGTGCGCCCTGTACCGATGGCGCAGTGCGCCGCGATGGCGAGCAGGATTATCTGCTCAGCCAGCTCGGTAACCGCTTTGTGGTACTGCTTTTTGCCGACCAGCCCAGTGAGATTACTGCCGAGCTGCTGCAACACGCCGCCGCGCTCAACGAGGCTGATGTGCCGGTAGAGACCCTAGTCGTGGCCAGCAACCAACACGACTGGCAGTCGTTTACCGCACTGCCAGTGGTGATCGACCATCTGGCGGTGGTGGCACAACGACTCGACGGTCGCGCCGGCAGTAGTTACCTGATTCGTCCCGACCAGTTAGTGGCGGGGCGCAGCCGCCATTTTGATGCCGACCAGCTGCAGGCTATGCAGCGCCGCGCACTCGGCTTTAACCTCTAGGAGTAGTTCCATGGCACTGATTACCACTCCCAACATTGCCCGCCCCGATGAGTTCTTTGCAGCCCTCACCGATCTCCACCGCGAGCTCACTCCGGCGCAAAGCGAGGCGGTCAACGCCAAATTGATACTGCTGTTAGCCAACCATATTGGCGACAACGCGGTATTGGCTGAGGCGATGTCTATCGCCGCTGAAGTGAGAGACGAAAGATAGCCTTTAAGCTAGTAACTCATTAAAAAACACTTCACTGTTAGTCAATAACTAGTGCGCTATGGTTCTATTTTTGTGCAAAAAAATTAGTTAACGTTTACTAGCTTGCTCACACTGAGCCATTAGTCAGTCGTCAAGCTAAAGATTACTATTTTCTAAGAACAAAACTGATATAACCATGAGAGGGTAGATTAATGAATAGCAATCACAAAAAACTTTTTCAATACTCGGCCTTGGTGGTCGCCATTGCCAGCGCCAGTGCAGGTGCCTCTGCCGCCACGCTAGAAGAGGTGGTGGTTACTGCGCAAAAACGCGAGCAGGGCGTCAATGACGTCGGTATCACTGTCAATGCTTTCAGCGGCGAGACCATTCGCGAAATGGGTGTTGCCTCGGCCGAAGATATCGCCATGCTCACCCCTGGATTGACTGTCAATGAGACTGCGGCGACCGGTGTTCCCGCTTATACAATTCGTGGCGTAGGATTCCAAGATTACACCACTAGCTCGTCATCTACGGTAGGTCTCTATTTTGATGAAGTGGCTATCCCCTACACGGTTATGAGTCGCGGAGCTATTTTTGATGTACAACGGGTAGAGGTCCTCAAGGGGCCGCAGGGTGATCTGTACGGGCGCAACACCACTGCTGGTCAGATTAACTTTGTCAGCAATAAGCCCACTGAAGAGTTTAGCGCAGGCGTCTCGACAACCATTGCTAATTTTGGTGTGGTTGAGGCGGAAGGTCATGTCAGCGGCTCGCTCTCTGAGGGTGTGCGGGGTCGCGTAGCGTTCAAGACTACCCAGTCCAGTGAGGGCTGGCAGAAGAGTCTTACCCGCGACGATGAACTCGGTGAGAAAGATGTCACTGCGGTGCGCGCGCTGTTAGACATCGACCTCAACGATGCGGCCACGCTGTCGTTGAATGTTCATTACGTCGATGACCAGTCTGACAACAAGGCCAACACTGCCTATGACGGAAGAGACGCTGGTCTGGGTCAATTCAGTGCGCCTCACTTGCCATTAGATCAGTACATTATTCCTGGTGGGGATTTCTTTGAACAGACTCCACCGTTCTACTCCACGGGGGATAACCGAGCAGCCGATTGGACTAATAGCTATACGAGTGAAGAAACCGGTAAAACGTGGAATTTGCGCCCTCGTCGCGACAACCAGCTGTTTGGCGGTAGTGCCAAGTTAGAGTGGGACTTGGGCGATATGACGCTAACCTCTCTGACCGCTTATGATAAATTTGAACGCGCCGAAGCCAACGATTGGGATGGTGGTGCTTATAACGACTCTAGCAACATCAACACTACTGATCTAGAGGTGTTTTCGCAGGAAATTCGCCTCTCTGGTGGAGACGAGAGTTTTAACTGGATTGTCGGCGCCTACTACTCCAGTGATGAAATGGAAGAGTACTATCATTACTTTATGTCTGACTCTGTTTACGCTAATGCAGCCGCCCCTTTTGGTGTCGGTTTGTTTGCGCCTACGCCGATCAAGGAGTTAGACACAAAATATAGCCAAGAGACCGACTCCCAGGCGATCTTTGCGCATACTGAGTGGCAGTTTGCAGAAAACTGGCGGTTGACCACTGGTGTCCGTTGGACCAATGAAGAGCGTACTTGGACAGGCTGTACCTTCGTCGCTGAAGATGACACTCTTGGTAACTTCCTTGAAGCACAATTCCCAGTGGCGTTATCACCTGGCGACTGCGGCACCGTGCCTGATGCGAATCCAGAGTTTATTGGCTTGCTTCTTGCTGGTTTTGAGGTGGATGGGGAAATGGTCTCTCCTGAGCAGGTGGCAGCGTACTTCCAACCCTATACCGATACCATTGATGAAGATAATGTCATGTGGAAATTAGGTATCGATCACTCTCTCAGTGAGGATGTGCTGGTTTATGGCACCTACTCAGTGGGTTACAAGTCGGGCGGTTTCAATGGCGCCAACTCGAATACCACGCTGCAGCTAATCCCTATTAAAGAAGAAAAACTGACATCGCTTGAGGTAGGCTTTAAAGCCACCCTGCTCGAGGGCAGCATGCAGTTAAATGGTGCACTGTTCCAATATGATTACGAGGATAAGCAAGAACAGGACCGTGCCGTGGCGCTGGTGGGTAACATCTCCGGCTTGACCAATGTTCCAGAGTCTGAGATTACCGGTGCAGAGCTGGATATGCAGTGGTCACCGGCAGAGGGTTGGATGATTAATGCCGGTATAGCCTGGTTGGATACTGAAATTACAGACTGGATGGCCATCGACGGTGCCGAATCATCGTGGACTCCCGATGGTTCTGGTGTGGTCCGTTTTGACGCTTCAGGACTCGAGTTGGCGCAGTCGCCAGAGTGGTCATACAATTTGTTAGCGCAATATGAGTGGAGTTTAGCTAGCGGCATGGTGATGCGTGTAGCCGGCGACTATGTCTATCAAGACTCAACCACCGGTGGTTCACAGCCCACGGATGCCACCGATGCCTATTGGGTTGCCAATGCTCGTATAGGTTTGTCTTCAGCTGACGGCAACTGGAGTGCGCTGTTGTGGGCACGCAATATTACCGATGAGTATTACTTCCCAGCCGCCTACACAGGTGGCAACGGGCCATACGTGCGCAGTGTTGGTATGCCGCGCACTTTCGGAGTCACCCTCAACTACAACTTCTAAACGCAGGTAACAAAGTGTTACACCAATGGCCACAAATGCGACAGTGTTTGTGGCCATTTGGTTTTAGTTTTAAAGGTCTAATAATTAAACAGACAGTATGGAGAAGTGTATGAAAACCAAGAAAAGCCTACTAGTTGCCGCGCTGCTGACAGTGCTCGGCGGCTGTAGTCAACAGAGTTTAGAGCCTGCCGATTGGGTGGTGCTCAACGCACACATTCTGACCATGAACCCGCAGCAGCCAGAGGCGAGCGCCATTGCCATGAGAGATGGCAAGATTATCGCAATTGGAAACCGTGAAGAGATAAAACAGTTTATCGGCAGCGCTACCGAGCAGATTGACGGTGCCGGCAACACCTTAATGCCAGGCATTAACGATGGCCATTCACACCCGGTATTGGGCGGCATAAAAGAGCTGTTCGAGTGTAATTTTCCCTTTGAGGCAGGCCCTGAGCAAGTCTTTGCCACCATTAAAGGCTGTGTTGAAAAGATGAGCCCTGACCAGCTGTGGCTGAGTGGCGGCCAGTGGACAAGTAACTTTTTTGTCGATTTCCCTATGCAGTCACCGCGCCGACAGCTTGACGAGGTATCGGCCGATAAAGCGGTGGTGTTGACCGATGACTCTGGCCACAACGCTTGGGTCAATTCTAGGGCGCTGTCGTTGATGGGCATCGATGAGCAGACAGTCGCACCCGAGGGTATGACCTTCTTGAAAACGGCGCAGGGCGAGCTCAACGGTGTACTCTACGAATCGTTTCCGTTGATTCGAGAAAAGTTTCCTGCTTATACCCAAGCGCAACAATTGGCAGCTGCTCATGAAGCCGTTAAACGGGCCAATGGTTTTGGTATTACCGGGATCAAAGACGCCAGCGCTGAATCTGCTGAATCCGAGGCGTTTTTTACATTAGATCAGCAGGGCAAGCTGACTGCTCACATCGGTCTATCGCTATTGGTGCCCAGACCGTCAAAGAGCGACCCATTGCCAGAGGTCTCGCAATATATTGCCATGCGTGACCGCTACCGCTCAGCCAACGTTCACTCCTCGGGCATCAAAATCTTTCTGGATGGCGTGCCTACGGCGTCAAGAACAGCCGCCATGCTCGACCCCTATGTCCCCGAGCACGGCGAGCATGAGCCCAATTATGGGCAGCTACATGTCGAGCCGCAGCACTTAGCCGACACCGTTACGGCCTATGACAAAGCGGGCTTCACGGTAAAAATTCATGCGGCTGGCGACCGTTCTATCCGAGTGGCGTTAGATGCCATTGAACAAGCGCGCAAACAGAATGGCTTTTCAGGTTTGCGCCACGAGTTAGCGCACGCCGAGTTTATTCACCCCGATGATATTGCGCGCTTTGCAGAGCTCGATGTCGTGGCCGGCTTTAACCCCTATATCTGGTTTCCGTCACCCATTATGGATTCTATCCTCGGGGCTGTCCCTGCGCCGCGCAACGAGAAAATTTGGCCGGCAAGACTGCTCTTGGATGCCGGCGCACCTATGTTGGCGGGTTCTGATTGGCCTTCGGCCGTACCCGATATGAACCCGTGGCCGAGTATTGAAGCGTTGATTACTCGTCGCGATCCTTTTGGTCACTACCCCGGTGCGCTCTGGGAGGAGCAGGCGCTGCGTTTAGATGAGGCGTTGAAAATCTACACCATCGATGGTGCAAGGGCGCTGGGCATAGCGGACCGCTCTGGATCTCTTGAGGTCGGTAAAAATGCCGATCTTATCCTCTTGCAAGAGAATATTACTGAGCTACCTGTAGAGCGTATCGGGGATATCCAGATAGCCAAGACATTCTTCAACGGACAGTTGGTCTATCAAGCACAGCAGTGATGGGAGATTTAAAATGACCACTTATTTATATACCGATGAGAAGACCTTTTGGCACAGCACGGGTGTGCAGGCACTGTTTATGCCTATCGGCGGTTGGGTTGAGCCGCCCTCGGGGAGTTATGGCGCAGATACGCCAGCTTCCAAGCGGCGGTTGGTGAATTTGGTTAATGCCTCCGGGCTCAACCAAACGTTGAAGGTGAGCTCGGCAGCAGCAGCCAGTCGTGAGCAGCTGTTGGCAGTCCACCCAGCAAAATATATTGACGAGTTCAAAGCGCTCAGTGATGCCGGCGGTGGCGAGCTTGGTCTATTTGCGCCGTTTTCTGCTGGTGGCTTTGAAATCGCCGCACTCTCGGCCGGGTTGGCGATAGCGGCTGTCGATACTGTGATGGCGGCAAAAGCAAAGAATAGCTATGCGCTGTGCCGGCCAGCTGGTCATCACTGCTTAGCTGAGAGCGCTATGGGCTTCTGTTTGTTGGCCAACATTCCCATTGCCATTGAAGCGGCCAAGCAGCGCTATGGTCTGAAAAGAGTGGCGGTTTTGGATTGGGATGTCCACCATGGCAACGGAACGCAGGCAATTTTTTATGATCGCAGCGATGTATTGACAGTCTCGCTGCACCAAGATCGCTGCTTCCCTCCTGGGTACAGCGGTGCTGAGGATCGCGGCGAGGGCGAGGGACTAGGTTATAACCTCAATATTCCGCTGCCGGCCGGCTGTGGTCATGAGGCTTATCTCTACGCCATGGATAAAGTAGTGTTGCCGGCACTGCACGACTACGACCCTGAGTTGATCATTGTGGCCAGTGGTTTGGATGCCAATGCGGTCGACCCCCTGGCGCGCCAGTTGCTGCACAGTGACAGTTATCGAGCGATGACTGCAAAGGTAATGGCCGCTGCCGAACAGCTTTGCGATGGCCGCCTTGCAGTGATTCACGAGGGGGGCTATGCCGAGGCTTATGTGCCGTTTTGCGGTCAGGCAATTTTGGAGACTCTCAGCGGCGAGCGGCTTGTCGAAGACCCGGAGTTGGAATTTTTTACTTTGCAACAGCCGTGCCAGAAACAAGTCGACTTCCAGAAGCGCTGGATTGACGAACTGTCGCTACAGTTATGACCCAAAAGAGATTTTTTTATCGCACTGTCGCGGATCCTAGTGCGTTAGGCTCGTTTCTACTTTAAAACAGCCCTTGGTGAATAGGTATGGCGACGGTAAATCTCGGGTGTTGTGCCAGCTCACCGCTTAAAAGCGCGACCAAAAGTGGTTGAGTCTGAATAAACGAGCTCGAAGAAAATCTCTGTTAGCGGCAGCTTGCTGCTATTGAGCAGCGGCTGCGTCTTAATGGAGGGTACTTCTTTGCGCTGTTCTGCAAACTAATAGACACACTTGAAGTTGTTAGGAGAATGGTGTGGAACCAATCGATTTAGACAACCACCGGCAGCACATCAGTCAGCTGAGTCGTCGCCGTTTTTTACAGGGTAGCTTGGCGCTGCCGGCCCTGGCCAGTGCCACCGGCCTGGCGGTCACAGCCTGCTCAGCACCGCCGCCACGCTCTGGCGATGAGATTGTCGCACTGAGCGCGCAGCAGCTCTCTGCGGCGATTAAGTCGAAACAGCTGTCGTGCGTCGAGGTGATGAGCAGTTATCTCGCTCAGATCGACCGTCTCAATGGCACTTTTAACGCCATTGTGGCGCGGGCCGACTCTGAGCAGTTGCTGGCGCAGGCAGTGCAGGCCGATCAAGAGTTGGCGACCGGGCGCTACCGCGGCTGGATGCACGGCTTCCCCCATGCAGTGAAAGATCTCGCCGATGCCCGCGGTTTTGTCACCAGCAAAGGCTCACCGCTCTACCGCGACAATCTGGCCTCGGCCGACGCCCTGCACATTGCCCGTATTCGCGCCGCTGGGGCGATATTTATCGGCAAGACCAACACCCCAGAATTTGGTTTGGGCTCGCAGAGCTATAACTCGGTATTTGGCGCCACACTCAACGCCTGGGACGCCTTCAGCACCGCTGGTGGCAGCAGTGGCGGCGCGGCGGCGGCACTGGCGCTGCGCATGGTGCCGGTCGCCGATGGCAGTGACATGATGGGCTCACTGCGCAATCCGGCCGGCTTTAACAATGTGATTGGCTTCCGGCCCTCGCCGGGCCGGGTGCCGTTTGCGCCGATGTTTCTCGAGCAGCTGCCAACCAACGGGCCGATGGCTCGCAATGTCAGTGACACCGCGCAGTTGATGGCCACCATGGCGGGGCCGGCAGCGCAATTTCCCAATACCGTGCCCGGCGACAGTGCCGAGTTCAGCGCCCCGCTGGCGCGTGATTGGCAGGGAACACGGCTCGGTTGGCTGGGAGATTTTGACGGCTATCTGCCGATGGAAGAGGGGGTGTTGTCGCTCTGTGAGCGGGCGCTCGGCCATTTTCAGACGCTTGGTGCAGAGGTTGAGCCGGCCACGCTGAACTACTCGATGGCCGAGCTATGGCAGACCTGGCTGACCTTCCGCCACTGGATAGTGCGCTCAACCCAGGCGGCCAACTATGCCGACCCAGCGCGGCGCGCACTGATGAAGCCCGAGGCGATCTGGGAGGTAGAAGGGGGGCTGGCGCTGACAGCGCAGGATGTATTTAACGCCTCGCTGGCGCGGGCGAAATTTTACGCCGCGGTGGTTAAAGCGTTTGAGCGCTACGACTTTTTACTGCTGCCAACCGCGCAAGTGTTTCCGTTTGATGCCGCTGTGCACTGGCCCAAAGAGATCGCCGGGCGCAGCATGGACAGCTATCATCGCTGGATGGAAGTGGTTGTCCCGGGTACCTTGAGTGGCTGTCCGGTACTCAATGTGCCGGCGGGTTTTGGCCGCGACGGTTTGCCGATGGGGCTGCAAATTATTGGGCCGCGGTTTGCCGATTTTGCCACACTGCAGCTCGGCTATGCCTACGAACAGGTCGCCCGCTACACCATTGACCGCCACTCGCCGGCGCTGGGTCTATAAGATGTTAGACCGTTGGTTGAGCTCGGTGACAGCGGCGGGGCGCGATCTGCTTCGCAGTCGCGGCTGGATTAGCAGCGACGGCAAAACTGCGCTGACGCTCGAGCAGCTCTGCGACCGGCTATTGTCGAGTCGCGGCGAGGCGCTCGGTACCGCCATTGCCAGCACTGTGGTAGAGCGCTGCAAAGAATTTGACAGCAACCAGTGCGACGCCTTTTTTGAGCTGCTGGTGGCGCGTTATGGCGTTGATCAGCAGGCGCTAGCCGAGGCGATCGATACCTA
Organism: Gammaproteobacteria bacterium LSUCC0057; assembly: GCA_004535795.1. Lineage (GTDB taxonomy): Bacteria > Pseudomonadota > Gammaproteobacteria > Pseudomonadales > Porticoccaceae > LSUCC0057. Next base: position 304,585 of record SPIA01000001.1, read on the forward strand.
TCAAAGCCGCCCTACAGCGGCTGCGCGGGCAGCGCTCAACCGCGCTACTGAAGCGCCGCGCCAAGAGCTATTTCGGCGCATTAATATGGCCCCCGACGGCACTCAGACGCTGGTCAACCTGCGCGCCCAGCTACTGCAATCTCTGGCAGCAAAACCCCACCTCGGTGAGGTCGACAGTGACCTACGCCATCTGCTCGGCTCGTGGTTTAACCGCGGGTTTTTGCAGTTGACCGCCATCGACTGGCGGACACCGGCGCATATTTTAGAAAAATTAATGGCCTATGAAGCCGTGCACGCCATGCACGGCTGGGCTGATTTGCGCCGTCGGCTGGCTGGCGACCGCCGCTGCTTTGCGTTTTTTCACCCTGCGATGCCCGACGAGCCACTGATTTTTGTCCAGGTAGCGCTCTGCCGCGGTATGGCCACTTCGGTGCAAAAACTGCTTGAAGAGGCGGTCGATGAGAGTGCTCAGAGCAGTGCCGACACGGCCATTTTCTACTCCATCAGCGACTGTCAGCGCGGCCTCAAAGGGGTGTCGCTGGGCAATTTTCTGATTAAACAGGTGGTCTTGGAGCTGCAGCGCGACCTACCCAATTTGAGCCAATTTGCCACGCTATCGCCCATACCTGGGCTGGTCAACTGGCTGCAAAAGAACCGTGAGGTAATCGAACCCAGTGGCGAGCACAGCGAAGCGCTAGTGGCACTGCTTGACGCGCTAGCCGATGGCGGCGACCCGGGCGCGGCCTGGCAGCGGCTTGAGCAGAGCAATGGGCAGCAGTTGGTTGAGCGGCTCGCCGCTCACTATCTCTACCGCGCCAAGCGCGGCCAGCAACCGCTCGATGCGGTGGCGCGCTTCCATCTCCGTAATGGCGCTGCGCTTGAGCAGGTCAACGTATCCGGCGACACCTCGGTTAAGGGGCGCGCGCAGTCACTCGGAGTGATGGTTAACTACCGCTATCGGTTGGATGCCGTTGAGAGCAATCACGAGGCTTTTGTCAGCGACCACCACATTGCTACCGAGAAGAGTTTTATCAAGCAACTTGAAGGGAACAAACGGCGCCAGTAGCCGCGTGGCAGCCACAGCTAGGGCACTGCAGTAACAACAAGAGAGGTAAGTTATGGTTATCTACGGCGTAGCACTACTGGCGTTCTGTCTGTTGGCGGGCAGTTTGGCGGGCGATTTAATCGGCCAGCTTTTAGGTATTCAGGCCAATGTTGGCGGAGTCGGCATTGCCATGTTGCTGCTGCTCTTTGTCACTAGCCTGCGCGCTGAGCGCTGGCAGCTGAGTGCGGCCAGCCAATCGGGCATTCTGTTTTGGAGCGCGATGTATATCCCTATTGTGGTCGCGATGGCGGCTAAACAGAATGTCGTCGGTGCCATTGAGAGCGGCTGGTTGGCGCTGGTCGCCGGTGTCTTGGCAGTGGTGGTGAGCTTTGCACTGATCCCGCTGTTTACACACTTGGCGCGCCGCGCTGGGCAGTTAGAGGGAGAACAGTAATGGAGACTCTGGCGTTAACGGTAACTAAAAATGGCTTGATCAGCGCCTTCTTGCTGGTCGGGGTGGTGACGGCGTTCTCCTACTGGGTGTCGGATAAGTTAAGCCGTGGGGTGATCCACGGTTCGGCAGTGGCGATCGCGCTGGGGCTGCTGTTGGCCTACTTTGGCGGCCTTTACAGTGGCGGTAACCGTGGTCTTGCCGATATCTCACTGTTCAGTGGCGTGGCGCTGATGGGCGGCGCGATGCTGCGTGACTTTGCCATAGTCGCCACCGCCTTTGGTGCCGACACGCGCGCCTTGAGAGAGGCGGGTTGGGCCGGTGCGGCATCGGTGGTGATCGGTGTGGTGCTCTCTTTCCTGGTTGGTGCAGCGGTAGCTTTGGCATTTGGTTACCGTGATGCGGTGTCAATTTCCACCATCGGTGCCGGAGCAGCCACCTACATTGTTGGCCCAGTAACCGGTACAGCGCTGGGGGCGAGCTCTGAAGTGATTGCGTTGAGTGTCGGCGCCGGACTGGTCAAATCGGTACTGGTGATGATTGGCACACCGTTGGTGGCCAAACTGATTGGTCTCAACAACCCCTACGCGGCAATGGTCTACGGTGGTCTGATGGGTACCACCAGCGGTGTTGCCGGCGGCTTGGCCGCCACCGACCCGAAACTGGTCCCCTATGGGGCGATGACCGCCACCTTCTACACCGGGGTCGGCTGCCTACTGGCGCCCTCGCTGCTCTTTTACCTGGTCCGCGCAGTTCTATAAACGTAAACAATTTTCGGAGCCCGCTATGGTTAACGGCAATCTCTATGCACACTTTCAGGCGGTCTTTCAGCGCCGCGGCGATGCCCCAGCACTGACCACCGCTGACGGCCAACAGCTCAGTTTTACTGAGCTCGACCAATTGGCCGGGCGTATGGCCAGCTGTCTGGCTGCACACGGTTTGGTCTGTGGCGATCGCGTTTCGGTGCAGGTGGAAAAATCGCTCTCGGCACTGGCGCTCTATCTCGGCTGTCTGCGCGGCGGGTTCGTCTTTCACCCGCTTAACACTGGTTATAAAGAGCAGGAGTTGGCTTACTTCTTAACCAATGCTGAGCCGTCGCTGATGGTCTGCGATAGCCGCGATCTCGCGCTGCTAGATCCGCTCTGTGCCGAGGCCGGGGTGACAACGCTGCTAACACTTAACAGCGATGGCAGTGGTACGCTGAGCGACCAGCTCGCCCAGGTGTCAGAGCCCCATCCGGTTGTTGCCCTGCCGGGCGATGCACTGGCCGCGCTGCTCTACTCGTCGGGGACTACCGGCCAGCCGAAAGGGATTATGCTCAGCCATGAAAACTTGCGCAGCAATGCCGCCTCATTGGTCGACTGCTGGGGCTTTAGCGAACAGGATGTGCTGTTGCACGCGCTGCCCATTTTCCACGTCCACGGTCTGTTTGTCGCACTTGGTTGCGTTTTCCTCAGTGGCGCTAGTATGCGCTGGCTGGCGGGCTTTAACTTGGCCGAGGTGATGACAGCGCTGCCGTCTGCTACGGTAATGATGGGGGTGCCCACCTATTACACGCGGCTACTCGCAGAGCCGTCGTTTGGAGACGCGCATGTCGCTAATATGCGGCTGTTTATCTCCGGTTCGGCGCCACTGTTGGTAGAGACGTTCAACGACTTTGAACAGCGCACCGGCCACCGTATTCTCGAGCGCTACGGCATGACCGAAACCAACATGAATACCTCAAACCCCCTGCAAGGTGAGCGCCGAGCCGGCACCGTTGGCTTGCCGCTGCCGGGGGTAGAGGTGCGTATTACCGATGATAGCGACCAACCCCTGGCGGTCGGAGAGATCGGCAACCTGCAGGTGCGCGGCGAAAATGTCTTTCAGGGCTATTGGAAAATGCCGCAAAAAACCGCCGAAGATTTCACCGCCGACGGTTTCTTTAACACTGGCGACAAGGGCCAAATTAGCGAAGACGGCTATGTTAGCATCGTCGGTCGCGCCAAAGATATGGTGATCAGCGGTGGGCTCAACATCTACCCGAAAGAGATCGAACTATTGGTCGACGAGCTGCCCGGTGTCAGCGAATCGGCAGTGATCGGGGTAGCCCACGCCGACTTTGGCGAGGCGGTAGTCGCCGTTGTGGTCGGAGACGCTGAGGCGACCGACGAAGCGACCATTATCGCTGCGCTAAAACAGCAGATATCGGCCTTCAAGGTGCCCAAACGGGTAGTCTTTGTCGACCAGCTGCCGCGCAACACGATGGGTAAAGTACAGAAGAATCTGCTCCGCGAGCAGTTCGCCAACCTGGTTAGCTGATGGTGGCAACGCCGCAACAGAGCACCTTCGCCGCAGTGCTGATCTCGGTAGCGGCGGTCAGCGGATTTTTGTTGCTGCCGCTACTGGTGGCGACTGTCGCTGAGCCATTTGCGCTGGGTGACAGAGCGGGGTCGATAGGCTCGCTGGTGATGGCAGGCTTTGCAGTAGCCGCGCTCGCCTCACTGGTTTGGCTCGGCCGTGCCAATTGGCGGCGGGCGGGGCGCTGGCTGTTGGCGGTGAAGGCGGCGATCGCGGTGGGTGCAGTCGCTGGTGGCTCGGCCTGCGCGCTGGCCGCTACGGTATCGGCGGCTTGGCGCTGCCGCTGGCACTGTGTAGTGGTGTGGAGCTGTTAACGAGCGGCTGGTTGCCCTAGCAGAGCCTGCAGGTGCAGCCTGAGCCCGGCGCGCTGTTGAGCGGCCAGCTCGGCTATACAGCGGTGGTGCTGGTGGCACTGGCGGCGCTAGCTGGGAGTGTGCAGTTGTTCGCCGTCGCGCTCGGCCGGCGGCATTAGCGGCGGCGAACAGTCAAGCAGCTGGCGCGTCTGGCTGCTGCTCGGGTGCGGCGGCTATAAAGGCTGGATGTTGGCCGCAGTTGGCATAGATGCGGTTGATGTTGGGGTATGCACCCATTGGCTGATCAAAGCGCAGGGCGTTGTATACCTGCGGTACCAGATAGCAATCGACTAATCCCGGCTGATCGCCAGCGGCGAACTCGGCGCTGCCGAGTTGACCGTCGATGGCGGCGAAGGTGGTGGCGATCCAGTGGTGGTACCAGCTGGTTTTAGCGGCTTGATCGACCCCCAGCTGGCCGGTCAGGTAGTTGAGTACGCGCAGGTTGTTGAGCGGATGGGTATCGCAGCCGATCGCCGCGGCCAGCGCGCGGGCGCGGGCGCGGGCGAGTGGTTGGCTGGGCAGCAGCGGCGGGGTCGGCCACTGCTCATCTAGGTACTCCAGTATCGCTGGCGATTGGCTGATTATTTCGCCATCGGCCAGCTCCAGTGCCGGCAGCAAACCCTGCGGGTTGCGAGCCAAGTAAGCGGCGCTGCGCTGCTCGCCGGCGAGCAGATTGACAGCCGCGCTCTGGTAGGCGATCCCTTTTAGTTGCAGGGCAATGCGAACCCGGTAGGCGGCCGAAGAGCGGAAGTAACCGTGCAGTGTCAGCATTGTGCAACTCCTATCGACAGTTTGAGCCGGTCGGTTAGTTTACAGGCGGTGCCGGCAGCACGGTGCTGCGCACCTCGCCAAAACCGATACGGCGCGCGCCGTCGACCTGGCAGTAACCGGTGAGCACCAGGGTGTCGCCATCTTCAATAAACAGGCGCTGCTCGCCGTTGGGAAGGGTGATGGGCTGTTTGCCACCGCGGGTCAGCTCTAGCAGCGAACCGGCCTCTGGGTGAGTGGGGCCCGATTGGGTGCCGCTGCCGAGCAGATCGCCGGGGCGCAGATTGCAGCCGTTGACGGTGTGGTGGGCGATCATCTGTGCCACTGTCCAGTAAGAGTGGCGGAAGTTAGAGCGGCTCAGTGTAGTGGCCGGCTCTCCGGCACTGGCCATCTTGGCGGTCTGCAGTTGTACCTCTAGCTCTACTGAGTAATTGCCGTGGGCGCTGTTGGCCGCCGAGCTCAAGTAGGGTAGTGGTTGTGGGTCGTCACTGGCGCGGGTAAAGGGGACCCGAAATGGCGCCAGCGCCTCTTGGGTAACGATCCAAGGCGACACCGTTGAGGCAAAGTTTTTGGCAAGGAAGGGGCCGAGCGGCTGGTACTCCCAGGCCTGAATGTCGCGCGCCGACCAGTCGTTGAACAGACAGAGACCGAACACATGCTGCTCGGCGTCATCAATGCTGATTGGCTCACCGAGGGTGTTACCGGTACCGATAAAGACACCCATCTCCAGTTCGTGGTCGAGCCGCTTACACGGCCCCAGCGTCGGCGCATCGGCATCGGCAGCTTTGGTCTGACCATTGGGGCGGCGGAAGGTTTGGCCGGATACATCGATACTGGACGAGCGACCGTGGTAGCCGATCGGCACCCACTTGTAGTTGGGCAGCAGCGGGTTGTCGGGGCGAAACAGCAGGCCCACCGCAGTGGCGTGATGAATTGAGCTGTAGAAGTCGGTGTAGTCGCCAATGGTGCAGGGCAGTGCATAGTCGAGCTCGGCTTGGGCAATGAGCAGGGGCGCTAGTGCGCTCTGCTCGGCAGCACTCTCGCGCAGTGCCCGTGACAGTGCCAAGCGCAGCGCCGACCAGAGCTCGGGGCCGGCAGCCATCAGTGCATTGAGGGTTGGCTGGGCGGCCAGTGCCGCAGCCTCGGCGGCGCGGCCCGCAAACAGTTGCGCCGCGGTCACTGCCGCCATGTCGACGACTTGATCGCCAATCGCAACCCCACCTCGCCACGGCTCGCTGCTAGCGGTGCGGCGAATCACGGCGAACGGCAGGTTTTGAATGGGAAAGTCGCAGTTCTCTAAGTTGGCGCTAGCCACCCAGCTGCGCAGCGCCGGGTCGTGAGTCTCGTTGAGCATGGTGGGGTCCTTGATCGGTGCGGTATTTAGCTAAATTCGCGTTGGTGTAGCCAGGCGGCGTGGCGCGGTGCTTTTTTGGTGCGACTCCACTCTTCTAGCATCGCCGGCGCCACCTCGTGGAGGCGCTGCATATCTTCGGCGCTGGCTGTGTTGGTGGCAAGTTCTAAACGGTGGCCGTTGGGGTCGTGAAAGTAGATCGACTTAAAGATGGCGTGGTCGGTCGGGCCCAGCACTTCTATACCGGCCTCTTCTAGTGACGCCTTAGCGGCGAGCAGCTCGTCCATAGTCTCAAGCTCCATGGCGATATGCTGAACCCACTCTGGAGTGTTGCGGTCGCGATCCATCTGCGGTGAATTGGGCAGCTCAAAAAAAGCCAGCACATTGCCCATGCCAGCGTCGAGGAAGATGTGCATATAGGGATCGGGGGCTTTGGTCGAGGGCACCCGGTCTTCGGCGATCGCCAAGACAAAGTCCATACCCAGATGGCGCTGGTAAAACTCCACCGTCTGTTTGGCATCGTTACAGCGGTAGGCGACATGGTGCAGGCGTTTAATGTTCATGCAGGGGCTCTCCCTCGGCGCTCAATAAATGTGCTAAATAGCAATATAACACGCCACCCAGCGGGTATTGATGCCGCTCAGTAAAAGCTGTTTTTCGGCGCTTGCGCTCAGGCAAATAGCGATTTTAGCGCATCGAGCGACTGCTCTGCAGTCTCGCGCTGGCGCTCGGGGCTGGACTCAACATGGTTGCCAATAATGGTCAGATCGCCTTGCGGCAGCTCGGCGATAAACCGGCTCGGCTCGGGTTTGACGGTTTCGCCAAACTGGGTGCGCGACTTGGCGCAGGTCATCGACAGGGTGCGCTGAGCGCGGGTGATGCCGACGTAGGCGAGGCGGCGCTCCTCCTCAATACTATCTTGCTCGATGCTGCTGCGGTGCGGCAGGATCTCCTCTTCCATGCCGATTAAAAAGACATGGGGAAACTCCAGCCCTTTGGCGGCGTGCAGGGTGAGTAGCTGCACCTTGTCGTCTTGGGCATCTTCTTCTTGGCGGTCGAGCATGTCGCGCAACACCAGTTTTGCCACGGCTTTTTCGAGTTTGCTGTCGCCGTCTTGTAGATCTTCGCTGATCTCTTCGCCAAACAGCTCATCGCTGTCGCCCTCGATCACCTGTTGCAGCTGGCTGAGCAGCAAGTTGACGTTCTCCCAGCGCTTCTCTGCCACTTTGCTGCTGCTGGCGTTCTGGTGAAGCCAGCCGAGGTAGTCGATATCTTCCAAAAGCTCGCGCACCGCCGCCATCGGCTGCGGGCCAAACGCGGCGCGGCGAGCGCTGTCGAGCCACGCTTTAAAGCTGGTCAGTCGCGCCAGATTGGCGGCCGGCAGCTGTGCGGCGAGGCCGAGCTCGTCGATCGCCGGGTAGAGGCCAATCTCGCGCTGGTTGGCGTATTCGCCAAGCTTCTCCAGCGTGGTGGGGCCGATCTGGCGGCGCGGGGTGTTGATGATGCGCAGCAGGGCGTTGTCGTCACTGCTGTTGGTTAGCAGCCGCAGATAGGCCATGACGTCTTTGATCTCGGTCTTGGCAAAAAACGACTGGCCGCCGGTGATCTGGTAGGGGATGTGCTGCTGCTGGAGTTTTAACTCGAGCAGCCGCGCCTGGTAGTTGCCGCGGTAGAGCACGGCAAAGTCGCGGTAGTGGCAGCGCCGTTTGAGGCGCATGTCGATAATTTCGTTGACCACCCGCTCGCACTCGGCGTCTTCGTTATCGGTGTAGATCAGCCGCAGCGGGTCGCCGGGGCCGAGCTCGCTCCACAGCGACTTTTTAAACAGGTGGGGGTTGTTGTCGATGAGGGTGTTGGCGGCGCGCAAAATGCGTCCGGTGGAGCGGTAGTTCTGCTCGAGTTTGATCACTTGCAGTGCCGGGAAGTCGCTCTGCAGCTGCTCGAGATTCTCGGGCCGGGCGCCGCGCCAGGCGTAGATCGACTGATCGTCGTCGCCGACCACGGTGAGCGCCTGACGCTCGCTGACCAGCAGCTTGACCAGCTCGTATTGCGCCAAGTTGGTGTCTTGATACTCGTCGACCAATAGGTAGCGAATGCGTTTGCGCCAGCGCGCCAACGCCGCGCTGTCGTTGCGCAGCAGCAGTGCCGGCGCGGTGATCAAGTCGTCAAAATCGACGGCGTTGTAGCAGCGCAGCGAGTGTTGGTAGCGCTGGTAGAGCGAGGCGATATGCTGTTCGCCGACACTGGAGGCCGTGGAGAGCGCCGCCGCCGGCTCGGTGAGGTTATTCTTCCAGTTGGATATGGTGTTCTGCACGGTGTCGAGCAGCTCCTCTTCGAGCTGGCTGTGGCGAATCATCAACTCTTTGAGAATTTTGCGGCAGTCCTCCTGGTCGAGAATAGAAAAGCCGGGTTTGTAGCCGAGGGTTTTCAGCTCGCGGCGAATAATATTTAGCCCCAAGGTGTGAAAGGTGGAGACAATCAGACCTTTGGCCTGGGCGCCAGAGACCAGCTTAGCGACTCGCTCTTTCATCTCGCGGGCCGCTTTGTTGGTAAAGGTTACGGCGGCGATATTGCGCGCGGGGATATCGCACTGCTCAATGAGGTAGGCGATTTTGCGCGTGATGACGCTGGTTTTGCCGCTGCCGGCACCGGCCAGCACTAGCAGCGGCCCGTCGATATAACGGACCGCTTGGCGCTGCTGGGGGTTGAGGGTGGCGCGTGACGACGGTACCGGACTCTCTGCCACCGCGACTCAACCCAGCTCGGCGATGCGGCTGCGCTGCGCTTGATAGTGCGCTAGCGAGGCCTGGTAGTCGGCCAGTTTGGCACGCTCTTTGGCCACCACCTCGGCGGGGGCGTTGTCGACAAACTTTGCGTTGCTCAATTTGCCGGCCAGCTGTTGGGCCTGCTTGTCGAGTTTTTCTATTTCGCGGTCGAGTCGCGCCAGCTCGGCGCCGACATCGATCAGCCCAGCCATCGGCACCAGTATCTGCAGCTCGCCGGCCAGCGCGGTGGCGCACAACGGCGCATCGGCTTCTCTGTCGAGCCAGCTGATCGACTCGAGATTGGCCAACTTGCACAAAAACTGGCGGTTCTCTTGCAGCCGCTGCTGGTCGCTGGCCGAGCCGTTGAGCAATAGCAACTGTAGGTGTTTGCCGGGCGAGATGTTCATTTCGCCGCGAATGGTGCGTACTCCGAGCACAACATTTTGCACCCACTGAATATCGGCTTCGGCGGCGCTGTCGATCAGCTGCTGATCGGCGCTGGGGTAGGGCTGTAGCATGATGGTATCGCCCTGCTTGCCGGCCAGTGGGGCAATACTCTGCCAGATCTCTTCGGTGATGAACGGCATCAATGGATGGGCCAGGCGCAGCAGCGCCTCGAGCACCCGCACCAAGGTGCGGCGGGTGCCCAGCTGCAGCTCAGCGGAGCTGTGGTCGTCCCACAGAACCGGTTTGGACAGCTCCAGATACCAGTCGCAGTACTCGTTCCAAGTGAACTCGTAGAGCGCTTGCGCGGCGAGGTCAAAGCGGTAGCTGTCGAGCGCCCGCACCACCTCTTGTTCGGTGCGCTGCAGCCGCGAGATGATCCAACGGTCGGCCAAACTGAGTTGGTAGGCGTTGCTGTCGTCTTGGCTGCAGGGGTGCTCGGCGGTGTTCATCAGCACATAGCGGGCGGCGTTCCAAATTTTATTGCAGAAGTTGCGATAGCCTTCGAGCCGCTTCATATCCCAGTTGATGTCGCGCCCGGTGGAGGTCAACGCACACAGGGTAAAGCGCACAGCATCGGCGCCGTGGGCCTCAATGCCGTTGGGGAACTGCTTCTCGGTGCGCTGGCGAATTTTTTCCGCCTGCTGCGGTTGCATCATGTTGCCGGTGCGCTTTTCGAGCAGCGGCGCCAGCTCAATGCCGTCGATCATATCCAGCGGGTCAATCACATTGCCCTTGGATTTGGACATCTTCTGCCCTTGTTCGTCGCGGATCAGGCCGTGCACATAGACCTTTTTGAACGGCACCTGCGGTTGGCCGTTGTCATCTTTAATAAAGTGCATGGTCATCATCGCCATGCGCGCCACCCAGAAAAAGATAATGTCAAAGCCGGTGACTAGCACATCGGTGGGGTGGAAGGTCGCCAACCGCGGAGTCTGCTCGGGCCAGCCCTGGGTAGCGAAGGTCCACAGCGCCGAGGAGAACCAGGTGTCGAGCACATCGTTGTCTTGGCTGAGCGGGCGGTCGCCGAGTTGGTGGCGGGCGCGCACCTCCTCCTCGCTGCGGCCGACATAAACTGCGCCGCTGTCGTCGTACCAGGCCGGAATGCGATGGCCCCACCAGAGTTGGCGCGAGATACACCAGTCTTGAATGTCGCGCATCCAGGCGAAGTACATGTTCTCGTACTGCTTGGGGACAAACTCAATCTGGCCGCTCTCGACCGCGGCGATGGCCGGTTTAGCCAGTGTTTTGGCGTCGACATACCACTGGTTGGTGAGCATCGGCTCGATCACTACACCGCCGCGGTCGCCGTAGGGGATAGTCATCTGGTTCTCTTCGATAGCCACCAGTAGCCCGAGTGCCTCGATCTCTGCGACGATCTCGCGGCGCGCCGCAAAGCGCTCCAGGCCGCGGTAGTGCTCTGGCAGCGTGGCGTCGAGTTGGCGGTTTTCGCTGCCATCGCTGTTGAGGCACTCAGCTTGCTGGCGGATGTCGCCATTGAAGGTGAGGATGTTGATCATCGGCAGCTGGTGGCGCTGGCCGACCTCGTAGTCGTTAAAGTCGTGGGCTGGGGTAATCTTTACGCAGCCGGTGCCCTTCTCCATGTTGGCGTGTTGATCGGCGACAATGGGAATGCGCCGGCCGACCAGCGGCAGCTCAACAAATTTGCCGATGAGGCTCTGGTAGCGCGGATCGTCGGGGTTGACGGCCACGCCGGTATCGCCGAGCAACGTCTCCGGGCGGGTGGTGGCGACGACGATATAGGTATCACCAGCGGCGGTGGTGGCACCATCGGCCAGCGGGTAGCGGATATGCCACATTTTGCCTTTCACTTCGCGGTTCTCTACCTCAAGATCAGAGATCGCGGTGTGCAGTTTGGGGTCCCAGTTAACTAGCCGTTTGCCGCGGTAGATCAGCCCGTCCTCATAGAGCTTTACAAACACCTCTTGGACCGCCTTGTAGAAGCCGTCATCCATGGTGAAGCGCTCGCTCTGCCAGTCGACCGAGTTGCCGAGGCGGCGCATCTGTCGGGTGATAGTGCCACCCGACTGCTCTTTCCACTGCCAAATTTTGTCGACAAAGTTCTCGCGGCCTAACTGCTCACGGCTCGGTTCGCCGTCGGCGGCCAGTTTGCGTTCAACCACCATCTGCGTGGCGATACCGGCGTGGTCGGTGCCGACCTGCCAGAGGGTGTTTTTGCCCTGCATGCGCTGATAGCGGGTCAGCGCGTCCATAATACTGTGTTGCAGGGCGTGGCCCATGTGCAAGCTACCGGTGACGTTGGGCGGCGGAATGACAATCGAGAATGCTTGGTTGGGGTCGCCACTCTCCTGTGCCGGGGCAAAATAGCCGCGCTGCTCCCAGTGCTGATACCATTTTTGCTCTATCTGCTCGGGTTGGAAGGTTTTATCCATGGGTGTTGAATCCTGCAATCTGGGCTGTGGGTGTGGCGGCCGTCGATTATAGAGCGTGGGCAGCGGGGCGGCCAGCAGCGAATTGTGCGGCGCTTAACGGCGCGGTTTTTCCGCCGCCAGACGCTGGCGCTCGAGCTCGACGGCGTCGGCAATTTTCTCGCGCAGCAGGCGGCGCAGCCCCGGTAGATAGCGCTCCACCACTTTGTCGATGACAACGTTGAGGTGGTCTTGGCTGAGCGCGTCGACGCTCGGTTGGCCGGAGAACAGCTGGTGTTGGGATTCGGCAAACTTCTGCATGTCGCGCAGCTGCCGGTTGATCTCGTGCAGCACCGACTTGGACAGCGCCGGTATCTGTAATTTGTCGCTGGTTTTAACCCCTGCCGGCGCGCTGTGGGGGGGTGGCGGGGCAGCGGCTTGCGCTGAGGCAGCGGTATCGCGCAGCTGTTTGACCAGCGCGCTCTGTGTCTGCTCGAGCTGCGCCAGCAGCGACTCGATCTCATCGCTGGCGCGCTGCTTGTGCGGCTCACTGTGGCGCTCGGTGGACGGCTGGCCGGGCACTACCGCACCACCGCGAGTGACCAGCCGCGGCCCGCGACTCATGCGCTGGCGCTGCCGCTGGCGGCGGGGAATTTAGCCGACAGGTCGTGGTAGTCGAGTGGGTAACCGCGCTGCTGGTAAAAGGCAAAGCGTTCGCGTTTGGCCTGCTGGTAGTGTGGCTCACTGTGGATCAGTTCGATAACCCGATCAAAGCGGCTGAACCAACTTGGCGTCTGCGCGCAGAGATTGAGCAGCAGCCCGTGGTGGTCACCCGGCTGGTCGCCGGTGGTGATTGCCACCGGCTGGTGGAGCTCGCGGCCGTGTGCGACAAACGCGTGCGGCTCCACCGCCCACAGCTGTTGCGACAGCGCTTCCGCTTGCTGCTCGCGCTCAACCAGGCAGAGAACAGGCTGGTCGCGCTGGCTAGCTTTCAAAATGAGCTGGCAGGCCAGCAGTGCCGCCGCCGCGTGGTCGCCGCCGACCTTGTAAAAGGAGATGCTGGTCACTGCTCAACCGCGCAGTTGTGCGCCGATGTAGTCCATCAACAGCGGCACCGGGCGCCCCGTAGAGCCTTTGGCGGCACCGTGCAGCCAGGCGGTGCCGGCAATGTCGAGGTGCGCCCAGCGCTGGCCTTTGGCAAAGCGCGCCAAAAAGCAGCCAGCGGTAATGGTGCCGGCTTCGCGGCCGCCGATATTGGCGACATCGGCAAAGTTGCTTTTCAACTGCTGGTCGTACTCCGGCCACAGCGGCAACTGCCAGCAGCGGTCGCCGCTGTTGTTGCCGCTGGCCAGCAGCGCATCGGCCAAGCTCTGGTCGTTGCTCATCAGGCCGCTGGCGTGGCTGCCCAGCGCTATAATGCAGGCGCCGGTGAGGGTGGCGATGTCGATGATAGCAGCGGGCTTAAAGCGCGCGGCGTAGGTGAGCGCATCGCACAATATCAGCCGCCCCTCGGCGTCGGTGTTGAGGATCTCGATGGTCTGTCCGGACATACTGGTGACCACATCGCCGGGTTTGGTGGCGCCGCCGCTGGGCATATTTTCTACCGCCGGCACCACGCCAATGACATTGACCGGCAGCTGCAGCTCGACCAGTGCCGCAATAACGCCAAACACGCTGGCGCCACCGCACATATCAAACTTCATCTCGTCCATGCCGGCGCCGGGTTTTAGGCTGATGCCGCCGGTATCAAAGGTGACCGCTTTGCCGACCAGCACCGTCGGTGCTGGTTTGCTGCGCCCTTTGGCGCCCTGGTAGTTCATCACAATCAATTTTGCCGGCTGGTCGCTGCCGGCGCTCACCGACAGCAGCGAGCCCATTTTCAGTTTTTTCATATCCGCTTCGCTGAGCACTTGGGTGGTCAGCGCGGCGTGGCCCTTGGCCAGCGCTTGGGCATGTTTGGCCAGGTAGCTGGGGGTGCAGATATTGGCCGGCAGGTTGCCCAGCTCGCGGGCCAAATTCATGCCGTTGCCGACCGCGCGGCCGTGGGCTAGTCCCTGTTTGGCCGCAGCGGCGGCGCTGCGGGTAGCTGCCCAGTAGCTCACTGCGCCGAGTTTGCACGGCTGGTGTTTGCTGGCGCCGCGCTTGTTGTAGCGGTAGCTGGCAGCGGTGAACTGCTGGGCGACGGCGGCGGCCAAGGCGCGATCGTCGGGCTGCTCTTCAAGTGGCAGTGCGCCGCTGATCCATAGCGCTTTTTTACTGCTGCCGGCACACAGCTGCTGCGCCGCCAGGGCGACAATTTTGTCTCGCGCTTGCACATCGAGGGTGCCGTCATCACTGTCGCATCCGACCAGCAGCAACCGTTTGGGGGTGGTGCCGGGTATGTGCACCAGGCAGTGGTTGCCGAGCTTGGCGGTGAAGTCGCCACTGTTAATCAGTGCCTCAATGGCGCCGTCCAGCGCCTCATTGAGCGCGGCCGCCTCAGCTTTAAGTTGTCGCCCGGTCGGCAGAATGAGAGAATCGGCGCGGTGGGAGAGTATGGCGGCTGAAGTGGCGCTAAATTGCATAACAAGGCTCCGTATTCGGTGGTGTAACCACTGCCACTGGGGCAGCGAAAGGTTGAGTTGCTGCGGCGCGATAGCCAGCAACACACTGTTGGCGAAGATAGCATTTTTCGCTGCCCGTGTCTGTGCAGACGGCACTGCTGGGTGGCTTATTAAAAGTATAAGGGTCGGACCGTTTGATTATTTTCCGTTATCTCAGCCGCGAGCTGCTCGCCAACACCTTTGCGGTCTGTACCGTGCTGATGCTGGTGCTGCTGAGCGGGCGCTTTGTGCGCTATCTCGGCCAAGCGGTGGCGGGCGATCTTGAGCCCGGGGTAATTTTTGCCATTCTCGGCTACCGCATTCCCGACTTTATTCAGATGACGCTGCCGCTGGCTTTCTTTATGGCGGTGATGCTTACTTTCGGCCGGCTCTATGTCGAGAGCGAGATGAGTGTGCTGCGCAGTTGTGGTATCTCTGAACGGCGGCTGCTCGGTTACACCTTAGTGGTCGGCACCGGTATTGCGCTGTTGGTGGCTTGGCTCAGTTTTGTTGTCGCCCCCAGCGGCACCGCCAAATACTTAGAGCTCTACACCGCTCAACAGCAGAAGTCGGAGCTCGACCAGCTCTCGGCACAGCGCTTTTACTCGTTAGATAAAGGCAGTCTGGTCGCCTATGTCGGCGCCGTGGAGGAAGATCGCGCGCTGCGCGAGCTGTTTATGGCTATGTTCCGCCCGGCGGTGGACAGCAGTGGTCGCGCGCTGCAGAGCTTGGTGCTGGTGCGCGCCGAGCGTGGCCAGCAGCTGCGCGATAGCGCCAGTGGCGATGACTATTTAGTGTTGGAAAACGGCGTCCGAGTCGAGGGCCAGCCCGGCAGCCGCGAGTTCCGGCTGACGCAGTTTGAGCAGTACGGCACTCGATTGGAGAGCGACCAGCGGTCCGAGCGCCGCCCCGATATTGACGCGCTGAGCAGTGCCGAACTGCTCAACCAGCCGCCGTCGTCATTGCGCGACGAATACCGCGCCACCTGGTACTGGCGGTTAGCGCTGCCGCTGTTAGTGCTGGTGGTGGCACTGTTGGCGGTGCCGCTGGCGCGCACCGACCCGCGCAAGGGGCGCTTTGGCCGCTTGCTGCCGGCGATTATTCTCTACTTTATCTATCTGGTGGCGCTTAACGCGGTGCGCGGTAGCGCCGCCAGTGGCGGGCTGTCGCCACTGTGGGGATTTGCGCTGGTGCATGGGTTGTTTGTGGCGCTGGCACTGCTGCTATTTTTTATTGGCCGGTTGCAGCTCAGCCGACTGCCTAAGCGGCCGCTGTGGCTAGGGGGGCAGCGGTGAACGCGCTGGCGCTGCTGAGTCGCTACGTCGGTCGCAAGGTCAGCTTGGCGATCGCCATGGCGCTGCTGGTCATTGTCGGCCTGGATGTGGTCGCCGAGGTGATCGACGAGCTCGGCGATATGCGCAACGACTACCAGTTCCGCCAAGTGATGGAGTATGTGGCGTTAACACTGCCCTCGCAGGCTTACGACTATCTGCCGTTCTCGGCATTGATCGGCTGTCTGGTGGGGCTGGGTATTCTCGCCGGCAACAGCGAGATTGTGGTGATGCGCGCCGCCGGTGTGTCGCTGTGGCGGATAATGGCGATGGTGATCAAGCCGATCTTGTGGTTTGTGCTGGCCGGGATGTTGGTTGGCGAGCTGGTCACACCTTATCTGGACCAACTGGCCGACGGCCGCCGGCAGCTGCAGCGCACTGGCATGCAGAGCAGCGCCGACAACGGCGGGGTGTGGAGTGTCGAGGGCAATGAGTATATCCACATCAATGCGGTGTTCCCCGGCGGCGTCGTGTTTGGGGTCACCCGCTACCAGTTTGATGCCGAGCGCCAGCTGCAGAGCGCCAGTTTCAGCTCGCGCGCCAGCTACGACCGCGTTCGCCGCCACTGGGTAGAAGAGAATGTCGCGATTACCCGTTTTGTCGGCCGCGGGGGGCAGAGTCAGACCCGCACAGAAAAGCAGGTGACGCGGATCTGGTCCAGCGAACTGACCCCGGCGCTGTTGCAACAGAATGTACTGGCGCCGGAGAATCTGTCGATGCAGAGCCTATTTGGCTATATTAAATTTCTCGGCCAGCAGCAGCGCAACAGCGGTGCTTACCAGCTGGCGTTGTGGACCAAAATATTGCAGCCATTGACGGTGATAGGGCTGGTTATCTTGGCGGTGGCGTTTGTCTTTGGGCCGCTGCGCGAGTCGACCATGGGGCTGCGAATTTTTGTCGGGGTGGTGACCGGTATCGGCTTTAGGATCTTGCAAGATATGCTCGAGCCGTCGAGCCTGGTGTTTGGCTTTTCGCCGCTGTTGGCGGTGGCGCTGCCGATCGTGCTCTGCTTTGTCATCGGCGCGCGGCTGCTGCGCCGCGCCGCTTAACTGGCTTTGGTGCGCTTTGGCAGTACCACCACTTCGGTGCCGGTGGCGCGGTCGTGCCAGCACTGGTGGGGCGGTAGCAGCGCCAGCAGATAACCGAGCCCCAGCACCGCCATCGATAGTGGCGCCAGCACAACCCGCTGCCACGCCTGGCGGTTGTTAATGAGGATGTGACCGGGCTGCTGAGTGCGCAGCCGCCAAGCTTTCATGCCCAGCGTCTGCCCCTGCTTGCGCCAACAGATCACGTAGTAACTGCCCAGGCAGAGCCAGTAGCCGGCCAACAGCGGCAGCTGTATCGCTAGAGTTGCCGGCAGGTCGCGGTCGGCGCTGCCGGTGGCCACTACCCGCAACAGCGTCACTAATGCGCCGTAGCCAATGGTCAGCGCAAAGAGCACAAACAGGTCGTAGACCAGCGCCGCCAACCGCCGCAGCAGGCCGGCTTGCGGGAGTGGGGTAAATGAGCTGTCGTCACTGGCTGGTTTTGGCATGGTCGCCCCTAGTGTTGGCGTTGCGGTTGCGCCATGATAGACGCCTGCGCTGGCAGAATGAATAGCGCCGTGCAGTTTGGCGGCCAGATCGCCCACAGGGGGGAGAGAGTTTGAATTGGATTTACGGCATACACGCGGTGCAGTCGCTATTGAAATCAGCGCCTGAGCGGGTGCTACAGCTGCGGCTGCAGCGCAACCGCAGTGATGCGCGGTTGCAAAAGGTACAGCGTCTGGCCGAGCAGCAGCAGATCGCTGTGCAGTGGGCCACTGCCGAGGAGTTGAACCAGTTGGTCGACGGCCGCCACCAAGGGGTAGCCGCCGAGTGCGCCGAGGGCGAGACTCACGATGAGAGCTATCTGTTTGAGCTGCTCACCGGCAGTGAGCAGCCGCCACTGTTTTTGGTGTTAGATGGCATTACCGATCCGCATAATCTCGGCGCCTGCTTGCGCTCGGCCGACGGCGCTGGGGTGGCGGCAGTGATCATTCCGCGCGACAACTCAGTCGGCATTACCCCGGTGGTGGCCAAGGTGGCTTGTGGTGCTGCAGAAACAGTACCGCTAGTGGTGGTTACCAATTTGGCGCGAACACTCGACAAGTTGCGCGCCCGTGGGGTGTGGACAGTCGGCGCCGCCGGCGAGGCCGAGTCGTCGCTCTACCAGCTCGATCTCACCGGTCCGTTGGCGATTCTGCTCGGCGCCGAGGAGCGCGGCATGCGCCGGTTAACTCGCGAGCAGTGCGACTACACCGCCAAATTGCCGATGGCCGGCAGTGTCAGCAGTCTCAATGTGTCGGTCGCCACTGGCATCTTTCTCTACGAGGCGGTGCGCCAGCGCCAGCCTGGCTAGCAACCCGGCGCCGGTTGCATCGGCGCCGCTAAATCACTACAATTGCGCGCCCTCAATTGCCCGGGGCCAGAGTTATTGTATTTAGGGCACTCCTTGCTTCACTGCAGCCGCCGAGTTGGCGCTGACAGGAGGCAACATTTTCCACAAGGAGAGACAATGCGTCACTACGAAATCGTCTTTCTGGTCCACCCCGACCAGAGCGAGCAAGTATCCGGTATGGTTGAGCGCTACACCGCCTCTATCGAAGCCGGCAACGGTAAGGTTCACCGTTTAGAGGATTGGGGGCGCCGCGCGCTGGCCTACCCGATCAATAAAGTCCACAAAGCTCACTATGTGCTGATGAACATTGAGTGTACGCAGGAAGTACTCGACGAGCTCGAGTCCACTTTCCGCTACAACGATGCGGTTCTGCGCAGCATGATTATCCGCACCAAAGAAGCGGTGACCGGTGAATCGGCGGTGATGAAGTCTGAGAATGCCGACAAAGCCGATCGCGAAGCTCGCGAGCGCCGTGCTGCGGCGCGCGCCAAGGCCGACGAGGCTAAAGCCGCTGCTTCGCAAACTGAACAGACTGAAACAGCCGAGGCGGGAGAGTAATCATGAGCAAATTTATTCGTCGTCGTAAATTCTGCCGTTTTAGCGCCGAAGGTGCCCCAGCTATCGATTACAAAGATGTCGAAATGCTGCGCAACTACGTCTCTGAGACGGGAAAAATTGTCCCCAGCCGTATCACTGGCACTAAAGCGCGCTACCAGCGCGAGCTCTCTGATGCGATTAAGCGCGCTCGTTACATCGCGCTGTTGCCGTACAGCGACGCGCACAAATAAGTTAGTTGCGCGCTAGCTGTGAAAGCCCTTGCACAATTTATTATGCGTGGGCGCTGGCAGGCGGCTGCGGTCGCTTGTCTGGGAAGTTTTGTACCTGTAGTTAGCCCTGCTGCGGTGGGCTTAGTGGCGCTGCGTCACGGCGGTGTCGAGGCAGTGAAGATCGCCCCTTGGGCGCTACTGCCCAGCATTGCCTTGTTGCTTAGCGCTGGGCCGGATTCACTGTTGACCCTGGCCTCGATGGTGGTGGTGATGGTGGCTCTGCTGGCGGCGCTGTGGTTGCGCAGCTCGGCCACCTGGGCCAGTGCGCTGTTGGCCCTTACCGCTGCTAGTGCGCTCTCCGCACTACTGGTGACGGTAGTGGCCAGCGCACAGCTGTCGGCAGCGACAGCGCTGCTGGCGCAGATGTTGGCCGAGCTCAGCAGTGAGCAGACGCCGCTGCCGATCGCGGCGACGCCGCTGTTTGTCGCCGGACTGTTCGGTTGGATAGTGGCGGTGGGCAGCACCATTGCGCTGGTGGTGGCGCGCTGGTGGCAGGCGCTGCTGTACAACCCCGGTGGGTTTGGCGGCGAGTTTCGCCAGCTGCGCCTGTCGGCCACTACGGCAGTGGTACTGGCGGTATTGGTGGCATTGGGTTGGCTGCAAGGTGCAGATTACCGGCCCTGGGTAGAGCTGTTGGCACTGCCGCTGCTGTTGGCGGGTTTGGCACTGCTGCACTACATCGCTGCGGCGCGCCGCTTGGGTACAGTATGGCTGGGTATGATTTATCTCGGATTGGTGATTTTTAGTCCGTTAAACATGGTAATTATTGGGCTGGCTTGCGCCGATAGCCTGATCAATGTTCGCTCGCGAATAACCGCGCTGTAGCGGTTGGGCAAAACGATTTTATAGAGGATAGAGCAATGGAAGTTATTCTGTTAGAAAAGATTGGCCGTCTCGGCGCGCTGGGCGAAAAAGTCTCAGTCAAGTCTGGTTATGGCCGCAACTACTTGGTGCCCCAGGGCAAAGCGGTTTACGCCACCGCCGCCAATATCGCCGATTTTGAGTCGCGCCGCGCTGAGCTAGAAGCGGCACAGGCAGCTACTCTGGCGGCCGCGCAGGCGCGCGCCGACAAGGTCGCCGAGATCGCCACGGTCACCATCGCTGCGGTTGCCGGTGACGAGGGCAAACTGTTTGGCTCAATTGGCGCCCGCGAAATTGCCGACGCCATCAACGCCGCCGGCGGTGAAGTGGATCGCCACGAGGTGAAACTGCCAGAGGGGCCGCTGCGCGAGATCGGTGAAGTATCGATCGACATCCAGCTGCACTCTGATGTGGTACAAGCGATCACCGTCGCGGTGGTTGGCGAGTAACACGCCGCCTGCGCACCGCTGGTGCGCGGTTAATATTGCTCAACGGCACCGTCTCTGCAAAGATACGGTGCCGTTGTTGTTTTGTGAGCACCGATTACCACTATGAACGAAGCGCTCTACGCTGAACCGACTGTCAGTCAGCCGCTGCCCCATTCCATCGAGGGTGAGCAGGCTGTGCTCGGCGGCCTGATGCTGAAAAACGACGCCTACGACACGGTGGCGGAGCTGCTTGAGAGCGATGACTTTTACAGCCGCGACCACCGGCTAATTTTTGCCGCGATGGGCCGGCTGGCCGAACAGCAGCAACCGTTTGATCCGATCACCCTCAGCGAGGCACTGCAGAGCAGTGGCGATTTGGCGGCGGTGGGCGGCGCCGATTATCTGGTGGAACTGGCCGAGAACACTCCGAGCTCGGCCAATATTCACTCCTATGCGCAGATTGTGCTGGAGCGCTCGACCATTCGCCAGCTCATAACCGCCGCCAGCGATATTGTCAGCAAGGGCTACAATCCGCTCGGTTGGGACAGCCAACGGCTGCTCGCCGAGGCGGAGCAAAAGCTGCAAGATATTATTGAGAACCGGCCGAAAAAGGGCGGCTTTAAAGAGGTCAACGCGCTGCTCAAAGAGACGGTGGTGCGCCTTGAGGAGCTGTTTCGCTCCGACTCCTCGATTACCGGCGTCAGCACCGGCTGGAAAGAGCTCGACGAGATGACCTCGGGTTGGCAGCGCTCTGACTTAATTATCGTCGCCGGCCGCCCCTCAATGGGTAAAACCTCCTTTGCCATGAACACCGTCGAGCATGCAGTGCTGCACCAAGACAAACCGGTGCTGGTGTTTTCGCTGGAGATGCCGGCCACCCAGTTGATAATGCGCATGCTGTCGTCACTGGGCAAGATCGACCAGACCAAAATGCGCAGCGGCAACCTCGGCGAGGATGATTGGCCGCGCCTCAGCGCCGCCGCGCAGCGGCTCAAAGATCGGCCGCTGTTCATTGAAGACTCGCCCGGGTTGACGCCGCTGGAGATGCGCAACCGTATCAAGCAGTTCACCAAAGAGCGGGTAGAGCAGTTGCGCCAGGCGTGGCACGCGCAACACGGTGGCGACGTCCAGCCGGACATGGAGGCGCTCTACCAGCAGGCCGAGCCGGGTCTGATTATGGTCGATTACCTGCAGCTGATGAGCGGCAGTAACCCCGGCGAGGGGAGAGTGCAGGAGATTTCGCAGATCTCGCGTGAGCTCAAGCATCTGGCGCGCGAGTACAACTGCCCGATGATTGCGCTGTCGCAGCTGAGTCGCAACCTCGAGCAGCGGCCCAACAAGCGCCCGATCAACTCCGACTTGCGCGAGTCGGGTGCGATTGAGCAGGACGCCGATGTCATCGTGTTTATCTACCGCGACGAAGTCTACAACGAGGACAGCCCAGAGAAGGGCATTGCAGAGATTATTCTCGGCAAACAGCGCAACGGGCCAATCGGCACCGCGCGCCTCACCTTTCTTGGCAAGTACACCCGTTTTGAGAATTTGGCGGGCGACTACTTTGCCGGCGAGTAACGCTGCCCGATTCCGGCAGCTCTGAGCAGGACTGTGCTATGAAAACCTTCCATACTGTCGCCGGCTTGCGCCAGGCGCTGCAGCAAGAGCGTCGCGCCGGCAAGCGTATTGGTTTTGTGCCGACCATGGGCAACCTCCACGCCGGCCATATTGCGCTAATCGAGCAGGCGCAGCAGAGCTGCGATATCGTAGTCTGCTCCATTTTTGTCAACGCCTTGCAGTTTGGTCTCAACGAGGACTGGGATAAATACCCGCGCACCTTTCAGGCCGACTGCACCAAACTCAGCGCCGCCGGTTGTGACTATCTGTTCAACCCTGAAGATCTCGAGATGTACCCCAACGGTCTGGACACCCAGAGCCGAGTGATCTGCCCGACCATGACCGATGTGTTGTGCGGTGCCAGTCGCCCCGGCCACTTTGAGGGGGTGACCACGGTGGTCACCAAGTTATTTAATATTGTTCAGCCCGACCAAGCGATATTTGGCGTCAAAGATTATCAGCAGCTGGCGGTGATTCGACGGATGAGCGAAGATCTGTGCATGGCAGTAGAGATTGTCGGCGCGCCGATCCACCGCGAGCCCGACGGCTTGGCGATGAGTTCGCGCAACAGCTACATTACCGCTGCGGAGCGGGGCCAGGTGACGGTGTTGCACCGCACCTTGAGCGCGATTGCCGACGCGCTACTGGCTGGCGAAAAAGATTTCCAGGCGCTGCAGCGTCAGGGACTAGAGGCGATCACCGCGGCGGGGTTTCGCCCCGATTACCTCTCCATTAGCCACAGCAAAACGCTCGAGCCAGCCGCTCACGACGACCGTGAGCTGACGGTGCTAGGCGCTATGTTTACCAGCGCCGCGCGGCTGATAGACAACGTCAGTGTGGTGCTGCCTTAGCGGTCGCAGTAGCGGCGCTGCTGCTGCTCTGCGCGCGCCAGTTCGCGGCTGCGCTCGGCCTCTGTTAAAAACCTAAATTCACCACTTTCGGCATCGCGCAGCCGCAGCCGCCGGCCGTCGCGAAACAGCGCCAGGTTATCGCCGGCCTGTTGGCACAAGCGCCGCTGTTGCTCTACATCTAATGCCAGATCGCCCTCAACAACGCTGCCGGGCGGCAGCAGCGCGTCACTGCCCGGTGCGGGTGGTGCCACCTCGTTGGGCGCTACTGGGGTTGCCGGCAGCGGCAACGAAGTGGCCGCGGCACGGCTGGGCGGGCGGTCGCCGTAGTGGACGCGACCCTGCTCGTCGACCCAGCGCAGCACCGGTTCGGCGCCCAGTGGCAGGGTAGCGGCGATCAGCCATAGGGCGAGTAGATAGCGCACGACAGCTCCAGTCGGTTGGTGGTTACAGCGAGTGTAACAATGCCGCACAGCCCAGCGCTAGCCGCGGTGCTTGACTGCTGGCGATTTATTGCCATAATGCGCGCCATCTGCTGCGAACCTGCGCAGATACTCACCACCAGCTCGGCATTACCCGTGCCGCTGGTCATGTTTAGCGATGGTGCTGTTACCCGCAGCCGACATCCAGCCACCAGCACTTACCAGTGCGGCTGAATTAACCGCCCAGGCGGTCTCCTCTACATGCCCATGCGCTCCCGTCGAGCTGGTAGATAGACCAGCAGCTGCCCCGCAGCGAGGAGTGATTGTGGAAAATTTATCTGGTGGCGATATTGTCATCCGCGCCCTGCGCGATGCTGGCGTCGAGTATGTCTGGGGTTACCCCGGCGGCTCGGCGCTACACATTTATGATGCTATCTTCCGTCAAGACGACGTCAAACATCTGTTGGTGCGCCATGAGCAGGCTGCGGTTCACGCCGCCGACGGTTTTGCTCGCGCCACCGGTAAAGTGGGCACGGTACTGGTGACCTCTGGGCCGGGCGCCACCAACGCCATCACCGGTATCGCCACCGCTTACATGGACTCCATTCCGCTGGTGGTGATCTCCGGCCAGGTGCCGTCATCAAAAATTGGTGAGGACGCCTTCCAAGAGACCGATATGGTTGGTGTCTCGCGACCGATTGTGAAGCACAGCTTTTTGATTAAGCGCCCCGAAGATATCGCCGCGACCATTGCTAAAGCTTACTACATCGCCTCGACCGGTCGCCCCGGTCCGGTGGTGGTCGATATCCCCAAAGATATGACCGACCCGGCGATTAAAGTGCCCTACAGCTACCCCAAGCAGGTTAGCATGCGCAGCTACCAGCCCAACGAGCGCGGCCACAGCGGTCAGATTAAGCGCGCCTTGAAGACACTGTTGGCCGCAAAGCAGCCAGTTATTTACGCCGGTGGCGGTGTCATTATTGACAACGCCAGCGAGCTGTTGACAACACTGGCGCGCAAGCTCAACTACCCGATCACCAACACCCTTATGGGGCTCGGCGCTTACCCCGGCAGCGACCGGCAGTTTATCGGCATGCTCGGTATGCACGGCACCTACGAGGCCAACCAGGCGATGCACCACGCCGATGTTATTTTTGCGGTGGGGGCGCGTTTTGACGACCGCGTTACCAACGCCACCGATAAGTTTTGCCCCAACGCGACGATTATTCATATCGATATCGACCCGACTTGTATCTCGAAAACGGTTGGTGCCGATATCCCCATAGTGGGCAGTTGTAAAACGGTGTTGGGCGATATGCTTGAGCTGCTCGACGCGCTGCCGGCGCCCGACGGCGAGGCGCTGAACCGCTGGTGGGCGACTATTGACGATTGGCGCGCGCGCCACGGCATCTACACCGCCGACCGCTTTGAGCCCAGTGGCGGCACGCTGATCAAGCCGCAGGATGTGATTAAGATGTTGCATAAAGTGACCGGCGGTGACGCCTTTGTCACCTCCGATGTCGGCCAGCACCAGATGTTCGCGGCGCAGTACTATCTGTTCGATAAGCCGCGGCGTTGGATCAACTCCGGTGGCCTTGGCACCATGGGTTTTGGCTTGCCGGCGGCGATGGGCGCCCAGTTGGCGTTCCCGGATGCCACGGTCGCCTGTGTCACCGGCGAGGGCAGCATTCAGATGAACATCCAAGAGCTCTCCACCTGCACCCAGCACGGCCTGCCGGTAAAGATTATCAATCTCAACAACTCGGCGCTGGGCATGGTCCGCCAGTGGCAGGATATGCAGTACAGCGCCCGCTACGCCAGCAGTGTCTACGAGGATTCGCTGCCTGACTTTGTGGCGCTGACCGAGGCCTACGGCCACGTCGGCATGCGGGTCACTGAGTTCGATCAGCTCGAGAGCAAGATGCGCGAATGTTTTGCGCTGAAAGATCGCGTGGTGTTTATGGATATCGTCGTCGACCGCGCGGAGCACGTCTACCCGATGCAGATCGCCGGAAACGCCATGAACGAAATGTGGCTGAGCAAAACGGAGAGAACCTGATGCGACGTATTATCTCTATTCTGTTAGAAAATGAGCCGGGTGCGCTGTCGCGCGTGGTCGGGCTGTTCTCGCAGCGCGGTTACAACATCGACACGCTCAATGTCGCGCCGACCGAAGACCCGACGCTGTCGAGGCTGACGCTCTCCACCACCGGCGACGAAAAAATGGTCGAGCAGATCATTAAACAGCTGCATAAATTGATCGATACCATTAAAGTGGTCGACCTCAGCGACGGCCCCCATGTCGAGCGTGAGTTGATGTTAGTGAAAGTGCGCGCGGTCGGTGCCGAGCAGCGCAGCGAGCTGAAGAACAGCGTGGAAATTTTCCGCGGTCATATTGTCGATGTGACCCCCTCTAGCTACACCATTCAGCTCGCTGGCGACGGCAAAAAACTCGATGCATTTATCGAGGCGATTCGCGAAGTCGGCACTATGGAAGTGGTCCGCTCGGGTATATCGGGAATCGCCCGCGGCGAGAAGTTTTTATTGGTGTAGCGCACTGCACCGCCATTTAATTGATTCATTGAAAAGGTAACTACTATGCAAATTTATTACGACAAAGATTGCGACCTGTCGATCATCCAAGGCATGAAAGTAGCCATCATCGGCTACGGGTCACAGGGCCACGCACACGCCAATAACCTGAAAGATTCCGGCGTCGATGTCACTGTCGGGCTGCGGCCAGGTTCAGCTTCGGCCGCCAAAGCGGAAGCCGCCGGTCTGAAAGTGGCCGCCGTGCCGGCAGCGGTTGCCGCCGCCGATCTGGTGATGATTCTCACCCCCGACGAGTTCCAGTCGGCGCTCTACCGCGACGAAGTAGAGCCCAACCTCAAGCAGGGCGCCACCTTGGCCTTCGCCCACGGCTTTGCTATCCACTACAATCAAGTGGTGCCGCGCGCCGATCTCGACGTCATCATGATTGCCCCCAAAGCCCCGGGCCACACTGTGCGCAGTGAGTTTGTCGGGGGCGGCGGTATCCCCGATCTGATCGCCATTCAGCAGGATGTCTCAGGTCGCGCCAAACAGGTGGCACTCTCTTACGCTAGCGGCGTCGGCGGCGGCCGCACCGGTATCATTGAAACCACCTTTAAAGATGAGACCGAAACCGATCTGTTCGGTGAACAGGCGGTACTGTGTGGCGGCGCTGTGGAGCTGGTCAAAGCCGGTTTCGAGACCCTCACCGAAGCGGGTTACGCCCCTGAAATGGCCTACTTTGAGTGTCTCCACGAGCTTAAGCTGATCGTCGACCTAATGTACCAGGGCGGCATCGCCAACATGAATTACTCGATCTCCAACAACGCCGAGTACGGCGAGTACGTCACCGGCCCCGAGGTGATCAATGATGAGTCGCGCGCAGCGATGCGCAATGCGCTCAAGCGCATCCAAAACGGCGAGTACGCCAAGATGTTCATCAGTGAAGGCGCTCTCAACTATCCGTCGATGACCGCCTACCGCCGCAACAACGCCGCCCACCCGATCGAGCAGGTCGGCGCGCAGCTGCGCGGTATGATGCCGTGGATCACCAAAAACGCACTGGTCGACAAAGCCAAAAACTAAGCGCCCAGCGCCTGGTTTAGCGAGATAAAAACGGCCCTCATCGAGGGCCGTTTTTTGTTATTCTAGCCTCCACATTTTTATGAGGCAGGTCTTGTGGATCAACAGACAACACAACAGCGCCACCTGGCGCTGGACGGCGCAATCAACCTGCGCGATCTCGGTGGCTATGTCGGTCGCGATGGCCGCACGGTGCAGTGGGGTAAAATCTACCGCTCCGGCCACATGGCAAAAATGAGCGCAGCGGGGCAGCAGCAGTTGTTGGCGCTGGGTATCACTGAGATCCACGATTTCCGCCGCCCGGAGGAGCGCCAGCGGGCGCCGACCCCGGTCGTCGGTCCGCGCATCGTCGATGGCTACGATATGTCGATCGGCTCGGTATCGAAATTTTGGGACTATCTGTTTGCCGGCGGTATGAGCGACCAGCGCGCCTTCGATCTGGTGCTCAACTCCTATCGCAGTTGCGCCGCCGAGGTGGTGCCGGGCTACCGTCAGCTGTTCAGCCACCTGCTGCGCGACGACTGCGGTGCCACGCTATTCCACTGCGCAGCGGGTAAAGACCGCACGGGCATGGCGGCGGCGTTAATCCTCACGGCGCTGGGCGTCGACCGCGAGGCGATTATTGAAGATTACATGCTGACCGCTAAATACTTCGACTCTGCGGTGTTGATGGGTCTGATTGAGGAACACCTGCTCAACGCCGGTGCCAAAGAGTGGCAACGCAGCTGGTTGGAACCCTACTGCGGCGTCTACCCGGAGTACTTGCTGGGCTTTTTTGAGTCGGTTGATGAACTTTCGGGCAACATCGATGATTACCTTGAGCAACAGCTCGGTATCGGCGCCGCCGAGCGCGAGGTGCTGGCTGCTCGCTATCTGCAAGGGTAGCGAGGGTGTAGACTGTCTGCTGTGAGATGAGAGCTGCCAACAACCTATGGAATTTTTATGAGTGACCAACCGGCGCGCAAACGCGGTATTTATTTGCTGCCCAATCTGCTGACCACCGCAGCCATGTTTGGCGGCTTCTACGCCATATTGGCCGGTTTTAGCGGCGACTTTGAGATGGCGGCGATCGCCATTTTTGTCGCCATGGTGTTTGACGGGCTCGATGGCCGAGTGGCGCGGCTGACCCACACCGAGAGCGATTTTGGCGTGCAGTATGACAGCCTCTCAGACATGGTCTCGTTCGGTGTAGCGCCGGCGGTCCTCTGTTACAGCTGGATGCTGCAGGGGCTCGGCAAGTTGGGTTGGGCAGCGGCTTTTATTTACGCCTCGTGTGCGGCGTTGCGTCTGGCGCGCTTTAACACCCAAGTCAAGGGCGACGACAAACGGCATTTTATCGGTGTACCGAGCCCGATCGCCGCCGCCGTGGTGGCGGCTTTTGTCTGGAGTGGCGCGCAGTTGCAGCCGAGCACCCCGCTAGCGGTGCTGGCCGCACTGGTAACGGTTGGCGCCGGCCTGTTGATGGTGGTCAACCTGCGCTACCCGAGCTTCAAAGAGGTCGATCTGCACGGCAAAGTGCCATTTGTGGTGATGTTTGCCATTGCTGTCGGTTTTGCCCTGATCAGCATGGACCCGCCAAAGTTTTTCCTGTTATTTGCGCTGGGTTACTGCGCTATGGCGCCGCTGTTGTGGCTGCAGCGCAAGTGGCGCGGCTCGCCGACCGACGATATTCAACTCAGCGATGAGCAGATAGATGCTGTGATCGCTGGCCAACCAGAGCGCGATGCAGCGCCCGCTGAGCCGATAGCCGTCGCCGATCAAGGCGATAGCGACAGCGCGGCCAAGCAGCCGTTGGCAAACGACGAAAAAACTGGTTGAATAAGGTTATGTTTCTTTCATACAGCCACTGTTGTCCAGCCGCAAGCGTTACCCTGCGCGTCCTAGCGCTGTGGCGTCTGCTGCCCTAGCGGGCATCTCTGTTAAATCCTATTCGCACCGTTATTAGTCGTTGAATTCTGCTCCCTCTGGGGCGAGAATTCCTACCTAATTAGGTGGTTAWAAAACCGCCGCAAAAAGAGATTTCAATAATGAGTAAGCAACCGTTAATTATTTTTGATACCACCTTGCGCGACGGCGAGCAGAGCCCGGGCGCCTCCATGACTAAAGATGAAAAAGTGCGCATCGCCAAGTCGCTGGAAAAACTCCGCGTCGATGTCATTGAAGCCGGCTTTGCCATCTCCAGTCCCGGCGACTTCGCCGCGGTCAAAGCGATTGCCGAAACCATTAAAGACAGCCGTATCTGTAGCTTGTCGCGGGCAGTGCGCGGCGATATTGAGCGCGCTGGCGAAGCGCTGGCCAATGCCAACGCTGGGCGCATACACACCTTCATAGCGACCTCGCCGATCCATATGCAACACAAGTTGCAGATGCAGCCGGACGAGGTGTTGGCGCAGGCCGTGGGGGCGGTGAAACTGGCCCGCAACTTGATTGATGACGTCGAATTTTCGCTCGAGGACGGCAGTCGCAGCGAATTTGATTTTATGTGCCGCATTATTGAGGCGGTGATCGATGCCGGTGCCGGCACCATCAATATCCCCGATACTGTCGGTTACGGCGAGCCGGAAGAGTACGGCGCCATGATCGGCCGCGTCATCGCTGCGGTGCCCAACGCCGACAAGGCAATTTTTTCGGTGCACTGCCACAACGACCTCGGCTTGGCAGTGGCCAACTCGCTGGCGGCGGTGCGCCACGGCGCCCGTCAAGTGGAGTGCACAATCAACGGGCTCGGTGAGCGCGCCGGCAACGCCTCGCTGGAGGAGATTGTGATGGCGGTGCGCACCCGTCACGATCTGTTCGATGTCGAGACTCGCATCGACACCCAGCACATTGTTCCGACCTCGCGGCTGGTCTCCAGCATCACCGGTTTCCCTGTGCAGCCGAACAAAGCCATTGTCGGCGCCAACGCCTTTTCGCACGAGTCGGGCATCCACCAGGACGGGGTGCTCAAGCACCGCGAAACCTACGAGATTATGAAAGCGGAAGATGTCGGCTGGAATACCAACAAACTCTCGCTGGGCAAACTGTCTGGGCGTGCAGCGCTGGCGGCGCGCCTCGAAGAGTTGGGGATCAGCTTTGACAGCAAAGAGGAGTTTGCTCGGGTGTTTGCCCGCTTCAAAGAGCTGGCCGATAAAAAGCGCGAAATTTACGACGAGGATCTGCAGGCGTTGGTCAGCGATGTACAGACCGGCAGCGAGCAGCAGTCGATCGCCTTGACTCACCTCGAGGTGCTGTCGAAAAGCGGCCAGCTGCCCACTGCCAAGATTGCGGTGCGCTACCGCGACCAAGAGCACCGCGCCGAAGCAGAGGGTGACGGCGCAGTCGATGCCATTTTTAAAGCGATCGAACAGATGATCGACAGCGGCACCGAGCTGTTACTCTATTCAGTCAACGCCGTCACTCAGGGCACCGACTCGCAGGGCGAAGTCACGGTGCGACTGCAAAAAGAGGGACGGGTGGTCAACGGCCAAGGTGCCGACACCGATGTGCTGGTGGCCAGCGCCAAAGCCTATCTCAATGCTCTCAGTCTGATGCGCAACCCCGGCCGCCTGCACCCACAACTCGGCGGTGTCTGAGCGGTGCAGCCGCGCCAGCAGCTGCTCGCCGCACTCGGCGTTGTACAGTATCTGCCGCGCGACCGCTGGCAGCTGCACAGCGCCGCGCCTGCGCCGGCTGTGCCTCGCCCTGCGGTGGCGCCAGCGCCCGCCGCCACCGCGCTGTTGGCCCAGCTAGAGAGCGCCGCCAACAGCGCCGAGCGGCCAGTGGCCGCGACGCCGGCGCCAGCCCAGCCCGCGCCCACAGCTGCCAGTAGCGCACCGGCCACTGTTGCCGAGCCACTGGCGTTGGCTCTGTGGCAAGCCGGTGCTGAGTGGCTGTTTATTGCCGATGCCAGCGCTCAGCTGCCCAGCAGCGGCGAACAGAAGTTGCTGGCCAATATTGCCCGCGCCATTCAAGCCGCCAATTTGACTCCCCTCGAGCTTATTGAGTGGCCACTGGCCGGCACCACTGCCGATGCCGACGATCCGCACGGCCACGACTTTTTGGCGGTGCTGTTTGAGGCACGTCTGCGCAGCCGACCGGTAAGAAAAGTACTGTGGTTGGCAGCTGATCAGCGGTTGTCGGCGCGGCTGGGCAGCCAAGCGCTGGCGACCATGGCCGGCCTGGTGCAGCTGCAACTGCCATCACTGGCGCAGATGCTGGCCGAGCCGGCGCGCAAGGCGCACTGTTGGTCGCAGTTGCAACCCTACCTGGCGGCCAACGCCGGTGGCTGAGACCACCTGCTGGCCGCCCGGCTGGCAGTGGCGAGCGATGGTCGCGGGCGATATCGATGCGGCGCTGGCGATTGAACAACAGCTGTCGCCAGACCCTTGGCGGCGCTACGCCTTTGAGCAGAGTTTGGCCAGCCACCGCGCCGCGGTGGTGGTCGATAGCCAGCAGCAGCTGGCCGGGTTTGTGCTGTGGAGTGTAGTCGCCGATCAGGCCGAACTGCTCAATATCGCTCTGCACCGCAACCACCACGGTCGCGGTTTCGGCCGTCTGCTGCTGCAGAGCTTAATCGATCAGCTGCCGAGCAGTGTCAGCACGCTGTTTCTCGAGGTGCGGGTGAGTAATTTTGCCGCCATAGCACTCTACAACCGCTGCGGTTTTAACCAGATCGGCGAGCGCCGTGACTACTACCGCAGCAGCAGCGCAGCCAATGCCGGCCGCGAGGACGCCCTGGTGATGGCGCTGCAGCGGCTGTAAATTGCGCTACGCTGCGGCGCGCAAGCTAAAGCGCTGTACTTTGCCGAGCGGATTGCGCGGCAGTGCCGCGACCAACTGCAACTGCTCGGGCCATTTGCTTTTGGCGACTCCGCGCTGCCGTAAAAACCCCGCCAATTGCTCGAGTGTCGGCGGCGGGTGGCCATCGGCGACCACCACCGCGGCCGCGACCCGCTCGCCGAG
This sequence comes from Gammaproteobacteria bacterium LSUCC0057, assembly GCA_004535795.1. Lineage (GTDB taxonomy): Bacteria > Pseudomonadota > Gammaproteobacteria > Pseudomonadales > Porticoccaceae > LSUCC0057. The sequence continues at coordinate 336,373 of SPIA01000001.1, forward strand.
GCGCTCGTCGGGGTAGCCGTAGCAGGCAATCTCGGCGATCTCCGCCATCTGCTCGAGTACCTGTTCCAGCTCCACTGGCGAGATTTTCTCGCCACCGCGATTGATCAGCTCTTTACAGCGCCCGACGATGCGAATTTGCCGCCCCTGCTGGCAGAGCTCGACAAGGTCGCCGCTGCAAAAATACTCCTCGCCATCGATGGTCTGGAAGCAGTGGCGGTCGGCACTGTTGGCGTAGCCGTCAAATACCGTCGGCCCGGCGATCAGCAGTTCGCCGCGCTCACCGTCACCCTGTAGGGGTTGGCGGCTGTCGACATCGACCACTGCACAGCGAATACCGCTCGCCTGTGGCGGCAGCGGAAACTGGGTGGCGCGCAGCGTCGGCTCAGGGCAGTTCTCTGTAGTGGCGAACAATGTCACTCCTTCGTTGGAGCCGTAGAGGTTGACGATTGGGGTGGCAAAGTCGCGCTCAAAGGTTTCAACCATCCACGCCGACAGCGGCGCCGATCCGGAGCCGATGGCGCGCAAATGGCTGGTGTCTAGCTGTTGCCACAGTGCTGGCGACTTCGCCAGCTGGTTGAGTAGCGCCGGCGGTGCCACGGTGTAGGTAATTTGCTCGCTGACCAGCTGCTGCAAAAACAGCGGCACCTCAAGCGGGTGGTGCAAGATCACACTGCAACCGCTCATCACCATCGGGTAGAGGAACGAGGCGATAGCGGCCATATTGACCAGCGGGAAGGGGTTGAGTAAGCGGTCGCCGTCGCGGTAGTTGCCGGCGCTGATGCAGGCGCGGGCGCTCGCTAGCCACATATTGTGCGACCGCGGTACCGCCTTGGGGGTGCCGGTGGTGCCCGAGGTCCAACACAGTGAGACGATGGCGTTGGCATCGCTGGCGGCGGCCACTCCTGGCGCGCGGCTGTTGAGCAGTGAGTCGAGCTGTAGCGCCTCTCCCCACACCAGACAGGGCAGTGCCGCGGCCGCTTGTTGCCAATGGCTGGCTAGCGGTTGCTGTTTGAACTGGCGGCAGGTGATCACTGCCACCGGCGCCAGTTGTTTGCATAACGTATTAATTTCGTGGCTACGGTACTGTACCGGCAGTGGCGAGATCACTGCGCCGAGCTGGCTGATGGCAAAGTAACAGACCACCAGCTCGACAATATTGGGCAGTTGCACCGCCACCACGTCGCCGGCGCTGACGCCTTGCTCACGCAGCTGCGCAGCCAGGCCGCTGGCCGCTTGTTGCAACTGACCAAAATTGAGCCGGTAGGGGGAGCTGGCGTCGCCGAGTAGTTCGGCGCGATTGCTGGGGTCGGCGACCGCCAACTGTTGTGAGCGCGCTGCGCTGGCCTGTGCCAGCAGGTCATGGAGGGTGCTGCCAGACCATTGTTGGCACTGCTCGAGACGCTCAATGCGTGCCAGGCTAGAGGTGCGGTAGAGGGTGTCGACTCGGCTCACGGCATACCTTGCTGAATAATTTAGACGCTGTGATTATACCGATAGCCTGACCTATTTCGAGGCTTTGAGCGCCGCTCGACCGTGCTACACTGGGTTTGAGTAACTAGCGGCGCAGTGGCCGCTGTTTAACCCGCGAGAGATGCTATGCCCGAACCGTTATCCAACTCTTCTGCCAAGCCCGAGCGCATGCCCGCGCGGCGGCCCTTTCCGTGGCGGCTGTTGTGGCTGGATCTGCTCGGCTCGCTGCTGGTGGCGGTGGGGCTGCTGCAGTGGCTGGCGCAGGGCTGGTCGGCGGTCGCCGGCGCCCAACTGCTGCTCGGCTTCGCGCTGATGGCACCGCTGGTGCACTACTATACGGTCGGCCGCCGCGCGGCAACGCAGCAGGGAGAACAGTGATGGCGATGCTCTATTGGCACTGGTTGGTATTGGGTATGTTGCTGGCGGTGGCGGAGATCTTCCTGCCCAGTTTCACCCTGTTGTGGTTTGGTGCCGGCGCTATTGCCGTCGGGGTGGTGAGCTGGCTGCTGCCGCTGTCACTCACCGCGCAGCTGTGGATCTGGGTGATCACTTCGCTGAGCTTTACGGTGGCGTGGTTTAAATTGTTCAAGCCGCTGATGGCCGACCACACCAAGGCCGGTTTGGGGCGCGAGACGGCGATTGGCGAGGTGGGGCAGGTGATCCGGCTGCCGCTGGCCGATGGTCGCGGTCGGGTACGCTTTACTACACCGCTGCTCGGTGACGATGAATGGGACTTTATCATCGCCGCCGACTCGGCACCGCTGAGCTTGGGCGATCGCGCTGTGGTGAAAGAGTTTTCTGGCAATACGCTGATAGTCGCCGCACTGAAGTAGCGGCCCACGGCATAACCTGTTGGCACATTGAGGTAAGAAAATGGACGGTTTAATTGTTGTTTTAGCGGTACTGTTACTGGCGCTGGTCACTCTGTTAAAAGGGGTGCGCCTGGTGCCGCAGGGGTCGAAATGGGTGGTGCAGCGGCTCGGCAAGTACCACTCCACTCTGGGGCCGGGGCTCAATATCATCATCCCGTATATCGATAACGTCGCCTACAAGGTGACCAGCAAAGACATCGTCTTGGATATTCCCTCGCAAGAGGTGATCACCCTCGACAATGTGGTGATCATCGCCAACGCAGTGGCTTACATCAATATTATTTCGCCCGAAAAAGCGGTCTACGGCGTTGAGGACTACGAGCTGGCGATCCGCACGCTGGTACAGACTTCGCTGCGCTCGATCGTCGGCGAGATGGCGCTCGACTCGGCGCTCTCTTCGCGCGATAAAATCAAGGCGCAGCTCAAACAGACGATCTCTGACGATATCTCCGACTGGGGTATCACCCTCAAGACGGTCGAAATCCAAGATATCAACCCATCGCCGACCATGCAGTCGGCGATGGAGGAGCAGGCCGCTGCCGAGCGCGCCCGGCGCGCCACGGTGACCCGCGCCGACGGTGATAAGACCGCGGCCATTCTTCAGGCCGAGGGTCGCCTGGAGGCGTCGCGGCGCGATGCCGAGGCCAAAGTGGTGCTCGCCGAGGCGACCAAAGAGGCGCTGGAGAAAGTCAGTGCCGCTATTCAAGATAAAGAGCTGCCGGCCACCTACCTGCTCGGCGAGCGCTATGTCGAGGCGATGAAAGGACTCGCCGACTCCGACAACAGCAAGTTGGTGGTGCTGCCGGCCGATCTGCCCGCCGCGGTGCGCGGACTGATGGGGGCGGGTCGCTAGCTGAGGTAGTAGAGTTTAACTTTGTCTTCTAATGAGTTTATTAATTTCAACCCTAAGACCGCTTTGGCGGTCTTAGTTGTTTTTAGATAAAAATTCAATAAATTAGTTACTTTCAAGCTGATATTCTAATTCAGCACCAGCTAATCCCTCTCAATTTTATTTAGAGCTCAAAATAGTGTAGACTCCGCACCTCAATTTTTTGTTAGAGGTGTAACTATCGTGTTTTCTCGAAATAAGCTTTTCAGCGGCATCGTTGCCGCCAGTTCTGTGCTCGCCAGCGGTGTTGCCGGCGCAGCCATCGAAGAGGTCGTGGTCACCGCGACTAAGCGCGCTGAATCCACTCAGGATATTCCTGTAGCGGTCTCTGCCGTCACAGAACAGGCGCTCGAACAGCTCGGCATTAGCAATTTTGAAGACTACCTGTTGCAGCTGCCCGGTGTCACCGCCGGCGGCAGTGGCCCTGGCCAAAACACCATTTACATTCGCGGCGTCGCCTCGACCACCCCCAACCTAACCACCGCCGGTGTCGCCGGTCTGGCCCCCAACGTGGCGCTCTATCTCGACGAGCAGCCGCTCTCGCAGCCGGGCCGCAACCTCGATGTTTACGCCGCCGACTTGAACCGCGTAGAGGTGCTGTCGGGCCCGCAGGGCACCCTGTTTGGCGCCAGCTCACAGGCCGGCACCGTGCGACTGATCACCAACAAGCCCGACCACAGCGGCAGCTACGGCAAAGTCAAAGCCTCTTTCGGCTCGACCGCTTACGGCGATGACAGCAACAGCGGCGAAGTGATGTTCAATCTCGCCGCGACCGATAGCGTGGCGATTCGCGGGGTGATCTACCGCGACCAGAAGGGCGGTTATATCGACAATGTTCACGGTACCCGCACCACTGAAGAGAGTGCGCGTTTCCGCGCCGCAGGCACGGTGCGCGACAACGGCGTGGCGGTCTCTGAGCGCCGCGGCGGTTTCCAAGCGGGTGCCGATTTGAGTGGTGTCACCTTCCTCGAGGCGGACAACAGCGAGTTGGTTGCCGACGACATCAACGAGACCGTCTATGAAGGTGGCCGACTGGCCGTGGCGGCCGATCTCAACGACAACTTTGAGCTGTTGGTGAGTGCCGCTACCCAGGATGTCGATGCCGATGGCGTGTTCTTTGCCGACCCCAATCTTGGCGACCTTGAGACCCAGCAGTACGAGCAGAGCCGCATTGAAGACAGCTTTGACAATCTCAGCTGGACGCTGACCGGCCGCTTTAACGAGCTGGAGATGGTCTACACCGGCGCCTACACCGAACGCGACACCGATCAGCGAGTCGACTACTCCGACTACCTGTTCGTCGGCCAGTATCTGCCTTACTACATTTGTGATTCGTCGGTGACCTACCCGGGCGATAGTGCGCCGAGCGGTACCTGTCAGGCGCCCAACCTGTTCGTCAACAGCCAGACCAGCACCGAGGTGCAGACCCATGAATTCCGCCTCTCTGGCGAGTTCAGTAGCGCTACCCGCTTTACCGTCGGCGCCTTCTACAGTGAGCTGGAGCTGCAAGAGCGCAACGACTTCACCTACCCGGGCAGCGCTGTGATCGGTTTTGCCCCCAACTTCCCGCTACCCGACTCTTGGAACTCCGATGCCGGCCCGTTCCCAGAGGGGGTGATCTTCCGCAACGACGTGCGCCGCATCGATGAGCAGAGCGGCCTATTCGGCGAGCTGACCTTTGAATTGAGCGACCAGTGGGCAGTGATCGCGGGTGCCCGCCGCTACGATATTGAGGTCGACTTTGACGGCAGCGCCAACTCGTCGTTCTACAACATGGGTGCCGAAGAGGATGCGCAGGTGTTCGGTACCAATATCACCCAACTCAACGGCGGCCGTCCGGCAGAGGCGAGCGGATCGATCTTTAAGCTCACCGCCAACTGGACACCCAATAGCGACTCGCTGTTCTACGCGACTCTCTCTGAAGGATTCCGCCCAGGCTTGATCAACCGACCCGGCGGCGCCGTGGCCGACTTGCCCGGTGGCGGAACCTACACGGTACCGGTTGAGCTAGATACCGATGACGTCATGAACTACGAGTTGGGTTGGAAGACCGATCTGGCCGGCGGCCAGCTGCGCTTTAACGGCAGCCTGTTCCTAGTTGAAATTGAAAAGCTACAGACCACCATTTTCGACCCCAGCATCACCAACTTGTTCTTCTCGGACAACGCTGCCGATGCCGAAGTGACCGGTTTAGAGGCTGACTTCATCTACGCCCCCGACGCCTTGCAGGGGCTGACGGTCAGTGGTGCTTTCTCGCTACTCGACAGCGAAATCACCAAAGTCTTGACCCCCACTGACGATGTCCGCCAGGGCGACGAGCTGGCCTTTGCGCCGGAGCTGCAGGCCAATTTACAGGCTCGCTACGAGTGGTCGGTTGAGGGCGGTGCCATCGCTCATGTGATGTCTCACATTGCCCATTCGGCGGAGTCTTACAGCGACATTATCGCCATCAACCGCGATCGCATCGACAGCTGGACGCTGTTTGGCGTCACCGCCGGGGTAACCACCGAGCAGTGGAGTGCCGAGCTCTACATCGATAACTTGACCGATGAGCGCGCCGAGCTTGCCCGTAATTTTGTCAACGATGTGCAGCGTGTCTCTTATGCCCGCCCGCGCACTTGGGGTATGCGACTGAGCTACAGCTTCTAACGGCTGATACTCTGTCTCCGCGCAGTGCCCCTCTCAGTGAGAGGGGCGCTTTCGGTTTAAATTCAGCGGTTTAAATTCGGCTGTTTAAATAGGCCGGTGGTCGCTGCAACGGTTTAGCTCGGCGGCCAAAAGTGGCAGAATCAATTCGCGCCGGCCTGTGCGCGCAACGCAAGGAGTTTTTTTGCCCCAAGCTACTGCACCATTAGATCTTGCTCAGCAGCAGCAGTTGTTGCGCGATAAGCGCTTCGCCGAGGTATTGGCTGCCGCCCAGCAGCGGCTCGAGCAGGCCGCCGACGATGTCGATGCGCTCTACTTGGCGGCGGTGGCGGCGCGCTATGCGCAGCAGTTTGACACCGCCGCGCAGGCGCTGGAGCAGTTGCGGCAGTTGGCGCCGCAGCAGAGCCGCGCGCTGCAAGAGCAGGGCCATCTCAGTCGCGATCGCGGCGACTGGCAGGCGGCGCTGGGGTTTTACGCCCAAGCGGTGCGCGCCAATCCGGCGCTACTGGCCAGCTGGCAGGGCCAGCAGCGCATTCTTAGCGCCCGTGGCGACCACTACCAAGCTGAGCTGATCGGCCGTCAAATTGAGCAATTGCAGGCGCTGCCGGCAACGCTGTTGGCGGCCACCGATCTGATTGCGCAAGGCAAATTGGTGGTTGCCGAGCAGCGGGTTCGCGACTTTCTCAAACGTCACCCCCATCACATTGAGGCGATGCGGCTGCTGGCCGACATCGGCGTGCGTCTGGGTGTGCTGGATGACGCCGAACTGCTGTTGGAGAGCGCGGTGGCGATGGCCCCTGAGCAGTTGCAGCTGCGCGTCGACTACCTGCAGACGCTGCGCAAACGACAGAAGTTTGCCGCAGCGCTTGAGCAAGCGCGCTATCTGCTGGCGCAACAGCCGGACAACTTGCAGTTTAAGTCGCTGTGCGCCATCGAGTTGATGCAGACCGGCGACTACCAGCAGGCATTGGCGCTGTTGGACGAAGTGCTGGTGCAACTACCCGAAGAGCCGGTCACGTTGACCACCCGCGGCCACGCGCTCAAGACCGCAGGCGACAGCGCTCTGGCGGTCGATTCTTACCAGCGCGCGACCGTTGCCAACCCTCGCCACGGCGAGGCTTGGTATGCATTGGCCAACCTCAAAACCTACCAATTTAACGACGCCCAGTTGGCGCAGATGAGCGCGCTGGTGAGCGACGCTTCGCTGCCGGTTGCCGACCGCGTCCACCTCTGTTTTGCCCTTGGTAAGGGCTTTGAAGACAGCGCTGACTACCCGCAGTCGTTCCACTACTACGCGCAGGGCAACAGCTTGAAACGGGCGCAGAGCCGCTACCGCGCCGACGCGATGAGCGAGGATCTGGCCGCGCAGCGCAGCGTCTGTACCCACGCCTGGCGGCAGCGCACCGCGGGCGGCGGCTGCCTGGCGGGGGATCCCATTTTTATTGTTGGGCTGCCGCGCGCCGGCTCGACGCTGCTCGAGCAGATTCTCGCCTCGCACAGTCAGGTCGACGGCACCCTCGAGCTGCCCAACATACTAGCGCTGGCGCAGCGATTGCGCCGCGGTGACAAACTCGACGGCCAGCGCCACTACCCGCAAGTGCTGCAGAGCCTGAGCGCCCAGCAGCGTCTGCAGTTTGGCCAGCAGTACCTCGCCGAGACCCAGATTCACCGCGGCGCGGCACCGTTTTTTATCGATAAGATGCCCAACAACTTTCGCCACATCGGTTTGATTAAGGCGATCCTGCCCAACGCCAAAATTATTGATGCCCGTCGCGCCGCGCTCGACTGCTGCTTTAGCGGTTTCAAGCAGCTGTTTGCCGAGGGCCAGGAGTTCACCTATGACCTCGCCGATATCGGCCGCTACTACCGCGACTATGTCGAGTTGATGGCGCACTGGCAGCAGCTTTATCCGGGCGAAATACTGCAGGTACAGTACGAACAGGTGGTCGATGATATCGACGGCCAAGTGCGGCGCATCCTCGACTACTGCGGCCTGCCGTTTGAGCCGGCTTGTCTGCAATTTCACACCACCCGCCGCGCGGTGCGCACCGCCAGCTCCGAACAGGTTCGCCAGCCGCTCAACCGCGCCGGGCTCGACCAGTGGCGCCCCTACCAGGCGTGGCTTACTCCGCTTTACGACGCCCTCGGCGCTGACCTGCTGCCGGCTGATATTGCTGCCAACAGAGCACCACAACAGGATGATCTATGACCGATAGCACTGTAGTTCCACGCGGCCCGCACCCCGACAGCCGCGCCGCCGCCGGCAGTTGGATTATCGACAAGCCGGTATTTTTCTGGACGCTGACCTTCTTAGCGCTGTTGGCCGGCGGCACGGTGGCGTTCCCTCAGGCCAGCGCGGCGCTATTTGCGCAGCTCCAACACGGCATTGTCCACTACGCCAGCTGGTACTACGTGATGGTGGTGGCAATTATTCTGGTCTGCGTGCTGTTTTTATCGTTCTCGCGGATCGGCGACATCAAACTCGGCCCCGACCACTCGACCCCGGCCTACTCCAATGTGTCGTGGTTTGCCATGCTATTCTCGGCCGGAATGGGCATCGGCCTGATGTTTTACGGCGTCGCCGAACCGGTGATGCATTTTATGTCGCCGCCCCAAGGCGAGGGGGGTGATATCGATGCCGCCGGCCAGGCGATGCGGCTGACCTTTTTCCACTGGGGTATTCACGCCTGGTCGATCTACGCCATTGTCGCGCTGATACTCGGTTACTTTGCCCACCGCCACGGCCTGCCGCTGACGCTGCGCTCGGCGCTCTATCCGCTGATTGGCGACCGCATCTACGGGCCGATCGGCGCCGCCGTGGATGTCTTCGCCATTATTGGCACGCTATGTGGTATCGCCACCAGCCTCGGCCTGGGTGTCATTCAAATTAATAGCGGCCTCAACTATCTGTTCGGCGTCGAGATATCGGTCTCTGTGCAGCTGATGCTGATCGCGGTCACCATTGGCCTTGCCACAGTGTCGGTGGTCATGGGTTTAGATGCCGGCATTAAACGGCTCTCAGAGCTCAATATCGGCTTTGCCGGACTGCTGCTGATCGGCGTGGTGATCGCTGGGCCGACCATTTTTATCCTGCAGACCTTTCTGCAGAATGTCGGCTACTACTTCTCAGAGATTATCTCCAAGACCTTTAACCTCTACGCCTATCGGCCGACCGACTGGCTGGGCGGGTGGACCATTCTCTACTGGGGGTGGTGGTTGTCGTGGGCGCCCTTTGTCGGGCTGTTCATCGCCCGCATCTCGCGCGGGCGAACCATTCGCCAGTTTATTCTCGGCGCGATGCTGGTGCCCTGCGCATTCAATTTATTCTGGATGAGTGTGTTTGGCAGCTCGGCGATCGATCTGATTCTCTCCAACACCATGCCCGGTTTTGGCGAGGTGGTGCAGGCCAACCCGGCGGTGGCGCTGTTCCACTTTTTAGAGTCGCTGCCGCTATCAGCACTGCTCTCGGTGGTGTCGCTGGTGATGGTGGTGGTGTTTTTTGTCACCTCTGCCGACAGCGGGGCGATGGTGCTCAATATGCTCTCGGCGCACGGCCGCGACGACACCGCCATGGGCCAGCGAGTGCTGTGGGCGCTGATGATCGGCCTGCTGACCATGGTGCTGCTCTACGCCGGTGGCTTGGCAGCGCTGCAGACGGCCTCAATTGTCGGCGCGCTGCCGTTCTCGCTGGCGCTGTTGTGGGCGATGTGGGGTTTTATAAAGGCGCTCAAAATAGACTATGCCAAGCGCGAAGTGCAAATTGGTGCAGTGCCGAGCCCGCCGGCGGTGGTCAACAGCACAGGCTCCGGGCAGTGGCGCCAGCGGCTGCGGGTACTGTTGAAGTTTCCCTCAGACACCCAAGTGCTGAGTTTTCAGCGCCGGGTGGTGCACCCGGCACTGGAGCAGTTTGCCAACGAATTGCGCAACAATGATGTCGACTGTGCGGTGGTTGATGAGTTGGCTGAGGCGCAGCGTGTGCGCTTAGAGGTGTTTCACGGCGGCGAGTTGGATTTTGTCTACGAGGTGCGCTGTCGCTACCACCCGCTGCCTAGTGGCGGCTTTACTGCCGACGGTGAGTCGGTGGGCGAACAGCCCGATGACGGCGAGGCCTACTACTACCGCGCTGAGGTGCACTTTTTTGAAGGCGGTCAGGACTACGATGTGATGGGCTGGAGCCAAGAGCAGATCGTTCTGGACGTGTTACAGCGCTACGAGGCGCACCTGCACTTTCTCCACTCGGTCAGCTGATCGTCGCCAGCGGCTAACTGCTGCTTGCAGCCTCGCCGGGGCGGTCGAGGGTGCCGATGTCGAGTACCGGCGAGGCGTCGATGTGTTGCGCATCCATCATTTCAGCAACGCGCTGTAGTGAGGCGATAATCATTGACTGCTCCCACTGCGCCAGCGCCGAAAACTGGCGAATAAATTGCTCTTGCAGCAGCGGTGGGGCCTTGCTCAAGGTATCGCGACCGGCGTCGGAAAGCTCTAGATAAACCTTGCGTTTGTCGCTGGCGGAGCGGATGCGACTGATCAACTGGCGGCTCTCGAGGCGGTCAATAATAGTAGTGACTGTCGCCTGGCTGAGGCTGATCGCCTTGGCCAGTTGGCCGATGGTCAACTCCTGTTGGGCGTTGATGGTGTGCAGGATCAAAATCTGCGGAGTGGTCAAACCGGTGGTGCGAACCAGATACTTGGATTGTAAATCGGTGGCGCGAATGACCCGGCGCACAGCGATTAAGACCTGATCGATGGAGTCCATGGCGCTTATTTCTCTACAGTGAGTAGGGTTTTATTATAAACCGCGCAGCGGCGGATTGTCCCCGCCGGTAGGCGTTGTCAACCAATAAATCTTTACTGGTTGACAGTGGGGGCTGCGCCACTATCATGGAGCCCTACAGACACTCAGGGAGATCACTATGAGCGCAACAACCCCCGACGACATCCGTAACAACTGGCAGCGCGACGAGGTGCTGGCGCTCTTTAACCAGCCTTTCAACGACCTGTTATTCACCGCACAGACGGTGCACCGTCGCCACTTCGACGCCAACAAGGTGCAGTTGTCGACCCTGATGTCGATCAAAACCGGTGCTTGCCCAGAGGATTGCAAATACTGCCCACAGAGCGCCCGCTACGACACCGGCTTGGAGAAGGAAAAACTGGTCGATGTCGAGCGGGTTATTGCCGAGGCGCGCGCCGCTAAAGCGAGTGGTGCCAGCCGCTTCTGTATGGGCGCCGCCTGGCGTTCGCCACACCAGCGCGATATGCCGGCGGTGGCGGCGATGGTGCGCGAGGTCAAAGCGCTGGGGTTAGAGACCTGCATGACGCTGGGTATGCTCGACGACCAGCAGGCTCAGCAGTTGGCTGAGGCTGGACTCGACTACTACAACCACAATTTGGATACCTCACCGGAGTTCTATGGCGAGATCATCACCACCCGCACCTATCAAGACCGCCTCGAGACGCTCGACAATGTTCGCAAGGCCGGCATGAAGGTCTGTGCCGGTGGCATTATTGGCATGGGCGAGGGCCAGCGCGACCGCGCCGGACTGTTGATGGCGCTGGCGAATTTGCCGGAGCACCCAGACTCGGTGCCGATCAATATGCTGGTCAAGGTGGCGGGCACACCACTGCAGGATGAGGCCGAGCTCGACCCGTTTGAATTTATCCGCACGATTGCGGTGGCGCGAATTATGATGCCCAAAGCCCACGTGCGGCTCTCGGCTGGTCGCGAAGAGATGAACGACCAGATGCAGGCGCTGGCCTTTTTGGCCGGAGCCAATTCAATTTTTTACTGCGAAAAGTTGTTGACCACCGCCAACCCCAACGCCAACCGCGACATGGCGCTGTTTGCCCGTCTGGGTATTGAGCGTGAGAGTGTCGCCACCGCCCACGACAACAGCGACCAGCAGCGCGCACTCGAGCGTCAAATTGCCGCTGCCGACAGCAGCGCTGCGTTTTATCCGGCCTAACCGCCTGTGAGCGCACTCGAGCGGCGACTGCACCAGCGTCTGCAGCAGCGCGATGAGCAGTTGCGCAGCCGCCAGCGCTACGCAAGCACAGCGCGCTGTCAGCCACACATGCAGCTGGCAGCGGGTGCGCAGCTCTGTTTTGCCAGCAATGACTACCTCGGCCTGGCCGGTCACCCCGATCTACAAGCGGCGGCAGTGGCGGCGCTGGCGCAATACGGTACCGGTGCTGGCGCCTCCCATCTGATCAGCGGCCACCACCGCGCCCACGCCGAGCTTGAAGAGGCCCTCGCCGAGTTCACTGGGCGGCCGCGAGCGCTGCTGTTTGGCAGCGGTTACGCCGCCAATATGGGCACCATCAACGCGCTGTTGGGGCGCGGCGATCTGCTGCTTCAGGATTCGCTCAACCACGCCTCACTGATCGACGGCGGGCTGCTCTGTCGCGCTGACAGCAAGCGCTATCGCCACGCCGATATCGACTCGGCAGAGCGCCAGCTCGAGAGCCACCAGCGCGCCGGAGCGGTGACGGTGTTGGCCACCGATGGCGTATTTAGTATGGATGGTGACTGCGCGCCACTGGCGCAGCTGGCCGCGCTCTGCCAGCCGCGCGATGTCGCGCTTATGGTCGACGATGCGCACGGCTTTGGGCTGCTCGGCGAGAGCGGTGGCGGCCTGGTCGAAGAGCTCGGCTTGAGCCTTGAGCAGGTGCCAATATTAGTTGGCACGCTGGGCAAGTCGTTTGGCAGTTACGGCGCCTTTGTCGCCGGCAGCGCCAATCTGATCGAGGCGTTGGTGCAGTTTTCGCGCAGCTACATCTACACCACCGCGCAGCCGCCGGCGATCGCTGCGGCGAGTTTGGCAGCGCTGCAACTGGTGCGCCGCGACCGTTGGCGGCGCGACCATCTCAAACAACTGATCAGCTATTTCCGCCGCGCCGGCGAACAGCTAGCGCTGCCGCTGATGCCGTCACAAACCGCCATTCAGCCGCTGTTGATCGGCGACGAGGCGCGCTTGATGGCGATTGATGCGCAGCTGCGACAGCGCGGCTTGTGGGTCGGCGCGATTCGCCCGCCGACGGTGGCCGAGGGCAGCGCGCGGCTGCGCATTACCCTCACCGCGGCGCACAGCCGCAGCGATGTCGACCAGCTACTCGAGGCGCTCGGCGAGTTGTGCAGCTCGTCGGCGCTGGCGCCCCGCTGATGGCGGCGACCGCGATAGTGCTGTTGCACGGCTGGGGCGGCAACAGCCGCAGCTGGGGGCAGGTGGCGCCGCAGCTGGCTGAGTTTGGCCCGCTGCAGCTGCTCGATCTGCCCGGCTATGGCGACCAGCCGCCGCTCGCCGACCCCTCGCTGCAGGGCCACTTGCAGTGGCTCGATGAGCAGCTGCCGGCGCGCGCGGTGTTAGTCGGTTTCTCACTCGGCGGCATGCTGGCGCTGGCGTTTGCCGCGCAGCAGCCGCAGCGCCTTACCGGGCTGTTGACGGTGGCCAGCAATCTCTGTTTTGTCGCCACTGCGCAGTGGCCGAGTGCGCTGGCGCCGACGCTATTTGAAAGCTTTTATCGAGAGTTTGCCGGTGAGCCGGGCAAGACCATCGCGCGCTTCACCTCGCTGGCCTGCAACAGCCAGCGGCAGATAAAAAAACAGCTGGCAGCCAACCCGCCGCTGCCGCCGACGCCAGAGGCGGGCCTGGCCCAGCTGGCGCTGCTCGGTGAGCTGCAACTGTTCGACGCCGCTGCGAGGCTGGCCAATACGTCGCTGCCGGTGACGATGCTGTTCGCCGAGCAAGATGCGCTGGTGCCGGTGGCGGTCTGCGAGCGGCTGGCGGTGGATTACCCCAGCTTTACCATCGAGCGCTGTGCGGGCAGCCACTTGCTGCCGCTGCAACAGCCCGAGCGGGTGGTGTTGGCGGTAGAGCAGCTGTTGGCGCAGCAGCCGGAGCATCTCGACAAGCGCGCGGTCGCCGCCAGTTTTAGCCGCGCCGCTGGCAGTTACCGCGCAGCGGCGTCACTGCAGTGCGAGGTTGCCGAGCAGTTGCTGGCGCTGGCGCCAAACCGGCAGGTCGCTACCGTTATGGATCTCGGCTGCGCCAGCGGCGGCCAGCTGCCGGCGCTGCACCAGCGCTACCCAGAGGCGCAGCTGGTTGCCGCCGATCTGGCGCTGGGTATGCTGCAGCAGGCGGCGCAGCAGCCAGTGGATAACTGCGTGTGGCTGTGTGGCGACGCCGAGTCGCTGCCGTTAGCTGGCGGTACAGTCGAGCTGCTGTACAGTAGCTTTGCCCTGCAGTGGTGTGAGCAGATCGAGCCACTCTGTGCCGAGCTGGCGCGGGTGGTTGCGGCCGCTGGTGAACTGTTGCTGGCTGTGCCGGTGGCCGGCACCCTGAGTGAGCTGCGCAGCGCCTGGGCGCGTGTCGACAGCGAGATCCACGTCAACCGTTTCGCCTCTGCGCAGCGCTGGCGAGCGGCGCTCGAGAAGGCCGGTTTTGTCTGTGAGCAGCTTGAGTTGCGCGAGCACCGACAACCGCACCGCTCGGTGCGCGCACTACTGCAGTCGATCAAAGCGGTCGGCGCCCATAACGTCAACCGTCAGCGCGCCACCACTGCCACCGGACGCGGGCGTCTGCAGCAGCTCTACCAGCACTACCCAACCGCTGCCGACGGCAGCTGCACCGCCACCTGGCAGGTGCTGATGGGTCGCTGGCGGCGGCGCTGAGGACGTTTACAACAACCATTGGGAGAGCTTATGCCAGCCACAACAACCGCCGCCAAGCTGCGCCGCCAGCGCTGGTTTGTCACCGGTACCGACACCGATGTCGGCAAGACCACAGTGGCGGCCGGCCTGTTGGTGGCGCTCAAGCAGCACGGTTTGACCACCCTGGCGCTGAAACCGGTGGCCGCCGGCTGCGAGACGACCGAACAGGGTTTGCGCAACAACGACGCGCTGGCACTGCAGGCGGCGGCCACAGTTGCGCTCGACTACCAGCAGATCAACCCAATCGCACTGGAGCCGGCCATTGCACCGCATATCGCCGCGCAAGAGCTGGGGCTGACGATGCGGGTAGCGACTGTCGCCGGTTACTGTCGCGGCGCACTGCTGCAGCGCTGCGATGTGGCGCTGATCGAGGGAGCGGGCGGCTGGCGGGTGCCTCTCAACCTGCGCGAGAGTTTTGCCGATCTGGCGGTCGCTCTGCAGTGCCAGGTGGTGTTGGTGGTCGGGGTGAAGTTAGGCTGTATAAACCATGCGCTGTTAACCGCCGAAGCGATCGCCCGCGATGGCCTGCAAATGGTAGGATGGGTGGCCAATATCATCGACCCAAATACGGCGCGGCTGGCGGAGAATTTGGCCTCGCTCGAGGCGCTGCTGGGGGCGCCGTGCTGGGGGGTAGTGGAGTATATGCGCGAGCCGACCGCGACGGCGGTTGCCGCACAGTTGAACAGTAAGGCCATTGTGGAGAGTTGTTATGAGTGACAGGCATCTGAGTGAAGAGGACCAGGCCCGCGTCGATGCGGTGCTGCACAGCGGCTATAACCAGACCGAAAAGAGACCTTTTCGCGGCTGGCTACTGGCGGCTATCTTGGCGGTCATTGTGATCGGGTTGGGCGTGTTAGCCCGCGGTATCGCCGTCAGCCAGGGCTATCTGGGCAGCTTCTTTTAGGCGTGGTCAAGCTGGTGCGGCGGGCGCCGCTGACAGAGCTGGTGCTGCCGCAACAGCCGCTGCTGCAGCAGCTCTACCGCCAGCGCGGTGTCGCCACTGCCGAGCAGCTCGACTACCGCTTGACCAACCTGCCAGCGCCCGCTGCGCTGCGCGGTATTGAGCAGGCGGTGGCGCGGCTCGCGGCGGCGCTGAGCGGCGATGAGCAGCTGCTCATTGTCGGCGATTTCGATGCCGACGGCGCCACCAGTACAGCACTGATGGTGTTGGCGCTGCGGGCGTTTGGCTACCGCGTCGAGTTTCTGGTGCCAGACCGTTTCAAGCTCGGCTACGGGCTCAGTCCGGCAATTGTTGATCTGGCCGCCGCGCAGGGCGCGCCAGCGTTGATCATTACCGTCGACAACGGCATCGCCAGCGTCGAGGGGGTGGCGCGGGCGGCGCAGTTGGGTATTGACGTGATTGTCACCGACCACCACCTGCCGGGGCCGGAGCTACCCGCGGCTGCGGCCATCGTCAACCCCAACCAACCCGGTTGTGACTTTCCCAGTAAGGCGATCGCCGGTGTCGGCGTGGCCTTTTATCTGTTGTTAGCGCTGCGCGCTGAGCTGCGCGATCGCGGTCACTTCGACCACCGCGCAGAGCCCAACCTGGCGCAGTGGTTGGACCTGGTGGCGCTCGGCAGTGTCGCCGATGTGGTGCCGTTGGACACCCTCAATCGGCTGTTGATCGACCAAGGGCTGCGGCGTATTCGGGCGGGGCGCTGCCGCCCCGGCATCGCCGCGCTGCTGCAACTGGCCGGTCGCCAAACGGCTCAGTTACAGGCCAGTGATCTCGGCTTTGCCGTCGCGCCGCGGCTCAATGCCGCGGGTCGTCTCGACAACATGCGGGTCGGTATTGAGTGCCTGTTAGCTGAGCAGCCGCAGCAGGCGCTGGCGCTGGCCGAGCAGCTGGACGCGCTCAACCGCGAGCGCCGCGCCATCGAACAGGGTATGCAGGACGAGGCGTTGCAACAGCTCGAGGCGGCGATCGCCGAACTCGACGGCGCGGCGCTGCCAGCGCTGCTAGTACTCTACCGGCGCGACTGGCACGAGGGGGTCGTGGGGCTGTTGGCCAGCCGTGTCAAAGAGCGCTACCACCGCCCGACGATTGTCTTTACCGACAGTGAGAGTGGTGACCTGAAGGGGTCAGCGCGCTCCATCGAGGGTTTGCATATTCGCGACCTGCTCGACCAGCTGGCCACTGCCCACCCCGGCTTAATCAGCAAATTTGGCGGTCATGCCATGGCCGCCGGACTCACTTTAGCTGCTGGCCAATTGGCGGCATTTGAGACTCAGGCGGTTGCGTTGGCCTCGGCAAAATTGACTGCCGAGCAGCTGCAGGCGGTGCAGTTTAGCGATGGTGAACTGTCCAGTGAGCAGCTGACAGTGGCGGTGGCCGACACACTGCGCGCCGCCGGGCCGTGGGGGCAGCAGTTTCCACCGCCACAGTTTGACGGCCAGTTTCAACTGCTCAGCCAGCGTGTGGTCGGCGAGCGCCACCTAAAAATGGTGCTGCGCCCGCTCAGCGGTGAGCAGCGCGTCGAGGCGATCTGGTTTAATCCGCCCAGCCACTGTCTGGACGGCGCACTGCCGCTGCAGCTGCAGCTGCTCTACCGACTCGAGATAAACGATTACCGCGGCCGTCGCTCGTTGCAGCTTATTGTCGAGCAGCTGCTGGGTACCGACAACTAGAGTTGTAGCAGCTGGCGCAGCTGCTGCTCTATGCGCGCGGCAATGATGGGTTGCGCCGCCGCGGTGGGGTGTAGCCCGTCCTCTTGGATCATTCCCGGCTGGCCGAGCAGGTCGCTAAATTGAAAGGGCAGCAGGGCGGTTTTTTGTTCGGCCGCCAGCTGCGGGTAGAGCGCTGCGAATTGGCGAGTGTAGCGTTCGCCGTAGTTGGCTGGCAGCGCCATGGCAAACAAGATCGGCTCGGCGCCGGCGTCGCGCACCAGCGCTATTTTAGCGCTGAGGTTGTCGCGTAGACGGCTCAGCGGGTAGCCGCGCAAGCCGTCGTTGGCCCCCAGCTCGAGCAGCACCCAGTCGGGCTGGTTGCGTTGCAACAGCACTGGCAGGCGGGCGAGGCCGCCACCGCTGGTCTCGCCGCTGATACTGGCGTTGTCGATCTGCACCTGCTCGGCCAGCGCCTCGCTCAGCAACGCCACCCAACCCTGTTCCAGCGACATACCGTAAGCGGCGCTGAGACTGTCGCCGAGTACTAACAGACGAATGGGTTCAGGGCGCTCGGCTGGGCGCGGCTCAGCGACCGCGCCGAGCGACACAATCACCGCGATAAAGACAATTAATAACCTGTGCATGGTAGAGTTTCCACTGCCAACTGTTGTTCAAAAGGGGCTTGGCGCTGCGCCTTCAGCGCGGTTGAGCTTGGGCGAAATGCCCCCATCTCTGTACCTGTCCGCCATCATCGAGGAGCCGTCGTGACGATACTACAAGCAGAGCAGCTGACCAAGCAGGTGAGTGTCTCGGGCAGACCACTGCAGATTCTCGATGATGTCAATCTAACACTGCAGCGCGGCGATTCGCTGGCCATCGTCGGCGCCTCTGGTTCAGGTAAATCGACCCTGTTGGGTCTGCTGGCGGGGTTGGATCTGCCCAGCAGTGGCCGTGTGACATTGGCCGGCGAGGCGCTGTCAACGCTAGATGAGGACCGTCGCGCGGCACTGCGTGAGCGCTATGTCGGCTTTGTCTTTCAATCGTTTCAGCTGCTGCCCAGCCTCACCGCGCTGGAGAATGTCGCGCTGCCGCTGGAGCTGCGCGGCACGGCCAACGCCGAGCGTTTGGCCGCCGATTTTTTACAGCGGGTCGGGCTCGACCAGCGGCTGCACCACTACCCGCGCCAGCTCTCGGGCGGCGAGCAGCAGCGGGTGGCGCTGGCGCGGGCGTTCGCTTGCGCCCCGCAGATTTTGTTTGCCGATGAACCGACCGGCAACCTCGACACTGTCACTGGCACGGCGGTGCACGAGCTGCTGTTTGCCCTCAATCAGGAGCAGGGCACCACACTGGTGCTGGTCACCCATGAGCAGAGCTTGGCTGCGCGCTGCGAGAAAACCTTGACGCTGGCAGCGGGCCGGGTGGTGGCATGACCGCACTGGCGGTTAAATTGTTGTGGCGCAGCTGGCGCTCCGGCGCGCTGCAGCTTGTGGCGGGGGCGCTGGTGCTGGCGGTGGCGGTAGTCACCTCGGTGGCGCTGCTGGCAGACCGTGTGCAGCTGGCGCTGACTGAACAGTCGGCAACCTTTTTAGCCGCCGATCTGGTGGTGCGCGGCCCGCAGTCACCGCCGCAACAGTGGCAGCAGTGGAGCGCCCAGCAGCAGTTGCGCAGCAGCCGCACTGCCTCTTTTAACTCAATGGTCTACGCCGGTGAAGAGATGCATCTGGCGGCAGTTAAGGCGGTCGATAGCGGCTACCCACTGCGCGGCGAAGTGGTGGTTTCGCAACAGCCGTTCAGTCAGCTTGCCAGCGATTGGCAGCCGCGCCAGAGCGGCCCTGAGCCCGGTCAGGTGTGGGTCGATGCGCGCCTGCTGCCGCTGCTCAATGTTGAGATTGGCGACACCATTGAGCTGGGGGCAACGCAACTGCAAATCAGCCAGGTGGTGGTTACCGAGCCCGATCGCGGCGGCAGCTTCTCGCTGTTTGGGGCGCGGGTGCTCATGCACTACCAAGACCTTGGGGCCGCCGCGGTCATTCAGCCGGGCAGCCGGGTCAACTACCGCTTCCTAGTGGCCGGGGAGGCGGCAGCAGTTGCCGCCTTTAACGACCGCGTTGCCACAGACTTGGCGCAGCGCCAAGACCAGCACTGGCAGGTGATCACTCCCGATGGCGCCGAGGCGAGTATTGCCGATACCGTCGATCGCGGCCGCAAGTTCTTGCTGCTGGCCGGCTCGGTCGGGGTGATATTGGCCGGGGTGGCGCTGGCGCTGGCCAGCCGCCAATTTGCCGATGGCCAGCTGGCACAGGTGGCGCTGCTCAAGTGTTGGGGGCTGCGCGCGGCGCAGATTCGTCGCTTTTACACCGTGCAAATTGCCCTGTTGGCGCTGCTTGGCACTGCGCTGGGGCTGCTGGCTGGCTGGTTGTTCCACAGCCTTTTGTTGGCGGCGGTAGCCGACTTCTTGCCGGCACAACTGCCGCCGCCCGGGCCGCGGCCGTGGTTGATCGGGCTGGCCACCGGGGTGTTGACGCTGATCGGTTTTGCGCTGCCGGCGCTGTGGCACCTGCCGGCGCTGTCGGCATTGGCGGTGTTGCGCGCAGAGATCAAAGGCCAGCCCCTGACCTGGCTGGCGAGAGTGGCGCTGGCGCTGGCGATCACCCTGGTGCTGCTGTACAGCTACAGTGGCAGTGCCTGGATCACTGTGGGTATGGTGGTGACGCTGGCACTGCTGGCGCTGCTGATCGGTTCGCTGGCACTGCTGATGTTGTGGGCGCTGCGCCGCGCCGGTAATCGCAGCGGCGGGGTGTGGCGCATGGCCACGGCCAATTTGTGGCGCCAGCGGCTGCAGAGTCAGCTGCAGATGCTCGGCTTTGCCGCGGCCATCGCGCTGCTATTAGTGATGACCGTGGTGCGCGGCTCGCTGATCGAGGAGTGGCGCTGGCAGTTGGCCGACGATGCCCCCAACCATTTTTTGGTCAATGTTGCCCCCTACGAGATTGCACCGGTCAACGCGCTGTTGGCAGAGCGCAATTTGGTTGCCGGTGACTGGTTTTCGATGGTGCGCGGGCGACTCATTGAGATCAACGGCGCGCCGCCGCCGGCTGATCTGAAGGAGCGTCACGAGTCGCTCAACCGCGAGCTCAATCTCAGCTGGAGTGCGACGCTGCCAGAAAACAACCAGCTGGTCGCCGGTGAGTGGTGGTCGCAACAACCGCTGGCGGCAGAGGCGCCGGTGCCGATGTCGATCGAGGTCGAGTTGGCCGCCGAGCTCGGGCTGGTGCTCGGCGATCGCGTCACCTTCAGTCTCGGCGGACTGCGCTTTGAAGCGGAGTTGGTCAACACTCGTGCGTTGCGCTGGGAGAGTATGACGCCAAACTTCTATTTCCTGTTCCCCGAGGGGGTGCTCGAGGAGTTTCCGCGCTCGGGAATCACCAGTCTGCACATACCCGCCGCTGAGAAGCGGGTGATCAATGATCTGCTGCGCCGCTATCCGACCATCGTGGCGATAGAGCTCGACAAGGTGATTGCGCAGATCCAGTCAGTGGTCAACCAGGTTACCCAGGGGCTGCAGTTGATGACGGCGATGATATTGCTCTGCGGGGTGTTAATTCTCTACGCCGGAGTGGCTCTGTCGATGCCGCTGCGCCAGCAGCAGAGTGCACTGCTGCGCACCTTGGGCAGTTCGCGGGGGCGAGTGTTGCGCCTGCAGACCATCGAATTTGCACTGCTCGGCGCCGTGGCAGGTACAGTTGCCGCCCTGGCCGCCGAGCTATCGCTGGCGATCATTGTCCGGCAGCTATTCGACGGCGCCGCGCAGATCCACCCCTGGCTGTGGCTGCTGGGGCCGGTCGGCGGCGCGCTGGTGGTGGCGCTGCTCGGGGTCAGTTACAGCGCGCGCAGCGTCGGTGTGCCGCCGCTGCAGCTGTTGCGCCAGCTGCCATAGCGGCGCTTTAGCGCAGTGGCAGGCGCAGATGGAAGGTGGTGCCGTACTCGGCGTTGGAGGTGACCGCCAAGTTACCGCGATGTTGCTCACAGACAATAAAGTGGGCAAACGACAACCGCTCGCCGGCATCGAGGCTGTCATTGCTGGGCTGGTCTTGCTGGTAAGCCGGTTCGAACAGCAGTCGCTGCTGCTCGTCGCTGAGCAGCTGGCCAAAAAATTGCACACTCAGCCACACCGCGCCACTGCGCTCGGTCACTGCCACCGTTAAGCTGGGCTTCGCGCTGTCGGCGAGCGCGATGCAGGCGTGGCGCAGCAGGCTCAGCAGTGCCTGTTCCAGCTCGGCGCGGTAGCCGGCGATCACCGGCAGCTGCTCGGGGTAGTGGCGCTGCACTTCGATGGCGCTAAATAACAGACCGCTCGGCGCCGACAGCAGCTGCCCGGCCCGCTCGATAGCGCTGTCGACCAGCGCCGGCATCGCGATCGCTTCAACTGCGCCGCCGCGCTGCTGCGAGAAGCTCAGCAGATTGGCAATGATCGCTTGCGCCTGCTGGTTGCGAGCGCTGGCTGCGGCGCTGTCACCGCGCTCCAGCGCGCCTGCCACCGCCGTCAGCGGGGAGGCCAAGTCGCGCGCCATCACCGCCGCCAGCTCGCCCATCGAGGACATTTTGTCGCGCTGGATCAGGCTGTTTTCAGCCAATATGCGGTCGGTGACGTCGTCGATCAGCACCACTACCCCCGGTGCCCGGCTGCTGCTGAGCGGGTAGATGGTGATGTCAAAATGGTACTGGCCGCGCTGGCTGTGTTTGATGGTGACGGTTTTCGCCTGAGTCAGCGCTTGGTTGACCTGCCCCGGCTGCACCGTGATCGCCGGGTAGATCTCCCAGAGGTTGGCGCCAATCGCCTGCTCGGCATCGATGCCGCTGATCTCGGCGGCGCGGCGGTTCCACTGAGTCACCGCGCCAGTGCTGTCCAAGCCGATTAAAATTAATGGCATCGAGGCGAGCACGTTGCTGAGGTAGTGCTGCGACTGCTGTAGCTGTTTGGCAGTCTCTTTGTGCTGGCTGGCTTCGCTCTCCAGGGCGCGGTTGCTCTCTTTGAGCAGTTGGTTGAACTCGTCAAGAGTGGCGGTGCGCTGCTGTACGCGCTGCTCTAGCTCGCTGCGGATCTGCTCGAGCTGGCGCGAATAGCGGCGCGACTCAGCGCGACTGAGCAGCAGCCGCACTACCACATAGGAGAGGGCGATAATCAGTAGCGAGCCGCTGGTATTGGAGACGTACTGCCAATTGGTCGAGCCGTCGGCGTAGCGGAACAGATCGAGCGGAGAGGCCAGCGCAGATGTTGCGGCGAACCAGCTGCTGAACAGTACAAGCGTTTTTGTTGCCATGGTGAACTCTTCTGTTGTGCGTGGTGACGGTGCCGAGCCAATTGCCCAGCGGACTGATTAGCGCCATTATAACCTTGTTGCCGGTCAACCCCATCCCATCAACGGCAACCCTGTAACCCGCGGAGCGAGCGATGAGCAGTTGTTGTCCACCCCCCAGCGAAAAACCTGCCAATACTGAGATTGCGCAGTCCAGCGACAGCTGCTGCGACAGCGGCAAAGCGCGCCCCGACTATCTGCTGCGGTTTGGCGCCAGCGGCGTGGCGCTACTCTATCTGCTGGCGCTGCTGGCCACCGACAGCAGCGCGTTGCCGGCCGGTTTGGCAGCAGCCAGCGGCGGCGTCTTCGAGCTGGTCAATACCATGTGGTGGGGGCTGGTGATGGCGGTGCTGTTTGTCGGCCTGCTCGAGCGGCTGCCGCGCGAGCTGATTATGGGCCTGCTCGGGCAGGGTGGCAGTGTGGTCGGTGTCTGCCGCGCCACCTTGGCCGGAGTGCTGTTAGATCTCTGCAGCCACGGTATTTTGATGGTCGGTACCAAACTCTACCAGCGCGGCGCCAGCCTCGGCCAACTAATGGCGTTTTTAATTGCCAGCCCGTGGAACTCGCTGTCGTTGACAGTGGTGTTGATCGCCCTCATTGGCTGGGGTTGGACGCTGCTATTTATTGCCGGCTCGATGGTAATCGGTGTCATCAGCGGTGTGCTGTTCGACCGCTTGGTGGCGCGCGGGGTGTTGCCCGCCAACCCCAACAGCGTGCCGGCTGCGGCCGAGCCGGTGGCGGTTGGCGAGCTATTTGTCGAGGCCTGGCGGCACAGTGAAAAGAGCTGGAGCGGTTTTGCGGCGCTATTGGTGGATGGACTGCGCGGCTCCAAGATGGTGTTTCGCTGGCTGTTTTTCGGCATATTGCTGGCCGTCGCTGTGCGCGCGCTGGTGCCACTGGAGAGTTATCAACTGTGGTTTGGGCCGACGCTTGCGGGGCTGCTGGCGACGCTGTTGGCGGCGACCATTATTGAGGTCTGCTCTGAGGGGTCGACGCCGATAGCGGCCGATATCGTCACTCGAGCGGCGGCGCCGGGCAACGGTTTCACCTTTTTAATGGCTGGGGTGGCGACCGATTACACCGAAATTATGGTGCTGCGCGATCTCACCCGCTCGTGGAAGATCGCACTTTTTTTGCCGCTACTGACACTGCCGCAGGTGCTGCTGCTGGGTGGCCTGATGAACCTGTTGGGTGGGTAACCGTTGCGGCGCCCACAGCGCTGTTAACTGCACGGTTGCAGCGGCTATAATGGCGGGCTCACTGTAAGGACTCTGCCCCGATGCCAAATAAGTACCCGCTGTGGAAGAATCTACTGATTGTTCTCGCCATCACGCTCGGCTTCAT
Source organism: Gammaproteobacteria bacterium LSUCC0057 (assembly GCA_004535795.1). Classification (GTDB taxonomy): domain Bacteria; phylum Pseudomonadota; class Gammaproteobacteria; order Pseudomonadales; family Porticoccaceae; genus LSUCC0057. The sequence goes on from SPIA01000001.1 coordinate 360,271, forward strand.
CTACGCCGCTCCCAACCTCTATCCGCCCGACCCGGCCATTCAGCTCTCCGGGCAGAGTGGCGCTATGGTGATCGACGCCGATGTGCTGAGCCGTGTTGAGGCGGCCCTAGACGCCGCTACCATCGACCATTTTGCAGGCGAGGCCGACGGTGAGGCGCTGTTGATTCGGCTGCGCGACAAGGAGCAGCAGCTGCGCGCCAAAGAGGTGATTCAGCAAACTCTTGGCGGCGCTTACATTGTTGCGCTCAACTTGGCGCCCACCACTCCGGAGTGGTTGCGCAGCTTCGGTGCCGCGCCGATGAAGCTGGGTCTCGATCTCAGCGGCGGCGTGCACTTTTTACTTGAAGTCGATCTCGATGCGGCACTGGCGACGCGGCTGGAGAGCGAGCTAGAAGACGCCAAAGTGGCGCTGCGCGAGGCGCGGGTGCGCTACCGCTCACTGGAGATCGTCGCCGCCGAGTTGATAGGCCAATTCCGCAATGAAGAGGAGCGCGCAGCGGCCGAGAGTGCTATTCGGGCGCAATCGCCGGCGCTGATGCCGGTGACACGCGCCGGCCAGAACCCGCTGTCGCTGGTCTTCACCTTGACGCCGGCAACCTTGAAAGATCTGCAGGAGAACGCCCTCAAGCAGAACCTCACTTCGCTGCGCAACCGCGTCAATGAGCTCGGCGTCTCTGAGCCGTTGGTCTCTAGGCAGGGCAAAAACCGTATTGTGGTCGAGTTGCCGGGGGTGCAGGATACCGCTGAAGCAAAGCGTATCATCGGCAAAACCGCCAACTTGGAGTTCCGTCTCGAGGCCGATGGTGCCCTCGGTGAGAGTTTTACCTTCCGCGACTCCAGCAACGCCGCGCTGTTGCAAAACACCCCGATCATCACCGGTGAGAATGTCACCGATGCGCGCGCTAGTTTTGACGAGAACGGCCGCCCGCAGGTCAATATTACCCTCGACGCCGGCGGCGGCTGGCAGATGGGCCACGCCACCCGCGACAACATTGGCAAGCGTCTTGGCGTGCTGTTTATCGAGTATAAAACCAAGCTGGAAAAATCCCTCGACGAGGCCGGCGAGACGGTGTTGACGCCGGTGCCGTTTGTTGAAAAAAACATTATCAGTCTCGCTACGGTGCAGGCGCAGCTGGGTAAAAGCTTCCGTATTACCGGCCTCGATAGCCAGCGAGAATCGTCGGAGTTGGCGCTGCTGCTGCGCGCCGGCGCGCTCGCGGCACCGATGTACATTGTTCAAGAGCGCACTATCGGCCCGTCGCTGGGGGCTGAGAATATCGAACTAGGAGTGCGATCGGTGACCATTGGTATGGCGCTGGTATTGCTGTTCATGTTGGCGGTCTACCGCCTGTTTGGCCTCTACGCCAATATCGCGCTGGCCCTCAATCTGGTAATACTAGTGGCCTTTATGTCGCTGCTCGGCGCTACGCTGACGCTGCCCGGCATCGCCGGCATCGTGCTTACGGTGGGTATGGCGGTCGATGCCAACGTGTTGATCTTCTCGCGGATCCGCGAGGAGCTAAAAGCTGGGTTAAAACCGCAAGCGGCAATAAGCGCCGGCTACGACCGCGCGTTCGTCTCTATTATCGATGCCAACCTGACCACCTTAATTGTTGCGCTGATTCTCTACCTCATCGGTTCTGGGCCGGTACAGGGGTTTGCGGTGACCTTGTCGCTGGGCATTATCACCTCGATGTTTACCTCGATTGTAGTGACCCGGGCGATGGTCAACGCCATTTATGGTGGCCGCAAAATTGAACGTTTGGCGATCTAGGAGTCGACGCATGCAACAGATAAAAATTTATAACTTTATGGCGCCGAGCCGAGCGATGATTGCGCTCTCGTCGGTGCTGCTGCTGGTCTCGGTGATTTCGTTGGCAACCCGCGGCATTCATCTCGGTTTGGACTTTTCTGGCGGCACCCAGATCGAGGTTGGCTACCCGCAGCCGGTGGCGGTCGAACAGATCCGCCAGCAGCTGGTCGAGGCCGGTTTTAACAGCCCGACCGTGGTGCACTTTGGCGCCGAAACCGACATTTTGCTGCGCCTTAAAGAGATTCCAGTGGTGGCTCAAGAGGCGCTGCAGAGCGACAGCGCCGCGCCCGATATCGGCCAGCGCGTGGTCACCGCGCTCAGTGCTGAGGGCGCTGAGATCGAGTTGCGCCGTATCGATTATGTCGGACCGCAGATTGGCGAAGAGCTGCGCGAAGAGGGCGGTCTGGGTATGTTGGTGGCGCTGGCGGTAGTGATGCTCTACGTGGCGGTGCGCTTTCAGTTTAAATTTGCCCTCGGCGCGGTGTTGGCGCTGGCGCACGATGTGATTTTAACGCTGGGGTTTTTCTCGCTCACCCAGTTGGAGTTTGACCTGACGGTGCTGGCCGCGGTGTTGGCGGTGATTGGCTACTCGTTGAACGACACCATTATTGTTTTTGACCGGGTGCGAGAGAACTTCCGCAAACTGCGCAAAACCGAGCCGGTCGACGTGATCAACGAGTCGCTGTCGCAAACCCTGTGGCGCACCTTGAACACCTCATTCACCACACTGCTGGTGTTGCTGGCGCTGTTCATTTTTGGCGGCGAATTGATTCACAACTTTGCCGCTGCGCTGCTGTTTGGTATCTTGGTCGGAACTTACTCATCGATCTATGTGGCCGCCAAATTGTTGCTGCTGCTCAATATTAGCCGCGAGGATCTGCTGCAGCCGGTCGAAGGCGAGCTGGTCGACGATCTGCCATAACCGCGCTAGCGCTGGTGGCTGTTGATCAGCTGCTGGAGCATGGCGGTGACCAGTCGCGGCGGCTGTTTGCCGCTGCGCACTGCGGCGGCAAACTGGCAGCGATAGCTGAACTGTGACTGGCCGAGCGGGGCAATTTTGCCGGCCCGCTGCAGCGGTTGGGCAAAATGCTCAGGTAAAAACCCCAAGTAACGGCCGGACAGTATCAGCGTGGCGATGCCCTCTTGGTCGTAGGCGGTTGCGCTGCGTTTGAGGCCGAGCCGATGGCTGTGCTCGAAGTTGGGCGAGTGGTAGCCCAAGCCGGCATAGCGGTGGCCGTGTATCTGCGCTGCAGTCGCCTCGCTGTGGTGGCCAAACAGCGGGTGGTTGGCGCCGCAATAGAGCCACATCTGCTCATCAAACAGCGCCGCGTAGTCGAGCCCCGAGGCGAGCCGGTGGGTCGGCACGATGCCCAACTGATACTTGCCGTCGATCACTCCGCTCTCAATATCGGCGACGGTGCCGCCGTAAATATGCAGCTCGACGCGCGGCGCCTGATGGCTAAATTGGTCGATGGCGCGCTCGATGGCGGCGTGCGGATTGCCCAGTGATTTCTCAAATATGGCCAGGTTCAAGCGCCCGGTCGGTTGCTGTTGCGAGTCGGCCACCTCGGCGCGGAAGCTGTCCAGCGCCCCCAGTAGCGTCAACGTCGACTGGTAGATCTGCGCCCCCTCGGCAGTCAAACTGAAGCCGGCGCGGCCGCGATTGCACAGTGTCACCCCCAAGCGCAGCTCAAGATCTTTGAGGTGGCGGCTGATGGTCGAGCGGCCAATGCCCAGTTCCGGTTCGGCGGCGCTGATGCCGCCACTCTCCACCACTGCGCGGTAGACGCGCAACAGCCGCAGGTCGGTATCGCCGATCTGGCCGAGCGAATGGCGGTGGTTGGCAGGTCTCAGCACAGGCGTTCTCCGATGCGCAGCGGGTTATTAAAGTTTCATTTAAATGAAACTATACTGGCAGATTATAGTATTTATCAAACAAAAAAGAGCGCTCAAAATAGCGCTAAATACCGCCCACAGGGGGCGTTGGAGGTGTTTGTGTACCAGCAGATCATGGCAAAACTTAAAGGTCAGCAGCGCCACGCGCAGCCCGAGCAACAGCGCACTCACACCGATGCCAGCGGTCAAAATCTCGACTACTACTGGATGCCCTCGAGCGGCAACCGCCAGTTCAAGGCCAATCCGCGCATGGTGGTTGGCGCCCAGGGGCATTACCTGTTCGACGACCGCGGCCGCAAGATCTTTGATGGCCTCTCCGGTTTGTGGACCTGTGGTATGGGCCACTGTCAGCCAAAAATTGCCGAGGCGATCGCCGCGCAAGCGTCGCAGCTGGACTTTGCCCCGACCTTTCAGTTTGGCCACCCAAAGGCGTTCCAGCTCGCCGAGCGGATCGTCGACTTTATGCCGGCCGGGCTCAACCGGGTGTTTTTTACCGGCTCGGGCTCCGAGAGCGCCGACACCTCGCTGAAGATAGCGCGAGCTTACTGGCGCAAGCGCGGCATGGCCTCAAAGACTAAGTTGCTGGGGCGCATCAAGGGTTATCACGGGGTCAATTTTGGTGGTATTAGTGTCGGTGGCATCGTCGGCAACCGAGCTATTTACGGCCATGGCGTCGAAGCTGACCACCTGTCGTCAACACTGCTGCCGGAGAATCGCTTCAGCCGCGGTATGCCGGAGCAGGGCGCCCACCTCGCCGAGCAGCTGGAGGAGTTGGTGGCGCTGCACGATGCCAGCAATATCGCCGCGTTGATTGTCGAGCCGATGGCCGGCTCAGCCGGGGTGTTGCCGCCGCCAGTCGGCTACCTGCAGCGGTTGCGCGAGCTTTGTGACAAGTATCAAATTCTGCTGATCTTTGACGAGGTAATCACCGCCTTTGGCCGGGTTGGCGCCGCCACCGGTGCCGAGGCGTTTGGCGTGGTACCGGATATGCTCAATATTGCCAAGCAGCTCACCAACGGCGCGGTGCCGATGGGCGCGGTGATCGCCAAACAGGAGATCTACGATACCTTTATGGCCCAAGGCGGTCCCGACTATATGGTCGAACTGCCGCACGGCTACACCTACTCGGCTCATCCGCTGGCCTGTGCGGCGGGGTTGGCCAGTCTCGATCTGTTGGAGAGTGAGGGGATGTTCGCGCAGTCGGCAGCCACCGCGGTCAAACTCGAGGAAGCGGTGCACAGTTTGCGCGGTGCGCCGCATATCGAGGATATTCGCAACTGTGGCAGCGCCGCTGGTATTACGCTCGCGAGTTACCCGGGCGAGCCGGCGCGACGGCCGTTTGAGGCGGCGATGAAACTGTGGGATAAAGGTTTTTATGTCCGCTACGGCGCCGATACGCTGCAACTGGGGTTGCCATTTGCCACCACCGATAGCGAGCTGGCGGCGCTGATAGACGCCATCGCAGCGACGCTGCGCGAACTGTAATTACCGCGAGAACTTCACTATGAGCAAACCATTGATCGGCCATCTTATTGCTGGCCAACCCTACTGCGACAACGGCCAGCGCCAACCGCTCTACAATCCGGCCACCGGCGCGGTCTGCGGCGAGGTGTTGTTGGCACAACCGGCCACTGTGGAGCGTGCCATCGACGCCGCGCAGAGCGCCTACCCGGCGTGGCGCGACACCCCGCCGCTGAAGCGGGCGCGGGTGATGTTTGCCCTCAAAGCGCTGCTCGAAGCGCACGCCGACGAGCTCTGCGAGCTGATTACCGACCAGCACGGCAAGGTGCTGCACGACGCGCTCGGCGAGCTGCAGCGCGGCATCGAAAATATTGAGTACGCCGCCGGCGCGCCAGAGCTGTTAAAAGGTGATTACAGCCGCAATGTCGGCGCCAACATCGACTCGTGGAGCGATATGCAGCCGCTCGGTGTGGTGGCCGGTATCACGCCGTTTAACTTTCCGGCGATGGTGCCGCTGTGGATGTGGCCGTTGGCGGTGGTGTGCGGCAACTGCTTTATCTTAAAGCCCTCCGAGCGCGACCCTGCGGTGGCGCTGCGCATCGCAGAATTGGCGCAGCAGGCTGGGTTGCCACCGGGGGTGCTGAATGTGGTCAACGGCGGTCGCGAGGTGGTGGAGCAGCTGCTCGACGACCACCGCATCAAAGCGGTCAGCTTTGTCGGTTCCACGCCGATAGCCGCCTCGATCTACGCGCGTGGCAGCGCCGCGGGCAAGCGGGTACAAGCGCTGGGCGGCGCCAAAAATCACGCGGTAATTATGCCCGACGCCGATCTCGATAATGCCGTCAGCGCACTGATGGGTGCTGCGTTTGGCTCGTGCGGTGAGCGCTGTATGGCGATCTCGGCGGCAGTGGCAGTCGGCGATGCCACCGCCGACGCGCTGGTGGCACGGCTGCGCACGGCGATGGCCGAGCTGCGCATCGGCAGTGGCCGCGACAACAGCAACGACATGGGGCCGCTGATCAGCGCCGAACACCGCGACAAAGTGATTGGCTACCTGCAGACTGGGGTCGAGCAGGGAGCGGAGTTGGTGGTCGATGGCCGCGACGCGCAACTACCGGCGGCCGGTTATTTTCTTGGCGCCTCGCTGTTTGACCGCGTCGATGCCTCGATGTCAATTTACCGCGATGAAATCTTTGGCCCGGTACTCTGTCTGCTGCGTGTGCCGGACTTGGCCGCGGCGATGCAGTTGATTGACGACCATCAGTACGGCAACGGCACCGCCATCTTTACCCGCGATGGTGAAGCGGCGCGCTACTTCTGCGACAACATCAGCGTCGGCATGGTCGGCGTCAATGTGCCGCTGCCGGTGCCTGTCGCCTACCACTCTTTTGGCGGTTGGAAGCGCTCGCTGTTCGGCGATTTGAGTGCCTACGGGCCAGATGGTGTGCGCTTCTACACGCAGCGCAAAACGGTTACTCAGCGCTGGCCGTCGAGCGGCGTTCGCGACGGTATCAGCTATAGTTTCCCCAGCTGAACCGTGCGCGGGTAATCTTTTAACGGGTCGCCGCCGCGGTAGCGGCTGCGCCCGCTGAGCGAGTCGATAAACAGGTGAAACAGCTCGGCCTGTGACTTTACCTGCAATTTGGCGTAACTCTTCTTGCGGTGCAGTTTGACCGTCTCCACGGTGATACTGAGTTTTTCTGCGATCGACTTGCTGGCGTGGCCCTGCAGTAGCAGGTGGATGACCTGCGTTTCACGGGCAGTTAACAGCGAACGGCCAAACTGATTGAGGGCGGTGTCGAGCTGCCAAGTAAGGGTGGATTTTAGCTGGTCGGGGGTGCGTCGCAGGTATTCGCGCCAGTGCAGTTTGACCAACTGCTCGACCCAGGGCTGCACCGCTTTAAGCAGTTTCAATTCGGTGCTGGTGAAGCGCGGCGAGTGGTGCAGCCGGCTCATCGATAGATTAACGAAGGCGCGCTCGCTGAGCCGCACCAGATAGCCCGCTTCGTCGCCGATGGCGGTCTGCAAAAAATAATTTTTGTAGTAAGCACTGCTCTCAAAGCCGCGCGGGGCGAGCTTTTGCAAGTGGTAAAAGCCGCGGTAGTGGTGGTCGCGAGCACTGCGGTAGACCGGGTCGAGCAGATAGGCAGCGGCGATAAAGCGCTCGATCGGAGAGCCGGGATTGCTCTGACTGGAACTGTTGTGCAGCAGCTGCGGTGGGTGCTCGTCGTGGTAGAGCAGCGCTACCCAGTTGTCGGCACTGACCAATTCGGCAAAGGCGTTGGCGAGGCCAGTTTGGAACTTGGCCACCCCGGCCAGCGGCAGCAGTGGCGCCAGTAATTCGCTGACCTGCTGGAGTTGTCTCACGGCGGCGATAGCGGTTTAGGCAGCGGGGTCGCTCTGCTGCGCGTCGGGCTGAATAAACTGCTCGGGATCCATGAACATCAGCCGCAGCACCATGCCGGTTTTACTCGGCTCGATAGCGGCCATCAGCACATTGAGTTGGCCGTTGGTCTCGATCACGCCGGGCAGATTGAACAAGATGCCGCCGGTTTTCTCATTTTTGAGCGTGCGCAGTGTTTTCAGTTCTGGATCTTTGCGACCGTGGGTCTCGTAGCGTTGCAACAGCGCGCGCAGCGCGTTCTGAAAGTTGGGGAAGTTAAACGGTCCATTGAACTCACTGCGGTCGAGCTCCAGCGCCACCGCCAGTTTATTGCCATTTTGGTTGTTGGTCAGCGCCCCAGCCTTGACCTGTTTGCCATCTTTAAGCTGCTTGTAGAGCGCCTTGGCGTCATCGCTTTTCTGTTTAAAAAAGCCAGCAGCCAACAGATTGGCACTCATGTTGAATAGCTTGCGAACATCGATAGTGAAGTGCGATTCGTTGTTGGCTGGGGCTGTGGCGGCTGGGGCGGGGGCGTTGGTCGACTCGGTCATGGCGTTGTTATTTTCCGTTGGTGGTCACTAAGTAAAAGCAAACTCTAGCCCAAAGCCACTAAAAATGTAACAGCTGCACGCCGCAAGGCGAAAAAAAAACCCTCTGCGGCCAGCGCAGAGGGTGCTGTGGACTGCCTGTCCACCCTTTAGGCGAACGCTTGCAGTCCGGTCTGAGCGCGGCCGAGAATCAAGGCGTGGACATCGGCGGTGCCCTCGTAGGTGTTGACCACCTCTAAGTTGAGCATATGGCGCATGATTGAGTATTGGTCTGAGATGCCGTTGCCTCCGTGCATATCGCGGGCTTGGCGGGCTATCTCCAGCGCTTTCACGCAGTTGTTGCGTTTCAGCAGCGAGATCAACTCAGGGGCCAGTTGGCCACGCTCTTTTAGGCGGCCAGCCTGCAGTGAGCCCTGTAGGCCGAGGGCGATCTCGGTCTGCATGACCGCCAGTTTGTGTTGAATGAGCTGTTTGGAGGCGAGTGGTTTGCCAAACTGCTGGCGGTCTATGGTGTAGTCGAGCGCGGCGTGCCAGCACGCCTCTGCGGCACCCATGGCGCCCCAGCTGATTCCGTAGCGGGCACTATTGAGGCAGCCAAACGGCCCCTTCAACCCTTCGACATTGGGCAGCAGGTGGTCGTCGCCGACCAGCACATTGTCCATGACAATTTCGCCGGTGACCGATGCCCGCAGTGCCAGTTTGCCCTCGATTTTTGGGGCGCTGAGCCCTGGCATATCTTTTTCTAGCACAAAGCCGCGAATCACATCGTCATCGGTTTTTGCCCAGATCACAAAGACGTCGGCTATTGGCGAGTTGGTGATCCACATTTTGCTGCCGCTGATGGTGTAACCGCCATCAACTTTTTTAGCGCGAGTGCGCATGCCACCGGGGTCGGAGCCGGCATCGGGCTCGGTGAGGCCGAAACAGCCGACCCATTCACCGCTGGCCAGCTTGGGCAGGTACTTCTCGCGCTGCGCCTCGGTACCGTAGGTGTAGATCGGGTACATAACCAGGCTCGACTGCACGCTCATCATCGAGCGGTAACCTGAGTCGACTCGCTCGACTTCGCGAGCCACTAACCCATAGCTGACATAGCTGACCCCGGGACAGCCGTAACCGTCGATGGTCGCCCCCAACAGCCCCAGCTCACCCATCTCGTTAAAAATTTCGCGGTGGGTAAATTCATCGCGAAAAGCTTGCTGGACGCGGGGTGCCAATTTGCTCTGCGCGTAGTCGTGAGCAGTATCGCGCACCATGCGCTCTTCGTCGGTCAGTTGTTGGTCTAAATGAAACGGATCACGCCAGTCAAATTTGCCCCAATCGCCAGCCATAAAACTCTCCTGTGGTCGCGCTGGATGCGCTTCAGATTAAATACGACTCTACAACAAGTCAGTAAGGAGAGTACTCTACCGCAATTTAGTTTATAAATAAAATAAATTTTTATGCGCCGCCAGCAGGGCTATCCGCTCACCCCAAAATGGGCGGCAGTGGCGTCGAGGGCAGCTCTGGCGCGGCGCAGCAGTTCGTCTAGTTCGGCATGGGAGCAGACCAGCGGCGGCGCGATAATCATCGAGTCGCCAACCGCGCGCATCACTAAACCGTGGTCGAGGCAGGCTTGGCGACAGACTGCGCCCGCTTCACTGTCGCGGCCGAGCCGCTCGCCGCTAGCTTTGTCGCGCACCAACTCGATAGAGCCGAACAGACCCAAACCGCGCACGTGGCCGACAATGGGGTGGTCGCCGAGCGCGCGCCAGCCGGCTTGAAAGTGCGGGGCGAGTCGCTCTTTGACATTTTGCTGGATCCCTTCGCGGCGCATAATCTGCAGTGTCGCCAGCGCAGCGGCACAGGCGGCGGGGTGCCCGGAGTAGGTAAAACCGTGGCCAAATTCACCGCCACCGCTGGTCAACACCTCGGCGATGCGGTCACTCAGCATCACCCCGCCGAGTGGCTGGTAGCCGTTGGTGACCGCTTTGGCGAAGGTAATCAGGTCGGGTTTGCTCTGGTAGCTCTGGTAGCCAAACATTTCGCCGGTGCGGCCGAAACCACAGATCACTTCGTCGCTAATAAATAGTATGTCGTGGGCATCGAGAATGCGCTGCAGCTCGGGCCAGTAGCTGGCCGGCGGCACAATGACACCGCCGGCACCTTGCACCGGTTCGGCAATAAATGCTGCGATGTTGTCGGCACCGTACTGGTTGATGGCGTGTTGCAGCTGCTGAGCAGCGGCTATGCCAAAGTCGTGTTCGCTGCTGTCGCGGCCATACGCATACCAGTTAGGCGCTTGAATATGTTTAACATAGGGCAGTGTTTCGAACTGGCCATGAACAAAATCAAAACCACCCAGACTGGCCGCGGCGATGGTGCTGCCGTGGTAGCCGTACTGGCGCGACAGCACCAGACGCTTTTTCGGTTTGCCGAGCAGGTCCCAGTAGCGGCGCACTATGCGCAAATTGGTGTCGTTAGCTTCAGAACCGGAGTTGGTAAAAAAGACCTGGTTGAAAGGCTCTGGCAACAGCTCGGCGAGAGCGGCAGCCAACTCGACGGCGGGCTGATTGCTGCACTGGAAAAAATTGTTGTAAAACGGCAGACGAGTGAGCTGCTCGCTGACCGCGGCAACGATCTCGGGCTGGCTGTAGCCGAGGTTGCAGCACCACAAACCGGACATGCCGTCGAGGTACTCGCGGCCGTCGCTGTCGATAATGGTGATATGTTCGGCGCGGCTGATGATGCGCCCGGGCTGCTGGCGGTAGTCGGCGTAATCGGTAAATGGGTGCAGGTGATGGGCGCGATCGAGTGCTTTGAGTTGGGCACTGGTCGAGTGAGAGGTAGTCATGGCAGTCATTCCTGTTTGCGGTTAATCTCTCGCGGAGCCGCGACAAAACAGCGGCGGCGCTCTCATAGCGTTATTAGACGCCGCTGGCAACGATTTGTCGCTACCCCAAAAGGGGGGCGCAGCTGTGCCGTTAATCGCCGAACCAGTCAGAGGTCTGTTGTTATGAGCCGTGTCGATTCAGTGCCGCATATCGGCATTCCGTGTGATGTGTTTGCCCGAGGTATACACCCCTTTCACGGTGTCGGAGAGAAGTATATCAACGCCGCGGTGCACGGTGCCGGCGGGCTGCCGCTGCTGCTGCCAGCGACCGGCGCGGCGGGCGATCTTAGCGCCGCCGCCCCCTATTCAGTCGAACAGCTACTCGACGGGCTCGACGCCTTGCTGCTGCCGGGCAGCCCTTCAAACATCCAACCTCACCACTACGGCGCCGACAGTGGCGATGACGGCAAGGCCGATCCGCAGCGCGACCACTTAACGCTGGCGCTGATTCGCGCCGCGCGGCGCCGGCGGCTGCCGATACTGGCGATCTGCCGCGGCTTTCAAGAGCTCAACGTGGCTCTTGGCGGCAGCTTGCACCCGCAGCTATGTCGGCTCCCGCAGTTTATCGAACACCGCGAAGATACTGGCCAGAGCCGTGCCGAGCAGTATGCGCCGGCACACAGTGTCAACCTGGTGGCCGGCGGCTGGCTGTCGCAGTGGCTAGAGGCCGGGCAGTGGCGGGTCAACTCGCTGCACGGTCAGGGGGTCGATCGGCTGGCGCCAGGGCTAGTGGTGGAGGCCACCGCACAGGATGGCTTGATTGAGGCGGCGCGACTGGCTGACACCGATGGCTGGGGGCTGGGCGTGCAGTGGCACCCGGAGTGGCAGTTTGCCCAAGATCCACTGTCGACCCGGCTGTTTGACGAGTTTGGCGCCGCTGCCAGAGCTTACGCGCTGAGCAAATAGCCCTATTGAGCCGAGGGCGAATCCTGCTATATTTACACCTAGACGGTGCCTGGAGCTCCGCGATAACAACGACCTCAAGTCTGGTACGGAGAATGTCCAATGGTTAAAACTAGCGGCTCGCATTGCGCTCTATCTACCCGTCGTCAGCTGCTGGCGGCAGTCATCGGTGCCTCAGTGGCAACACTGTCGAGCGCCGCCACCATCGAAGAGGTGTTGGTCACCGCGCAAAAGCGCGAGCAGTCAGTGCAAGATATTCCTATTACGGTGTCGGCATTCACCGGCTCGTTTATCGACTCGGCGCAGATCACCGACGCCAAAGAGTTGGCGCTGTTGACTCCCGGGGTGGCCGGCAATAGCGATGACAGCTTTTTAGATACCATCAACATTCGCGGTATCAGCACCAACGATTTTGGTGTGGGTGCCGAGCCTTCGGTGGGGGTCTACCAGAACGGTATCTACCTCGGCCGCACCGGCGGCGCGCTGTCGAGCTTCTTTGATCTCGAGCGCGTCGAGGTGGTAAAAGGGCCGCAGGGGACACTGTTTGGCCGCAACGCCAGCGCCGGCGCTATCACCATTCACACCAACCGACCCAGTGCCGAGCTGGGCGGTTCGCTCGATGTCGGTATTGGCCAAGATGGCTATGTCGAAACTACCGCAGTGCTCAACATGCCGATCTCCGAGCAGTGGAGTTCGCGGTTGGCACTCTATCGCGAGAACAAAGATGGCTGGGTAGAGAACTCGGTTAACGGTGAAACCGTCGGCGAGCTGGAGGTGAGTGCCGCGCGCTTCACCCTGCAACATGAAAATGAGCTGGTCACTACCCTGCTGACCGTCGAGCACGAGGACCGCTTGCTGCCGCCATCGCTGTATCAATCGTTCGACCCAGAACAGATGGGGTTGGGTTTTTTGAGCAACCTCTCCAGCGCTGAAGAGTCATTTGAGTCTAATTTGGGCCGCGATCAGCTGTTTGATGAGGGCCAAGTGTGGGGGACAACGCTGGATGTCACGGTCGATCTGGGCGACGGCTACAGCCTCAACTCGCTGACTGGAATTCGCGGCCACGACTACCACTACCGCGAAGACTTCGACGGCAACCGCTTTGATGTATTCAGTTTTGAGCAGCTACAAGAGCAGGATTACTTCAGCCAGGAGTTTCGTATTAACTACGACGGCGATGGAGATGTGAGCTGGTTTGTCGGCGCCTCAATTTACAAGGAAGATCTGAAAACACGCTACAACCAACGTTTTGACGAAGATGTGATGTGCGGCAGTTGGGGCCAAGCTTACGTAGGCTACGATGCTGACTACGTCACCGACTGCGCCAGTTATTACAACTACTACAACTGGGTCAACTATTACGGAGATGACTACGACAGCTACGCAGAGTTCGCCGACAGCGACGATTTCAACCCTGACTACGGCCCTGGTATTGGCCAGCGCAATGATGCCGTCGATGTTGATGCCGAGTATGAGGGGTGGGGCATCTACGGTGACGCTACCTGGCAGGCCACCGAGCGTTTGGCAGTTACGGCGGGCGCCCGTTACACCACAGACAAGCGCGATTTTGCGGTCAATCATAACGGCTACAACGCCGAGGGGTACCCAGGCTTCTACTACGGCTTCCCTTACTTTACCAGCAGCCCAGTGCGCGCCAGCGAAGAGTGGAATAACCTCTCTTGGCGGTTTGCTGCCAATTTCCAGCTCAACGATGAGGTGATGCTCTACGGAAACCTCTCAACCGGCTACAAGGCGGGCGGTTTTAATACCTTCTTCCTCGAGTTTGCTGAGGGGGTCGATCCGCTCGATCTAGCCGCTAGCTGCGACGAGCTGGACGACGGCTGTGGCGATGAGGCACTGCCCGACGCCAGTACCGCCGGGCTGGGCGCCAAGCCAGAAAAGTTTGAAGAGGAAGAGGTGCTCAATATTGAGCTCGGCTTTAAAGCTACGCTACTCGATGGCGCGATGCAGCTCAACGGCAACCTCTACCGCTACGAGTTTGACAACATGCAGGTGGGAGCCTATCGCGAAGGCTCGGTCTATATTCTCAGCAATGTCGGCGATGCCGAAGGGCAGGGGGTGGAGCTTGATCTGCGCTGGTTGCCCAGCGACAGTCTAGATATCTACCTGGCGGTCGGTTGGGCCGACTCTGAGCTGACCCGTGCCGCCGCCGACTTCTGTGCGCTGGTCGACTGCGATGAGGGTGCCGAGCTGTCAGGCACCGTAGACTTCAGCGCGGCGCTGGTGGCCAGTTACCGCTGGGCGCTCGACAACGGCGAGCTGGCGCTGACCTGGGAGACCTTCCATCAAGGTGACTCACCCGGGTTTGGTGAATTTAATAACGACCCGCTAATGCTGGAGAGTTTTACCACCAGCAATGTTCGTCTCGGTTATGAGAGTGGTGACAACTGGCGCGCCTCGCTGTGGGTCAGCAACGTCACTGATGAGTTCTACTTTAAAGGGATCACCGGCCGCGAGGGCAATTTGGCCGCCCACCGCTTTGGCTATGCTGAACCTCGCCGGGTTGGGGTGCGCTTTAGCTTCGACTTCTAGTCGTTTAACCGCACCAATATAAGGCGCCAGCTGCTTGCGGCTGGCGTTTTTTTTGCCAGCGATGAAATGTAAGGAATAGCTATGACGATGACACTGTGGCACTGCCGCGACGCCCGCTCACTGCGGCCGCTGTGGACATTGGAAGAGATGGCGCTCGACTACACACTGATTGATCTGCCGTTTCCACCAAGACTGTTGGATAAAAGTTTTTTGCAGCTGAACCCGCTGGGCACCGTGCCATTTTTTCGCGACAGCTCGCAACCTGCCACTACCGTTGAGCTCACCGAGTCGACTGCGATCTGCCACTACTTGGTGGCGCGCTACCCCGAGCAGGCCGGGGAGTTAGCGGTAGCTGTCGACCATTGCGATTACGGCGACTACCTCAACTGGCTCTATCACGCCGATGCCACTTTGACCTTCCCGCAGACTTTGATGTTGCGCTATGGCAAATTTGAACCGGAAACGCGCCGCAACCCGCAGTTAGTTGAAGATTATCGCCACTGGTATCTGGCGCGGCTGCGCAAACTGCAGGCACATTTAGAGGGGCGCGACTATCTGGTCGCCGGCCGCTTTACCATTGCCGATATCGCCGTCGGTTACGCGCTCTACTTGGGTGAGTTCAGCGGTGCCGCTGGCGACTACTCGCCGCTCATTCGAGCTTACCTAGAGCGGCTCAAGTCGCGTCCAGCGTTTGTTAAAAGCCAGCAGATCGGCCAGCGCGGCCTCTTACATAAGGGGCTTTAAGGCTGCTGCTGGCTGAAATACTCGGCGACGTTGGCGATCTGGCTGTCAGTCAATTCCGCAGCGACCACATTCATCAGGCTGCCCTGGCGCTCACCGCTCTTAAAGGCCATAAGCTGCTGCTTGAGATAGGCGGCGTTTTGGCCAGCTAAAATCGGCCACTCGGCATTGACCGGTTTGCCCTCGATACCGTGGCAGGAGATACAGCGTCCGCGCACATGGGCACCGGCTTCGTTGAGCTCACCGCCCGCCGCTGCAGCTGGCGGCAGTTGCGAGTAGTGGGCGGCGAGGGCATCGATCTCGCCGTCGCTGAGATTTTTTGCCTGCCCAGACATCAGTGCGTTGATGCGCTCGCCAGAGCGGTAGGCGCGCAGCTGGTCGGCTAGGTAGCGGTCGTTCTGGCCGGCTAAGTTGGGCCACAACGGGTTGGCTGAAACACCGGCGCCGCCGTGGCATGCGGCGCAGCTGGTGAGCAGTTGATCGAGTTTGTGGTTGTCGGCAAATGAAAAGCTGCTCGCCAACAGGGCGCCAATTGCGGCTAGGGTACTGAGGGTCAGAGTTTTCATAATCTCTCTCATCTTAGTGGGCCGGGCAGGACTCGGCGGTGGTGTGGATTGCGGTCATAGTTCAAGGGTCTATCGGGTAGTTGGCTTGTTGCAGTTGCTCGACTAACTGTGCCCTGAACTCGATCACTTCAAAGAGTGGCTGCTGGCGGGCGGCGGTCACCTCGGCAACACTGTACGGCTGCCAGTCGGCCGCCAGACTGCTGCCGCCAAATTCGAGCAGCGTCCAGTTGAGCAGCTCGGTCAGTCGCTCGTCATTGAGCGCTGAATTGGCTGAGCCCGGTACTCGCACCAGGTATTCACGGCCGGCAGGCAGGTGCAGAAAGTAGCCAACCTGATTGTTCATGTTGGGTACACCCCGGCCGCCCTCGCCAGTGGGTATGTGGCAACCCTGACAGAGCATCTGGTAGTTGAACTTGGCACGCGCCGGGTTAATGTCGAGTGCCTGGTAGCGGCTATCAGCCACGTCTGCGGCAGCGGCGGTTGTGCAGGCTAGGCTAATCGCTAGCAGTGTAGAGCGAAATAGCATGGTGTCGGCTCGCTACTCTTCAAACGCCATGCCGACCACGATGGCAGTCGAGCAGTGGTAGATCGAGCTCTTCGAACCCAAGCACCAGTTGACGTCGTTGGATTTGTCGGCGCGATAGAGCGGCCGGTCGCCTTCGTCTCGCTGGCAGAGGCAGGTACCACACTGCGTGGTGCCGCAACAGTCGTTGTAAGAGATGACGTAGCTGCGGCCATCGACCGGGTTGCGGCAGGTGCCGATCCAGGTGATGGTCGACATCTCGGTGCCGGGCGGGCAGGTGTTGACGCTGCCGCCACAGCACTCGCACAAAAAGCCGTCAACCGCGCAGTAGCGCCAGTAGTCGCAGCTGGTTGGGTCGCCGGCTTCACCCGGGCGCAGCGGTGCCTCGGGGGCGCCGTCGGCAGCGCGCGCGACCGGCAGCAGGGGGATGGCGGCGCCACCCACCATGGCCGCACCGAGTGCCTTGATCATGCCGCGTCGCGACGAGTTCTGGGCGACACGACGGGCCGATTTTTCAAACAGTTTGTCGAGTAGGTTCATGGCTGGGTCCCCTTGGCAGTGACTTCGGTAAACAGTTCGCCGCGCTCGGCGTCTGTCGATGGTGGATTAAAGTAATCTTGAATAGAGGCGAGGCCGCGTTCTTTGGCCTCAAACAGGCTATCGAGGTGTTCGCGCGAGTTGATGATTCCCATCGAGGCGATTTTGCCCTGCTCGTCGACGACTACAGCGTAGGGCAGCTTGGCCACGCCGTAACTCTGGCCGAGGATCTCCGACACCACGTATGGGAAGCTCTGTAAGTTAAACCGTTTGACGTAGCCATTGTGGTCCTGCTCGGCGCCGTCGCTGGCCACTACCAGCTCCAGCCAGTCGCGCTCGGCGCGCGCCGCTGAGGTTAGCGCCGGCAGTAGAGTCTTACAGATCGGGCAGTCCGGTGAGACAAAAAACAGCAGCTGCGACTTGCCGCTGGGGCGAATGCCGGCGATCTCAACCAGCTTGCTGTCGAGGGTGGCCAAGCTCATCGCCGGCGCCGTCTGTCCAACTTCAATCTGTTTGTTGACCGCCAGTGCGCCGGCTGGGGCGACTCGCTCAAACAGCACACCTACTTGTCTGGTCAGCGCGTAGAGCGCCACCGACAGCAGCACCACCAAGATCCACAATGCTATGTTTGAAAGAAGTAAAAAGTCCAAGTGACCGTCCTATTTATCAGGCGCTAAAGCAGCGCAACTATTTTTTGTCGGTTGGCGAGCAGTTGCTGCAAGCTCTGATAACCGAGCCACAACACCGCGCTGGCCGGTACTATCTGCCACCACAGCAGGGCGCTGGCGGTGAACTGAGCAGTGAACACCAGCGCTGCCAACAGTAACAGCAGGCCGTTGCGCGCGAGCAAAGCAGCAGTGATAGTCAGTGCGCCGTCAGGCCCTGCGCAGCCGCAATCCTCGCCGCCGCGTCCGCGCAGCAGCGCGACCGCGATGGCGACAAAGTAGAGCAGCAGCAGCCCTGCCGCCAGTGGCGCCGCGACAGTGCGCAACGGGTCGACTAGCAGGGCGACACCGATAGCCAGCTCCAGCGAGCCCCACAGAGCGATCAATCCGCTCCAGCGCTCACTGATCAGCAGCCCATAGCTGGCGTAGACGCCGCGGTAGTAGTCGCGGTTGGCGCGGTTGCGTTTATGCCAGCCGCTATCGACCAACAGCCAGGCCAAAAACAGTGCGCTGGCGTTGCCGAACAGCAGTGTCAGTGAGCTGAGCACGGTAACTCAGAGCGCCTTGTGGATTAGCAGCGGGGTATCGCTCCCAATGTCGCTGATAGTTTGAATATACTCACCGCTGACGGCGTCAAAGACATCCAGTTGCAGCTCGCCGTTGGTCACTACCAGCAGTGGCTTGTCGCCGCGCGTGACCGCTAGAGAGATGCCCCAGTTGGGCAGATCGATTTCGCGCACTTTTCGCTGCGCAACCGGGTCGTAAACCCAGACTTGGTGGCCGCCGTGCGACTGTGTGCCCTCGGCGCCATCGGCCTGCATGATGGTGTAGAAGTGGCCCTGATCGTCGTAGTCGGTGAACGACAGCCCGCTGGGGCGGTGGTTGTCGGCCGCCTCTGCTTCGCTGAGCATCGGCCACGAGCCGCGGTATTGCGCCACTTCGCCGCTCATGTCGACAACATGCATGGTGCCGGTAAAGCTGGGGAAGTAGGCGATGCCATTGATAATCGCCGGCCGCTCAAAGATCGGTGTGGTGTCGGTGTCGAAGAACGGTGCAATGCGCTGACGCGATTGCAGCTGGCCGTCGCTGCCGACCACGGTGGTCAACATGCTGCCGTTGCTACACAGCGAACTGACACTGCGCGGTCCGGTCGGGTAAGTGAGTACGCAGCCCGGCGTAGCGATGGTGGAGAGTATCTTGTGGCTGTCCAGATCGACCACAGTAAATGAAGCGGCTGGATTGAAGTTGGCCACAAACAGCAGCTTGCCATCACCAGAAATCGCCATCGAGTAGCGCTCTGGCAGCGCCTGTAGGCGGTCGGTGCCGGTCTCTTCCCAAAAAATCTCTTTGATCAGGTTGAGTCCAGTTTTGTCGTAGATAGCCAGCACATCAAACTTCTTGCCGCGCGAGCCGCGCTCGTGGAACGACTCCATGATGTACTGTTCGTTGCGGGTTGGGTGTTGGACAAAATTGCCGATCAGGCTCTTGTCCATCATCCCTTTGATGCGACGCGCTGGCTTCTCCTCGAGTAGGTCGAGGACAATAATTTTACCGGCACTCATCTTGAAAAAGCTCACTTCATCGACCAGCACCCAGCTCTCAGGGTAGCGCTCGGGCAGTGTCTCGACGGTACCTATGGTCTCGATCGGCAGCGGTGGCAGCGACGGGTCGGCAACGATCTCAACAGCCGGCGCGACGTGGTCGGCGTGGCTGGTATCGGCTTGTTCGGCCTCGGGGGCGCAGCCATAGCTACCCAGTAGCAGCGCGGCGGCCGAGATGGCGAAGGTCAGTTTGGTCAGTTTCATGTGCTCTCCCTCTTTAGCGTGGCTTATCGGGCAATTTTCAGCGTCTGGATCGAGGTGTACTCAGCCAGGCCGTGGGCGCCAAATTCGACGCCGACACCGGACTGTTTGACCCCGCCAAACGGCGCGTTGGGCTGAATGCTACCGTGGGTGTTGACCCACGCAGTACCGCTCTCAAGACGCATCGCCAACGCCGCCGCCGCGGCGACGTCGTCGCCCCACACCGAGCCGCCCAAGCCGCGGTCATTGGCGTTAGCTCGGCGAAGTACGTCTTCAATATCGTCGTATTTGATCAGCGGCACAATGGGGCCAAATGGCTCCTCATCGACCAATCGCGAGCCATCGCTGAGGTCGGCGACAATAGTCGGTGCAAAGAAGTAACCGTCGCCGGCGATGCGCTGGCCACCGGCTAAGAAGCGGCCGCCGTCGGCGCGCGCCGAGTCGGCCAGCTCTTCGACGATGCGCAGCTGCGCGGCATTTTGGATAGGCCCCAGCTGGGTGGTTTGATCCAAGCCGTCGCCGACCACCACCGCCTTGGCGCGCTCGGCGAGCAGTTGCCCCATCTGCTCGTACTGGCTGGCATGTACATAGAGCCGTTTCAGCGCCGCGCAGGTCTGGCCGTTGTTGTGGAAACAGGCGGCGAAGATCTCGTCGGCAATTTTCTCAATGTCGGTGCCGGGCATAATGATGCCGGCGTCGTTGCCACCCAGCTCGAGGGTGATACGTTTCAGATTGCTAGCCGCCCCCTGCATGATTTTTTTGCCGGTCGGGGTTGAGCCGGTGAAGACAATCTTGTTGATGTCTGGGTGGTCGACCATGGCGGCGCCGACGTCGCCCTCGCCAACGACAGCGTTCATCACGCCGGCGGGCAGGACAGAGCCAGCCAGCTCGACAAAGCGCAGGGTCGAGGTTGGGGTAAACGGCGAGGGTTTAATCACTACCGTATTGCCGGTCAACAGCGCCGGAATGACGTGCCAGATGGCAATCATCAGCGGCCAGTTCCACGGCGTAATAGAGCCAACCACACCGAGTGGCTTGCGATGAATTTCGATCAGCGCTTGGTCGTCATCTTGCACCACTTCGACCGGCAGCTCTAGTTCGGCGGTGTACTGGGTCCAGCCGATGGCGCCGCCCAGCTCCATCCCCGAGCCTATTTGCGCCAGCCCACCGAGCGGCTTGCCGGTCTCCAGAGTTACCAGCTCCATAAGTTCGGTCATATTGGCCTCAAGCAGCCCGGCCAACTTCTGCACAGCCGCTTTACGCTCGGCCCACGGCGTTGCCGCCCAGGCCGGGAACGCGGCTCTCGCGGCCGCCACGGCGCTATCGACATCATCACTATTGCCACACTGCACCTGAGCAAAAGCGCTACCGGTGGCGGGGTTGATCACCTCTAAGCTCTTATAGCCGTTGGCGCTGGCGCCGTTGATGTACATCGCGAACTGTTGCATAACCTTCCCTCGTATTGAAATTGCCAGTGCGGCAGAAAATTATTGGTTTAGCATTTTACATAGCGGTTTTTAAACACCGTTTAATTTATCTCTAAAGTACTCAAAACTGGCCCAGTAAACCAGTTTTGTCGGCAGATTTCTTGCACCTGCGTGTAGTTTTTTATGACTCAGCGTGCAGCGCTATGGCGACTCGCTGAGCTTGTACTGGCGAGGGGTGACACCGTAACTGGCTTTGAAGCAGCGGTGAAAATGCGAGACATCGCTAAAGCCCCACTGCAAAGCGATGTCGGTGGTCGAGCGCTGGCGGTAGTCGGGGTGCCTCAGCGCCCGCCGGCAGGCCTCGAGACGCTGATACTGGATATACTTTGATAGACTCATAGTCTCACTTTGAAATAGCATATGCAGGTAGCGTTTGCTGATGCCCTCGATGTGGGCGATGAGGTCGGCATTGAGCCGCGGGTTGTCGAGATTGAGAGCGATGATGCGCTTCACCGAGCTTAAATGGTGGACCCTGGTGTGGCTGTTGACGGCTGCTTGCGGGTCGGCCTTCACGCTCTGTAGTGAAGTGGTCAGCAAGTCGAGCAGGTTGCCTTCCAGCCGCGCCAGAGTGGCCTGGTCGAGCTCATTGAGCCGCTGTAAGACGCTGCCGACAAACTGACTCAACAGGCTATTGGTGGCCGATTCGTAGCCCATGCGCACGCCAAGCATATCGTCGGCATGGCCGAACAGCTCCTGCATCAACGGCTGAGGGATCGCCAACACCGCCTGCTGATAGTGCTCGGCAAAGCGCAAGCGGTAAGGCTCGGCCGTGGTGCAGAGCACGAAGTCGCCGGGGCTGAGCCGCGCCACTTTGCCGCGCTGCTCAATGACGCCGGTGCCGCCGAGTTGAAATTTCAGCAGATAGTGGGCCTGCTGTTGGCGGCCGATATGTTCGCGCTTGCGGCGCACATCGATCGGCGAGCTGGCGATGGTGGCCAGCTGCAGGCGGTTGAGCGATGTGTTGAGTAGCGTGCCGGTAAACGCCGCACCGCTCGTGTAATCTATCTCCATATCGCAAAAGGTCGCTAAGGTGCGGGCGTGCCAGACATCGCGCTGCAGCGCAGGCACGGCTGTAGTGAGCGTGCTGTTCATAATCCCCTCCTCAGAGTACAAGCTTAATCAGTCGCTGGTAGTAGTCGTTGCACCCGTTGCGCGCGCTGTTCGGCCTCGACGCGGCTAAAGGGGATCGACTTGTAGCGGTAACCGCTGAACATCGCCATCTGATCACTGTAGTGGTCGGCAAAGCTGCCATCGCTATTGATGTGGCCGCTCTGGCCGGGCGGGATCACATCGTAGGCCTCAAAATGGTCACCGCGGGCGATAAACAGGTTGTTCTCGGTGCCGCGGTTCATGTAGCCGGGCAGAGTAGTCTCTGCCTCGGGCGCGGCTTGCGGCACACCGCGAAAGTTCACTGGCCGCCAGACCATTGGCGAAGCGCTCAACTGCCAACCGTCGTAGTCGGCGCCAAACTGCTCAGTGAGCTCAGCCACCGCCTCGGCAAAGGTGCTGGCCAGCAGCGCGTCGGGCGCTTGGCCGTTAAAAAAGTCATACGCGGGCTGCTCGCCGCGGGCCAGCTGGTCGAGGGTTCGAACGATGATCTTGCTGCCCACCGCCGGATGGCTAGAGGGCCCCTGCGGGTGGTGGAAGGTGGCGTTGTTAGCGTACCAGGGGTGCAAAAGTTCGCCGACATCGTCGCTGAACACCTGCGCCAGCAAGCGGTCTATCCACGCTTGCATCAGCGCCGGTTCGGCGCCATAAAAGCCATTGTCATCCAGCGTCCAGTTACCGCTCCAGTCGCTGAGCATAGTCAGCGCGCGCCGCTCGGTTGAGTCGGCTGGGCTGGCCGCCAGCGCCGCGGTTAAATGGTCGATGATGAACGGCAGGGTCAGCTCGGCGTCGGTGACCGCACGGTTGACCGCCCAGATCTGGTCAACACTGAGTGCCGGTTGACGCTCCAGTTCCCGATTGATCAGCGCCACCCGTTCGCTGGCACTCCAGCTCAGATTCCACAAGTCGCTAGAGGCCCAGCCGCGGCTCGGTCGGTTGTTCCAGTTACTGAGATAGCCCTGGGCAGGATTGCGCACCGTCGGGTTGTCGCTGTAGGGGCGCATGCCCTGCCAGTCAAACTCACCGCTGCCGGGGGTCGGCAGCCGCGGGTCTTGTTGCGGATGGCGCTGCGGGTAGCGGCCGCCGTGGGTGTAGCCGAGATTGCCGGCGGTATCGGTGTAGTAAAAGTTAATGTTGGTCGTCACTTGGCTGATTGCCTGTTGCGCTTGGTCGAGGTTCTTGGCCTTAGATAGCTCCACCCAGCCAAATAGCGAGTCGAGCTCGCCGCCCTCCCAGCTGCGCGCCCGGCTCCACGCCAGCCCCTGCTCGGCGGCGTGTTCAACCACCATGCCGTGCACCGAGCGGCGCGCGGTGATGGTGATCGGATCGGCATCTTTCACAGTGATTACCTCGTTCCAGCGCTCAAAGTCGCGGTAGCTGCCGTTGTGCAGATACTGCTCGGGGTTTTGCGGATTGAGTGTTTCAACAAACAGGTCGACCTGGTCGCTGAGCCCAGCGGTACTGCCCCAGGAGATATGGTTGTTGTGGGCAAACAGAATCGCCGGCAGCGCCAGTAGGGTGTTGCCGGCGAGGTCGAAGTCGCCGCCGTGAAGACCGATACCATAGACGTAAGAGGGGGCGCCCCAGCCAAACTGCGGGCCGTTGACCACTACCCCCTGTGCATCGAGGGTTTTGTCAGCGCCTGTGGCCCAGTAGTTGCTGGCTGGGGCAAACTCGGGGCTGTAACTAAAGCCGCGGCGGCTGAGCAACTGAGCAAATTGCTCGGCGACGGCACTGTCGCTGGTCATGCCAGCGAAGCGGCCGTGGTCGTCGATGGCGACACGCGCCTCACCGGCAGTGACTCGCGGCAGTTGGCTGAGGTAGCTCGGTGCCGGTTGCGCGCGCTGCTCGGCAGTTGCGGCACTGGTCGGCACGGTAGTGACTGAGTCTTGATCGGTCAGCCACTTGCTCATGTTGAACATTGCCAGTCCTTGCACTGAGCCGTGTTGCTGCTGCAGAGACTGAAGTATTGTTAAGTTGTCGCGTTCGCTGTTGAAGTCAGCGTAGCGATGGGCGATGGCGCCGGCAAACAGCATGGCGACATCGTAGGGCTGCCAGCCGACCGGGTCGAACTGGTGGTCAATAAACTCTTTGGGCAGTAGCGCAGGATCTGCTAGAACTTCGCCGACACGGCGGCTGAAGCCGTCGGCATAGCCCTGCAAAATGGCCAGTTGTGCAGGCTCGAGTTGGGCGAGCTGTGCGGTGATGGCGCGGTGGTCGTAAATGGTGCGAATATGGCGGTCGAGATCGACAAACTCCGCGCCGAGTACCTCGGCGACGCGCCCTTGGGCGGTGCGGCGCAGCATCTCCATCTGAAACAGGCGGTCCTCTGCGACTGCGTAGCCAAAACCAAAGTAGACGCCGTAGTTGTCGTCGGCGAACACATGTGGTGTGCCGTACTCGTCGCGGTAGATGGTGGCGATGGTGTCGTCGTCGACACGACTGTCGCAACCCGCGATCACGGTGAGGGTGAGGACTAACAGAACCGGCTTAAGCCACTTGGCATGGTCTCTCATAACTTGACTCCCGGTTGGCAGCAGCGCTGCAATGCAAAACTCATTTTGCGCGGTGCGCGCAGATAAAAAAGGGGGCTGGGCCGACGGCCGAGCCCCCTGTTGGTGGTGTTGCCAGTTAGTTGCTCCAAGTGACGGTGACACCAAAGGTCGCCGGAGCGCCCCAGACACCGATACCACCGGGGCCTATCACATACATGTGGGTGAGGTAATCCTCATCGGTGACATTCTTGCCCCACAGGCTGATATCCCACGCCTCATCCAAGCTGGTCAAACTGATATAGCCGTTGACCAGTGCGCGGTCGTCGATACCGATGCGGGTATCGGCGAAGTCGGTAGTCTGCTCGTCGGTGAAGTTGTAGTCGAGCGAGAACTCCCAGGTGCCGTAGCTGGCCGGCAGAGTGTAGTTGGCCGCCAAGCTGTAGCTATTTTTTGGCGCGCTGCGTAGCGAGGCCCCACTGTAGTCGTTGCCATTGAAGGAGAGATCGTTGGCTTCAGACTCGAGGTAGGCGTAAAAGCCGCTGAAGCGCAAGTTGTCGCTGGCATACCAAGTGAACTCAGTCTCCACGCCGGTGATGTCAGCTTCACCGATATTGGTGGTCTGGAAGGTGCCAAACTCAGAGTCGGGGACCGGGCCAAAACGGACGATCTGCAGATCGGTATAGTCCATCATGAACAGGCTGGCGTTGACCCGCAGGGTGTCGGAGAGGTCAGATTTGAAGCCGACTTCGTAGTTGATCACCTCTTCGGGATCGACGGGATTAGAAGCTGCAGACTCAACCCCCTGTGAACCGGCGAAACCGCCGCTCTTGAACCCTTTCGAGATAGTACCGTAGATCATGGTGCCTTCACTGGGGGTATAGTTAAGAGCGATCTTTGGCGAGAAATCGTTCCAGCTATCTGACGGCGTGACACGGAAAGATTCGGCGACAATATTCAACCCTGAAGCGCCTACGCCACCGCAACCGGCCCAGTCTTCAAAGGGGGAGCCATCGTTGGTGCCGTCGACAACCTGAGCACAGTTAACCGCTGTAGCGACGTAATCTTTTTCGTCGCGGGTGAAGCGGGCGCCGATCGACAGCGACAGCTGCTCGCTGATAGTCCAGTCAGCCTGGCCGAA
Source organism: Gammaproteobacteria bacterium LSUCC0057 (assembly GCA_004535795.1). Taxonomy (GTDB): domain Bacteria; phylum Pseudomonadota; class Gammaproteobacteria; order Pseudomonadales; family Porticoccaceae; genus LSUCC0057. The sequence goes on from SPIA01000001.1 coordinate 385,761, forward strand.
CAGCGCGTAGCTAGTGGTCTCGTTCTCGGTGCGAGTGTAGTCGTTGCCGCGAGTCGCTTGGTCACCCAGCGAAACCAGCGCGAAGCCGTCGTAGCTGCCTTCTACTGTCGTGCGGAAAATCTCGGTGCGGTCGGTCTCTTCAGTGAAGTAGAACGCGCCGACGGTGTAGTTAATGTTGTCACCGACCGTCGAGCTCCAGCGAATCTCTTGTGAGAAAGTGTCGATCTCTTCGACAATATCGTCCATCACTTCGTCGAACGGCGCGACTGGGCCGAGGCTGACACCGGCCGATGCCATCGACCAGTCAGTCTCAGCTTTGCGCAACGCAGTGATAGTAGTGAGGGTGCCGTTACCGAGATCAAAATCACCCTGCAGGCTGATACCGCTGGTATCGCGGCTGGAGTAGCCATCTTTGGGTGAAGCATTTTGGCGCGGGCCGGTGACACCGTTGGCTGCGGCAATGTTGGTTAGCGGGGCGTTGTTGACGATGGCGGTGCGGCCCATATCGGCGCGGTCATCTTCCATACTGTCGACGGTCAGCAGCCATTCGCTGCTGTCGCCACTGAACAGCAGCTGGCCGCGCACTGAGGTGGAGTCTTCGTCTTGCAGCTCGGTGCCGAGTAAGACGTTGTCGACAAAGCCGTCGTGCTGACGGTGCGAGACGGTCAATTTGCCGGCGAGGTTGTCGGTCAAGCCACCGCTGGCCAATGCCTGGGCGCGGAAGATGCCTTCGTTACCGGCGGTGATACCAGCTTTTAAGCGGGTCTCTTGTGAAGGTTTTGCCGACACGACACTGATGGCGCCACCGATGGCGTTGCGGCCGAACAGAGTGCCCTGTGGGCCGCGCAGCACTTCGACGCGCTCGAGGTCGTACATATCAAAGTTGATACCGGCGCTGCGGCCAATGTAAACGCCATCTAAGAACAGCGCTGCAGAGTTGTCGAGGCCGGCGCCATCATCGGCAGAGGAGATGCCGCGCAGCGAGGGGATGGTCTGGCCGGGTGAAAACTCCATATAGGTGAGACCGGGGGTGCGCTCGGCGATGCCGGTCAGGTCAGAGATGTCTGCCTTGGCCATCATGTCGCCGCTCATGGCGGTGATAGCAATAGGCACATCTTGGACGTTTTCGGCGCGGTACTGGGCGGTGACCGTAATCTCCTCCAACTGCGCAGCACCGACGGCAGGGGCCGCGGTGGCAACAATCGCGGCGATGCTCATCGCTAGACGGTTTTGTATTCTCATAGGTATTCCCTCTTTAATTACTAAAGAGCAGATTAGGTCCCCCCCCAACCTGCCGGTTTAAGCTGCTGCGCGCCGGCTGGCACGCTGCGGCTATTTGGCTAACGCCACTCTGCGGTGGCGATATGTTTTATACTTAAAACACTGTGCTAGTGTCCACTATACGACTGCAGTTGGCAAATCATCAATGCACTGTTTGGAAAGAGTCTTTTGCCGCAGCGCGGTCACTGCCCACTGCGCTTGTCGATCACTCGCTGCGCCTTGCCCTCAGAGCGCGGCAAGCCGTTCTCGGCGACGATTTCTACGCTCGCCGAGATGCCGATAATTGATTTGATGTGGTGTTTGAGTTCGCGACTCAGTGCGGCGTCGTCGCTGGCGCCGGACTTTTCGACTCTGACCGTGACGGCGTCGAGGTTGCCCTGTTTGCTCAGCTCGATCTGGTAGTGCGGGGCGAGACCGTCAACGCGGAGGATCTGCTCCTCTATTTGGGTCGGGAAGACATTGACGCCGCGGATAATCAGCATGTCGTCGCTGCGGCCGGTAATTTTGTCCATGCGTCGCATGGTCCGCGAGCTGCCGGGCAGTAGCCGGGTTAAATCGCGGGTCCGGTAGCGGATCATCGGCATGCCGACTTTGGTCAGGTTGGTGAAGACCAGTTCACCCTGTTCGCCGTCGGCGACCACTTCGCCGCTCTCCGGGTTGATGATCTCCGGGTAGAAGTGGTCCTCCCAGATGGTCGGGCCATCCTTGCTCTCAACGCACTCCTGAGCGACGCCAGGGCCCATCACCTCGGAGAGGCCGTAGATGTCGACCGCGTCGATCGCCATTTTCTGCTCGAGCTCTTGGCGCATCGAGCCGGTCCACGGCTCGGCGCCAAAGATACCGACACGCAGCGCCAGCTCATTGGGGTCGATACCCTGGCGGGCCACCTCGTCACAGATATTGAGCATATAAGAGGGGGTAACCATGATGATGTCGGGGTCGAAATCTTTGAGCAGTTGCACCTGCTTTTCGGTCTGCCCACCGGACATCGGGATCACCGCGCAGCCGAGCCGTTCGGCGCCGTAGTGGGCGCCGAGGCCGCCGGTGAACAGGCCGTAGCCGTAGGCGACATGCACTTTGTCGCTGGGACGGCCGCCGGCGGCGTAGATCGAGCGGGCGCCAACTTGTGCCCAGGTGTCGATATCGGCCTGGGTGTAACCGACCACGGTCGGTTTGCCGGTGGTGCCGCTGCTGGCGTGAATGCGCACGATCTGCTCCATCGGCGTACAGAACATGCCAAACGGGTAGTTGTCGCGCAGGTCAGCCTTGGTGGTGAACGGGAACTTGGCGAGATCGGCCAAGCTGTGCAGGTCGTCCGGGTGGACGCCGTGGGCGTCAAACTTGGCTCTGTAGACCGGTGAGTTGGCGTAGACGTGTTGCAATGTCTGTTTCAGTCGGCTCAGCTGCAGCGCGCGCAGCTCATCGACGCTGGCGTTCTCGATCGCTTCTAAACCGATGGCTGAGTCAGACATTACACACCCCTTAATAAACTTTTCTGGCTAATTTTTTTGTGAACTATTGAGTCGTTTGCGACTTGAAATAAATGCTATACACAAAATTGACTTAAATCAACAAAACTGTATCATAAAATTCCTGACCAACTGTAGGGTCTCGGTTCGCGTTAATCTCGCCGGCCGAAACCATTTGATGACCAGTGCGGTAGCAGCCGCCGACAGAGAGAGTGAGTGAGCAATGAGCGAGAGCAGAAAAACCGAGAGTTACGTCTACGGCCAGTGGTTGCCAGGTGCCGATGAGGGCAAGCTGATTAAAGACGCCATCACCGGCCAGCCGCTCTGTCGCACCAGCAGTCTCGGTGTCGACTTTGCGCGGGTTCTCGACTACGGCCGGCGGGTCGGCGGGCCGGCGCTACGGGCGATGACTATTCACGAACGCGGTAACGCGCTGAAGGCGCTCGGCAAGTACCTACTGGAGCGCAAAGAGCCGCTCTACGCGCTGTCGGCCGCCACCGGTGCCAGCAAAGCTGATAGCTGGGTCGATATCGAGGGCGGTGTCGCCACGCTGTTTAGCTACTCGGGTATCGCCCGGCGCGAATTCGATAACGAGACCTTTGCGGTGGAGGGGGCGCCTGAGCTGCTGTCGGCCAACAACACCTTTGCCGCGCGGCATATTCTGGTGAGCAAGCGCGGTGTTTCGGTGCATATCAACGCCTTTAACTTTCCCTGTTGGGGGATGCTGGAAAAGATCGCACCAAGCCTAGTGGCCGGTGTGCCGGTAGTGGTCAAGCCGGCCACCGATTCCGCCTACCTCACTGAGGCGATGGTGCGCGATATCATTGACTCCAAGCTGCTTCCAGAGGGTGCGATCCAGTTGATCTGTGGCTCCGCGGGCGATCTGCTCGACCACCTCGAAGAGCAGGATTGCGTCACTTTCACCGGCTCGGCCGCAACCGGGCAGATGCTCAAAGCCCACCCCAATGTTATCGCCAAGAGCGTGCCGTTCAATATGGAGGCGGACTCGCTGAACTGCTGCGTGCTCGGCGCCACAGTGGACGAGCAGGACGAGGAGTTTGGGCTGTTTATTAAAGAGGTGGTCAAAGAGATGACCACCAAAGCGGGGCAGAAGTGCACCTCTATCCGACGGGTGTTTGTGCCGCGCGACAAAGTCGCCGCGGTCGCCGAGGCGCTGCGCGCCCGCATCGCCAAGGTGGTGGTGGGCGATCCGGCCGCCGACGGGGTGCGCATGGGGGCGCTGCTCGGTGCCGCCCAGCGCCGCGATGTTGAGGAGAAGGTCGCGGCACTTGCAGAGCACTGCGAGGTGTTGATCGGTGGCAACGATGCGCCGCTGGCACTGGTCGGTGAGCGCTGTGTTGCCGATGCCTTCTATCCGCTCACGGTGCTGCACTGCGCCGAGCCGCTGACAACCACAGCCCCACATGAGATCGAGGCGTTTGGCCCGGTCTGTACGCTGATGCCGTACGACACCATTGAGCAGGCGATCGAGCTGGTCAGCCTCGGCAAGGGCAGCCTGGCCGGCTCGGTGTTCACCTACGACAACGCCGAAGCCGCCGAACTGATTCTCGGTTGCGCCGCTTACCACGGTCGTATGTTGGTGATTAACCGCGACTGCGCCGGCGAGTCGACCGGCCACGGCTCGCCGCTGCCGACACTGGTTCACGGCGGCCCCGGCCGCGCCGGCGGCGGCGAAGAGCTCGGCGGTGCGCGGGCGGTGAAACACTACATGCAGCGCACCTCGGTGCAGGGCTCGCCGACCACGCTGGCGGCGATTACCCGCCAGTACATGAGCGGCGCCGCGCCGATCCACACCGAGATCCACCCGTTCAGACGTTACTTTGAAGAGCTGCAGATCGGCGAGCAGCTGGTCACCCACCGGCGCACCGTCACCGAGGCCGACATCGTCAACTTCGGCTGCCTGTCGGGCGACCACTTCTACGCCCACTTCGATGAGCTGGCCGCCAAAGATTCGCTGTTTGGCAAGCGTGTCGCCCACGGCTACTTTATCGTCTCGGCGGCGGCTGGCATGTTTGTGTCGCCGGCGCCGGGGCCGGTGTTGGCCAACTACGGCCTCAATAACCTGCGTTTTATCGAGCCGGTCGGCATCGGTGACACGCTGCAGGTGAAAATTACCGCCAAACAGAAGATCAAGAAAGACAAGCGCCCCGACGAGGCGCAGGCGACCGGTGTGGTGGTCTGGGATGTCGAGGTGGTCAACCAGCACGACGAGCTGGTGGCGCTCTACGATATTTTGACCTTGGTGGTGCGCAAAGAGGGCTGAGTGTGTCAGCTCTGCTTGGGTTGATGCCCGCTGGCGACAAAGCGCGGCCGCTCCGGCTGCACTGCGCTGAGCGGCTCGACCGCGCGGTGGCTGGCCAGCGACCGCGCGGTGAGGGTCTGATACTCGCCGGTGCCGCGCCGCTTCCAGAGCACCTCATCGTCGCGCAGCGGCCGCACAACCGCGGCCGGGTTGCCGACCAGCAGCACCTGCGGCGGGCAGTCGAACCTGGCTTTCACAAACGAGCAGGCGCCGACAAAGCTGTTGGCACCAATGGTAGCGCCATCCATCACCACGCTGTGCATGCCGATCAGCGCGTTGTCGCCGACCGTGCAGCCGTGCAGCGTGGCGCCGTGGCCGACGTGGCCGTCGCGCTCGATGATGCAATCCTGGCCGGGAAAGCTGTGCATGACGCAGTTGTCCTGCAGGTTGCTACCCGCCTCCAGCACGATGCGGCCAAAGTCGCCGCGCAACACCGCGTTGGCGCCGACATAGCAGCGCGGCCCGACTATGACGTCGCCGATCAGCACCGCGCTGGGGTGGACAAAGGCGCTGGGGTCGACAACTGGAATAAGATCTTCGATGGCGTAGCAGGGCATAGTATTGGCTTCAGTGCGATTGAGATAAAGTAGTATAAGTCTAAACTAAACTGGCGCGGCTGCGCAGCTGGCAGCGCGACAATTGGCAAACGGAGTAGTTATGGAGTTTGAAAACATTACCTTTAGCGTCGACGCCGGGGTGGCGGTACTGACCCTCAATCGCCCGCAAACACTGAATAGTTTTACCGTGGCGATGCACCAGGAGGTCGCCGCGGCAGTGGCGATGGCGCGCGATGACGCCACCATTCGCTGTTTGCTGCTGACCGGCGCCGGGCGCGGCTTCTGTGCCGGGCAGGACCTTGGCGACCGCGCAGTGGCCGCCGACGACGCGCCGCCCGATCTCGGCGATTCGGTAGAAAAATACTACAACCCGTTGATTCGCAACATTATGACCATGGCCAAGCCGGTGATCTGTGCGGTCAACGGCGTCGCCGCCGGCGCCGGCGCCAGTATCGCGCTGGCTTGCGACATTGTGCTGGCAGCCAAGTCGGCCAAGTTTGTCCAGGTGTTTTGCAATATCGGCCTGGTGCCGGACTCGGGTGGCACCTTTAACTTGCCGCGCGCCGTCGGGCTGCCGCGCGCCAAAGGGTTGGCGCTGCTCGGCGACAAACTGCCGGCCGAGCAGGCCGAGCAGTGGGGGCTGATCTGGCGCGCCGTCGACGACGATCAATTGCAGGCAGAGGCGCTGGCGATGGCTGCCCATCTGGCCGCGCAGCCGACCCGCGGGCTGGCCAATATCAAACGACTGCTCAATGCCAGCTTCTCGACGCCGCTCCACGAGCAGTTAGAGCAAGAGAAGCTGACCATGCGCGAGCTCGGCCGCTCGGCCGACTACCGCGAGGGGGTGGCCGCCTTTATGGCCAAGCGCAGACCGCAATTTACCGGCGAGTAGCGGCGATGAGCGAGAGAGATCCGGCGCCGTCGGGCGGCGACCAGCTGGCCCGTCAGGCCGCTGATTTTATGTGGGCTCAAGACCGCGCATCAGCTGGCTTGGGTATGGAGATTGAGGCGGTCGGTGAGGGTTGGTCGCGGCTGGCGATGACGGTCAGCGCCGAGATGGTCAACGGCTTGGATATCTGCCACGGCGGCTTTGTGTTCAGCCTCGCCGACTCCGCCTTCGCCTTTGCCTGCAACTCACAGAACCAGGCGGCGGTAGCGGCTGGGGTGTCGATCGACTTTTTGCGCCCAGCCAAACTCGGCGACCGCCTGACCGCCGAAGCGGCGGTGGTCAATCAGAGCCGCCGCAGCGGTCTCTACGACATTGTTGTGCGCAATCAAAATCAACAGATTATCGCCCAGGTGCGCGGCCGCTCAATGCGCATCGGCGGCCCGGTCATTACCACCGCGGCGCAGTAGCCTGCGTCGCGCTATAGCTAACTCAGAGGAGTCACAATGAACAACGCTTATATTGTCGATGCCATACGCACCCCGATCGGTCGTTACGGGGGCGCGCTCAGTGCGGTGCGTGCCGACGATCTCGCCGCTGCGCCGATTCGCGCGCTGATCGAGCGCCAAACCGCGCTCGACTGGGCGGCGGTCGAAGATATTTTTTACGGCTGTGCCAACCAAGCGGGCGAGGACAACCGCAACGTCGCGCGCATGGCGGGGCTGCTGGCTGGGCTGCCGGAGACGGTGCCCGGTGTCACCCTAAACCGCTTGTGCGGCTCCGGGATGGACGCTGTCGGCAGCGCCGCGCGGGCGATCAAGGCGGGTGAGATGGAGCTCGCCATTGCCGGCGGGGTAGAGTCGATGTCGCGCGCGCCGATGGTGCTGGCCAAGGCCGACAGCGCCTTTAGCCGCAATGCCGAAATCTACGACACCACCATCGGTTGGCGCTTTATCAATAAGTTGCTGCAGCAGCAGTACGGCACCGACTCGATGCCGGAGACCGCTGAAAACGTCGCCGAGCAATTTGATATCGATCGCCAGTCGCAAGACAGCTTTGCCGCGCGCAGCCACGCGCTGGCGGCGGCGGCGCGCGACAGCGGCCGCCTCGCCGAGGAGATCGTCGCGGTGACCATTCCCCAGCGCAAAGGTGAGCCGCGGGTGGTAGAGCACGATGAGCATATCCGCCCTGAGACCAGCGTCGAATCGCTGGCGCGGCTGGGTACGCCGTTCCGCCGCGACGGCACTGTCACCGCCGGCAACGCTTCGGGGGTCAACGACGGTGCCTGTGCGCTGCTGCTGGCCTCCGAGTCGGCGCTGCACAGCCACAGCCTGACCCCGATGGCGCGGGTGGTGACTATGGCAACCGTTGGTCTGGCGCCGCGCATTATGGGTTTTGGTCCAGCACCGGCGGCGCGCAAGGCGCTCGCTCAGGCGGGTCTTAGCCTTGCGCAGATGGACGTCATCGAATTTAACGAAGCGTTTGCCGCCCAAGCGCTGGCGGTGAGCCGCGATTTGGGGATAGCGGATGACGACCCGCGTCTCAACCCCAACGGCGGCGCCATTGCACTGGGCCATCCGCTCGGCATGAGCGGCGCCCGACTGGTGACAACCGCCGCCTATCAGCTGCGCAACAGCGGCGGTCGCTATGCGCTGTGTGCGATGTGTATCGGTGTCGGCCAAGGTATTGCGGTGATTATTGAGCGGCTCTGAGCGGCTCTGAGCGGCTCTGCCGCAGCGCTTGGAAAAACCTGCAAAGCGATACGATATTTTTGTTGTAATTGTTAAATGGGTATCATATAGTTTGTGCGGAGTGTCAAAAACTGCACCGGGTCAGCGGTGCTATTTAACTACCATTGTAAGAGGGCAGTGTGATGAGTCAGTTCAAATACAGCGAGCAGCAGTTAGAGAAGGCCTTTCAGGCGCGAGTTGATGCCGAGCAAAAAATTGAACCGAAAGATTGGATGCCAGAGGCGTACCGCAAAAATCTGATCAGACAGATGTCGCAGCACGCCCACTCGGAAGTGATCGGCATGCAGCCCGAGGGCAACTGGATCAGCCGCGCGCCGACGCTGCGTCGCAAAATGGTTCTGCTGGCCAAGGTACAAGATGAGGGCGGCCACGCCCTCTACCTTTACAGCGCCACCGAGACCCTCGGTGTTACTCGCGATGAGCTGATTGAAGCGCTGCATGATGGCCGCGCCAAATACGCCTCAATCTTCAACTACCCTTCGCTGAGCTGGGCCGACATCGGTGCTATCGGCTGGTTGGTCGATGGTGCTGCCATCGTCAACCAGATCACCTTGCAGCGCACCTCATATGGCCCCTATGCGCGCGCCATGGTGCGCATCTGTAAAGAGGAGAGCTTCCACCAGCGCCAGGGCTACGAGAGCCTGATGGTGCTGGCCAACGGCAGCCCAGAGCAGAAAGCGATGGCGCAAGACGCCCTCAACCGCTGGTGGTGGCCGGCACTGATGATGTTTGGTCCCCACGACGGCGAGTCGGCGCACAGCGCTCAGTCGATGAAGTGGAAGATCAAGCGAAAGAGCAACGATGAACTGCGCCAAGCGTTTATCGACCAGACCATGCCGCAGATCGAGTTCCTCGGTTTGACGGTGCCCGACCCAGAGATGAAGTGGAACGAGCAGCGCGGCAGCTACGACCACGGCGAGATCGACTGGGACGAGTTCCAGCGGGTGATCAATGGCGACGGCCCGTGTAACCGCGACCGCATTGAACACCACAAAAAAGCCCACGCCGAGGGCGCTTGGGTGCGCGATGCGCTGCGCGCCTACGAGAGTAAGAAACGTCAACGACTGGCGGCATAACCGCCGCCAGCGCAGCTGAGGAAACCCCATGAGCAGTGAACAGCAACTGAAACTCTTCGAGGTCTTTGTCCGCTCTAAGCGCGGGCTCGACCACAAGCATGTCGGCAGCCTACACGCCGAAGATGCCGAGCAGGCGCTGGAGTACGCCCGCGACTGCTACACGCGGCGCAGCGAGGGGGTCAGCATCTGGGTGGTCAACTCTAGCGATATCGTCGCCTCGCAAGAGGAGGACGCCGAGAGCTTTTACGACCCGATGGACGACAAGCCCTACCGCCATGCCACCCACTACCAGCTGCCCGACGCTGTCAACAACATGTAAGTGAGGCCTCTTGTGAGCCAACCGTTAATTGACTACTGCATCGCCCAAGGCGACGATGCGCTGATCTTCGGCCAGCGTATGACCGAGTGGTGCTACAGCGCGCCATTCTTGGAAGAGGATTTGGCGCTGGCCAACGTCGCGCTGGATCTAATCGGCCGCGCGCAGATGTTCTACCAGTACGCTGCCGAGCTGGCCGACGACGGCCGCAGCGCCGATGACATCGCCTTCTTGCGCGATGCGCGCAGCTACACCAATCTGCTCATCAATGAGCTGCCACGCGGCGATTTTGCCTTTAGCATGGCGCGGTTTTTATTGGTGGATACTTTCAACGTGCTCTACCTCGAGCAGCTGGTCAACTCCAGCGACAGCCGTATCGCTGCCATCGCCGCGAAGGCGATCAAAGAGAGTCGCTATCATTTGCGCCGCAGCCGCGACTGGGTGGTGCGGTTGGGCGATGGCACCGAAGAGAGCCATCAGCGCATGCAAAAGGGGCTCGAGGAGGTGTGGGGTTACCATAAAGAGCTGTTTATCGAGACCGCGGGTGAGCGCGAGCTGATCGCTAGCGGCGTCGCCGTCGATCGCGAAGCGCTCTACAGCACTTGGAGTAAACAGATTGATACGGTGCTCGCCGAGGCTACTCTGCAGCGCCCCGAGGACGGCTGGAAAGTGGTTGGCGGCCGCGACGGTATCCACACCGAGCACCTCGGCCACATGCTAAGCGAGATGCAGTATCTGCAGCGCAGCTACCCCGGCGTCGAGTGGTGATGAACACCATTCCACTGGTCAGCGAAGCGCAGCGCGAGCGTCAACTACGGCGCAGCGACTCGGCTCTTCCAGAGCTGTGGACGCTGCTCGACAGCGTTACCGACCCGGAGATTCCGGTGGTGTCACTGTGGGATCTGGGCGTCTTGCAAGACATTAAAAAAGACGGTGAGCGGCTGCTGGTAGAGATCACGCCAACTTACTCGGGCTGTCCGGCGATGGTGGAGATGGCCAGTGAGATCGAAAAGACCTTGACCGCTGCCGGCTACACCAACGTTGAGGTGGTCAGCCTGCTGACACCAACCTGGACCACGGACTTTATGAGCACTCAAGGCCGTGAAAAGTTGCGCGAGTACGGTATTGCCCCACCGGCGCCCAAGGCGCAGGGCAAAAAAATCGCCTGCCCGCAGTGTGGCTCAACCGACAGTGAACTAATCAGTGAATTTGGCTCGACCGCGTGCAAAGCGCTCTACCGCTGCGGCGACTGTCTGGAGCCGTTCGACTACTTCAAGTGTATTTAAATCAATAATGAGCCTTTAGGGATTTCGCCATGAGCGCCAATCAGTTTTACCCGCTAACTTTGAGTGATGTGCGCGCCGAGACCGACAGCGCGGTCTGTCTGTCGTTTGCGGTACCGGCTGAGCAGCGCGACACTTTTCGGTTTATTCAGGGCCAGTACCTCACCTTAGAGGCGGAGATCGACGGTGAGAAAGTGCGCCGCTCCTACTCGATCTGCTCGGGTGTCGATGACGGCAAGTTGCAGGTGGCGGTCAAACAGATCGATGGTGGGCTGTTCTCCAACTACGCCAACCGCCAGCTCAAGCGCGGCGACACCGTGCAGGTGATGCCGCCGCAGGGCAATTTTTATACTCAGCTCGACCCGGCCAACCAAAAGCACTATATGTGTATCTGCGCCGGCAGCGGCATCACGCCGATGTTGTCGATCATAAAATCGGTGTTGTCGCGTGAACCGCTCAGCTCGGTGACGCTGCTCTACGGCAACAAAAATTCCGCCACGGTGATGTTCAAAGATGAACTCAACTTTGTTAAGAACCGCTACATGACCCGGTTTAACTGGGTCAATGTGATGAGCCGCGAGGAGCAGGACGCCGAGGTGTTGTTCGGTCGGCTCGATAACCAAAAGGGCGGCGAGCTGCAGGCTAAACGGTTAATTGATATCTCTGCCACCGATGAGTTTTTCTTGTGCGGCCCCGAGTCGATGATCTCTGAGGTATCGCGCGGTCTGCGCGCCAGCGGTATCGACGAGAGCCACATCCACTACGAGCTGTTCTACGCCTCGTCGGAGGATGCCGAGGCGGTCGCCGCCAAACACCATCAGCGCGCCGAAAAGTACGCCGATGCCATGAGCCAAGTGACGGTGCGGGTGGCTGGCCGCGCCAACAGTTTTGACCTGGCCATGGTCGGTGAGAACATCCTCGACGGCGCCATGCGCAACGGCGCCGATCTGCCCTACTCGTGTAAGGGTGGGGTCTGCGCCACCTGTAAAGCCAAGGTGGTAGAGGGCGAGGTAGAGATGGATCTCAACCACTCGTTGAGCGAGGCCGAGGTGGCGGCGGGGATGGTTTTGACCTGCCAGGCACACCCGGTGAGCAGTCGCGTGGTGGTCGATTTTGACGCGGTGTGACGCGTTGCCCACCCTCTGCCGAGGCGCTCCTAGAGCGCCTCATTTCGTTTCTGTTGAGGCTTAAAGTATGATGGCGCGCTCAATCGACAGGAGAGCGTAGTGGCGACCAAACCGATCAGCAGCGACAGCATTGCTCAGCGCGTCAGCGAACAGGGTATCTCCTGCACCTCCATGGTGATCACCCTGTTTGGCGACACCGTTGCCGCCCACGGCGGCTGGATCTGGTTGGGCAGCGTAATTCACGCCATGGAGCCGCTCGGCTTCAATGAGCGACTGGTGCGCACTGCAGTATTTAGATTGGTGCAGCAGGGCTGGTTACAGGTTAACAAGGTTGGCCGGCGCAGCTACTACTGCCTGACCGATAGCGCAAAATCTGAGCACGAAAAGGCCAACCGCCGCATCTATGCCGCCAATCATGCTCGCTGGGACGGCACCTGGACATTGGTGCTGCCGCTAAATGTCGCCGAAGAGCTTAAAGAGCCGCTGCGCAAGAGTCTGCTGTGGCAGGGTTACAATACCTTGCTGCCCGGGCTGTTGGCGCACCCATCGTCGGATCGGCGCTCGCTCAATGAGACGCTGCAGGAGCTCAACCTCGCCTCCGACGTGCTGGTTTTTTCCGCCACCAACGATGAAGCCTCGTCGCAGCTGCTGGTCAAAAAGCTCGTGCAAGAGCGCTGGCGCCTGGAGGAGTTGGGCGCACTGTACCGCGATTTCCTCGCTTTTTACCGCCCCTATCTGGGGCTGTCGATCTCTTCGCCGGAGGCCACGCAACTGGCGTTTCTGCTGCGCACCGTGATGGTTCACGACTACCGGCGGATACTGCTGCGCGACCCCGACTTCCCGGAAAAGATGCTGCCCAGCGGCTGGGCCGGCCTGGAGGCGCAGCAGCTGCTGCAGCGGCTCTATCGCCAGTGGCAAGCGCCCTCGATCGATTTTATCCAGAACCAGTTGAGCAACGCCCAGGGGCCACTGCCGGCCGCTGGCGAACAGTTCTACCAGCGCCTCGGCGGCCTCTGAAAGGGACGCCCAGGCAGCTCAGCCATAGACTTTAGGACCCGTAGCTATGAGTGAATCTCCGATCAGTTGTCAGTTTGAAAATGCCATCGGCGTGATTGTCATCGACAACCCGCCGGTCAATGCGCTGTCGCAAGCGGTGCGCGCTGGGCTGTTGAGTGCAATAGAGGCGTGCGAAGCCAACCGCGACTGCCGCGCAGTAGTGCTGCTCTGCGCCGGCCGCACCTTTGTTGCCGGGGCTGATGTCCGCGAGTTCGGCCAGCCGCCGAGTGAGCCTTATCTTCCCGATCTGCTCAACCGTATTGAGGCCTGTAGCAAGCCTGTGGTGGTGGCGCTGCACGGCACCGCGCTGGGCGGTGGCTTTGAACTGGCGCTGGCCGGCCACTACCGGATTGCGCTGGAGTCGGCCAAAGTCGGGCTGCCCGAGGTTAAGCTGGGGCTGATCCCCGGCGCTGGCGGCACCCAGCGGCTGCCGCGCGCAGCTGGGTTTAACACTGCACTGCAGATGGCCACCAGCGGCGTACCGAGCGCTGTTGCGGCACTGCTGGAATGTGGCGCCATCGACCGCGTGGTGAGCGGTGATGCGCAGACATTGCGCGCCGCTGCGCTCAGCTATGCCGACGAGTTGATCGCCGCCGGCGCAGTGGTGCGGCCGCTCAGCGCCCAAACGGTAGCCGTCTCAGGCGATGAGCAGCAGCTGATCGCGGCGAGCCGCGCAGCACTGGGCAAGCGCGCGCGCGGCCAGCAAGCGCCGTTGGCGGCACTGCAGTCAGTGACCAATAGTCTCACTATGAGCTTTGCCGAAGGGTTGGCGGCGGAACGTGAGCTATTCTTGAGTTGTCGCAGTTCATCGCAGTCGCGAGCTATGCGCCACGCATTTTTTGCCGAGCGCGCAGTCTCTAAAGTGTCGGCAGCGGCAGCGGCCAAGCCGCAGGCGGTAACGAAGGTGGGCGTTATCGGCGCCGGCACCATGGGCTCGGGGATCGCTATGTGCTTCGCCTCGGCCGGCATCGATGTGGTGCTGCTGGAGTTGAGCGCCGAGAATCTGCAGCGCGGCTTGGCGACCATTGCCGACCGCTATGCCGACGCCGTGGCCAAAGGCCGCCTCACCGAGGCTGGGCGCAGCACGGCTCTTAGCAAAGTCAGCGGCAGCTGCGACTACAGCGATTTTGCCGACGTCGACTTGGTGGTAGAGGCAGCCTTTGAGTCGATGGCGGTCAAACGCGATATCTTTGCCAAGCTCGACCAGGTCTGCAAGCCGAGTGCGATTCTCGCCACCAATACCTCCTACCTCGATGTCGATGAGATAGCCGCAGTCACCCAGCGACCAGCACAGGTTGTTGGTATGCATTTCTTTAGCCCGGCCCACGTTATGAAGTTGCTCGAGGTGGTCAACGCCGCACAGACCTCGGCAGAAGCGCTGGCAACGGCGATGGCAGTTGGCAAACAGATCGGCAAAATCGCCGTGGCGGTCGGCGTCTGCTACGGTTTTGTCGGCAACCGCATGTACTCCGCTTATGGCCGCGAGGCCAACCGGCTGTTGCTCGAGGGGGCTACCCCTGAGCAGATCGACAGCGCGATGACCGAGTGGGGGATGGCGATGGGGCCGCTGTCGGTCGCCGATCTGTCGGGCATCGATATCGGCTACAAGGCGCGCAGCGAGCGCCAGCCACCGATCGACGACCCGCTCTACTTCTTGCCGGCCAACCGGCTCGCCGAGGCCGGCCTGCTGGGCCAGAAAACCGGCAGTGGCTTCTACCACTACGGCGATGGCGGCAAGCAGCCCAACCCGCAAGCGTTGCAGCTTGTCCGCGCCGCCGCCACCGAGCAGGCGGTACCGCAGCGCAGCTACAGCGCTGAGCAGATCAGCCAGCGGCTGCTGGCCGCGCTGGTCAATGAGGGCTGTCGAATTCTCGAGGAGGGTATTGCCGAGCGGGCCAGCGATATCGATGTGATCTGGCTCAACGGTTACGGCTTCCCGCGCTACCGCGGCGGGCCGATGTGCTGGGCCGATGAGGTAGGGCTAGACGCCGTGCTGGCAACGGTCGAGGCGTGTGCGGCGGAGCCCGGCGACCGCTACTGGGTGCCGGCCAAACTGTTGCAGACGCTGGTCGCGCAGGGCGCTACACTGGCCGACTACCAAAACCACTAGAGAGCGCTATGGCCCACACCCCCCCAGCAGCGGCGCTGGCCACCGGCACTGGGCTGGTGGCGATCATCACCGGGATGGTCTCACTCGGCCCACTGGCCACTGACATGTACCTGCCGGCACTGCCGGCGCTGACTGAGCAGTTCAACAGCTCGGTCAGCGAGGTGCAGTTGACGCTCAGTGTGTTCTTGCTGGGGTTCGCGCTGGCGCAGCTGCTCTACGGGCCAATGGCCGACCGCTTTGGCCGCAAGCCGGTGATGCTGGCCGGATTGGCGCTGTTTGTGGCGGCGACTATCGCCTGCGCCAACAGCGATTCAATCGTCGAGCTGATCGGCTGGCGACTGGTGCAGGCGCTCGGCGCCGCCGCCGGGCCGGTGCTGGGACGGGCGATGATTCGCGACCTCTACGGCCCCAAAGACGCCGCTCGGGTGCTCTCTTATGTCGGCGCGGCGATGGGCTTGGCGCCGGCTGCCGGGCCGATTATCGGCGGCTATCTGATTGTCGAATTTGGTTGGCCGTCGACCTTTTACCTGCTGGCCGCCTACGCCCTAGTGGTGGTGCTGCTGCTGCGCTACAAGGTCGCAGAGACACTGCCACCAGCGCTGCGCCAGTCGTTTCGGCTGCGCCCGACTTTGGCCAATTTTGGCCAGCTACTCAGCCACCGGGTTTTTATCGGCTACAGTTTGGCACTCGCGTTTATGTATGCAGCGCTGTTCTCGTTTATCTCGGGCTCCTCGTTTGTGTTGGTCGACTACTTCGGTGTCGCCGAGCAGCACTTTGGTTACTTTTTTAGCGCCATGGTGGCCGGCTACGTCAGCGGTACTTTTGCCGTTGGCCGGCTCGGCCACCGCTACAGCGGCCACCAGCTACTCACCGCCGGCACGGCTTTGGCGGTGCTCAGCGCAGTGATCTTGACCGCGATCACCCTCAGCAGCAGTTACACCGTAACGACTGTCATCGCTGCGGTGAGTTTTTGCACGCTGACCGTGGGGATGATCATGCCGCAGGCGATGGCCGGTGGCTTGGCGCCATTTCCCCACATGGCCGGCACCGCGGCGTCACTGATGGGCTTTCTGCAGATGGCTATTGCCGCCGCGGCGGGTATCGCGGTGGGGCTACTGCACGACGGCACTCCCGGGCCGACGCTGCTGATGACCGCGCTTATGGCAGTTTTGGCCGCTATGAGTTATCGTTTTCTGGTGGCGGACAACGCGACAATCTAGTCAACCCCAACCCTTTGCAGAGGCTGTTATGAAGAGTGAGAGTGTACCGCTGAGTGCGGCGACCCGCTGGCTGCACGGCATAGTGGCAGTCGGTGTTATTTCGATGTTGGCCTACGGCTTTGTTATGGAACAGCTGGAGTTTGATGGTGCGGTGCTGTTGCATATCTCCTGTGGCCTGACGCTTCTCCTGGTGATCGCGGTACGCGCGATGCGGCGGCTGCAGATCGGTTGGCCGCAAGCCAACCCCGACCATCCGCTAGCGCAGCGCCGCACAGCGCGCGCGGTGCAGTGGCTGTTGCTGCTGGCATCGCTGTTGATGCCGCTCTCGGGTCTGTTGATGGCGACCATGAGCGGCTGGGGGCTGCAGTGGTTTGGTGTCGAGCTGATGGCCTGGTCACCCGACCCGGCCAACCCGGGCGAGGTGATTCCGGTCAACGCGCTACTGCTTGAAATCGGCCACGAGCTGCACGAGATCACCGCCTTCGTGCTGATTGCCGGCATCGTTCTGCATCTTGGCGGCGCGCTCAAGCACCACTTTGTCGACCGCGACGACACCCTGCGTCGCATCTGGCGTGGCTAGCCTGTTGCGCCGCTTTAAGCCGCACTACCTGCTGGCGTTACTGCTGCTGGTCAAGCTGTTCACCATGGTCTCGGCGTCGGTGCAGTCGGCCGACCAGCACTCCCCGGTGCAGTTAAAAAAGCAGCGCTTTGAGCAAACCTTAGTGCCGGCGGTGGAGCGCGTCCACCGCGAGTGGCAGACCCGCTTTGACACCGTTGCGCAGCTGCTCGAGCTCGGCGACCCCAACGCCCAGCTACAGCCGTTGCGCGAACGCTTTGGCGCCGCCTCCGACCGTGAGCTGTTGGCTGCTCTGAAACCGCATCCAGTCAGTATTGTCTTGGCGCAGGCGGCAATTGAGAGCGGCTGGGGCACCTCGCGCTTCTACCGTGAGGCCAACAATGTGTTTGGTATCTGGTCGACCAACCGCAGTGAACCGCGCATAGCTGCGCGCGGCAAGCGCGACGGCAAAACCGTGTGGCTAAAACAGTACGCCTCGCTGGATGACTCTATCCGCGACTACTACCGTCTGATCGCCAAAGGCGCCGCCTACCAGCAATTTAGGCAGGCGCGGCTGCGCAGCCAAGACCCGCTCAAACTGGTGCCGTATTTGACCGCCTACTCGGAGCGCCGCGAAGCTTATACTCGCCAGGTCAGCCAGGTGCTGCGACAGAATCAGTTCAGTCGCTATGACCAGTCAGATGATCACGGGCAGTGGCGGTGAGGGCGGCTGTAGTCGGCAGTGGTGGCATCGGCCGCGCGCTGACAGTGCAGCTGTTGCAGCGCCCCGAGCTGCTGTCACTGCACAGTTTTAGCCGCCGCCCGCTGCCGCTCAATGACCCGCGGTTGAGCTTCACGGCGCTGGATATCAGCCAACAGTCGACCATTGCCGCGGCGGCGGCTGCAGTGCAGCAACCGCTCGATCTGCTCATCATCGCCACCGGCACCCTGCACGGCGAGCTGAACGGCACGCGCTACAAACCCGAGAAGGCGCTGAGCCAGCTCAACAGTGACGCGATGGCGGCGCTGTTCAACGTCAACACCATTGGCCCAGCGTTGGTGTTGCGCTATTTTGCCGGCAAAATGCGCCGCGACGCGCCGGCGCTGATGGCGGCGCTCTCGGCCCGCGTCGGCAGTATTGGCGACAACCGCTTGGGCGGCTGGTACAGCTACCGCGCCAGCAAGGCGGCGCTGAATATGGTGGTGAAATGCGCCAGCATTGAGCTGGCGCGGCGACAGCCACAACTGCAGGTGATCGGCCTGCACCCGGGCACGGTCGACACCGCGCTCAGCGAACCCTTTCAGGCCGGTGTTGCCAGCGACAAATTGTTTACCCCAGCAGTGTCGGCCGCGGCTCTGCTGCGGGTTACCGACTCGGTGCTAGCTGACCACCAACAGCGCCACAACGGCTGCTGTCTCGCCTGGGATGGCGCGGTCATCCCGGCTTAACCAATCCACCACACCCCTAGGGAATCACTATGGCGGTACTGCGCCTTATCCTGGCCGACCAGCTCAGCGACACGCTCGCCACCCTGCGCGACGCCGACCGCCAGCGCGACTGGCTGGTGTTCTGCGAGGTCGCCAGCGAGGCGAGCTATGTCAACCACCACAAAAAGAAAATAGCGCTGCTGTTCAGCGCCATGCGCCACTTTGCCCAGCATCTGCGCGATGCCGGTTGGCAGGTGCACTACAGCGACTACGCCGACCCGCGCAACAGCGGCAGCCTGGCCGGCGAGGTGGCGCGGCTGCTGGCCGAGCTCAACTGCGACAGCGTCGTAGTCACCGAGCCGGGCGAATACCGCTTGCTGGCGGAGATGCAGCAGTGGCAGCAGCAGTTACAGGTGCCGGTGACACTGCTCGAGGATGACCGTTTTCTCGCCAGCGGCGCCGACTTTGCCGCTTGGGCCGCCGGCCGCAAACAGTTGCGCATGGAGTTCTTTTACCGCGAGATGCGCCGCCGCTACCAAATTTTGCTCGACGGCGACCAACCGGTTGGCGGCGCCTGGAATTTTGACAGCGACAACCGCAAGCCGGCGCCGGCCGATCTGGCGGTGGCGGCGCCGCTGCGGTTTAGCGCCGATGCCACCACCAAGCAGGTGCTGGTGTTGGTCGCCGAGCAGTTTGCCGACCATCCCGGCCAGTTAGAGCCGTTTCATTTTGCCGTTACCCGCGAGCAGGCGCTGCAGGTGCTCGACTACTTCATCGACCACTCGCTGGTACTGTTTGGCGACTATCAAGATGCCATGGTTGAAGGGGAGCCGTGGCTGTTCCACAGCCATATCAGCTTCTATCTCAACTGCGGGCTGCTGCTGCCCTTGGAGTGCATTGACGCGGCCGAGCGCGCCTACCGCAACGGCCGCGCGCCGCTCAACGCCGTCGAGGGGTTTATCCGCCAGATACTCGGCTGGCGCGAGTATGTGCGCGGCATCTACTGGTTGCAGATGCCCGACTACAAAGCCGCCAACTTCTTCGACGCGCAGCGGCCGCTGCCGGCGCTCTACTGGGGTGGCGCGACCAAAATGAACTGTTTGGCGCAGTGCGTCAGTGAGACCCTCGACAACGCCTACGCCCACCACATCCAGCGGTTGATGGTGCTGGGTAATTTTGCGCTGTTGGCCGGTATTGCGCCGGCCGAGGTCAACGACTGGTATCTGGCCGTCTACGCCGATGCCTACGAGTGGGTCGAGCTGCCCAATGTCACCGGCATGGTGCTGTTTGCCGACGGCGGTGTGGTCGCCAGCAAGCCTTATGCCGCCGGTGGCGCCTACATCTCGCGGATGTCCAACTACTGCAAAAAGTGCCACTACCGGGTCAAGCAGCGCGACGGCGAGCAGGCCTGCCCGTTTAACTATCTCTATTGGGACTTCTTAGCTCGCCACCGTCAGCAGCTGGACAATAATCCGCGGTTGGGGATGATCTACCGCAGTTATGACAAAATGTCGGCAGATAAACAGCAGCTGATCGCCACCGATGCGGCCAGCTTTCTACAGCGCCTAGAGGCAGGGGAGGCGGTATGAACGAGCGCGGCTTATATTGGTTTGGCAGCGATCTGCGCACTGCCGATAACTCGCTGCTCTGCCAGGCCGCCGCCGAGTGCGGGGCGCTCGCTTGTGTCTATGTGTTAGATCAGCGCTGGTTGGCCAGCAACCGCTACCAGTTGCGCGGGATGGGGGCGCAGCGGCAGCGCTTTCTCTTTGAGACGCTAGCTGATCTGCGCCGCCAGTTGGCCGCGCAGGGGCAGACGCTGTGGGTGTTCAGCGGCAACCCCGAGAAGGTGATAGCGGCGCTGGTTGCGCAGTTGCAGCCGACCGTGATCTACCGCGGCGAGCAGGTCGGTTGGGACGAGTGGCGGCAGTGGCGGGCGCTGGTGCACCAGTCGGCGCCATCGCTGCAATGGCGCAGCGGCTGGCAGCACACGCTGTTGCAGCCGGCACAGCTGCCGTTTGCCATTGAGCAGCTGCCGAGCAGCTTTACCCAGTTCCGGCGCCGTGTCGAACCGCTGGCGGCTGCCACGCTGGTAGCCACTGCGCAGCTGCCGCCGCCGCTTGCGCCCGACTCTGTCGCCGCGCAGGTGGCTGCGGCCAGTGCTGCGCAGCTGGTTGATCTGGTGGCGCCAGCGGTTGCAACTTCGTACGACTTTAACGGCGGCAGCGCCGCGGCCCATCGCCATCTCGACGGCTACTTTGCCAGCGAGCTGGCGAGCAGCTACAAACAGACCCGCAATGCCCTCAGTGACTGGTCGAGCTCGACCAAGTTCTCGCCGTGGCTGGCGCTGGGGGCGATATCGCCGCGGCAAGTGGCCGCCGCAGTGGCCGCCTACGAACAGCGCTGCGGCGCCAACGACTCGACTTACTGGATAATTTTTGAGCTGTTATGGCGCGACTATTTTCAGTTTTACGCCTACCGCTACGGCGCTAAATTGTTCGCCTTTGGCGGCATTCGCCAACAGCCGCCGCTGACCAGTTTCTACCCGCAGCGGTTTGCCGCTTGGTGCCATGGCCGCAGCGCTTACCCGCTGGTCAATGCCGCTATGAATGAGCTGCGCGAAACCGGTTATCTTTCCAACCGTCTGCGCCAGATTGTCGCCAGCTGTTTGGTCAATGAGTTGCAGTTAGATTGGCGCTACGGCGCGGCTTTTTTTGAGCAGCAGCTGCTCGACTACGATGTCGCCAGCAACTGGGGTAACTGGCAGTACATTGCCGGGGTCGGCGCCGATCCGCGTGGGGGACGGCACTTTTCAATCGAAAAACAGACCGCACTCTACGACCCCCGCGGCGAGTACATCGCACGCTGGCGGGGTGAGCTTGGGCGCAGCTACGGCGATGCCGTCGACCAGGTCGACTGGCCGCGCCAGCTGCACTAGTGCGCTCAGCTGTGGTGGGCGGCGACCAGCAGTGCCACAGCGACAATGGCGCTGGCCATGCAGCGACTCTGCCAGTAGTGGTGGCTGATAGCGGCCTGTTGTCGGCGCTGCCAGTCGAACCACAGCAGCCAGCCAAACAACACTACCGCCAGCCGGTATTGGTCGGCGGCCGGCAGCCACAGATAGCTGGCCCAGCTGCACAGTGCGATGACATTGCTCAGCAGTGCGACGCGGCGGCAATGACTTTGAGACGACCACAGCGTGCCGGCCATAAAGCTGACGATTAACAGCGTGTAGCTACTCAGCCACAGTTGGCTGTCGAGCGCCACTATCGGCAGTTGCGCAGCGCCGCCCGCCAGCGCGCTGGCGGCAAAGATAAATGGCGCGGTGCCCGCCAGTGTCAACAACCGTTGTAGGGTCTGCGGCTGCATCTAGCGGTCGCTCTGTTGTGGTTGTGCTGCGCCGCGCTGGCCGCGGCAGCGCTGCGAACAATAGCGCACCTCATCCCAGACTTTGGCCCATTTTTTGCGCCAGTTAAATGGTCGCTGGCAGACCGGGCAGAGTTTGCTGGGCAGGTTGGGTTTGTTATGCGCCATGCTCGTTGCGCTCGCGCTGTGCCGCCAGTTGGCAGTGGCCCAAGCGCTGAAAACGCCAGCGGGCAAAGAGGCGGTAGAGTTGTTCGGCGAGGCTGCGAAGCAGCGGCAGGCTGGCAACGGTGGCCAACCACCCCCAGCGCGGCAGCACGCGCCACATCACCACAAAAGCGGCGACTCCGGTGTGAATGGCGCCGCTGTCGTCGCGGACATGGATCACCTCTAGAGCCCGCGCTTGCGATACCCCCAGCTCCGCACAGCGGCTGGCATCGCTGGCGATATCGGCCCAGTCAAAACGGTTGGCCGGGGCGATGCTGCGGTAGTGGTTTATCTCTTTGCTGCAGAGTCCACAGAGGCCGTCGTAATAAACCGTGATCATGCTCACTCCTCAATCTCGCGCAGCGGTTGGTCGGGCTTGGCATAGCTCAGCCGCGCCAAACGGCTCGCCTGCAGGTACTCATCTAAGCCGCTCAGTGCGACAGTGTCGGCGCTGGCGAGATCCAGCGAGCCATCGCTGCGCAGCGCCGCATCGGGCAGCGTCAGTGCAACGATCTCACCGATCACCAGATGGGTGGCGTTGATCTCCAGCGGCATATGTTGGCGCAGCTGCATGCCGATCTGGACGGTGGCCTCGGCGACAAAGGGGGCGCTGAAGCCATCCAGCCACTGCTCTGTGAGCCCACAAGCGGCAAACTCCGACTGCTCGGCGGGGTAGCGTGCCGCGGTTTGATGGGCTTGGCGGTAGATAGCGCGGTTGATGTGGTTGATGGTGTACTCGCCGCTGGCCAGCAGGTTAGCCAGGGTGTGGCGCTCGTCACCGCCGGGGCGCACCACCAGCGCCAGCAGCGGCGGGTGCGAGCCCAAGTGCACCACCGAACTCATCACCGCCAGATTGCTCTGGCCGCTGGCGTTGGCGGTGCCGACCAGATTGGCCGGTTTGTAACCGCTGACCGAGTTGATCAGCGCAGCGCGGTAGCGCGAATCGAAATTTTCTAGGGCGTTGCGATCAAAGTGCATGGTGATACTCACAGATCAAAAAACTGGCGTACAGGCTACCGTGAATGGAGTGCTATTTGAACCAAAAATAGGCGCTTTTTCACCTGGTGGTGGGCGGCGCAGCCAGCGCGGAGAGCAACTGTTGGCGCAGCGCCTGTAGGCCGCGCCCTTTATTGGCCATGCGCCAGGCCAGCAGCGCCGGTTGCGCCGCCGCTTGAGGTGGCCGCAGTGGCAGCAGTAGACCGTCGGTGAGCTGGTCGGCGATGCGGTGCAGCGGCAGATGACCGATGCCGATACCGGAGACAATAGCGGCCTGTTTCTGTTCAATAGTCTGGACAAAAAAACGACTGCCATGTTGGCCAAGACCGGCGCTGCGAGCGATGTCAGTGACTGAGGTGTCGTGGCTGACCACCCGTCGCGCCTGTTGGAACAGTTGCTCGCAACCGGCCTCACTGGCGGCGAGGTGGCTGAGTGGGTGAGCGGCACCGATCACCGCCTGCAACGGAAGCGGCGCCAGCGCCGCACTGCTGAGCCCCTGTTGGCTAGGCAGTGGTCCGCCGGCGCCGATCAGCAGATCGATGCGCTGCTGCTGTAGCGCCTCCCAACCGCCGTTGAGGATATGCTCACAGAGATCCAGCTCAATTGTCGGGTGCTGGCGCATAAACTGCTCAAGTTGCGGCCACAGCAGCGGGTAGGGGAACAGCGACTCGACGCCAATGGTGATGCGGCTCTCCCAGCCAGTGGCGATTTCATGGGCGCGCTGCGCCAGCCGCGCGGTGGTCTGCAGTATCTCGCGACCCTCGGCGAGCAGTAGTTGCCCGGCCGGCGTCAGCACCGATCGGCGGCCTTGGCGACGGTAGATGGCGAGCCCTAACTGTTCTTCAAATTTTTGAATGGTATATGACAAAGCCGAGCTAGTTTTGCCCAGCTCTAATGCTCCGCGGGCAAAACTGCCGCGCCGCTCAATGGCGTCTATCGCTTGTAATAGTTCAGTATTTATAGTCTTTTGAGTCATATCTAGGTCCTCGCCTGGTGACTGTCACCGTCGCTTTTGATCGCCAATTAATTGTTGAAAATTTTTGATCATTCTAAACAAAACAGACCCCTTATTGAAATTTATTGGCTGCCTATAATGGTCGCCATGCTGGGGCAGTCGCCGCGGCTGGAGAGCCTACCCACTGCGAGGAGAGAGAGTATGAATAAGTCCCTAGCACTGCTGTTGCAGAGCACCCCCGGCGCCGATGCGCTGATATTGCGGTTGAGTGCCGGTGTCATTTTTGTGGGCCACGGCGGCCAAAAATTGTTCGGTTGGTTTGGCGGCTACGGCCTGCAGGCGACCGCTGGCTGGATGGAGTCGGTAGGGTTGGCCCCGGGGGTATTGATGGCGGCGCTAGCCGGGGGCGCAGAATTTTTCGGCGGTTTACTGCTGCTCCTCGGCTTGGCAGTGCGCCCCGCTGCGCTGCTGCTGGCGGCCACTATGGTGGTGGCGATTGTTGCGGTTCACCTGCCCAATGGGCTGTTTATGGCCAACAATGGCTACGAGTTTGCTCTGGCGCTGTTGGCGATTAGCGCGGCACTTGCAGTGCGCGGTGCCGGCAGTTGCAGTGTCGATCGCTGGTTGCAGGCGCGCCGTGGCTGAAATTTTACACACGTTAAAGATGGAGAAGTGATATGCGTGTTTTACACATTCGCAGCAGTGCCCGCAGCGAGGGGTCAATTTCGCGGCAGATAGGCAATTATTTAGTGGCAGCGCTCGGCGCTACGGTGCAGTTGCGCGATCTCGCTGAGCAGCCACTACTGGCCATCAGCGCCGAAGATCTGATCGATCTACACGCCTCAAACCGGCAGCCGCGCGCCAGTTTGCAGGCTCAGTTTGCCCAGTCGCAGCAACTGATCGACGAGCTGAACAGTGCCGATACGGTGATTATTGAAGCGCCGATGTACAATTTCGGCCCGCCGGCGGTTCTTAAACAGTGGGTCGATGCCATTTGTCGCGCAGGGGAAACCTTCCGCTACAGCGAGTCGGGGCCGGTTGGCCTAGTGAGCTGCCGCCGCGCCGTGGTGGTGACCAGCAGTGGCGGGGCGCCACTGGGTGGTGAAGGCGATTTTGTCGGTCCCTATTTAGAGCGGATCTGTCGGTTTATCGGCATTGACGAGGTCTACCATTTGCGCGCCTCGGGCTCCAAGGGGGCGCCGGAGCAGCTGTTGGCGACCGCCACAGAGCAGGTCGACGCACTGCTGGCCGACTGGGCGGTGTGAGTGCGCCCAGCGCTTGGCCATTATTGACGTGCCGTGGAGTGACGAGATGAGAACATTGCACCGCGTGGTTACCGCGCAACCGACCAGCGATGGCGCCGGTGTGCGCATACTGCGCCTTGGCGGCAGCGCGCTGCAACCGCTGCTCGACCCATTTTTGATGATCGATGAGCTCAAGTCGGAGCACGCAGCCGACTACCTGGGCGGGTTCCCCGAGCACCCGCACCGCGGCTTTGAGACCATCACTTATATGAAACAGGGGCGAATGCGTCACCGCGACCATATGGGCAACGAGGGCGTGATTGAAGGCGGCGATCTGCAGTGGCTGACCGCCGGCTCCGGGGTGTTGCACGCCGAGATGCCCGAGCAGCAGTCGGGATTGCTGCACGGTTTTCAGATCTGGCTCAATCTGGCGGCGGCAGAAAAAATGCAGCCGCCCGCCTATCGCGAAATAAAGTCGGCGCAGATTCAGTGCGCGTTACTCGCTGGGGGCGGTTCTGTGCGCGCTTTGTGCGGTCGGGCGCGGTTGAGCGAGGGGGCTGCTGCACCGCCAGTCAGCGTCGGTCGCGACAGCGCATTGACCACCCAGCCGCTACTGCTCGATCTGCAGCTGTCGCCCCACCAGCAGCTGAGCGTTGCCCCGGCGGAAGACAATAGCGACACGCTGTTGATCTACCAGTACCACGGCGCCAGCACCGAGCTCGCCCGCGGCCAGCTCGGTATCTACACCGGCAGTGGCGCGCTGACGTTGCAGGCCGGCCCGCAGGGCGGTGCGGCGCTGCTGCTGGCGGGGCGGCCACTGCGCGAGCCGATTGCGCAGTACGGGCCATTCGTGATGAACACCGCACAGCAGATCGAACAGGCGCTGGCCGATTACCGCCGCGGCCGCCTAGTGGTACCGGTACTGACCGACCGACTGGCTGAGTGAGCGGCTGCGGTTCGCTGCAGGTGATTATGCGCCGCGGCAGTGGTGCTAAGATAGCGGCTTTGCCAAGGACGAGGTTGCCGTTTTGCCCACCATAGCCGATGCTCTACCGCTCTCCACCCACCTCGCTGCGCTTTTAGCGGCACTGGCCGGAGGGGTGCTGGTCAAGCCGTTAAAGCTGCCGCCGCTAGCCGGCTATCTGGCTGCTGGTTTTGTCCTCTACCTGCTCGGCTTCCGAGCGACCACAGGTATTGAACAGCTGGCCGAGTTGGGCATCACGCTGATGCTGTTTACCATCGGTTTAAAACTCGATCTGCGCAGTTTAGCCAGCCGTGAGATTTTGCTGCCCTCGCTGGCGGCGACGCTGGTGTGGAGCGCTGTGGTGACAGTGAAGTTACTGCTTGTGGTGGCATGGTTGGGCGGTTGGCTGGCGCCGCTCACACTCACTGTGGAGCAGGCGCTGCTGATCGCTTTTGCACTGAGTTTTAGCAGCACCGTCTGTATTATTAAGCTGCTGCAAGAGCACGACGAGCTAAAAACCCGCCACGGCCGCATCGCTATCGGTGTGTTAATTATTCAAGACCTGCTCGCAGTCGCTTTTTTAGTGGCGGCACTTGGCAAATACCCCTCGCCGTGGGCGTTGGCGCTGCCGCTTTTGTGGTTTGCCCGGCCGCTGCTCGACCGGTTGTTGCGTTACGGTGGTCATGGTGAGCTGTTGCCGTTGGCCGGTTTGGCATTGGCGCTGAGTGCGGCGTGGCTGTTTGAACTGGTCGACGTCAAAGGCGATTTGGGTGCACTGCTGCTCGGTGCACTGTTGGCGGGGCGCGACAAGAGCGCTGAGCTTTACAAGTCGCTCAACCAATTTAAAGACTTGTTTTTGGTCGGTTTCTTCCTCTCTATCGGCCTCACCGCACTGCCCGACTGGCAGTCGCTGTGGCTGGCGCTGGCCATTACGCTGCTGTTACTGCTTAAAGGCGTGCTGTTTTTTGCCCTGTTGGTGGCGCTCAAGGTGGCGGTGCGCAGCGCCTTTTTGGCCGCCTTGGCATTGACCAATTTCAGTGAGTTTGGGCTGATAGTGGCACAGATGGGCTATCAGCAGGGCTGGTTGGAGAGCCGTTGGTTGGTGACCTTGGCGCTGGCGGTGACCTTGTCGTTTGTGGTCTCATCGCTGCTGTCACAACACGCGCACAGCCTTTATAGCCGCTGGCGGCGTGCGCTCTACCGCTTTGCGCCGGGGCAGCAGCTGCAACACCAGCCGATCTCGGTCGAGGGTGCCGAGGTGCTGGTGGTCGGGTTGGGTCGAGTCGGCAGTGCCGCCTACGACCGCTTGGTGCAGAGCTATCCCGGGCGGGTCTGCGGCATCGATGTCGACGAGCAGCGCCAGGCTGAACATCTCAAAGCGGGTCGCCGGGTACTGCTCGGCGATGGTGAGGATATCGACTTCTGGAGCAAGTTAGAGCTCAACACGGTATCGCTCATTATGCTTAGTGTGCCCAATGTCAGCGAGATGCAGTTCATGATTGAACAGATGCGCGGCTCTGGGTTTGGCGGGCGCATCGTCTGTATCGCCCGCTATGAAGACGAGCGTCAGCTGCTGTTAAAAGTAGGTGCCGACGCAGTATTTAGCTATTTTAGCGAGGTCGGCGTCGGCTTCGCCGATGAGGGCCAGCGGTTGCTGGCCGGGACCAGGTAATTATTGCCGAGCGCGCTTGGATCAACAGTAGAGGGGGGGGGGCTTGCATTGGCCTTTAACTGCCCTATAGTAATAGGCAAACAGTAGGTATGAATCTTATTTTAACCAAAAAAAGCAGAGTGAGGGGTAGTATGAAAAATCAAAACAAAACCACCAAGATACGACTTAAGACATTGGCTGTAGCCATCGCTTCTGGGCTTTCGTTAGGCGCCCATGCTGAAACGCGCTATTTTGACCAGGCACTAGTTTTTGGCGACAGTCTACTTGACGCCGGCAGCATATTTGGGATGCGCTTCACTAACCAGATTGAGGGTGGTGAGTATGCGCCAGTCTCATCTCAACTCTGGGCGCAATCTTTGGGTTTAGAAGCGGAGCCTGCAGCCACAGTACTCGACCCCGCAGCGGGTGGTACCAACTATGCTATTGGTGGGCTGCGTACCGATCAGATATTAGCGACTGTTGTTGGTGAAGGTGATGGTAGTTATTCTCTGGATGTCTCTGGTGGTGCGATAACCGTTAACGGTACTGCCTACCTAGCCAATAATACGCCAACCTCGAAAACTGTCGCATTCATTGACGGTGGCGGTAATGATTTTTTGCAAGGTTTGGTTACAGACCAGGCCAGCACGCAAGCCGCCGTCACTCGGTTATTAAGCTCGGTTGTGGCACTTAATACAGCCGGTGTCGACTATATCCTATTGAGCAACCTGCCTAACCTAGGCCAAACAGCTGCGGCACAGGCTGCCGATGCTTTGGCGGGAAACCAAAATTTCTCAGCGACTTCGGCGGCTGGCAGTGCAGGCTTCAATCAGCTGCTCGCCCTCGGTGCGAGTAACACCACTGCTAACATCATTCCAGTGGATACTGCGGGAATGTTCTCTTACGTCCTCTCAAACATCGACTCCTTTGGTTACGTGAGTGGTAATGTCGGTGCACCGATCGAGCAGCAGTTTATGTGTTTTGATGGGTCAGGAGAGGATTGTATTGAGCACCCTGTTTACGGCATCAGTCAGGAGACTGCCGATCCAGATAAACTAATCTTTAATGATGGTGTCCACCCAACGGCTTCTGTTCACGCATTATGGGCAGATTACTTAAGCGATATTGTCAACGCGCCGCGCATTGTCGGTACCCTGCCGCAGTTGGGTCTCTCCGTGGCTCGCCAGCAGTTGCAGGTCGCGGGCGATCAGTTCAGCGAGCAGCGCGGTAACCCCGGCGCAACCAGTTGGTTTATTGCTGGTGCCTTGGGTAGCGCCGATATCGATACTGTGGGTAGCCCGGAAGATCAGCACAACTCGGTCTCTATCGGTGGGTTTGTGCCGCTCAGCGAGCAGCTCACCCTCGGCGGTGTAGTCAGTTTTGGCGATCAGGAGACCGACCTGCGCGGTGGCAGCATCGACAGCAGCAGCGTCGGTTTCACCGCCACCTTGAGCTATCGCGACGACGCACTGTTTGTCGAGGCGATCGGTTCGCTGGCGCTCTCTGACCACGACGACGTGCAGCGCAGTTTCAATTTGGGCCCGCAGCAGTTGTTGGCCACCGGCGCGACCGACGGCGAAGCGCTCGCCCTCGATCTGCTGGTCGGCTACGACCTGATGGCCGCTGCCGACACCTTGCTGGCGCCGGCAATCGGCGTGAGTATGGTCAACAGCACCGTAGACGGCTACCTGGAGAATGGCGGGGCGGTGTCTAACTACCAGTGGAGCGATCAGGAGCTTGACAGCCAACAGCTGCGCGTTGGTTTGATCGGCAAGATGGCGGTTGGAGACGGTGTGTCGCTGCAGGCCGAACTGTTTGCTAATGACGAGAGCGAGGACGGCTTTACCCAAGTGACGGTTAAGAACAGCAGTGTCGGCTTCCCGAGCTATCAGCTGCCGGGCATTTATATCGATGGTGGCAGCTTCTTCACTGCTGACCTAGGTGTCTCAATGGCGGTCGGTGCCGGCCGCCTGCGGGTCGGTTACAGTTACTCCGACCAAGGTGAGGGCAGCGATTCACTGCGGGTTAACTACAGCGCCCGCTTCTGAGTGACAAGCGTCTAACAAGCCTCTGCGGGGAGACCCGCAGAGGCTTTTTATTGTAACGATAGTAGGGGCAGTGTTATGACCAGTAGAGAAAAACTTTATCGCGCCACTCTCGCAGTATTGCTGCCGGCACTGCTGTTTGGTTGCCAACCGCAGCCGCAACAGCCTTCGGCGGTGGCGGTAGCTCTGCAGCGCGCCGAGCAGTACCGCGACTACAACGCGCTGATAGCAATCGATAACAACGCCGGTGAGGCGCCGGTGGTGCAGGGCGGGGCGCTGGCCGGTTGGCCAATTGTGGTTAAAGACAACATCGATGTCGCCGGCCTGGCCACCACGGCGGGCACGCCGGCACTGGCTGAGTACTACCCGGGCGAAGATGCCGGTGTAGTGGCGCGGTTGCGCGACGCCGGCGCAGTGGTGGTCGGTAAAAGTAATCTACACGAGCTCGCCTACGGTATTACCAGCAAAAATTACGCTTACGGTACGGTTCACAACGCCTTGGATTTTGACTTAATCGCCGGTGGTAGCAGCGGCGGCACCGCGGTCGCGGTGGCACTGGGTATCGTAGACGCTGGGTTGGGTACCGATACCGGCGGCTCCACCCGTATTCCGGCAGCACTCAATGGCATTGCCGGCTTTAGGCCGACAGTCGGCCGCTATCCCGATAGTGGGTTGGTGATGATTAGCTCCAGCCGCGACACCGCCGGGCCGATGGCCGCCACGGTCGGCCAGGTGCTGGCGCTCGATGCGGTGATGGCCGACGAGCCACCACAAGCCGTGCCGGCCGAGCTGGCTGGGCTGCGGTTGGGCGTCCCCCGCGAATACTTTTATGAGCAATTAGAGCCCGCCGTGGCGACAGCGATGGCCGAGTTGATGGCGGCACTCAGTGAGGCCGGTGTGGTACTGGTAGAGGCCAATCTAGACGGTATTGGTGAGCTCAATGATGCGATTGGCTTCCCGCTGGTGCTGTTCGAAACTGGCCAGCTGCTGCCGCAGTTTCTCGCCGAGGCGCGGCCAGCATTGAGCACAGCCGAGTTTGTCGATTCGATCGCCAGCCCCGATGTGCGCGCGGCGGTCTCCGCCGCGTTCTCAGGCGCTATCTCGGAGCAGAGCTACAGCGCCGCGCGCGATCAGCTGCGACCGCAGCTGCAAACGCTTTATGCCGATTACTTTGCCCGCAATCAAGTGGACGCGGTGCTGGTGCCGACCGTGCCGCTGACCGCGCGCGCCATCGAAAGTACCGCGGATACGGTGGAGTGGAACGGTCAGCAGCAGCCGACCTTCCAGAGCTATATTCGCAACACCGACCCGTCTAGTAACGCCGGCATTCCCTCGCTGAGCCTGCCGCTGCCGGTAGCCGCCGGCGAGCGCGCAGTCGGTGCCATGCTTGACGGTCCGGCAGATAGTGATGTCAGATTATTGCAGATTGGCTTGGCGATCGAGGCGCTGCTGGCCAGGCCTTAAGTTGAGGGCGGTTACTTGACGATCGGCTCGTCGAGCAGTTTAGCCGCCTCTTCAAGGCCGCCGGCGTTGACGACGTTGCTGTAGCCAATTTTGACCATGTAGTCGCGCGCCTGGCCAGAGCGATTGCCGCTGCGGCAGTAGAGGTAGATCGGTTGATCTTTATCCGGCGCCATCGCCTCAATCCCTTGGGCGAAGACATTTAGCTCTAGATGGTGGGCCGACTGCAGTCGGCCCTCAGCCCACTCGGCCGGTGTGCGAACATCAATAATCATGGCAGTTTCCTCTATAGACCAGCTCGGCTGTGCGGCAAAGCAAGCCATCAAAATAGACAGTAGGGCGATGCGCATCGACTCTTCTCCCCGGTGACGGCGGCCACCCTGTTGGCGGCTACTCTGCGCACAGTATAATCAAACGCCGCTAACCGCTTCTAGGAAAACTTTATGGATAACCGGCCGGATAGTTCAACCACCCCAGCCAGTGTGATAACCGAGCGGCTCGGCCGTGTGCTGCTGGTCATCATCAATCGCCCGGCCGTGCGCAATGCCGTCGATTCGGCCACGGCGCGCGCTCTGGCGGAGGCATTTTTGGCCTTCGAGGCAGACGATCAGCTCACCGTGGCGGTATTGGCCGGTGCCGGCGGCCACTTCTGTGCCGGTGCCGACCTCAAGGCGATTGGTGCGCAGGCGTTTGCCCAATTACCGGTGATCGCAGCCGACAGCCCCGCCCTCAATGCAGATGGCCCGATGGGGCCGAGCTACCTGCAGCTCAGCAAGCCGGTGATCGCTGCCGTAGAGGGCTATGCAGTGGCCGGTGGGCTGGAGCTGGCCTGCTGGTGCGATTTGCGCGTAGTCGCCACCGATGCCACCTTTGGGGTCTTCTGTCGCCGCTTTGGGGTGCCGCTGATCGATGGCGGCACAGTGCGGCTGCCGCGGCTCATCGGCCAGTCGCGGGCGCTGGATATGGTGCTGACCGGGCGCCCGGTCGATGCCGCTGAGGCGTTGCAATTTGGTCTCGCCAACCGAGTGGTTGAGAGCGGTGGTGCGGTGGCGGCGGCGGTGGCGCTAGCCGAGCAGATCGCCGACTTTCCGCAGCGCTGCCTTCGCCACGATCGCCAGTCGCTACTGCAGCAGTGGGGGCTGGATACCGGAGCGGCACTGGCCAACGAAAACGCGCTCGGACGGGCAACCTTTGCCAGCGGTGAAACCACCGCGGGTGCCCAGCGCTTTGCCGCGGGGGAAGGGCGCGGCGGTGATTTTGACCTGTGAGAAACTAGAATTAAATAGAGCGCTAGAGCACGCTGTGGTTAGCTCAATTTAGCCTCAATGAAGGCAATAATATCGTCGGACTCGTAGAGCCAGCGCACCTCGCCTTGTTGTTCGATGCGCAGGCACGGCACCTTGAGTCGGCCGCCACCGGCGAGCAGCTGCTCGGCAGCTGCGGTGTCGCGCTTGGCATCGACCATCGCCACGCTGGCGCCCAAGCGCGCCAGGGCGCGACGCACTTTGACGCAGAACGGACAAGCGCGGTAGTGATAGAGGGTCAGCCCCTTGAGCTGCTCAACGATCTGCGCCTGAGCTGCAGCGCTTTGCTGCGGTGGCTTAGGAAAAGTGAGCCAGTTGAAGAAAAGAATGCATTGACCGAGAAAAAAGCGAATGATGCGCATGGCAATTTCAGCCTAAAAGATGGGTGAAGACCGCTGCAAGGCCTTGGTGAGTGGCAGAGTGCCGGCGAAAAAAATGGTGGGCCCAGTAGGACTTGAACCTACGACCAATCGATTATGAGTCGACTGCTCTAACCAACTGAGCTATGGGCCCGTTTAAACTTGTCTGTTTGCCCGCTAACGGCGTTGCGCGGCACTCATCGCGCTGTCTCGTACCGATGCACGCTCTTTTACTCTTTACTGAAACGCCTATTCCAGTAGCCAAGCCGCAGCAACCACCGCAGCTTTACCGCGGCGGCATGATAGCCGATTCTCAATCGTCGATGAAGCTGCGCAGGTGGTCGGAGCGGGTCGGGTGGCGCAGTTTGCGCAGCGCTTTCGCTTCGATCTGGCGGATGCGTTCGCGGGTGACATCAAATTGCTTGCCGACCTCCTCGAGAGTGTGGTCGGTGTTCATGTCGATACCAAAGCGCATCCGCAACACCTTGGCTTCGCGAGCGGTGAGGCTGCTGAGCACTTCACGGGTGCTGTCGGTGAGATTCTGGCGGGTTGCCTCGTCAATCGGCAGCGCGATGGTGGTATCTTCAATTAGATCGCCGATGCTGGCATCTTCGTCTTCGCCAATCGGGGTCTCCATAGAGATCGGCTCTTTGGCAATCTTCAATACCTTGCGGATCTTGTCCTCGGGCATCTCCATGCGCTCGGCCAGCTCTTCTGGGGTCGGTTCGCGGCCCATCTCTTGCAGCATCTGACGCGATATGCGGTTGAGTTTATTGATGGTCTCAATCATGTGCACGGGAATGCGAATGGTGCGGGCCTGGTCGGCGATCGAGCGGGTGATCGCCTGGCGAATCCACCAGGTGGCGTAGGTGGAGAACTTGTAGCCGCGCCGGTACTCAAACTTGTCGACCGCTTTCATCAGGCCGATGTTGCCCTCTTGAATGAGATCGAGGAACTGCAGACCGCGGTTGGTATATTTTTTGGCGATAGAGATCACCAGACGCAAGTTGGCCTCGACCATCTCTTTCTTGGCGCGGCGCGCCATCGCTTCGCCCATCGACATGCGGCGGTTGATGTCTTTGATCTGAGTGATCGACAGGCCACTCTGCTCACACAGCTGAGCCAGTTTGCGCTGCGAGCGCTGGATCTCTTCGGCGTGGCGCTCCAATTTGGCTGCCCACGGGGCCTTTTTGCGCATCATTGCGCCCAGCCACTCCGGGTCGGTCTCATGGCCGGGGTAGAGCTTTATGAAGTCGGCGCGCGGCATTTTGGCGTAGCGAATGCACAGCGTCATGATGTTTTTTTCTTCGCTGCGGACCAGCTCGATCGCTTCGCGCACCGAGGCGATCAGCGGGTCAAATTGGCGCGGGGTCAATTTGAGATATTTGAACAGCTCGGCCAGTTCGACCATGTTTTTCACCGCGGCGGGCGAGGTGCGGCCGTTGCGGCTGATCGAGCGCATGGTCTTGTCATGCTGCTTGCGGATCGCTTCGAAGCGCTCTTTGGCCTCTTCGGGGTCGAGGCCGCCTTCGTGCTCTTCGCTGTCGTCCTCTTCATCTTCGGCGTCGTCGCCATTTTCGGCGCGCGCCGCTTCGGCGGCCTGCTGTTGTGCCAGTGCCGAGGGGACGTGTTCGACAGGGTCAAGGTAGCCGGCGATCAGATCGGTGAGTTTGCGCTCGCCCTGTTCGACCAGTTGATACTCGGCGAGTATTGCGCCAACCGCGGTGGGCCAGTCGGCGACCGCCGCCATCAGTTCGCGGATACCCTCTTCGATGCGTTTGGCGATCTCAATTTCGCCCTCGCGGGTGAGCAGCTCTACCGAGCCCATTTCGCGCATGTACATGCGCACCGGATCGGTAGTGCGGTGCTGTTCTGACTCGACTGAGGCGAGCGCTGCAGCGGCCTCGGCGGCGGCTAATTCGTCGGGGGTATTGTCGCCCGAGAGCATCAGTAGGGTCTCGGCATCGGGCGCGGTTTCAAACACAGTGATGCCCATGTCGTTGATCATCTGAATGATATCTTCGACCTGTTCGGGATCGGCGATGTCTTCGGGCAGATGGTCGTTGACTTCAGCGTAGGTGAGATAACCTTGCTCACGGCCTTTGGCAATCAGATCTTTAATGCCTGACTGCTGTTGACTGGTAGTGTCGCTCATAGGGAATTCGTTCGAGGTCGGTGTTATTTAGGGGGTGGATTATACTGAATAATAATGCGCTTGCCCACTATCGGCGGCGTTGAAATAGCGTTATTTATTCGCTCTCTGCTCTGCAAGGTACTGTTTTATTTTAACTTTTAGCGCCTCATCGGCTTCGCTGGCAGAGAGCGACAGCCATAATTTATGCAGCTGTTTTATCTGTGCCTCGCTGGCCCGGGTAACCGCTAATAACTGTTCAATTTGCTGCCCGGCAGGTTGGCTGCGCGCCAGTTTCTGCTGGAGGTGGCGCAGCGCGTCGAGAAACTCCTGATCGTCATCGCGGCCGGCCTGTTTGGGTGGTTGTAGCAGCTCCATAGCGGCGAGTTTTTTTAGCTGCTCGGTCTCTTCACTGGCACCGTGGGTGCCCATCCAGTAAGCGATAATATTGGAGGGTTTGTAGTGGGGGTTGGCCTCGACCACTTTGAGTAGCCGCAGGAACAGTTTCAGTTCCGGGTCGGCACTGAGTTGCATTAGCTCGCGCTGCTCAACTAGCTCCGCCAGCTGCGGGTGGTTGAGCAGCAGCGCGGTGACAAATTGAGCGCTGGAAAGGCGCATTTTGCTGCGCTGGCGGCGCTGCTGAGCGGCGTCGTAATCGCCTTCGCCGCCGTCGCTCGGATCGAATTCATAGTCGGCGTAGGGGTCGTTTTCGAGGTGCCCGCTGTACTCCGGGGGCAGCGCCGACGCTGGCGGTTGTGAGCTGCTGTGAGAAGAGGCCGGCGCGGTGGCCGCAGTGCGCCGTTGCCCTGGCGATTGGTGGCTGGCGACATACTCTTTGAGCTGCTCGGCGGCAATGCCGGTGCGCTCGGCCAACTCGGCCAATAACAGTTGCCGGAAAACCCCTTGAGGGATGCTGTTGATCGCCGGTGCCGCCTGTTTGGCCAGCCGCGCTTTGCCGTCGGCGCTGCTGCAGTCGATGCCGGCGCTGAGCTGCTCAAAGAGAAATTCAGAGAGCGGCTGGGCGCGGCTGAGCTGGCGGTTGAACCCTTCCGGGCCAATTTTGCGCACCAAGGTATCGGGGTCTTCGCCCTCTTGTAAGAACAGAAAACGGCAGCTGACGCCGTCGCGCATTTGTGGCAGTGCCACCTCGAGTGAGCGCTCTGCCGCGCGGCGACCGGCTTTGTCGCCATCAAAACAGAACACCAGTTCCGAGGTGTAGCGAAACAATTTTTGCAGGTGGTCGGCGGTCAGCGCGGTGCCGAGCGTAGCGACTGCATTGTGAATGCCAAACTGCGCTAACGCGATCACGTCCATATAGCCCTCGACCATAATCAGCTGACTGATGTTACTCAGCTTTTGGCGCGCCTCGTATAGGCCGTAGAGTTCGCGGCCTTTATGGAATACCGGCGTCTCTGGCGAATTGAGGTATTTTGGTGTGCTGTCGTCGAGCACCCGGCCGCCAAAGCCAATGGTGCGGCCGCGCTGGTCGCGTATCGGGAAGGTGATGCGGTGGCGAAAGCGATCGTACTGCTTGCTCTCCTCTGGCTTGGTCACCAGCATGCCGCCCTCGTCGAGCAGCTGCAGCTTGCCAGGGTCGCCAGCGCCGACCGCCTTGAGGAGATTGTCCCAGCCAGGGGGGGCGTAACCGATGCCAAATTGCTGGGCAACCTTGCCGCTCAAGCCGCGGTTCTTCAGGTAGTTGACCGCCGTGGCGGCGCCGTTGTGTTGTTTAAGCTGCTGGCGAAAATACTGTTGTGACTGCTCGAGAATGTCGTAGAGATTGTCTTTTTTCGCCACCTGAACGCTGTCGCGCTGGGCCTCGCGCGGCACTTCAAGACCGGCGTTGCCAGCCAACATCTCGATGGCGGTGACAAAGTCGACGCGGTCGAACGCCATGACAAAACCGAGCGCATTGCCACCGGCACCGCAGCCAAAGCAGTAGTAAAACTGTTTGTCTTGGGCGACGGTAAAAGAGGGAGTTTTTTCGTCGTGGAACGGGCAGCACGCCTTGTAGCTTT
The DNA here is from genome assembly GCA_004535795.1 of Gammaproteobacteria bacterium LSUCC0057. GTDB lineage: Bacteria > Pseudomonadota > Gammaproteobacteria > Pseudomonadales > Porticoccaceae > LSUCC0057. The sequence goes on from SPIA01000001.1 coordinate 422,895, forward strand.
TACCGGCTTTTTTTAGATCGATGCGGGCGCTGACAATATCGACAATATCACTGCGATCGAGCAGATCATCGATAAACGACTGCGGTATTCGGCCGGCCACAGGCTGCTCAGCGTTGACTCGCCGCCATTTAACTGAGCGCTCGCTTGACCATGCCGCTCACTGCGCCGGCGTCTGCGCGGCCTTGAATGAGCGGCTTGACGATCGCCATCACCGCGCCCATCTGCTGCATGGAGCTGGCGCCGCTCTGGGCGATGGCATCGGCGATCAGTGCGGCGATCACCTCGTCGCTGAGTGGTTGCGGCAGGAAGGTCTGAATAACGGCAATTTCGGCCTGCTCGATGTCGGCCAGCTCTTGCCGTCCGGCGGCGCTAAACTGGCTGATGGAGTCGCGGCGCTGTTTGACCATTTTATCTAGCACCGCCAATACACGGCTGTCGTCCAGCTCAATACGCTCATCGACTTCAAGCCGTTTAATTTCGGCCTGTATGAGCCGTATGGTGCCCAAGCGCTGTTTCTCTTTGGCGCGCATCGCCTCTTTCATGGCGTCACTGAGTTGCTGCTTTAAAGAATGGGTCATGCGTTTCTCCGGTGGTCGCAGGTCGCCGCGAGGGTGGATTAAAATGCCATAGAAACACAAAAAGCGCCAATCGGCGCTCTTTGGTTATCACTCTGAGGGGGTGTCCGCAGCGGTGGGCTGGGGCGCTTACTCAGTAGAGACGGGTAAACTTGCGTGATTCGCGGGAAACTTTTTTCTGGTTGCGCTTAACGGCGGCTGCGGCTTTGCGCTTGCGCTCCCAGGTGGGCTTCTCGTAAAACTCTTCGCTGCGAACTTTGGCGAGAATACCGGCTTTTTCACAGGAGCGTTTGAAGCGACGCAAGGCTACGTCGAAGGGCTCGTTTTCTTTTACGCGAACGCTGGGCATTAATGGCAATCCTATTTTGTAAAGTGTTAAACAGCAGCGAGGCTGTTGCCGCCGGCGGAACACCTAGCCCGCCAATCAGGGCGCGAATTATAGGGGCAACGCTTGGCCGATGCAAACCCACAACGCAGTTTTGGTGATTGGCGCTAAAAGGCTTATATTACCCGACCTTGTGACAGCGGAATTAGGCGAGCGAAATGTTGGTGTTGGGTATTGAAAGCTCCTGCGATGAGACTGGGCTGGCGCTCTACTGCAGCCAGCGCGGGCTGCTGGCGCACAATATTTACTCGCAAGTTAAACTGCACCGCGCCTTTGGTGGCGTGGTCCCTGAGCTTGCCTCGCGCGACCACGCCCGCAAGTTGTTGCCGCTCCTCGAGCAGCTGTTCAGCGCGGCGGCAGTTGACAAAAGCGAGCTTGAGGGTATCGCTTACACTGCCGGGCCGGGGTTGATGGGGGCGCTGTTGGTCGGCGCCTCGTTCGCCAAGGCGTTGGCGTGGAGCCTCTCGGTGCCGGCGATTGGTGTTCATCATATGGAGGGCCATCTGCTGGCGCCAATGCTCGAGCAGAACCCGCCGCAATTTCCTTTTGTGGCGCTGCTGGTCTCCGGCGGCCATACCCAGCTGGTTGCGGTCGAAGGGGTGGGGCGCTACCAAACGCTCGGCGAATCGGTCGACGATGCCGCCGGTGAGGCGTTTGATAAGACAGCGAAATTGCTCGACTTAGACTACCCAGGCGGCCCCCACTTAGCCGCTCTGGCCGAGCGCGGCGATGCCGCGCGCTACCGCTTTCCTCGGCCGATGACCGATCGCCCGGGTCTGGATTTTAGTTTTTCTGGGTTGAAGACCTTTGCCCGCAACTTGATCGCGCAAGAGCGGGGTGATCAGCCGCTGCCCAGCGCGCAGTGCATGGCCGATATCGCCGCTGGCTTTGAGCTGGCGGTGGCGGAGACGCTGGCAATTAAATGCCGGCGTGCACTGCAGCAGACCGCCATGCAGCGGCTGGTGATTGCCGGTGGAGTTTCGGCCAACCAGACTTTGCGGCGGGTGTTGACCGCAGCAGTGGAGAAAGTGGATGGCCAGCTATTTTACGCCCGGCAAGAATTTTGTACCGATAATGGAGCCATGATCGCCTATGCCGGTTGGCGTCGTTTGGCGGCGGCGCAACGCAGTGGCGAGCTCGCTGGCGCGCCACAGAACTTGGCGGTGGAGGTGCGGCCGCGGTGGCCTCTCGACCAGCTGCCAGCAATTACCGAGGTTGTCTGATGGATATTGTCTACATAAAGAATTTACAAATAGAGTGCATCATCGGCATTTTTGACTGGGAGCGCGAGGTCAAGCAGCGGGTCAGTATCGACTTAGAGATGTCGACTGATATCCGTCCGGCGGCAGAGACCGACGACATCGCCTTTGCGCTCAACTATAAATCGATCTCTAAGCGTGTGCAGCAGTTTGTCGCCGACAGCCAATTTTTGCTGGTTGAGACTATGGCCGAGCAGGTGGCGGCTATTATTCGCAGCGAATTCTCGGTGCAGTGGCTGCGTCTGCGCCTCAGCAAGCCCGGGGCGCTGCGCGCCGCCGACGATGTTGGTCTGATCATCGAGCGCGGCGAGCGCTGCTGATGAGCCGGCTCTACCTTTCGCTGGGCAGCAATATCAACCGCTATCAGAATATGACAGCGGCGCTGGATGCACTGGCCGACCACTATGGCGAACTGCTGATCTCGCCGGTCTACGAGAGTGCGGCAGTTGGTTTTAGTGGTGATGCCTTTCTCAACAATGTAGTCGCCATCGACACCGACTTGAACTTGGCCGCAGTGGCGGCGCAGCTAAAACAGATTGAGGCCGACAACGGCCGGCTGCGCAATGGTGAAAAGTTTAGCGGCAGAACGCTGGATATCGACATCCTCACCTGCGACGACTGGGTCGGCAACTTTGCCGGTATCGAGCTGCCGCGCGAGGAGATTCTCTACAACGCTTATGTGCTCAAACCGCTGGCCGATATCGCGCCGCTGCAGTGCCACCCGCTAGTGGGGCGCAGTTATCAACAGTTGTGGTCGGAGTACGATGCCAGCCGACAACCGTTGCGGGCGGTTGAGTTTCGCTGGCACCAGCGCTTACTGCCACTGCCCGAGAGCGACTGAGCTATTCAGTGGCTCTCCAGCAGAGCCTGCACACTCTCCAGCTGGCGCTGGTAGAGTGTCTCGCCGATCTCCTGGCCACTGGCCCCGGCGGCGACGATGTCGGCGATAGAAATCTGCGCCAGCGACTGCTGCAGTGTCAATAGCTGCTCGCTGTCGGTGGCCAGTGGCGGTTGCGGCAAGCGCGCCGCACAGTGCAGCAGTTGTGCTAATTTGTCAGCCGATTTGAGTCCGCCGCTACCCTGCAGGGCAGCCAGCAGCTGTTCTGCGCTGAGCGAGTGCGGCGCCCGCAAGGCGGGGCCAAAGCGGCACAGCTGCAGTGTCAGCTGGCGCGTTTTAGTCGGGGTGCGCAGCCGCTTACAGAGCTGCTCGATGCTATGGTTGTCGCTGCGCGGTGTGCAGCCGGCATCGCTAGCGCGGGCACACAGCAGGGCAAATTTTTCGGCACTGTTATGGCCGGCGCGATCTGCGGCGGCCAAAGTTTCGCACAGCTGCTCTTGTTTCACCGGGCTGCCGGCAAGCTCAGCGAACAGTTTTTCAAAAGCGCCACACTGCACCAGCGTCTGCACATAGATGGCGCCATCGCGTTCACCCAGCGCGCGGTCGGTCTCGCGCCAGACCCGCTCGGCAGAGAGGTATTGCAGCTCCCCACTGGCACTAATCTGTTGCATGAGCGCCAACGTCTGGGGCGCCACGGTAAAGCCCAGGTGGTGGTAGCGGGCGGCAAAGCGCGCGACGCGCAACACCCGCAGCGGGTCCTCGCAAAAAGCCGGTGAGATATGCCGCAACAGGCGATGCTGCAGATCGCTCACGCCGCCACAGGGGTCGGTCAACTCACCGTTGGCGTCTTCGGCAATGGCGTTGACAGTGAGATCGCGACGCTGCAGGTCCTGTTCGAGAGTGACGTCGGCCGCGGCGTAAAAGTTGAAGCCGTGGTAGCCGTGGCCGCTTTTGCGCTCGGTGCGCGCCAGTGCGTATTCGTCGCCACTGGCGGGGTCTATAAAAACCGGAAAGTCGCGCCCCACCGGGGTTAAGCCGGCCGCTACTAGCTGCTCTGGCGTGGCACCCACGACCACCCAGTCGGTCTCATTGCTGGGGTAGCCGAGCAGGCGATCGCGCACCGCTCCGCCAACGCGGTAACGGTTGAGGGCGTCGAGTGGCGAGTTGGTCACAGCTCAGTCGCTATCACTGCTGAGTGTTTGCAACTGCTCCAGCGCCAGCAGGGTGATGTCGCGTTTGTCGGCGGCGATCAGCTGTTTTTGCTGGAAGCGGCCAAACACCCGACTGATGGTTTCGACCGTGAGGCCGAGATAGTTGCCAATTTCGGCGCGCGACATCGGCAGGCGGAAACGGGTTGGCGACAATTTTTGTCTCGCTAAGCGGTTGGAGATCGATACCAGCAGCGCCGCCACCCGCTGCTCGGCAGAGCTTTTGCTGAGCAACGCTAACATCTGCTGATCTACCGCCAGTTCGCGACTCATCAGCTGCATAAAATGGCGGCGCAGGTCGGGCAGGGTGACGCTCAACTCATCCATGCGATCGGCGGGGATGGCACAGATAGCGGTAGTCTCCAGAGCCGTGGCGGTATTGGTGTGGCGCCCCTCGGCGAGGCCATCCCAGCCAAAGATCTCACCGGGCAGATAAAAGCCGGTGATCTGCTCGGTGCCATCGGCATTGGTGATGGCGGCTTTGACGGCGCCGCTGCGCACCGCGTAGACCCCTTGGTAGCTGTCGCCGACAAAGAACACAGTCTCTCTGCGCTGCAGCGGTTTGCCGCGCTCAATGACCACATCTAACTTGCCCATATCGCTCACCTGTAGGGCGAGTGGCAGGCAGAGTGGGTTCATGCGGCAGTTCTGACAGCTTGTGGTTCCATTGGGGCAGCTGGCCGTAGACATTGGGTATCCTTTTGAGTGAGGCGCGAGTGAATTCCATCTGACTTGCCAATTATAGCCCTGCGCACCGAGTCGGTCACCTCCGTGATTTTTTATGCCCTCTATAAAAATATACTAAACAGCTGATTTTTATCGGTTTATTTTTCTTGACCAAGCGGCCTCCAGAGATTATTTTGCCCCCGAGCGGCAGCGGGTTTTGCGCCGACTTTTTCGGTGGTTTTTTTGCTAGTCAGACAGGAGCGGAGCGGCCAATGAGCGACGAAGATTTTGATGCAGAGAGCGACCTGGACAGCGAAGAGGCAGAGCCTGAGCGCGAAGTCTCCAGCGCAGCCGCGGAGCGTGCCCGCGCTCAAGTCAGCCTGGAAGCGCGGCGGCGGTTAGAGGCCAAGCTTGAGGAGGCGCGGTTGCGACGCCAGATTGGCGAGTACGATTACGATATCGATTAGCCGCGGTAATCGTTCGGCAACTCGCCGCCGATTTTCAGTATTTCTTCAGTTTTTTTTGGCATAATACCGCTCCCAAAATACGATCTTGGATGCCGGATTTGCCCCCTTTTTCTGTGCAGGAATTTCCCGCTCTCCACTCGCCGCTGCTGGCGCTCAACGACGTCAGCTGCGAGCGGGGCAACCGCCGTCTTTTTTGCCAACTCTCTGTGCAATTAATGGCCGGCCAAGCGCTGCAGATTAATGGTGGCAACGGCGCCGGCAAAACCTCGCTGCTGCGCATTGCCGCCGGGCTGTTGGCGCCGGCCGCGGGAGCGGTCTGTTACCTCGGCGAACCGCTCGCAGACAACTCTTATAATCACCGCAGCCAGCTGCTATTTCTCGGCCACCAGGCGGCGGTCAAGGGCAGCCTCACAGCGCTGGAGAACTTGCGCTACCCGGTCGATGGCCGCCATAGATTCTCAACAGAGGCTATTTTTCAAGCGCTGGCCGCGGTTGGTCTGGCTGGCTTTGAAGATTTGCCGTGCCGAACCTTCTCGGCTGGGCAGCGCCGCCGCGTAGCGCTGGCGCTACTGATTTTGAGCGATGCCAGACTGTGGCTGCTCGACGAACCATTCACCGCCATCGACCGAACCGGCGTCGAGCTGATAGAGCGGCTGATGGCGGCGCATCTGCAGCGCGGTGGTGCGATTATGCTGACTAGCCACCAGCCTGTGGCGTTGCCGGGGTTGCTGGCGCTGGAACTCAGTGGCGGTGATTCGCATGGCTAATGGCACTGTGAACACCCTTCGCCGAGAGCTGCTGTTGGCCTCGCGGCGGCGCGGCGAGCTGGCTAACCCGCTGCTGTTTTTTGTCATGATGGCGGCGTTGGTGCCGCTGGGTATTTCGCCGCAGTCAACGGTATTGGCCGAGCTGGCGCCCGGCATGATCTGGGTAATGGCACTGTTGGCGACGCTGCTGTCGCTGGAGCCGTTGTTTGCCGAGGACTACCGCGACGGCTCGCTCGATCAGCTGCTGCTGGCGGCGGACGGTATGGCCTTTGCGGTGTTGGGTAAAATGCTCGCCCACTGGTTGGTGACCGGTCTACCGCTGACACTGGTGGCGCCGCTGCTGGCGACGCTGTTGGCGCTGCCGGCGGCCGGTTGGCTGCCGCTGCTGGCGAGTCTGCTGGTCGGCACTTTAGCATTGAGTTTCATTGGTGCCATGGGCGCGGCGCTGACGGTGTCGCTGCAGCGCAGCGGCGTGCTGCTGACGCTGATAGTGATGCCGCTCTATGTGCCGGTAATTATTTTCGGCTCGGCGACGGTGCAGCGGGCTATTGAAGGATTTAGCTGGCTGGCGCCGCTGGCGCTGTTGGCGACCTTGGCCGTGGCGGCCATAGCGCTCTGCCCACTGGTGGTGGTCGGCGCGCTGCGCCTGACCGCCAGCGAATAAATACGCAGGAGAGATGACGATGGCATGGCAGTGGTTTCATCAATGGGGTTCACCGCGCTGGTTTTATCAGCGCTCCGGAGCGTGGTTGCCGTGGCTGGCGGTGTTGGCTGCACTGTTTCTGGCGGTTGGCAGCGTCTGGGGGCTGGCGCTGGCACCGGCCGACTTTAAACAGGGCAACAGCTATCGCATTATCTATCTGCACGTGCCCGCTTCGTTTCTGGCCCTGGCTGGTTACTATTTAATGGCTATCGCCGGCGCCATCGGCCTGATCTGGAAGATGAAGTTGGCTTTCACCGCGATGCGTTGTGCCGCCACCGTCGGCGCGGCATTGACCTTTGTGGCGCTGTTCACCGGTGCGGTGTGGGGCAAGCCGACCTGGGGCACCTATTGGGTCTGGGATGCGCGTATCACGTCGATGTTGGTGCTGCTGTTTCTCTACCTCGGGGTGATCGCGCTCTACCAAGCTTTCGACCGTCAAGAGCTGGCCAGCAAAGCGGCGGCGCTGCTGGCGCTGGTCGGCACGGTCAATGTGCCAATCATCTACAAGTCGGTCGACTGGTGGTATACCCTGCACCAGCCGGCATCGCTAAAGATTACCGGTGACAGCACTTTGCACAGCTCGATGCTGCAACCGCTGCTGGTGATGATTGTCGGCTTTTATCTCTTTTATGCTGTCGCGCTGCTGCTGTCTATGCGCGCCGAAGTATTGGCCCGCGAGGCCAACAGCAGTTGGGTGAGGGCGCTGGTGACGGCGCCACAGAGTCGGGAGCGCGGGTGATGGTAGAGCTCAAATGGCAGTTTGAAAACTGGCAGGCGTTTTGGCAGATGGCCGGCCACGGCCCCTACGTGTGGGCGGCGGTGGCAGTCACAGCAGTGGTGATGGTGGCGCTGGTGGCAGCACCGCTGCGCCGCCGCCGCCAATTGCTCGCCGAGGTCGCCCGCGAGCAGCAGCGCGCAGAGCGTCGCGCCGAGGCGGCCAACCGCGCCTGAGTGCTTAGCCCAACAGATTTTAATCGTCCGGAGAGAGTCAATGCATCCACTGCGTAAACAGCGTCTGAAATGGGTTTTACTGATAGTTGTCGCCTCATCGATCGCGGTCGGGTTATTCACTTTTGCCCTGCGCGAAAATATCAATTTGTTCTATACCCCCATTCAAATTGTCGATGGCGAGGCGCCCACCGATGTGCGTCTGCGCGCCGGCGGCATGGTGGTCAAGGGCAGTATCGAGCGGGCCGATGACTCGCTGTTTGTCGCCTTCCGGGTGACCGATGGCGCCGAGAGCGTGCGCATTGAGTACACCGGTATTCTCCCCGACCTGTTCGCTGAGGGCGAGGCGATCGTCGCCACCGGTGTGCTCGACCAAAATCGTGTGCTGCAGGCCAGCGAAGTGCTGGCCAAGCACGACGAAACCTACATGCCTCCAGAGGTCGCCGAGGCGATGGAGCAAGGTCACCAACGCCGCGAGGCGCAGAAGGGTAGCGGCGCTGAGTCGCCCAGCGGCTATAGCAAGGGTTATCCGTCCGAGGAGAAAAACTATGATCGCTGAGTGGGGTCATCTATTTTTGATTGCCGGCGTGGTGTTGGCAGTGTTCCAAGCGGTGGTGCCGATGGTGGGCAGTTACACCGGTCAGAGTGCTTGGATGCGTATGGGCTCGAGTCTGGCGGTGGGGCAGTTTGTGCTGCTGTTGTTATCATTCCTGGCGCTGGTCACGGTGTTCATTCAGGACGATTTTTCGGTGCTCTACGCCGCCAACAACTCCAACACCAAACTGCCTTTGCAGTACAAAATTAGTGCTGTATGGGGAGCGCACGAAGGTTCGCTGCTGTTGTGGGCGCTCTGTCTGGCGCTGTGGACCATGCTGGTGGGGCTGCTATCGAAGACACTGCCGCTGGTGTTGAAGGCGCGCACCCTGGCGGTACTGGGGATGGTGGCGGTCGGCTTTGGGCTGTTCTTGTTGATGACCTCCAACCCGTTTGAGCGGGTGCTGCCGTTCCCGCCGGCCGACGGCAGAGACCTCAACCCGCTGCTGCAAGATTTCGGTCTGATCGTCCACCCGCCGCTGCTGTATATGGGGTATGTCGGCTTTGCGGTGCCGTTCGCCTTTGCCATCGCTGGATTGCTCGGCGCGCAGTTTGACAGTGCTTGGGCGCGTTGGGTGCGACCGTGGACCAATATCGCCTGGATGTTTCTAACACTTGGTATTGCGCTGGGCAGCTGGTGGGCCTACTACGAGCTGGGTTGGGGCGGCTGGTGGTTTTGGGACCCGGTGGAGAACGCCTCGTTTATGCCGTGGCTGGTCGGCACGGCTCTGGTGCACTCGCTGTCGGTCTCGGAGAAGCGCGGGCTGTTTCGCAGCTGGACGCTGCTGCTGGCTATTTTTGCCTTTTCGTTGAGCCTGCTGGGAACTTTTTTGGTCCGCTCAGGCGTGCTCACCTCGGTGCACGCCTTTGCCAACGATCCTGAGCGCGGGCTGTTCGTTCTGATCTTTTTGGGGCTGGTGGTGGGCAGCTCGCTACTGCTCTTTGCGGTGCGCGGGCAGTTGGTAAAAAGTAGCGGTGAGTACGCCGGTTGGTCGCGCGAGTCGCTGCTGTTGATCAACAACTTGCTGCTGGTGGCGGCGACGCTGATGATTCTGATCGGTACGCTCTACCCGTTGGTGGCGGATGTGCTTGGGCTCGGCAAGATCTCGGTGGGCCCGCCTTACTTTAATCTGTTTTTTGTGCCGCTGATGTCGCTACTGGCGCTGTTTGTCGCCTTTGGCCCGCAGTCGCGCTGGAAGCGCAGTGACAGCGAAGCTACAGTGCGCCGCGGCCGCATGCCACTTGCGATAGCCATCTTGTCGGCCGCGGCACTGCCGTGGCTCTACTCCAGCGACTACCACTGGGGCGCTGCAGTGGCGGTGTTGTTGGCGGCTTGGGTCGCGGCGATGACTCTGGAAGATCTGCTGCTCAAGGTGCGCCTGCAGCAGCGCCGCGGAGTTGCTTGGTCTGCGGCGCTGAGCAAGCTCTCCGGCAGTTATTGGGGGATGGTGACCGCCCATCTGGGCATTGCGGTGATGGTGCTGGGTATCGGTTTTACCACCAGCTACGACGAGCAGCGCGATGTCCGTTTGGCGCCGGGAGAGAGCTCAACACTGATGGGTTATGAGTTTACTTTACGCACCATTGAGCAGGTGCCGGGACCTAACTACAACGCTTGGCGCGGCACGATTGATATCACTAGAGCGGGGCGCGCAGTCGCCACACTTCAGCCGGAGAAGCGCACCTATTTGGCCGGCGGTCAAACTATGACAGAGGCTGATATCGATGCCGGTCTCGGCCGCGACCTCTATGTCTCGCTCGGTGAGCCGCTCAGCGGTAACGCCTGGGCGGTGCGGCTGCATGTCAAACCATTGATCCGCTGCATCTGGCTCGGTGCGCTGATGATGGCTCTGGGCGGAGTATTGGCTGCTATTGATAAACGCTATCGGCGTCAGAAGCCGATTGTGGCGACAGAGCGCACGGCGGAGGTGACAGTGTGAGCCGTTTAAAACTCTATCTACCACTGGCGCTGTTTGCGCTGTTGGCCGGACTGCTCTACCGCGGCCTCAACAATGACCCCACCGAGTTGCCGTCGGCGCTAATCGACAGACCGTTTCCAGCTTTTGAGCTGCAGAGCGTCGAGTCGGCCGACACTCTTTACACTCTGGCGCAGTTGCGCGGCGAGGTGACGCTGGTCAACGTCTGGGCCACTTGGTGTTTCGCCTGTCGCTTGGAGCACGCCATGCTCAATCAACTCGCCGAGCAGGGAGTGCGTATTGTCGGGCTAAACTACAAAGATAGTCGCCCAGCGGCGCTGCGCTGGCTGCAAGAGCGCGGCGATCCCTACCAGCTGAATCTGTTTGACCCGCGCGGTGAACTGGGTTTTGACTTGGGCGTTTACGGCGCGCCGGAGACCTATCTGCTCGACGCCGAGGGTATTGTTCGCCACCGCCGTGTCGGTGTCGTCGACGAGCGTATCTGGGCCGGTGAGTTGGGGCAGTTGTACCGAAAATATCAGGGACAAAAACGCGATGAGTAAACTTACCCACAGTGAAAACCGCGGAGCGCTTGCCGCGATTGCCGGCCACGCTGCAGCGGCGCTGCTGCTAGTGCTGATGGTAGTCGGTGCAGCCCGCGCAGTGGCTGGTATCGAGGTAGTTGAGTTCAGCGAGCCACAGCTGCGTGAGCGCTACCAGGGGCTGATAGCGGAGTTGCGTTGCCCAAAATGCCAGAACCAGAATTTGGCAGACTCTAATTCACCGATCTCAATCGATCTGCGCAATGAGGTGCGCAAACTGCTCGAGCAGGGGCTGAGTGACGGTGAGATCAAACAGCAGTTAGTGGCGCGCTATTCAGAATTTATCCTCTATCGCCCCGCGGTCAACGCCAACACCGCACTGTTGTGGGGGTTGCCGCCGGCACTGTTGTTGTTGGGGGCGATGGTGTTGGTGCTATTGCGCCGTCGCTCACAACCGCGGCCGGCCGCAGCTGAGAGCGCCGATCTGCAGCAGCGCGTCGAGGCACTTTTACAGCAGCACAGTGAGGAGCAGCAGCGATGATGGTTGCACAGTTAGTGGTAGCGGCAGTGGCGTTGGTGTTTGTCGCTTGGCCGTTTATTGCCCGCAGTCGCACCGCCACGGTGAGCGCAGAACAGCAGTTGGCAGAGATCAGCCGCGAGGCCAACATCGCCCTTTACCGCGAGCAGAAACAGCAGCTGGATGAGCAGCGCGACAGTGCCGAACTCAACGAAGCGGAGTACCAGCAGCAGTTGACGGCGCTCGGACAGCTGCTGCTAGACAATATCGAGGCGTCGCCGGATATAGCCAGCACCAGCCGCTCGCAAGGGTTGTGGCTTCTGCCGGTTTTAATTCTGCTGCTGTTGTTGGCGGTGGTGGTCAGCTACCGCCACTACGGTGCCGAGTTGGATCTAGAGATCACTGCGCAGCTGCAGCAGCTTGACGCCGGCGAGGCGTCATCGGCGCAGATTGAACAGTTGCAAACGACTATCAAAGAGCGTCTGGCGCGCAACCCCGAAAGCGCCTACTACTGGAATCTGCTCGCGCAACGCGCCGCCAGCGCCGGTGATTTTGCCGCTGCCGCCGACTACCTCGGCCGCGCCGTTGAGTGGGCCAGCGAGGACGGCTGGCTCTACGCCCAGTATGCGCAAGCGCTGTTTTTCGCCGCCGACCGCCAGTTTACCGATGCGGTTAATCTGGCGTTGGATCGCGGTTATGCGCTTACCCCCGACGATCAGACGGTGCTGGGTCTCAAGGGGGTACAAGCCTTTGAGATGAGCGAGTACGCCGCCGCCATCGACTACTGGCGGCGCGCCCAGGCCAGCTTGGACCCGAGCGGTTCGGGCTGGCAGGCGCTGCAGTCCGGCATAGAGCGCAGCCGCGCGCTGCTGGGCGAGGGCTCTGAACTGCCGGACAGCAGCGCGCCGACAGTGATCCGCGTCGAACTCAATATAAACAGCGCTGTCGCCGCCTCGGCGCAACAGGCAGTGTTTGTCGCGGTGGTGCAAGCCAATGGTGGGCCGATGCCGCTGGCGGCGCGCCGGCTGACGGTGGCAGAGCTGCCGGCGACGCTGTTGTTGACTGAGCGCGACCAGCTCAGTGCCGAGCGCTCGCTGCGCGGCGGCGGTGAGCTGCTGGTGTCGGCGCGGCTCAGTGCGACCGGCACCGCCAATGCCGATAGCGCCGATATTGTCGTCCGTTCAGCACCTTTTACGCTGGTTGATGGCGCTGCCAGCGTGGCCCTGACGCTTGGCGGCGGCGGTGATTGAGCTGCGCCCAGGGCTGTTTTTAGACCCCGAACAGATTCACTGGAGCGCCATCCGCGCGCAGGGCGCCGGCGGCCAAAATGTCAACAAAGTCGCCTCGGCGATCCATCTGCGCTTTGATCTGCGCAGCGCCAACCTGCCGCTGTGGGTGCAGCAGCGGCTGCTCGCCAGTGGTGATCAGCGCATTACCCGCGACGGTGTGGTAGTGATCAAAAGCCAGTGCCACCGCACCCGCGAACTCAACCGCCGCGATGCCCAGCAGCGTCTGGTGGCGCTGCTGCAGGAGGCCTGTACGCCGCCGCGCGCGCGTCGCGCCACCCGCCCAACCCGCGCCTCGCAACAGCGTCGGTTGGCCGGCAAAGCGCGGCGCGGCGCGGTCAAAAGTAACCGCGCCAAGGTCGATTTTTAACCGCCACAGGCGCGTCGTTCGCAGCACTTAACAGCGGCGCAAAAGCGTGTAAAATTGCTCTCTAAGCCACAGACCGGCGGCCCATTGGAACGGGCGTTAAGACCGGCGATAAAAAAAACATACTGAGCAATTATGCGTCTCAAAACGATTAAGTTGGCCGGGTTTAAATCTTTTGTCGACCCGACCTCGGTGCATTTCCCCAGCAATCTGTCGGCAGTAGTTGGACCCAACGGCTGCGGCAAGTCCAATATCATTGATGCGGTGCGCTGGGTGATGGGCGAGTCCTCGGCAAAAAACCTGCGCGGCGAATCGATGACCGACGTCATCTTCAACGGCAGCGGCGGCCGCAAGCCGGTCGGTCAAGCCTCTATCGAGCTGGTCTTTGACAATAGCGCGGGCACCCTTGGCGGCGAGTACGGCGCCTATAATGAAATTGCCATTCGGCGCAAAGTCACCCGCGATGGCCAGTCGAGTTACTACCTCAACGGCAATAAGTGCCGCCGCCGCGACATTACCGACATCTTCCTCGGCACCGGTTTGGGCCCGCGCAGCTACGCCATTATTGAGCAGGGCATGATATCGCGGCTGATCGAATCCAAGCCCGACGAGCTGCGTATTTATATCGAAGAGGCGGCCGGCATCTCCAAATACAAAGAGCGGCGCAAAGATACCGAGAGTCGCATGCGCCGCACCATGGAAAACCTCGAGCGCCTCACCGACATCCGCGATGAGTTGGGGCGTCAGCTGGGGCGGCTGGAACGCCAAGCCAAAGCGGCGGAAAAGTACGCCGAGTACAAACAAGAGCAGCGCCAGGTGAGCGCCGAACTGCTGGCGTTGAAATGGCGCGAGCACGAGCGCGCCGCGGTGGCGCAGCGGCAAGTTATCGGCGAGTTAGAGCTGCAGCAAGAGCGCATTGTTACCGAGCGTTCGAGTTGTGACACTCAGATTGAGAAGGGTCGCGATAGCTATACCGAGGCCAATGACCATTTCAATGCCGTACAGGCGCGTTTTTACAAGGTCGGTGCCGATGTCGCTCGCATCGAGCAGGCCATTGAGCACGCCCAGCAGCGCGCCACCGAACTCCAGCACGACCTGCAACAGACCGAAACCAACTACGCCGAGTCCGAGCAACATCTGCAGGCCGACCGCGCCCGCGCCGCCGGTTGGCAGGCCGAGCTCGACCAACTGCTGCCCGATTTAGAGCTGGTCACCGCCGCGCAGCATGATTCGGCTCAGGCGTTGGAGCAGGCCGAGCAGCAGATGGCCAGCTGGCAGGGGCGTTGGGATGAGTTTAATCAGCGCTCGGCGACGCCGCGCCAGCAGGCAGAAGTTCAGCAGTCGCGCATCCAACATTTAGAGCAGTTGCTGCGCCGGCTCAGTGAGCGCCAGGAAAATCTCAACAGTGAGGCGCAACAGTTCCAAGCCTCTCCCGCCGAAGATGAGTTAGAGCTACTGCAGGAGAGCCTAGCCGAGGCGCAGATGCGTCGCGAGCAGCTCGAGACGCGCCAAACCGACCTGCAGCAAGAGGTTGAACAGTGTCGGCGCAACGACCGCGAGCTGGCCGCTGAACTCGACCAGTTGCGCAGTGAACAGCGCAAATTGCAGGGTCGTCAATCGTCGTTGGAGGCGCTGCAACAAGCGGCTCTGGGCGATGCCGACGAGCGCCAGTGGTTGCAGCAGAGTGGCTTACACCAACAGCCTCGGCTGGCCGCGCTGGTGCAGCCTGAACCGCAGTGGACCGTGGCAGTCGAGACGGTGTTGGGCAGTTATCTGCAGGCAGTGGCGGTCGACTCGATCGCCGACCAACTGGATAAATTAGCCAGCTTTAGCAAAGGCGAAGTTTTCTTAGTGGCGCCGCCGACGGCGGCGCCGGTCAGCGCTGGGTCGGGGCGTCGGCTGAGCAGTGTGGTTCAGGGCGACCACGCCAATGCGCTGCTTGACAGCGTCTATGCGGTCGACGACTTGGCCGCTGCGCTGGCGCTGCAGCCACAGCTCGCCGCCGGCGAATCGGTGGTGACTCAGGAGGGGATCTGGCTCGGCCGCAACTGGCTGCGCGTGGCTCGTGACAAAGATGCCAGTGCCGGGCTGCTACAGCGCAAGCGCGAGTTAGAACAGATTGAGGTGGAGCTTGCAGCACAGACGGCGGCTATTGAGGGCGTCGTCGCCAACCGCAACCAGCTCGAAGAGCAGATCGCCACTATCGAGCAGCAGCGCCGCGAAGTGACCAGCAGCCTCGCTGAACAGCAGAGCCAGTACACCGAACTGCGCTCCAAGCTGAGTGGCTTTGAGGTGCAGATCGAACAGTACAAGGCGCGCAAGCAGCGCGCCGAGGGTGAGCTGGCTGAGGTCAGCAGCCAGTTTAGCCAAGAGCAAGAGAGCTTGGCGCAGGCGCGGGCACTGCTGCAGGAGTCACTAGATAGCATGGAGCGCGATAGCGAGACGCGCGAACAGCTGCTCGGTGAGCGCGATGCGGTGCGCCAGCAGCTCGAGCAAGTGCGTCAGCGCGCCCGCCAAGACCGCGACCAGCAGCAGGAGTTGGCGATGCGCGAGCGCGCACTGTCGACTCAGTTGGGTGCTGTGCGCGAGAGTATCGCCCGGGTTGAAATACAACTAGAACGTCTCGGCGAGCGCCGCGAGCAGCTGCGCGCCGCTTTTGAGGTTAAAGAGCAACCGGGGGAAAATCACCAGCAGGAACTCGAGGAGCTGCTCGAATCGCGGCTGCAGGTCGAGACCGAACTGGCCAGTGCCCGCGCCGTCAATGAAGAGCTCGAGCAGCAGATGCGCGGCTACGAGCAGCGCCGCGCCGAGCTGGAGCGAGAGCTGTTTGAGGTGCGCGGTAAGCTTGAGCAGCAGCGTATCGGTGCCCAGGAGATCGCCACTCTCAGCCGCACTATTGTCCAACAGATCGAAGAGAAGCAGCAGACACTCGAGGCGCTGCTAGAGGCGCTGCCAGACAACGCCGATCAGCGCGAGTGGCAGCAGACTATCGAGCAGATCGAGCAGCGCATTCAGCGGCTCGGGCCGATCAACCTCGCCGCAATTGATGAGTACAAAATTGAATCGGAGCGCAAGGAGTACCTCGACCAGCAGGACACTGAACTGCAGGAGGCGCTGCGCACTCTTGAGGGGGCTATCCACAAAATCGACAAAGAGACCCGCACCCGCTTTAAAGAGACTTTTGACGAGGTCAACAAACATATTCAGGCGCTCTTCCCGAAATTATTTGGCGGCGGCCACGCCTATTTGGAGATGACCGGCGACGACCTGCTCGACACCGGGGTAACCTTGATGGCGCGCCCACCGGGCAAGAAAAATGCCTCCATCCATCTGCTCTCCGGGGGCGAAAAGGCGCTGACGGCAATCGCCATGGTATTCGCAATCTTCCAGCTCAATCCGGCGCCGTTCTGTATGCTCGACGAAGTCGATGCACCGCTCGACGATGCCAACGTCGGCCGCTACGCCAAAATGGTTGAGGAGATGTCCGAGAAAGTGCAGTTCATCTTTATCACCCACAACAAAATCCCCATGGAGGTGGCCAACCAGCTGATCGGTGTCACTATGCACGAGGCTGGGGTGTCGCGTTTGGTGACCGTTGACGTCAATCAGGCGGCGGCGCTGGCAGAGGCTTGAGCGGTGTCAAACCTCCCGGATTTTCTCTTGCCACGCTTGAACTGAAGGAATAGTGATGGATAACACCCAAACGGCAACTCTACTTTATGCAATTGGCGGACTGCTCATCATTGCCCTGCTGTTGGCGCTGGTGCGCCACTTGCGGCTGCGTCGCTACCAGCAGATAGCGGTCTCCAAACAGGCAAAAAAAGCCGCCACGGCGGCGGGCGGCATGTTTGGCGAGCCGCTCGAAGACGATGCCCTACTCGATAGCAGCGAAGCTAGTTTTGGCCGTTCGCGGGTGGTTGGGGTGCGCGACGAGGCCGATATCGACCGTCTTGGTGAGCAGTTAAAGCAGCAGACCATCGAGCGCACCACGCTGTCGGCGTTTCGCGATCCGAGCCAGACGGCACTGCCGCTCGACGGTCAGACGGCACCATCGCCCAGTACTCAGTCGGCACAGGCGCAGCTCACCAGCGCCGATGACGATGCGCAGATGATAATTGTCCATCTACTGGCCAATCGCGGCGTCACAGTGGCGGGGGGGGCACTGCGCGATGCGCTGATCGCCGCCGGGCTGCGCTACGGCGAGATGAAGATTTTCCACTACTACCAAGCCGACAGCGACAGCGGTGAAGAGCGGCGCTTGTTTAGTCTGGCCAATGCCGTTAAGCCCGGCAATTTTGAGCTGCGCGATATCGAGCAGCTGCAGACCCCCGGGGTGACGTTGTTTCTCAACCTCAGTGAGGTCGCCGAGCCGCTGCAGGCGTTTGACACCCTGCTGCAGGTCGTCGACCAGCTGGCGGCGGCGCTAGATCTGCATGTCTACGATGAATCGCGCAGCTCTATGACCCGCCAGACCATCGACCACTGCCGCCAGCGCGCTCGCGCAGTGGCCAGTCAGCGCCAGCGCGACCGTGCCTAGGCGATGAGCAGCGGCAGTGAAAACAGTGCCTACCGGCAGCTGGTAGCGGAGCTAAATGAGCACGGTTACCGCTACTATGTGCTCGACCAGCCGTCGCTACCCGACGCCGAGTACGACCGTTTATTTGCCCAGCTGCTCGACTACGAGCGCGCCCACCCCGCAGAGGTCGCCAGCGACTCGCCGAGTCAACGCGTCGGCGCTGCGCCGCTGCAGAGTTTTGACCAAGTTGAACACCGCACACCGATGCTGTCGCTGGACAACGCCTTCAGCGATGAAGATCTGCAAGCATTTGTCGGGCGTATCGAAGAGCGGCTGAAGTCACAGGCTCCGCTGCGCTTTGCCTGCGAACCCAAGCTCGACGGCGTCGCGGTGAGTATTCTCTACCAGCGCGGTGAGCTGCTGCGCGCGGCGACCCGCGGCGATGGCAGCCGCGGTGAAGACATTACTCAAAATGTTAAAACGATTAAAAATGTCCCGCTGCGGTTGCGCGGTAGTGACCTACCCGAGCTGCTTGAGGTGCGCGGAGAGATCTACATGGCGCGCAGCGGCTTTGAGGCGTTCAACCGCCGCGCCCGCGCCGCGGCCGAGAAGCCGTTTGTCAATCCGCGCAATGCTGCCGCCGGCAGCTTGCGCCAGCTCGACAGCCGCATTACTGCCGCGCGTCCGCTGCTGCTGTGCTGCTACAGTGTCGGTGAGATCAGCGACGCGCAGCGCTACAGCAGCCACTCTGAGTTGCTCGCGGTAATCGCCGGCTGGGGTCTGCCGATCAACCCACTGTCGCAGACAGTGGACGGAGTGCAGGCGTGCAATGACTACTACCAGCAGTTGGCGGCGCAGCGAGACCGCCTCGACTACGATATCGACGGTATTGTCTACAAAGTGGATTCGTTCGAGCAGCAGCGACGACTCGGCACCGTGGCACGGGCGCCGCGCTGGGCGATTGCGCGAAAATTCCCCGCCCAAGAGCAGTTGACCGAGTTGCTCGACGTGGAGTACCAAGTCGGTCGCACCGGTGCGGTGACACCGGTGGCGCGGCTGCAGCCGGTGTTTGTAGGCGGCGTAACGGTCAGCAATGCGACACTGCACAACCGCGATGAGATGGCGCGACTTGATCTTCGCCGCGGCGATACGGTGATTGTGCGCCGCGCCGGCGATGTTATTCCGCAAGTGGTGGCGGTGGTGGCAGAAAAGCGTCGCGACGGCGCTGAACCTTTTCTCTTTCCAGAGCGCTGCCCGGTCTGTCAGTCGGTCATCGAGCGCGACAGTGAGCAGGCGGTGTCGCGCTGCTCTGGCGGACTGTTCTGTGCGGCCCAAGTGAAACAGGCGATCAAACATTTCGCCTCGCGCAAAGCACTGGATATCGACGGGCTCGGCGACAAGCTGGTTGAGCAGCTAGTCGACAACGGGGTGATCTTTTCGGTAGCCGACCTATTCGAGCTGAGCCCCGCGCAGCTGCTCGGTCTGGAGCGCATGGGCCCGAAATCGGCAGACAATCTTGTCGCTGCGATTGCCGCTAGCCGCACCACCACGCTGGCGAAATTTATTTATGCACTGGGTATCCGCGAAGTCGGCGAAGCGACGGCGGCGGCGTTGGCCAGCGCCTTTGGCAGTTTACAGTCGCTGATTGACGCGCCGCTCGAGGCGCTGCTGGAAGTGGATGATGTCGGCCCGGTGGTGGCCGCGCGAGTGCGGGAGTTTTTTGCCAACCCCGACAACCTCGCCATTGTCGGCGCGCTCTGCCAAGCGGGGGTCAACTGGCCGGCACCCGCTGTGGCCGACCCGACGACACAGCCGCTACTTGGGCAAACTTGGGTGGTCACTGGCACGCTGGCGCAGATGGGTCGCAGCGAGGCCAAAGAGCGGCTGCAGGCGCTCGGCGCCAAGGTGGCCGGCTCGGTCTCGGCGAAAACAAGCTGTCTGGTCGCTGGGCCAGGTGCCGGCAGTAAACTGAGCAAGGCGCAGCAAGCCGGGGTGGCGATTATCGACGAAGCACAACTGCTGGCCAAACTATCGCAGTGGGAGCGCCGATAATGGCCAACCGCTCATATAAGCGTCGCTCTGCCTGGCTGTTGTCTATGCTCGCTTGCGCGGCATTCTTGCTGATGGCGGTCAACGCTTACGATATCAGCAGCGGCGCGCTGCTGGCGCAGCTGCAGCTGCTGTTGGTGGTGGTGGCGCTGGTGTTGTTGGCAGCTGCGTCGATGGTGTTGGCGATCGCGCTGTGGCGTTATTGGCGCAAGCGCGGCCGGCGGTGAGCGCGCTGCGATTTTGGTTTAACCGCTATCTAGGTGGCGTCGCCTGCGCCCAATTGGCGATGGGCATACACGCGGTCATCTATCCGTGGTTAGTGGTCGGGGTGCTGCAGGAGTCGCCGAGTCGACTGGGCTCGGCGCTGATGGCGGTGTTTTTGCCCAATCTGTTATTTACCTTGGTCGGCGGCGCCATGGCCGAGTCTCGTCACGGCGGGCGCTGGCTGGCGCAGCTCTACGCACTCTATCTGCTGCCGCTACTGTTGCTGTTAGCGGTGCTGTTCGGCGATCAGCTCAGCTATCCGCTGCTGCTCGGCTACGGCCTGCTGTACGGTACCATTACCGCCTTTGTACAGCCGGCGCGCGAGGCGCTGCTCGGCCACGTGCCAACCAGCGGCGTACACCGTGCGGTGGCCCGTACCGCGGTGGTGCAGTCGGCGCTGCAGGGCGGTGGTTTTGTTTTGGCCGGCTACTTTGAATTTTTTGGGCTCAACGCGCTGCTGCTGTTTCAGGCGCTGCTGATCGCTGCCAGTGCGCTGCTGTTTGCCAGCAGTTTGACCGGAGCAGAGACGCCGGTGGCGCCACCGCAGTCGCTGCCGTCCAAGCGCATGGCGACAGTGGTCAACAGCTGGCGCGATATTGTCGAAGGCTGGCAGCGCACCCGCCAGGTGGCGGTGCTGCGCGATACTGTGCTGGTGGTGCTGGCCACCGGGGTGCTGGTATTTGGTATTTATCTGGTCGGCCTGCCGCTGTTGGCCGACCACTACCAAGCGGGCAGCGCTGCGCTGTTTGGTTATTTTCAGCTCACCTTTACGGGTGGCATGTTCACCGCCAATCTGTTGCTGGCGCGCCGCCATGCCAGCGCACTGCGCGCCGGCCGTATGCTGGTCTCTGGTTTGGCACTGCGCGGTTTCTTGCTGTTGGCGCTGGCGCTAGAGCCACCGCTGTGGCTGGTGTTTCCGTTGATCTTTGGCTGGGGCTGCTCATCGGGATTGTCGATGACTCAGGGGCGCACCTTGATCCACCAATTTGCCCCCAGTGAGGTGCGCTCGCGGGTGGTGTCTATTTACCAGCTCTGCTTATTTGGTGGTGCGCCAATCGGCGCTTGGTTGAGCGGCGCCATGATTGAACAGCTCAGTCTGCCCACGGCACTGGCGGTTTACGCGGTGCTGAGTATTTTGGTGGCGTTGCCGTTTGTGACATTCTCACCACTGTGGCGGTTAGCGCGCGGCGCACAACCCTCGGCTTAAGCCGACCCGCTAAAGGCCACCAGCGCGGCAGCGACCGCGACATTGAGCGACTCGACGCCGTTGGCCATCGGTATCATCAGCCGCTCCTGGCAGAGCTCGGCGATCTCGGCGCTGACCCCATCACTCTCGTTGCCCATGACATAGACTACTTTAGCCGGTGGTCGCCACTGCGGCAGCGGCGTGGCGCGGTGTGAAGAGAGCATCGCCAGAGCAAAGCCGTGTTGCTGCAGCTGTCGCAGTGCCGGCAGCAGCCGTTCGACGCGACACAGTGGCGCTTTAAACAGGGCGCCGGCACTGGCTTTGACAACCAGCGGCGACAGTTCCGCGCAACCGCGCTGCGGGACGATAACACCGTGCAGCGGGCTGGCTGCCACTGAGCGGATAATCATGCCGAGGTTCTGCGGGTTGGTGACACCATCCAATGCCATCAGATGCTGGCGCTCGGTGCCGCTGCTGGCGTTTAGCCACTGGGTTAATTCGAGGTAGTTGGGGCAGTCGATGTCGCAGGCTACGCCCTGATCTTGCTTGCTGTTGCGAGAGATGCGCGCCAGCTGTTCGCGACTGTGGTAGCGCACTTCAACACCGCGGCGTTTAGCGTGTTCGAGTATCTCTGCAATGATGCCGCCGCCGCGATTGCTGTCGGCGAGGTGCAGACGCTGAACGGCGGTGTTGGCGTCGAGTAGCGCTTCGAGAGTGGGCTTGCGGCCATAGAGCGTCAGCACCTTGCGCAGCCGCTGCTTTTTCGCCAGATACTCGGCGCTATCGGATTGCGGTGCGGCCATCAGCGCGCGGCCTGACGCAGCTGATGGCCGCTTTCTAGCTCTTTGCGATAGGCCTCAACGGTGGCGTCGAGACCGCGATCGATGGCATCGACAGTAAAGGCGTGACCGATCGATACCTCGGCCAGTTGCGGTATTTGCGCATAGTGGCAGAGGTTGTCCAAATTGAGATCGTGGCCAGCGTTGACGCCCAGCCCCAGTTGGGCGGCGGCAGCGGCAGCGGCGGTGTGGCGCTGTAGCTCCACTGCGCCTGCCGGAGTGCCCCACGCCGCTGCATAGGGACCGGTGTAGAGTTCGATGCGGTCGGCACCAATGGCCGCGGCCAGCGCGATCTGTTCGGGATCGGGGTCCATAAATAGGCTGACGCGTATCCCCAACTGTTGCAGTTGCGCAATCACCGGCTGCAACCGTTCGCCGTCGCGGTGTAGATCAAAACCGTGATCGGAGGTGAGCTGCTGATCGCCATCGGGTACCAGCGTGCACTGGTCGGGGCGGCACTCGGCGACCAATTTGATGAAGCCCGGGTAGCTGTCTCGCGCGGCGGCAAACGGGTTGCCTTCAATGTTGTACTCGATGCCGGGGTACTCGCTAACCAGTTCAGCCAGTTGGCGGGCATCGGTGGCGCGGATATGGCGTTGGTCGGGGCGCGGGTGGATGGTGATACCTTCGGCACCAGCGGCGATGACGCGGTGGGCGTGGGCCAAAACCGACGGGTAGTCGCCGCTGCGGGAGTTGCGCAGCAGGGCAATTTTATTCAGGTTGATCGACAGCGCTGCAGCGCGTTCCGGCAAGTTAGCCATGGTACTGCTCCGTAAAGGGCGTCAGTCGTCGAGGCGACGAACGCGGTTGATCTGGACGGTGGTGCGCGGCAGGTCCTGAAAAGGGCCGTAGCGACGAGTTGCCATAGTCGCGATGCGGTCGACCACCTCTAAGCCGTCGACCACCCGGCCAAATACAGTATAGCCGGGGCGCTCGCCACGCGCGTCCAGCGCCGGATTGTCGCGGTGGTTGATGAAAAATTGTGCCGTGGCGCTATCGGGGTCGCTGGTGCGCGCCATAGCAATGGTGCCGCGGCGGTTGTGCAAGCCATTAAACGACTCGTTGGCGACTGGCGGATGGGCGCTGGCGCGCTCGGAGAGATCGTAGTWAAAACCGCCACTTTGGATCATAAAATTGGCGATAACGCGGTGAAAAATAACGCCGTCATAGTGGTATTCGTCGCTGTAGCGGAGAAAATTAGCCACAGTCAGCGGCGCTTTGTCGGCGGCCAGCTCAATGATTAGGGTGCCGTGCGAGGTGACCATTTCGACACGCGGCAGCGCAGCCGCAGTGGCTGCGCTCAGCCAGCACAGCAGTGCTGCCGCCAGCGCCAAGCTGCGGGGGCGCATCAGCCCCACTCCTCAAACCGTTTGCGGCCACGCAGACGCGGT
Organism: Gammaproteobacteria bacterium LSUCC0057; assembly: GCA_004535795.1. GTDB lineage: Bacteria > Pseudomonadota > Gammaproteobacteria > Pseudomonadales > Porticoccaceae > LSUCC0057. The sequence continues at coordinate 446,178 of SPIA01000001.1, forward strand.
AGCAGGGCGCTTAGGCAGGCGCCGAGAAACAGCAGCAGCCCGCCGTACAGAAAAAATTGGTTGCTGCGATTTTCTGCAAGAGTGTCGTAGTTGGCGGTGAGGATGTCGAGCTCCTGCTGCAGCAGCTGGTTTTGGCTGACCAGTAGTTTATTTTGGCGCTGCAGAGCACTCTCTGGCTCCTCTCGCAGCAGCTGTTGTGGCTCTGGCTGGTTGCGCGCAGCTTCGCTGTCGCTGGCGACGCCGCCAGTGGCTGGCGTCGGCGACACACTTTGCCCGCTGCTCGCCAGTGGGTGGAGGGCCAGCAGCAGGGTGAGTAGGGTTTTTACAGCCATGGGTGTCACTCTCGGTAGGGCATTATGTCATTTAAGGCAGCACGCGTTTAAACGGCTTAACGGTGACCTGGCGATAGACGCCGGCGGCCAGGTAGGGGTCGGCGTCCGCCCAGCTCTGCGCCTCTGCGAGACTGTCGAACTCGGCGATGATCACGCTGCCGCTGAATCCGGCGGCGCCGGGCTCGGGATTATCGATAGCGGGATTGGGCCCGGCGACTAACAGCCGTCCCTGCTCTTTGAGCAGATTGAGCCGCGCCAAGTGGTCGCCGCGCGCCGCCAGACGCGCCGACAGTGAGTCGGGGTGATCCTCGCCAATTAGGGTGTACCACATAGAGCGTCTCCGTCGGGTAGGGGTTATTTTGACTGTTGCGGGTGAATAATTTCTTCAAAGCTCAAACCGGTCACTCTACCGATGCCGCGAAACAGATAGAACAGCGCAGCGGTGAGCACGATAGTCGCCGGCAGTGCAATCACCGGAAAACTCAGTGCGGTCATTTCGCCGAGCTGCTGGTTAAACTCCACCGTCCCCGGTTCAGCCACCAGCAGGTATGTGGCGAGGGCGTAGTTGAGCAGTGACGACAGCAGGAACGAACTGGCCAGCAGCACTGAGGCCTTGACCAGTAGCTGGTCGAATTGGCGCTGCGCACCGCGTTCGGCGAGTGCCTGTTCAATCGCGGGGCGATTGATGATGGCGTCGTTGAGTAAAAAGGTGTTGACCAGAGGTTGTGAGGTGCGCAGCGACAGCAGCGTGGCAACGCCCAACAGCAGCGGGATCGCCGCCTCTTTGATAGCGATGTACTCGGCGCGCAGCTCAAATAGGCTAAAGCCGCCAGTCAGCAACACGCTGATCAGACCCAGCGCCGAAATGAAATTGACCCGGCCGCGCAGCATAAAGTCGCGCACCCCGTAGCCGATCGGAAAGCTAATTGCCACCGCTATCGCCAGTTTGATGCCGAGGTAGGCGGGGTCGCTGAGTTGGGTCAACACCAGAGTCGGCAGGGCGATGTTAAACAACAAGTTGATTAACATGTTCTCGCGGGGTGGAGTTGAGGGGGTCTCAGTGGTGGTCATCAGCAGCTTCCAGATAGTTTGCCAGCTATTGTACGCCAAGCCGCGCCAGCGGCGAAGTGACCTGCGCGCAATCGCCGATTGTGCGACAATAGCTGCCACGTAAATCCGCTCTGCTGCCCGGTCCGAGATATCGCAATAGCCTGTGCAGAGCCCCCTTGACTGGCTGAATATCGATGGCTGAATATTTCTCTATCCACCCGGAAAATCCCCAAGCGCGGCTGATCAGCCAAGTGGCTGAGCGGGTGCGCCGCGGTGCGCTGATGGTCTATCCGACCGATTCGGTCTATGCGATCGGCTGCCATATTGGCGACAAGCAGGCACTTGACCGTATCCGCCAATTGCGCAAGCTAGATAAACACCACAACTTCACCTTGATGTGCCGTGATCTCTCGGATATTTCGCTCTACGCCAAGCTGGATAACAGCCATTTCCGCACCCTCAAGGCGGCCACACCCGGCCCCTTTACCTTCATTTTGGAGGCCACTTCGGAGGTGCCGCGGCGACTGCAGCACCCCAAGCGCAAGACCATTGGCTTGCGTATTCCCAGCGACCCTGTGGCGCAAGCGCTGCTGACCGAACTGGGCGAGCCGCTGATGAGCGTCACCTTGATCATGCCCGGTGATGACTACCCGCTCAGTGACCCGTGGGAGATCCGCGAGCTACTCGACCACCATGTCGATGTGATTGTCGACGGCGGCTACTGCGGCCTCGAGCCGACCACAGTGGTCGATATGAGCGGCGGCGGTACCGAGCTGATCCGTCAAGGCGCTGGCGACTTCTCGCCATTCATGTGATCGCGCCAGTGGATCGTGGCGGCCGCCACTATAAACGGTATAATCGGCCCAATGTTTTAATCAGCAGCCCTATTAATGGATATCGCCCTTGACCTCAACGCCTCACACCGCGCTAGCCGAGACCGTTAAGCCCGACCAGCAAGAGATGCCGTTTGCCGTGGTGCAAGGCCGCGAGCTGACCGTGTTGCCCAAGGATCTCTATATTCCGCCGGACGCCCTAGAGGTATTTTTGGAGGCGTTTGAGGGGCCGTTGGATCTACTGCTCTACCTTATTCGCCGGCAGAATTTAGATATTTTGCAGATCAATGTCGCTGAGATTACCCATCAATATATGGGTTATATCGAGCTGATGCAGACCGTCGAGTTGGAGCTGGCCGCTGACTATCTGGTGATGGCGGCGATGCTCGCCGAGATCAAGTCGCGGATGCTGCTGCCGCGCCAGGTCGAGGAGCAAGAGGAGGAGGGCGACCCGCGCGCCGAGTTGATTCGCCGGCTGCAAGAGTACGAGCGGTTCAAAAACGCCGCAGAAGATATCGATGAGCTGCCGCGATTGGGTCGCGAGCTGTTCACCGTCAGCGCTAGTGCGCCGGAGCGCCAGCAGGCGCGGCCACACCCCGATGTCGATATGCGCGAAATTCTCGCCGCGCTCGCCGATGTATTAAAGCGCGCTGAAATGTTTGAGAGCCATCAGGTGCAAGCCGAGCGACTGTCGACCCGTCAGCGCATGTCAGAAGTGTTGGAAAATCTCCAGGGGCGCTCCTTTGTGCCGTTTGTCGCGCTGTTCAAATTGGCCGAGGGGCGACTCGGTGTGGTAGTGACCTTTTTGGCGATTATGGAGTTAATTAAAGAGTCGCTGGTCGAGATTGTACAGAGCGAGCCGTTTGCCCCCATCCACGTCAAAGCGCGCGGCGCTTGAGCCCGCTGTCGCCGGCTTGCCGGCAAAAGTTTAAGGAACACAGTGAAACAACGTTATGAGTAGTGAAGAGAGTGGGCGCAGCGCGCCATTGCCGCAAGACTCGCCCAGCGAAGCGCAGGCCGAGCAGGGCGACCGCAGCCCAGACTGGGTGGACGCTGAGCTGCTGCCAAAAATTTTAGAGGGGGCGATTTTAGCGGCCGGTCGTGCGCTGTCGCTCAACCAGCTCGAGGCGCTGTTCAATGAGTTTGAACGGCCGCCGCGCGACCAGATCAAGGCCGCTCTCGAGGATATTGCTCTGCAGTGCCAAGAGCGCGGTTTTGAACTCAAAGAAGTTGCCAGCGGTTACCGCTTTCAGGTGCGGCGCGAGCTCGCCGAGTGGGTCAGCCGACTCTGGGAAGAGAAACCCAAGCGCTATTCGCGGGCGATGCTGGAGACGCTCGCGCTGATCGCCTACCGGCAACCGCTAACGCGCGGTGATATCGAACAGGTGCGCGGTGTTGCGGTGAGCTCCGACATCATTAAGAGTCTGCAGGAGCGCGAATGGGTGCGTGTGGTCGGCCACCGCGATGTGCCCGGCAAGCCTGCGCTGTACGCCACCACCCGGCAATTTTTAGACTATTTTAACCTCAAGAGTCTCGACGAATTGCCACCGCTTAGTGAGCTCAAAGATTTTGCCCAGCTCGACCCCGAGCTGGAGCTGGCGCTCGGCGCTGAGGCGCCGCCGCTGGCGGCGGCCAACGATGGCGACCCAGTGGCTGCCCCCGCCGCCGAGACAGCCGCGGCTGAACCGTTAACCACGCCCAGCCGTGAGGCTGTTACCGACATCAACACCGACACCGAGACGGACCAAGCGCACGCCGACACTGCCACCACCAACCGCGAAGATCCCGCGACGGAAACCCCCAATGAGTGAAAAACTACAGAAAATTCTCGCCGCAGCAGGACTCGGTTCACGGCGGGAGTTAGAGCGCTGGATCTCCGACGGGCGTGTCTCCATTAACGGCAACACCGCCACTCTGGGCGATCGCGCCGAGTTAGACGACCGCATCTTGGTTGACGGCCGGCCGGTTCGAGCGCCGCGCAATGAGGCGATCCGGGTGCTGTTGTACAGCAAGCCGGAGGGAGAAATTTGTTCCAAGAGTGATCCCGACGGCCGTCCCACAGTGTTCGATAAACTGCCGCGCATCAGCCACGGCCGCTGGATCGCCGTCGGCCGGCTCGATATTAACACCGCCGGACTGCTGCTGTTTACCGACAACGGTGAGTTGGCCAACCGCTTGATGCACCCGTCGCGACAGGTGCGCCGCGAGTATCTGGCGCGTATTCACGGCGCCGTCGACGAGGCGATGTTGCGCCGACTCACTCAGGGTGTCGAGCTCGATGACGGTGTCGCGCGGTTTGACAGTGTCAAAGCGCAGCACCATCGCGCCGACGACGAAGAGGGCGGCGCCAACCGCTGGTACCGGGTCACGCTAGCCGAGGGTAAAACCCGCGAGGTGCGGCGTCTGTGGGAGTCGCAAGGGGTTGAGGTGAGCCGGCTCAAGCGCATCAGTTACGGCCCGATTGAGCTGCCCTCTTATGTGCGCCGCGCCGAATTTATTGAGTTGGACCCCAAACAGGTCGCTTCGCTCTGCCGCGCGGTCGACCTGAAACCGCCGCGCAGCAGTGAAAAAACTGTTCTGCGCGATATCCGCCAGCGCAAAGAGCGCAAGCTGCGCGCTCGCGGCGACCGTTAACCCTGCGCGTCGAGCCGCACGCCAGTGATGCCGATACTGGCGTCGCTGAGCAAAAACAGATAGCTGGGCATAATAGCGAGCGGCGTCGCCAGCTCACCGGGATCTTCCGCAGGGTAGGCCTGCGCGCGCATATCGGTGCGTGTGGCGCCGGGGTTGATGACATTGACGCGCACCGCGCTGACCGCCTTGAGCTCTTCTGCCCAGCTGGCCGCCAGCCCCTCGAGGGCGAACTTGGACACCCCGTAAGCTCCCCAGAACGGTTTGGCGACATGGCCGACGGTAGAGCTGGTGAACACCACCGAGCCGGCGGTGGAGAGTTCTAGTACCGGCAGCAGTGCCTGAGTCATCAGCCACTGGGCGGTGACATTGACCTTCATGACACGCTCCCAGACATCGCTGCGGTGGTGGCTGAACGGGGTGCGAGTGCCGAGTATGCCGGCGTTTAACAGTAGTCCGTCGAGCTTGCCGTAGTGGCTCTCAAGCAGTGCTGCTAACTGCTGGTAGTCGTCGCTGTCGGCCCCCTCCATATCGACCGGGTAGAGCATCGGCTCGCTGCCGCCGGCGGCGACAATCTCATCGTAGACCTGCTCGAGGCGCGCCACAGTGCGCCCAGCCAGTATTACCTGCGCGCCGTGCGCTGCACAGCTGAGCGCCGCTTGACGGCCGATGCCACTGCCGGCGCCGGTGATCAAAATAACCTTGTCGGACAAGGCGTCAGTGGCGGCGGCGAAGCCGCGGTGGCGAGTGGGGTCTAAAGTCAGCATGGTGGTGGTCCTCTGTGGCTGCGGCGACTAGAGGCCGAACAGCAGCGGTTGCAGTTGCGTCGAGCAGTGCACCGTAGCATCTGCTCGCCAGTCGGCCGCCTGCTCGCCGGGGCGCAAGTAGCCCCAACCGGCGGCGATGGTGCGAGCGCCGGCGCGCTGGCCAGATTCGATATCGCGCCGATGATCGCCGATCATGATCGCCTCGCTGGGTGCTATGCCCATCTTCTGGCAGGCCAGCAGCACCGGCTCGGGGTCGGGTTTGGTCGCACTGACATGGTCTGGGCAGACCACTGCACAGGCGGTGCTGAGCAAGCCCAGCGCTTGCAGCACCGGCTCGGTGTAGCGCCACGGTTTATTGGTGGCGATCGACCAGGGTATGCCGCGGGTTTGGCACTCTGCCAACAGCTCGGCAATGCCGGCAAAGGGTGCGGTGTCGACCGCTAAGTGGTGGTAGTAAATCTCCAAAAACTCACTGCGCAGCGCGGCAAATTGAGGGTGGTCGGGGTCGATGGCAAAAGCGCGGCTGACGATGCCGGCTGAGCCGTCGCTGATGTCGCAGCGAATCAGTTCGCTGGCCGGTAGCGGGCGTTGGTGGCGCTGTAGTTGCAGGGTGAGCGCGCGAATGAAGTCTGGGGCAGTGTCGATCAGGGTGCCGTCGAGATCAAAAATAAGTCCGGCAAATGGCATCATAGCGGTTTGCGCACATGCACCAGATAGTTGACGTCGACATCGCCGGCGCTCAGTTTGTACTGCTGGGTGATCGGGTTGTAGAGCATGCCGGTCATCTCCACCAGTTCCAGCCCGGCGGCGCGCACCCAGCTGGCAAGCTCTGCCGGACGGATGAATTTCTTGTACTCGTGGGTCCCTTTGGGCAGCAGTCGCAGCAGATATTCGGCGCCGATAATGGCAAACAGATAGGACTTGGGATTGCGGTTGATGGTAGAGAAAAACAGCTCGCCACCGGGCTTGGCGAGCGCTGCGCAGGCGGCGATCACCGAGCTGGGGTCGGGGACATGTTCGAGCATCTCCAGGCAGCAGACCCGATCGAACTGCCCCGGCTGCTGCAGAGCCAGCTGCTCGGCGGTAGTGCGCTGGTAGTCGACGCGCAGACCAGACTCGAGTAGATGCAGTCGGGCCACCGCTAGCGGTGCTTCGCCCATATCGATACCGGTCACTTCGGCGCCGCGCTGCGCCATCGACTCGCTGAAGATGCCGCCGCCACAGCCGACATCTAATAGTTTGCTGTCGGCCACCGGGGCGCGCTGATCGATCCAGTTGGCGCGCAGCGGATTGATGGCGTGGAGCGGCTTAAACTCGCTGTCGCGGTCCCACCAGCGGCTGGCGAGCTCCTCGAATTTGGCGATTTCGGCGTGGTCGACATTGTCGCCAGTGGGCTGGGTATCGCTCATACGCAGTTATCCTTTTAAGCTGAAGGTAGAGGCAGGGGCTGGGCGCAGCGCGGCGATGCGCGGCTGCCAGTGCTGGGCGACATCGCGCAGCAGCTGTGCGCGGTTGATGGTGGTCAGCTCGCCCTGGCGCAGCAGGCAGCGGCCCGCTACCCAACTGTGGCTAACTTGCCCACCCACCGCGGTGTAGACCAGTTGCGAAGCAGGATTATACAGCGGTTGTTGGCCGATGGCAGAGAGGTCGATGGCGATAATATCGGCCTGCTTGCCACTCTCTAGCGATCCGGTGCGCTGCTGCCAGCCCAGTGCCGTGGCGCCGTCGAGGGTCGCCATGCGCAGCGCAGTGTGGCAGTCGATGGCGGCGGCATCGGCGGCGCTGACTTTGCCGAGCAGGGCGGCGAGGCGCAGTTCGGCAAATAGATCGAGGCCGTTGTTGCTGGCGGCACCATCGCTGCCGAGTGCGACATTGACGCCGGCCTGGCGGTAGCGTTGCAGCGGTGCTATACCGCTGGCCAGTTTCAGGTTGGAGCTCGGGCAGTGGACGATGTGGCTGCCGTGCTGTTGCAGCAGTGCCAGCTCTTGCTCCTCCACGGCAGTCATATGCACGCACTGGGTGCGCGGCCCAAGTAGCCCCAGATCGGCGATCCGAGCCACCGGTCGACAGTGGTGGTCGCGCAGCGAATCGGCGATCTCCTGCGCGGTCTCATGGAGGTGAATCATCACCGCCATCTCCAACTCGCCGGCAAAGGTGGCAATTTTGCTCAGCGTGGTATCGCCACAGCTGTAGGGGGCGTGTGGGCCAAAGGCGATCTCCAGCAGCGAGTGGCTCTTGTAATCGTCGCGCAGTTGCAGAGTTTTGTGAATATAGTCATCGGCACCGCTGCCCCAGCAGCCGCTCTGGTCGAAGATCGGCGCGGCCAACTGCGCGCGCAGCCCAGCCGCCGCCACTTCGCCGGCGGTCACCTCGGGGTAAAAGTACATATCGGCGAAGCTAGTGGTCCCTGAGCTAATCATCTCGGCGATGGCCAAACGGCTGCCGGCGGCGACAAAGTCGGCATCTACCAGAGCGCTCTCGGCCGGCCAGATCGCCTCGTGCAGCCAGCGCTGCAGCGGCAGGTCGTCGGCAAAGCCGCGCAACAGCGACATGGCGCTGTGGCAGTGGGCGTTGACCAGCCCCGGCATCAGCAGTTGGCCGGGCAGCTCGATCTGCTCTCTGGCGACAAAGCGATGCTGCGCTTCGCGCTGGGTGCAGAGAGCGACAATGGCGCCGTCTTTGATGGCGATGGCGCACTCTTCCAGCACGGTGTTGGCCGGCACGATAGGAATTACCCAGCTGGCGCTGATCAGGGTGTCGATGGAGAGAGGGCTGGTCACTGTGCACTCCTTTATCACTTTTTGAAGGCGCCGAGTATAGCGGGTTTCGATGCCGTAGAGGGGCAGCTCAGAGAGGAAATCTGCCGCTCAGGGCAGTTTTAGCGCAGATAAAGTGAGGTATAAGGGGGGGGTGTTGTGGTAGAATTAGCGGCTTAAATTGCCGCGCAGCGCCGATAGTGGCGACTGCGCCGAAAAAGGTGTGGTAGCAACTGCTGACAATTAACAGCCGCGCCCTCCCAATAGACTAGAAAAGGATGCACAACGCCGCCATGGGTGATCTAGCCAAAGAAATCGTTCCGGTCAATATTGAAGACGAACTCAAGCAGTCCTATCTCGATTACGCGATGAGTGTGATTGTCGGCCGGGCGCTGCCCGATGTCCGCGACGGCCTCAAACCAGTACACCGCCGCGTGTTGTTTGCTATGAGTGAGCTGGGCAACGACTGGAACAAGGCCTATAAAAAGTCGGCCCGGGTGGTCGGCGATGTGATTGGTAAGTACCACCCACACGGCGACTCCGCCGTCTACGACACCATCGTGCGGATGGCGCAGGACTTTTCGCTGCGTTACATGCTGGTCGACGGCCAGGGCAACTTCGGCTCTATCGACGGCGACTCGGCGGCGGCGATGCGTTACACCGAGATTCGTATGACCAAGCTGGCGCACGCGCTGCTGGCCGATCTCGACAAAGAGACTGTCGATTTTGTCCCCAACTACGACGAGACCGAGATGATTCCCGCGGTGATGCCGACGCGCATCCCCAACTTGCTGATCAACGGCTCGTCCGGTATTGCCGTCGGTATGGCGACCAACATCCCGCCGCACAATATGACCGAGGTAGTGCGCGGCTGCTTGGCGCTGATCGACAACGAAGAGATCACCATCGACGAGTTGATGGAGTATATCCCCGGCCCAGATTTCCCCACCGCTGCCATCATTAACGGCAAAGCCGGTATTGTGCAGGCTTATCGCACCGGTCGCGGCCGCATCTATGTGCGCGCCAAGGCAACGGTTGAGGTCAACGACAAGACCCATCGCGAGACCATCATCATCACCGAACTGCCTTACCAGCTGAACAAGGCGCGGTTGATCGAGCGCATCGCTGAGCTGGTCAAAGAGAAGAAGATTGAGGGTATCTCTGAGCTGCGCGATGAGTCGGACAAAGACGGCCTGCGCGTGGTGATTGAGCTCAAACGCGGTGAAGTGGGCGAGGTTGTTCTCAACAATCTCTACGCCCAGACTCAGCTGCAGAGTGTGTTTGGTATCAATGTGGTGGCGTTGGTCGATGGCCAGCCAAAAATCCTCAACCTCAAGCAGATGCTCGAGGCATTCATTCGCCACCGCCGCGAAGTGGTGACACGTCGCACCATCTATCTGTTGCGCAAGGCGCGCGAACGCGCCCACACCCTTGAGGGTTTCTCGATAGCGCTGGCCAACATCGACGAGGTGATCGCGCTGATCAAGCGCTCGCCGAGCCCCGCCGAAGCGCGCGAAGCGCTGGTGGCGCAGGGCTGGAGCCCTGGCCTGGTCACCGATATGCTCGAGCGCGCCGGCAGTGAGGCGACCCGTCCCGAGTGGCTGCAGCCGCAGTACGGAATACGCGATGGCCTCTACTATCTGTCACCCGAGCAGGCTAAAGATATTCTCGAACTGCGTCTGCACCGCCTCACCGGTATGGAGCAGGACAAAATTCTCGAAGAGTTTGCCATCAAGCTCAACGAGATCGCCGAGTATCAACAGATACTGGCTAGCCACGCGCGGTTAATGGAGGTGATTCGGGCCGAGCTCGAAGAGGTGGTCGACGAATTTGGCGATGCTCGGCGCACCGAAATTGTCGAGTCGCAGCACGACCTCACCGTTGAGGATTTGATCACCGAAGAGGATCGCGTGGTGACCATCTCCCACGCCGGCTACGCCAAGACTCAGGCGTTGAGCGACTATCAAGCGCAGCGCCGCGGCGGCATGGGCAAGTCGGCCACTGCGGTCAAAGATGAAGACTTTGTCGAACACCTGCTGGTGGCCAGTACCCACGCCACCATCTTGTGTTTCACCAGTGTCGGCAAGGTTTACTGGCTCAAGGTTTATCAGATTCCGCTGGCTGGGCGCAACAGTCGCGGCCGTCCGGTGGTCAACTTGTTGCCGCTCGGCGAGGGTGAGCGCATTACCTCAATTTTACCGGTTGAAGAGTACCGCGCCGACCGCTATGTGATTATGGCGACCGCCAACGGCACCGTGAAAAAGACCTCGCTGGACCAGTACTCGCGGCCGCGCACCGTCGGCCTGCGGGCGGTCGATCTGGTCGAGGGCGATCAGCTGGTCGGCACGGCGATCACCGATGGCGAGCAAGATATTATGCTGTTTAGCAGCGAGGGCAAAGCGGTGCGCTTTGCCGGCGGCGATGTGCGCTCGATGGGCCGAGTCTCGAAAGGGGTGCGCGGTATGCGCCTGCCCGAGAGCGAGAGCATCATCTCCATGGTTATTCCCGACCAGCACGGCTACTTGTTGACCGTCTGTGACAACGGCTACGGCAAGCGCACCCGCACCACCGAGTTCCCCACCAAGGGGCGCGGCGGCAAAGGCATGATCGCTATTCAGGCCAGTGAGCGCAATGGCCCGCTGGTTGGCGCCACACAGCTGTTTGAGGGCGATGAGGTGATGTTGATCTCCAATCAGGGCACCATGGTGCGTACCCGCGGCGACGAAATATCGGTGGTTGGCCGCAACACCCAAGGGGTGAGGATTATCCGCCTTAAAGAGGGTGAAAACTTGGTCAGCTTAGCGCGGATTGAAGAGCAGGAAGCACCGCAAGTGGCAGTCGATGGCGCCGACAGCGCCGACGCTGCGCCCGAGCAGGCCTAGCGGTCAAAAATAAGGTAGAAGCGATGAGTGACACTCCCTCGTTGGCCGATCTGCGCGATCAGATCGATGCCCTAGATAGCGAAATACTGGAAAAAATCAGCCAGCGCGCACACTGCGCGATGCAGGTGGCGCAGGTCAAAACGGCCGCCGGCGATACGGTGTTTTACCGCCCCGAACGCGAGGCGCAGGTGTTGCGCCGAGTCATGGAGCGCAATGCTGGGCCACTCGACAACGAAGAGATGGCGCGGCTGTTCCGCGAGATTATGTCGGCCTGTCTGGCGCTGGAAAAACCGGTTTCGGTGGCCTACTTGGGCCCCGAGGGCACCTTTACTCAAGAGGCCGCTCTGAAACATTTTGGCCACGCCGCCGTGAGTGTGCCAAAAAGCGCCATCGACGAGGTGTTCCGCGATGTCATCGCAGGCTCTTGCAACTACGGCGTGGTGCCGGTGGAAAACTCTACCGAAGGGGTGGTCTCCAATACCTTGGACAGCTTTGTCGACTCCTCGCTGCGCATCTGTGGCGAGGTGGAGCTGCGTATCCACCACCACTTTATGGTAGGCGCCAATACAAACCGCGACACCATCACCCGGGTCTACTCGCACGCCCAGTCGCTGGCACAGTGCCGCAAATGGCTCGACGCCAACTACCCCAATATCGAGCGGGTGGCGGTCAGCAGCAATGCCGAGGCGGCGCGCCGCGTCGCCGGTGAGTGGAACTCGGCGGCGATTGCCGGCGATATGTCCTGCCAGCTCTACGGGCTGACCAAGCTGTGGGAGCGCATTGAAGATATGCCGGACAACTCGACCCGCTTCTTAATTATCGGTCGCGAGTCGGTGCCGCCCTCAGGCGATGATAAGAGTTCGATTCTGGTAGCAGTGCGCAATCAGCCCGGCGCGCTGCACGAGCTGCTCGAGCCGTTCCGCGAAAACGGCATCGACCTGACCCGTATCGAAACGCGGCCGTCGCGCAGCGGCAAGTGGAACTATCTATTTTTTATCGACTTTGCCGGCCACGCCGAGCAGCCCGAAATCGCCGCACTGTTGCAGCAGTTGAGTGCCAAGGTGGCCGACCTGAAACTGCTCGGCTCCTACCCGAGGGGTGTGCTCTAGTCGCCGCGGCGGCAGGGCAGCTCATTATGCAGCGCGAACCGGCGCCGATCGGTAAGTTGGTGGTGGTTGGGCTCGGCCTGATCGGTTCGAGCTTGGCACTGGCGGCGCGCCAGCGCGGCTTGGCCGGCGAGGTGATCGGCGTGTCGCGACGCAGCTCGACCCTCGATCTGGCCCTGCAGCAGGGTGTGATCGACCGCGTCGCCAGTTCGCTGACAGCACTGGCGGCGGAGTTACAGCGCGGTGATGTGGTAGTGATCGGGGTGCCGACGCTGACCGTGCCGGCGGTGCTCGACGAGTGCGCAGCGCAGCTCGACAGTGCGGTGACGATAACCGATGTTGCCAGCGTTAAAGGCAGCGTGGTGGCCGCGGCCTGTGCCAGCTACGGCGCCGCGCCGCCGCAACTGGTGCCTGGCCACCCGATTGCCGGCTCAGAAAAAAGTGGCGTCAACGCCGCTGATGGCGGGCTGTTTGTCGGCCATCGGGTTATTTTGACCCCCCATGCCGACAGTGGTGCCGACCATCTGGCGCGGGTGCAGGCGCTGTGGCAGGGCTGTGGCGCCATGGTCACAGAGATGTCGGTCGCCGATCACGACGAGATACTCGCCGCCACCAGCCATCTGCCTCATTTTTTGGCGTTCTCGCTGGTCGATACCCTGGCCGGGTTGCGCGCCAATCGCGAAATCTTTCGCTACGCCGCCGGTGGTTTTCGCGATTTTACCCGCATCGCCGCCAGCGACCCGGTGATGTGGCGCGATATTGCGCTGGCCAACCGCAGCGCAGTGCTGCAAGTGCTCGACCAGCTCACCGCTGACTTCGCTCGTCTGCGCGGCGCTATCGACGCCGGTGACGGCAGTTACCTGCTCGACCTCTTCACTCGGGCGCAATCGGCCCGGCAACATTTTGGACAACTCCTCGAACAAGGATTAGACAGCGATACCATGAGTGCAAAGCCACTGACGTTTCGATTATCCCCCGGCGGCAGTGCCGTCGGCACCATCCGCGTGCCCGGCGACAAGTCGATCTCCCACCGCTCGATTATGCTCGGCGCTCTGGCCGAGGGTATGACCGAGGTGACCGGTTTTCTTGAGGGAGAGGACAGTATCGCCACGCTGCGTGCGTTTCGCGCCATGGGCGTGCAGATTGAAGGGCCGCAACAGGGCCGAGTGGTGGTCCACGGTGTCGGTCTACACGGCCTCAAAGCACCGTCGGCGCCGCTAGATGTCGGCAACGCGGGCACTGGTATGCGTCTGCTCGCCGGGGTGCTCGCCGGGCAGCCGTTTGACTCAGTGCTGGTTGGCGATGCATCGCTGAGCGGGCGGCCGATGGGGCGGGTCGCAGACCCGTTGGCCGAGATGGGGGCGGTGATTGCCACCGAAGCTGGAGGCCGGCCGCCACTGCGCATTACCGGTGGCCAGATGCTGAAACCGCTCAACTACACCATGCCGATGGCCAGTGCTCAGGTAAAGTCCTGTTTGCTGTTGGCCGGGCTCTACTGTGAGGGTGAAACCTCGGTAGTGGAACCGGCGCCGACGCGCGACCACACCGAGCGCATGTTGCGCGGCTTTGGCTACCCGGTGGTCAGCGAACAGCTCGGTGGCGGAGTCACGCGGGTCTCACTGCGCGGCGGCGGCACCCTGCGAGGTGGTCGCATCGATGTGCCCGCCGATATCAGCTCTGCGGCGTTCTTTATGGTGGCGGCGGCGATTACTCCCGACTCCGATATCACCCTGCAACACATCGGCATCAACCCCACCCGCATCGGTGTGCTGAATATTTTGCGCGCTATGGGCGCCGATATCACCCTCAGCAACGAGGCCGAGGTGGGCGGCGAGCCGGTAGCCGATATTCGGGTGCGCTACGCTCCGCTGCGCGGTATCGCCATCGATGAGGCGCAGGTGCCGCTGGCGATCGATGAATTCCCAGTGCTGTTTGTAGCCGCCGCTTGCGCCGAGGGCGAGACGGTGCTGACCGGCGCACATGAGTTGCGGGTAAAAGAGAGCGATCGTATTCAGGCGATGGCCGACGGCTTGCAGATACTCGGGGTGGCGGCAACGCCGACCGCAGACGGCATTCGCATTGTCGGCGGCGCCATCGGCGGCGGTCGCGTGGCGAGCTGTCACGATCACCGCATTGCCATGGCATTTGCTATTGCCAGCTTGCGTGCCAGTAGCGAAATCGTCATCGATGACTGCAATAATGTCGCCACTTCATTTCCGACCTTCGCCGAACTGGCGCTGCAGGTCGGTATTAAACTCAGCGTCGAGTAAGCGGCGACCCCCCCCCCATCTATTGAGGAGCACCCAGCCATGGCTGCAGAACACTCTCCGGTGACAGTGATCGCCATTGACGGTCCCAGTGGCGCCGGCAAAGGCACGCTGTGTCGACGTTTGGCGAGCCGCCTCGGCTACCACTATCTCGACAGTGGTGCGCTCTATCGTTTGCTCGGCTTGGCGGCGCGCCGCCGCGGTATCGACTTTGACAACCTGCCAGCGCTGCAGGTGTTGGCCGAACATATGGATATTCAATTTAAAACCGACCAAGACCGCGTGGCGGTGCTGCTCGAGGGCGAGGATGTCAGCCGCGAGCTGCGCACCGAGCAGACCGGTGCGCTGGCCTCGCAGGTGGCGACGCTACCGGCGGTGCGCGAGGCACTGCTGCAGCGCCAGCGCGACTTTGCTCGCGCCCCGGGTCTGGTCGCAGATGGACGCGATATGGGCACAGTGGTGTTCAGCGATGCGCCACTGAAGATCTACCTGACGGCCTCGGCGCAAGAGCGAGCGGCGCGACGCCATAAGGAGTTGCTAGCCAAGGGCGAAAATGTTAGTCTCGCCGCCCTCGTCGAGCAGGTCCGCCTGCGCGATGAGCGCGATATGAACCGAGATGCTTCACCGCTGCGGCCAGCCGCTGATGCTGTGCAGCTGGACACCTCGGATCTGTCGGTTGATGAAGTTATGGAGTCGGTATTGGCCATTCTCGCTTTGAAGAAAATGGCCTAACCCAGACTTGTAGATGGGGAGACAGTGGCCGCCAGCAATGCCGCTGTTGAACTTGTGTTTAATTGACCCGCTAAGACTGGCTGTGCGGTAAAAAGAGCAGTGCAACCTCGGCCTCCAACCTCTCTGGCCCTGCGCTGACTCTGTCATTATTAGGACTGCTATTATGAGCGAAAGCTTCCAAGATCTATTTGAAGAAAGCCTGAAAACCGTCGAGATGAAAACCGGCGCCATCATTACTGGCGTGGTACTCGATGTCGATAAAGATTGGGTGACGGTTCACGCCGGCCTGAAATCTGAGGGCGTAATCCCCGCAGAACAATTTTATAACGAGCGCGGCGAAATCGAAGTCGCCATCGGCGACGAAGTACAAGTTGCCCTCGAAGCGGTAGAAGATGGCTTTGGTGCCACCCGTCTGTCGCGCGAGAAAGCCCGCCGCGCCGAATCTTGGATTGAGCTTGAAGCGGCTCACAAAGCAGACGAAGTGGTCACTGGTATCATTAGCGGTAAGGTCAAAGGCGGCTTTACCGTCGACGTCGCCGGTCTGCGCGCGTTCTTGCCCGGCTCGTTGGTTGACGTCCGCCCGCTACGCGAAATCACCCACCTCGAAAACAAAGAGCTGGAATTCAAAGTCATTAAATTGGACGCCAAGCGCAACAACGTCGTGGTTAGCCGTCGCGCCGTCATGGAGAGCGCCAACTCGGTCGAGCGCGAAGAGCTGCTGGCCAACCTCGAAGAGGGTGCATCACTCAAGGGCGTGGTTAAAAACCTCACCGACTACGGTGCGTTTGTCGACCTCGGCGGCATCGACGGCCTGTTGCACATTACCGACATGTCGTGGAAGCGTATCCGTCACCCCTCTGAGATGATCAATGTCGGCGACGAAATTGACGTCAAAGTGCTCAAGTTCGACCGCGAGCGCAATCGCGTATCGCTGGGCATGAAGCAGATGGGCGAAGATCCCTGGGGCGACATTAAAGCGCGCTACCCTGAGGGCGGTCGCGTCAAAGCGGTAATCACTAACCTTACCGACTACGGCTGTTTCGCCGAGCTGGAAGATGGTGTCGAAGGTCTGGTCCACGTCTCTGAGATGGATTGGACCAATAAAAACGTCCACCCGTCAAAGATTGTCAACTTAGGTGACGAAGTGGAAGTGATGATTCTCGACATCGACGAAGAGCGTCGTCGCATCTCTCTGGGTATCAAGCAGTGTCAAACTAACCCCTGGGACGACTTTGCCGCGACTCACGGCAAAGGCGACAAGATCTCAGGCAGCATCAAGTCGATCACTGATTTTGGTATCTTCATCGGTCTCGACGGTGGTATCGACGGCCTGGTCCACCTCTCGGACATCTCTTGGAACGAAGCTGGCGAAGAAGCCGTGCGTCACTACAAGAAAGGCGATGAAGTGGATACCGTGGTGCTGGCCATCGACTCTGAGCGCGAGCGTATCTCGCTCGGTATCAAGCAGCTAGCTGACGACCCGTTCAACAACTACGTCAACGACAACGATAAAGGCGCCATCGTCAACGGCACCGTTAAAGAGGTCGATGCCAAAGCGGCAATCGTCACTCTCGGTGACGAGATCGAAGCGGTGCTGAAGGCTTCAGAGCTGTCGCGCGAGAAAGTAGAAGATGCTCGCAATGTGCTGTCAGTCGGCGACGCGGTAGAGGCGAAGATTATCAACGTCGATCGCAAAACCCGTGTTATCAGCCTCTCTATCAAGGCTAAAGATTACGCCGAAGAGAAAGCCGCTGTGCAGTCGCACCGCAGCAAAGAGAGTGAAACTGCTGCACCGACCACTATCGGTGACCTGATCAAGGCACAGATGGACAAGTAATCGTTGTCTCTCTAGCAGCAACAGAAAGGGTGGCGAAAGCCACCCTTTTTTTTTCAACAATTAAACCCGCAGCGGCCAATAGGCACTTGATTAAGTTAAAAAAACGAATAAAATCAAGGGCTAAATCGAGCTTACCGGTTAAATGTGTCCCCCGCGATGACTAAATCTGAACTGATCGAAAAAATTGCCGCCAGCCAAGACCACCTGCCCATGCGCGATGTCGAGCAAGCGGTGAAAATGTTACTGGAAAAAATGACCCACACGCTAGTCGCCCAGCAGCGCATCGAGGTGCGCGGTTTTGGCAGCTTCAGCTTGCACTATCGCGCACCGCGGCGCGGTCGCAACCCCAAAACCGGTGACGAAGTCGAGTTGACCGGCAAGTACGTCCCCCATTTCAAGCCGGGTAAAGAGCTGCGTGTGCGTGTCAACGAGAGCGCCGGTTTCGCCCTCTAGCCACTGGCATTAGCCGCTCCGCGCTATAGCCAAATTTCGCTGCTAGCACCATCTTCTCTGTGTAGTCGTCATCACAATCGATACTGTCGATTGTCTGTCATATTACTTAGCGAGGAGATAAGCGATGTCTATTACTGTACAAAATACCAACTGGATCACTCGGTCGTGGCGCTGGTCGGCGCCATTGATCGCTATCGCACTGCTGGTGTTGGTCAGTGTCGAGCTACAGGCGCAGAGCCTTGAGGAAAACATGCAAAAGCAAGACAGTGTGGCGATGGTGGCGCCGGCAGCGGTCAACATCAACAGCGCTTCTGCCGAGCAGTTGGCGCTGGCTCTGAGCGGCATCGGCAGCGCCAAAGCGGCCGAAATCGTCGCCTACCGCGCTGAGCACGGCGCCTTTAGCTCAGTTGAAGAGCTGCTCAATATCAAAGGGATAGGGCGCAAAACACTCGAGCGCAACCGTTATCGGTTGGTGGTCGAATAGCCGCTTGTCGCAGAGGTTTTCGTCAGCCCGGTTCGCCGGGTTTTTTTTTGCAAAGCCAAGCGCAGCTGAGAGTTTTTTTGCCACCCTAAGCGCTGGCTGGGTACAATAGTTGTCCACCTTTCACCGTTACCGTTGCTATGTCGAACAACCCCAGAGAGCAGTTTTTGCGCGCGCTGCAGGCGATGCAGCAGGGGCGTGTGGCAGAGGCGGCTGAGCAGGTGGATGGTTTGCTGCAGCGCAACCCGCGCGAGGTTAATGCATTGCGTCTGCGCGGTCAGTGCCATCTGGCACAGGGCGAGCTGGCGCAAGCGGCTGCACATCTAGAGCGGGCGGTTGCTATTGCCCCGGACTATGCCGAGAGCTGGGCGGACCTCGGCCGTGTCTGCGCGCAACGCGGTGACCTGGCGCTGGCGGAACAGCACTACCGCCGCGCTCTGGCGCTCAACCCGCAGCTCGCGCAAGCGGCTAAACCGCTGCAGCGGCTGTTGCAGCAGCGCGGCGAGCAGCAGGCGGCCGCTGCGTTAGCCGAGCAGCTGCCGAGCCGCCGCCAACGCGCGGCGACTCTGCGTGAACTGCGGCCGCTATTGAGCGAGCGCGCCACCCGCAGCGACCAACAGCGCGGCGAACAGTTGGCAATGGCGGCGCTGCAAGCTGACCCGCTCAACCAGGGCGTGGCGGCACTGCTGTGCAAACGGGCACTCGCCAGCAACCGTGCCAGCTGGGCTGAGCAGATCGCCGGGCGCATGACTCAGCGGCTGCCCGAAGTGGGGCGCTGGTGGCTGCAGCTGGCCACCGCACTGTCGCGGCAAGATCAGCTGGAGCGCGCGGCAAGCGCTTGTCAGCGCGCCCTAGAGATCAAGCCGCAGTGGTCTGAGGCACTGATGTTGCTTGGCCATATCGCCAGTAAAGACAACCACTTTGATCGGGCGCTGAGCTACTTTGAACAGGTATTGGCACTCGATCCGGCACATGTTGCGGCGCGCGTGCAGCGCGCCACGGCGTTGAAAACCCTCGGCCGCAGCGCTGAGGCGATAGCTGACTACCAGCGCTGCCTGCAATTCGAGCCGAGCTGCGGCGAGGCGGCGTGGTCGCTGGCCAATCTAAAAACTTACCGCTTTAGCGCAGACGAAGTGGCGGCGATTGAGCAGCAGTTAGCCAAGCCAGAGCTGGCCGAGCAGGATCGCGTCTACTTTGGTTACGCCAAGGGCAAAGCCCTTGAGCACCAACAGCAGTGGCCGCAGGCGTTTGCCAGCTATGCTGCAGCCAACGCGGTTAAACGCCAGATGGTGCAGTGGGATCGCCACCGTTTTAGTCAGCAAATTGACGCCATCATCGAGGTGTTCACGCCGCAACTTCTGGCCAGGCTGCGCGGGGCTGGGGTAGCCGATGCGGCACCCATTTTTATTCTCGGGCTGCCGCGCTCCGGCTCGACCCTGCAAGAGCAAATCCTCGCCAGCCACTCGCAAGTGCAAGGTACCCGTGAGCTACCTTATATGCCTTGGTTGGCCGGCGGCCTGCACAAGCCTCCCCATGCGCAGGCCAGCGCGCCGTACCCGGCGGCAATGCGGCAGCTCGACAGCGGCGATCTGTACGCTTTGGGGGAGCGCTATCTTCAGCAGGCGCAGCGCCACCGCAGTGGTAACAAACCGTTTTTTATCGACAAATTACCCAATAACTTTATCTACTTGGGGCTGATATTGACCGCCTTGCCGCAGGCGAAAATTATCAACACTCGCCGCGAGCCTATGGATAACTGCTTTGGCTGCTTTAAGCAGTTGTGGGCAGAGGGGCAGCACTTTAGTTACGACCTGACCGATCTGGGCCACTACTACCGCGACTATCAACGGCTGATGGCGCACTGGCACCGCTGTTTTGAAGGGCAGATCCTCGACGTTGACTACGAGCAGGTGGTAGAAAATTTGCCGGCTCATGTGCGGCGTCTGTTAGACTTCTGCCAACTGCCGTTCGAGCAGCAGTGCATCGATTTTCACCACACTGAACGGGCCGTCAACACCGCCAGTTCAGAGCAGGTGCGCCAGCCGATCTACGCCTCTGCCGTCGCTTACTGGCGCCACTTCGAAACAGAGTTGGCGCCGCTGCGCGAGGCTTTGACCGAGGGTTTAGCCGGCTGATGCTGCTCTGTTGCTGCATTGCCGCCAGCGTTGCCGGCTGCCGATACCCGTCCGTTACCCCGTGCGTTACCCGACTAAGTTGTGAGTCACTATGAGCGAAACATCGACACTGCCCACCGCCCTGCAAACGCTGTTGCAACAGTACCCCGATATCGAGGTCTTTGAGGTGATACTCCACGACTTTGCCGGTAACCATCGCGGCAAGTGGGTGCCTCGCGAGCAGATCGAAAAACTGTTCAGCGGCGATTTTAAAATGCCCAAGTCAGTTATCTCAGTCGACGCGTGGGGGCGCGATATCCCCGAGTTGATCGAGGCGACCGGTGATAGCGACGGCATCTGTATTGCCGATCCCGCCACCTTGGCGCCGGTGCCGTGGGCGGAGCGACCAACGGCGCAGGTGGTGATGCAGATGAGTAGCGCCAGCTCCAACGGCGAACCGCTGACCCCCTACCCGGCAGACCCGCGAGCGGTACTGCAGGCGGTGGTGGCGCGTTACCGCGCGCTGGGCTTGACCCCTGTGGTGGCCAGTGAGTTGGAATTTCACCTATTGCAGAACCAGCGCGACGGCTACGGCCAGCCGTTGCATACACAGAGTACCGAGTTGGAACTGCCACTGGGTGGCGATAGCTACAGCCTCGACGCGATGCGTGAAGTGGCGCCGATCATGGACGAGATCGACCAGATGGCGCGCCTTCAGGGGATCCCGGTCGACACCTTGATCACCGAGTGCGGCGCCTCGCAGTACGAGATCAATCTCCACCATGTCGCCGACGCGGTCAGTGCTTGTGACCACGGCAGCCTGCTGCGCCGCGCCATACGCGCGGTTGCGCGACGTCACCATCAGCTGGCAACTTTTATGGCCAAGCCATTTGCCGAAGAGGTTGGCAACGGTATGCATATCCATTTCAGTCTGCTCGATAGCACCGGCAACAATGTCTTTGTCGGCACCGATGATCGCGGCAGCGATTTGCTGCGCCACGCCGTCGCCGGTTGTCTGGCCACTATGGGCGACGCCATGGCGATCTTTGCGCCCAATATTAACTCCTACCGGCGTCTGGCCCCCGGCAGCTTCGCCCCAGTCACCGCCAACTGGGGTTACGAAAATCGCACCACGGCACTGCGTATACCGGCTGGAGACGCCGAGTCGATCCGCATCGAACACCGCCTGCCGGGCGCCGACGCCAATGTCTACTTGGTGGTGGCGGCGATATTGGCCGGGGCCTTGTACGGTATTGAGCAACAGCTTGAACCGAGCGCAGCTGTTGAGGGGGAGGCGGCACAACAGCCGTCGACCCTGCCGTTACACTGGCACGAAGCGCTCAACGCTTTCGAGCAGTCCGCTTTCATTAAGGAGTATTTAGGGGCACCGTTTGCCGAGCTCTACGCAGCCTGCAAGCGCGGCGAAAAAAGTGAGTTTGACCGCCGCGTCACCCGTCTTGAGTACGACGCTTATCTATAACCCACGGCGCAGTGCCGCCGCGGTGAGCTAGCGCCGCGGGCGCTTGAGCACCAAGGTATCGATATTGTGCTGGTGAAGTTTGTTGCGCGCTTGCTCAACAGCGGCCGAGCTGGCCAGCGGTCCCACCACCACGCGGTGCCAGAGCCCGCTGTCGCCGCGCACCGGCTCGATGGCGGCGTCTAAGTTGAGTAACAGCAGTTTAACCCGCAGAGTGTCGGCGTCGGCCTGGTCGCGAAACGAGCCGACCTGTACATAGTAATCGGCCTGCGCGTCGTCACTGCTGTGAGCGGCGATCTCGCTTTCGGGCACCACTACCTCGTTCTCTTTAAACAGCTGCGGAAAGTTGAAACTGGGTAGCAGGTCACTCTGTTCAGGGGCGGTGTTGGCCGCCTCCGGTGCCAATTGTGGCTCGAGTTGGCGCTCCACCAGTAGCAGTTTAGGCGCCAGCCAACTGGCCGCCAAGCCGACAGCGATACCGGCAAAAAATGCTGGCCAACGGCTGCTCGGCGAGCTGTTGGCTGCGCTGTTGCGCTGCGGTTGGGCGCCACTGCGGCGGGTCTGTCGGGCTCCGCTGCGGGCGGCGAGTAGCGGCGGCCGGCGCGGCGGGTAGAGGCGGCTGTTTAACATAGCGTGCAGAGTCTTATCGCGGATGTGGGGGTGATTATAAGCTGCCCAACGCGGTGCGGGTAGCGCTGGGTGACCGCGGTGCTCACAGTTCTAATGGGTCGACATCAATGGTCCAGCGACACTGTTTAGCGGTGGCCAGCTGCTGCGCCAGCGCTTCAACAGCGGTGAGCAGCTGGTGGCGCTGGCGGCGACTGGCGGCAGTAATCTGTAGGATATAGCGAAAGCGGTCGGCGCGTTTCTCCTGGTTGGCCGGCAGAGGTCCGAGCAGCGCCAGCTGCGGCGAGCAGTGCGGCTGCAGGGCGCGGCGCAGTTCGGCTAAAAAGCCCTCGGCGTGGTCGGCGCGGCTCGACTCGGCGCGCACCACCGCCATGTGACGAAAGGGGGGAAGATCGCTCAACTGGCGTTGTTCGAGCAGGCTGCGGCCGATTGCGGCGTAATCGCCGGCGGCTACCGCACTGAGCAGCGGGTGCTCGGGTTGATGGCTCTGCACCAGTACCCGGCCGCCGCGATCGCCGCGACCACTGCGCCCAGCGACCTGCAGCAGCAGCTGAGCGAAGCGTTCGTGGGCGCGAAAATCGGCGGCAAACAGCCCGCTGTCGGCATCGACAATCACCGCCAGTGTCACTTTCGGGAAGTGGTGGCCCTTGGCCAACATCTGGGTGCCGATCAGCAGTGCTGCGGCGCTGTTGTCGACCAGTGCGTAGAGCTTCTCAAATGACCCCTGACGGCGGGTCGAGTCGCGGTCGACGCGCACCACCGGCACCGTCGGAAACTGTTGTTGTAAAAATTCCTCGGTCTGTTGGGTACCTTCACCGACGGTCATCAGAGCGTCGCTACCACAGCCGTCGCAGCGCGCTGTCAGCGGTCGGCGCAGATCGCAGTGGTGGCAGCTCAGTTTGCGTTGGCGCCGGTGTACGGTCAGGCGGCTGTCGCAATGGGGACAGCTGGCCACCCAGCCGCACTGATGGCAGAGCAGCGTCGGCGCATAGCCGCGACGGTTGAGAAACACCAGCACCTGCTGGCCGGCGCGCAGGGTCTGTTCAATGGTCGCCAAAGTGGTAGTGGCCAGACCCGCCTGGATGGTGCTGTTGCGCAGATCGACCCACTGCCAGTGAGGCGGCTGCGCGTCGCCGGCGCGCTCTGGGAGCGCTAAATAGCGGTAGCGCGATTGTTGCGCATTGCGCAAGCTCTCCAGAGCCGGCGTGGCCGACCCCAGCAGCAGCGGTAGATTGTCGCGCTGAGCGCGCACCGCGGCGACATCGCGGGCGTGGTAGCGAAACCCCTCGTGCTGTTTGAACGAGCTGTCATGCTCCTCGTCGACAACAATGAGTCCTAGTTTTGGCAGTGGCGCAAAAACCGCCGAGCGGGTGCCGAGCACAATCGAGGCCTCGGCAGCTGCCGCGCGCTGCCAGCGCCGGCACTTCTCAACCGCAGCCACACTGGAGTTGAGAGTGACGATATCGACATTAAAACGGCTGCGAAAGCGCTGCTCGGTCTGCGCGGTTAGGCTGATTTCAGGAATCAGCACTAACACCTGTTGGCCGCGTTCCAGTACCCGCCTAATTAACTGCAGATAGACTTCGGTTTTGCCGCTACCGGTGACGCCGTGCAGCAGCGAGCAGCTGTAGCGACCGAGTTCAATGGCCTCCAGCGCGGTCCGCTGGGCGCCATTCAAACACAATTCTGGCTCGGCCAGCAGTGCGCCGCCACTCGCTGGCGCAGCTGCCAGTGCCACAGGTTCAATTAACGCTCGCTCGCGCAACGCCTTCACTGCGCTGTCGCCGGCCACCGCGCGCAGCTCGGCATGGGGCTGTGGTCCGGCATTGAGATGCTCGATCGCCAAACGCTGTTTGGGTGCTCGCTTTAGGCTGCTGGCAGTCAGTCCCAGTCCGGTGGCGGTGAGCTGCCAGCCGGCCACGCGATTGTCGACCAGCGCCGCGCCGTCGCGCAGGTGCGGCGGCAGCGCACCGAGATAAACCTCGCCGGGTGTGGAGTGGTAGTAGCGCCAAGCCCAATCGAGCAGGGCCAACAGTGAGCGGTCGAGCAGTGGGGCGCTGTCCAGCAGTCGCTGCACCGGTTTGATCTTGTCTGCGGCCAACGGGCTCTGCTCGACTACCGCGACAATCAAGCCGACGCATTGGCGGCGGCCAAACTCTACCTGCACTCGGCAGCCGGGCAGCAGTTGCGACGGCTCTGCGTCGCTCAGCGAATAGTCGAATAGCTGTCGCAGTGGCGACGGCACGGCGACCGAGACGATGGGTGGAGTAGACTGAGCGGAAGTGGCGGACATCTCTTGTGCAGTGGTTGTCAGGTCAGTAGTTACGGCATTGCCGAGAAGCGGGCAGTGTCCCCTACAACGGCAGTTGACGCAATGTTGTTGGCGCAGACAACCACGGCCGGCGCCGCTGACAATAAGTTTGCGCTGCCCGCCCGGACTGCCTATAATCGCGCCCCTACCAACAAGCACCGTGCTTTGGCGTCTACTGTCTGGAATTGATTAGACAGCGGCAGTCGAGGTGGCGGTAACCACAAAAGCGTTATGCGGAGTCGTTATGAAAGCCGAAATCCATCCCAACTACACCGAAATGAAAGCCCACTGCAGCTGCGGTAATGTCATCACTGTGGGTTCTACCCGCGGCAGTGATATCCACCTCGACGTCTGTGAGGCGTGCCACCCGTTCTACACTGGCAAGCAGAAGGTGATGGATACTGGCGGGCGTATCGACCGCTTCAATAAGCGTTTTGGTGCACGCAGCGCCAAGTAACGGCGCGGCACTGCAGGCCGCTGCTGTTGCGGTCTGCGCTGTAGAGATCATGCACCTGTGGTGCAAAAAAAACGCGCGCTCTTATATGGGGCGCGCGTTTTTTTTGGCAGCGATCTGGCTCGCTGCAGCCACTGCAACAGCAGAGCAGAGCAGTTGTTGGCTATCACCCGCGCTCTCATCCGAGCTGCACAGAGGGATTATAGAGCGGGTCATTGATGGCGACACCGTGGCTTTGCAGAGCGGAGAAAAGATCCGTCTGCTCGGCATTAACACCCCCGAGCTGACACCGCGCTCGGCAGACTCTAGCGGGGCAGAGCCGCTCGCTGTGGCTGCCCAACAAGCGCTGCAGGCGCTGGTGGCGAGTAGTGGTGGGGTGGTCTACTACCGCCTCGGCGGGCAACCGCGCGACCGCTATCAGCGGCTGTTGGCCGACCTCTACAGCGCCGCTGGCGAGAGTATCGCCGCCCACCTGCTGGAGCGCGGGTTGGGCTGGCAGGTAGCGTTTGTCGGCAACGATCAGCTGGCCAGCTGTCTGCGCGCCGCCGAACAGCGCGCGCGCTCTGGGCGCCTCGGTTTGTGGGCGGGCGGGCTCTATCCGCCACTGCCCGCCAGCGCTGTCGCCACGGGTGGCTTTGCGCGCATTATTGGTCGAGTTAGCGTTGAGAAACTGCGCGCAGATAGCAGCGGAGCGGTGGTCGGCGCTGCGACGCTGGTGCTAGATCAGACCTTGCTGGTGAAGCTCCCGCGCAAGGTGGCGCAAAGCTACCGTGCCGCGCAGCTGCAGGCGCTCGACGGCCGTCGGGTCGAACTGCGCGGCTGGGTTTCGCGGCGCGCCGGCCAGTGGCAGCTGCAGTTGACCTCGCCGTTCAATATGCAGGCCATCGACTAGCGGCGACATTTGTTTGGGTGCAGCGGCACTGGGCGGTACAATGGCCGCCACAGCAACCCGCAGGTGAGATTGGGAGCGCGCAGGTGTCGGCAGTGAAAACGTTTTTACAATTTTTGGTATTGGTGGCCGTTGCCGCCATCGGTGGTCTATTTGCGTTGGCCAATGACCAGCTGCTCACTATCGACCTGTTAATCTGGGTGACCCCAGCGTGGAGCAGTGGCGTCTGGCTGCTGATCGCGCTGGCGCTGGGGGTGCTGTTGGGGTTTGCAGTGGCCGCTCTGCAGTATCGCTGGCAGCGTCTGCGCCGCGCGCTGCAGACCACCCAAACTGACCCCGGCAGTGCGTCGACCACCGCCACCCAACGAGATTGAGGAGACCCCTAATGAGCGACTCAACAACCGAGCGGGCTGACACCGAGCAGCTATTGCGCGCCAAACTGGCAGCCGACCCCGCCCGTATTGTGGTGGCCCTCGATTGTGCCAGCGCCGCGCAGGCACTGGCGCTGGCGGCCCAGCTCGACCCGCAGCTGTGCAAGCTGAAAGTGGGCAAAGAGTTGTTTACCCGCTGTGGACCGACGCTCATCGAGACGCTGCACGCGCGCGGCTTTCAGGTGTTTTTAGATCTCAAGTTTCACGACATACCCAATACTGTCGCCAGTGCCATTGCGGTTGCCGCTGAACTGGGGGTGTGGATGAGCAATGTCCACGCCTGTGGTGGTCGGCGCATGATGGAAGCGGCGGCGGAGGCGGTGGCGCAACGCCACAGCGACATGTTGCTGATAGCGGTAACCGTGCTGACCAGTATGGAGCGCGCCGATCTCGCTGAAGTAGGAATCGACCGCGATCCTGCTGAACAGGTGCATTTGTTGGCCAACCTAACCGCTCAAGCCGGGCTTCACGGTGTGGTCTGCTCCGCGCAGGAAGCGCCGCTGTTGCGCCAACAGCAGTCGCGCGATTTCGTCTTGGTGACCCCGGGTATACGCCCCGCTGACAGTGCCGCAGACGATCAGCGGCGCATTGTCACGCCGCGCCGGGCACTGCTCGATGGCAGCGATTACCTGGTTATTGGCCGTCCCATCACCCAGGCGCCACAACCCGCTGCGGCACTCGCCGCTATTGCCGCCAGCCTCTGCACCGATGAGTGAGATCGAACTGCGCCGCAGCCACCAGCGCAGTGATGGCGAGTTGCGCACTATTGCCGCTGCGATTGGTGACAAGCTGGTGGCTCGCCACGGTGGCGAGTGCCACTGGACTGAGCAGTCGATGCACTATCAACTGCCCGGCACGGTCAACGCAGAGGTGCAATGGAACGCTAGTGAAATTCTAGTTGTCTTGCGTTTGCAGGCGTTGGCGGCGATGTTTGAAAATGCAATCACCGCCTTTGTTGCGCAACAACTCGATCGATATTTATCAGCTTAAAGGCGGGGCATGCGAACCTGCCGATAACCTTTTTTTTGATCCTCTAGTGGGCTAACCCGCTGCCAACTGAACTCATTAAACCTTGCCAGAGTCACAGCCATAGACAATATGGATTATGCACTGTGGTCAAGCCTTGGGCGTAAAACATTCACTGTGCAATGTTTTGTGTGCTAACTTCTATTGGTCATATTTTTGATGAAATTAAATGAGTCAGTTGCTGTAAAAAATAATGGGGGATAGCGGTATGGATTTAGATAATTTACCGACAATGGGATTTTGGCGGTTTGCACAGCAGGCACCACAAGAGTTGGCGCTGATCGACCCTGACGGACGGCGCTGGACTCGAGGGGAGTTGTTATCTGAATGTAACAAAATCGTCCATGGTCTGCGTGCTCGGGGATTAGGCGCCGGTGATGCAGTAGCGATACTAATGCCTAATTCAGCACAAAATTTAGCGATCTTACTTGCTGCGCTGCAAGCGGGGTTTTTGGTGGTGCCAATCAACTGGCATCTTGCTCCTGCCGAAGTGGCCTATATTCTTAGTGACAGTGGCGCTAAAGCCTTCTTTTGTCATACCGACAGCCTCGCCATTGCTGAGGGGGCGATTGCAGAGAGTGGCTTTGCGGCAGAGATGACTTTTTGCCTAGGTGACTCTCCCAACACGGATAGTTACCAAGCACTTCTGGCTGATCAGTCAGAACACATGCCTTTAGATCGAGCCACGGGTATGGTGATGTTCTATACCTCTGGAACAACCGGAAAGCCCAAGGGCGTGCGCAGAGCTATCCCTCAAGTCGACCCTGATACCGCCGCTACGCGTTTCACAATGCTACTGATGTTGTTTGGCATTCAGCCTGGCGATGACAACGTCCACTTTTGTGGATCTCCGCTCTATCACACTGCAGTTGCTAATTGGACCACAAGTTCACTCCATCTCGGTCATTCGGTCGTCATGCATGAGCGCTGGGATGCCGAGGCTATGTTGAGGGCAATTGAGCAGTACCGAATCACCACCGCGCATGTAGTGCCGACACAATTGATCAGATTGACAAAACTGCCTGAACAGACAAGAGCACAATACGATGTTTCAACAATGCGACATATGCTGCATACCGCAGCGCCGTGTCCAGTTGAGATTAAAAAAACCATTATCGATTGGTTTGGTCCTTGTGTTTATGAATATTACGCTTCAACTGAGGGTGGAGGAACCTTAGTCGATACAGCGGACTGGTTGCGCTATCCCGGTACCGTTGGCAAGCCATGGCCTGGAGCAGACATAAAGATTTTTGATGACGACGGTAGTGAGCTCGGCGTTAACCAGAGAGGGACTATATATATGTTGATGACCGAGCTGAGCCGTTTTGAATACCGTGATGACCCTGCAAAAACCGCCAATGGCCGTATCGGTGATTATTTTACTGCCGGTGACATCGGTTATCTCAATAGCGAGGGTTTTCTGTTTTTATGTGACCGTAAAATAGACATGATTATTAGCGGTGGAGCCAATATTTATCCCGCGGAGATTGAAAGCGTGTTGATTGGCCATCCGCAGGTGGTTGACTGCTGTGTTTTCGGGATACCTAACGAGGAGTGGGGCGAAGAGATCAAGGCCGTTGTGCAGTTAGCGCCAGGTGCTGAAGAGGCCAGTCTAATTAGTCATCAGCTGTTTGATTTTTGTGCCGAAAAACTAGCGAGGATGAAATGCCCGAAAACATTTGATGTGGTCAAACAAATGCCCAGAGATCCTAACGGCAAGCTCTACAAGCGCAGGCTGCGCGATCCTTACTGGCAGAGTCATGATAGATTAGTTTGATATGGAAACTCAATTTGACTTTATCGTAGTCGGTGGTGGCTCTGCAGGATGTTTATTAGCTAACCGTCTCAGTGCCGACCAACGTCATAGTGTGTTACTTATTGAAGCAGGGAAACCGGATTCTCATCCACTGGTTCATATACCCACCGGCTGGGTGAATGTTGCCTATGGGGAGAAGTTTAACTGGGGGTATCGGGCCGCACCCGATAAGGGTTTGAACGGTCGATCGATAATCTGGCCACGAGCTAAATTGATGGGAGGTTGCAGTTCTACCAACGGCATGGTGGTGGTGCGCGGAGATCGACGCGACTACGATCACTGGCAGTCTCAGGATCTGCCAGGCTGGAGTTGGGATGAATTGCTGCCGTACTTTAAACGCACTGAGTCCTACCTGGCAGGCGACCCAGAGGTTCGGGGGCGCAACGGTGAGTTGCATGTCGAAGAGGCTCCGCATTCGAAGATTTCTGATATCTACCTCGGCAGTTGTGAGCAAGCGGGCATCCCGCGCAACCCTGATACCAATAGTGGTGACCAGTTTGGTGCCGGCTACTTTCAGGTCAATATTCGACGCGGTTTGCGCCAGAATACCTCTAAGGCCTTTATTAAACCGGTGCGAAAGCGCAAGAACCTGACGATTTGGACGGCTGCCGAAGTCGTTCGTGTGGTACTTGATAATGGAATCGCTAAAGGTGTTGAGGTTGTACGAGATGGGACGACATTTGTTGTTGAAGCGCAGCGTGAAATCATACTTTCTGCTGGTGCGATTAATTCGCCCAAACTGCTTCAGCTTTCGGGGATTGGCCCGCAGAGCTTGCTTGAAAAGTATGGAATTGTTGTCGCCGCCGATCTCCCCGGTGTCGGGGTAAATCTACAGGATCACCTAGGTGTTGTAGTGGGCCATGAAATTATTCAGCCACTGGCCTTACTTAGTCAGCTAAAGCCTTGGCGGTTATTGGTTAATCTTTGGCTCTACTTAACGCGTCGGCAAGGAATATTAAATTTCCCCTCTGCTCATGTGGTGGCATTTTGTCACTCTCGACAAGACCTGCCACGCCCCGATCTGCAGATTCACTTTACCCCAGCTAGCGGCAGCCGAGACGACAACGGCAACTCTCTGGTCGATAATATCGAAGGGGTATCAGCCATGGTTTATCCAACGCGACCAAAGAGTCGCGGCACGGTGGAGATTGCTTCAAGTGATCCCGCGGCCGCTCCTTTAATAACAGCAAATTATCTTGCCGAAGACTACGATCGCACCGTGACCATCGCTGGAGTGCGCAAACTCAGGGCAATATTTGCCGCACAGCCATTTGCGGGTGTAGCGGGCAAAGAGATTCGGCCCGGCGCGACAATCCAAAGTGATGAACAAATTTTGGAGTATGCACGCAATCACTCTACTACCAGCTACCACCCGGTGGGTACATGCAAAATGGGTACCGACCAGCTCGCTGTAGTTGATGCGCAGTTGCGCGTGCGAGGGGTTGGCGCTCTCAGGGTTGTCGATGCATCTGTTATGCCAGATTTGGTTTCCGGTAACACACATATTGCGGCATTAGTTATCGCAGAAAAAGCGGCTGATATGCTGCTCGCTGCTCACGCCTAACCACTGTGTTGGCATAGTTCAAATTAAGCAAAATCTCGGAGAAAACCATGACGCATGCCTTTATTTACGATGCGCTTAGAACACCACGTGGTCGCGGCAAAGCCGGTGGTGGGCTTTATGAAGTCAAACCCATCGATCTTCTTAGTAACGTTATGGAGGCGCTGCGCCTACGCAATGACCTCGATACCGGTGCTGTTGAGGACTTAATAGTCGCAACCGGCGAACCGGTCGGTGAGCAGGGACAAAATATCGCTAAAACAGCGATCACTTATTGCGGCTGGGATCAGCGAGTTTGTGGTGCACAGATACATCGTTACTGTGCAGGCGGATTAGACGCAGTTAATTTAGCTGCGAGCAAGGTGATGTCGGGCATGGAACAGCTGGTAGTGGCCGGCGGTGTGGAATCTATGTCTAGAATTGGAATTGGACAGGGAGGAGCCGCCCAAGGAGATCCCTGGGTATCATTTAAAACTTACGGTATCTCTCAAGGTTTGGCTGCTGACATAGTAGCCAATTTAGAGGGTTTTAGCCGTGAACAGCTGGATAACTACGCGCTTTTATCTCAGCAGCGTGCGGCGAAAGCTATTAGCCAAGGTTGGTTAAAGTCAATTGTGCCAGTGAAAGATTTCAATGGCATACCAATACTCGCCGTCGATGAGCTACCTCGGCCAACCACTGCAGAAACTCTGGCAAAGCTCCAGCCAGCATTTAAATTGTTCAATGATTACGGTCACGGCGACGTCGCGAGACTACGTTATCCACAACTGCAGTCGATCGATAATCGCCACACAGCAGGCAGTTCGTCGGGTGTTGTTGACGGTGCCTCTTTGGTTATGGTGGGCAATGAGGCAATTGGCAGCCAGCTGGGGTTGAGCCCAAGGGCAAGGATTATATCGTTTGCGCTAACTGGTACTGAGCCGACCATCATGCTCAATGGGCCGGTGCCAGCGACACAAAAAGCTTTGCTCAAAGCGGGACTTGAGCTGGACGATATTGACTTGTTTGAGGTTAACGAAGCGTTTTCAGCAGTCGTCTTGCGCTATCAAAAGTTGCTTAACATCCCCGACGAGAAGATCAATGTTAACGGTGGTGCAATCGCCTATGGCCATCCCATCGGAGCCACCGGTGCGATGTTGGTAGGAACGTTACTGGATGAACTGGAGCGCCGCGACCTCAAGCGCGGCTTGGTCTCGCTCTGCGCTGGTGGTGGTATTGGCATAGCGACCATCATCGAGCGACTTTAAGAGCCCTGTTGTTGACTTAATTGAGAGAAAGTGATGAAAAATAATTATTTGCGATTGAGCAAGGATGCTGACGGTATTTTAGAGATTAGTTTTGATCAGAGCGGAAGCTCAGTGAATACCATGGGTAGCGACTATGATGAAGCTATGCGCGAAGTGATGGCGTTAATTGAGCAGCGGCTTCAAAACGAAACAATCAAAGGTATATATGTTTGTAGTGCTAAACCCGGTCAATTCTTCGCCGGCGGCGATATTAAGGAGATGCTGGAGATGGAGCTTGATTGCTCCGCAGAACGCCGCGCCGAGATGTACCAGGCCATCCTGGCCACTAAATCGGTATTTAGACGATTGGAGACTTTAGGTGTCCCAGTGGCCGTTGGTATTAACGGCGCCTGCTTAGGTGGTGGCTATGAGATTGCATTAAGCTGTCACTATCGAGTAGCGGTTAAGGGAGTGCAGGTAGGCTTACCTGAGTCAGCAATTGGTTTGATGCCTGGAGCGGGGGGCGTTGTTCGCCTGACCTATTTACTGGGAATACAAGCGGCGTTGCCATTGATAGCACAGGGTAAACGTCTACGAGCAGAAAAAGCCCTTTCACTGGGTTTGGTTGATGAAGTTGTCGATGATGAAGAGCAATTGGCGGCGGCCGCCAAACATTGGATTTTGTCGCATCCGCAATACGCTCAGCCGTGGGATCGAAATGATTATAAACTTCCCGGTGGCGATCATAGTCAAAAAGAGATACAGAACTTTCTCTATTTTGGCCCAGCTAATGTGCTGAAAATGACAAAGGGACTGATGCCCGCCCAGCAGGCTATTTTTGCCTGTGTCAGCGATATTGCCCGAGTTGATTTTGATACTGCTCAGAAGATTGAGGCGAGATATTTCCTTAGCTTGTTACTTGATCAGACAGCGCGAAATATGATGCTAGCTTTCTTTGTGCAGATGGAGCGCGTCAACCGCGGTGGCAGTCGGCCGGAAAAGATTGCCATGAAAAAGTTTAGCCGTATTGGCATTATCGGCGCTGGCCAGATGGGTGCCGGTATTGCCGTAGTAGCAGCGCAGCGTGGTATCGACGTGGTTTTGAAAGACGTTGATATGGAGCGTGCCCAACAAGGATTGCATTATTGTGCAGAGAGTCTCAGGAATAATCCACGTGTCAATGAGCAGCAAGCGGAGAGTTACCTTAATCGTATTACTGTCGTTGACCAATATCAGGCACTGGATTCTTGTCAGTTAGTGATAGAGGCAGTGTTTGAAAGCCGCGCAGTCAAAGCTGAGGTGACTAAGTTAACAGAGGCTGTATTGCCGGCGACAGCTGTATTTGCCACTAATACTTCTGCTTTACCAATTACTGAATTGGCGCATGCCAGCTGTCGAGCAGAAAATTTTATTGGCATGCATTTTTTCTCCCCTGCTGAGAAAATGCCTCTGGTAGAGATAATCTGTGGAATAAAGACCTCTGAAGTAACCTTGGCGGCGGCGTTCGATTTGGCTCAACAACTGGGTAAAACTCCCATCGTTGTCAATGATGGCCCTGGATTTTTCACCTCGCGAGTCATTTCACGAACTATTTCACAAAGTGCTGAAATGGTCGTGGAGGGTATTAATCCGGTGTTGATAGAAGCGGCTGCTCGAGATAACGGTTCGCCGGTGGGGCCGTTGGCAGCCATTGATGAAATTAGCCAAGAGACAGCCTACAAAAATGGGTTACAAGTTAAGGCTGACGTCGAGGCTCAAGGTGGTGTTTGGCAGCAAAACGTTACCGCAACGTTGATGGATACCTTGGTCAACCAGCACAATCGGCGTGGCAAGCGCTATGGCGGAGGCTATTACGACTACCCTAAAGATCAGCCCAAGCGCCTGTGGCCAGGATTACAGGCTCTGTTCGCGCCAGACGGTTATACCGATATACCCTATCAAGATATAAAAGACCGATTACTCTTTAGCCAGTCGCTAGAGGCAGTGAGAGCTTTGCAAGAAGGCGTTCTGCGTACCGTAGCCGATGGTAATATTGGTTCTATTTTAGGTATAGGGTTTCCGGCGCAGAGCGGGGGTGTATTACAATTCATCAACGCTTATGGCGTCGAAGCGTTTATTGCCCGCAGTGAAGAGTTAGCCACCCGCTATGGTGATGCTTTCACAGTGCCTCAGCTTCTTTATGACAAAGCACGTGCTAACCAACAATTCTTGTGATGGCATAACCGTCAAAAGACCCAACGTTCAGTTGGGTTTTTTATTTGGTTTATACCAAATTGGTGAGCTCCAAGCTCGCTCCTGTATTACCGGTGAGTAGAATGGCTGTTGGTTGGGGTCAGTGCAGCAATTACCATAAACGTCTCCACTAGCGCCGAGGTTGTCGCGAGCAAATTGACTTGCCACCTCAGCGTCGGTGGAACAAGTTGGCGAAAACGGACTGACATTTGCTGCTAAACATTGCCGAGTAGACCATCGGCAGCTGGGATTTTCTATAGCGCGCAAATAGTAAAAAGCCGATTGCTCAGGGTCAAATTTTGGATCGTGCCAGACCGTGCAGAGTTGTGCATGACCGCTTCCAGTGGGTCGACAATCCGACGGATCAATACCTGCTTGGTTCGCACCGCCAGCAACATCATAAACCGTCTCATGGCTCTGGCCTGTAGCATCGACCCAACCTTTGATTATTTGCAAACGCTGTAGATCCACGCCTGGCACTGTCGGTGTTCCGTTATCTTTGGCCGCTGAGACAAAAAAGCTTGGGCCATCGGCTTGGTTACTGCCCAACAGCTCACCACCCATTGGCACACCATGACGATATGCCGTGATGAGCTGATCGGGCTGTTCGCAGAGGTTGTCTGGATAATCGCCTGCAAAAAAGCGAATGATAGGTCGTGTGCCACTAGTGGCGTAGGTTTCTCGGCGTTTCATGGCATTAAAGATGGAGTCGCGACTATTCTGTTCAGCCCAGACTACCGCATAGCCGCCGGGGTTCGAGAAAAAGTGGTCTTGTACATTGCGATAGTCGGCATCGCGCCGACCCAAATGACCAACATAGTTATCCTCTTCTGCACCGCCGGCTGTTGCGCTGTGGGTATCGGTACTACCAATAAAACCAAATGCCATTGGGTTAACACCATTTTTCTGCTCAAGGACTAATCCTGCTTTCAGTGCATTTCGAGCCATATTGCGGGCACCAAACTGCTCAATAGTTACCGGATCTGCTCGAGCAGTGCGCACTTTGCCATTGACAGAGCCAAGCATAGTGAGATTGTCAGAGACCACTTGCTCAAAATCGCAAAGAGTATCTTCAGTATCTAAGCCAATTCCGCGCAAGCGGTCGAAGCGGCATTCCGATGAGCCCTTGTGTTGAGTGAGTTCGATGATGGGTTCAAAAAATAAGCGATCATTTTGCTCAGTTTCGGTCAGTGGGTCGCGAAACATTAGCCCCCCGGAGAGATTGGGATTGTGAGGGATCGTAATCACATCACAACCGCTATCCTGGTCGGTACATTCTTGGCGTAACAGCGACCACAGTTCAGTAAAATTACCGCGCCCAGTGTCATATGTTGAGATTGGCGATTTAGGTACATTGGTATTTCTGAAGATCACGTTGCGGTGCATATTATTTTGGTTGGGTGCATCGGTGAATTCGTAACCAATAAAGGTAGTGAATTGGCAATCGGAGGAACGGTCATAGTGTCGCTCAGCAGCCGCTTGAATATCACTCCAAAAGCTCGCCTCACCAGCCGCGCAATCACCTAGCGAGCAGACAAAAGAAGTCTCGGTTTCGGTTTCTAGTTGACCGCCCAATTTTGTCCACCAGCTCGCTGAAATAAGCTGTAACCAGATATTTTGCGAACGCATCAGTGCGCAGTGTGGCCACCAATAGCCAATGCTGGCAGGGTCACTGGTGCAGACGTTGACTTGTCCAAGAAACTCGGCGTGGTCTGTTACCGCCGCAAAGTCAATTGGTCGACCAATCGAAGCCTTGAGGAGCTGCTCGCCGCGGGCGTTAGGTAGTGTGATTGCCTCGCCTTTAGCGTAGCGGTAAGCATCGTCTGGGGTATTGCGTTGACTCGATAAGTAAGAGTCAAACGAGTAGCGTGTGTGAACATGCAAATCGCCAAATAGTGCTTGTCGAGTAATGGTTCGGTTGTTGCAATCCGGCTCTGATCGAGTGGTTTTGGCGGCGGCTGGAGCGGTCTGTGCTACGCCTGTTAAGGCCAGTAGTGCGGCCATTGTGACGGTCTGGATAATTTTACGTCGCGACATAGCAGTTTTCTTCTGTATCTTAACAAGACTAAATTTAAACAGTCAGCTTGTACAGGGTCGATCAATTCATTTGTGGTGGTCCTAATCCTTCACTTTTTATCGGTTGGTGATCGATTTATTAGGACGATAACAATCGAACTCTAGCGTGCTGTATGAGACCGGTTCTCGCCGTATGATGTTGCGCAGTACGTCAATAACAATGGATTATCTAGATATGCATAACTCGTTCAGCGATTGCCCCGATAGCTTGTTGGAATTAGCTAATGTCCGTGTCGAGCAAAAAAGTCATGTTATCCGTATAACGATTGACCGCTCTGACCGACTCAATGCACTGGATCCCGCCACCCATGCTGAAATGGCAATGGCGCTAGATTATTACCAAGCCAATGATGAGCTTTGGGTCGCTATTGTTACTGCACAGGGAGATAAAGCGTTTTGTGTGGGTAGTGATATTGGTGTGATATCTAAGGCGCAGAAAGAGGAAGACTATACACTTCCTGAGACCGGTTATGGCGGTTTGACCAGCCGCAGTTGCAGTAAGCCGGTGATTGTCGCTGTCAATGGTTTAGCTCTGGGTGGGGGGTTTGAAATTGTTTTGGCTGCCGATGTGGTGATCGCGGCCGAGCATGCCAAATTTGGTTTGCCCGAGCCCAAGATTGGGGCGGCTGCTGTGGGTGGAGGCGTCCATCGGCTAGCGCGACGGCTGCCGCGCGCCCAGGCTATGCAACTGCTCCTGACCGGAGACTCGATTGATGCAGCTACTGCAATGGAATGGGGGTTAGTTAACGCCGTGGTAGCTGCAGAGCAGCTACAATCTGAGGCGCTAATCTGGGCGGAGCGGATCTTACAGTGTGCGCCTTTGTCACTGCAAGCGACCAAGGAGTTGTTTGATGTAGGCCTGCAGTGTTCTGATGAGCAGCGTGCGATTGCACAACAGCAACAAGGTCATTATCCACTACTGTATAAAATGCAACGCAGCGCTGATACACAAGAAGGTTTGCAGGCATTTGTTGAGAAGCGCAAACCACACTGGCGAGGTATCTAGTCAACATCGCTTACACGGTTGTTTGGACTATAGGGCGCGCTTGATGCGCGTGGTCTGTCTTAGTAGCATATAAAAAATTTCATATGAAATGTTTTGGCGAATTGGAGTCCTTATGAATTTTGATTTCTCAGCTGACCAGCGTCTTATCCAGAGCGAAGCGAAGCGGTTTTTAGAGGCGCGCTGTCCGGCCTCTGGAGTGCGCGCTGCAATGGAAAAAAACAGCCGTTACGACGCCGCACTTTGGCATGAAATTATTGAGTTGGGTTGGTTGGGTATCGCTATTGACGAATGTTATGGCGGTTTAGGGTTAAGTTATCTCGAGCTTTGTTTGGTTGCCCAGGAGTTGGGTCGGGTGGCTGCGCCTGTGCCCTTTGCCTCCACAGTTTATTTGTTTGCAGAGCTAGTGAAGTTGACTGGCAGTGATGAGCAGAAACAGCGCTGGTTGCCAGCGGTTGTCAAAGGCGAGGTGATCGGAGCGCTGGTCACCGGTTCGATCGGTGGCAGTCCAAATAGCGTGGCCTCCGATTTGCGCGTCGAGCAAGGTAAACTTTACGGCAGCCACACGGCAGTCATTGACGGCGATATCGCCAACGTCGCCGTGGTGGCTGCCAGCGATAGTGAGCAGGCAGGTGTCAACTCGCTTTTTTTGGTCGAGCTAAATCAGCAAGAGATCTCGGTGTCTGCACAAACCGCCATTGACCCCAGCCGTGCAATCGCGTCGCTGGTATTCTCCGGCGCCACGGTCGAGCGGCTCGGTGAGCCCGCTCGCAGCTCTGAAACGCTTCAACAGCTCTACGATATCGCCGCGGTGCTGATCGCCTTTGAGCAGGTTGGTGGCGCTCAGGCGGCACTCGCAATGGGCCTCGCTTACACCCAGCAGCGCTACGCTTTTGGGCGACAGATCGCCTCTTTTCAGGCGATAAAGCATAAGTTCGCCGATATGTATGTCGCCAACGATTTGGCAGAAGCTAACGCCTACTACGCTGCCTACGCGCTCAATGGTGATCAGCAGGCGCTGCCCTTGGCGGCTGCCACGGCTCGTGTCAGTGCTGGACGGGCATTTTTTCACAGCACCAAAGAGAACATCCAGGTGCACGGTGGTATGGGTTACACCTGGGAGTTTGACTGTCACCTCTATTACCGACGGGCACAGCTGCTCTCATCTTGGCTGGCCGGCGAGCGCTACTGGCGCGCGCGACTGGCTACCGCCCTGATTGAGACTGATCGTGAACATTTAGCGTTACTTTAGGAGTAGACCGTGGACTTTAAAGATACCTCAGATGAAGCTCAATTCCGCAAAGAAGTGCGACAGTGGCTGGCCACTAATGCCAAACCCATTGAAGAGAATGCCGACCGCAAGGGGTTTGGTAAGCGCTACAAAGAGGCCAAGGCTTGGTATAAAAAGAAAGCTACAGCAGGATACGCTTGCCTAGCGTGGCCGAAAAAGTACGGTGGCTCAGGCCTCACCCTGATGCATCAAGTGATCTGGTCGCAGGAGGTCTCAAAGTATGATGAGCCCGATGACTACTTTGTCATCGGTATTGGCAACTGTGGACCGGCGGTGATGAACTTTTYCTCCGATGAGTTGAAGCACCGCCTGCTGCCGCGTATGGCCAGTGCCGAAGATGTCTGGTGCCAACTGTTCAGTGAGCCATGTGGCGGCTCCGATGTAGCAGGACTGCGCACCAGTGCAGTTCAGCAAGAAGACGGCTCATGGCGTATTAATGGACAGAAAATTTGGACCTCGGGTGCGCACGAAAGCGAGTACGGGGTTATCTTGTGTCGCACCGATACCAACGTATCGAAATATGCCGGCTTGACGATGTTTATAATTGATCTCAGACAGCCCGGTGTGGAGATCCGCCCAATTAAACAGATGGATAAGGGCGAGCACTTCAATGAAGTCTTCTTCAACGATGCGATCATCCCCGACGAATACCGTCTCGGCGAGATCAATGCCGGTTGGCAAGCGGCTTTGGTGGTGTTGATGAACGAGCGTATGGCGATTACCGCCAGTGCTCCCAATGGCTTTGAGGAGTTTCTAGAGTTCGTTAAAACCGCTGAAATTGGTGGCATGGTAGTGCGTGAAGACCCACTGGTGCGCGACAAACTCGTCGACTGGTACACCCTGCATTCCGGTGTTAAAGCGGGTTACTATCGCATGCTCACGGCAGTCTCACACGGGGGATTGCCGGGGGCAGAAGGGTCTATCGGCAAACTGCTTGGCGGTCAGATGAATCAAGATATCGCCCACTTTGTGCTGCAGTTGATGGGCGAAGCAGGACTGGTGCACGATCCCGATCAGAGCCCGTTTCGCGGCTACTTCCAAGACGCCTTCCTCTACTCGCCGGGTATTCGTCTCGCCGGTGGTACTGATGAGATCATGCGTAATATTGTTGCCGAACAAATCCTCGGTCTGCCGCAAGAGCCCAGAGCTGACAAGGGGCTCGCGTTTAAAGACATACCCAGCAGTGCCAAGGTTTGAAGGTTAATCCATGAGTATTTAAAAGTAAGGAGTAGGGGTAGTGACCGCTATAAAAAATCGTTGCAAAGAGGGTGTTCGGCTACTCTTCAGTTGTTGCGTGCTACTCTCTTCGCTCTCTGTTTTGGCAGTCGATAGTCCGACTAAATTACCCAACGTAATTGTGATTGTAGCTGACGATCTCGGTTGGAATGATGTCGGTTTTCACGGTGGCAATATCGACACTCCAGCGCTCGATCGGCTCGCTAGCGAAGGTGTCGAGCTACATCGATTCTACACCGCGCCGATCTGTTCGCCGACCCGCGCCGCGCTGATGACCGCGCGCGACCCGATCAAGTTGGGCATCGCCTACGGCGTAATTTCGCCGTGGGACAATAACGGTGTCCATCCCGAAGAGCACTTTATGCCGGAGAGTTTCCTCGCCGCCGGCTACCAGACCGCTATGGTTGGCAAGTGGCACTTGGGCCACGCGCAGATGAGTTATCACCCTAACCAGCGCGGTTTTGAGCATTTTTACGGCCACCTGCACACCCAGGTCGGGTTCTATCCGCCGTTTGCCAATCTCGGTGGGCGCGATTTTCAGCGCAACGGCGTCTCTATCGATGACCAGGGCTACGAGACTTTCCTGCTCGCCGACGAGGTCAGCCGCTACATAAAACAGCGCGATCGGGACAAGCCATTTTTTGTCTATATGCCGTTTATCGCACCGCATACGCCGCTCGATGCGCCGCAACAGCTTCAAAAAAAATACGCCGACATCAATACCGATTTGGCACCAGCGCGAACCGAGCAGACCGATATGACCCGGGCGCGGGCGCAACAGATGGGCACGCCGAGTGCGCGGCCGATGTACGCTGCGGTGGTCGACGGCATGGACCAAGCGATCATGCAGGTATTGAATACCCTCGACGAGGAGGAGATTGCCGAGCAGACGCTAGTGTTTTTTATGAGCGATAACGGCGGCGCGGCATACTCTTACGGAGGTGCTGACAACGCCCCGTTGCGCGGTGGTAAGAGCGAGGTCTATGAGGGCGGCATTCGCGTGGTGTCGTTGCTGCGCTGGCCCGGGGTTGTCCCCGCGGGCAGTCGCTTTGACAGCATCATGACGGTGATGGACCTGTTTCCGACCCTCGCCGAGGCCGCCTCGGTGCCGGTGGCGGCAACCAAGCCGCTGGATGGCCGTTCGCTCTGGCAGTCGATTATCCAACGGCAGCGCGTCCCGCGCCAAGAGCTGGTATTTTTCGCCTCAGAGACCCCGATTTACGGCGAGTTTAATCTCACCGCATTCAATGATGATTGGAAGCTGATTCAGCGGGTGAGACAAGACCCCCTTCAGGTCAGTGTCAGCAACCAGCTATTTGATATTTCTGCGGACCCCTACGAGTACCGCGACCTCGCTGCGCAACACCCACAAATCGTCGATCGCTTGGCCGGTGAGATTGCAGCTTGGCGAGCGCAATACCCGATCAACGGCACCCGCTCAATTTTGGCACCGCCGCCGGGCTGGCGCGCCCCTCACGATTGGGCCAGTTACCCGCGCCCGCTCGAGCAGTTGCAGCCCAATGCGGCCCCCTCCTATGCGCCCAACCCCGCTATTGAACGGGCGTTAGATGAGCAACACGGTGAACGCGGCCGCTTGATCTACCGCTGATAGCGACTCAGCGACTGACGGCGGCGAGCATCGCTGCGACCGTTTCATCGTCATAGCCGAGACCGCTGAGTACTGCGGCGGTGTCGCTGCCGAGCGGCTTGGCGGCGCTGGGGCGGTCGCTTGGGGTGCGCGAAAAGCGGGGCGCCGGTGCCGCTTGAGTGACCCCGTCGACCTCGATAAAGCTGTTGCGGGCACGGTTGTGTGGGTGCTGTGGCGCTTCGCTCATCGACAGCACCGGGGCAAAGCAGACATCGCTACCCTCCATTAGCTCACACCAGTATTGACGGCTCTGGGTGGCTATCTTGGCGGCGATGGCAGCCTTTAGCGCCGGCCATTGGCGCGGGTCCATCTGCGCGGCAAACTGCGTTGGGTCGAGGTCAAGTTTTTCGATTAACAGAGCGTAAAACTGCGGCTCAATAGAGCCGATGGTGATGAACTTGTCGTCGCTGGTGCGGTAGCTGTCATAAAAGTGCGCGGCGCCATCCAATACATTGCAACCGGCGCGGTCCTGCCACATGCCGGCGGCGTGCATGCTCTGCATCATGTGCATGAGGTTAGCGACCCCTTCGGTCATCGCCGCATCAATCACCTGGCCTTGACCCGAGTGGTGACGCTCGATCACTGCAGCGAGTACACCCATCACCAGAAACAAGGCACCGCCGCCGAAGTCACCGACTAGATTGAGTGGTGGCACCGGTGTCTCACCGGCGCGGCCGATGGCGTGCAGTGCACCGGTGAGTGCGATATAGTTGAGGTCGTGGCCGGCGGCCTGAGCGAGTGGGCCGGTTTGGCCCCAGCCGGTGATGCGGCCATAGATCAGTTGTGGGTTGCGGCTGTGCAATTGCTCAGGGCCAAAGCCGAGTCGTTCGGCAACGCCGGGACGAAAACCTTCTATAAGGATGTCGGCACCCTCGCAAAGCTTTAGTAGCGCCTCTAACCCCTCGGCTGATTTTAGATCGAGCGCCACAGTCTGCTTGCCGCGCTCACTGATTGCGGCCGGTCTGGCGCTCGATTTTATTTTGCGGCCAACGGTGATGACGTCGGCGCCCATGTCAGCCAGCAGCATGCCGGCAAAGGGTGCCGGGCCTAAGCCCTCAAGTTCAATCACGCGCATTCCACTTAGGGCTCCCATCGCTGACTCCTATTAAATCTGATCAGGTCTAAACATGGCATCGTGGCCGCCGTCGACAAACAGTAGTGCACCACAGACAAAACTGGCTTTGTCGCTGAGCAAAAACTCGACTAAATTGGCAACATCTTCAGGTAAACCTGGGCGACCAGCCGGTATTGAGGCGACAAACTGGCGGATTGCCTCGCCGTAAGTGGCGTCGTTGGCGACCGCTTGGGTCATCGGCGTTTCGATATAGCCTGGGGCCACGGCGTTGATGGTGATGCCGCGGCGCGCATAGCTGGCGCTGACTGATCGCATCCAGCGCGCCACCGCCTGCTTGGAGCCGCTGTAGCAGTTGTGACCGCTCTCGCCGCTGGCCGCAGCCACCGCCACTGCTTCGTCGTTGCCGAGCATCGCTTCGACCAGTTGTGGGGCCTGGCACTGCGGTGCCGAATTGGAGCTAATCAGTACTACGCGACCGCCCTCGACCAGCAGATCGGCTAAACCTTCAACCAGCTCGGTGGTGCCAAAGTAGTTGATCGAAACTATCTTGCCGGTGTCGGGAAAGTGCGAGGCGACGCCGGCGCAGGTGATAATACCGTCGAGGCCGCCACTGAACTGCTGGCGCGCCTGGGCAATCGCTGCTGCGCGCGAGGCGCTATCGGCGAGATCGACAGTGATATCGGCCTCTTTTAAATCCATGACCACTACGCGGTGGCCGCAGGCTTGTAGCAGTTGTTTGATCGCCGCGCCGATACCGGTGGCGCCGCCGCTCATTAAGTAGTTTTTCATAGTGCCGCTCTCTGTTGTGGTGGCTTTACTGCTGCTGCATGACGGCTTCAATGGCACTGCCGGGCAGGGCCTGCATACCGCCATCGACTTC
Source organism: Gammaproteobacteria bacterium LSUCC0057 (assembly GCA_004535795.1). GTDB lineage: Bacteria > Pseudomonadota > Gammaproteobacteria > Pseudomonadales > Porticoccaceae > LSUCC0057. Next base: position 489,678 of record SPIA01000001.1, read on the forward strand.
AAGAATTTTACCGCTGACAAAAGCGCTGGCGCTGCTGGCCAGATAGACCGCCGCCCAGGCGATATCCATCGGCTCGCCCATGCGCTGCAACGGGATCCAACGCGTGGTCGCTTTGTGCATCGCCTCGTTCTGTTTGATAAACGCGGTGCTCGGGGTATCGACCGCGCCGGGGGCGATACCGTTGACGCGGATATGCGGTGCCAGCTCGTAGGAGATCACTTTAGTCATCTGGTTCATGCCCGCTTTGGCGGCGGCGTAGGCGGAGAAGTTTTTATCTACCATCCACGACAGTGCCGATGAGACATTGATAATCGCCGCCTCGCGGCCTTGGCGCAGCAGCGGCAGGCAGCCGTGTATCAGCGAGTATGCCGAGGTGAGGTTGATGGTCAGTGTGTCCTCAAAACGCTGACGGTCGACCTTTTCTAAACTGCCCCAGCCGCGACCGGCGGCACCGGCGTTATTGACCAGAATATCCAGAGCGGTAAATTCGGCGGCAATTTTCTCCGGCACTTGGTCGAGCTGTTGTTGATCGGTGATGTCGCAAGTGATCATCAGCGCCTTGACACCGTGCCCGCGCACCTCTTCTGCCAAGCTGTCGAGTTCTTGTTGGTTGCGGGCGATACCGATGATGTTGGCACCCAGTTCGGCGTAGCTGAGCGCAATGGCACGGCCAATGCCCTTGCCGGCACCGGTGACTAAGGCAGTTTTTCCGGTGAGTTTAAATGCATCTAGTAGCATAGCGACCTCTTAATGGCAGATTAGTAGGTGAGAATGGTTGATGTTCAGGCGGGTGCCCGCAGTGAGTTGGCGAGTAATTTTGCGCTCTGCTCCAGGGTGGTAAATAGATCGAGATCTTCCACGTTGAGCCAATTCAGCAGTGCATAGAGATAGCTGCCGACCAAAATCTGTACCTGCACAGCGACCTGTGCAGCCCGATCGACATCACCCTGCCTGCGACCGGCTTCGACCAGCCGCGCCATGGCGCTGTTGAGGCGCGCCATGCGGTCTGTGGAGGTGCGTTGATCGGCCAGTCCTGACATGCCCTCGACCAGCATCAGCCGCGTTAACGAGGTATTTTTAGCGATATGGCGAGCGGAGCGGCGCATCAGGCTCTCGATGCGTGCCTCGGTACTGCAGGGGCGCTGCAGTTCGGCGTCGATGTAGGCGATGAACTGCCGGTCCATCTCTTCGATGAGACTATGCAATACCGCCTGTTTGCTGGCGAAGTAGTTGAAGAAGGTCGGTTTCGAGATCTCTGCAGCAGCGGCAATACTGTCGACGGTGGTCGCCGCCACCCCTTGGGCAGCGAACAGCGCGCCGGCTTCAACGCAGATGCGTTGGTGGGTGAGGCGTTTTTTGCGGTCGCGTAGGGACTCCAGCGCTGCGCCGCACTGGTCGGGGGCTCTTTCAAAGCTGTCTGTAGCGGTGCGGTGGGGCACAGTGTCTCTCGCTGGGTGATGGTCTATTTAGTACTTGCCAACGGCTAAAATAAGGATATACCATAGTTAAAAATTAGACTACAGTAAAGTTATTTGAGGCCTTGTTATGTCGCAATTGTTAAAAGATAAAGTGGGTGTCGTCACCGGTTCGGGCGGCGGTATCGGTCGCGCCATTGCCGTCGCATTTGCCCGCGAGGGCGCCAAAGTGGTGGTGACCGACTTCAATCAGGAGACCGGTAACGAGACCGTTGAGCTGATCCGCGCCGCTGGCGGCGACGCGCAATTTTTTGCCGCTGATGTTTCCGACGAGGCCAAGGTCGCTGAGTTGATGGCGTTCACCACAGCGCAGTACGGCCGTCTCGATATCGCCTGCAACAGCGCGGCGGTCAGCCGTGGCTCAGGCCCGATACACACCTTTGACAAAGCGGTCTTCGACCAGACCCTGGAGCTCTGTCTTACCAATACTTGGCTCTGTATGAAGTATCAGATCCCGCTGATGTTGGAGCAGGGCGGCGGCAGTATCGTCAATATCTCCTCCAACGCGTCACTGCGCGGCCAGCGCTTTAATACCGCTTACGCCGCGGCCAAGAGCGGCGTTAACCTGTTGACCAAAAGCGCCGCCACCGAGTACGGCCACAAAGGCATTCGCATCAACGCGGTGTCGCCGGGCGTTATCCGCACCCCCGGCGTCGAGCAGTATTTTGCCGAGCAGCCAAAAATTGCCGAGGGGCTCAAACAGGCGGCAGTCATGAACCGCTTGGGTGAGCCGGAGGAGATCGCCGAGGCGGTGGTCTTCCTCTGCTCTGATCGCGCCTCTTTTATTACCGGGCAAATTCTCTCTGTCGATGGCGGCGCCGCCGTTAAGTAATTCCAGTTATTGCACTAGGAGCTCGCTATGTTAATCACTACTGACAAACGCACCAACCCGATCCCGCTGCCAATGCCGTGGGGCTGGTACCACGTCCTTTACTCCCACGAGTTAGAGGCGGGGCAGTCGACACCGCTCACCTACTTTGACCAAGAGCTGGTGGCGTTTCGCACGGAGTCAGGTGTCGCTCGCGTAGTCGACGCCTACTGCCCACACATGGGCGCGCACCTCGGGTACGGCATTCGCGACCAAGCCGGCGGCGGCTCGTCGGTCGTTGGTGAGAGCATCGTCTGCCCCTTCCATGGCTGGGCGTTCAACGGCGAAGGGCAGTGCACCGATATCCCCTATGCGAAAAATATGCCGCCGCGAGTGGCGCGCGGTGAGCAGGTGTTGGGCTGCTGGCAGGTGCGCGAGCTCAACGGCTCAATCTTGGTCTGGTACCACCCGCACGGCGTCGAGCCGCTGTTTGAGCCGACCCAGATTGACGAACTGCTCGATGACGCTGATAAGTGGGGAGAGCCGGCGCGCTTTAATTGGGACATTGGTACCCACATGGAGGAGATTGGCGAGAACGCTGTCGACCCGGCCCACTTTAAGTTTGTCCACGGCACCGACGATGTCCCGGATGCCGATGTGTTGGAGTTTGACGGCTACCACCGCCGCGGCTTCTTGCGCACCCGCAACACCACCCCGCAGGGGATTGTCGATGGCACCATAGAAAATATGAACTTTGGCCCTGGGTTGGCGGTAGTGCGCTTTAAAGGGCTGGTCGATACAGTCCTTATCGCCAATGTGACGCCGATCACCAGTCAACTGACCCGCGCTCACTACACCTTTATCCAGCCCAAGCCGGTCAACGAGATGATGGCGCGCTTTGGCAAGGCGCTGGTCGACAATATCTGCCAGCAGATGGCGGAGGATAAGATCATCTGGGACCGCAAAAAGTACTACGCCAAGCCGCTGCTCTGCGATGGCGACGGCCCGTTCGCTAAGTTCAGAAAGTGGTACGGCCAGTTCCTGGTCGAGTAACCAGCGATCTGCCGAGGTTATTTTTAACAGCGCTGCCCTCCTTGGTGGCGCTTTTTTTTGGGGAAAACAACAGTCAAACTCAGCTATTTAATCGCCGCAGTGACTCTGGTCGCCTGCAGCAGCGAGCGGGGCGCCACACCGTTGCCGGGGTCGCAGCCGCTGCCGCCCGCTTACACGGCGCCGCACTGGCAGTCCAAGCCAGTGGCCGTCGCCCCGGTCGAGCACCCCTACATGGCGCCCGCCGGTCGCAACTCGATGCACAGCGACAGCTACAACAGCGATGTCCATCACAGCAGAGCGCCGACCGCTAGCGCAGTGGTGCAGAGCTCGAGGTTGGGTGCCAAACGGTTGGGCGGTCAGTGCGCCACCAACACATTTACCGGCGATGGCAAGCTGATTCTGCTCTGCGCCAAGCTAGACGGCTTTCGCATTCAGCTGCTGCAGCCGCGCACCCTTGAGCTGCTCGCCGAGTACCGTATGCCGGTGCGCTCCTCCAGCTATCAGGCGCTGTTGGCGTGGGACCGCTCGATTATCATGAATGACAGCTCCGGCGCTTACTTCTATCTCGACGATCAGGACCGGGTGGTGTTAGTCGACAATCTCAATCGCATTCTTCGTCTTGGCCACCGCCAGCTGGCCGGCGGCGAGTGGGAGTTTTATCTCGATCGGCAGTGGGATCTCAGCGGCGTAGTGCCCAGTGACTGCTTGCGGCCAACCAACCCATTCGCCTCCGGCGAGTGCGACATGATCACCGCCGTGCTGCCTGACCACACTGGCGACCTGTGGTGGGCCAGCCGCTATGGCCGCATCGGCACCGTCGATACCAGCAGTGGTAGGGTAGCGGCGATAACGCTGGCCGGCGAAGAGGTGCAAAATGGCTTCGCGGTGGCGGCGGACGGCGTCTATTTGGTCTCAGATCACGCCCTCTACGCACTGGATAAAAGCCCCGACGGCAACCCGCTGGTGCGCTGGCGCGAGCCCTACGACCGCGGCAGTGGGCGCAAGGTGGGCTCGATCAACCAGGGCAGCGGCAACACACCCACGCTGTTTTCGCGCTATCTGACTATTACCGACAACGCCGTCCAGCAGATTAACCTGTTGATCTACGAGCGCCTCGCGGCAACAGACCGGCTGGTCTGCCAAGTGCCACTATTTATCCCTGGCGGCTCGGCTACCGACAACTCGATGATCGCCTACAATCACACGGTTATTGTTGAGAACAACGCCGGTTACAGCAGTGTCTACGGCGACAACGACTGGTCATTGATGCCGGGTGGTGTCGAGCGCATTGATGTCGATCCGGCCACCGGCAGCTGCACCACAGTGTGGCGCTCGGCGATCAATGCCCCCTCCTCGGTGCCCAAATTGGCCGCCTCTATTGGCGTCGCTTATTTTTACGCCTTTGCCCTCGAGGCCAGCGGCGAGCGGCTCTGGTCGCTGGTCGGGTTAGATGTGCACAGCGGTGAAACGGTGGTCGAGCTGCCCACCGGTTACGGTGCGGTGTTCAATAACAATTGGGCACCAATTACTTTGGCCCCGGACGGCACCGCCTATGTCGTTACCAGCCGCGGTATCTTGGCGTTGTGGCAGCCTGAGTAACGGCGAGTGCAAAAAAAGCGAGGCTCAACGCCTCGCTTTTTTTGTGGGTCAGAGTGGCTTACAAGATGCCGGGGATAATCGCTTTGCGCTCGGTCGGGTACTCCGGGAAAGTCTTGTGGAACCAGCGGTGGGTGTAGATGGCGCGCGGCACCAAGTTACCGACGGTCATCGCCAACACAAACACCGCACCAAAATTCCAAGTCATCACGGTAAAGCCGACAAACGAGAGGATTTCGCCGAGGTACTGTGGACAGCTGACAAACTTAAAACCGCCGCCGTAGGGGATCTTGTAGCGCGGCTCGTCCGGCGACGGGTTCTTTGAGCGCAAGTTGCGCAAAATGTAGTCGGAGTGCACGTTCAGCGTAAACCCAAACAGATAGATCGCCAGGCCGATGATAAAGCGCGGGTCGCTGAACCAGTCAACGGTGTAGTGGCTGCCCAGCTCAGCGATGTACTCGGCATTGAAGTAGCCGTGCAGCAGCAGCGTTAGCCAGCCGGCGATGACCACATTGAGCGCAAACGAGGACTCACTGCCCGGTTGTACACGCATCAGCAGTGGCGCGACCAGCGCGCGGTTGGTGTAGTGGAACATCCACACCGCCAAGAAAAACAGTGGCACCGGTTGCCAGGCATTGGCGCCTTGAAAGAAGACTATAGGGAACACTAGCAGCCCGGGCAGTTCCATAACTACCCAGCCTACTTTTGAGTTGAGCTTAATGCCTTTGCGTTTTTTGCCACCACCAAAGCGGCCGCCGTAGGCGGCGGTGCCAAAAAAGCTGCCGACAAAAATTAGCGCCGCGTAGACAAAACCAAAAGTCAGGGCGGTGTCGTAAAAGGTGTTGCCGGTGTACCACTGCATAGCCGTTCCTCTGTGCTGGCGCGCAGAGCGGGAGAGCTTGCGCGGTTATTATTGATCTGGGTAATGTAATCAAAGGCTGTGGTGGCAGATACCCGCATTCGGACTAGTTGCTCCGTCACTTTCTACCTCTAGTGGTGTCGCGCTAACCAGCTAGCCACATCGTCCATTTGTGGGGTGTGCCGGTGGCACCATTTGAGTAATTTAGCACGACAACAATGAAAATTATTTGAGCCGCAGATAAGGTCTTTCGATGTTCACTTCAGCTAATGCCACTCTAGACGCCAGCCATGTGGTTGGTTGGGATCATCAGTTCGATGTGGTAGTGGTAGGCTATGGTGGTGCCGGTGCCAGTGCCGCAATTGCCGCCCACGATGCTGGTGCTAATGTGGCTATATTTGATCTCGCCTCGGCCCCTGGTGGGTCGACGGCGCTCTCATCGGCAGAGCTCTACCTCGGCGGTGGCACCCGGGTGCAACAAGCCTGTGGCTACCACGACACCCCGCAGGCGATGTACGACTACCTGATGGCCAGCAACGGCCCGCAAGCGGATAGCGCTAAAATTCGCGCCTACTGCGATGGCAGTGTCGACCACTTTAATTGGTTGGTGGAGCTTGGGGTGCCGTTTAAAGACAGTGAGTACCAGCAGCGGGCGATGATGGCGTTGAGCGACGACTGCCTTCTATACACCGGCAATGAAAAAAGCCACCCATTCAACCAGTTGGCGCCCCCCGCGCCGCGTGGCCACAACTTGCAGGTCAAAGGTGACAACGGCGGACCGCTGTTCATCGGTACTTTGGCCGCGGCCATCGCGGCGCGCGGTATTGCGCAATTTTTTGATAGCCGCGCGCTGCGCTTAGTGATTGACCACAGTGGCGATGCTAAGCGAGTAGTTGGGGTGGTCTTTCGCATAGATATGCAAGAGGTGTTTGTCCGCGCCGAGCGTGGCGTGGTGCTCTGTGCTGGAGGCTTTGTGATGAACCAAACAATGGTTGAGCAGTACGCTCCCGATCTGCTGCGCTGTACGGTGCCGGTTGGCAACCCCGGCGATACCGGCAGCGGTATCGCCATGGGGGTGGCGGCGGGTGGAGTCGCTATTAACATGCACGAGGGCTTTGTCAGCTTGCCATTTTACCCGCCGGCCAGCACCACCTTCGGCATTTTTATTAACGACAAGTGTCAGCGCTTCATCAATGAAGATGCCTACCATGGTCGAGTCGGTTCGGCGCTGCTGCGCCAGCCCGGTGAGCGCATCTATCTTTTGTTAAACATCGATGACTATGGCGATTATGAAACGCGTTCATACTTGGGTGCGCCAGTGGCTGGTACTGGTGAGTGTGTCGTAGAGCTGGCTTGCGAACTGCAATTAGACAGCCACCTGTTGCAGCAGTGTATCGAGCTCTACAACCATGGCGTGGCACGCGGTGAAGATCGGCAGTTTCATAAACACAGCGATTGGTTGAAAATGCTGGATTGGCCGCTGGTGGCACTCGACTGCACCCCAGGGCGAGGTGTGCATATGCCCTATTTCACCCTTGGAGGGCTCAAAACTGCCGTCGACGGCGCGGTGCTAGATGGCAGTGAACAGCCTATCGCTGGTCTGTTTGCCGCTGGCCGAACAGCGTGTGGGGTGCCGCGCCGCGGCGACGGTTACTGTTCAGGCATCTCGATTGGCGACGCCAGTTTTAGTGGGCGTGTGGCCGGCCGAGCTGCCGCCAACATACAATAAGTGAAAAGACTATGAGTATAGAGACATCAGCAAAAACTTTACAGCAGCGCATCGATCGACTGGAGTCACTGGATGAGATCCGCCAGCTGGCGGCGAAATACTCACTGGCGCTGGATATGCGCGATTTGGATGCGATGGTCAATCTCTTCCCAGAGGATGTCAAAGTGGGCAAAAACAGCAGCGGCCGCGCCCATCTTAAAAAGTGGCTCGACGAGACCATGCGCAACCAATTTACCGGCACCTCGCACCACATCGGCAACCACATTATTGAGTTTACCGACCCCGACCAGGCGGTTGGTGTGGTCTACTCGAAAAACGAGCACGAAACTCCGACGGCCAACGGCGACATTGAGTGGGTGATCATGCAGATGATCTACTGGGACAACTATCAGCGCATCGACGGCCGCTGGTATTTCAAGCGCCGTTTGCCCTGCTACTGGTACGCCACCGACCTCAACAAGCCGCCGGTTGGCGACAATAAGATGCGTTGGCCAGATCGCGACCACTACGCCGGTGCCTACCACGACTTGTGGCCGTCATGGCAGGAATTCTGGCAGACGCCACTCAGCGACGAGCTGCCCACTGTAGCGCCGCCGGCTCCGGCCGAGCAGTTCTTGATGACCATGCGCGGCCACACCGCGGCGCCGAAAATTAAAACCCGCTGAGCGGGCCAGAGGAGAGAGAGTTATGAGCCAACTGCCACATCTATTGGCGCCGCTGCAGCTTGGCGACATTGTGCTGCGCAACCGCGTCGTGATGGCGCCGATGACTCGCAGCCGGGTCGAGCAGCGCGATCTGCCCGGCGCCATGCAGGTGGAGTACTACCGCCAGCGCGCCAGCGCCGGGGTCATTATCAGCGAGGGGGTACACCCTTCACCGACCGCGCAGGGTTACTGCCGCACCCCGGGTATCTACAGCGACGCCCAGGTGGCGGCGTGGCGCCAAGTGACCGCGGCGGTGGCCGAGCGCGGCGGTTCGATGATCTGTCAAATTATGCACTGTGGCCGCGTCGGCCACGCCGACAACAAAGCGGCCGGCGGTGAGTTTGTCGCCCCCTCGGCGATCCGTTGCAACGCCGAGATCTTTACCGAAACCGGTATGCAGGCGATGGCGACACCGCGTGCGCTGGCCACTGAAGAGATTCCGTCGCTGATTGAAGAGCATGTCCAGGCGGCTAAAAATGCTATTGCCGCTGGCTTTGCCGGCGTCGAACTGCACGGCACTTCCGGCTACCTGATGGCGCAGTTTCTCAGTAGCGGCAGCAACCAGCGTCAAGACCAGTACGGTGGCAGCGTTGAAAATCGCGTGCGGCTGGTGGTCGAGACCCTCACCGCCATCGGCGGCGCGATCGGTTTTGGCCGTGTCGGGCTGCGTATCTGCCCCGGCAACCCGTTCAACGATCTGTACGATGAATACCCCGAGCAGACCTTTGCCGAGCTGCTCAAGCAGATCGAACCGCTCGGCTTGGCTTACCTACATGTGATCCGCATGGCCAGCACCGGTATCGACAACTTGGCGCTGGCGCGCGCCCACTTTAATGGCGCAATTATCGGCAACGACAGTTATGACGCCGCCGAGGCCGAGCAGACGATTGCCGCCGGTGAGCTGGCGGCGGTCTCGTTTGGTCGCCCGTTCATTGCCAACCCGGACTTTGTCGAACGGATTGGCAGCGGCGCAGCGCTCAATAAGATTAATTTTAAAACCCTCTACACCCCCGGCGCCGCCGGCTACACCGACTACCCCGCGCTCGCTTGAGCGGGCCTTTGAAAGGAGACGCCGCATGGCGATGCCCAACGATATTGGAATTATAGATTTAATGATGGCGGTGCCGAACAACGACACCTCCGATTACTACGACTTTATTAAACCGCTGCTGATGGATCAGCAGAGCCGCGACATGTTTCAGATGCCGGCGCAGTATATGTTCAAAGACCTGCCCAAAACCGGCCAGCAGGACGACTATATCGCCTACACCGTCGACAAGATGGATGAGTTTGGTATTGAAAAAGCGATGATCGGCGTCGACGAAGACCAGTACTTCACCCAGAACGAGGCGGTTAAACGCCACCCCGACCGCTTCATTGCCTGCTACGACGCCAACCCCAACCGCGGTATGGAAGAGGTGCGCAAGATTCGCCGGCTCAAGCAGGAGTACGATCTCAAGGCAGTCACCGCGTTCCCGTCAGGGCTCTGCCCGCAGGTGTCGCTGGCCGATAAGCGCTGGTACCCGGTGTTTGTCACCTGCATCGACTTAGATATCCCGTTCTGTCCTTGTGTCGGTGTGCCGGGTCCGCGGATCCCGATGGAGCCGCAAAAGGTCGAGCACTTGGATGAGATCTGTTGGTTCTTCCCCGAGCTCAACGTGGTGATGCGCCACGGCGGCGAGCCGTGGACCGACCTGGCCTGGAAGCTGATGCTCAAGTACCCCAATCTCTACTACATGACCAGCGCCTTTGCCCCCAAGCACTACCCGGAGAATATTGTTAAGTTTGCCAACACCCGCGGCGCCGACAAGGTGATGTACGCCGGTTATTTCCCGATGGGGCTGTCGCTGGAGCGTATCTTTGCCGATATGCCCAATGTGCCTTTTAAAGACGAGGTGTGGCCAAAGTTTTTGCGCGAAAACGCCCGCCGAGTGTTCAAGCTAGATTGAGGTTGCCCGGCAGCGCTGTGTGGCGCTACCGGCGCGCCTGCTACGGGTAAAACAGGCTGATGGTGTCGACAATACAGGCGGGGCGCTGTTCACCCTCGACCTCGATGGTAATGCGCACCACCAGCTTGGCACCGGTTTTGTGCGGCTCAGCCGAGATCACCTCGCCGCGGCCGCTGATGCGGCTGCCAACTCGCACCACATTGGGAAAGCGAATAGTGTCAGCGCCGTAGTTGACCCCCATCGAGACATTGTTGACCTGCAGCAGCTGCGGCAGAAACAGGTTGGCCAGTGACAGCGTCAGGTAGCCGTGGGCGACCGTGGCCCCGAAAGGGCCGTCGGCGGCGCGCACCGGGTCGACATGGATCCACTGGTGGTCGCCGGTGGCCTCGGCAAATTGGTCGATGCGCTGCTGGTCGATAACCATGGGTGGGGTCGGTCCCATCGTTTGGCCGACGGTGTCGAGTAGCTCGCTGGGGTGGTTGACGACCAGCTGAACAGGTGGCGTAGACATAGGCGCTCCAAATTGTCGCAGTAGTAATGGTGTCGGTTATTTTGCACGATACCCCAGTAGCGGCCAGCCGCTTGGCTAGTCCATTCAGAGTAGTGAGGAGAACAGTGTGAGAGTATCGGGAAAAGTCGCAGTGGTGACCGGCGCATCGCGCGGCGTCGGCTTGGCAACAGCCAAGCGGCTGCAGGCCGAGGGCGCCAGCGTGATCATCACCGACATCCATGCCGAGCGCGGCGCCGCCAGTGCCGAGCAGCTCGGGGTGGAATTTTTCCAGCAAGATGTCAGCTCTGCCGAGGGCTGGCAGAGCTTGGCGCAGAGCCTGCGCGAGCGCCACGGCCGGCTGGATATTCTGGTCAATAACGCCGCAATTTTGCAAGCCGCCAGTGTCGTCGATGAGAGTGTAGAGGGCTGGCAGCAGATGATGGCGGTGAATGCCGGTTCGGTGTTTTTAGCCATTAAAACGCTGCTGCCGTTAATGGCTGAGCAAGATGGCGGCTCAATTATCAACCTCTCTTCCTCATCGGCGCTGATGGGTATGCCGCAGTTTTGCGCCTACACCGCCGCCAAAGCGGCGGTGCGAAGCCTTACCATGAGCACCGCGGTGCTCTGCAAGCAGCAGGGGCGCGGGGTGCGCTGTAACTCCATCCACCCCGACGGTATCAACACCGACATGGTTCGCGAGATCGCCGCCAGCTTGCCGGCCGCCGACAAGCAGCAGTACCAGCGCACCGCGCCGTTTATCTGTCAGCCGGAGGATATCGCCAATACCATTCTGTTTTTGGCCAGCGATGAATCCAAACACATCAACGGTGCTGCCATCGCCATCGACAACACCGCCACCATCCACCCCCCATACCTGTAACCGATAGCGAGTCACTATGAGCAATCAAGCAGAGCAGAATTTCGCCGGCAAGGTGGTTATCGTCACTGGCGGTGGCGGCTTTATCGGCCGCGCCATTACCAGCGCCTACTTGGCGGCCGGCGCGCAGGTGGTTATCTGTGGACGCCGCCCGCCCGCGCAACCGATCGCGGTCAACGGCCGCCAAGCCTATTTTGTCGCCGCCGATATTCGCGACCCGGCGCAGTCGCAGCAGGTGGTCGATGCCACTGTGGCCGAGTTTGGCCGGCTCGATGTGCTGGTCAACAACGCCGGCGGCACCCCCGGGGTCGAGGCCGCCACTGCCCCGGCGGCGCTCACCGAAAAGATTATTGCGCTCAACTTAACCGCACCGCTGGTGCTCGCCCAGCAGGCCTACTGCGCCATGCAGCGCTGTGACGGCATCGGCAATATCGTCAATATTGCCAGCGTCGCCGGCGCCCGCCCGGCGCCCGGCACCATGGCCTATGGCGCCGCCAAGGCGGGCCTGTTGTCGGCGACCAAGTCGCTGGCGATGGAGTGGGGGCCGACGGTGCGCGTCAACGCCATTATTGTCGGTCTGGTCAACAACCCCGCCGCTGCCGAGCACTACGGCGGTGCTGAGGGCTATCGCAATATTGCCGCCATGCTGCCGCTAGGGCGCATGGCTGAGCCTGAAGATATCGCCGCGGCGACGCTCTACTTGAGCTGCGAGCAGTCGGCCTATGTCTCCGGCGCCACGCTTGAGGTCGACGGCGGCGGTGAGGTGCCAGTTTTCCTGCACCTCGCCAAGAGTTAGCTGGCCAGTAGCGTCGCCACCTGCTCGCGGGCGCTGAGAATGGCGCCATCGATGTAGCCAATACCGCTGCAGTCGCCCACTGTCACCACCCGCTGGCCCTGCGCGCGCAAGCTATCGGCCAGCTCGCTGTTGGGGTTGGCGCCCAGTGCAATAATTACGTTGTCAGCGGCGGCGCTGTGCGTCTCCCCTTTGATCTGGTAGTCGACCCGGTGGCGGCCGATGGCGATGTTGTCGCAGCGGTTGTAGAGCTCGCAACCGTGCTCGCGCAGGTCGAGAATCACTTTGGCGCGGCGCACGATGCTCAGCTCCGGCGACAGTGTTGCATCGAGATTGAGGACGGTGACCTTGCGGCCGCGCTCAACTAAAAACTCGGCCAGCTCAACCCCGACCAGACCGCCGCCGACAATCACCACGCGGTGGCCGAGCGGCATCCACACGCGGCTCAGCAGCCGCACCAGGCCGATCGAGCGCAACAGGCCGCTGGCTTGCGCGGCACGCACCAGCAACCGGTAGAGCGGATTGAGTTTTTTCAGCCCGCGGCTGTCGCCGCCGAGCAGCAAGCCGCGCATCTCTTCGCCGTCAAAAACGTGTTGCTGATGTTGGCCGCTAAACTCAGGGGCGGTGCGGTCGGCGCCGCAGGCGACCACCACCGCATCGGCGCCGAGCGCCTGCAGCTGGGCACTGTCCAGCGCACGGCTGGTCTGCACGGCAACGCCGAGACGGGCAATTTCGCCGCTTAGGTAATCGATCAGGCGGCCGTTGGGTTCATAGGCCAGCGCGGCAATGCGGGCAGTGCCGCCGAGCTGCGGCTCTTTCTCAAAGAGTGATACCCGCCAGCCGGCCTCGGCCAGCAGCCGCGCACTCTCCATACCACCGGGGCCGCCGCCAACCACCACCGCGTGCCGAGGCTGGTTAGCGGTCGAGGCGATCAGTGGCGTCTGCTCGCGGCCAACGCTGGCATTGACTGCGCAGCAGAGTGGCTGGTTGACAAAAATCTGGCTGACACAGATGTAGCAGTAGATGCACGGGCGCACCTGCTCTGCTTGGTTGGCGACAATTTTGTTGGGCAGCTGCTCATCGGCAATAATCTTGCGGCCCAAGCCGAGCAGGTCGTAGTGGCCGGCGGCGATGTCGGCCTCGGCGCTGTCTATTTCGATGCGGCCAACGGCCATAATTGGCACCGCAAGCTCGCGTTTAGCACGGCGCGCAAAGTCGACATAGCCGCTCTCGCTGTGTACCAGCGGCGCCTCGGTAAAGGCTTGGCCCTTTTGGGTGTTGGAGTAGGCGCTGACATCGATGGCGTCGGCACCGGCGGCCACCGCCAGTTTGGCAGCGGCGATAAAGTCGTCGACCGTGATACCGCCGTCGATGCGGTACTCGCAGGCGTCGAGCCGCACGATGAGCGGGAAGTCGGGGCCGACCTCAGCGCGGATGGCGGTGATCACCTCAACCATCAGCCTCGCGCGGTTTGCCAGCGAACCGCCATAACGGTCTTGGCGCTGGTTGCTGGCCGGCGATAAGAACGACGACAGTACATAACCATGGCCGGCGTGGAGCTCTATGCAGTCAAATCCGGCGCGCTGGGTGAGCGCGGCAGCGGCGGCAAACTGCGCCACCAGGGCGTCGATATCGCTCTGCTCCATTACCTGAAAGCGCGGCCCTTTGCCGTCGGGCCCGGCCATCTTAATAAAGTTGCCAAGCTCCTCGCGGGTCAGCAGTGGCATCATATCGTTGCTGGATTTTTTCGGTAGCGACGGGACTAACAGCGGTCGCCCAGCGGCGACATCCTCTTGCGATACCTTGCCGGAGTGGTTGAGCTGCAACCCTATTTTACAGCCGTGCGCCTGCACTCTGGTGGCCAAGTCGGCCAAGTCGGGCAGAAATTGCTCGCCGCTAACGCCGACCATGTTGGGCATAGAGCAGCCGGCTGGGTAGGCGATCGAGGTGGTCTCGACAATGATCAGGCCACAGCCGCCGGCCGCCCGCGCTTGGTAGTAGGCCTTTAGCTTCTCGCCACAGCGGCCGTCGGGCTCGGCGAAGTTGCTGCCCATAGCGGTCATAACAAAGCGGTTTTTTATTGTCATGCCAGCCAAGCTTAGCGGTGAGGTGAGTGCCGAAAAACTCATATTAGTCCCTTTTTAGGCATTGCAGTTCTAGTTGTAGCGCGCCAACCCCGATTAGATAACGTCGTATTAGCGCCTGTCAGTTTACTCGGCTACTCCGTTTGAGTTATCCCGCAAAGTTGCTCGCTATTGAGAAAAGGCGCCGAAGGTTTAATACTCGAAGCGTACTGCAAGCTAATTTAATCAACCAGCAAATAAAAAGAAGAGCAAGATCGGCCGTTATCGTTGACTAATAAGGTCAACTGAGCCGTTTGCAGGAGTGGGTGATGGAGTATATCAGTGTTGCTGCCAGTAAATTTCACGACCTCATCGATTATTTAGAGCGCTTAGAAGTCGATGCCAGCCAAGTTATTGCTGATGCGGGTTTGACTGTCTCGCAACTGCAGAATCTCAAGGCAGGTCAGGGGCTATCAGCCTTGCATTATTCGCGGCTCTACCAAGCAGCGGTAAAAAGGCTGCAAGATAAGGCCACTACCATTCCATGGGCGGCCGGTTTGGGCAGTGATCTATTCGAATTTCTTTGTCATGCACTAATCTCAGCCAGCAGCTTGGGGGAAGCCTTATCTCGCGCCGAGCGCTTTGGTCAAGCGACCCAGCGACTGACAGGGCACAGGGTGCGTTTGCACAAACAAGGTGCTCTTGCACGCCTTCACTACGATATAGATACCGAAAATATTTCGCCATTGCTGATCCCGCCAGGTTGGCCAAGAGCGAGTTCGCTTACCACAGTTGCTCGGGCCAGTGGGTTACTACTGTGGCACGGTCTCAGTGGTTGGTTGGTTGGCCATGCGCTTGAAACCTACCGAGTATTTGTCGCCGCTGAACCGATTGGCGCTAGCTACACAAAAAACCTGCAGTCTGCCGTCAATGCTCCGGTAGAGTTTGATGCGCGCCAAAACTGCATTGAGTTTCCGGCTGCGGCGCTCGATTACCGACTGGTGCAAAATCACTCTTCGCTGCAACAGTTTCTCGACGAGAGTGTTTATCAGCTAACCTCGATTGAGCGTCAGCCTTCATCTATTAGTGCAGCAATCAAAGGGCTGCTAGGTACCGACTTTAGTTTGGGTATGCCCAGCTTTGGCGACATTGCAGAGCGCCTGCACCTTTCTGAGTCGAGTCTGCGGCGACGCCTGCTTAGCGAAGAGACCAGTTTTCAAATTATTAAAGATCAAGTCCGCTGCGAGTCAGCGATCCAGCAGTTAGGCGAGACTGATATCAAAGTAAATGACCTCGCAGAGCTTTTAGGATTTGCTGAGCCGAGCTCCTTTGTCCGCTCGTTCCGTCACTGGACCGGCATGACACCGAAAGCTTATCGGGACAATCTCGCCGCCAGCAGCTATGCGACAACCAGCCTCAGTGAAGTGGGTTGAAGTGGTTGTTTTGGTCTATCAGGTTGAATTTTTAAGTTCTATTGGCGCCAGTGGAGGCGTCTTACTGTTGACTTAACCTCAATTTTAATCTGGGTTGAGTTTTAAATAAGCAAAGACTGAAGCACTAAACATCCCCTGAAATGCGAGAGCCTGTGGACCATTATCGAGCAATAGAGCAGTTAATCTATCGCTATGCTGAAAGCATAGATAGCGGCGATATAGACGGCTTAGCACGGCTGTTTGAACGTGGTCAGGTGGTTTCATTGCCCAGTGGCTGGCAGGTCAAGGGTTATGGCTCGCTTAAAGATTTTTACCTCAAACAGATTATTATTTACCCAAGCACGGGAACGCCTTGTACGGCACACTCTGTTACCAACGTAATCATAGATCTGGATCAGAGCAATGGTACTGCACTCGCTAGGTCCCAGTTTGTGGTTAGGCAGGCGCTAGAGGGTGAGCATGAGCAAGTGGTTATGAGTGGTCGCTACTCAGACCAGTTCAGTTGTGACGACAATGGCTGGTATTTTACACAGCGTAAAATATTGCCGACCTACTTTGGCGATCTGAGTAGACACTTTCGCGGTCAGTTAGACCGCACTCCGGCGGGGCAGATTGCCGCACCGGATAACGTAGTGGCCTTTGCCGGCGATAAAAGGCTCAACTAATAAAGCCGGTCATACCGGCTAGCTAAGTAGCACTAGATGTAACAACAACACCTAAAGGGGACACCTATGAGTATTGCTAAACCATTCCAAAAGACCGCGCTAGTAATGGCGCTGATGACCGCCAGCGGTGCTTATGCCGCTATTGAAGAAGTGATTGTTACGGCAGAAAAGCGTGAAGCGAACCTGCAAGAGACCCCAATTGCTATTAATGCCCTAACTGCAGACATGATTGAACAGAAAGGCATTTCAAGCATTTCTGATCTGTTCGAAAAAGTTCCCGGTGTGGTTGGCTATGAGGCGCCATCTTCGCGGGGTAATATCAGTGTCAACATTCGCGGCATCGGCTCTGGCAATTCCAATAGCCCCTCCAGCGATCCGGCCAACGCTATTTATGTCGATGGCGTCTACCTCGGTGTCGCAGCGGGTACCGGTGTCGATGCCATGGATCTTGAGCGTGTTGAAGTGCTCAAAGGCCCACAGGGTACGCTGTATGGCCGCAACTCCACCGGCGGTGCCATTAACTTCATAACCAAAAAGCCCGGCGAAGAGGCCGCAGCCAAAATTAAGGCGGGTATTGGTAGCAAAGGCCACGAGAGCTTAAGCATGCGCTTTGATGTGCCGGTCTCCGATACTCTCGGTGTGGCGGTGTCGGCCTATAGCCGTCAGCGAGATGATCTTTACAGCAACACCAATTCTGCTCAAAGCGGCTTTGAGAATATCGATCGTCAGGGCTACCGTTTTGCCGCACGCTTTGAACCGACCGAAACTCTTTCATTGGATTATGCCTTCAATCATGACGAGCTTGATGAACACACTCAAATGATGGGTGTGGTCGGCTTTAATCCTATGGCCTCTGCAGTTGCGGCGATTGATGGTTTCCCCAATGCAGTGAGTATTACAGGTTCGTCTATTACTCAAAGTGTGAATGCCACAGGACAAGGTGTGGCTGGTTTTGTGCTGGCTGGAATGGCACCCGGCGATTTTGGCTTTGATCAAGTCAGTCAGTTTGTCGGTTGGACTCAAGACTATGTTGACTGGGCCAACAGCCAAGACTTCGATACAAAGCCAAGTTCTGGCTCGAGTGATTCAAACTCGGAGTCTACCAATGAGGTCGACGCCCATAGTCTCTCTCTCACTTGGGACCTGTCAGACAGTGTGCAGCTGAAATCTATCACCGGTTTCAGAGAGGTGAGCAGCATGAACAATGCTGATTTAGATGGCATGAACAATTCGGTAGATGGCGGTGTAATGGGTAGTATTCAACTGCTAACCATCGGTGGATTGTTCTTTAACCAAATCCCAGATTTAACTGGTCAATTTGTTAAAGCCCTCGATATCATAGATGCAATTAATGAACGTGGTCGCGCTGAGGTGTTTAATACCTATGCGACAATTGACCATGAGCAGTTCTCGCAAGAGTTTCAGGTTGTTGGCTCTACCGACAATCTTGATTATGCGGCGGGCGTTTATTTTTACAATGCAGATGCTGAATTTCGCAACCATCAGTTAGCGACTTTCCCACTCGCCTCTTCGCAAACCAAATCTTATGACATTTCCAGCGAAGCTGCCTCACTGTTCGGGCAGGCTACCTGGCGCCCAGCAGGGCAAAAGTGGGCCCTGACCGCCGGTTTGCGCTATACCGAAGAGACCAAAGAGATCACTTATCTCTGGCAGGGTATGTCTTTCTTCGGAATGACCGATGCATTCAGCTTGGGCTTTGCGGGCGTAGACTTTGGCGAAAGCTATGTTACTAACGCAGAGACGTTAGATCTGCCTGAGCGCGCCAACTACGGTGACAGTTTTGAAGAAGATTTCAGCAATCTCTCCGGTAAGCTGACTGCTCAATACTTCATCAATGACGACACCAACGTGTACGCTACTTACTCGACAGGCTATCGCTCCGGCGGATTTAATGGCGATGTTTATAACTTTGCTACAGGAGCGGCTGATGCTTTTGACGAAGAGACCATTACCAGTATGGAGTTGGGACTAAAAACCACCTTCTGGGATGGCAAAGCACAGCTAAATGGAGCCATCTTCTCCTATAGTTATGACGACATGCAGGTTTCGACGTTGGAAGCTGATGGCGGCAGCATCAGTAGTTCTATCGCTAACGCGGGCCAAGCCGATCGCGAAGGTCTTGAGTTGAGCTTGCTGTTGGCCCCAACGGATAATTTGCTGCTGAGCATTGACTACACAGCGATGGACGGTGATTTTGACGAATACCCGGCCAACATTACTGCAGATTTGTCCCAGGATATGACTGATATTGCCAAGCGTGGCCTCTCTCCAGACAATCAGTTGCTGGTGGGCGCGGATTGGACGCTGATGGACAGCGCTAACGGCGTGCTCTCGCTTTCTGCAAACGTGAGTTATCAAGACGAAACACAGCCCATCGCTGCCTCCGTCGACAAATACACGATTGGTGGAGTGAGTACCCCTGTAACGTTCGCCCAGCATGAAAATGATTCGCGAACCCTGGTGAATGCTCGCTTGAGTTGGAGTAAGGCGATGGCCTCGAGCAACCTGGTAGTTTCGTTGTGGGGACAAAATATCACCGACGAAGAGTACGGTGTGTTTGGTTTCAACTATGGAGCTTCTGTTGGCTTAAACCTACACCAGTACGGTGCGCCGCGCACCGTCGGTCTGGATATTACCTGGGAGATGTAAGGCGCTGTGGCACGCCTTTGGCGGGCCTTTACGCCAAAACAAAAAAACCGCCACTGGCAAACCAGTGGCGGTTTTTTTTCAGCAGTGGGTCTTAGCCGATACAGGCCTGACCGCCATCGACGGCGATGCTCTGGCCGCTGACATAGCTGCTGGCCGGCAGGCAGAGCTGGGCGACAAACTCGCCGATATCGCTGTGACAGTCGCCGATGCGCTGCAGCGGAATAGTCTTGATAAAAGCGGCGGCCTCCTCGGGGCGGTGTGTGGCCCACTTTTCCAGCGCCGGCGAGTTGGCGTGCGGCAAAATACAGTTGGCGCGAATATTGTCAGCGCCCCATTCACTGGCGGCGGCGCGGGTAAGGGCGCGAATCGCCTCTTTTTCGGCGGCATAGACGCCGTAGTTGCTCATATCCCACCGCTTTGCTGCAGAGCTGGCCATATTGATAATGCTGCCGCCGCGCTGGGCTAAGTGCGGGTGGCAGAGCTGCATCAGTTTCAGGGTGGCCATAGGGCCGACCGTGAAAGTGGTCTGCACCTGCTGCGTAGTCTGGCCCAACAGCGGCCCGATTGAGGTAGTGACAGCGTTATTGACGAGAATATCCAAGCGACCAAACCGCTCGACCGCCTGGTCGACCACCCCCGGCAGCGCCTCGAGCTGGCCGATATCGCAGCCGATTGCCAACCCCTCAACGCCGTAGTGCTCGTCGATGAGCGCGATGGTCGCCTCACACTTGGCTAGCGTGCGGCCGACGGCGACAACCCGACAGCCTCGTTTGGCCAGCGACAGGGCGATGCCCTGGCCGATACCTTGGCCGGCGCCGGTAATCAGGGCAACCTTACCGGCCAGTTCGTTGCTGGCCGCTGAGTGGTCGGTACTGTTGGGGGGAGTGGTCATAGTGGCTCCTGTAGCGGGTAAGTCTCAGTTGGCCACGGCTATCGGCCAGTCGCTGAGGTGAATAACGTTAAGGGTGTTGAAGTCGATAAACTGTGCGCAGCTCTGCTGCATGGCCGCCATGTTGCGGCGCAGCTGCTCGGGGTTGCCGACGGCATTAAAAAAGTGCTGCAGTGAGTCGGCGGCAGCGGCTGGGAACTGCTCTTCGACAATGGCGTCGACCGCGTCGCCGAGCAGGGTGGTGTGCACCAGGTGCTGGCGGTAGTGACTGGTCGACTGGGTAGCGATAGCGATCGGGGTGTGAGCCTGCAGCCAGCGCTGTTGAAACTGTTCGGCAGTGAGCTCGGGCAGGGCGTTAAAGCTGCACAGCTGTAGGGTGCCAGCCGCGCGCTCACCGATTCGCTGCTGTTCACTGAGCGGTTGGTAGTAGCGACACAGGTAGAGCCCGCAGCGTTCGGGCAGTTGCGCCGCGAGCAGGGCGGCAAGACGCTCCAAGGCGGACTTATCTTCACTGGTTAACAGCAGTCGGGCCGCTGTAGCCGGCGGCCGCGCGGTGCGCTGCCAGCGCTGCGCCTGTTGGCTGTCACCGTCGCTTTGCGCCCAGTGCATGGCGGCAAGCGCTGCGCTGTGATGTTGCGCCAGCCACTGCTGCCAGTGTGTCAACCAACCATCGTCGGTAGGGCAGGCGGTCAGCGCCGGCGAGTCAAACAGCGCCAGCAGTGAGTACACGCTAGTAGCCGCCCAGCGTGGCGAAGCGGTCGCAGTGGTAGCGGCTGTCGCCAAACAGCTGGTTGGTCACCCGCGAGCGCTTAAGGTAGAGGCCGATGTCCATCTCATCGGTGACACCCATGCCGCCGTGCAGCTGAGTCGCCTCGTTGCTCATTTTTAGGTAGATGTCGTTGGCCAGCGCTTTCGCTTGACTGGCCAGCTGAGCAATATCATCGGCGCCGTTGTCGAGTTGGAAGAGGGCGCCGGCGAGCGCGCTCTTGGCCAGCTCGAGCTCGCAGAACAGCTGTGCACAACGGTGCTGCAGCGCCTGAAAGGTACCGATCTTAACGCCAAATTGCTCGCGCTCACTCAAAAACGCCACGGTTTGCTCTAGCAGTGCCTCGGCGCCGCCGAGCTGCTCGGCGGCCACCGCAACGCTGGCGATATCCAGCGCCGCAGCAATGGCGGCACGGCTGTCGCCCTCGCCCAGCAGCTCAGTCACTGCAACTCGGTTAAAGTGCACGGTGCTGACGCAGCTGCCGTCCATCAACTGCTCGGTGGTGCACTCAATGCCGGGGCTGTCGGCGGCGACTAACGCCACTACTTGCTGGTCATCGCGCTGCGCCACCACTAACCACTGAGCGGCCAGATCGGCGTTGAGCACCATAGTCTTGGCACCGTCGAGTACACCATCGCGGTAGCTGGTCGCCAACATATTGGGTTGGTAGTGGCTGCCCTCGTTAACCGCTACGGCAAATACCTCGCCGGCGGCGATAGCGGGGAGCATCGCGCTGCGCTGCTGGTCGCTGCCGGCACGGTTGATCAGCTCGGCCGCCAATACGCTGGAGCCGAGCGTCGGCGTCAAGGTGAGATTGCGGCCCAGCGCCTCCATCGCCGCGCCCAAGCCGAGGTAGCCAAAACCGAGGCCGCCGTGCTGCTCGGGCAGCGCCAGCGCAGCTGTGCCGAGCTCGGCGAGCTGCTGCCAGAGCTCGACGTCAAAGCTGGCCACCCCCGCTCTATCGCGCCAGCTGCGCAGCGCTGACGGCGGCGCTTGCTCGGCGAGAAAATCGCGCAGGGTGTCGCGCAACATGGTCTGTTCTTCATTGAGAATCATGGTGGTATCCTTTAGCGGGTCAGCCGGGCAGGCCGAGCGCGCGCTTGGCAATAATATTTAACTGAATCTCTGAGGTGCCGCCGGCAATGGTGTGAGCCTTGTCGTAAGCCCAGTTTTTGACAATGGTGTGCTCGTTCTCAGAGGTCGATGGGTTCTCCCAGCTCAAGCCGCGGTTGCCGAGTATCTCCAGCAGTAATTCATCTTTGCGCTGCAGCTCGGCGGTGCCGATGTGTTTAATGGTCATACCCAAGCGGGGGTCGACGGCGCCGGCGCGAGCCTGGTGGTAGAGACGCTCATTGAGTAAATCTTGCGCACCTTGGTTCATTAGGTGGCGGGTGATGTCACGGCGCAGGGAGCCGTCGGTGAGCCTGCCTGCGGCGTCGACCGCGGTGTGTTTTTTCGCTAGCTCGGCGATGCTCTCCTGCTCGTTCTCAACCATGGCGCTCATGCTCGACATCAGTTTGCGCTCATGTTTAAGCAACTCTTTCGCCACCGCCCAGCCTTGGTTGAGCTCGCCGACCAGCTGCTCCTTGGGCACCTTGACGTTGTCAAAAAAAGTCTGGCAGAAGCTCGATGCGCCACTGATCAGCTTAATTGGCGCAGTCGAGACCCCCTCGCTGTGCATGTCGATCAACAAAAAGCTAATACCGGCCTGCTTGGCGGCGTCGGGGTCGGTGCGCACCAAACAGAAGATCCAATCGGCACAATCGGCTTTGGTGGTCCAGATCTTGGTGCCGTTGACCAAGAAGTGGTCGCCGCAATCTTCCGCTTTGGTCTTCAGGCTAGCCAGGTCTGAGCCGGCGGCGGGCTCCGAGTAACCCTGCGCCCAGCGCACCTCGCCGCGGATAATGCGCGGCAAGTGTTGGCGTTTCTGCTGCTCGTTGCCATAGGCGAGCAGTGCTGGGCCGAGCATCCAGATGCCCATGTCGTAGAGAGGCGGGCGGCAGTTGAGTCGCGCCATCTCCTGGTTGAGGATTTTGCACTCGGTCTCATCGAGACCGCCGCCACCGTATTCGGCCGGCCAGTCGGGGGCGGTCCAGCCGCGATCGCGCATCGCCTCAAAGTACTGGCGTGCCTCGTTGTTGTGAAAATACTGGTCGCGTCCGGCCCAAATCTGTTCGGCCTCAATAACAGGTTGGCGCTGTGATGGCGGGCAGTGGGCTTCGAGCCAGTCACGGGTCTGCTGGCGGAATTGCTGGTAGTCTTTCATAGTGGTATCCAATAAAAATACTAGTGATTAGCGATTGCTAACAGCTCACGCTTGAGTCGACACAGATGTATTTCTTGATAGGGGACGTCGGGCTCTAACAAGCGGTCCAGTGCCATGCCGCTGAGACAGCGATGGATGTATCTGAAAATTTCATCTAGTGTCTCTATCGCTATGGTTGAATCAGTGAAAAGAGCTCGAATTTTTATCAGCTGTGGAGAAAGTTCGCGATTGATGTGAAACTTCTCTCGTTGAATATTAATCCCGCTGGCTCGACTGGCCATGAGAATTTCTGAGAAGGCCACATAAAGATCACTGCTGTAGTGCTGCCAGAGCAAGTTGATATAGCCTTCAACCCGTTGTTCGAGACTGCCGGCAATTCTCGCAGCTTGGTCGAGACGTCTAAAATAACTGTCGCGTGCCAGCTCTAAAACCGCCACAAAGATCTCATCTTTAGTTCCAAAATGGTGTTGTACAGCCCCCCATGTTACCCCTGCCCGAGCACAGATAGCGGCTGAACTGGCACCACTAAATCCTGCTTCAACAATAATATTGATCGTCGCGATCAGAATTTTTTGCCGAGTCGCCGCTGCTTTGCGGGCCTGGTGCGTATCGGCGCTGGGCTGGCATGCATAAGCCAATGACTCTCTCATGCCATCAGTCTCCATTACAGAAATAAGCGTTGGCAATGGCCTGTTTGAGTAACTTTTTAGTGGCGTTGCGCGGCAGTTCCGTCTGGGCAAAGACGATCTGACTGGGGACTTTAAAGCCGGCCAAGTGCGCCTGACAGTGGTTGCGAATGGCCGCCTCGTCAAGCGGTTGGCCACTGCAGCGCACCACTGCCGCGACCTGCTCGCCGTACTGCTCACAGGGTATGCCGACCACTGCCACCTCGGCGACGCCGGGCAGCGACAGCAGGCAGTTTTCAATCTCGACCGGGTAGATGTTTTCACCGCCGCGAATAATCATATCTTTAGCGCGGTCGCACAGATAGAGCAGCCCCTCTTCGCTGAGATAGCCGACGTCGCCGGTTTTAAACCAGCCGTCGCTAAAGTCGCTCTGGTTGTCACTGCCGCTGATATAGCGGTCGATGGTACTGGCTGAGCGTATCCAAATTTCTCCGCGTTCGCCCCGCGCTAGCGCCGCGCCCTGCTCGTCGCAAAATTTCAGCTCGACAATCGGGCTGACAAATCCTGAAGCACCGCGGTAGTGGCGCATGATCGGCCCGGTAAATGCCGCGCCGGTGCCGCCGCTCTCGGTCAGCCCCCAGCCGGCGCCGGACATGGTTTCTGGGCAGTGCTGGTCGTAGAGATCATAGAGTTTTGAGGGTGTCGCCGCGCCGCCGGCACTGATGTTGCTAATTCGAGCGGTCTCGGCGTGGCTCAAGTTGCCGCGCTCAAGCAGGTCGATGAGCATGGTCGGTGCTCCCATCAGTACGGTAATACCTTGCTCTTTGACTAACCGTTCGGCTTCGGCGGCGTCCCACTTGTACATCAAGTAGAGCGCGCGACCAAATTTTAAGTTGACGATAAATTGCGAGAACAGCCCGCTGATGTGGAACAGTGGCACCGCCAGCAGAGTTTTGGCCGGTATCTGCTTGGCCATGTAGCTGTTCTGCAGCTCGGTGTTGGTCATGTAGGTAGCGGCGCCGATGAATTCGATGTTGAACAGCCCCTGTGCACAGATGAAGTGGCTGAACTGCGCCCCCTTAGGGCGACCCGAGGTGCCTGAGGTAAATAGCAAAATTGCGGCATCGTCGGGCTGCGGATCGGCTGTCGCCGCCGGCAGCGCACTGCCAGCAGCCAACGCCGCAGCCCAGCTCTCTGCATCGCTGGCGCTGTCGGCGCAGACAATGGCTTTGATGCCAAATTTTTGTGGCTCAATAAAACTGGCGCGCGGGCCGTCGCAGATCACCAGCTGGGCATCACTATCCGTGAGCCCCTGGTGCAGCTCTTCGCTGCGCCCCCAGCTGTTTAGCGGCACCACTACTGCGCCGATGCTGATAATGGCGGTGAAGCTGATCAGCCACTCGGCGCTGTTGCGCATAGCGATCGCTACCCGCTGACCGGGGGCTATGGCGGCGCTGTGTTGCAGATAGCTGGCCAGCTGGTCGCTGGCGGCAAAAAAATCGTCAAAGCTGTAACGCCCCGCAGCAGAGTCGATAAACAGCTGCGAGCCAAACTGGCGACCCTCGTTGAGGATCGCCAGTAGGGTCGCCGGAGCATTCTTGTACGCTTTCACACTGTGATTGCCGCGGTTCAGTGTCACCACTTCAAAGGGGGCGCCCGGTCCTGTCAGCTGAGCGGTGACAGTGTGGTGCAGTGCAGTCAGATCAGTCATCTTTTTCCCTTGTTGTGGCAAACAGCTGGGCGCGCTAGCGCCAGGTCGAATAGAGCGTATAGTCGCTATGGCCTATGCTGTTGCAGCCGCTGTGCTTGACCCATTTCGATGAAAAAAAGTATCGTTTATTCATCTTGTGTCGGCAACGCTTTTGCGCGGGCTGCTATCGTCCAACTGCATTACAAAAGCCGTTCGGCACACCCGCTAAGAGCTTCTCAGTAGCGTCTGAGTTTGCACCGTACCGAGATAACCGATGAAAACTGCACTGACAACACTGCTGGGCTGCCGTTACCCGGTAATACAAACAGCGATGGGCTGGGTGGCCGATGCCAACCTGGTGGCGGCGACCGGCAACGCCGGTGGTTTTGGTTTCATCGCCGGCGCGGTGATGACCCCCGCCGAGATCGAGCAGCAGATCGTCGCGGTCAAAACTGCCAGCGACGCGCCGTTTGGTGTCAACTTTCATATGTTTGTCCCCGATGCCGAGGCGATTGTTGAGCTCTGCATCAAGTATCAGGTGGCGGCGGTCAGCTACTCACGCTCGCCGGTGCCGACACTGGTGAGTCGCCTTAAAGCGGCCAACATTGTCTGCATACCGACCATCGGCGCCGCCAAACATGCCGCCAAGGCGGTGGCGATGGGCGCCGACGCGCTGGTGGTGCAGGGCGGTGAAGGGGGCGGTCACACTGGCGGCGTCGCCAGCACCGTGCTACTCCCCGAGGTGGTGCGCAGTGTCGATGTGCCGGTGGCGGCGGCGGGGGGCTTTAAAGATGGCGACGGCTTAGTGGCGGCGCTGGCGTTTGGCGCCAGCGGTATTGCCATGGGCACCCGTTTTCTGCTCAGCCAAGAGTCGCCGGTGCCACTGGCCACTAAACAGTGCTACCTAAATGCCACACCCGAACAGATGGTGGTGCGCACGGTGCTCGACGGCATACCGCAGCGGATGCTCTACAACCGCTACCTGCGCTCGCTGGAGAGCAGCTCGTCGGCTGGCATGCTACTGCGCGCGGTGAAAAATGGCCTGGCGTTTAGCCGCATGACCGAGAGCTCACTGCTGGCGATGCTGAAGTCGGCCTGGCAGATGTCGCGCAGTGGCGATGTCACCTTTGCGCAGACGTTGATGGCCGCCAACGCGCCGATGATGATTCAGCAGGCGATTGTTGCCGGCCAACCCGATCGCGGTGTGCTGCCCGGTGGGCAGATCGCCGGCACCATTGACGATCTGCCCGCAGTCGCAGAGCTGATTGAGCAGATTATGAGTCAGGCGCAGCAGCGCCTGCGTGAATTAGAGGCGCTGCGCTAACCGCACAACCGCGGTTGTAACGCTTGCGAACCCGCCAAGAGAGAACTGTTATGCCTTTTCAGACTGAGATTAACGCCCATATCGCCGAGCTGATTTTTAACAAGCCGCCGGTTAACGCCTTTGACAGCCGCGAGTGGGCGGCGATCGCCGCCGAGCTGGAGCGGCTCGGTGCGCTCGACGAGGTGCGGGTGATTGTTATTCGCGCCGAGGGCAAAGGGTTTTGCGCCGGTGTCGATATCAAAGAGTTGGCCGCAGATAGCAGCAAGATTATTGCCGTCAACAAAGGTAACTACGACACCTTTGCCGCCATACACCGCAACCGTGTGCCGGTGATTGTGGCGCTGCACGGCTTTGTCTTGGGCGGTGGCATCGGTATCGCTGGGGCTGCCGATATCGTCGTCGCATCCGACTGTGCGCGGTTTGGTGTACCGGAGGTCGATCGCGGTGCGATGGGCGGCGGCGCCCATCTGCAGCGGCTGTTCCCGGTGCAAAAGGTGCGCCACATGTACTTTACCGGCGAGTTTATCGATGCCGCCGAGGGCTACCGGCTGGGGGCGATTGAGCGGGTAGTGCCGCGCGCAGAGCTGCGCGACTGCGCACTGGCTATCGCCGCCACCATCGCCGCCAAAAGTCCGGCAATGATCGCGCTGGCCAAAGAGGCGTTGACCGGTATCGAAGATGGCAACCTCGAGGACAAGTACCGCTGGGAGCAGGGCTTTACTCTGCAAGCCTACACCGAGGGCGACTCGCAAGAGGCGCGCGACGCCTTTGTCGAGAAACGCGACGCCAACTTTTAAGCGCCGCTGGCAGAGCCTCCAAACGGACGATTACTGCCCCGCTGGCAGCGCTATACTCAACCAAAATAACCGAGGGGATCACCATGGCTAAGGCAGTTGACTACGAGCTCGGCCCGCACACTTTTCCGCGCGGCTGGTTTGTCATTGCAGAGAAGAGCGAGCTCGACAAAGGGCCGATGGCGGTGCGCTTTTTTGGCCGCGACCTTGCTCTCTACCGCGGTGAGAGTGGCAAGCCGGTGCTGTTGGACGCCTACTGCAAACATATGGGCACCCATCTAACCGCCAGCGACTCAGCGATGATTGTCCGCAACGGCCACCAGATCGAGGGCGACTCGATCCGCTGTCCCTACCACGGCTGGCGCTACAACGCCGCTGGCGATGTCGACGATATTCCCTACCACGACGGCCCCTGCCCAAAATCGGCGTCGATCCGCTCTTATCCGGTGGTCGACAGCATGGGCTGCATTATGGCGTGGTTCGATGAAGAGGGCGGTGAGCCCGACTATGCGGCGCCAGCGCTACCCGAGTGGGACCATCCGCAGTGGGTGCAGTGGCAGCTCGACCACCTCGGCGAGCTGGCTATTCACCCGCAAGAGGTGTTGGACAACATGTCCGATATCCGCCACCTCGGCCCCACCCACGGCGCCCCGGCGGAGTATTTTGAGAACGAGGCGCGCGAGCATATCTACATTCAGCGCCAGGGCGGTATTATGCAGCTCTACGGCGGCGTGATGCTCTACACCACCACCTGGTACACCGGCCCCGGCCTGCTGCTCTCCAAGCAGGTGTGGGGCGACTCTGTGCAGTATGAGTTAATTGCCAACACTCCCGTCGATGACGGTGTAATCAAGGCGTGGCACGGCTGCCTGGTCAAGGCGCCGGCACTGCCGGTCAGTGATGAAGACCGCGCCAACGCCGCGCTGCAGCAAGCTGGCGCACTGGAGGCGTTTGCCACCGACTTTCAGATTTGGCGCCACAAAAAGCCGGCGTTAAAAATTATGCAGCTGAAAACCGATGGCCCATTCCGCACCGGTCGCAAGTGGTACTCACAGTTCTACCTGCCCCGAGCAGAGGCGGCCGCGCTGCACAGCGAGACCAATGGCATCTACCATGTCCAAGGTATGCCGACACCCAGCGATAAAGGCCATGCCATCGACGATGACCTGCCGATCTAAGCCAACAGGGGAATATGCATGAACAACAGCCAAGCGACGGCGATCATTGATGAGTATCTAGAGGCACTGGTGGCCGGTGACCTCGACCGCGTGCTGGCGCTTTACGCCGACGACGCCACGGTAGAGGACCCTGTCGGCAGCCCGCCGCTGCAGGGGCGCGAGGCGCTCAGCGCCTTCTACCAGGTGGCGGTCGACAGCGTCTCTGCCGCCCACACACTCGGCCCGGTGCGCTGCGCCGGCAACGAGTTCACGGTGCCATTTGCCATTGAGGCGAGCTTGGGCGCCAAGGTGGCGATAGAGATCATCGACCACTTTGTCGTCAACGAGGCGGGCAAGATCACCGCAATGCGCGCGTTCTGGTCAAAAGAGAATGTCAGGCCACTCTAACTTAATTTATTACCTACAAAAAAGGCCTCGTGAGAGGCCTTTTTTTATCGACTTTGCCTGTGGCAGCGCGGCGAGGCGAAGGTCGACGCCGCCGTCGTAGCGTTGTTGGTGCACTGACTTTGGTTGTCTGGAGCGGCGCCGGCGCAGACTCGCTAAACAAGCAGCAGGGCACATTTCTTGGTTGCGGCAGCGATACCGCAGTTAATCACCAACAGCCGCGGTCAGCTGCAGCAGCTTTAATCTCCCCATTAATAACGAGACTGGCGGCTAAGAGAAGGTGACCAGACTCTTGAGGATTAAACTGACCAGCATCGACTGCTGCGAAACACCGGTTTTAGCAAAGATCGAGCGCAGCTGCGCGCGGGCGGTGTTGCGGGCGATGCCCAGCTGCTGAGCGCTCTGGTCGAGGTTGGCGCCCTCGGCGAGGTATTTGGCCAGCAGTGCCTCGGCGCGGGTTAAGCCGTAAATAGACATCAGTATGCGGATATCGATGTCGTAGCTCTTCTCCGGTTCGTTGATAAACACCATCATGTGCGGGGTGTGGCTGGGGTCGACACTCTTGTCGATCATCATCGGTTTGATCAGTATCTCTAGGTCTGCTTTGCCGGAGGGGCGATCGACCGACAGCGCATTGACTTGGGCGACGCTCTGCTGGCGCTGCGCCTCGAGCACTTCTTCGACATAGCCGGTAAATTTTGCTCGCGCGGTGGCGCTGTCGAGGTGGATGGTGTCGTTGATAATGTGAATGCCATCTTTGCTGCGCAGCAGCTCATCGGCGATGGCGTTGCGGGTGATGACTTTGCCGCGCTCGTCGAGGGTGATAATGCCGATACTCTGGCGGGTGAAAGTTTTGCTGTAGAGTTTGCGCTCGTTATCGAGCTGGATCAGCTGCATGCCGTTGGCTACCGCGCGCTGAATATGCGGGGCGATCAGCGCCAGAATGGCGCGCTCGGCGTTGCCGAAATTTTTGGCACTCTTGGGCCGGCAAAAACGCACGCTAAAGCGCTGGCCGTTGGCGTTGCGCAGGTCTATACCGGCCATGTGGTGAATATTGATCGGCTTCATGCAGAACTCGTAGAGCTCGGAATCTTCCAGCGAGCTGTAGGAGTGGCACTCGTCGAGGGTGACCACTTCACCCCACGGCAAATTGGTCATCAAATTGGAGGTGTAGTAGCGGTCGGTATAGGGGTTGTCGTGGTCGTCGATAAAGGTTTTCGGCAGCTGATCGCAGCTGACAAAAAGCAACCCGCCGTCGTCAGCGACCGGCTCGCGCAGGGTAATAGACGCAAAGTTTGAGTCGATAATGGCGCGCATGCCGGTGAGAAAATTATTGTAAGGGTCCTCCTCAATATGGCCGTCGTAGAGATGGCCAATAATCTTTGAGAACTCCTCAAGGGTTGGTGTGAGCATTACTGTGCTTCTACTCCCAAGCTGTCTTAAATCAATCTTTAATACCCTACTGATGGCAGTAATGTAGCAAATTTTGCCGCGCTGGGTAGAAAAATAACACTTCCAACAGCCGCTAGGGCGGCTGCCAGTGAACCCTTAACTGTGGGCGATAAAGTCGAGTGATTGACGGTTGAAATAGTCGGGGTATTCGACCATCACCCAGTGGCCGCAGCTAGTCAGCAGGTTGAGTTTGGCATTGTTGCAATGGTCGATAAACTTCTGGCCACCGGAGGCGGGACAGAACTGATCGTCGCTGCCCCAAAACACCTGAATTGGCTGTGTTAGCGATGCCAGTTGGGCGGTGAGGTTGGGGATCTGCATGGAGGCGAGCACCTGCGAATTTTGCTTTTGCAGCGTTGCCCAGCGCTCGTCGACCAGTGCCTCGGTGACATGAACCGGGTCGGCAACCAATAGTTTCAGCAACTCGGTGAGTATCGGCCGGGTAAACTCGGCAGAGCCCATCGGGTATTTGACCATCTCTTGAATGCCGCGCATGTTGAAGTAAACCTCGCGCTCTTCAATGCCGCCCGGTGCCATCAAAATGAGTTTGGCGACGCTATTGGGCTGCTGTAGTGCAGTGCCGAGCGCAATCGCCCCGCCCAGCGAGTTGCCGACCAGGGTCAGCTGCTCAAGGCCGAGTTGCTCGGTCAATCCGGTGACAGCCGCCACAAAATAGTCGAGGGTGTAGTCGACGTCGGTCGGTTTGTCGCTGTCGCCATAGCCGGGCAGATCGGGAATCACCACCCGATAGCCGGCTGCACAAAAAGCCTCGGCATTAAACTTAAAATTGCTCCAGCCGCTGGCACCGGGGCCGCTGCCGTGCAAGAACAGCACATCGCCGCGGTAGGGTGCAGTGGCGGCGAGGTCTAGGTAGTTAAGCAGCAGGCCACCGTCGAGGGTGAGCTGCTGGCTGATCGGAGATTGCATGGCGTCGCTCTCGGTTGTGAGTTAAATAAACACATCGCCGTTCTCCACACCCAAGGCGATCGAGCCGAGGTTGCGCGCAAAAGGAGTCGGGTTGTTGGCGACGTGACAGCGGGCGATATGAATATCGTGCCACAACTGCTGCAGCGGGTGGCCGTTAAAGACTGAGCGGCCGCCGGCGGCGTCAAACAACAGATCGACCGCTTCAATGGCCTTTTCAATCACCTTGCCGGCCTGGTAGCGGTAGAGCACTCGCTCTTCAATGGTCGGCTGCCAGTTGGCCGCCTCCATTTTGTCGAAGTTAGTCAGCAGAATGGTCTCCAGCTCGGCGATGGTGTAGCGCACTTTGGCGATGCGCTCTTGGGTCTCGACATCGCTGGCCAACTTGGTTACATCGGTGGTGTTGTTGCCGGTGCGGGTTTCAATGAACAGCTTAAGTGCGCTTTTTAGTGCACCGATCGCGGGGGTATTGACCACGCGGATAAAGGTCTGTGCCCACGGCAGGTTGTACATGGGGTTCTGCTGGTTGTTGACACAGTTAAAGCCATCCATTTGCTTGTGGGTGCGGTAGTCGGGAACAAAGACCGGCTGCTCAATCACAATATCGTTAGAGCCGGTGCCCTGCAGCCCCATCACATTCCAAGTGTCCTCAATTTGGTAGTCGCTGCGCGGAATCAAAAAGGTGCGGTAGCCGTCGCCCGGTATTACGCCACCGAGCAGCGCCCAGCTGCAGTGCTCAGAGCCCGAGCTCCAACCCCAGCGACCCGACACCATAAAGCCGCCCTCACAGGCTTCGGCTTTGGCGCCGACCGGGTTGTAAGAGCTGCTCACTAAGGTGTTGGGTTCGTCTTTGTAGACGTCATCCTGTGCCTGCTGGTCCATCATGGCAATCTGAAAGGCGTGAATGGCGATAATGCCTCCCGCCCAGGCGGTGCTCATATCGGCCTCGGCGATACGGATCTGGTCGGCAAAAAACTCTTGCGGTTTGGCCTCAAAGCCGCCGTAGGCTTTGGGCAACATCATCTTGAAGAAACCGCTCTGCTTGAGAGCATCGACCACCTCAACACTCAATTTGCGCTCTTGGCGATGCTGGGCGGCGTGGCTGGCGATCAGTTTTTGCAGGTCTACATTGATAGTTGAGATAGTCATAGTGATGCCTCGGGTCTCAGAATTTTTGGTGTCGTTATGCAGCCGGTGATGCGTCGAGTTGATGGTACTGGCCCTGGTAGTAGAGCAGAGCGGGCTCGCTACCGTCGCCGTCACAACGCTCAAAGTTAATTACGCGGCCGACCATAATGATGTGGTCGCCACCCTCGTAGCGGTGCTCTACTTGGCACTCAAAGCGGGTTTTGCAGTCATCGATGAGCGGCACCTGCAGAGGGCCAAACTGCCACTCGTCAGGGCGCAGCTTTTCGCCCTTTGACGAGGCGCAGCGCTGTGACAGATCGCGCTGACCGTCGTGCAAGATATGAATGGCAAAGGCGTCGCACTGCTGAAAGGCGGCAAAACTGCTGGCCGATTTATCGATGCTCCACAGCACCAGCGCTGGGTCGAGCGACACCGATGAAAAACTGTTGGCGGTCACCGCGACAGGTGTGCGCTCACCGCCGTTGTTGGCGCTGGTGGTGATCACCGTCACGCCGGTGGCAAAACTGCCAAGGGCGTTGCGGAACTGGCGTGGATCAATACTGCTCATAAACTCTCTCAGTTAGCTGTGGGTAACAGCGGTAATAGTGACTGCAAGTTTAGTTTTCCAAATTCAGCAGCTGTGCGCATACCCTGAATGAGCTAGGCTGAGTTGGCGGCTTAGTCCATTCCGACGCTGAAGTCGTGGCCCCAAAAACTCGCCACGGTGCTCTCAAACACCTGGTATTGCTGCCAGTCGTCAATAGTCCTGCCCTCGGCGCCGTACTCGATGTCGAAGCCGCTCGGCGAGCGCATATAAAACGAAACCATGTGGTCGTTGGCGTGGCGGCCGAGGGTACCGGTCAGTTTCACCTGATGGGCGATGCGGCGGTCGTTGCAGAGCCCGACCTGGTCGACATCGCCCACTTCGGTCATCAGGTGGATACAGCCGGCCGGGTGCTCCATCTCAAAAAACGCCAAGCTGTGGTGGCGGCTGTTGCAGTGCATAAACCACAAGCGTTTGTTCGGTTCGGCGGGGTCTGGGGTAAATTTAATGTTCATCAGGTCGGACAAACCAAAGCCGAGTTGCTGGAAGAATGCCACGGTGTCATCAAAATTAACCGCGGGCAGCACGATATGGCCCATGCCCTGTTCGCCGGTGACAAAGTGCGGTACCGCGACCGGCGAGTTGAGGTGTTTGAAGTCGCTCACCACCCCCCAGTAGGCCTCGTGGCAGTTGCCGGATGGGTCGCTAAACTGCAACAAATTTTGTACCCGCCGCGCGGCGATCAGCTCGCTGCTGGCCCAGCTAAACTCAACCCCGAGCTCGGTCAGCTGCGCCGCCAGCTGCGCCAGCCCCTCGGCGTTGTTGCACTCCCAGCCACAAAAGGCCAACCGCTCGCGGCTGCCCGGCTGCACCAACAGCCGAAACGGGTGGTCGTCCATCTTCAGAAACAGCTCATCGCTGTCGGCGCCGGCGAGCTGGGCACTGACATCTTGCAGACCCATCACCTCGCAGCCGAATTGCTGCCACTGCTGGCGCTGGGCAGATTCGACACCAATGTAACCTAAACTTTTAATCGCCATATTGACTCTCTCTGTGGGGTTGGGCGCGCGCTAGGGGGCGCTGCGCAGTTCTGTTTTTTGGACTTTGCCAGAGGCATTTAAAGGCAGCTGATCAACAATGCGAAACTGGCGCGGCACTTTGTAGTTGGCCATCTGCTCGCGGCACCACTGGTGCAGGCTGTCGCTGCTCTGCTCAGCGCCCTGGCGCAATACCACGTAGGCGCGGCCGACCTCGCCGAGGCGCGAATCGGCCACGCCGATCACCGCCGACATGACAATATCGGGGTGGCCATTGAGCGCCGACTCTATCTCTGCCGGATAGCAGTTAAAGCCGCCGCTGATATACATGTCCTTGAGCCGGTCGGTAATTGCCAAATTGCCGTTGGCGTCGACAAAGCCGATATCGCCAGTGTGCAGCCAACCGTCGCTATCTATCGCCTCGGCGGTGGCGGCGGGGTCGTCCAGATACCCCTGCATAAGGTTAAAGCCGCGCAGCACAATCTCGCCAACTTGGCCGGCTGGCAGGTGCTGGTTGTCGCTGTCGACAATGCTCAGCTCCACACCGGGTATGGCGCGGCCGGAGGTCTTGGCGATGGTCTCCGCGCTGTCACCGCGCCGGCACATGGTCGCTAAGCCGCCGCACTCCGACAGGCCGTAAGCGGTAATTACCGTGCCAATGTTGAGGACCGTTTGCATCTGCTCGATCAGCGAGGTGGGGATGACTGCGGCGCCGGTGGTGGCCTTTTGTAACGAGCTAATGTCGAATTGCTGCAGCTGCGGGTGGTTGATCAGCGACTGGAAGATGGTCGGCGGCCCCGGCATCACCGTAATCGCCTCGCGCTCGATGGTAGCCAGCACCGCGTCGACATCAAAACTGGCCATCGGCACCAAGGTGGCCCCCTGCGCCAAAATAGCCAACATGCCCGCTTTGTAGCCAAAGCTATGAAAGAACGGGTTGATGACCAGATAGCGATCGCTGGCGGTCAGGCCCAACAGCTCGCCAAAGGTGGTGAAGGCCTGAATGTTCTGGCGGTGGCAGGTTATGACCCCTTTGGCGCGGCCGGTGGTGCCAGAGGTAAAGATAATGTCGGAAATATCGTCGCCACTGAGCTGCTGGTGGCGGGCGGTTAGCACCGCCTCGTTACCGCTCGCCAGCCACTGCGCGCCGCGCTGTAAAACCTGCTGCCAGCTGTTAGCGGCGCTGTTCGGCGCGCTGTTAAGGATGATCTGCCGCTGCAGCTTTGGCAGCGACTGCTGCGCCAGAGCGGCGGGGTAGTCGACACCGAGAAAGTGGTCAATACAGAACAGCGTCGTGGCGCCGCTGGCGCGCAGTAGCTCGGCCGCTTCGCCACCCTTGTAGCGGGTGTTGATGGTTACCAGCACGCCGCCGATCGACTGCACTGCCAGTGCCGCCACCACCCATTGGTAGACATTGGGCGCCCAAATTGCGGCGCGCTCGCCGTGCGCAAATCCGTCTGCCAGCAGCGCCGCCGCCAACTGCCGGCACTGCTGTTGGGTGTCGCTGTAGCTCAGCCGCTGCTCGCCGTCGTGCAAAAAAATCTGCTCGCCCCGAGCGGCGGCCTGCTGCTCGAGCAGCTGCCAGGTGGTTTGCGCTGTTGCCGGGCGATTGGCCATAGAGGTGGTTCCGATTTTGTTGGGCAAATATCACTGTTAGCCAATGTAGTGTTTGCCCGATCGGTTGTCATAGTCTGCATGGGTGATGAAGCGGTTAGTGGCGCAAATGATAATAATTTCACTGCCACGACGCCCTGCGCGGCGCTCTCTTATGGCTCCAGCTCAACCCAACAGGATCTCACCATGAACAAATTGCACTCCCCCCGCAGTGCGGTCGCCGCGATTAAAAGCGGTATGACCATTGGCATTGGCGGCTGGGGGCCGCGCCGCAAACCGATGGCGCTGGTGCGCGAGCTGCTGCGCAGCGACGTCACCGATCTCACCGTGGTCAGCTACGGCGGCGCCGATGTCGGCCAGCTGTGCGCTGCCGGCAAAGTGAAAAAAGTGATTTTTGCCTTTGTCTCGCTGGATTTTATTCCGCTCGAGCCGGCTTTTCGCAAGGCCCGTGAGAGCGGGGCTATAGAGGTGATGGAGATCGATGAGGGGATGATGCTGCTCGGTCTGCGCGCCGCAGCTTGGCGCATTCCGTTCATCCCCACCAGCGTGGGCTTGGGCACCGACGTCATCGTCAACGCCCCTGACATCAAGGTGATCGACAGCCCCTATGATGATCGCGAGTGGGTGGCGATGCCGGCGCTCAAGTTAGATGTGGCGCTGATTCACGCCAACCGCGCCGATGCCCGCGGCAACTGCCAGATCAACAGCCCCGACCTCTATATGGACGACTGGTTTGCCCGCGCCGCGGCGCACACCATTGTCTCTTGTGAAGAGTTGGTTGAGACCGAATTTTTCCACAGTGGCGAGCAAGCGCGCAGCGTCCACTGGGAGCGCGCCCAGACCAACGCGGTAGTGCATATTCCCGGCGGCGCCCACCCGAGCTCTTGCGACCCGCAGTACGGCTTTGATGTCGCCGCTTTTAAAGCCTACGCCGCGGCGATTGCCGAGGACGATTTTGCCGGTTACCGCGACAGCGTGATCGCCGCCGACGAAGCCGCTTACCAGCGCGCGGTGGGCGGTTTAGAGAGCATTCAAGCGCTGGCTCTGCCAGTCTACTAATTTATGGCGGTTGCCTCGGGCAGCCCCACACGACGGAATACAGTTATGTCTACACCGCAAACCAACGCCGCCCAGCCCCAGTACACGCTCGCCGAGCTGATGGTCGTCGCCGCCGCGCGCGCCTTTAGCCATGACGGCGAGGTGCTGGCCACCGGTATCGGCGCGCTGCCGCGGCTCGCCGCCAGTCTGGCGATGCTCACCGACAACCCCGAGCTGATGATGACCGACAGCCAGGCGTGGCTGCTCTCCACCCCCAACGCTATCAGCGGCCGCGCCGCCGGTGACGCCCAGGCGCAAGAGTGCTGGATGGGTTTTAGCCGCATTTTTGACAACGTCTGGAGCGGCCGCCGCCACGCCATGGTCGGGCCGACCCAGATAGACCGTTTTGGTCAGGCCAATATCTCGGCGCTCGGTGGCAGTTACCAGCAGCCAAAAATTCAGATGCTTGGGGTGCGCGGGTTCCCCGGCAACTCCATCTCGCACGCCAACTCGTTCTTTGTGCCGGCGCACAGCAAGAGAGTGTTTGTCGACGGTGAGTGCGACGTGGTCTCCTCGATCGGTTACAACCCGGCTCGGCTGCCCAAGGGCTACAGCTTGGACGAGATCGATATTCGACTCATTATTACCAACCTCTGCGTGATGGACTTTGGCGGCGATAACCACGCCGTGCGGCTGGTCAGCTTGCACCCCGGCGTCGGCCTGCAAGAGGTGCTCGATAACACCGGCTTTGCCCTGCAGGTGCCTGAGCTGCTGCCGGTCACCGCGGCGCCCAGTGCCGAGCAGCTGCGGTTGATCGCCGAGCTCGACCCCGGCAATCTGCGCAGCCGCCAATTGAAAGACAACCCACCCGGCGTGCGCGCGGCTTAACACGGTAGATGAGGAGCAGAGTATGAGCGAGTCTGAACAGGCAACCACCGAAACCGATATTGTCCTCTACCGCCAGGAAGGTGCTGTCGCCTATGTCACCATGAACCGACCGAGCTACAACAACGCCCAGAACGGCCGCATGACCTACGAGCTGGATGCGGCGTTTAAGCGCGCCGTCGCCGACGACGAGATCAAGGTGATTGTGCTCGAGGGGGCCGGCAAACACTTCTCCGCCGGTCACGACATCGGCACCCCGGGGCGCGATATCCACCTCAGCCAAGAGCGCGTCACCATGTGGTACGACCACGCCAACAAAGAGGGCGGAGAGTTTCTCTATGTGCGCGAGGCCGAGGCCTATCTGGGTATGTGCCGGCGTTGGCGCGAAATCCCCAAACCGACCATCGCCGCGGTGCAGGGCGCCTGTATCGCCGGCGGCCTGATGTTGGCCTGGGTCTGCGATTTGATCGTCGCCACCGACGACGCCTTTTTCTCCGACCCGGTGGTGCGCATGGGTATCCCCGGCGTCGAGTATTTCGCCCACCCATTTGAGCTGCCACCGCGCATCGCCAAAGAGCTGCTGTTTACCGCCGATCGCATGGGTGCCGAGCGCGCTCATCAGCTCGGCATGGTCAACCAGCTCTCCAGCCGCGACAAGCTGGCCAGCGACGTCGCCGCACTGGCGGAAAAAATTGCCAAGATGCCGCGTCTCGGGCTGGCGCTGACCAAGCAGGCGATCAACCACGTCGAAGATCTGCAGGGCAAGCGCACCGGTATGGATGCCGCGTTTGCCTGGCACCACTTTTCACACGCGCACAACGACCTGGTCTCCGGCCATAAGTTGGGCGGTTTTGATGCCAAGAGCATGGCCGCCGAGAACAAAAAGCAAGACACCAACTGAGCGCAGAGAGTCTCTTTATGGAATTAGTCTACACCGCCAAGCAGAACCAATTTCGCGCCGAAGTGCGCGAGTGGATGAATGCCAATGTGCCGGCCACGCCGCTGCAGAGCTTCGATTGCAAAGAGGGCTTTGAGCAGCATATCGCCTGGGAGAAAACCCTCGCCGCCGGCAACTGGGGCATGGTGACCTGGCCCGAGGCCTACGGCGGGCGCAACTGTTCGCTGGTGGAGTGGTTGATCTTTGAGGAGGAGTACTACCGCGCCGACGCGCCGTTGCGGGTTAACCAGAACGGTATTTTTCTGCTCGGCCCGACACTCATGGAGTACGCTACCGACGCGCAAAAAGCGCGCTTTTTAACCAAGATGGCCGCCGGCGAGGAGATGTGGGCGCAGGCGTGGTCGGAGCCGGGCGCCGGTTCAGACATGGCGGCCATCCGCTGTAAGGCCGAGCCCGAGGGCGATGAGTTTGTGATTAACGGGCAGAAAATCTGGTCGACCCGGGCGGTGTTTGCCGACTACGCTTTTGGCCTGTTTCGCACCGACCCGCAGTCGCAGCGCCACCACGGGCTCTCTTTTATTCTGGTGCCGCTCAATGCCCCCGGCGTCACGGTTAGGCCAATCGCGCAGCTGGACGGCATGGCCGGCTTTGCCGAGATCTTTTTTGATGATGTGCGGGTCAACCGCGACCACCTGATCGGCGCCGAGGGCGAAGGCTGGAAGATCGCCATGGCCACTGCCGGCTTTGAGCGCGGACTGATGTTGCGCAGCCCAGCGCGCTTTCAGAACACCTCTAAGCGGCTGGTCGAGCTCTACCGTCGCCACCGCAGCGATCTGCTCGATGCTTCGCTGGAAGACGCGGTGGTGCGCTGCTACATGGATGTTGAATCCTACGCACTGGCCACCTATCAGACCGCCTCGCGGCTCGATCGCGGCGGGTCGATTGGTGCCGAGTCGAGCTGCAACAAGATCTTCTGGTCGGAGTTGGATATCCGCATGCACCAGACGGCGATGAGTATTCTCGGTGCCCGCGCCGAAGTGGAGCCGCACAGCGAGGCGCAACAGCAACAGCTGGGACGCTGGTTGGACGGTTTCCTGTTCTCGCAGTCTGGGCCTATTTATGCCGGCTCCAACGAGATTCAGCGCAATATAATCGCCGAGCGCATGCTCGGTATGCCGCGCCGCTAGCGCGCGCTTTGTCAACACGGAGCCAGCATGGACTTTACCTTTAACCAAGATCAGCAGATGTTCACCGAAACCCTGGCGGCGCTGTTGGCTGCCGAGCTGCCGGCCGATCGCATTCGCCAGCGCTGGCAGAGTGACAGCGGTATCGACGCGGCGCTGGCGGCGCAGCTGGTAGAGCTCGGCCTGCCGGCGATGCTGGTGCCCGAGGCGCTCGGCGGTCTCGGCTTGGATGCCACCGACTTTATTCAGTTGGCCGAGTGCTGTGGCCGCTTCGCACTGCCGGAGCCGGCGGTAGAGGGTGCGCTGGTGGCGGCACCGCTGTTGGTCGACATCATTCACGGCAATCCGTCGGCAGCGCCGCGGCTGACAGCGCTGCTAGAAGAGCTGATGGCCGGCGAAGCGGCGGTGGCGGTTGGCCATCACCTCAACCCCTATGTCAATTTTGCCGGTCAAGCGGATTGGTTTTTGCTCGGTCACGGCAACGCGGTCCATCTGCTGCCGGCCAGCGAGGTCGCCATCACCGCAGTGAAAAGTGTCGACCCCAGCCGCCGCCTCGGTGAGTTGGCCTGGCGTCCCAGTGCCGCCACCTTGGTCGCCGACGCAGAGTTGGGTGCCGCCTGCTGGCGCGCCACACTCAACCGCGGTGCGCTCGGCAACGCTGCGCAGCTGCTCGGCTTGGCCGACGCCATGGTCAAGCAGGCGGTCGCTTATTCAGCCGACCGCCAGCAGTTTGGCAAGCCGATCGGTGTCAACCAAGCGGTCAAGCATCTGCTCGCCGACTGCGCGGTGCAGATCGAATTTGCCCGCGCACCAGTCTACCGTGCCGCTTACACCGTCGCTCAGGCAGCCACCCGCGCCGATTGGGCGGTGTCACACGCCAAAGTGGTCGCCGGTGAGGCGGCGCAGCTGGCGGCGCGCAACAGCATCCAAGTATTTGGCGCCATGGGTTACACCTGGGAGTGCGATCTGCAAATTTGGGCCAAGCGCGGCTGGGTGCTCGACCGCGAGTGGGGCGATGCCGGCTTTCACAAAAACCGCGTTCACGAGTGGCTGGTGCAGCCCAACGCACTGATCGGCCCCGAATACACCTTTGGCCGCGGCGACCAGCCGCACGCCCGCTAGGAGAGCAGTTATGCCAGAAGCTTATATTGTCGACGCGCTGCGCTCGCCCACCGGGCGGCGCAAAGGCAGCTTGGCCGACGTCCACGGCGCCGACTTGGGCGCCCACGTGCTGCGCGAGCTGGTGGCCCGCAACGCCATTCCCGACAGCGACTACGACGACGTTATTTTTGGTTGTGTCGACACCATTGGCCCACTGGCTGGCGATATTGCCCGTACCAGCTGGTTGGCGGCCGGCCTCAGTGAGGCGGTGCCGGGCACCACTATCGACCGCCAGTGCGGCTCCTCGCAGCAAGCGGTGCACTTTGCCGCGCAGGCGGTGATGTCCGGCACCATGGATGTGGTGGTGGCTGGTGGCGTACAGACCATGACCTCTATCCCGATCAGCTCGGCGATGCTGGCTGCTCAGCCGCTCGGCTTTAGTGACCCGTTCTCCGGCAGCCACGGCTGGGTCGCCCGCTACGGTGACGTCGCGGTGTCGCAATTTAACTCGGCGGAGATGATCGCCAACCACTGGCAGATCAGCCGCGCAGAGATGGAGGCCTACTCGCTAGAGTCGCATCAGCGCGCCGCAGCGGCGACCCAAGCCGGTTACTTTGCCCGCGAGATTGTGCCGCTCAATGGCCTCAGCCACGACGAGACCATCCGCGATACCTCGCTGGCAAAAATGGCCGAGCTGCAGCCACTGCAAGAGGGCGGCAGCATTACTGCGGCGGTCTCCAGCCAGACCTGTGACGCCGCAGCGGCGCTGTTGGTGGTCTCCGAAGCGGCGCTTAAACGCTACAACCTGACGCCGCGAGCGCGTATCCACCACATCAGTGTGCGCGCCGCCGACCCGATCTGGATGTTGACCGCACCCATTCCAGCGACCGAGTACGCGCTGCAAAAAGCCGGTATGACGCTGGCCGATATCGACCTAGTCGAGATCAACGAAGCGTTCGCCTCGGTGGCGATGGCGTGGCTCAAGCAGCTCGGCTACCCGCACCAGCAGACCAACGTCAACGGCGGTGCGATTGCGCTCGGTCACCCGCTCGGTGCCACTGGCGCCAAGTTGATGACTACGCTGCTGCACGAGCTCGAACGCCGCGGTGGTCGCTACGGGCTGCAGACCATGTGTGAAGGGGGCGGGCAGGCCAACGTCACCATTATCGAACGACTGTAATTGAGCATTGGAGAGCAACATGGGTAATGTATGTGAAGGGCGAGTGGCCATTATTACCGGCGCTGGCGGCGGCTTGGGGGCCGCCCATGCGCGTATTTTTGCCGCTCAGGGTGGCGCGGTAGTGGTCAATGACATCAACCGCGACAACGCCCAGGCGGTGGTCGATGAGATCGTCGCCAATGGCGGCAGAGCGGTGGTTAACCACTCCGATATTACCCACTACCAGCAGAGTAGTGAGGCCGTCGAGCAGGCGATTGCCAGTTTTGGCGATCTGCATGCGGTCATCAACAACGCCGGGATCAATCGAGATCGCATGTTTGCCTCGATGGAGGAGTCCGATTGGGACGCCATTATGGCGGTTCATCTCAAGGGCCATTTCTGTATTAGCAGCCACGCTGTCAAGTACTGGCGCGCCCAGCAGAAGGCTGGCCACAGCGTCGATGCGCGCATCATCAACACCACTTCCGGCGCCGGGCTGCAGGGCTCGATCGGCCAATCTAACTACGCGGCGGCCAAGGCCGGCATCTGTGCGCTGACACTCAACCAAGCGGCCGAGCTGCGCCGCTACGGCATTACCGCCAACGCCATTGCCCCGGCCGCGCGCACCGCGATGACCACCGCCGTGGCGGCGATGGCCGAGCGCATGGCACCGCCGAGTGATGGCAGCTTTGACCAGTACGCCCCAGAGAATGTCTCCACCTTGGTGGCGTGGTTGGCCTCGAGCCGCTCCGCCGAGATCACCGGGCGGGTGTTTGAGGCCGAGGGCGGCCACATTGCCATCGCCGATGGCTGGCGCAGCACCGCCGGCGTGACTAAGAACTCGCGCTGGGAGGTGGAGGAGATCGACGCCGCTATCGAACAGCTACTGGCGGCCGAGGTGCCGGCACAAAAAGTCTACGGGAGCTGAGCGATGGAATTTCGTTTTAGCCAAGAGCAGCAGATGATCTTTGACACCGCTGCCGCTTACCTGGCGCAGACCAGTGACAGCAGCGCAGTGCGCGCAGCCATGGTGGCGCCCCACGGCTACGATCGCGCCGCTTGGCAGCGCCAGTGCGAAGAGATGTTCTGGCAGGGGTTGCTGGTGCCTGAGTCTTGTGATGGGCTCGGCTTGGGCTTTGTCGAGGCGATCGGGCTGCTGGAAAAAATGGGCGAACGGCTCGCTTGTACGCCGTTTATCAGCTCGGCTGTGGTGGTGACTAGCGCTCTCAATCGCGCGGCCAGCGGCGCCCAGCAGCAACACTATTTTGCCGAGCTGTTGGCCGGCAAAACAGCGACGCTGGCCTACCAGGGGCAGACCCGCCGCTGGGACGCCAGCGCCGTCACCGCGCAGCTCACCACCAGTGGCGACGGTTGGCAACTCGACGGTAACTACGCGCTGGTGCCCCACGGCAGTGGCGCCGACTATCTGCTGCTGGCAGCCCGCGATGAGCGCGGCGCTCTGCAGCTGGCGCTACTGCCAAGCGCTACCCCGGGGTTGACGGTGGTCAATCAGCCGACCATGGATCAGACCCGGCCGCTGGCCAGCGTCAGCGCTGTCGCGGTGCAGGTCACTGCTGGGCAGCTGCTCAATAACGGCCAGTGCTGTGCGCAGCTGCTCAACGAGCTGATCGACATCGCCGCTATCGCGGTGGCCGCCGATCAGGTTGGCGGCGCCCAGCAGAGCCTCAACATGGCCGTTGACTACACCCAAGAGCGGGTGCAGTTTGGCCGCACCATCGCCTCATTTCAGGCGATCAAACACAAGGCGGCCGATATGATGCTCAAAGTCGAAGCGGCGCGCTCAGTGCTCTATTACGCTGCCTGTGTCGCCGATGAGTGGCGCCTGGCTGAGGCCGACGCCGAGTCGCTGGCCCAAGCCGCGGCGATGGCCAAAAGCTACTGCAGCGACGCCTATTACTTTGTCGCCGGTAGCGCTCTGCAGCTGTTTGGTGGCGTCGGCATCACCTCGGAGTACGACATTCAACTCTATTTTAAGCGTGCCAAGTCGACCGAAAGTTTCTACGGTGACGGCAGTTATCACCGCGAACGGGTGGCCGCTCAACTGCTCGACAGCTCTTGTGAGGTGGCGTTATGAATTTGCGTTCAAATGCCGCGGATGAGGCGTTCCGCCGCGAAGTGGCCAGCTGGCTAGAACAACATCTTTCCGGCGAATTTGCGCAGCTGCGCCACCGCGGTGGCCCGGGCGATGAGCACAGTTTTGTCGAGGAGCGCAAGGCGTGGGAGCGCGAGCTGGCCCGCGGCGGTTGGACCTGTATCGGTTGGCCGCAGAGCCATGGCGGCCGTGGCGCCACCATTGAGCAGCAGGTGATCTTTAACGAAGAGTACGCCCGCGCCGGTGGCCCGGGGCGCATTGGCCATATCGGCGAGACACTGATGGGGCCGACCCTTATCGCCTACGGCAGTGCCGAGCAACAGGCGCGCTACCTGCCGGGTATTCGCGAGGGGCGCGAGTTCTGGTGTCAGGGCTACTCTGAGCCGAGTGCCGGCTCCGACCTTGGCAACGTCAAGACCCGTGCCGAGCTCGACGCCGACAGTGGTCAGTGGCGTATAAACGGCCAAAAGGTCTGGACCTCTTGGGCGACTGAGTCCGATTACTGTTTTGTCATCGCCCGCACCCAGCCCGGTTCGGTCGGCCACAAAGGGTTGGGCTTTTTTATGGTGGCGCTCGACCAACCTGGGGTGACTATTCGCCCCATCGAGCAGCTGACCGGTAGCGCCGAGTTTAACGAGGTGTTTTTTGACGACGCGCTGTGTAGCGCCGAGGACTTAATTGGCGGCCCCGAGCAGGGCTGGCAGGTGGCGATGGCGCTGCTCGGCTTTGAGCGCGGCGTCTCCACGCTCGGTCAGCAGATGCTGTTCCAGAACGAGCTCGACCAGGTGGTGGCAGC
This sequence comes from Gammaproteobacteria bacterium LSUCC0057, assembly GCA_004535795.1. Lineage (GTDB taxonomy): Bacteria > Pseudomonadota > Gammaproteobacteria > Pseudomonadales > Porticoccaceae > LSUCC0057. Next base: position 534,632 of record SPIA01000001.1, read on the forward strand.
AGCGCGCGATAACGGTGCCGACCGCGACCCGATCATTCGCCAGCGTATTGCCGACGCCCATATCGGCCTGCGTATCATGCGCTACAACAGTATGCGAATGTTGGCCGGCGGCGAAGACGGCTCGCTGAGCAAAGAGGCGATGATCTATAAACTCTACTGGTCGAGCTGGCACCGCAACTTGGGCAACTTGGCGATGGATGTGCTCGGCGCCGAGGCGCAGCTGCTCGACGGCGACGGCTACCAGTTGTCGCGCCTGCAGGGGCTGTTTCTCTACTCCCGCGCCGACACCATTTACGGTGGCACCAACCAGATACAGCGCAATTTAATCGCCGAGCGCGCGCTCGGCATGCCGCGCGAGCCGCGCGGTTAACCGAGAGCAGAGTATGAGTGAATTTATTGAAAAAGCGGCGCCGCCCTATGTCCCCGGCCACCAGTTGCTGGCCGGCCGCTCGGTACTGATTACCGCGGCAGCGGGCGCCGGTATCGGCTACGCCGCCGCGCAGCGGGCGGTCGAAGAGGGGGCGCGGGCAGTGGTGATCAGCGATATCCATGCCGGTCGGCTCGAGCAGGCGGTCGCCAGCCTCAGTGCGCTCTCCCCCGACTGCTCAGTCTACGGACAGCTCGCCAATGTCACCGTGGAAGAAGAAGTGCAGGCACTGGTCGAGTACGCCGAACAGCAAACAGCCGGTGTCGATGTGCTGATTAACAACGCTGGGCTTGGCGGCAGCCGACTGCTGGTCGAGATGAGTGACGACGAGTGGCAGCGAGTGCTCGACATTACCCTCACCGGCACCATGCGCATGACCCGCGCTATGCTGAAAAAAATGCAGCCGCGCGGCGCTGGGGTGATCGTCAACAACGCTTCGGTACTGGGTTGGCGCGCGCAAAAAGAGCAGTGCCACTACGCCGCCGCCAAGGCCGGGGTGATGGCATTGACGCGCTGTTCAGCGCTGGAGGCGGCCGACTACGGTGTGCGCATTAACGCCGTGTCGCCGAGCATTGCCATGCATGACTTTTTGCGCAAAAGCTCACCGCCCGAGCTGTTGCAAAAACTTGCCCAAGGCGAGGCGTTTGGCCGCGCCGCGGAAGTCTGGGAGGTGGCCAACGTGATGATGTTTTTAGCCTCAGACTACGCCGGTTACATGACCGGCGAGGTGCTGTCGGTCTCAAGCCAGCGCGCCTAGTTCAACTTACTCAAATAATCTGGAGATCCACATGCGTGACGCAGTGATCGTAGCAACCGCTCGAACCCCCATCGCCAAAGCGTTTCGCGGCGCCTTTAATGACACCGAAGCGCCGCTGCTCGGCGGCCATGTGGTCGATGCTGTGGTTAAGAAAACCGGTATCGACCCGGCTGCTGTGGAAGAGGTGATTTTTGGTGCCGCCGCCCAGCAGGGAACTCAGGGCTATAACTTGGGGCGGCTCTGCGCCATCGCCGGCGGTCTGCCCGACAGCGTCCCCGGCATGACCCTCGACCGCCAGTGCTCGTCGGGGTTGGTGGCCATCAGCAACGCCGCCAAATCGATTGCAGTTGGCGAGTACAACATCGCCATAGCCGGCGGCATGGAGTCGATCTCGCTGGTGCAGACCAAACACAAAAACAGCTACCGCAATGTCTCGCAAACGGTGTTGCAGCGCTCTCCGCGCGCCTATATCCAGATGATAGAGACCGCCGAGATCGTCGCCCAGCGCTACAGCATTAGCCGCGAGGTGCAAGATGAGTACTCACTGCAGAGCCAGCAGCGTACCGCTGCCGCTCAGCAGGCCGGCGCTTTTGACGATGAGATCGTACCGCTGGAGACCCGTAAAGCAGTTTTCAACAGAGAGACCAAAGAGACCAGCTATGAGCAGGTGACACTGAGCCAAGACGAGGGCAATCGCCCCTCGACGACGCTCGACAACCTCGCCGCGCTGCAGCCGGTGATGGCCGAGGGGCAGTTTACCGGCGGCCCGGGGCAGTTCATCACCGCCGGCAACGCCTCGCAGCTCTCCGACGGCGCTTCGGTGTCGCTGCTGATGGACGGCGCCACCGCCGCCCAGCACAACCTGGCGCCACTGGGGCTCTACCGCGGCATGGCGGTAGCCGGTTGCGCCGCCGACGAGATGGGCATTGGCCCGGTCTACGCCATCCCCAAACTGCTCAAGCAGCACGGCTTGAGCATTGACGATATCGGTTTGTGGGAGCTCAACGAGGCGTTTGCCTGCCAGGTAATCTACTGCCGCGATAAGCTCGGCATACCCAACGACCGGCTCAACGTCAATGGTGGCGCCATCTCTATCGGCCACCCGTTCGGTATGAGCGGTGCCCGTATGGTCGGCCACGCGCTGATTGAGGGCAGGCGCCGCGGCGTGAAATATGTCGTCATCACCATGTGTGTGGGCGGCGGCATGGGTGCGGCAGGGCTGTTTGAGGTGCTCTAACAGGCAGCGGGGAGGGGTTCTATGGATAACAACGAGGCAAAAGCCATGCAACAACAGACTCAGGCTTGGGATAAAACCGTCGAGGTATTAGTGGTTGGCACCGGCAACGGCGGTTTGACCGCGGCGCTGTGCAACTACGAGATGGGCAGCAAAAATGTGCTGATCCTCGAGAAAGGTGACAAGGTCGGCGGCACCAGCGCCACCTCGGGTGGCGGTATCTGGGTGCCCAATAACCACTACGCACAAGCTGCCGGGGCGCAAGACAGCTATGAAGAGGCACTGGCGTATTTAAAGAATACCCTCGATGGCGAGGATGTACCGCTTGAGCTGATCGAGAGCTACCTACACAACGGCCCAAAAATGCTGCGCTTTTTGCACGATCGCAGCCATGTTCGCTATGAGTCGCTCGACCACTACCCGGACTACTACTCCAATGTCGACGGCGCCAAGCCCGGCCACCGCTCGCTGGAGCCGGCGCCGGTGATGGCCTCGGTGCTGGGCGACGACTACCAGAGACTCACCTATACCCACCATATGATGCGCCTGTTTGGCGTTATCCACTTCACCCAGGTTGAGGCACAGCTGCTGATGCTGCAGCTGCCGGGCTGGGTGAAATTGGTAATGAAGATGGTCTGGGACTACGCCAAAGATATTCCGTGGCGGCTAAAAACCCGCATCTCGCGCCGTCTCGCCTGCGGCTCGGCGGGGGTGGCGCGGCTCTACTGGTCGGTCAAAGAGCGCAATATCCCCATTGAATTTAACGCCCGCTTGACCGAGTTAGTCAGCGATGATAGCGGCGCGGTGATCGGCGCCATCTACCAGCAGAACGGCCGCAGCGTGCGTGTGCGCGCCGAAAAGGCTGTGGTGCTGGCAGCCGGCGGCTTTGAAAAAAACCAAGCGCTGCGCGAGCAGTACCTACCGGCACCGACCAACACCCAGTGGAGCGCCGGCACCCCCACCAACACCGGTGATGCGCTGCAGGCCGGGCTGGCGGTGGGCGCCAAAACTCGTCTGATTAATGGTGCCTGGTGGACCACTACGCTCTGCGTGCCCGACGAGCCGGCGCCGCGGCTGAGCATTATGGAGAAGTCATTCCCCGGCTCCTGCGTGGTCAACAAAGCCGGCAAGCGCTTTGCCAACGAGTCGCAAAACTATATGGCGTTCCAGAAGGAGCTGTTCAAAGCCCACAGCGACGACAACCCCTGTGCGCCGGCCTACCATGTCTTCGACGCCCGCTTTCGCGCCAACTACATTGTTGGGCCAATGATGACTGCCGCCATGAAGCCGGACTGGATGCTGCCAAAAAAATGGTTTGAGAGCGGCTTTGTCGCCAAAGCCAATACCATTGCAGAGCTTGCCGAGCAGCTCGGCATCGACCCGGCCGGGTTGGAACAGACTGTGGCTGACATGAACCGCTATGCGGCCAGCGGTGTCGATGAGGAGTTTCAGCGCGGCGAGTCGGCCTACGACCGCTATTACGCCGACCCCAATATTAAGCCCAACCCGTGTTTGGCACCGATTGACCAAGCGCCGTTCTATGCGATGCGCATTGAAGCGGGTGACTTTGGCACGCTCGGCGGTCTCGATACCGACGTCAATGGCAATGTGCTGGCCGAGCAGGGCGGCACCATTGCCGGGCTCTACGCCGTCGGCAACTGCTCTGCGGCGCTGTTGCCCACCTACCCAGGGCCTGGGGCCACCCTCGGCCCAGCGATGACCATGGCCTACCAAGCCGCCAAACACATTAACGGATACCAAGACTGATGTTAGATTTAGAAGCGATAGAACTGATTAAACAACTCAAAGCGCGCTATTTTCGGTTTTTAGACACCGGCGACTACGCCGGGCTCGAGACAGTTTTTAGCGCCGATGCCACCGCCCACTTCAAGGGCGGCGATTACGACTTCGATATGGCCGGTTGGCCGCGGCTGGAGCGTTTTTACAAGCGCGCCTTCACCGAGCAGACCTTTGGCATGCACAACGGCCACCACCCCGAGATCAGCGTCGACGGCGATACCGCCACCGGCATCTGGTACCTGCAAGATATTTTCGTCAATTTGGTCGAAAACGTTACCGTGATGGGCTCGGCGCTCTACCGCGACCGCTACATTAAAGTCGATGGCGAGTGGAAGATTGCCCACACCGGCTATGAGCGGCTGTGGGAGGAGATCCACCCGCGCGGCGAGGGTATTCGCCTCACGGTCAAGCCGATAGCGCCAGCCACTGAGTAGCGCCTCCCTTACAGGTCACTCTGCTTAAAGATCCTGGCTTAGACCGGGGTTTTTTGTAAATATGCGCTCGCTCAGATGGAAACTCAGCTTGTTTTAGGTATGATAGCCGTGTACTAGTTACAACTAATTAATGCATAAAAATTAAGGGTCTAGCCATGCTCAATTTCGTCCTCAAACAAGCGCTCAATGGCGCCGTTACCGACCTTGCAGCCGGTGTCTATGCCACCCAGAGCCAGAGTCTCTATACGCTCACGGTGGCCGGCAGCGATACTATCCCCGACGGCCTCAAGCTGCAGCGCGACGGCGACGACTTAGTGATGCTGGTCGACGGCGAAGAGGTGAGCCGCCTCACCGAATTTTACAGTGACGAGATGGCCGCCCAGTTCAGTGTTAACGGTAGCGTCGACGCCGCTAGCGCCGAAATCGGCACCAGCACTCTCGCCGAGCTGGAGGGCAGTGGTTTGGTCTGGCCCGAGAACGAGCTGTTGGCCGGCCTCAGCGAGCCCGCCAGCCAATTAATTACCCCGCTCAATGTTGCCGCCGCGGTAGCCTTGGCGGGCGGTATTGTTGCGGCCAACGACAGAGACAGCGCCCCAGCGCCGGCACCGACGCTGGTGATTAGCGGTGGCAGCGATACCCCCACCAACAGCGATGTCACCTTTACCTTTACCTTTGATATCGACGTTGACGGCTTCACTGCCGACGACGTTGTGGTCACTGGCGGCACCAAGGGCAGCTTTACCGCGGTGTCGGCCACCGAGTACACCCTAGTGGTTACCCCCGACGACGACAGCACTGACGATATTACCGTCGATGTCGCCGTGGGCGCCGCGCAGAGCACCGCCGGTACTGACAGCGAAGCGGCCGAGCAAGAGACCCAAGCGGTCGATACGGCAGTTGAGCCGCCCACCCTTAGTTATACCGACAGCGCAAACGCCAGCGATCAGCTGACCAACGACGCTACCGTTACAGTCTCAGATTTGGATGCCGGCGCGAGCTGGGAGTACTCCACCGACAGCGGCAGTAGCTGGACAACCGGTAGCGGTTCCAGCTTTGAACTGGTCGATGGCAGTTACGGCAGTGGTCAAGTACAGGTGCGCCAGACCGATGTGGTCGGCAATGTCAGTGATCCGGCCAGCTTATCGGCGGTCATGGTAGACACCGCGGTCGCCACTCCAACAGTGGACATCACCACCGATAGTGCAGATGGCAGCGACCGCATCACCAACGACGCCACAATTACCGTGAGCGGTTTGGAGAGCGGCGCCAGCTGGGAGTACTCCCTCGATGGCGGCAGCAACTGGAGCAGCGGCGACAGCAGTGATAACAGCTTTGAGCTGGCCGATGGGGTCTATGACAGCGGCGATGTGCTGGTTCGCCAAACTGATATTGCTGGTAACGTTAGCAGCAATGGTGCCCTGGCTGCGGCGACCATTGATACGCAAATTAGCTCGACTGACTCCAGCGTTAACGATGGTGACAGCGATGGCCTCACCAACGATGCCACAGTGACAGTAGATAATATCGAGGCGGGCGCTAGCTGGGAGTACTCTACTGACAGCGGCGGCAGCTGGACCGCCGGTAGCGGCTCTAGCTTTGAGCTGAGCGATGGCAGCTACGCCGACGATGAGATTCGGGTGCGCCAGACCGATGTTGCCGGTAACACAAGCAACGAAGAGCTGCTCGATGCAATAGAGGTCGATAGCAGTGTAGCCACCCCAACCGTTGATATCACCACCGATAGCGCCCCGGGTGGCGCAACCAACGGCGACCGCATCACCAACGATGCCACCATTACTGTGAGCGGCTTGGAGAGCGGTGCCAGCTGGGAGTACTCCATCGACGGAGGCAGCAACTGGAGCAGCGGCGACAGCAGTGGTAACAGCTTTGAGCTGGCCGATGGCGTTTACGATAGCGACGATGTGCTGGTGCGACAAACCGATGTCGCCGGCAACGTCAGTAGCAACGGCGCCTTGGCGGCGGCGACCATTGATACCGTAAAACCAGCGCTACTCGGTATTGCCCTAGCCGTTGACAGTGGTACTGACGGCAGCGATCAAATAAGCAATAACGGAACGGTTAACATCACCAATCTAGAAACCGACGCCACCTGGCAGTATCGCTACGACGGAATTAACTGGACCGCGGGCACCGGCACCAGTTTTGTACTGCCGGAGGGGACTTACACATCGGTACAAGTACAGCAAACAGATCTGGCTGGCAATGAGAGTGGCTTTTTTCACAGCAGCTCGCCGGCAGATCTTGGCACTACCGTTATCGACATAACAGCGCCAACTGTATCCATTACCGACAACGTCGAGGGCACCGCCAACGGGTCGGTCGTATTTACCTTTAAGTTTAGTGAAGATGTTAACGGCTTTGCTATAGATGATATCGTTGTTGCCGGCGGCACCAAGGGTGCCTTTACAAAAGTGGCAGACGACGAGTATACCGTGGTCGTGACACCGCCCGATGCCAGCACGACCGACATCACCGTAGATGTCGCCGCTGGCGCTGCGCAAGACACCAGTGGCAATGACAGCATTGTAGCCACTCAGGCGGTTCAACCAGTAGCACCTCCCAGCACCAACACCGTTGTTATTTTCGACTTTGTAACAGGAAAATCATCTACTGTAGGAGGTTCGCGAACCTTTTTGGAGACGACTGATTACGACATTTATTTTATTGTTAACAGCGGCACTGTCGATTTGACGATGGACGGATCAAATACTTGGGGCGGTACCTTAAAGCTGGATGCCGATGATAAACTCTATTTGATAGGTGACACCAACGGAGCAACTGCGGGTGGTTATGGTGCTGTTTACGAGGCTCGGGATCGATTCACTACTACTACATTGTTTGGAACCGTCACCAGAGGTGCAGGTACACTTGTCAATACGGGTACTGGGAATTCCGCTTACCAGTGGATTACCAGTGAAGGCGATGTAGGCTTTCAGTTGCTTAAGAACACAGGTTTTGGAGCGGGGATAGGTTACGGCAACGCTAACCGTAAAATGACGACTGTGACTGAGGGTTATGCGACACCGATAGAATTTTATGGTGCTCCGTTCTCATCTGGCTTCTCGTTTAGTATGTCTGGTGATAATTCGGGTGACATTGCAGCTCAGGGCGTTCTCAGCACAATGCCTACTTTCAGGATTGGAACGAACAATTACTTCTGGAACGGTTCAGCCCTTACGTTGACCACTCCACCTTAATTAATCTATGACAGAACCTGTAGTTAGAGCTTTTAACGCCCGCCAACTATTCATCACCCAACTCTGGCAGTTTCAGCTGCCAGAGTTGGCAGAGCACCACGCCAATTGGTTAGAGGTTATCACCCGCTTGCGCGAAAAAGACCCCCGCGGTGAAGCGGGCGGCCGCTCATTAGTGGGTGGTTGGAAGTCGCCGTGGCGGCTGTTGGCGCACCGCGCTTTTGCCCCGTTGGAAGAGCAGGCGCGGGCCTGCTTTGCGCAAGTGCTAGAGCAGTTACAGGCGCCGCAAAATTTGCCCTTTGATCTGCAAGGTGCCGTCAATTGGTCTGATCACCACAGCTACAATTTACAGCACGGCCATGCCCAGGCACTGCTCTCGGGTGTTTACTATTTAACCGTGCCCGATAGTAGCGGTGATCTTATCTTTCACGAGCCACGCGCTGGAGCCAAATACTCACCCTTGCGCACCGCCTCGCCGATGAGTTCTGAGACGGTGGCGATCACGCCTAACGTGGGTGAGCTGGTGATTTTCCCCGCCTGGTTGGAGCACTCTGTCAATCAGTCGCAGAGCGATCAACCGCGCATCTCTATACCGATCAACGCGGTCCCGCGCCGTTAGCGCCAGCCCTGCAGTTCGTTGTTAATGAGCTCGCTCAAAAACGCGGTGTGGCTGTCATCGTCATTAATGCAGGGTATATAAGTAAACTCTTCGCCACCGCCTTCTAAAAAGCTTTCGCGCGCTTCCATGGCGATCTCTTCGAGAGTTTCGATACATTCGCAGACGAATGCCGGCGACATAATGGCAATACGTTTTACCCCTTCGCTAGCCAGCCTCTCCAGTGTTTTGTCGGTGTAGGGCTGCAGCCACTCGGCTGGGCCAAAACGCGACTGAAAGGTGGTAATCCATTTGTCCTCGGGCCAGCCGAGCGCTTCGCGCACCAGCCGTGAGGTTTTAACACAGAGGCAGTGGTAGGGGTCGCCCTCCATCAAATAGCGTTTTGGCAGGCCGTGGAACGAGGTGAGGATAACCTCGGGCGGCTGCTCTAGCTCGGCTAGCGAGTGGCGCACTTTATTGGCCAGCAGCCCAATGTAGGCGGGGTGGTCGTGCCAGGTGGGCATGGTACGGATGGCCGGCTGGCGTTTGAGGGTTTTTAAATAATCAAACGCTTTGTCGTAAGCGGTGGCGGTGGTGGTGGCGCTGTACTGTGGGTAGAGCGCGTGCAGCAGTATTTTATCGCAGCCCTGTGCGAGCAGTTTTTCGATGCCCGAGGCGGTTGAGGGGTTGCCGTAGCGCATGGCAAATTCCACCACGACTTCGCTGCCGGCATAGTGCGCGGCTACCTTGGTGGTAATCTTTTGCGTGTAGGTGAGCAGCGGAGATTGGTTGTTGTCGGTATCCCAAATTTTGCGGTAGGCGGCGCCGCTGCGCAGTGGCCGGGTGGTGAGAATAATGCCGTAGAGCAGCGGCAGCCAAAACCAACGCGGCGAGTCGATGACCCGTGTATCGCTTAAAAATTCTGCTAAATAGCGGCGCACGGCGCGGTAGCCGGTGTTGTCTGGGGTGCCTAAGTTGAGCAGCAGCACGCCGATCTTGGCGGGTTTAACCGCGGGGTGGTCGGCGGGCAGTTGCTCGGCGGGCAGGGCGGGGGCGTAACGGCAATCGCGCATGGTGGCTCCTCAGGGGTAGATGGTGGGGGTGAGTATAACCAAAACTCTCGGCTTTTAACGCTGCTGTAATTGGTGGCGCAGCTGGAGCAGTTCGCGGCTGTAGGGGTTGCGGGCAATGGCGGCACGCACTGCCGCCAGCGCTTCATCGCGGCGGTTGTTCTGCACCAGCAGCGACACCAGGCCGGCCAGGTAGTCGCGGTTGTCGGGCTCGCTGGCCAGCGCCTGCTGGTAACTGTGCTGGGCGGCGCTGGCGTCGCCGCTGCGCTGCTGCAGTATGGCGGCGTTGTACCAGCTGCGGCCACTGCCGTTGAGCGCGGCCGCAGCCAGCAGTTGGTCGATGGCGCCGGCGCTGTCGCCGAGCTCACCGAGCAGTAAGCCGAGCGCGTGGCGCGCGGCGCCAGCGCGCGGCTCTTGCGCGACAATGGTGCGGTAGAGCGCGGTGGCGCCATCGCGATCGCCGCGCTGGTAGTAGAGCTGGGCGAGGTTGTAGCGGGCCGGGTTAAAGCGGTCGTCAAGCGCTAGGGCGGCGCGGTAGTCTGCGGCGGCTTGTTCGAGTTCTCCACGGCGGTGAGCATCGACGCCCGCCTGGTAGCGCAGCGAGGGGAAGTCGCTGTTGGCTTTGAGGTGGCGGCGATACTCGCGCTGCAGTTCAGTGAAGGTAGCCTGATCAGCGGTGGGCAGCTGGCTTACGGTGATATCGCTGAGCGCCTGTGCCAACTGCAGCCGCACCGCCGCATGGCTGTCGTCGAGTAGCGGCGCCAGCACCCGCAGCCGGTAGTCGGCCGGCAGGTGGCTGAGCGCAGCTATGCCAGTGCGGCGCAGCAGCGGCTGGTCGCTGTTTAATTGCTGGCGCAGCAGCGCTTCGAGCTCGCTGCCCAGGGTGGCCGGTGCCGCCAGTTGTACGGCGGTGGCGCGGGCGATCGGCGGCGCTTGGTTGTAACCGCCAGTGACGGCTATCAACGCGTAGAGCGGGCGCTGGTCGCCGCCGGCTTGGGCCGCCAACAGCGCCTCGGCAAAGTGGCTGTCGCGCACCGGCCCGTGCCAGTCGGCGATTGCTGCCGCAGCCCAGCTGGCGTCGCGGTCGCGGTGGCAGCTGCCACAGGCGTTGGGCAGTTGCAGCTGCGGATACTGGGCGGCGAGGTCGGGGCGCGGCACCCGGAAGCTGTGATCGCGCCGGAAATCGTTGCCCATATAAACCTTGCCGGGCATATGGCAGTCGACACACTGGTTGCCGAGCGACTGCTCTGGCAGCAGCTGGCCATTGCCGAGGGTGCCGCTGTAGTCGCGCGGGTGGCCACTCTGCGCCGGTGTGTAGGGGGCGTGGCGGTGGTGGCTGGGCAGGTTGTAGTCTGCTTCATGGCAGTTGAGGCAGAGCGCGTTGCCGGGCTGGTTGAGTTGATTGCTGTGCGGGTCGTGACAGTTGCTGCAGGTAATGCCGGCGCTGTGCATTTTGCTCTGCAGGTAGGAGCCCAGCACAAAGACTTCGTCGTTAATCTGGCCGTCGGCATGGTAAAGCGGCGGTGCGGCAACTTCTAAGGCGTAGTGCATCTCGCTAAAGCGCGCAGTGGCGGTTGCCTCAGCGCCATTAGCCGCTAGTAGCGGCCCGCGGCGGGCGTGGCACTGGCCGCAGCTGGTCGCTTGGTCGCCGGTTAACGCCGCTTGGCCACTCGGCAGTGGTCGTAGGCTAGTGGCATTGGGCTGCCAGTTAGCGTGGTCGGCAGCGGGGCCGTGGCAGCTCTCGCAACCGACGTTGAGCTCAGCCCATTGGGTGGCGTAGCTATCGCTGGTCGGTTGGTAGTTTTTTTCCAGCCCGGTGGAGTGGCAGTCGGCGCACATGCTGTTCCAGTTGAGGCCGCCGTTGCGCCAGTGGATGCGCTCGTGCGGCTCTGGCTGCAGGTCGCCCTGAACATCAAACCACTGCCCTTGCAGGGTATCCCAAGCGATGGGCAGCGCCTGCAGACGGCCGCCGGCAGAGGGCAGCAGATACTGCTGGAGCGGCTCGACGCCGAAGGTGTAAAGCACCTGAAACTGCTCAGCCTCGCCACCCTCTGCGGGGGTAAAACTCACCATGAACTGCTCGCCGTCGCGGTAAAACCGGTAGCGGCCGGCGTAGTGCTCAAAGGTGCTGTTGTCAAAGTCAGCCAGCACCGTCGCGGCGCTGGCGTGTTGCATCGCCTGGTCGTGGTGGGAGCCGCGCCAGGCTTGGTACTGCTCGCTGTGGCAGCCGGCACAACTGGCGCTGCCGGCGTAATTCGGGTCGCCACTGGCTTGCGGTGGCTGGCCAGCGGTGGCCGCCAGCGCCGTGGTCAGCAGTAGCAGCGCTGGCAACAATTTACTGCGCATAGGCACGGCGCACCTCTTGGCCAATAATCTCTACCCCGCGGGCAATAACCGCCGGCTCAGCGGCGTAAGAGAGCCGCAGGCATTGGCGCTGGTGTTGCCACTGTGGCTCGACGCCGATAAAAAAGTCCTCGCCCGGCACCACTAACACGCCGCGCTGTTTAAGCCGCTGGTAGAGCTGGTAGCTGCTAATCGGCAGCTGGTCGAGCCACAGCCATAAAAATATGGCGCCCTCGGGTTTGTGAATGCGGTAGGGCAGGCCGGCCAGTGCGCTGTCGAGCAGCGCCTGGGTGGCGCTGGCGCGCTGGCGGTAAAACGGCTGCACAATCTGGCCGCTGAGCTGGTCGATGGCGTCGTCTTGCAGCAGCTGGGTGAGCAGTGCCGGGCCAACCGTTGAGCTGGCCAAGTTGACGATGCTGTTGGCGTTGTTAAAGGCATGAATAACCTCTTCGCTGGCCACCACAATACCCGAGCGGATACCGGGCAGACCGAGTTTGGAGAGGCTCAGCATGAGAATGGTCTGCTCACTCCAGCGCGGCGCTGCATCGCCGAAGACAATATTGGGGAACGGCAGGCCGTAGGCGCCGTCGACGATGAGTGGAATGTCGCGGGCGGCAGCGAGTGCCTGTAGTGCGTCTACCTCGTCGTCGCTGAGCACATTGGCGGTTGGGTTGGTGGGGCGCGAAATACTGATGGCGCCGCACTGCTCGTCAATTTGTAGCCGCTGGAGGTCGACGCGATACTTAAATTGGTGCTGCTCGAGCAGCTCGATGGTCGGCTTGGTGGCGGTAAAAAAGTCGCGGCTCAGGCCAATATCGCGGTAGCCGAGGTACTCGGGCACCAGCGGCAGGTGCAGGGTGCGCCGACTGCCGTCGGCCATGCTGCCGGCAAACAGGTTATAGAGAATAAAACAGGCGTTCTGGCTGCCGTTGGCAAAGGCGATGTTGTGCTCGCCCACCGCCCAGCCAAAGTGGCGCTTGAGGTAGCTGGCCAAGGCTTGGCGGGCCGCTTTTTCGCCCTGTTTGGACTGGTAGATACCGAGTAGCTGATGGCGACTGTCGGGCGAGGCCAGCACCCTCTCGAGCTCGCGCTCGAAGCGCTGCTCAAGCTGCGGTATGCGCGCCGGGTTGCCGCCACCCATAAAGATAATCTCGGGGTTTTCCCGCAGTGCTTGGCCGAGGTCGTCCATCAGCTCGCCAATGCCTGAGCGGCCGCCAAATTTTTCACCAAATGCGGTCAGCTTCATTGCGCGCGGTTCCACGCCACGCAGGCCTCTAAGCTAACGCCACTGCCGCCGAAGATATCTAGCGCACTACCAATCGTCAGGTCGACGCGGCCGTGCGAGAGCTGTTTGACCTGCTCGAGGTCGGCCAGCGAGCGGGCGCCGCCAGCGTAGGTGACCGGTATGGGTGACTCGCCGCCCAACAGTGCGACTAACTCGCCGTCGATGCCCTGTTGCAAACCCTCGACGTCGGCGGCGTGGACCAAAAATTCACTGCAGTAGTCGCCTAGCTGAGTCAGCAGCTGGCCGCTCACGGCGGTGTCGGTAATGGTCTGCCAGCGATCGCTGGCTATCTGCCAGCCGTCGCCGACTCTGCGGCAGGAGAGGTCGAGCACTAGTTGGTCGGGGCCGATCGCCGCCGCCAGCTGCTCGAGCCGCGACCAGCTGAATTGACGCTCAACAAACAGCCACGAGGTGACAATGACTTGGCTGGCGCCCAGCGCCAGGTAGTCGGCGGCGTTGTCGAGCGTTACCCCGCCGCCGTACTGTAGGCCGCCCGGCCACGCTGCCAGCGCCTGTGCGGCAGCAGTTTGGTTGCCGGCGCCGAGCGAGATGACGTGGCCACCGCGCAAGCTGTGCTGTTTAAACAGCTCGGCGTAGTGGCCAGAACTTTTATCGCTGACAAAGTTGGTGGTGGCGCTATCGCCTTGCAGTGAGCCGCCGACAATCTGTTTTACGGCGCCGTCATGGAGGTCGATACAGGGTCTAAATTGGGTCAAAACATCGCGCTCCGCAGAGAGTTTGCCGGGCTAGAAAAGCCGAAATTGTTCAGCTGCCGATTGTACCAGCGGCGCGCCTGGATGGCGCGGTTTCTGCGGGTTGGTGGGGTTATTTGTTGCCGCTGCCGGCACCCATTGGGCGCCACTGCTGCGGTTTTTGAAGGTGTCGCAGAGCGTCTCCAGCATCGCCCCGGCGGCCGACGAGAGTGCGCTGTGGCGGCGGTAGAGTACCCCCACGGTGCAACTGATGGCCGGCTCTACCAGCGGTAGGCAGACACAGCCTAGCTGCTGCATCTGGGTGGCGGCAAAAGAGGGGACAATACTCACCCCTAAGCCGTTGGCGACCATGCCGCCAATGGTGGTCAGCTGGTGGCTCTGGTAGCTGGGGTTGAACGGCAGCTCGACGGCGCCGAGCTGCTGGGCGATCAGCTGACTGACCAGTGACGGCGACTGCAGGGCGATATGGTTGTCCTCGCCAAGCTGTGCAGCGCGGATCTGCTTCTGCTCGCTGAGTGGGTGGTTGGCCGGCAGCAGGGCAATAAACCGGTCGTTGAACAACGGTTCAATGTAGAGCTCGCTGAGGCTGTCGCGCGCTTCCGGCAAAAAGGTGATGCCCAGCTCGACCCGCCCTGAGCTGACCGCTTTGATCACCTCTTCTGCGATGATGTCCTGCAAGGTAATGCGAATAGAGGGGTAGCGGCGGCTGTAGTCGGCCAGTGCCTGCGGCATGAGGTTGCCGGCAAACGACGGCATGGCGGCGATAGTGAGGGTACCGCTGCGCAGTGCAAACTGCTGCTGCAGCTCATCGACGGCGCTCTGCCAGTCTTCCACTAAGCGGCGCGCCACCGGGTAGAACGCCTCGCCCTCTGGGGTCAGCGCAAAGCTGCGAGTGGTGCGCGCCAGCAGCCGCCCGCCGGCGTGCTGCTCCAAACTTTTGATAGTGAGGCTCAACGCCGGTTGCGACAGGTGCAGCTGCTGTGCGGCAGCGGCAAAGTTGCGCAGATCGGCGACGGCGATAAAGGCACGCAGCTGTTTGATGGTAATGGCCATGGCGAAGGTGCTCGGTATGCTCTTCTCTATATATTTAAAAATATTATTAATTATAAATTTAATTTAATTTGATTTATATAATGGTTTGAGTGAGGCTGATGTTTATAGCCAATCATCAATAAAAGGAGCCATCTATGGCCGGATTCGACAAAGTGGTGGGCAGCTACGCCGAGGCAATGGCGGGGCTTGAAGATGGTATGACGGTGATCGCCGGCGGCTTTGGGCTGTGCGGCATCCCGGAAAACCTCATCGCCGAGATTAAACGCAAAGGCACTCGCGATTTGACCATTGTCTCCAACAACTGCGGAGTGGATGGCTTTGGCTTGGGCATTCTGCTCGAAGACCGCCAGATTAAAAAAATGGTCTCCTCCTACGTGGGTGAAAACGCGCTGTTTGAGCAGCAGCTGCTGGCCGGCGAGCTAGAGGTGGAGCTGACCCCGCAGGGCACGCTGGCCGAGAAAATGCGCGCCGGCGGTGCCGGCATACCGGCTTTTTATACCGCCACCGGCTACGGCACGCCGGTCGGCGAAGGCAAGGAGGTGCGCGAGTTCAACGGCCGCCCCTACATCTTGGAAGAGAGCATCCGCGGCGACTTCGCCATTGTCAAAGCGTGGAAAGGCGACCGCTACGGTAACTTGGTCTATCGCCACACCGCGCAAAACTTTAATCCGATGGCGGCGACCGCCGGCAAAATTACCGTGGTTGAGATCGAGCAGCTGGTTGAGCCGGGCGAGTTGGAGCCGAGCCAGATCCACACCCCGGGCATTTATGTCGACCGAGTGATTGTCGGCAGCTTTGAGAAACGCATCGAGCAGCGCACCGTGCGCAGCGCCAACTGAGGAGAGCGGCAATGTCACTGAGCAGAGAACAACTGGCGATGCGCGTCGCCCGCGAGCTACAAGATGGTTACTACGTCAATTTGGGTATTGGTATTCCGACGCTGGTCGCCAACTATGTGCCCGAGGGGATGAATGTCATGCTGCAGTCCGAAAACGGCCTGCTCGGTATGGGCCCGTTTCCGACCGAGCAACAGCTCGACGCCGACATGATTAACGCCGGCAAACAGACCGTGACGGCAGTGCAGGGGGCGAGCATTTTCTCTTCGGCGGAGTCGTTTGCGATGATCCGCGGCGGCCATGTCGACCTGACCGTGCTGGGCGCCTTTGAGGTGGATGTGCACGGCAATATCGCCTCGTGGATGATTCCCGGCAAGCTGATTAAGGGCATGGGCGGGGCGATGGACTTGGTCGCCGGCGCCGACAACATTGTGGTGACCATGACCCACGCCTCCAAACACGGCGAGAGCAAACTGCTGCCGCAGTGCAGCCTGCCGCTAACCGGTGCCGGCTGTATTAAAAAAGTGGTGACCGATCTGGCCTATGTCGAGATCGCCGATGGCAAGTTCTGGCTCAAAGAGCGCGCGCCCGGCATCAGCGTCGATGAGATCGTCGCCAAAACCGCCGGCGAGTTGGTGGTGCCTGAGGTGGTACCCGAGATGGAGTTTTAGTCGGCGCGAGAGCTTCGACTAGGTCATCCCGGACGGCGCGCAGTGCCAGGTCCAGGATCTCAGTTCGCGAATCGAAGACCCCGGCTCAAGGCCGGGGTGACGGTTTCTGGTGTGGCTCAAGGCCGGGGTGACGATTTTGGTTTTGGCCGGCGGTCGCCGGTTAAGGTCATCCCGGACGGCGCGCAGTGCCAGATCCGGGATCTCAGTTCGCCAATCGAAGACCCCGGCTCAAGGCCGGGGTGACGGTTTCTGGTGTGGCTCAAGGCCGGGGTGACGATGAAGGTAATTTAGCGCGCGGCGCTCCCCGGTTAAGGTCATCCCGGACGGCGCGCAGTGCCAGATCCGGGATCTCAGTTCGCCAATCGAAGACCCCGGCTCAAGGCCGGGGTGACGGTTTCTGGTGTGGCTCAAGGCCGGGGTGACGATTTTGGTTTTGGCCGGCGGTCGCCGGTTAATGTTATCCCGGACGGCGCGCAGTGCCAGATCCGGGATCTCAGTTCGCCAATGGAAGACCCCGGCTCAAGGCCGGGGTGACGGTTTCTGGTGTGGCTCAAGGCCGGGGTGACGATTTTGGTTTTGGCCGGCGGTCGCCGGTTAAGGTCATCCCGGACGGCGCGCAGTGCCAGATCCGGGATCTCAGTTCGCCAATGGAAGACCCCGGCTCAAGGCCGGGGTGACGATATGGAATCAACCGCGATCGCTATACAAGACCCCGGCTCAAGGCCGGGGTGACGGTTTCTGGTGTGGCTCGAGGCCGGGGCGACGATTTTGGTTTTGGCCGGCGGTCGCCGGTTAATGTCATCCCGGACGGTGCGCAGCGCCAGATCCGTGATCTCAGTTCGCCAATGGAAGACCCCGGCTCAAGGCCGGGGTGACGGTTTCTGGTGTGGCTCAAGGCCGGGGTGACGGTTTCTGGTGTGGCTCAAGGCCGGGGTGACGGTTTCTGGTGTGGCTCAAGGCCGGGGTGACGGTTTTGGTTTTGGCCGACGATCGCCGGTTAATGTCATCCCGGACGGCGCGTAGCGCCAGATCCGGGATCTCAGTTCGCCAATGGAAGACCCCGGCTCAAGGCTGGGGCGACGATATGGAATCAACCGCGATAGCCATCCATAGCTCAACCGTAGCGCGCCTCTATCGCCGCGCGTTTGCTCGGTTGAATATTGACGCGGCTCAAATCGCCCTGAATATGCGCCAGCGCCAGCAGCCGCTTGTCCATCACCCGGTACCAGAGCCACGGGACGTAGGCCAGCCAATAGACGCCGTAGTAGCCATTGGGCAGCTCGGGTAGGTCGTCAAAGTTGCGCAGGCTCTGGTAGCGTCGCGATGGGTTGGCGTGGTGGTCGGAGTGGCGCTCCAGATGGAATAGCAGCAAGTTGCTGACGATGTAGTTGGCATTCCACGAATGGTGCGGCTGGCAGCGCTCGTAGCGGCCGTTGGGCAGTTTGCTGCGCAGCAGTCCGTAGTGCTCGACATAGTTGGCCGAGGTCAGCTGAAACCACGCCCAGACGTTGTGCAGCAGTACAAAGGGCACCATGACCCAGCCAAACAGTGCCACCAAGGCTAGATAAATAACCCCGCTGATGGCATAGGATTGCAGTATCTGGTTGCTTGGCGACCACAGGGATTTGCCCTGCTTGGCGAGCCGCTCGCGCTCAAGCCGCCAGCCGCGGATAAAGGTGCCCGGTATCTCGCGCAGCGCAAAGGTGTAGATCGACTCGCCCATGCGGGCGCTGGCCGGGTCCTCTGGAGTAGAGACCCAGACATGGTGGCCGCGATTGTGCTCAATAGAAAAATGGCCGTAACCGGGCACTGCCAAGCAGATACGCGCCAGCAGTTGCTCTAGGCCGGTCTGTTTGTGGCCGAGCTCATGGGCGGTATTGATCGCCAAACCACTGTAGAGGCCGGCACTGACGGCGATAGCGGCGATCCCCCAGCCGCTCAGCGGGTAGCTGCCGGCGACATAGGCGGCGGCGAACAGCACCAAAAAATGCATCGGCACGGTGGCGTAGGTGAGGTAGCGGTAGTAGCGGTCCTGCTCTAACTGCGGCACGAGCTCCTCAGGCGGGTTGTTGGTGTCGCTGCCGAACAGCCAGTCCAGCAGTGGTACAACAATATAAATACCCACCAGCGGCGCCACCAGCGTCCACTCGACTGCGCTGTAGAGGTAGAGCCCAATACCCATCAGCGGGAAGGCGGGCAGCAGCATGGCCAGCGCCCACCAGTAGCGCTTTTTGTCGCGGTAGCTAATTTGGCCCAGGGTCGGGTGTTGCATGCTGAGTGTTGGCATAGACTCACCTCTATAAGGGTTATTGCAGCCATTGCAGTGTAATTGACCCCTGCCACGGTAAAGGGTTAAATACAGTCAATTAAGGGGTTAAATCCGTTCAATTGTTCTGCGAGGTTCTCTGTGCATCTGCATGTCGCCAGCGTTATTGAAGCACTGCTGCGCCAGCATCAGCTGCCGTGCGCGCCGCTGCAGCAGCTCACCGCTGGCTTTACCCCGCAAACCCTGTTGTCGGCGGCGCAGGCCGACCAGCTTTATAGCTGTGCCGTCGAGCTCTACCAAGCCGGGCGCGAGCGGCGCAATGCGCACCTGGGGATTGAGCTTGGTCAGCGGCTCGAACTGGTGTCACTGGGTATGTTTGGCTACGCGCTGATGACCTCGGCCACCGTCGGTGAGCTGCTCAACCTGTTGCTGCGCTATGTGCGGGCGATCCTGCCCAGTGTGCAACTCAACAGTCAGCGCCAAGCCGGTAACTTGCGGCTACAGGTCGAGGCGGCTCATCTGCCCGCGCGGCTGAGAGATTTTTATATCGACGTGCTGTTCAGCGCCGTGCAGCACAATTTAATGGTATTGGCCCCGCAGGCGGCACAGGGGTTGGCGGTAGAGCTGCCCTATGCGGCCGATGCCGAGATAGCCACGACCTTTGCCGGCCGCGTCAGTTTTGACCAAGCCAGCGCCGCGCTGAGCGTCGATAGCGCGGTACTGACAATCGCTATAGACAGCTCAGACTCTGTGGCACAGTCGGTTTTTCGCCGCCACTGCGACCGTATCATCGCCCACGACAGCCACGCTGGGTTGGTCAGTGAACAGGTGAAACACCAACTGATGCGCTGCCGCAGCCACTTCCCGAATTGTGCCGAAGTCGCCCGTCAGCTCAACCTCAGCGAAAGCACCTTGCGCCGCAAGCTGGCTCAAGAGGGCAGCCGCTTCCAGCCGCTACTTGACCAGGTGCGCTACCGACTGGCGCTGGAGTATTTGCAGCAGACCGATCTGCCGGTGGCCGAAATCGCGCTGCTGCTCGACTTCGATAACGCCACTAATTTTCGTCGCGCGCTGCGCCGCTGGTGTGGTAAAACACCGCGGCAGTTGCGCACTCAGAGCGCCTGACCTTTTGTTGTGCACCGTTGTGACCGGCCGTGGCGGGCGATCTGTTGCAGTGATGCAAGAAGTGGTCGGTTGATTAACAGTTAGCACAAAAGTATTGCCATCCGACTCTGAAAACCGAATACTGTACAAATATACAGTAAAGGTTTTGAGTCGTATGCGTGTCACAAAAATTGAGGGCGAAGTTGCCCTGCAGCCGTTGGCGATTCCGCTCTACCTGTCGCGGGTGGCGGCGGGCTTTCCCAGTCCGGCAGATGACTATATCGAAGAGTCTATCGACCTGAATAAACACGTCATCAAGCGGCCGGCGGCAACTTACTTCGCCCGTGCCAACGGCGATTCGATGACCGGTATGGGCATTTTTGATGGCGATCTGCTGGTGGTAGATCGCTCTAAAACAGCGGTGACCGGCTCGGTGGTGATTGCGGTGATGAACGGTGAGTTGGTCTGCAAGGTGCTGGACAAAGAGCGGCGATTGTTGCGCTCGGCCAACAGCCGCTACCCAGCACTGGCGGTACTGGATGATGTGGAGTGCAGCATTGAGGGGGTGGTGACGCACGCGTTGAGGTATCTCGATGTACGCGCTGGTTGACTGCAACAGCTTTTTTGCCAGTTGTGAGCAAATTTTCCGCCCCGATCTGCGCCACAAGCCGGTGGTGGTGTTGAGTAACAACGACGGTTGTATCGTGGCGCGCAGTAGAGAAGCTAAGGCGTTACAGATCCCTGAACTGCAGCCCTACTTTAAAGTAAAGGAGTTGTTGCAGCGCCACCGGGTCGCGGTGTTTAGTAGTAACTACGAGCTCTACGGCGATATTTCACGTCGAGTGGTAACGATATTGCGCGAGTATGCGCCGCAGCTAGAAGTCTACTCGATAGACGAGAGCTTTCTGCTGCTCGACGGTTGCCAATACCGGTGGTACGACTATGGTGCGGAGATTAAAAATACTTTGTGGCGCGATGTCCGCATGCCGGTCTGTGTCGGCTTTGCGCAGACTAAAACCTTGGCTAAATTGGCCAACCATATCGCCAAGAAATCGCAAAAGCTCAACGGTGTCTGTGTGTTGGAGCGGCTCGATGAGTGGCGCAGCGTGTTTAAAAAGTTGCCGGTTGATAAAATTTGGGGCGTTGGTGGGCGGCTGGCGCGGCGCTTGGCGGCGCAAGGGATCCACTCGGTACACGACCTGCAGAGCGCCGACAGCAAACAGATTCGCCGCCATTTTGGCGTGACCCTAGAGCGCACAGTCGCAGAGCTCAACGGTGAGCGCTGTCTGAGTTTAGAGAGCCAGCCGCAGCGCAAAAAACAGATTTACGCGACGCGCTCGTTTGGTCAACGGGTAGACAGCCAGCAGGGGTTGGAGCAGGCGGTCAGTCTCTACGCCAGCCGTGCGGCGGTAAAGTTGCGCAAGCAAAAAAGCTTGGTGAAGACACTGTTAGTCTTTATTCAAAGCTCGCGTTTTGATGCTGACAGCTACTACAACAGCGCGGTCTATCAGCTGCCGTTTGCCAGCAACGACAGCGGCCAAATTATTGCCGCAGCAAAACAGTTGGTCGCGCGGTTATACCGCCCCGGTTACGCCTACGCCAAGGCGGGTGTCGGCCTTATTGAGCTCGTCGACGAGGGCCCGGCTCAGCTCAACTTTTTTGACGCTTATCAGAGCGAGAAGTCGGCTAAATTGATGCAGGTGATCGACCAGTTAAACCGCAGTGCCCCGCAGGTATTTTTTGCCAGCAGCGGTATCAATCCAAGCTGGCAGATGCAGCGCCGGCTGAAGTCGCCGGCTTATACCACCCGTCTCAGTGAGATACCGCG
Organism: Gammaproteobacteria bacterium LSUCC0057; assembly: GCA_004535795.1. Lineage (GTDB taxonomy): Bacteria > Pseudomonadota > Gammaproteobacteria > Pseudomonadales > Porticoccaceae > LSUCC0057. The sequence continues at coordinate 556,263 of SPIA01000001.1, forward strand.
GGTCAGCTAGCGCCTGTGAATATTGCCCCCCTAATCGCGGTCACCACAGCGTACAATAGCTAGTTAATTACCATCAGTTGGCTGTTACCCCGTGGGTGAGCACTTGAGTTGTTACGCTGTCATCGATTTTGAAACTACCGGAATGTCGCCGGCGCTCGGTGCGCGGGCGACCGAGATCGGTATCTGCATTGTTGAGGACGGCCGCATAGTCGACCGCTACCAGAGCTTGATTAACCCCGGTCAGTTGATCCCCTGTGATATTCAACAGCTGACCGGTATTACCAACGCGATGGTGCGCACTGCACCGCCCGCTAGCGAGGTGATGAGTGCTGCGCTGGCGTTTGTTGGCGGCCGTCCGCTACTGGCCCACAATGCGTCATTTGATGCCAAGTTCTGGCAGGCTGGGCTGAGCGATCTTGGCCGTCGCGATAGCGGCGAGTGGCTCTGCTCACTGAAGTTGGCGCGCCGGGTGTTCCCGGCGCTGGCCAGCTACCGGCTGTCGGCGCTGGCCGCCCATCTGCGCCTGCCCCAGGCCGGGCAGTTTCACCGCGCGCTGGCCGATGCGCAGTGCACCGCCCACTTGGCGATTGCAGCACAGCGCCAGCTGTGCAGCGATTACCAGCTGGCAGAGGCGCCGTGCGAGCTGTTGCTGGCGGTGCAAGCGGCGGCCAAACGGCAGCTCGCCAAGGTGGTTGCCCCTTACCAACAAGGCGGCTGATTAAACGGCGGCGCGGTTGCTGGCGGAGGGCCAAATGCCTATGCTAGGCGCTCATTTTCTCGGGAGTATAAATAATGCGACAAGCAGCACTGGTTACCGGCGGCGCCATTCGGGTTGGCCGCCACTTTGCATTGACGCTGGCCAACGCCGGTTACGATATTGCCATCCACTACAGCAGCTCGGCGCAGGCGGCGGAGCAGACCGCCGCGGAGATCCGCGCGCTGGGGGTGGAGTGTGAAATTTTCCAGTGCGACTTTTTACACGGTGGCGACCCTGCGCCGCTGGTCGATGCGGTTGTAGCGCGCTTTCCGGCGCTGAGTGTGCTTGTCAATTGCGCCTCTATCTACAATGCGGCGCCAATTGCCGAGACCTCGCTGGAGATGTTGCAGCAGGAGTTTCAGGTTAACTTCTTTGCTCCGTTCATGCTCTGCGGGGCGTTTTCGCGACGGGTGGAGCGCGGCAACATTATTAATATCCTGGATAATAAAATTCAGTTTCAGCAGTACCAGTATGGCGCCTACTTGTCGGCGAAAAAGGCGCTCGGCGAGCTGACCAAAATGGCGGCGATGGAGTTTGCGCCGCGCATCCGCGTCAACGGTATCTGCCCCGGGGTGATTATGCCCGGCGTGACTCGCTCGCAAGCCTATATCGAGTGGCGCAACCAAGGCATTCCGCTGGCGCGCAAGGGTGAGGCCGAAGAGCTCGGCAAAGCGCTGCTCTATCTGCTCGACAACGAGTACGTCACCGGCCAGCAGCTGTTTGTCGACGGCGGCGAAACCGTCCAGCACATCGGCTTGAATGCCGAGGATTACACCGGTGACTAACCCCGCCATGCAGGCTCCTCAGAGCGGCCGCCGCTACCAATACTACGACCTGATTATGGTCGGTTTTGTAGTGGTGTTGATCTGCTCTAACCTGATCGGTCCGGCCAAGGTGGCGCTGTTGTCCATCCCCGGTTTTGACCAGCCGTTTAGTTTTGGCGCCGGCAACCTGTTCTTTCCGATCGGCTATATTTTTGCCGATATCCTCACCGAGGTGTACGGCTACGCGCGAGCGCGGCGGGTGATCTGGGCGGGCCTGTTCGGGCTGATTTTTGCCACTGTCATGTCGGCGGTGGTGATTGCGCTGCCGGCTGACCCCAGCGAGCCGTTTAACAGCGCTCTGCAGCCGGCACTGGAGCTGGTGTTTGGCAACACCTACCGCATTGTATTGGGCTCGATGGTCGCCTACTGGGCGGGCGATTTCGTCAACTCCTACGTGATGGCGAAGATGAAGGTGTGGAGCGAGGGGCGCCATCTGTGGATGCGCACCATCGGCTCAACCATAGCCGGGCAGGGGGTAGACAGCTTAATCTTCTACCCGATTGCGTTTGCCGGTATCTGGTCGACCGAGAGCTTGCTGATGGTGATCGCTTTCAACTTTATTTTTAAGGTCTCTGTCGAGGTGTTGATGACGCCGGTCACCTACAAGGTGGTGGGCTTTTTGAAGGCGCGCGAGCAGGTCGATGTCTACGACACCGAGACCGACTTTACGCCGTTCCGGCTGCGCGACTGATCACTGCGTCGGTCGCTTCTCTATCCACAAGGTCAAGTCGGCGACGCGGATGCCAAATTTTTTCATCGCGGTGCGGTTGATCAGGCCGCGCTGGTTGATCAGGTACATCCAGTCGTCGAGCTGAAACTCCCAGAGCTCGCCATCCATCGGTACCTGCAGGGTGTAGCGCCAGTTTAGGGCAAAGCCCTCGGGGGTGCCGCGCGCTTCGCCAATGACGTCGCTGGCAGTGCCGGAGTAGCTGCCGTCGGCGTGTTTGGTGAGGTACCAGGTGCGCTCTTGGCGCTCGCCGTCGTCGTAGACAAACCACTCGGCGAGCACGCCCTTATCGCCCTGCCAACTCCCCTCTAGGGTTGCCTCGAAGCGGCGCAGCACGGTGCCGGAGCGATCTTGGATCATGCCGTAGGCGACCAGCTCGCCGTTAAAAAACTCCTCCAGAGCAAAAGCCGGTCCGGCATCGCGATAGCTCTCGGTGGCGGGGGTGCAGGCGTTGAGTAGCAGTGCCAACAGGGCGACAGCGGCGGCGGGAAGTTTGATCGACATGGTTATGCTCCAGTTAAAGCGGCGCGCAGGCGCGGGTCGCGGGTCTCGGGCGACAGCCAGATAGCCAGAAAGACAGTGGCAAAGCGTTCGCCTTGAATAGTGCCAAGCGGCTGACGGTTGAAGAAGAACTCGCCGTTATCGCGGCTGTGGGCGACAAAAGTAATATTGTCGCCGGGGCCGACATCGGGCCACAGCGCGGTCAGCTCAGTGACCCACTCGTGGCGGTGGGCCAGCGCCAGCCGCTGCCACTCCAGTGCGGTGGCGTCGACCAGCCGCTGGCCGGCGATGGTGCGCTGGTAGGTGATGCTCAGCGCCAGTGGATAGTCGCTCTGCTCCAGCGAGGCGAAGTTGCCTGTGGGCGAATAGAGCTCGGCGTTGTAGAGGGTAAAAGTGAGCCAGCGCGCCTTGCCACTGCCGACCAGCTGCAACTGCTCTGGCACAGCGGCAGCGGCCGGTAGCGCCGCTAGCCACAGGGCCAGCAGTAGGGTGCCAAGAGAGGTGCGGGTTGGGCTCACGCTGTCGGTGCCTGCTGATTTTTCATGCTGTTGATGTAGGGGCGCCGCAGCGCCAGATCAAGGCGTACCAGCAGCGGCAGCAGCACTGCCCAGCAGAGCGCAATAATCGCCACCGAATACAGCAGTGGGGTGGCGATCACCACCGCCCCGAGCCGCTCGCCAGCCAGGTACGAACTGGTGCCGCCAACCACGCCAAAAGCGGCCAGCGCCGCCAGCGGTAACTTGCGCAGCCAGACCATGCTGGCGTCCAACGTGTAGACAAACCCCAACCAGAGAGCCAGCAGCCAGACTGGCGTGTGGTCAAACTGATAGATACCGGCCGCGGTGAGGCCACTGTCAACCGCCAGGCCAACCAGTGCCAGCGGTGCAATCGCCAGCTCTTGGCGCCACTGCTTGCGGTGTAGGTAGAGGTGGCTGGCGATCAGCAGCAGCGGCAGCCACAACCAGCGGTTGCCGCCGAGCACACAGCTCAGCCAGAGCAGCTGAAAACCGGCAACTTGTTGTACCGGGTAGCGGCTGAGTAGCTCGGCAAGCTTGTTCACAGCCGCTGCTTACCGCCCTGCAAGCGGTTGTTGAGTGCGCTTGGCAGCCACGCCACTAAGCGCAAAAACGCCACAAAGGGGCGGGTAAAGTTGATCTCGTCGCGGCCGCGAGCCAGCTGCCGGCGAATGATGGCGCTGGCGCGGGCTACCGAGATGATACCCGGCATGGCAAAGGTGTTGCGCGCGGTCAGCGGCGTGTCGACAAAGCAGGGACGAATCAGCGACACGGCAATACCATGCCGGCGCAGATCGATGCGCAGTGAGTTGGCTAAATAGTCCATTGCCGCTTTGCTGGCGCCGTAGGCTTCGGCGCGGCTGAACGGCAGCAGCGTAGAGGTGCTGCTCATCAGTGCGATGCGGCTACCGCGCGGCAGCTGCGGCAACAGTGCTTCGAGGCAGTAGGCGGTGCCGTTGAGATTGGTGTCGATTACCCGCTTAAACAGCGCGCTGTCAAAATGGCGGGCGTCGTCTATGTATTCGCAGGTGCCGGCGTTGAGAATGGCGAGGTCGAGCTCGCCGATGTCGGCGAATGTAGACAACACCGCGTCGCGGTCACTGCTGTCGGCGACCAGCAGCTGGGCCGCGACGGCGCCGCAGCTGTCGTCCAGTTTGTCGGCGTTGCGGCCACTGGCGAGCACCTCCCAGCCGGCGGCGGCGTAGTCGTGTACCAGCTGTAGACCAATGCCGGAGCTGGCGCCGGTAATCAGTACCCGTTGGCGTTTAGTCTGGCTCATAGCGCTACTGCCCCAACTGGTTGCGGATACGCCGCACCACTGCACCGAGCAGTGGCAGCCGCTCGTAGAGCATGGCGCCAAGGTCGAAAAAGTCCTGGTGGTAGATGATTTTGGCATCCGCGCCAGGGCCGCTAAATTTAAGTTTGGAGGCGCCGGTGACAGTGAACAGGGCGCCGCCGTTGAGGCGCCGGTGCTGCACGCTCATACTCCAGTCGACAAAGGCGAGTGGGTCGCTGTCGCGCTGAACGGCACTGTGGACAACAAATTGGCAGTGGCCAATATTGGCGATCATATTGTCAAAATAGCGCTGGAACGGCGCCAGCCCCGCAATGCGGTGGGCGGGGTCGCTGAATTCGATATCGGCGTGGTAGACCTCTGGCAGCGCTGCCAGCGCAGCGCTGTTGAGCGGCTGCTGGTAAAAATCGATAAAACGCTGCAAGGGCGGGGTTGCGGCACTGTGACTCATAGGGCACTCCTCGGTCGGTACGGCGTGGCTGCGATAACATCGCCCGATAATTTACCACAGCTGTAGAGTAAGAATGTGACAGCGCACCGACCAATTGATTCCCGCTATGGTGTCAAAAAAAGTTGGACGGGTTGGCCTGTGCTGTTTTCGACCGCGCAGTCGACAGCGGCGCTTTATCGCCGCGCGATTGCACGTATCATCGAGCTAATGGTTAACCGTTGATTGAGGAGAGTGCATGGACATTGCAGGCAGAGTCGCCATCGTTACCGGTGGCGCGTCAGGTTTGGGCCGGGCCACCGTTGAACATTTTGTTAGCGCCGGGGCCAAAGTGGCCATTTTTGATCTTAACGAGGCAGCCGGTCACGCTATGGTCGTCGAGCTCGGCGCCGATCGCTGCGCTTTTTATGCGGTCGATGTTGCCAGCGAGGAGTCGGTGGCCACCGCTATCGATGAAGTGGTCGCCAGCTGGGGTGCGCTGCATATCGCCTGCAACTACGCCGGCATTGCCATCGGCAGCAAGACCTTGGGCAAACAGGGGCCACACCTGCTGGGCGACTTTAAAAAGGTGCTCGATATCAATCTGGTCGGCACTTTTAATGTCTGTCGCCTAGCCGCTGAGCAGATGGCAAAAAATAGCCCCATTAACGACGACGGCGGCCGCGGGGTGATTATCAACACCGCCTCGGTCGCCGCCTACGAGGGGCAGATCGGTCAAGTCGCCTACAGTGCCAGCAAGGGTGGCGTAGTGGGGATGACACTGCCGATGGCGCGCGAGTTGGCCGCTTACGGCATTCGCGTTAACACCATTGTGCCGGGATTAATTCATACCCCGCTCTTTGAAGGGCTCGGCGAAGAGGTCTACCGCTCTCTGGAGGCGACGGTGGTCTACCCGCAGCGGTTGGGAAAAACCGCCGAGATCGCCAAGCTGGCGGCTTATTTGGTGGACAACGACTACATGAACGGCGAGTGTGTGCGCATGGATGGTGCCATTCGTATGCAGCCGCGTTAACCCATCGCTATACACTGAGGTAACCCAGATGAGTGAATTACTGGTTGAACAGATCGGTGCAGTGGCAGTACTCACGCTGAACCGCCCAGAGCGCATGAACGCGCTCAACAGTGAGCTGGTGGTCGCGCTGCGCGATGCGGTGGTAGCGGCCTCGGTCGATCGGAGTGTGCGAGCCATATTGTTGCAGGGAGCGGGTGCTGGCTTTTGTGCCGGCGCGGATTTGAGTCCCGAACAGAACCTCAACGGCTCTGGTACAGCGCTGGCCGAGACTATGCGCAATAACCTCAACCCGCTGATCGAGGCCATTGCTACTGCGGCTAAACCGGTGGTAGTGGCGGTGCACGGCTCGGCTGCCGGCGCCGGCGTCGGCATCGCTCTGGCGGCAGACCATCTGATTATGAGCGATCAGGCCAAGCTGGTGATCCCTTTTGCCCAGCTGGGTATTGCTCTGGATGGTGGCTGTAGCTGGTTTCTGGCTCGTCAGCTAGGACCGCGTCTGGCCTGGCAAGTGGCGGCCAGTGGTGTACCGATAACTGCTGAGCGGGCGCTGGCACTCCATTTGGCCGCCGATTGTTGTCCGGCCGAACAGCTGGCGGCGCAGGGGTTGGCAGTGGCGCAGCGTTATGCCAGCGGCGCGACTCTGGCGCTGGCGGCGATTAAACAGCAGTTGCTGGCGGTGCAGACACAGAGTCTCAGCGAGGCGTTGGCCGCAGAGGCGGACTACCAAGGGCAGTTAATCGAGTCGGCAGATACTGCCGAGGCGTTGCTGGCGTTCCGCGAAAAACGCCCACCCAGTTACTGCGGACGTTAAACCGCGCACAAAAAAACGGGCGCCTGTGCCAGCCGCCCGTTTTGTTAAACGGCGCTAACCGTTACAAGAAAGTGACTGTCTCGCGGCCCAGCGCGGCATCAACCCCCGCTTGGAACTGCTGCTCAATCTGATGGCGCTTAATCTTCAGCGTCGGCGTCAGCAGGTTGTTGTCGATAGTCCACTCTGGGGTGATGAAGATCTGCTCAATACGCTCATGGCCAGCCAGGTCGGCGTTGATCTCTGCCAGCAGTGCGGTGAGCTGTTCGCTGACCTCTGCGCTGCTCTGCTCGCGGCCGAGCTCGCTCAGTGTGGTCATCAGCAGCGGCTGGTTGCGGCCGTGGCCAAACAGACAGAACTGTGCCAACAGCGGGCTGCGGGCAAACAACCCCTCGATTTTTGCCGGCACAATAAATTTGCCTTTGGTGGTCTTAAACACCTCGCTGATGCGCCCGGTGACGTAGAGGTTGTCGTCCTCATCGAAGCGGCCGCTGTCGCCGGTGCAATACCAGCCATCGACCAGCACCTCGTCAGTTTTCTCTTGGTTGAGGTAGTAACCGGTCATTAACCCTTTGGAGCGGAACTGGATTTCGCCGGCCTCGCTGACGCGGACATCGACACCGTGGGTCATCGGTTTGCCCACCGAGCCGAGAATGGGCGTGTCGCTGTGCAGCCAGGCGCAGCCGTGAATAAAGTTTTCGGTCATGCCGTAGCCGTCGCGCAGAATAATGTTCATATCAAAGAACCACTGCTGGACATCGCGCGGGCAGGGGGCCGAGCCGGTGATAATGCATTTAGCGGCGCCGAGCCCGAGTAGCGTGGCGATCTCTTGCTTTTTACTGTCGTCGAGAGTCGCCTGCACAGCCGGTGGAATTTTGGCATCAATCGCCTCTTTGAATTTGATCCACAGCCGCGGTACCGCAAAAAAGAAGGTCGGTTGCACTTCGCGAATCTCGGCGGCGAAGGTCTCTTGCCCGGCCGAGAACGACACTTGATTGCCGGTATAGATACAGCCCATGCCGATCAGAATGCGTTCGGCGGCGTGCGCCAGTGGCAGAAACGAGAACAACCGCGCCCCCTCATCGGCGGTAGTGAGCGCCTGTGACTGCTCGGGTACCACATGGCCGGGGGTGCGGTGGGTGTGCATCACCCCCTTGGGCCGGCCGGTGGTGCCGGAAGTGTAGATGATGGTGAACAGATCGTCGAGCGCCGGCAGTGGTGACTCGGCGTACGGCTCGCAGCTGCTAATAATCTCAGCCAGTGTGGTGTCGGTAGGTATCACGCAGCCGTGCAGACCAACTCGCTCAAGGTTCTCGGGGATGGCGAGATCGGCGTGGGCGTGTTGATCGAAAAAGCCGCACAAAATCACCTGGCAGTCGCTGTGCTCCAGCACATAGCGAGCGGAATCATGATCTTGGCCGGGGTAGAGCGGCACGCTGACATGGCCGGCGAGCATGATCGCCAGGTCGCTGATCACCCAGTCTTTGCTGTTGGCCGACCACAGGCCGATGCGGCTGCCGGCCGGTAACCCTTTGCTGCGCAGATAGTTGGCCAAACGGCGGACTTGATCGGCGGTGTCGGCCCAAGTCAGCTCTTCCCAGCCGCCGGCGATAGCTTGGCGTAGGAACGTGCGCTCAGGGATGGTCTGCTCCCAGTGGTAGAACATCTCTAACGGTGTTTTGACATCTCTAGTCATGCTGTAACCCTCTTGTTGTTATGGCGCGAGTCTTTCTTTGCGCGACTGCGGCCAGTCTTATTGCTGTGAAACAGTGTACTTAGTTGCTGGCGTGCAGCGCCTCGTTGAGCTGCACGGCACTTTTGTTGGTCAGGCACTCGACCGCGCCGTTATTGGAGTTGCGGCGGAACAGCAGGTCGCTGGCACCGGCTAATTCGCGCGCTTTAACCCGCTTGACCAGCTGGCGGTTTTCGTCGAGTAGTTGTATCTGGGTGCCGGCGGTGATGTAGAGCCCAGCTTCTACAGTGCAGCGGTCGCCGAGCGGAATGCCGACGCCGGCGTTGGCGCCAAGCAGGCACTGCTCACCGAGGGAGATGATAATGTTGCCACCCCCAGAGAGCGTGCCCATGGTCGAGGCGCCGCCGCCAATATCTGAACCCGCACCAACAAATACACCGGCTGAGATGCGGCCCTCTACCATGTTGGGCCCCTCGGCGCCGGCGTTGAAGTTGATGAAGCCCTCGTGCATGACGGTGGTGCCCTCGCCGACGTAGGCGCCCAAGCGCACCCGCGCGGTATCGGCTATGCGCACACCGGAGGGGACAACGTAGTCGACCATCTTGGGGAATTTATCTACGCAGTCGACACTCAGAGTCTTGCCGGCAAGGCGCGCTTGCAGCTGTCGCTCGGCCAATTCGTCAAGGTCGATGGCCCCTTGGTTGGTCCAGGCGAGATTTTTCAGCGTGGCAAAGATGCCACTGAGATCGGTCTGGTGGGGTTTGACTAAACGGTGCGAGAGCAACTGTAACTTGAGATAAGCCGTCGGCACATCAGTGGGCGGTTGGTCGCTCTGTAGGGCAACGATAACCACCGCCGAGCCGCTGTCGGTGAGGCGCCGGCAGAGCGCCGCTAGTTCATCGTCGATACCCGCGGTGGCAGTGGCCAGCTGCTGGAGCTGCTGTTCGCTGGGTTCGAGCACGCTCTCGCTACCACACAGCGCCTGCAGTTGCGCGGTCAGCTCAGCACCGATATGCATACGCGGCACCGGAAACAGCACTTCGAGCCATTCGCCGCGACTATTTTTGCTGCCGATACCAATACCTAATGCGTAAAGAGAACTCATAATGATGCCTTATAAATTGATGAATTTTGTCGCTGCCGCGGTTAACCGGCTAGATGCTCGCGGTAGCGCTCGGCGCTGAACCCGACTAGCAACGGCCGCCCGGCCGCTTCGAGTAGTGGCCGTTTGATCATGGCCGGATGCTCGGTGAGTAGCGCGCAGAGCTGTTTGCCGGCGGCGCGCTGCTGCTGCTCTGGGCTGAGCTGACGCCAGGTTGTACCGCGCTTGTTTAGCAGTGTTTCAGCACCGACCTGCTCGAGCCAGCTGTCGACCTGCGCCGGCGTGAGGCCATCTTTGCGAAAGTCGTGGAAACGGTAAGCCACGGCCTGTTCGTCGAGCCAGCGGCGCGCTTTTTTTACGGTGTCACAGTTACTGATGCCGTACAGCGTAACCATATGTTAAAGCCTTATTTTTTCTTGGGTTTTGGCAGCGATTTAGCACCAAGAATAGCAAAAACTGCGCGCAGCGGTAACTGTTGGCGCGGTGCTGCGCGCAGCCGTTACGCTTTGCTTGTGACCACTGGGTTTTTGCGCCGCGGGTAGCAGTGTCGGCAGATCTCACAGCTCAACCCAAAGCAGCTGCGGGCCGGGCAAAATTGGCGCCCGTAAAAAATAATTTGCAGATGCAAGCGGTTCCACTGCGCCGGTTTGAACAGTTTTTTTAGATCGCGTTCGGTCTGCACTACGCTGTTGCCGCGGCTCAGCCCCCAGCGCTGGGCGAGCCTGTGGATGTGGGTGTCGACCGGAAAGGCGGGGATACCAAATGCCTGTGCGACCACCACGCTGGCGGTCTTGTGACCGACCCCGGGCAGCTGCTCTAACGCCGCTAAGTCAGCGGGGACCTCGCCACCGTGTTGCTCGAGCAAAATTTCCGAGAGCCGTTTGATCGCTTTAGATTTTTGTGGCGCCAAGCCGCACGGACGGACAATTTGGTAGATCGCATCGACCTCGACGCGGGCCATATCGTGCGGGTTGTCGGCCAACGCAAACAGCGCTGGGGTCACTTGGTTGACGCGCTCATCGGTGCACTGGGCGCTCAGCAATACGGCCACCAGTAGAGTGAACGGATCGCTGTGATCGAGCGGCACCGGCGTCTCTGGATAGAGCTCGTCGAGCCGCTTGGCGATGTAGTCGGCGCGCTGCTGTTTTAGCATCGCTTCAGCTCAGCGTCTGACAGAACTGGGCTATACGCTGAGCGGCGCTGATGCAGTCGTCGAGCTCGGCGACCAGCGCCAAGCGCACCCGGCCGTAGCCGGGGTTGGCACCATTGCCGTCGGGACGTGATAAATACTGGCCGGGCAGCACAGTGACATGTTGCTGAGCGAACAGCTGCTGGGCAAAGTCGCAGTCGTCGATCGGCGTCTGCGGCCACAGGTAAAAGCCGGCCGTGGGCAGATTAAAGTCGAGCAGCGGGGCGAGAATTTCGCCGACCGCGGCAAATTTGGCGTTGTAGAGCTGGCGGTTGGCAGAGACATGCGCCTCATCTGACCAGGCCGCCTGTGAAATCTGCTGGGTCAGCTCGCTCATTGAACAGCCGTGGTAGGTGCGGTAGAGCAAAAACTGTTGCAGCAGTTGCGCATCGCCGGCGACAAAGCCCGAGCGCAGGCCGGGTAGGTTGGAGCGCTTGGAGAGGCTGTGAAAGACCACACAGCGGCTGAAGTCGTCGCGGCCGAGTTGTCGGCAGGCGTCGAGCAGGCCGAGCGGGGGCTTGAGCTCGTCGCGGTAGAGCTCTGAGTAACACTCATCGCTGGCCACTACAAAGTTGTAGCGGTCGGCCAACTCCAGTGCCAACTGGTAGTCGTCGAGACTCATCACCGCACCGGTGGGGTTGCCGGGGCTGCACAGGTGCAGCAGTTGGCAGCGCTGCCAGACCGACTCGGGTAGCGACTGCAGTTGGGGGATAAAGCCGTGTTCGCTCTGCGCGTCGACAAATACCACCTCGGCGCCGGCCAGCAGTGCTGCACCCTCGTAGATCTGGTAGAACGGGTTGGGGCTGACCACCACCGGTGCCGGTTGGCTGCTATCGATGATTGCTTGACTGAAAGCAAATAGCGCCTCGCGGGTACCGTTGACCGGCAGAACGTGGCGGTCGGGGTCGAGACCTGTCGCGGTTAAATTGAACCGTCGGCACAGCCAGGCGGCGATGGTTTCGCGCAGTGCTAGGCCGCCCTTGGTGGTGGGGTAGTTGCCGAGCATGGCGCTGTGCTGTTGCAGTATTGGCGCGACAAACTCCGGTACCGGGTGTTGCGGCTCGCCAATTGATAGGGCGATGTGGGGCAGTTGGCTGGGTGGCGTCACCGCGGCTTTAAGGGCGCGCAGCTTTTCAAATGGGTAGGGGTGCAGCTGGTTGAGTCGTGGATTCACGGCAGTTCCTGAATGGCGGTTTAAATGGCGACGCTGCGTTGTGCATCGCTATCTTGACGGTTGCGGCGATCGAGCTCAGTGCAGATAGTTTCGCGCAGCTGCTGACAGAGTTCGAGATCGATGAGCGGTTGGTGGTCCTCGTCGGTGATATAGAAAATATCTTCGACCCGCTCGCCGAGTGTGGCGATTCGCGCATTGAGTACACGCAGCCGAAAGCGCAGAAAAATTTGCGCCAAGTGGGCCAACAGACCCGGGCGATCTGGGGTGACCACCTCGATCACGGTGGTATTGGACTCAATGTCGTTGGAGAGCGTGACACGGGTATTCCAGCTGAACTGTTTGAGTTGCCGGGAGGTGCGCCGATTGACATCAAAGCGGGCGTTTTCGGGGGAGCTAATGGCCCTTTCTAGGGCGGTGCGCACGCGCTGGCTGAGCCGCTCATTGGTGGCGAATGGGCGGCCGTTGTCGTCGAGCAGATAGAAGACATCAAAGGCGCGGTCGTCGTTGGTGGTCTGCAGCCGCGCATCTTGAATGGTGATGGCGAGCTGATCAAAGGTCGCCGCAGCGATGGCAAAGATGTTCTTGCGATCGCGACTGTGAATAAACACTTGTGTCGCCACCGGCACCTCGTCGCCGACATCGCGCAGCAGTATTACCGGTTGGCTGGGGTCGCTCTGGGCTAGCACTGCGGCGGTGAAGTCGGCGATATGGGCGGCTTTTTCGCGCAGAAAGAACTCGTCGCCAATGCCCTGCCAGAGCTCGCTGGAGAGCGCTTCGGAGATCTCGCGCTGCTGGAGTATCTCGCGCACCGCCTGCTTGCTGTCGGCTACCCATTCGGCGCGGTCGGCGCGCTGCTCAAGGCCGCGGCGCAGCGCCCGCTTGGTCTCGAAGTAGAGGTCGCGCATCAGCGAGCCTTTCCAGTCGGTCCACAACTTGGGGTTGGTGGCGTTGATGTCGGCCACCGTCAGCACGTAGAGCATCTCTAGACGGCGGCGGTTGCCGACCTGACTGGCAAACTTGTGAATGACATCGGGGTCAGAGATATCCTCGCGCTGCGACACAGTAGACATTAATAGGTGGTGTTCAACCAGCCAGCTGGTCAGTGCGATCTCTTGTTCGGTAAGGCCGTGGCGGCGACCGAAATCTTCAGTATCGACCATGCCCAGCTTGCTGTGGTCGCCGCCGCGGCCCTTGGCGATATCGTGGTAGAGCGCGGCGATAATCAGCAGCTCGGGCTTTGGCAAACTCTTATAGATGTGCGAGCTGATCGGGAACTTTTCTGCCACCTCGGGGCGCACCAAACGGCGGATGTTGCGGATTAGCTGCAGGGTGTGGACATCGACCGGATAGATATGAAAGAGATCGTGCTGAGTCTGGCCCATAATGCGGCCAAATTCGGGCAGATAACTGCCTAAAATGCCGTAGCGGCTCATGCGCTGTAACTGCAGCGACAGCATCCACGGGCTGCGCAGAATGCGTAAAAACAGTGCTTTGTTGTGGGGGTTGTTGCGAAAGCTCTCGTCGATTAGCCCGCGGTGCAAGCGCAGCTGGCGTATCGTCGCGGCGCGGATACCGCGGATTGACTCATTCTCGCCGAGCAGCGCAAACAGCTCTAAGAGTGCGGGGGGGTTGCGGCCAAACAGGTAGTCGTCAACGGTGTCGATGAGCCCGTCGCGGACCACAAAGCGCTCGTTGAGCACCAACTCTTGGCGGACGCGATCTTTCTTATAGATCATCTCGTCGAGGTACTGCAGCAGCACGTCATTGAGCTCACGAATCGACAGCACCACCTGGTAGTAGCGCTGCATGAACTTCTCAACACCGAGCCGGTCGTCGCTGTCAAAAAAGCCAAACTGCTCGGCCAGTGCCCGCTGGTAGTCGAACAGCAGCCGCTCCTCGGCGCGCCCGGCCAGCAGGTGCAAGCCGTAGCGCACCTTCCAGAGGAACTCCTCATCGCGGCGCAGCGTGATGTACTCTTCTTCGGTGAGAAAGCCGGCGGCGATCAGCTGCGAACGGCGGCTGACATTAAAGTGGCGTTTCGCCACCCAGTTGAGTAGCTGGATGTCGCGCAGACCCCCGGGCGCCTCTTTGACATTGGGCTCGAGGTTGTACTCGGTGTTGCCGTGTTTTTTGTGGCGTTCGGACTGCTCTTCGAGCTTGCCGCTGTAAAACAGAGCCGACGGCCAGATCTTTTTTGGGGAAGTTTTGTAGCGCAACTTCTCCAACAGTTTGGCCTCGCCGACAATCAGCCGTGTCTCCATCAGGTTGGTGGCGACGGTGATATCGTTGCGCGCTTCGCTGACGCACTGCGCCAGCGAGCGCACGCTGTGGCCGACTTTGAGCTGGATATCCCAGAGAAACGCCAGAAATCTCTCGATGTTGTCGCGGTAGCGCTCGGGGCGACCGTGGCGTACCAGGATCAGCAGGTCGACATCGGAGTGGGGGTGTAGCTCGCCGCGGCCATATCCGCCGACGGCAACTAGGCAGATGGCTCTGTCCCAGCTGAACTGTCGCCACGCTTGTTGCAGCAGCAGATCCATAAAAGCGGCCTGCTCATTGACCAGGGTATGGACGTACTCGCCCTGGTGAAAGCGCTGGTTGAAGTGGTCGGCGGCGTGGTTGAGGGCTTGACGGAACACCTCGGTGGCCGGCTGATTGGCCAGCTCGGAGGCAAAGCGGGGGGCGTCGTAGAGCTCGGCGGCAGCGGCAGTCTGTTCAATCACTGCGTCTAAAACCTCTCATCGCTGCGCCGGGTAAAAATTTCTACGCCGTTGGCGGTGACCGCCATGGTGTGCTCCCACTGCGCCGAGAGCCGGCCGTCGCGGGTCTCCACTGTCCAGTCGTCACTTTTCAGTTTGGTCTCGCTGCGGCCAGCGTTGACCATCGGTTCAATGGTAAAGGTCATGCCCTCGCGTAGCTCCAATCCCGTGCCCGGCTTGCCGTAGTGGAGCACTTGGGGGTCTTCGTGGAAGACATCGCCAATGCCGTGGCCACAGTAGTCGCGCACCACCGAGTAGTAGTTGGCCTCGGCGTGCTGTTGAATGACATGGCCGATGTCGCCGAGCCGAGTGCCCGGGCCGACCAGCTCGATACCTTTATACAGACACTCTTGGGCGACATTGACCAGTCGCTCGGCGTGGCCGGCGACCTTGCCGACCAGAAACATCTTGCTGGTGTCGCCATACCAGCCATCTTTGATAACGGTGACGTCGATATTGATAATATCGCCGCTTTTGAGGATTTTTTTCGGTGACGGAATGCCGTGACAGATCACCTGGTTGACCGAAGTGCAGACCGACTTGGGGAAGCCGCGGTAGCCTAAACAGGCAGGGATCGCTTTTTGCACGTCGACAATGTGGTTGTGGCAGAGCGTGTCGAGCTGCTCGGTACTCACCCCGGGAACAACATATTCGCCAATCATCTCGAGAACCTCGGCGGCCAAACGGCCGGCAACGCGCATTTTCTCCAGCTGCTCGGGGGTGCGGATATTGACCTTCATGGGTTCTCCTTAAACCAACTCAGGGGCGCTCGACAGCGCCGGCAACCCCCATACAGCGCAGTATTGTAGAGGATTGCTGGCGGTGGTGACAGTGTTGCCCCGCTGTCGGCTAATTTCTTTCCTGTGCGGGGAGTTTGTGGTATAAAGCGCGCCGAGTTTGTGGCATTGCCACAGCTCAACTTCGACAACGCCTCATGGGCGAGGTCGTTGGCAGTAATAAAAGCAGTGGCAATGGTGCCGCAGCGTTAAATCACACACGTTCCGTCACAGCTGTCTGGGTGCCGTCAAAATGCGTTTTGCGGTTGATAGTTGGGGAGCGTGGAGGCCTAACCCCCACGGAGAAAATTATGCCTACAGTAAGCATGCGCGATATGTTGCAAGCTGGTGTCCACTTTGGCCACCAAACCCGTTTTTGGAACCCGAAAATGGGCCGTTACATCTTTGGCTCGCGCAATAAAGTCCACGTCATCAATTTAGAGCACACCGTGCCGGCATTTAACGATGCTCTGGCGCTGCTGCGCAGCCATGCCGCCAAAGGCAACCAGGTGATGTTTGTCGGCACCAAGCGCGCCGCACAAAAAATTGTTAAAGAGCAGGCTGAGCGCGCCGGTATGCCATTTGTTAGCCACCGCTGGCTGGGCGGTATGCTGACCAACTACAAGACTATTCGTGACTCTATTCGCCGTCTGCGCGAGCTCGAGGGTCAAGCGGCCGATGGCACCTTTGAAAAGCTGACCAAGAAAGAGGCGCTGATGCGCTCGCGCACCATGGTCAAGCTGGAGACCTCTATCGGCGGTATCAAAGATATGAACGGCCTGCCTGATGTGCTGTTTGTGATCGACGTCGACCACGAGCGTATCGCCATCAACGAAGCCAACAAACTCGGTATCCCGGTGATAGGTATTGTCGACACCAACAGTGATCCCGACGGCGTCGACCACGTCATTCCCGGCAACGACGATTCGATTCGCGCGATTCGGCTCTACGCCGCTGCCGCCGCCGACGCCGTTCTCGAAGGCAAGGCTGCTGCCGGCAACGGTAGCGCTAAAGACGAGTTCGTCGAAGAGGTAGCTGCTGTCGAGCCAGCCGCAGCGGTTGAAGCCGCTGTCCCCGCCGCTGAGTAAGCGCCGCGACAACGGTAGACATAAAAAGGGGGCTTGGCCCCCTTTTTATCAAATTTTATAGCGCTTAGCTGCGCATTTATCTAACGGGCACTGTTGAGCCCAACTGTATTGGAGAGAAATCCATGACTCAAATTACCGCATCTCTGGTCAAAGACCTGCGCGAGCGCACTGGCCTTGGCATGATGGAATGTAAAAAAGCGCTGGTCGAAGCCGGTGGTGATATCGACAAGGCGATCGATGATCTGCGCAAGTCGAGTGGCCTCAAGGCAGCCAAAAAAGCCAGCCGTACCGCGGCAGACGGCGTGGTAGCGGTGCGTGTCGACGGCGGTTATGCACTGGTTGCCGAAGTCAACAGCGAAACCGATTTCGTCGCTCGCGACGACAACTTTTTGGACTTCGTCAACGTTGTTGCCGATGCTGCACTGGCGGCGCGCAGCACCGACCTGGCGGCACTGATGGCCGGCGATTTGGAAGCTAAGCGCGAAGCGCTGGTACAAAAGATTGGCGAAAACATCGCGCCGCGTCGGCTGGCGGCACTGCAGGCGGAAGTGGCCGGTGGTTACGTCCACAGCAACAACCGTATTGCTGTCGTGGTGGGTCTCAACGGCGGCAGTGAAGAGTTGGCGCGCGAAGTGGCTATGCACGTCGCCGCAGTCAACCCGGCGGTGGTCAGCTCCGACCAGATGCCGGCCGAGCTGATCGCCAAAGAGAAAGAGATCTTCTCTGCCCAGGCGCGCGAGAGCGGCAAGCCCGAAGAAATTATTGAAAAAATGATCGAGGGTCGGGTCGCTAAGTTCCTCAAAGAGTCGAGCCTGCTCGACCAGCCATTTGTCAAAGACCCCGACACCACTGTCGGCAAACTGGTCGCCGCTGCCGGTGCCACCGTGACTTCATTTGTCCGTTTTGAAGTGGGTGAGGGTATTGAAAAAGAAGAGGTCGACTTTGCTGCAGAGGTCGCCGCTCAAGTAGCTGCTTCATCTAAGTAACTGCCGCTGCCACTCTGTCGGCTGCGGCCGATAGAGTGGCGCTATTGCTGCCAATACCGCTATTCTCTGCGTTGCCATTACAACCACCAATGGAGGGTCTATGTCCAGCCAAGCTAAGGAAAAGAAGTATAAACGTATTCTTCTGAAACTCAGTGGTGAAGAGTTAATGGGGTCGGAGGGGTTTGGTATCGATCCGAAAGTGCTCGACCAGATGGCTCTGGAGATCGGCCAGCTGGTCGGTATCGGCGTCCAGGTCGGCCTGGTGATCGGCGGCGGCAATCTGTTCCGCGGCGCGGCACTGCACGCCGCCGGTATGGATCGCGTCACTGGTGACCACATGGGCATGCTGGCCACAGTGATGAATGCACTGGCAATGCGCGACGCGCTGGAGCGCTCCAATATCTCTTCGCACGTGATGTCGGCGATCCCGATGAGCGGGGTAGTCGAACACTACGACCGCCGCCGCGCCATGCGTTACCTCAAACACGGCGATGTGGTGATTTTCTCCGCTGGCACCGGCAACCCGTTTTTTACCACCGATTCGGCCGCTTGCCTGCGCGGCATCGAGATTGAGGCCGACGTGGTGCTGAAAGCGACCAAAGTCGACGGCGTCTACTCGGCCGATCCGATGCTCGATCCCAGTGCCGAACTCTATGCACAGCTGAGCTACGATCAGGTGTTGGATAAAAAGCTCGGGGTGATGGATTTGACCGCTATCGTGTTGTGCCGCGAGCATAAAATGCCACTGCGGGTGTTCCGCATGTCGAAACCGGGCGCTCTGCTAAAGTTAATTGTCGGTGGCGATGAAGGCACCTTAATTGAGGAGAAATAACCATGTTAGATGAGTTAAAACAAGACGCTCAACAGCGCATGGAAAAGGCGCTGGAGGCACTTGCTCAAGCCTTTAATAAAATTCGTACCGGCCGCGCCCACCCGTCGCTGCTGGATGGCATTATGGTCTCTTATTACGGTGTCGATACCCCATTGGCACAAGTGGCCTCTATTGTTATCGAAGATGCTCGCACCTTGTCGGTGACCCCGTGGGAGAAGAATATTGTCCCCGATGTTGAAAAGGCGATCATGAAGTCGGATCTCGGTCTCAACCCGACCACCGCCGGCACAGTGATCCGTCTGCCACTGCCGTCGCTGACTGAAGAGACGCGCAAGACCTACGGTCGTCAGGCCCGCAACGAAGCCGAAGGCGGTCGCATCGCCATTCGCAATGTGCGCCGCAATGTCTTGGGCGACATCAAAGATCTGCTCAAAGACAAGATGATTTCAGAGGACGAAGAGCGCCGCGCCCAAGACGAGGTGCAGAAGATCACCGACAGCTACATCGCCAAAGTCGATCAGGCGCTGGCGGCCAAAGAGAAGGATTTGATGGAAATTTAACGCCATCGGTCTATTCTCTTACTATGGTCAACTCAACTTCCGTCAAACACCCGTCCAGCACTTTGCAGTTGCAGCAGTTGGCAGCCACTGCCGACCACCCATTGCGCCATGTCGCGGTGATTATGGACGGCAACAACCGCTGGGCGATGCAGCGCGGACTGCGTGGCTCGGCCGGTCACGAGGCCGGTGCTGAACGCATCCGCGATCTGTTGCGGGCCGCCAAACTGCACGGCGTCACCACTGTTACTCTGTTCGCATTCAGCAGCGAAAATTGGCAACGTTCTAAACTTGAAGTGCGCGCGCTAATGTCGCTGTTCTCCTCTTACCTCAAGCGCGAATCTCGCAAGTTAGCGGCTGACAATGTGCGGCTGCGAGTAGTGGGTGATCGCGGTAACTTCAGCCGGCGGTTGGTCGAGCAGATCGAGCAGGCGGAGGCGCTCACCGCCGACGGTGACTTTCAGTTGGTGTTGGCGGTCGACTACGGTGGTCGCTGGGACATTGCCAATGCCGCCAAGCAGTTGGCGCAGCAGGTCGAGCAGGGCACCCTGAAAAGTGCCGATATCAATGAGCAGCGGCTCGCCGAGCAGCTGCAGTTGGCCGGTATTGGCGATCCCGACCTGTGTATAAGGACTGCCGGCGAGCAGCGTATTAGTAACTTTTTGCTCTGGCAGCTCGCTTACAGCGAATTCTATTTTTCTTCGTGTTACTGGCCAGACTTCGACCAGGCTATGTTCGAACAAGCCGCTGCCGAGTACTACGCTCGCCAGCGTCGCTTTGGCGGCCGCAGCGACTCCAGCCAGCTCTATACCGAGAGCGACGCAACCAGCGCTGCGGCGCATTAAGGAGCAGTGATGTTATTGCAGCGCGTTGTCACGGCCCTAGTGTTAGCGGCGGGCCTACTAGCCGGTCTGTTCCTGCTCACCCCCGTCCACTTTACCTGGGCACTGTTGCCGTTAGTGCTGGTCGCTGGCGACGAGTGGTGCCGTCTGGCCGGCTGGTCGCGCGGTGCGGTCCGCGCG
Organism: Gammaproteobacteria bacterium LSUCC0057; assembly: GCA_004535795.1. Classification (GTDB taxonomy): domain Bacteria; phylum Pseudomonadota; class Gammaproteobacteria; order Pseudomonadales; family Porticoccaceae; genus LSUCC0057. Next base: position 576,327 of record SPIA01000001.1, read on the forward strand.
CTGTTTGCGCTGGCGCTGCTGTTGCTGCTGGCGGCGCTGTCACAGTGGCTGCAACTGGGTTGGTTCGGTGGCGATTTCAGCGGCGCTGATGGCGCTCGCATTACCCAGTTGATGGCTGCCACGCTGGCGTTGTGGGCGCTACTGCTGTTGTGGATTCAAGGTTATCCGAGCAGTGCGCTGCTGTGGTCGCGGTGGCCAGTGATGGCGGTGGTCGGACTGCTGTTGCTGGCCGCCACTTGGTTGGCAATCAGTTTTATTGTCCACCTGCCGGCTGGCCAGTGGTGGTTGTTGCTGGCCATTCTGTCGGTCGCCTGCGCCGATATCGGTGGTTACTTTTTTGGCCGTTGGCTGGGCGTGCACAAATTGGCGCCGGTGATCAGCCCCGGTAAAACCTGGCAGGGCTATGGCGGTGGACTAGTGGCCAACCTGCTGCTGGCGCTGCTGGTGGCCTACGGCATTGGCTTGCCGCTGTTGAAGATGCTGGTGTTGTTGTTGGTGGTGGCCGCCGCGGCGCCGGTTGGCGACCTCTTCGAGAGTATGCTCAAGCGCCACCGCGGCATCAAAGATAGCGGCGCGATACTGCCCGGCCACGGCGGCGTGCTCGACCGCATTGACGCACAGATGATCGGTTTGCCACTGTTTTATCTGCTGCTGATCATTCTTGAGTTGGCGCCCTGATGCAGTCGGTAACTGTACTCGGTGCCACCGGTTCAATCGGCGTCAGCACCCTCGATGTCATCGCTCGCCATCCCCACAATTACCGCGTGTTCGCCCTCAGTGGCCACAGCCAGCTAGAGCTACTGGCTAGCCAAGCGCGGCAGTTTCTCCCTGATTTTCTGGTGGTCGGCGATGAGCGCAGTGCTGACGAGTTGCGCGCGCAGTTGGCCGACAGTGACTTTGCCGGAGAGATTCTCTTCGGCCTCGACGGGCTCTGCCAGGTCGCCAGCGATCCTCGCGTAGATGCGGTGATGGCGGCGATTGTCGGCGCGGCGGGGCTGGCGCCAACACTGGCGGCGGTCGAGGCGGGCAAGCGGGTGTTGCTGGCCAATAAAGAGGCTCTGGTGATGGCGGGGCCGCTATTTATGCGCGCCGTGGCTGCCAGCGGGGCGGTGCTGTTGCCGATCGACAGCGAGCACAACGCCATTTTTCAGTCGCTGCCGAGCCATTACACCGCTGCTGCCTACAGCGAGCCTGAGCGCGGCAGGGTCGCCGCCGAGCAGGGCGTTGCTAAGCTAATCTTGACCGCCTCAGGTGGTCCGTTTCGGCAGTGGCAGCTGGCAGAGATGGCCAGCGTGACGCCGGCCCAAGCGGTGGCTCACCCCAACTGGAGCATGGGCGCTAAGATTTCCGTCGACTCGGCGACGCTGATGAATAAAGGGCTGGAGTTGATCGAGGCCAGCTATCTGTTTGCATTGCCGGCCGAAAGTATAGATGTAGTGGTTCATCCGCAGAGTGTCATTCACTCCTTGGTGCAGTACTGCGACGGCTCGGTGCTGGCCCAACTGGGCAATCCCGACATGCGCACGCCGATCGCTCACGCACTGGCTTGGCCGCAGCGTATCGATAGCGGTGTCGCCCCGCTCGATCTGGTGGCGCTGGCGCGTATGGATTTTGCGGCGCCCGATCTGCAGCGTTTCCCGGCACTGTCGCTGGCTCGGCAGGCGGCCGCAGCGGGCGGAGCCGCGCCGGCGGTATTAAACGCAGCTAACGAGGTGGCTGTGGCCGCCTTCTTGGCTGGACGCATCGGCTTTTTACAGATAGCTCAGCTCGTCGCTGCCGTGTTAGAAAATTGCCAGCCGCGGGAACCGACCTCACTCGAGGCTGTCCAACGCTGCGATCACCAGGCCCGGCGCTGCGCTGACCAGTGGCTGGTGAATACCGCAAACGAGGAAAGGTAAGTGATTGAGTGGCTGGCTAGTTTGGCGTTGTTTGACTTAGCGGTAATGATTTTATCGGCATTAGTCGCGCTCGGTGTATTGATCGCGTTCCACGAGTTTGGCCATTTTTGGGTGGCGCGCCGCTGCGGTGTCTACGTCGAACAGTTTTCCATCGGCTTTGGTCCGGCGCTATGGAGCGGCCGCGACCGCCATGGCACCGAGTACCGACTGGCGCTGCTGCCGCTGGGGGGCTTTGTCAAAATGCGCGGCGAATCGCCGGCCGATGAGAGCGGTCACGACAGCGGCAATTATCAGCACAAGTCGGTTGGTCAGCGGATGGCGATTGTCGTCGCCGGACCCGTTGCCAATCTGCTGCTGGCGGTGGTTTTTTTCTGGCTGGTGCTGCTCGGTGGCGAGCGCGACCTGGCCGCTCAGCTCGGCGCAGTGACGCCCGGCTCGGTGGCTGCAGAGGCGGGGCTGGAGGCCGGTATGCAGGTCACTGCAGTGGGCGCAGAGCCGGTGGCGACCATGAGTGATCTCAATCGGGCGCTGTTCCACTACCTCGGCGAGAGCGGCACGATAAATCTCACCGCGGTCGATCAGGCGCAACGCACAGGCCGTTATCAGCTGCCGATCGAACGCTGGTTGCACGCCGAAGAGGCGCCACAACCGCTGGCCGCCCTAGGTATTGCGCTGCCTTACCAGCTCGAGGCGCTGCAGGTGCGCGCGGTGTCGCCGGGCTCTCCAGCAGAGCTTTCGGGCTTACAGGGTGGCGACAAAATTGTCGCTCTGGATGGCGAGCCTTTAACCTCTGCGGCAAGTTTTGCTGAGAAGATCGCCGCAGCTGCAGGCGCTGAGGTGGTGCTCACCATTGAACGCGACAGCCCCGCCGACCAGTTTGCTGGTAATGCGCTATTTGTGCCGGTGGCGGCACAGCGTGTCTCGGGCGCGCAGGGTGACCGCTGGTTGATCGGTATAGAGTACGCCCAGCTGGGCAGCTATCCGCAGGCGCTGTGGCGCGAGGTCAGCTATCATCCGCTCTCGGCGCTGCAGCGAGCGGTTGAGCAGACTGTCGATATGTCGGCCATGGTGGTGGCCTCGGTGGTCAAGCTGGTGCGCGGCGAGCTTTCGCCAAAAAACTTGAGCGGCCCCATCACCATTGCTAAAGTGGCGGGCGATTCGGCGCAGTCTGGCTGGGATAATTTTCTCCGGTTTGTGGCCTTTCTCAGTATAATGCTTGGCATTATGAACCTGCTGCCGATCCCGGTTCTGGACGGCGGCCGTCTGGCTTTTTATCTGTTTGAAGCCGTTCGTGGCAAACCGCTATCGGACCGCATTCAACAGGTCGCCATGCAGTGGGGCCTGGCGGTGATGGTCGCTTTGATGGGGTTGGCGCTGTTCAACGACCTAACCTAATCGTCGTTTAGGTCGGCGATTAATGACGGCGCCGTGCCGCTATAACAATCAGCTTTAAGGCTCGCAATGATTTCATTTTTACTATCGATAAAGCGATTAAACAAGGCGCTGTTGGCCGCTGTTAAGGCAGTTTTCCTCACGCTGCTGTTGGCCCAGTCGGGCGCTGCTAGCGCTGAGCCCTTTCAGGTACAAGATATCCGTATTGAGGGGTTGCAGCGGGTCTCGGCCGGCACGGTATTTGCTGCACTGCCGATCAATGTCGGCGATCGCGTCGATGAGGCCGGCTTGCAAGCGGCGACCCGGGCGCTGTTTAGCAGCGGCTACTTCTCCGACGTGGTCATAGCCCGCGATGGCGGTGTGCTGGTGTTGGGCCTGGTCGAACGGCCCGCTGTGGCTGAAATCGTTATTGAGGGCAACAAAGCGATCGAGACCGAGCAGTTGCTCTCTGCGCTGCGCGACAACGGCCTAGCCGAAGGGCAGATATTCCGCCAAGTGGTACTCGATGGCATGGGTCAAGAGCTGCAACGCCAGTACGTTTCTCAGGGCCGTTACGGCGCCATGGTCGAGACAGAAGTTGAGCAGTTGCCGCGCAACCGCATCAAAATTAATGTCACTATCGACGAGGGTGACGTAGCGCTGATTCGCCATATCAATATTGTTGGTAACCGCGCGTTCGAACAAGAGCAGCTACTCGAGTTGTTTGAACAGCAGGCCACTGGTGGCTGGTTCTCCTGGTTTAGCAGCGACGACAAGTACGCGCGGGAAAAGCTCTCTGGCGATATTGACAGCTTGGAGTCTTGGTACCTGGACCGCGGTTATTTGAAATTTCAGGTGCGCTCTACGCAGGTCTCAGTCAGCCCGGACAAAACCTCGGTCTATATCACTATCAATATCGATGAGGGCGACATTTATAAAGTGGGTAAAGTGGAGCTTGCCGGGGAGTTGGTTATCCCCGAAGAGCAGATCCGCCAGCTTATTCTGATGCGCGAGGGGATGACTTTTTCGCAAGCGCTGATGACCAGTAGCAGCGAGTTTATCACCCGGCGGTTGGGTAACGATGGCTACACCTTTGCCGAGGTCAAGGGTTACCCCGATGTCGATGAAGAGACCGGTACCGCCAAAGTGACTTTTCTGGTGACGCCGGGCATGCGCGCCTATGTGCGCCGCATTGAGTTTCGCGGCAACAGCAAGACTGCCGATGAGGTGTTGCGCCGCGAGATGCGGCAGATGGAGGGGGGCTCAGCCAACACCGCGCTGATCGAGCACTCCAAATTGCGCCTGGAGCGGCTTGGCTTCTTTAAAGAGGTCAACAGCGAGACGGTGCCTGTGCCCGGCACCAGCGACCAGATCGATGTCATCTATACCGTTGAAGAGCAGCCGTCGGGTTCGGTTGGTGCCAGCTTGGGCTATGCGCAGGGTACCGGCATGATCATCGGCGCCAATTTAAGTGAGAATAACTTCTTGGGCAGCGGCAAGCAGGTCGCTATCGGCCTCAACCGCAGCCGTTATCAGACCTCGGTCAATCTCAGCTACACCGAGCCGTACTACACGGTCGATGGCGTCAGTCTCGGCTTCAACATTTTTGCCCGCGAGACCGACTACGGCGATTTCCAGCTCTCCGACTATTCAACCTCGAGCTACGGCGCCGGTTTAAACTGGGGCTACCCGCTCTCGGAGGTCTCTCGGGTCGGCTTTGGCGTCGGTTACGAACATCTCGACATGGGCTCTTCTGCCAACTCATCGACCCTTGAGGTGCGTGAGTTTATCGCCACTAACGGCGACATGTATGACATGGCCACAGTCAATCTGAGCTATGTTCGCTCGACCTTAAACCGCGGGGTTTTTGCTACCCGCGGCACCCAGCTGCGCGCCGGCCTAGAGGCGACTGTGCCGGGCAGTGATCTGGAATACTGGCGGGCCAATCTCAGCGGTCAGTACCTCACCGCGATGCCAATCTTCAATCGCTTGACGCTTAAATTCAGCGCTGAGTTGGGGGTGGGCGACGGCTACGGTGATACCGGTTCTCTGCCGTTCTTCAAAAATTACTACGGCGGCGGGCTTGGCTCTATTCGCGGCTTCGAGCGCAACGATCTGGGGCCGCGCGGCACCCGTATCAGCGGCTCGGGTGACCCCAAAGACTGGCGCTCGCTGGGCGGTAACATCAAGGTGGTCGGCGGCTTGGATATTATCTTCCCACTGCCGTTCCTCAAAGATCAGCGCTCGGTGCAGTCCTCTTTATTTGTCGATGGCGGCAACATCTTCAATAGCAGCTGTAACGGTGTTCAGCTCAACTGCTACGAGCCGAGCGTGAGTGACATGCGTTTTGCCGCTGGTGTCGGCGTCACTTGGCTGAGTGGCTTTGGTCCGTTAACCTTTAGCCTGTCAAAGCCGTTTAACGCCTCTGAATACGAGAACAAAGAGGTCTTCCAGTTCTCGATGGGCAACACCTTTTAATTGAGCGCGCGGCTAGTCGCTAGCCGCGCAGAGAGATAACCACTGACCAACTTTGGAGCAATATTGTGCTAACCGTAAAAAAAACTCTTACCGCTATTCTTCTTGTCGCCGCCGCCGGCGTCGCTCAAGCAGCCGATAAAATTGCTGTTGTCGACATTCAGCGCGCCATTTTCGGCTCGGAGCTGGCCCAGCAGCGCGCTCAAGCCGCTGAGTCGGGTGCTGACTTTGTCGCTCTCAAGGCTAAATACGAAAGCGCAGTGGCCGACCTGCAGACGATGGCCAAAGAGGCGGAAGCCAACCGCATGACCTGGTCGCAAGAACAGGTCGCCAGCTACCAGAAAAAAGCCGAGTACACCAAGGCCGATGCCGACTTGGCGATGCGCAAGCTACAAGCAGAAACTCAGCAGTTGCAGCAGAGTATTTTTGAAGAGTTGCGCCCCAAGGCCAGCCAAGCGCTGGAAGAGGTCGTGAAAGAAGAGGGCATCACTCTGTTGCTAAAGGCGGAGTCGGTCATGATCGCCGGCCCGGAGCACAACATTACCGCCAAAGTGGCCGAGCGGCTCAACAAGATTACCCAGTAACTGCGAGTCTGTAGCGCCATGGCTGCGATGACACTGGCAGAGCTCGCTGAGCGTCTAGACGCCCAGCTGCAGGGCGACCCCAGCCATGTGATCACGGCGCTGGCGCCACTCGCGACGGCTACTGCGGGTGACTTGGCGTTCTTAGCCAACGGCAAATATCGACATCAACTGGCTAACTGCCAAGCAGGGGCGGTGCTGCTCGATGCTGCCAGCGCTGCGACATACCCCGCGGCGTGCTTAATAGTCGCCAACCCCTATGTGGCATTTGCCCGTGCCACGGCGCTGTTCGCCAACGCACCGGCAGCCAGCGGCAGTATCGACCCGCGCGCGGTGATCGACCCTACCGCCGAGCTTGGCGCAGCGGTCTCGGTCGGCGCCAACGCAGTCATTGCCGCTGGTGTCACCGTCGGCGCTGGTAGCGTGATTGGCGCTAACTGTGTGATTGGTGCCGACTCGCAACTAGGTTGCCACTGCCAATTGGCGGCCAATGTTACGCTCTACCATAATGTCCAGCTGGGCGATCGCGTCACCGTCCATTCTGGTGCAGTGATTGGCGCCGACGGTTTCGGTTTTGCTCCCAACGGCGAGGGCGGCTGGCAAAAAATCCACCAGCTCGGCGGAGTTCGCATTGGCAGTGATGTCGAAATTGGCGCTAACACCACTATCGATCGTGGCGCGCTGGCCGATACCGTGATCGGCAATCAGGTGATACTTGACAACCATGTGCAGATCGGCCACAACGCAGTGGTCGGCGATGGCACTGCGATGGCCGCCTACAGTGGTTTAGCCGGCAGTGCGACCGTGGGTAAACACTGTATATTGGCCGGCGATGTCGGCGTGGTCGGCCATATCAGTGTGGCCGACGGTGTACAGATTACCGCCAAGAGTTTAGTCACTAAAACCATTACCGAGCCCGGCAGCTACTCCTCCGGCACGCCGCTGATGCCGAGTGGCCAGTGGCGCAAGAGCGCAGTGCGTTTTGCTCAGCTCGATGAGCTGGCGCGCGCAATCAAAACCCGCAAATAGCCGCCCAGCCGGTACTGATAACAACAACAAGGAGTTGCTGTGGATCTCAACCAAATCAAGGCGCTGCTGCCGCACCGCTACCCGTTTCTGCTGGTCGACCGCGTCGAGGAGCTGGTGGAGGGTGAGTATATTGTCGCTTACAAGAACATCACCGCCAACGAGGAGGTGTTCAACGGCCACTTTCCCGGCGCGCCGATATTTCCTGGTGTGATGATTGTCGAAGCGATGGCGCAGGCGGCCGGTATTCTCGGTTTTGCTACCACCAAAACCACTGCAGAAGATGGCAAGCTCTACCTGTTTGCCGGCATCGATAACTGCCGTTTTAAACGCCAAGTGGTGCCCGGTGACAAGCTGCTGCTGCGCGCTGAGGTCGTTGGGGTTAAACGCAATATCTGGCGATTTGCGGTGACCGCCACGGTCGATGGCCAGACCGCCGCTGAAGCGACGCTGCTGTGCGCCTACCGTGACCGAGATTGACGCTATGATCCATCCACACGCCATTGTCGACCCGCGCGCTGAGTTGGACCCCAGCGTTACCGTGGGTCCGTTCACCACCATCGGTGCCGGGGTAAAAATTGCTGCCGGCACTGTCATCGGCTCACACGTGGTCATCAAAGGGCCGAGCGAAATAGGCCGCAATAATCGCATCTACCAGTTTGCTTCGGTCGGAGAGGATACCCCCGACCTCAAGTACCAAGGCGAGCCTACGCGGCTGATTATGGGCGACAACAACGTCGTTCGCGAGGGTGTCACCATCCACCGCGGCACCATCCAAGACCGCTCAGAGACAGTCATTGGCAGCGACAATTTACTGATGGCCTATGTGCACATCGGTCACGATTGCGTGGTCGGCAACCACACCATTTTAGTTAACAACGCGTCGATCTCTGGCCATGTCGTCGTCGACGACTGGGCGATTCTCTCCGGTTACGCATTGGTTCATCAATTTGTCCAGATTGGCGCTCACGCCTTTGTTGGCCCCGGCTCGTTTCTCTATCACGACGTCCCGGCCTTTGTCACTGCCACCGGCAGCCCTGCGCAGCCGCGCACCATCAACCGCGAAGGGATGAAGCGACGCGGTTTTAGCAGTGAACAGATCGCCCAGATCAATCGCGCTTACAAAATACTCTACCGCCGCGGCCTCACCGCTGAGCAGGCGCTGGTTGAGCTGCAGGGGCTTGGCGATGACCCCGCTGTGGGCTTGTTCCACGCCTCGGTGGCGCGCTCACGGCGCGGCATCATTCGTTAAATGCCATCGACACCGCTATTTGTTCTGGTGGCGGGTGAGGCCTCGGGTGACACGCTCGGCGCCGGTCTCATCCGCGCGCTAAAAACAGTGCACCCAGACGCCGAATTTGTCGGTATTGGCGGGCCGAAGATGATCGCCGCCGGGTTGCACAGCCGCCACCCGCTGGAACGCCTGGCGGTGATGGGGTTGGTGGAGCCGCTCAAGCGATTGCCGGAGCTGTTGCGTATCCGCCGCGATATCGTCGCTCTCTGCCGCCGGCAACGACCGGCGGCGTTCATCGGTATCGACGCGCCCGACTTTAACCTAGGCATCGAAAAGCGTGTCAAGCGGTGCGGCATCAAAACGGTTCACTACGTCAGCCCGTCGGTCTGGGCGTGGCGCCAGGGTCGCATCAAGGGTATCAAGCGCTCGGTCGATTTGATGTTGACCCTGCTGCCCTTCGAGCAGGCCTTCTACCAGCAGCATGAGATGGCCAGTTTGTTTGTCGGCCACCCGCTGGCGACTCAGATCTACCCCGAAACCACCGCTTCCGCCCGCCAGCGGCTGAGCCTGCACGGCGCGCCGCTGATTGCGCTACTGCCCGGTAGTCGCAGCGGTGAGGTGGCGGCGATGGCGCCGCTCTATCTGCAAGTGGCCGAACAGATTGTCCAGCAACTGCCGGGCGCTCGCTTTGTTATACCGGCGGCCAATAGCGCGCGCTGGCAGCAGTTGCAACAGCTCATGGCCGAGCGGCCAGAGCTGCCGGTAACGCTGTTGCAGGGAGAGGCGGCGGCGGCGATGAGTGCCGCCGATGTGGTGTTGCTGACCTCCGGTACCACGGCGCTGGAGGCGATGCTGCTAGAGCGGCCGATGGTAGTCAGTTACAAACTGGGCAAATGGAGCTACCGATTGTTGCGCCATTTCATTAAAACGCCCTTTGTGGCGCTGCCCAACCTGCTTGCCGGGCGTATGTTGGTGCCTGAGCTACTGCAAGATGCCGCTACTGTCGAGGCGCTCAGTGGCGCGCTGCTTGAGTTGTTGCAGCCGCCGTTGCATGGCGAAATGGTCAGCCAGTTGCAACAGCTGCGCGAGCAGCTAGCGCTGCCCTCTGACGCCCGCGCGGCGGCGGCTATCGCCGCTCTAATTGACGAGCCGGCAGTGTGACTGACAGCGACTGGCAGCCACCTGCCGGGGTGCGCTGGTTGGCCGGTGTCGACGAGGTTGGTCGCGGTCCGCTGGCGGGCGATGTGGTTACCGCAGCGGTGATTTTACCGGCCGAGCACAGTATTGACGGTCTCGCCGACTCGAAAAAGATTACCGAGAAACGCCGCGAGGTGCTCTACAGCCAGATCGTCGAGCAGGCGCTCTGCTGGGCGATCGGCCGCTGCACGGTCGCCGAGATCGATCAGCTGAATATTCTCCAGGCGACGCTGCTGGCGATGACCCGCGCGGTTGACGAATTGTCGCTGCGCCCCGATTTTGTCGCTGTCGATGGCAACCGCCTGCCGCGGTGGAGTTACCCCAGTGAGGCGGTGACGCGCGGCGATGGCCGTGTCGAGGTGATCAGTGCCGCCTCAATCCTCGCTAAAGTGACCCGCGATCGCGAAATGGTCGCTCTGGATGCCCGTTACCCCGGCTACGGTTTTGCCAGCCATAAAGGCTACGGTAGTGCGACCCACCTCACCGCGCTGCGACAGCTCGGTGCAACCCCGATTCACCGGCGCTCGTTTGCACCAGTCGCGGCTGTGCTCGCCGCGGGCGATTAAAAGAAATCTCTGTTACCTGCCGCTGTGGGTTGTCTCACAGCGGTAATACTTTTATATTTCTCAGCCTATGGCCCTGCGAGAGGCGCCAATTTTTACTACAAAAATAATCAAGAGGTTGCTATGAGATACGCCAATATCACTGGTTGGGGAAAATACGTGCCACCAGTGGTAATGAGCAATGACGATCTCGCTCGCGTGGTTGAGACCTCCAATGAGTGGATCGTCTCGCGCTCGGGTATCGAGCGCCGACACTACAGCCACCTCACCACTGGCGAGATGGCTTGGCAGGCGGCGGAGCAGGCGCTGGCAGCGGCTGGTGTGGCACCAGAAGCGATCGATATGTTGATAGTAGGGACTACCACTGGCAGTGATCTCTGCCCCAATACCGCCTCTTTTGTACTGGACAAGCTCGGTGCCGGCAACGCCGGCTGTATGGACCTCAACAGCGCCTGCACCAGCTGGTTCTACGCCCTGTGCAACGCCACCGCGATGGTGCGCAGTGGCCAGATTGAACGCGCTCTGGTGATCGGTGCGGAGCATCTCTCCATCGTCATGAACTGGCATGAGCGCAGTACTGCGGTGCTGTTTGGCGACGGTGCCGGCGCGGTGGTGATCGAGGCGTGTGATCAACCCAGCGGGCTGTTGCACAGTGCCTGGAGCGTGGTCCGCGATAGCCGCGAAGTGCTGGAGATGAATGGGCTCGGCATCAACCCGACCAATTTGTTTCAAGCCCCGGCGCGCCACCTCGCTTTCGATGGCCAGGCGATTTTTAAAAATGCGGTCAAGGGTATGGCCGACGCCTGCGCAGAGGTGCTGGCGAAAGCGGGCCTTGGCGTTGAGGATATCGATCTGTTTGTCCCTCACCAAGCTAACATCCGCATTATCGAAGCGCTGGCCAAGCGGCTCGACTTCCCCTTGGAAAAAATTGTCGTGCGCATTCAAGAGTACGCCAACACCTCGGCGGCTTCGATCCCTCTGGCACTCACCGACGCGCTCGAAGCGGGGCGGGTCAAACCCGGTATGACCATTCTCATGGCGACCTTTGGCGGCGGTTTAACCTGTGGTGCCGGCTTGCTGAAATGGGGTGAGCGCATTGAGGCTAAAGCCCGCGCGCCGATCACCGCAGCAAGCTTTAACGGCAATGTGTTTGACCTGATGCAAGAGAGCTTTGCCTACCACGGTATCGATGTCAGCAGTCTGCTCAGTGCCGAGTAACCACTCATGAGCGAGACGCGCTCGTCGACCCCCTTCGTCCATCTGCGGTTGCACTCTGAATACAGTCTGATCGACGGTTTGGTGCGCATTAAGCCGCTGGTGGCGCGCGCCGCAGAGCTGGGTATGCCGGCGGTGGCGCTGACCGACTTCAGCAACTTTTTTGCCCTGATAAAATTCTACAAAGCGGCCCGCGGCGCCGGTATCAAGCCGATCATTGGCGCTGATTTGGCGGTGTTAGAAGAGAGCGATAGCGACCCCTACAACTTGCTTTTTCTCGCCATGAACGAGCGCGGTTATCACAATCTCACGCAGTTGATTTCGCGCGCCTGGCGGGACGGTCAACGCCACGGACAGCCACATCTGCTGCGCAGTTGGTTGGCGGACTACAGCGAGGGCTTAATTGTACTGTCCGGGGGGCGCCACGGCCCGCTGGCCAGCGCACTGGGCAACGGCCAAGAGCAGCGCGCCGACCAGCAGTTGGCGCAGTGGCAGGCGCTCTACCCGGGGCGTTTTTATCTGGAGGTGCAGCGCACCGGCCGCAGCGGTGACGAAGAGCAGCTGCACGCCACTGTAGCGTTGAGCCAGCGTTCGGGTTGCCCGCTGGTGGCGACCAACGACGTACGGTTTCTCACCGCCGCCGAGTTTGATGCCCACGAGGCGCGGGTCTGCATCACCGAGGGGCGCACCCTCGACGATCCGCGCCGCGAGCGGCGCTACTCAGAGCAGCAGTACCTGCGCAGCAGTGAGGAGATGGCCGAGCTGTTTAGCGATCTTCCCGAGGCGCTGGAGAATTCGCTGCTCATCGCCCAGCGCTGCTCAGTGACGCTGCGTCTGGGTGAGTACTTTTTGCCCGATTATCCCGTCCCCGCCGGGCTGACCCTGGCGGAGTACTTCGTGCAGCTGGCCGAGGCCGGGCTCGAGCAGCGCCTGCAGTTTCTGTTTGACACCAATGCTTGCGACTACCCGACGGTGCGCGATGAGTACTACGCCCGGCTCAAGTTCGAGCTCGATATCATCATTCAGATGGGGTTCCCCGGCTACTTCCTGATCGTCATGGACTTCATCCAGTGGGCCAAAGATAACGGCATTCCGGTCGGCCCCGGGCGCGGTTCGGGGGCCGGCTCGCTGGTCGCCTACGCGTTGAAGATTACCGATCTCGACCCGATCGAATACGACCTGCTGTTTGAGCGCTTTCTCAACCCCGAGCGGGTGTCGATGCCCGATTTTGATATCGACTTCTGCATGGAGGGGCGCGACCGGGTGATCAACTACGTGGCCGAGCGCTACGGCCGCGAAGCGGTTTCGCAGATCGTCACCTTTGGCACCATGGCGGCCAAAGCGGTGGTGCGCGACGTCGCCCGAGTACAGGGCAAGTCGTACGGTCTGGCCGACAAACTGTCGAAGATGATTCCGTTTGAGGTGGGTATGACACTCGCCAAGGCGCTCGAGCAAGAGGAGAGTCTGCGCGAATTTTTGGCCGACGACGAGGAAGCGGCGGAAATTTGGGCGATGGCCGAGCAGCTCGAAGGGGTGGCGCGCAACTGTGGCAAGCACGCCGGCGGGGTGGTGATTGCGCCGACCACTATCACCGACTTCTCGCCAATCTACTGCGATGACGGCGGTGCCAATGCCGTCACCCAGTTTGACAAGAATGACGTTGAAGAGGCCGGCCTGGTCAAATTCGACTTCCTCGGTCTGCGCACGCTGACCATCGTCGACTGGGCGGTGGCGATGATTAACGAGCGGCGCGCGCAAAGCGGCGAAGAGCTGTTGCGCATTGAGGCGATTCCGCTCGACGACACTGCCTCTTATCAATTGATGCAAAGTGGCGATACCACCGCGGTCTTTCAGCTTGAGTCGCGCGGTATGAAGGAGCTGATCCGCAAACTCGGCCCCGACCGTTTTGAGGACATCATCGCTCTGGTGGCGCTGTTCCGGCCAGGGCCACTGCAGTCGGGTATGGTCGACGATTTCATCAACCGCAAAAAGGGTCGCGCCGAGGTTAGTTACCCGCACCCGCAGTATCAGCACGACTGTCTCAAGCCGGCGCTAGAACCGACTTACGGTATTATTCTCTACCAAGAGCAGGTGATGCAGATCGCTCAGGAGATGGGCGGTTATACCCTCGGCGGCGCCGACTTGCTGCGCCGTGCCATGGGCAAGAAAAAACCGGAAGAGATGGCCAAGCAGCGCGAACTGTTTATGGCCGGCAGCAGCGCCAAGGGCTTTGACCGCGAGCTGGCCTCCAATATCTTTGACCTGATGGAGAAATTTGCCGGCTACGGATTTAATAAGTCGCACTCCGCCGCCTATGCGCTGGTGGCCTACCAGACCGCCTGGCTAAAGGCCCATTACCCCGCGCAGTTTATGGCCGCCACCATCTCCTCGGATATGGATAAAACCGACAAGGTGGTCACCTTTATTGATGAGTGCCGCAACATGGGGGTCGAGCTGCTCCCCCCCGATGTGAACGGCGGTCTATTCAAGTTTAGCGTCAATAGCCGCGACCAGATCATCTACGGGCTGGGCGCCATCAAGGGGTTGGGCGAAGGACCGATCGAGAACATTATCGCCGTGCGCGAGAGTGGTGGTGCCTTTACCGACCTGTTCGATTTTTGTGCCCGCATCGATATTCGCAAGGTCAACAAACGCGCGCTCGAGGCGATGATTCGCAGTGGTGCCTTGGACAGTATCGGCCCCGCCGGTGAAGTCGGTTACGCCCGCGCGGTGATGCTGGCGGCGCTGGAAGAGGCGGTCAAGTTAGCCGACCAGCAAGAGCGCAATGCCAGCGCAGGGATGACCGATCTGTTCGGTGACACTATTCAGAGTGCGCCAGAATTTAACTACGATAGCTACCGCCACAGCAAGCCATTGACCGCCAAAGAGCGGCTCAATGGTGAAAAAGAGACGCTCGGGCTTTTTCTCACCGGCCACCCGATCGATGAGTATGAAGCCGAGTTGAAACAGATGGTGCCGCGGCGTATCGCCGAGTTGCGCCCGGGCAAGGAGCGCGGCGTTGTCGCCGGAATGCTGGTGGCGATGCGGACCATGAAAAACAAGCGCGGTGAGACCTTTGCCTTTGTCACCCTCGATGACAAGAGCGGCCGCATCGAACTGTCGGTGTTCGCGGAAAAATTCCAAGCCTATCGCGATATCTTGGTCAAAGATGCGCTGCTGGTGGTGGATGGCGCCATCCAGGAGGACGACTACAGTGGCGGCTTAAAGGTGGTGGTAGAATCGATCCAGTCGATCGTCGACGCGCGCGCGGCGAAGCTGTCGCATCTGGCCATCAGTGTCGATGACAGCCGCCCTTGGGCGGCGCCGGTGGCCGAATTGTTGGCGCCGCACCGCAACGGCAACTGCACTGTTTATATCGACTACCGCGCCACTGCCGGGCGCGCTCAACTGCTGCTCGGCAGCGACTGGCGGGTGCGCCCCAGCGATGAGTTATTGCAGGCGTTGCGCGATCAGTTTGGCCGCGCTGCCGTGCAGCTACACTACCGTTAATCACTATTGAGGACGGTTGCACGAAGCCAATTGCGGTGAGCGGTGTTAGAATATCTGACCTAGCAAAAACAATCTGAGAGCGAAGCACCATGAATCTCAACTATTTAGCTTTCGAGCAACCCATTGCCGAGCTAGAAGCCAAAATTGAAGAGTTGCAGCTGGTCGGCAGCGATAACGACCTCAATATTGCCGACGAGGTGGCTAAGTTGCGCGCCAAGTCGACTAAATTGACCGAATCCATTTATGCCAAGCTGAGCGCTTGGCAGATTGTTCAGGTGGCTCGCCACCCGCAGCGCCCCTATGCGCTGGACTACATTAGCCGTGTCTTTGACGACTGGGACGAGCTGCACGGTGACCGCCATTTCGGCGATGATCGCGCCATTGTCGCCGGCATCGCGCGGCTCGATGGCCGTCCGGTGGCGGTGATCGGCGAAGAGAAGGGGCGCGGAGTCAGTGAAAAGGTCAAGCGCAACTTTGGCATGCCCAAACCAGAGGGCTACCGCAAAGCGTTGCGTCTGATGGAGATGGCCGAGCGGTTTAATATGCCGGTAATCACGCTTATCGACACCCCCGGCGCATACCCCGGCATCGACTCTGAGGAGCGCAATATCTCCGAGGCGATCGCCCGCAACTTGGCAGTGATGTCGCGACTGAAAACGCCAATTATCTGTACGGTCATCGGCGAGGGCAGCAGCGGCGGGGCACTGGCGATCGGTGTCGGCGACAAAATCAATATGCTGCAGTACGCCACCTATTTTGTGATATCCCCTGAGGGGTGTGCCAACATTATCTGGAAGACCAGTGACAAGGCACCCGATGCCGCCGAAGCGATGGGGGTTACCTCGAGTAATTTGCAGCGGTTAGGGATTGTCGACGAGACTATTGCCGAGCCGCTCGGTGGCGCTCACCGCGATATCGATGCGGTGGCAGCCACCCTCAAAGCGACCTTGATCAAGCAGCTTGCGCAGCTCAGTGCGCTGCCGGAAGAGACCCTGCTGGAAAACCGCTTTCAGCGTTTAATGGGCTACGGTCGCCCGGCCTGAGTAGCCCTGCGGTGGACGACAGCCAGCAGCTGGCAGCGGTGACCGGCACGTTTGCCGAGCTGTTCGAGCAGCGCTATCAGACCGAGTTGGTCGGTGGGGCGGATGAACCCTTTTATCGCACCGCCGACAGTGAGCACGGCAGGCACCAATTGTTTTTTCGCGGCGATTATGTCGCCAGTGCCTTGCATGAGATCGCCCACTGGTGCATTGCCGGCGAGCGCCGTCGCCAGTTAGACGATTTTGGCTACTGGTACCAACCGGGAGAGCGTTCGGCGCAGCTGCAGCGCCAATTTGAAGCGGTAGAGGTCGCTCCGCAAGCGCTGGAGTGGCTGTTTGCGCGCAGCTGTGGCCGCCGCTTTCAACTCAGTGTCGACAACTTCGCCCTCGACAACCGACCGCCAGTGCCGTTTGCCCAAGCGGTCTGCGCACGGCTACAGGGTTGGTTGCAGAGCGCGACACTGCCGCCACGTGCCCAAGAGTTTGCCACCGCATTGGCTGCGCGACGGCTGCCCAGTACAGCGGCTGCAGCGCTGTTTGACCCGCGCCAATACTCATTGGCCGAGCTGCTGCTGGCGGAGGCCGTTGCGTGAGCCGTCCGCTGCAGATTGTCGCCGATGAGAATATGCCCAATCTGCACGCGCACTTTGCTCGCTGGGGAGAGATCACTGCGCTACCGGGCCGTTCGATCGGTGCCGCGCAGCTGCGCGACTGCGATATCTTACTGGTGCGCTCTGTGACAAAGGTAGACGAGGCGCTACTGGCGGGCAGTCGAGTGCAGTTTGTCGGCTCCGCCACCATTGGTACCGACCATGTCGATCGCGATTACTTGGCGCATGCGGGCATTGCCTTTGCCCACGCTCCGGGCTGTAATGCCGACAGTGTGGTGCAGTACGACTTGGCGGTGTTGGCCGAGTTGCGCCCACAATGGCGCGCAGCGACAGTGGGAGTGCTGGCCGGCGGCAATGTCGGCGGTCGCGTGGCCACACTGCTGCAGCAGCTCGGTGTCGATGTGGTGGTCTGCGACCCGCTGCTCGAGCCGGAGAGTGTGCCTTGGCCGCTGGTAGCGCTGCCGCAACTCTTGCAGTGCGACATTATTCTACTGCATGCACCACTCACTGACAGCGGCCCGCACCCGACCCACCACCTTATTGGCGCCGAGCAGTTGGCCGCGCTAAACCCCGGCACACTGCTGCTCAATGCCGGCCGCGGTGCAGTGATCGATAACCGCGCACTGCTCGATTACCTAGCGTCGGAGAACCCCTGTGAGGTGGTGTTAGATGTCTGGGAGCAGGAACCACTGGTCGACGCTGAACTACTCGCTGAGCTGGCGCTGGGCACCATGCATATCGCCGGTTACAGCCTTGAGGGGCGCGCCACCGGCAGTGCCATGGTGGCGGCGGCATTGGCGCAACATCTGCACAGCGAGCCGGCAGCGCTGCTTGAGACGCCCGCCCGGACGCCACTGACAGTCGCTGGGGCAGTCGATCTCAACGCAGTGATTGGCGCCACCTATGCGGTTCGCGAGGACGACCGCCGATTGCGTCAGGCGCTGGCCAACTGCAGCGATGCTGCGCAGCGGCGCCAGCAGTTTGACCAGTTGCGCCGCCACTATCCGCCGCGCCATCAGTTCAGCTACTACACACTCGCCAGCGCTGATGCGCAGCTGCGCCGCGACTGCGCGGTGCTGGGGTTCGCGGTGAGTGACGCGCCTTAGGCGCCGCGCAGCCGCGCCAGAAACTGGCTGAGACGGCCCATGGCGGTGCGCAGATGCTCCTCGTCGGGGAGAAAGACAATGCGCAGGTGTTGGCGGTCTGGCCAATTAAACGCCGATCCTTGTACCAACAGCATGCGCTCTTGCTTGAGCAGCTCTAGCACTAAGTTTTGATCGTCGGCGATCGGGTAGACCTCTGCATCCAGCTTGGGGAATAGGTACATCGCCGCCTGCGGCTTGACACAGCTGACGCCAGGGATGGCGGTGATCAACTGGTGGGCCAACTCGCGCTGTTGATAGAGGCGGCCACCGGGTTTAATCAAGTCGTTAATGCTCTGGTAGCCTCCCAGTGCGGTCTGCACCGCCAACATTGCCGGCACATTGGCACAGAGCCGCATAGAGGCCAGCATCTCCAGCCCTTCAATGTAACTTTTAGCGTACTCTTTGTTGCCGCTCATGATCATCCAGCCAGAGCGAAAGCCCGCTAAACGGTAGGTTTTTGACAAGCCGTTAAAGGTAATACAGAGCACTTTCTCAACCAAACTGGCGAGTGGAATATGCACGGCATCGTCGTAGAGAATGCGGTCGTAAATCTCATCGGCCAGCACCACTAGGTTGTGTTGCTCAGCCAGTGCTACCAGCGCCTTTAAGCTCTGCTCGGTATAGACCGCGCCGGTCGGATTATTGGGGTTGATCACCACAATGGCGCGAGTGCGGGGGGTGATCTTCGCTTCAATATCGGCGATGTCGGGCTGCCAGCCATTCTCTTCGTCGCACAAGTAGTGCACTGGGGTACCTCCGGCCAGTGACGAGGCCGCTGTCCACAGCGGGTAGTCGGGAGCGGGCACAAGCACTTCGTCGCCACTGTTGAGCAGTGCCTGCATCGCCATCACAATTAGCTCGCTGACGCCGTTACCCATAATGACATCGTTGATATCGGTGTTGAGCAGCCCGTCAGATTGGCAGCGGTGCACCACCGCTTTGCGCGCCGCAAACAACCCCTTGCTATGCGAGTAGCCCTCGGCGTCGCGAAGATTGTAGATGACATCGCGGATAATCTCGTCGGGGGCGTGAAATCCGAACGGTGCGGGGTTGCCGATATTGAGCTTGAGAATCTTCTGTCCCTCGTCCTCAAGCTTGTTGGCGTAGTCGAGCACCGGTCCGCGAATGTCATAGCAGACGCCGCGCAACTTGTCTGACTTGCGAAGCTCTTGGCTGGCGTTACTGCTCATGTCACGGTTCCTTAGTTAGCGGTCGAGCGCGACAGCTGTCGCAAAGCGGCCATTGTAGCGAAATCAGCGTCCACAGTGGTACAGCAATAGCATCCGACCGCGCCGCGCCGTGCCACAGCTGTGCCGCGATCAGCCAATAAATGAAAAAAACCGATCACTGCGCTTGACAGCGGTAGGGTGCCTTCCTAAAATGCGCGCCACTTAGCCAGACACGTCCCGTTCGTCTAGAGGCCTAGGACACCGCCCTTTCACGGCGGTAACAGGGGTTCGACTCCCCTACGGGACGCCATTTTTTACAACGCTATTTTGGCGTTGCCGCGGGAATAGCTCAGTTGGTAGAGCGCAACCTTGCCAAGGTTGAGGTCGCCGGTTCGAACCCGGTTTCCCGCTCCAAACAAAAAAACGCAGCCTCTGGCTGCGTTTTTTTTTGTGCCCGTTCTTGGCCGCGCTCACTCGCCGCTGCTGGCGATCCTAAAGAAGTCCTCTATCGACGAGCGCTTGGCGAGTGCATCGCGTTCCCCCAGTGCGATTAGCGCACGGCAGAAATTGGGCTCAAACAGCAGATAGCTGGTGGCGCTGGTACCGCCGCCGCGGCCGGTGGCACCGGTGACACTCAAAAAGGCGCGAATACTGCGCGGCAGCTCGTGAATGTGGCGTTCGGCGATTGCGTCGATGTCAGCGCTGGGGGTGATAGCGAGGGTCTCAATGGCGCGCAGATGGCTGATGTTGTGCTCGCGGCGCTGCCGCTCTGGTATTGCCGCAACCAGCTGGTTGATGGTGCGCATAGTCTCTAAATCGCTCTCCATCGAATCTAAGAAGGCGCTGTTGAGCATGTGACCGACGATTTTAGCCACCGACGGCGAGTGAATCTCATCGGGGTTGGGCAGCTCCACTACCGGCGGATTGCCGACACCAATAATCAACAGCCGATCGGCCCCAAGGTGCAGCGCCGGACTGATCGGTTTGTGCTGGCGCAGTGCGCCGTCGCCGTAAAAACGCCCATCAATCTTTACCGCAGGAAATAAACTGGGGATCGCCGCCGAGGCCATCAGGTGCTCGACGCCGAGTTCAGAGCGCAGACCGTGGCGACGGGCGCGCTG
Organism: Gammaproteobacteria bacterium LSUCC0057; assembly: GCA_004535795.1. Lineage (GTDB taxonomy): Bacteria > Pseudomonadota > Gammaproteobacteria > Pseudomonadales > Porticoccaceae > LSUCC0057. The sequence goes on from SPIA01000001.1 coordinate 596,483, forward strand.
CCAGGGTTTTACGGTGCTGTCAGCCTGGAAGAAGGCGATTGATTTACCACTCTCATAACTCATCGCCATCAGCGCCACGGCCTTGAGATCGCCGGCGTCGATGGCGGCTTGCAGGTGGTCGAAACGAATCAGCCGGGTCAGCATCTCACGCAGCGGGGTGTTGTCCAACAGCGATACTGGTTGGCCGACGCCATAGCCGCTGTTGAACAGTGAAAGGGCGACTTTCAGGGTATTTTTTATCACCCCCAAGGCGTCTGTGCGATAGACCTGCTCGGCGCGCAAGTTGGCCCAGATCGCCTCCATTTTACGAGTGCGCAACCGCAGTGGGCCGGCGCGACCGGCCAGTGTCAGGGCGTTGATCGCCCCCGCCGAGGTGCCGCAGATGACCGGGAACGGGTTGTAAACGGTGCGCGGCAAAATACTCGCAATGCCCTTTAATACCCCCACTTGGTAAGCGGCGCGGGCACCGCCGCCGGTGAGGATCAGCCCGGTAGTGGCCGTGGGTGGTTCTCTGTTAAACAAGGGTTAGCGCTCCAACTGTCAGCGAGTGATCGATGGGTTGTTAAAAAATACCCAATTCAACGCCAGAGGCGAGCGCGCCGCCGAGCTCCTCGGCGCGCTGTAGCTGCTGGTCGGTGATGTCGCCGCGCACTATAACCGCCTCGGCGACTTTGCGCAGCGGATAACCGCGGCAGATGCGCTCGACATCGCGCACTGCACCGCGGCCGTCGTTGCCGGCACTGACCAGCAGGGCGTAGGGTTTATTCAGCTGCAGCGGCTCGGCGGGGTAGTAGGTGCGGTCAAAAAAGTCTTTGAGCCCGCCGCTCATGGTGCCGAAGTTCTCTGGGGTGGCAAAGATCACCGCGCGGCAGTCAACCAGCGCGTTGAGTCCGCTATCGAGTGCCGGACAGAGCGCCGCTTGCATTTCACTATTGGCAGCTACCCCCGCGGCCGCGGCTTGAGCCAGCGCCAGCGCATGGCCCGTTTGCGAGTGGTAGATGATGGCGATCTGGCCATTGTCGGCGCTGTTGGTCATCGGCTCTCCGGGTGGTCGCCCAAGTGGTTTTGCAGTTGCCAGCTATGCTGAACAGCTACGGCTATTTTAGCCGATAAATGGTTGCGCCGGGGCTGATTGTCGGCGCCAACTGTGGAGGGTTTGTGCCGCTTCAACAATATCTGCGCAGGTTATTCGAAGAGCATCCGGCGCTGCGCTGCAGCGTGGTGGTGTCAGGTATTTTGACACTGTTATTGTGGCCCAGCGCTCCCTCTAATTGGATATTATTGGCTCTGCTGCTGTCGGTCATTGCCTGTAGTTATTGGCGCACCACTCACTGGTTGGCGGTGTGGCTGTTCGGTGTGCTGTGGGGAGCAGTGGCGGTCTACCAGAGCGAGCGCGCGCTGTTGCCCGAGCAGCTCGATCGCAGCCACTTTCAACTCGGCGGCATGATCGTATCGCCGGTTTTTGCCAGCGCCGAGTACTGGCAGTTCGACCTGCGCGTCGAACAGCTACAGTTAGTAGAGTCGTCGCCAGCGGCGGGACCGAGCGATCACACTGATGTTGCAGCAAAGCGGCGCGGCACTGTTCGTTTGCGTCTCTACCGGCGCGGCCACGCCGCTACCGAGAGCCTCGGTGAGCAACTGCGCGCCGGGCAGTATCTGTCGGCGCAGGTGACTCTGCGCACACCGCGCGGGCTCGCTAACCCCGGGCTATTCAACTATCGCACTTGGCTGCGCAGTCGCGGTTATATCGCCACCGGTTACATCCGCGAGGGATCGCTATCAGCGGCGCCGCCAGCCGCTGCGGCGCAGCTCGACAGCCGACTCACCGCCGCGGTGGCGGCGCTGCGTCGGCGGCTGCTGGAGACCATTGCCGAGCAGGTGGCGGCGCCGCTGCCGCGGGCGCTGTTGGCGGCGCTGGCGGTGGGCGATAAGTCGGCCCTGGCGCCGTGGCGCGAGCGCATTGTGGCGCTGGGAATTATTCACCTGCTGGTTATCTCGGGGCTGCATATCGGCATGGTTGGCGCACTCGGTTGGTGGCTGGGCAGCGCTGCGGCGCGCGCACTGGCTGCGTGGCACTCTCGCCGCGGCTGCGAATCGCGTGGGCTGTTGGCAGCTGATCTGCTGCCGCCGCTGACCGCGGTGTTGCTGGCGCTGGGTTACACGCTGCTTTCCGGCGGACAGCTGCCGGCGTTGCGGGCGTTGATAGCACTCTGTTGGCTGGCGGCAGCGAGCGCTAAACGTCTGGCTTGGGAGCCGCTGACGCTGCTCTCTCGCGTGGTATTGACGATTCTGTTGGTCGATCCGCTGGCGGTGATCAGTGCCAGTTTCTGGCTTTCACTGAGCGCGGTGGCGCTGCTGATGGTGGCCTTGGTGCCGCGGCGAGAAATTGTCCAGCCACAGCAGTGCGATCCATCTGTCGGCAAGCTGCTGCGCGGCTGGCGACAACTGCTCCGGGTGCAGTTTTATCTGACGCTGGGTATGGCGCCGCTGCTGCTGGCGCTGATCGGCAAGCTGTCGCTGGTTGGCTTGCTGGTGAATTTGTTCGCTGTGCCGTGGGTGACGCTGCTGCTGGTGCCCGCGGTGCTACTGGCTGTGGCTGGCAGCTTGCTGCTGCCGCCGCTGGCGCCGCCGCTGTGGGCGCTGGCTGCGCAGTTGAGTCGTCCCGTGGCGGCGGTCGTCGAGCAGCTTCAGGTGGAGGCAGTGATACTACCGCTAGACCAAATCGCTTCACCGGTGTGGCTGTTGTTGCTACTTTTTTGGCTGGCTGCAGTGCTGCCGCGGCCGCTGCTCAGCTGGCCGTTGCGACTGTTGTGTGCGCTGCCACTGCTGTTGGCATTGGCGTTGGGGCCAACGCGGCCACCACTGCGGGTGACGGTGTTGGATGTCGGCCAAGGCTTAGCCGTTGTGGTTGAAGCCGCCGGCCGGGTGCTGCTCTACGACAGCGGCGCCCGCTACAGTGAGTATTTTGATATGGGCAGTGCGGTGGTGGTGCCCTACCTGCACAGGCGCGGCTACCAGCGGCTCGACCGGGTGGTGATCAGCCATGGCGACAACGATCATCTCGGTGGCTATCGCGCTGTCGCTGCCGCGCTGCAGCCGACGGTGGTGCTGCTGCCCGATGAGCTGCTCGGCGCCGCAACTGGCCAGCGCTCCTGTCAACAACCGCAGCGCTGGCAGTGGGGCGAGGTCCGATTCACCACTATTGGCAACCGCAGCGATGGCTCGCGCAACGATGACTCCTGTCTGTTACTGCTGCAGTGGGGCGCGACCACCGTGCTATTGCCCGGCGATATTGAGCGCCGCGCCGAGCAGCGGTTGCTGGCCGAGCAGCGCTTGCCAGCGGCGCTGACGGTGCTGGTGGCCCCGCATCACGGCAGCAATAGCTCATCGAGCGCCGCCTTGCTGGAGCTTTTGCGCCCTGACCATGTGGTATTTTCCGCCGGCTGGAACCACCACTACGGCCACCCACACCCGCAGGTGTTGGCGCGCTATCAGGCCATCGGCAGCCGCAGCCACCACACCGGCACCAGCGGCGCAATCACCTTTAGCTGGGACCGCGACGGTGCGCTCACGGTAGAACGGTTGCGCAGCCCGAATCAGCGCTGGTGGCAGTAGCAGCCAGCGCAGTTCGCGCAGGGCTAGCGCCAGATTCAAAGCCTGATAAACTGGCGGCTTGACTCCAGTGACTACAGCGATAGCTAGTCACTCAACTCAGACAAGAAGCGAGCACTATGTCGACTGAGCAATCTCCAGCAGCTGAAGGATCGGCAGAAAAAACACCGCGCGGCGGTGGTCAAACCTACCTGCGGTTGCTGCGCTATACCGGCCGTTACTGGTTGATATTCCTGCTGGGGACTCTCGGTTGGCTACTGCATAGCGCCGCCGAGATCGCTTTCGTCGATCTGATGGGCTACATCACCGATGTGATTGCGCAAAACAGTTCCGATGCCACAGCCAGAGCCGACGGCGTCGGACTGCCCAATGGCGGCATAGTCGCCACGCTCGGCCAGAGTCTGTTCACTGAGGAGCTGTCCAGCCACTACTGGGTGGTGATTCCGGTAACGCTGCTGGTGATTGCGGTGGTGCGCGGTATCGGCTACCTGATTGGCTCATACGGTCTCGCCTATGTCTCCAACCACCTAGTGCACTCGCTGCGGGTGGATCTGCTCACCAAGTTTCTCTATCTGCCGTTTCGCTTTTTCGACGCCTCGATGGGCGGCCATCTTGTCTCCACCGTCACCTACAACGTTACCCAAGTGACCGCTGCCGGCACCAAAGCGGTGAAAACCATTCTCCAGCAGGGCAGTATGGTGATCGGCTTTATGGCCTACTTGCTCTATCTCAACTGGAAATTGACACTGGTGTTTATCGCTATTATTCCGTTGATCGCCTGGCTGGTGTCGGTGGTCAGTCGCCGCTTTCGGGTGCTCAGCCACCGCATTCAGGCTTCGATGGGCGATCTCACCCACGTCACCCACGAGGTGGTCAACGGTTATGAAGAGGTGCGGATGTTTGGCGGCAGCACCAGTGAGACCGCGCGCATGCACAAAACCAGTATTGCCAACACCCGGCAAAATATGAAGATGGCGCTGGCCGAAGGGGTCAGCAACCCGGTGGTGATGCTGCTGGTGTCCAGTGCCTTTGGGGTGATTATCGCAGTGATGCTGCACCCGTCGATGTTGCGCGAAATGACCGCCGGCAACTTCTTCTCGTTTTTGATCGCCTCGGGGATGTTGATCAAGCCAATCCGCGCGCTGACCGAGGTCAACAGTGTGGTACAGCGCGGTATTGCCGCTGCGGAATCTATTTTTGATGTACTCGACAGCGAGCAGGAGCTCGATCAGGGTCAGGTAGTCAAACGCTCCGTCGAGGGGCGTTTTGTCTTTGACAACGTTTCATTTCACTACTGCAACAGTGAGCGCGATGTGCTCAACCAGATCAGCTTTACTGTTGAGCCAGGCGAGAGTATCGCGCTGGTCGGCTCCTCGGGGGCGGGCAAGACCACTCTGGTCAGCCTGATACCGCGTTTTTACAACCACACCGGCGGCACCATCACCCTCGACGGTGTGCCGTTGGAAGAGTACACGCTGGAGAATTTGCGCAGCCATATCGCCTTGGTCAGCCAGCGTGTGACACTGTTCAACGACACTGTCTACAACAATATCGCCTACGGTGAACTGGCCGGGACGCCGCTGGAAAAGGTTCGCGAGGCGGCCCGTTTTGCCCACGCCGACGAATTTATTCAGGGGCTGGAGCACGGCTATGAGACCCTGGTCGGCGACGACGGTGTAATGCTCTCGGGCGGCCAGCGACAGCGCATCGCCATCGCCCGCGCGCTGTTAAAAAATGCCCCCATTCTGATTCTCGACGAGGCCACCTCGGCACTCGACACCGAGTCTGAGCGCCATATTCAAGCGGCACTTGAGCAGCTGATGAAAGGCCGCACCACTTTTGTCATCGCTCACCGCCTCAGCACCATCGAGAGTGCCGATCGCATTTTGGTGGTCGAGGAGGGGACGCTTGTCGAGGCGGGCAGCCACCAGCAGCTGCTGGCGGCCAACGGCCGCTACGCACAGTTGCACCACACCCAGTTCAATGGCGCTAGCGCTGACACCGCGGCGGTCGGTTAAGCGTGGCGGTATCATCGCGATGAGCCGCGCGTGGCTGGAGCCGCGCCTGACTGCGGCGTGGCAGCGCGACAGCCGCTGGCTGCTGCCGCTGCGGCCGTTGGCGGCACTCTACGGCGCTCTTCTGCATTGCCGGCGCACCGCCGCAACGCTACAGGCTGATGCGCCACCGCTGATTGTGGTCGGCAATATTACCGTTGGCGGCAGCGGCAAAACGCCGCTGTTAATCGCCATCGCCGAGCAGCTGCGCCAGTCGGGTTGGCGCCCCGGTATTGTCAGTCGCGGTTACGGCGGCCGCTGCAGCCACTACCCGCTGCAGGTCACTGCGCAGACCCCGGCCGCTGAGTGCGGCGATGAGCCGCGGCTTATCGCCAACCGCACCGGCCTGCCGGTGGTAGTCGACCCCGATCGCAGTCGCGCAGTCCGCCACCTACAACGCTGTGCCGATGTCGATGTAGTGCTCAGCGATGACGGCTTACAGCACCACGCGATGGCGCGCAGTGTCGAAATTGTGGTGGTCGACGGTGAGCGACAGTTTGCCAACCAGCGGTTGCTGCCGGCCGGACCGCTGCGCGAACCTCTGCGGCGCCTAGAGAGTGTCGATCTGGTCGTTGTCAACGGCTCTCAACACTGCCCGCAAGCCCCGCACAGTCACGCTATGGCGTTGCAGGCGCAGCCGTTGCTGGCGCTTAATGCCGCTGCCCGCAGCGCTGCGTTAACCGCTGGCAGCCGCGTCCACGCGGTGGCGGCGATAGGCCACCCGCAACGTTTTGCCAAGACGTTGCATCAGCTAGGGTTTGCCGTGCAGCTGCAGTCCGCGCCCGACCACGCAACGCTGACCGCCGCCGAGCTCACTTTTAGCGATGGCGAGGCGGTGGTGGTTACGGAAAAAGATGCGGTAAAACTGACCCCGGCGCTCTGTGCCGAGGTTGCCAACCCGCTCTGGGCATTGCCGATCACCGCGCAGCTACCTGCGCTTTTTTGGTCGCGTTTAGATCAGTTGCTCGGCGCCGCGCCGAGCCACCAGTAGGGAGTTTTTTGTGGATTTTCGAGTCATTATTCCCGCCCGCTTTGCGTCTACTCGGCTGCCGGGCAAGCCGCTGCGCGATATTGGCGGCCAAACTATGATCGAGCGGGTGTGGCGACAGGCGGTGCAAAGCAGCGCTGCGCAGGTGGTGGTGGCCACCGATGACCAGCGTATTGTCGAGGCGGTGCGCCAGTTTGGTGGCGATGTAGTGATGACTCGCAGCGACCACCTCTCCGGTACCGATCGGCTCTACGAAGTGGCGCAGCAACTGGGCTGGTGTGACCAGACCATTGTCGTCAACGTGCAGGGCGACGAACCGTTGATTCCGCCGGCAGTGATAGACCAAGTGGCGGCCAATTTAGCGGCAGTGCCTTTGGCTGGGGTGGCGACACTCTGTGAAGCGATCACCGAACTGGCGGTGTTCACAGACCCCAACAGTGTCAAGGTGGTGGCCGCCGCTAACGGTCTAGCCCACTATTTTAGCCGCGCACCGATCCCGTGGCCGCGCGACGCCTTTGCCGATGGCGTTCGTCAGCTGCCGGCCGATCTGCCGGCGGCTCGCCATATTGGTATTTACGCCTACCGTGTCGCTTCGTTGCGCGCCTATGTCAGCTGGCCGCCAGCTGCGCTTGAACAATTTGAGTCGCTCGAGCAGCTGCGCTTTCTCGCCAACGGCGTCGCCGTGCATGTTGCTGCGGCTTGCGCACAGGTGCCGGGTGGCGTCGACACTGAGGCAGACCTCGACGCCGTAATCGCCTATTTGGCCACGCAGTGAGTCAGTGTGACTGAGCTGAGTCGCCATAGCGCATCGGCAGAGAGGCCGGTTGCAGCGCACGTTGAATACGACGTCGACCTCACTACCGCCAATAGCTTGGCGCTGCCGTGCCGCGCCGAGCGGCTAATTCGCTGCCGCTCGCTGCAGGAGCTGCGCGCCGCACGCCATTACGCCTGCGCCGAACAGTTGCCGATTACGCTGCTGGGCGGTGGCAGCAATTCGCTCTGTCCACCGACCATAGAGGGTCTTGTGGTAAAAATTGAAGCGCCGCTGTCCGGGGCCGGTGGCCGCTGCTACAGCGAGCTGACGCAGGGTGCCGATAGCCGCTCGGTGATTATTGAGGTTGCCGCTGGGGTCAACTGGGCGCAGTTGGTTGCAGAGACGGTCGCCGCGGGTCTCGCTGGGTTGGAAAATCTCGCGCTGATCCCCGGTACGGTCGGCGCCGCTCCCATTCAAAATATCGGCGCCTACGGTGTCGAGTTGGCCGATGTTCTACACAGCGTCGATTTCTACGATTGGCATAGCGATCAACTGCTGTCACTGAGTGTCCAAGAGTGCCAGTTGGGCTACCGCGACAGCCGCTTCAAAGGCGAGTTGGCCGGGCAGGGCGCGGTGCTCTCGGTGCGATTGACACTGCAGCGCGAGCGCGCTGATACGCGTTACCAGACCAGTTACCCGGCGCTGGCTACAGCGCTGCGCAAAGCGGGCGAGAATGCCCCCAGTGCGGCCTCGATCGCCCGCGCGGTCTGCGCTATTCGCCGCAGCAAACTGCCCGAACCAGCAACTGAGCCCAATGCCGGCAGTTTTTTTAAAAACCCGGTTGTCGCTCAAGAGCAGTTTGCACGGCTGTTGCAGCGCTACCCAGCCATACCCCACTACCCCAGCGCCATTGATGGCTGTGTCAAAATTGCCGCGGCTTGGCTGATTGAACAGTGCGGATTAAAAGGTTACCGCAGCGGTGCAGTGGCCACCCATGCACGGCAGCCGCTGGTGCTGGTCAATGTCGGGGGCGCCGATTTGGCGGCACTGCTGACATTTGCCGAGCAGATAGCGGAGGCGGTTAAACAGAAATTTGCTATCGCGCTTGAGCGTGAGCCGCAGCCGCCGACGGCTTTTGTCTGGTCGCAGAGCGAGGCGCCTAGTGCTGTTTGATCACCATACTATCGCGCTGACCGGGGCAGAGCCGCAGCAGTTGCAGCTCGACTACTATCCGCGTTGGCTCAACACTGCCCGCGCTGACGAGATCTTACAGCTAGCTGAGCAGCTCGACTGGCGGCAAGATCAGCTGAGAATGTTTGGCCGTACCATCGACGTGCCGCGCCTGCACTGCTGGTACCGCACCGACGGCGTCAATAGCAGCGGGGTCGACTATCGCTGGTCGGGCGTGCAGATGGTGGCGGCGCCGGCGCCGAGCTGGCTGGCGCAGCTCACTGAGCAGATCGCCGCACTGGCCGGTCACCCCCTCAACCGTTGTCTGGCCAATTTTTACCGAGATGGCCGCGACAGCGTCGATTGGCACGCCGACGACGAGCCAGAATTGGGTAGTAATCCGCTTATCGCCTCGCTGTCTGTCGGTGCCAGCCGGCGCTTTCAGCTGCGCCACCGTCACACCAAAGAGTTGCAGACACTGCAGTTAGAACACGGTTCGCTGTTGATTATGGGCGCTGGGGTGCAGCGCTATTGGCACCATCGCGTCCCCAAAACCGCCAAGCCGACCTCACCGCGGTTCAATTTTACCCTGCGCTATATTGCGCCGACAGCTGAGTGAGCGGCCGATGAGTTTCGATCACAGCGCTTTTCTCGCCTCGCTGACCGAGCGCCCCGGCGTCTACCAGATGTTGGACAGCGACGGTGTGGTGATTTATGTCGGCAAAGCGAAAAACCTCAAACGCCGGGTTGCCAGTTATTTTCGCCGCAGCGGCTTAGCGCCAAAAACCCGCGCACTGGTCGCGCGCATCGCCGCCATGCAGGTGACCATTACCGAGACTGAAACCGAGGCGCTGCTGCTTGAGAACAACCTGATCAAGCAGTACCAGCCCAACTACAACGTGCTGCTGCGCGACGACAAATCCTACCCGTATATTTTTCTCTCCGACCGCGACCAGTACCCACGCCTGGCGCTACACCGCGGGCCAAAACGGCAAAAAGGGGCCTATTTTGGCCCCTTCCCGAGCAAATATGCGGTGCGCGAGAGCTTGGGGTTTTTGCAAAAAGTGTTCAAGGTGCGCCAGTGCGACGACAGTTTTTTTCGCAACCGCTCGCGGCCCTGTTTACAACATCAAATTAAACGCTGTAGCGCCCCTTGCGTCGGTCTGATCAGCCCCGAGCAGTACGCTGCCGATGTCGAGAAAACACAGCTCTATCTGCAGGGTAAAAGTTCGCGATTGATGCGCAGTCTAGAGCAGGAGATGGAGCGCGCCGCTGAGTCGCTGCAGTTTGAACAGGCGGCGGAGTTTCGCGACCAAATCTCGGCGTTGCGGCAGATTCAGGCCGAGCAGGTGATCGAGCAGGGCATTGCCACCATCGATGTCATCAGCGCCGCTTACGCCGGCGGCAGTGCCTGCGTGCACGTGCTGTTTGTCCGCCAGGGCAAAGTGCTGGGCAGCCGCAGCTACTATCCAAAAGTGCCGTTAGCTGACTCGGTGGCTGAGGTGCTTGAACAGTTTTTACCTGCGCTCTACCTGACCGGCGACGGCCGCCCCGATCTGCCCAAAGAGCTGATTGTCAGTGACCCCTTTGAGGGCCAGCAGGCGCTAGCCGAGGCGCTCACTGCCTTGGCGGGTCGCCAGGTGGCACTCCGCCATCAGGTGCGCGCAGTGCGCAGCAAGTGGTTGCAGTTGGCGCAGCGTACCGCCAACCACAATCTGGCCGCCAAACTGGCTAGCAAAGAGAATATGCAACAGCGCTTGGAGGCGCTCGCCCAAGAGTTGCAGCTCGACGAGCTGCCCAACCGCATGGAGTGCTTTGATATCAGCCACAGCAGCGGAGAAGCGGTGGTAGCCTCGTGCGTGGTGTTCGATGGCAACGGCCCGCTGAAAAGTGATTACCGCCGCTTTAACATTGATGGGGTCACCGCCGGCGATGATTACGCGGCGATGGAGCAGGCGCTGCGCCGCCGCTATGCCCGTTTGGTCAACGGCGAGGGGCGCATGCCCGATATCCTATTTATCGATGGCGGCAAAGGGCAGCTCGGCGTCGCCCAGCGGGTACTTGCCGACTTGGGGGTCAACGATCTCTGCTTGGTCGGGGTCGCCAAAGGGGTCACCCGCAAGCCGGGATTGGAGACATTGATTGTCGCCGATAGCGGCCGCGAAATCGTCCGTCCGGCACAGGCGGCACTGCACCTGATTCAGCAGATTCGCGACGAGGCACACCGTTTTGCCATTACCGGCCACAAGCAGCGTCGCGATAAAAAGCGCAGCAGCTCCGGGCTGCAGGATATACCCGGCGTTGGGCCGCAGCGCCGCCGCGACTTGCTGAAATATTTTGGTGGTTTGCAAGAGATTAAGCGCGCCAGTGTCGCCGACCTGATGAAAGTGGCCAATATCAATAAAAAGGTCGCCGAAGCTATTTACAGTACCTTCCACAACCAGTAGCTTGTGGGGCTGATTTTGAGATGAAAAGGATGCCGCCCGATGTGGAACTTGCCTAATCTGTTAACGCTGCTGCGCGTGGCGTTGATACCGGTGTTTGTGGTGGTTTACTACCTGCCGTGGCAGTGGCACCACATCGCCTCGGCAGTGATTTTTACTGTCGCGGCACTGACCGACTGGGTCGACGGTTACTTGGCGCGCAAGATGAACCTGATGACGCCATTTGGCGCCTTTTTAGATCCAGTCGCCGACAAATTGATTGTCGCCACTGCGCTGATACTGCTCTTAGAGGTACACTCCGAGCCCTGGTTTGCACTGCCAGTGGTCATTATTATTGGCCGTGAGATAGTCATTTCTGCGCTGCGCGAGTGGATGGCAGAGATTGGCTCGCGCGGCGATGTCAAAGTGTCGATGATCGGTAAAATTAAAACCTGGGTGCAGATGGCAGCGGTGGTGGTGTTGTTAGTCGCCACCCCCGAACAACCTTGGCTGTTGTGGCTCGGTTATACCGCGATCGCCGCCGCCGCTCTGCTCACACTGTGGTCGATGGTGCTCTATCTCAAGCTGGCTTGGCCGCAGCTTAAAGCCAACAGCGAATCGTGATAAAGGTTGATTTATTGCCGCTGTTCACTAGAATAGCGACCTTGCTAAAAACCGCTGCGGTGCAGTAGCAAGCCCTAGCGGTCGGCAACAGCAACAGCTCCTTTGGATATGCAGGCGCGGTGGCAGAGTGGTCATGCCGACGACTGCAACTCGTCTTACGCCGGTTCGATTCCGACCCGCGCCTCCATATCCAAGAGAGCTGTCAGTTCACAGCAACACTCCCGGGCGTTCTGCTACGCCGTGGTTAGCCGCACATGCCTCGGTGGCGAAATGGTAGACGATGGGCAGGATGCCCGAGTGTCGCGTGAGGCAGGACGCCGGAAGCGACGATGGCAAGGACGACCGAATGTCGCGTGAGGCAGGACGCCGGAAGCGACGATGGCAAGGACGACCGAATGTCGCGTGAGGCAGGACGCCGGAAGCGACGATGGCAAGGACGACCGAATGTCGCGTGAGGCAGGACGCCGGAAGCGACCGCAAGGGAACCCCGCAGGGGCTCTGGTAAATTGAGCCTAAAGTAAGGCCAGCCGCATATGCCTCGGTGGCGAAATTGGTAGACGCAAGGGACTTAAAATCCCTCGGTTGGAAACGACCGTGCCGGTTCGACCCCGGCCCGAGGCACCACTTCACAGCTAGAGCGGCCCGTGCTCTGAATGTTCGGTAAATTCAGTTGCCGCCTATCGCTGCCAACTCTATGATGTTCGCTCGCATTCGCTGCTGCCCAGGCCGCCAGCGCTTTAGCTGCGGAAAACTAGGTGGTTATTATTTAAGGAAGTTAGTGATGTCAGATGCCGTTACTCTGTCAGTGGTCTGGCAGCAAACCAGCAGTGAACTTACCGCTGAGATCAAACAGTATTGGCTGGACGAGGGGCTAGTCTCTAGTGATGTCGCCGATCAGCGAGCCGATCAGGTGGTGGTTGTGGCGCGCAACAGCGATAACTCATTGGTGGCGCTCTCTTCGGTTGAAGCGCATTTTAGCCGGCGTTTTCAAAACTATTTCTACCTATTTCGAACCAGTGTCTCACGTCGCGCTGGTGGTCAGTTGCTCTCAAACCAGCTACTCAACACAACCTACCAAGAGCTCAATAATCGTTACTCATCAGAGCTTGATAGCCCGATTGGCATCATGGCAGTGATAGAGAACAAACACTTGGCGCGACTTTATTACCAAGCTGTGGGTGCCCGCTCGCAGATGTTTTTTGCCGGTTATAACGCCAATGGCCAACAGATTCGCCTGCGCTATTTTGAGGGCGCAACCATTCGCCCGCTGACCATTGAAAAATAGAGGTTCTATGCCAACTGAAGTTGAAATCGTATGGCGGCATCAAAACGAGTCGATGGATCAAGAGCTTTTACAGTACTGGCAGTACAATGCTATTGCCGTCGACCCCGCGCACCGCGATAAGCGCCTGCGCCAGTTGGCTGCCGTCGCCCGCGATAGTCAAGGGTCTCTGGTAGGTGTAGCAACGATGTCGATCGTTAAGTTACCAGAGTTCAACAACTTTTTTTTTCACTACCGCACCAGCACTGCACTAGCAGCGCGTTCAGGTAACAGCCAGACCGATTACCGCCAGCGGGTTGATACCTATCTTTACGATAAGGTGTTCGCCTACTTTAATCAGCGCTACGATCCCGCCGCAGCCAACCAGCCGATAGGTCTTTATATCACCGTTTCCACTCCACGCCGGCTCAAGGTGATGAGTGCAGCACAAGAGCCTTATAGCGGACTGTTGTTTGTTGGCTATAACCGTCGCGGTGAACAGCTGCACGTGAAATATTTTGACGGGGCAAGAATTGATCGGGTCAGTTGACTCGCCAGCGCCACCAATAGGCGATCGCTAACCTCTGTCAAGCACGGCCATTGAGGCCGCGCAGTAGCCTCTAGTTAGACCGTTTAGTCATGGTTTTTGATTGTCTCGTGCTTGATGAGGCCTAGAATGCAGCCATTGATAGAACTGCCCGGAGGCGATCATGACTGTCTATAAAACCCCTGAAAAAGAGTTTAACTTTCTGTTGAACGAGGTGTTCGACTACGCCTCACTTGCGCAGTTGCCAGGCTTTGAGGATGCCAGCCCAGAGATGGTGGCCTCGGTGTTGCCAGAAGCGGCTAAATTTTTTGAGCAGATAGTCGCACCGACCAATCAACCCAGCGACCAGCAGGGCAGTAAGCTGGTCGATGGCAAAGTAAAAATTCCCGATGCGCTCGAAGGTGTCTACCCCCAGCTAGTTGAGGCGGGCTGGACTGCGCTGAGCGGTGATGCCGAGTACGGCGGCGCCGGGTTCCCCAACGTGGTCGGTCTCGCTGTACAAGAGATGCTGCAGTCGAGCAATTTGGGCTTCAGCTTGATGCCGATGCTCACGCAAGGTGTGGTGCACGCGCTGGACCTGTATGGCAGCGATGAGCAGAAGCAGACCTATCTCAGCCACTTAATTACCGGCCACTGGTCGGGCACCATGAACCTAACCGAGCCCCAGGCCGGCACCGATTTGGGTGCAGTGCAGACCAAAGCGGTGCGCAACGGTGATACTTATCTGATCAGCGGCCAGAAAATTTATATCACCTGGGGCGACCAAGAGATTACTGAGAACGTCATCCATCTGGTCTTGGCCCGCACCCCGGACGCTCCAGAGGGCGTTAAAGGGATCTCGATGTTCATTGTGCCCAAGTATTTGGTTAACGCCGACGGTTCAATTGCCGAGCGCAATGACGTCAAACCAGTCAATGTCGAGCACAAATTGGGTATTCACTCTAGCCCGACCTGTACCATGATGTTCGGTGAGGCCGGCGGTGCCACTGGCTATCTGGTCGGTGAAGAGGGCAAAGGGCTGGTCTACATGTTTGCAATGATGAACGCCGCCCGTCTCGCGGTCGGCCATCAAGGCGTAGCCGTCTCCGAGCGCGCATACCAACAAGCGGTGTGGTACGCCCGCGAGCGCGTTCAAGGCGCTGTTCAGGGTGTTGACGGCCGTGCGGCAATTATTCACCACGCCGATGTGCGCCGCATGTTGATGCAGATGCGTGCCATGACAGAGGCGGGTCGAGCCCTCTCATTCAAGGCGATCTTTGAAGAGGATCGCAGCTTTAACCACCCCGACGAGGCGGTCCGTGCCGCAAGCGCCAAAGCGGTCGAGCTGCTGACCCCGCTGGTTAAAGGCTGGTGTACCGAAATGGCGATGGAGACTACCTCTTTGGGTATTCAGGTTCACGGTGGCATGGGTTTTGTTGAAGAGACCGGCGCCGCGCAGTTTATGCGCGACGCTCGCATCCTGCCGATTTACGAGGGCACCAACGGCATTCAGGCGCTGGACTTTATCGGCCGCAAGACCCTCCGTGACGCAGGCCAAGGGATGACCGCGCTGGCCGCTGAAATTCAAGCCGACCTCGCCGAGATTGGCCAGCACAGTGAGTTGCACGATCTCACCGCAGCGGTAGCCGAGGCATTGAGCCAGTGTCAGCAGGGCGCCGAGTACGTCTTTGGTCACCCGCAAGAGGCTGGTGGTATCGCCTACAACTACATGATGTTGGTTGGCAACAGCGTCTGTGCATGGTTGCTCGCCAAGTCGGCGGCAGCGGCCCAGACAGCGCTCAATGCCGGTAGCAGCGACCGTTTTTATCGGCAAAAAGTGGCCACCGCGCGGTTCTTTGTGCAGCAGGTGCTGCCGCGCAACGGCGCTTACTTGGCGGCTATTAAGAGTGGTCAGGACGGCATTATGGCGTTGACTGAAGAGGATTTCGAAGTCGCGTAACCGTTTGCCGAAAAAAAAAAGCCCGCCATAAGGCGGGCTTTTTTATTGCCGTTAATCTTCAGCGGCTGGTGACATAGCCGACTACCAGTGCCACTGTGGCAATGAACACAATGGTACCGATCACTCCGGCAATGATGAATGCCAACGGGTTGCCGTGCTCAAAGTCGCGCTGGCGGTTCTCACTGCTCTGCACGCCGACGAAAGCCGCCAGGGCACTTTTCACTACCGCCCAGAGACCGTGTTTGGGACGACTGTTGTCACCGCTGCGCTCACTCACGTTGTATCCTCGCTATCGATTGATCTGTTATAACCTAATTGGAGGTCATTATAACTTAATTAGCTTTCGAGTAGCACCGGGCGCAGCCATCTTTCTACGCTCTGTTCAGGTTGCTGCTTGCGCACAGCTAGCGCACTAAGCTGGTCGCGGTCGATTTTGCCAACATTAAAATATTTAGCTTCTGGGTGAGCAAAATACCAGCCGCTGACCGAAGCGGCCGGCGTCATGGCAAACGAGTCGGTCAACTGCATACCGCAGTTGTTGGGGGCGTCGAGCAGTTCGAAAAGGGTAGTTTTCTCACTGTGATCGGGGCAGGCGGGGTAGCCCGGTGCCGGGCGAATGCCGCGGTACTGCTCGCTGATGAGTGCATCGTTGTCGAGACTCTCGTCACTGGCGTAGCCCCAGATTTCGCGGCGCACACGTTGGTGCAGATATTCGGCAAACGCCTCGGCGAGCCGGTCAGCCAGCGCTTTGACCATGATCGCCGAGTAGTCGTCGCCGGCTTTCTCATAGTCGCTGGCGAGTCTCTCTGCACCGAGCCCAGTCGTCACCGCAAAACCGCCGATGTAATCGGCCACGCCACTCTCTTGCGGGGCGACAAAGTCAGCCAGCGACAGCAGTTGTTCGCTGGCACCGGGTTTTTGTAACTGTTGACGCAGATGGTGGCAGCGGGCCAACTCTTGGCTGCGGGTGTCGTCGCTGTAGAGGGCGATATCGTCGCTGCCTATGCGGTTGGCGGGCCAGATGCCGACCACGCCGTTGGCAGTCAGGCTGTTGTTGTCGATCAGCTGTTGGAGCATTTTTTGCGCGTCGGCAAAGAGATCTCGCGCAGCGCTGCCGACCACTTCATCTTGCAGTATTTTGGGATACTTGCCGGCCAGATCCCAAGAGATAAAAAACGGCGTCCAGTCGATAAAAGGAACCAATTCTGTCAGCGGTAACTGTTGAAAGCGGCTGATCCCCAGTTGCAGCGGCTGCTCTGGCGTGTAGTCGCGCCAGTTGATCTGCAGCCCCTGTTTGACGGCGTCGCTGTAGGCAAACAGTGTGCCGCGCTGGGTGCGGTTGGCCGTGCGCAGCCGCACCGCGTCGTACTCAACCGCCAGTTCGGCGGCGAAGGGGGGGCGCAATTCTTGGCTGATCAGTTTGCTGGCGACACCGACCGCGCGCGAGGCGTCGGCGACATAGACCACCGGCACATCGGGGTAACAGGGGTCAATCTTAACTGCCGTGTGCGCTTTTGAGGTGGTGGCGCCGCCGATTAACAGCGGTATTTTCAGGCCGCGGCGCTGCATTTCGCTGGCAACGGTAACCATCTCGTCGAGCGACGGGGTGATCAGGCCTGAAAGTCCGATGATGTCAGCGTTTTCCGCAATGGCGGTATCGATAATGGTTGCTGTGGGCACCATCACGCCGAGGTCGATCACCTCGTAGTTATTGCACTGCAGCACTACCCCGACGATGTTTTTACCGATATCGTGAACATCGCCCTTAACCGTGGCCATGACAATTTTACCGTTGCTCTGAGCGCCCTCGGTCTTCTCCGCCTCGATAAACGGCTGTAAATAGGCGACCGCCTGTTTCATTACGCGCGCCGATTTGACCACCTGGGGCAGAAACATTTTGCCGGCGCCAAACAGGTCGCCAACCACATTCATGCCGTCCATCAGCGGCCCCTCGATGACATCGAGCGGACGCGTGGCCTGCTGGCGCGCCGCTTCGGTATCCTCTTCGATGTAGCTGGTAATACCTTTGACCAGTGCGTAGGAGAGTCGCGCTGCAACCGATTTTTCACGCCAGGAGAGATCTTCCTGGCGGCTCTGGGCACTGCCGTCGCCGCGGTACTGCTCGGCAATCGCCAGCAGGTTGTCGGTGGCGGCGGGGGTGCGGTTGAGCAGTACATCTTCGACCGCGTCGCGCAGCTCGGCTGGCAGCTCATCGTAAACGGCTAATTGACCCGCATTGACGATACCCATCGAGAGACCGGCTTTAATCGCATGAAACAAAAATGCAGAGTGAATCGCTTCGCGCACCGGGTTGTTGCCGCGGAACGAGAACGATACGTTGGAGAGCCCGCCTGAAACCAGAGCATGGGGCAGGTGGGTTTTTATCCAGCGGGTCGCCTCGATAAAGTCGACGCCGTAGTTGTTGTGCTCTTCAATTCCGGTGGCGACGGCGAAGACATTGGGGTCAAAAATAATATCTTCGGCGGCAAGGCCCACCTGCTGGGTGAGAATATCGTAGCTGCGCTGGCAGATCTCCCGGCGACGCTGCAGCGTGTCGGCCTGACCTTGCTCGTCAAAAGCCATTACCACTACTGCGGCGCCGTAGCGCTTGCAGAGTTTGGCCTGGGCGATAAAGGGTTCGACCCCCTCTTTCATACTGATTGAGTTGACAATCGCCTTGCCCTGAATGCAGCGCAGCCCCGCTTCGATCACACTCCACTTGCTGGAGTCGACCATAATGGGCACACGGCTAATTTCAGGCTCGGCTGCGAGCAGGTTGAGAAAGGTCACCATCTCTTTCTCGGCGTCGAGCATCGCCTCATCCATATTGATATCAATAATCTGGGCGCCGTCGGCAACCTGATTGAGAGCGACTTGCAGCGCTTGGTCGTACTGCTCACTCATGATCAACCGTTTAAATGCCGCGGAGCCTGTGACGTTGCAGCGCTCACCGACATTGACAAACAGTGACTCAGCGTCGATGTTGAACGGCTCTAACCCCGACAGCCGACAGGCGGCGGGGCGCTGCGCAATCTGCCGCGGGGGAATATCGGCCACCGCGGCGGCGATGGCGGCGATGTGCTCGGGGGTGGTGCCACAACAACCGCCGACGATATTGAGAAATCCGGCGCGGGCAAATTCAGCCACGGTCTCAGCCATCGCGGCGGCGTCTAAGTCGTAGCCGCCGAATTCGTTGGGCAGGCCGGCGTTGGGGTGGGCGCTGACTAATGTGTCGGCAACTCGCGACAGCTCGGCAAGATGCGGTCGAAGTTCGGCGGGGCCGAGCGCGCAGTTGAGGCCGATAGCGGCGGCATTGGCGTGGCGCAGCGAGTTCCAGAACGCCTCCGGGGTCTGACCAGAGAGAGTGCGACCGCTGGCGTCGGTGATAGTGCCGGAGATCAGTAGCGGCAGCTCCACCGCCAGCTCTTCGAACACCGCTTGTACGGCAAACACCGCCGCTTTGGCGTTGAGGGTGTCGAACACCGTCTCGATCATGATCAGATCAACGCCGCCGGCAATCAGCGCACGGGTCGCTTCGCGGTAGGCGCTGTCGAGTTCGGCAAAACTGGTATTGCGCGCGCCGGGGTCGTTGACATCCGGCGACAGCGAGGCGGTGCGGCTGGTCGGCCCGAGAATGCCGGCGACAAAGCGCGGCCGCTCGGCGGTGCTGAAGCGATCGGCGGCGCGGCGGGCGATCTCGGCACCGCGCAGGTTGAGCTCGTAGGCGAGCGACTCCATGGCGTAGTCGGCCTGCGACAGCGTGGTGGAGTTGAAGGTGTTGGTCTCAATGATATCGGCGCCAGCGCTGAGATATTCGGCATGAATCGCCTCGATAATATCGGGCCGGGTCAGCGACAATAGATCGTTGTTACCCTGCAGGTCGGTCTGCCAGTCGGCAAAACGCTCACCGCGAAAGTCGGCTTCGCTGAGTTTATGCCGCTGCAGCATAGTACCCATGGCGCCATCGAGGATCAGGATGCGTTGCGTGGCGGCTTCGCGCAGCGAAGTGGCAGCGGTGGCAGTGACGTGTGCGGGCATACGGGCGTCCAGTGTGAGTCGGTAGATAGCTGGGGCAGATAATGAGCTGCCGGCTTATCCATCAAAATATTTCGATTAAGCAAATGCGGGGGGCATAATAGCAAAAAACTCTGCGATTGCGAGGTTTATTTGGCAATTTGAGACTCTAACAGTTTGCCCGATGGCAGTGATCGGGTACTATACCCGATCAAATTACTTGGTTTTATCGCGCGCTCTGCAACCAAGCCCAGCGATAGTGTTGATAGCTAAAAGGTGCCCTGATGATTGACGTCAATATAACCCCCGCGGCGCAGGAATATCTCGCCGGTCTGTTGGCCAAGCAGGAGTGTGAGGGGATCGGTATCCGTATGTTTGTCACCGATCCCGGCACTCCCAAAGCTGAAACCTGTATCGCCTACAGCCGACCGGGTGAGCACAACGAAGAGGATCTGGTAGTCGCTTACGAGGCATTTAACGCCTATTTTGAGCAGCGCAGTATCCCGTTCCTCAGTGAGGCAAAGGTGGATTACGCGGCAGACAAATTTGGTGGCCAGCTGACTATTCGCGCCCCCAATTCGCGGGTGCCCAAAGTCACCGACGACAGCCCCATTGAAGACCGTATTAACTACGTGCTGCACAACGAGGTCAATCCCGGGTTGGCCGCTCACGGTGGTGTGGTCTCGCTGCTAGAGGTGCGCGACGACTACGCCGTGCTTAAATTTGGCGGCGGCTGTCAGGGCTGTGGTATGGTCGATGTGACTCTTAAAGAGGGGGTGGAAAAGACCCTGCTAGACAAAGTGCCAGAGCTAAAAGGGGTCAAGGACACCACTGACCACAGCGATGACAGTCAGGCCTACTACAAATAAATTCCGTTCGCGGTTAGGTTCATTAAAGGAGAAACCCGATGTTAGGATATGTGACACTAGGCAGTAACGATCTGGCCCGAGCCACAGCCTTCTACGACAAGTTGAGCGCTGAGTTTGGCGGCAAGCGCCTGCTCGAGCTACCCGAGGGCAAAGGGGTATTTTACGGTCGCTCGATGGCCGAGGCGGGGCTGCTGATTCGCACTCCGTTCAATGAGCAACCCGCGACCGTCGGTAACGGCGTGATGGCTGCCTTGGCCGCTACTGACACCGCTATGGTCGATCGCGTCCACGCCGCCGCGCTAGCGCTGGGTGCCACCGACGAGGGCGCACCAGGGCAGCGCACCGACTTCTTTTACGGCGCTTACTTTCGCGATCTGGACGGCAATAAACTCGCCGTTTACGTTTTTATCTAAATTTCTACAACCACAAAAAAGCCCCGCCATGGCGGGGCTTTTTTGTGGTCGTCGGTCGCAGTGGTTGTTAGGCGACATCGACAATCTGGGTGGCGGCAATGGTCTTGCCCTTTTCCGCACCCGCCTGGAACTCGGCGATCTGATCAAAGTTCATGTAGCGATAAACTTCGGCAGACATTGAGTCAATCTTGCCGGCGTACTCGAGGTACTCAGCAGGGGTCGGCAGACGGCCCAAGATACCACCGACAGCGGCCAGCTCGGCCGAGGTGAGGTAGACATTGGCGCCATCGCCCAAGCGGTTGGGGAAGTTGCGAGTTGATGTCGACAGCACGGTGCTGCCGGCGGCAACGCGCGCCTGGTTGCCCATGCAGAGCGAGCAGCCGGGCATTTCGGTGCGGGCGCCAACCCGGCCGAAGATGTTGTAGTAACCCTCTTCCATCAGCGTGTGCTCGTCCATTTTGGTCGGCGGCGCCAGCCAGAAACGCGCCTTAACGCCTTCAGACGCCGACTCAAATAGCTTGCCGGCGGCGCGGAAGTGACCAATGTTGGTCATGCAAGAGCCGATGAACACCTCGTCGACCTGGTCGCCGGCCACTTCAGAAAGCAGTTTGGCGTCGTCGGGGTCGTTGGGGCAGCAGACCACCGGCTCGGTGACGTCGGCCAAGTCGATCTCGATGACGGCGGCGTACTCGGCGTCGGCGTCGGCACTCATCAGTGAGGGGTTGGCCAGCCACTCTTCCATCTTCTTAGCGCGGCGCTCCAGGGTGCGCGCATCGCCGTAGCCTTCGCCGATCATCCAGCGCAGCAGGGTGATGTTGGAGCGCAGGTATTCGGCGACCGACTGTTCTGACAGCTTAATGGTGCAGCCGGCGGCAGAGCGCTCAGCGGAGGCGTCGGAGAGCTCAAAGGCCTGTTCGACGGTGAGGGTGTCGAGTCCTTCAATCTCGAGAATACGGCCAGAGAAGAAGTTCTTCTTGCCTTTTTTCTCGACGGTCAGCAGACCCTCTTTGATGCCGTAGTAGGGGATGGCGTGAACCAGGTCGCGCAGGGTGATGCCGGGCTGCATCTCACCTTTGAAGCGCACCAGAACCGACTCGGGCATATCCAGCGGCATGACCCCAGTAGCGGCGGCGAACGCCACCAAGCCAGAACCGCCGGGGAAAGAGATACCCATCGGGAAGCGGGTGTGCGAGTCGCCACCGGTGCCAACGGTGTCGGGCAGCAGCATGCGGTTCAGCCAGCTGTGGATAATACCGTCGCCGGGGCGCAGCGAGACGCCGCCGCGGTTCATGATGAAGTCGGGCAGGGTGTGCTGGGTCTCAACGTCAACCGGCTTGGGGTAGGCGGCGGTGTGACAGAAAGACTGCATCACCAAGTCGCTGGAAAAGCCCAAGCAGGCGAGATCTTTCAGTTCGTCGCGAGTCATCGGCCCGGTGGTGTCTTGAGAACCGACAGTGGTCATCTTCGGCTCGCAGTAGGTGCCGGGGCGGACGCCTTCGACGCCGCAAGCTTTGCCGACCATTTTCTGGGCGAGGGTGTAACCTTTGTCGCTGGCGACCGGCTGCTCTGGCTTGCGGAACAGCTCAGAGGGGGGCAGGCCAAGGTGCTCGCGGGCGCGCTGGGTCAAGCCGCGGCCGACGATCAGATTGATGCGGCCATCGGCCTGTACTTCGTCGAGAATGACCTCGGATTTGAGTTCGAACTCACTAAGCACGGCACCTGATTCGCTGAGAATCTTGCCTTCATAGGGGCGGATTTCAATGACATCGCCGTAGTTGATCTCGTCGACGGGCGCTTCAAACACCAGCGCACCGGCATCTTCCATGGTGTTGAAAAAGATCGGCGCCACTTTGTTGCCGATACAGATACCGCCGGAGCGCTTGTTGGGCACGCCGGGCATATCTTCGCCGAAATACCACAGCACCGAGTTGGTGGCTGATTTGCGCGATGAGCCGGTACCGACGACATCGCCGACAAACGCTACCGGCATGCCGGTGGCCTGCAGCGCTTCAATCTGCGCGATCGGTCCGGTCACACCCTGTTCTTGGGGGGTGAGACCTTCACGAGCCATTTTGTACATGGCGCGGGCGTGCAGGGGGATGTCTGGGCGCGACCAGGCATCTTGGGCGGGCGAGAGGTCGTCGGTGTTGGTTTCGCCAGTCACCTTGAAGACTACGGCTTTGATGCTCTCGGGGACGGCGTCGTTCTCGGTAAACCACTCGCCATCGGCCCACGATTGCAGCACCGCTTGGGCGTGGGGATTGCCGTTGTCAGCCCGTTCGGCGACATCGTGGAAGGCGTCAAAGACCAGTAGGGTGCCTTTGAGCTGTTCTGCAGCAGCAGCGGCCAGCTCCGCATCGTCAAGCAGCTCAACCAGCGTGGCGACATTGTAGCCACCGTGCATATTGCCGAGCAGTTCGACCGCTGCGACGCGATCGATCAGCGGCGAGTTCACCGCACCTTTGACGATATCGGCCAAGAACGCCGCCTTGACGTAGGCGGACTCATCGACACCCGGAGGCACGCGGTTGGCGATAAGATCGAGCAGGAATGCCTCTTCGCCGGCCGGCGGGTTTTTCAGCAGCTCGACTAGAGCGGCGGTCCACTCCGGATTGAGGGGCTTGGGGGGGATTCCCTGTTCGGCACGTTCGGCGACGTGGGCGCGATAGGCTTCTAGCACAGGCTACTGCTCCTTAAAATGGGTTGTGTGAATGTGGGTGGCAACGCTGCCGAATTGACGCGACAGTCTCTGCAAGCGCTACAATTATACGGTAAGCGCCGCCTCGAGAGAAGTTAAACCGTTGCGCCATTAGTCGAACATTTTGTTGATAATTTGGTTTATATATTTTCTTTAAATAACTGAATAAAAACAAATTTATTTTTAATCTATTCGCCGCCCAACAGCCATTTTGGCCGTTTATAGCGGCTATGCTGGCACTCGCTTAATTAGACCCGAAGCGCTGGGCGAGTATAATGCGCGGCGCACACGGCAGTGGCCGGTGCACTCTACCCAGTGAGGTTGCTATGCTCAGCGAAATCCACCAATTCCTCCCTTGCGCGACCCCCGAGCAGTGGCTTGACGACGCTTTAGCGCACCCCGATATTTTGTTGATCGACCACGCCAATTGCGAAAAAAAAGCGGCCAGCACGGCGATGAATTTGATCTATCGCTATACCGATGACTTTGATCTGCTCAATAAGATGTCGCGCTTGGCGCGTGAAGAGCTGCGCCACTTTGAACAGGTGTTGGCGCTGATGAAACAGCGCGGCATTGACTACCGCCATGTCGAGGCGGCGCGTTACGCCGCCGGTTTGCGCGCTGCGGTGCGCAACAACTCGTCTGTGGGCGGCCGCGAGCAGTTGGTCGATATCTTGGTGGTGGGGGCGTTTATTGAGGCGCGCTCTTGCGAGCGGTTTGCCGCGCTGGCACCGCGTGTCGATGCTCAGTTGGGCGACTTTTATCGCTCGTTATTAAAGTCTGAGAGCCGCCACTACAAAGATTATCTGACCTTGGCGAGCCGCTATGCCGAGCCGCAACAGTTGGCTGAGCGCATTGCGCTGTTCCGCCAGCTCGAAGGCGAGCTGATTGTGGCGCCAGACCAGCAGTTTCGTTTCCACTCTGGCCCACTGGCCGCTTAGCAGCCAGTGGCAGGCATAAAAAAACCGGCACTTGGCCGGTTTTTTTATGCCCCAGTGCTTAGCGCTGGTTGACTGGCGTGTAGTCGCGCTGGGCGGCGCCAGTGTAGAGCTGGCGTGGGCGACCGATGCGGTAGGGGTTGCTGATCATCTCGTTCCAGTGAGAGATCCAGCCGACGGTGCGGCCGGTGGCAAAGATCACGGTGAACATCTCGACCGGGATGCCGAGCGCTTTGAGAATGATGCCAGAGTAGAAGTCGACATTGGGGTAGAGATTTTTGCTGACAAAGTACTCATCTTCCAGCGCGATGCGCTCGAGCTTCTTGGCCAGGCGGAACAGCGGATCGTTCTCAAGGCCGAGCACTTCTAGCACTTCATCGCAGGTTTGGCGCATCACAGTGGCGCGCGGGTCGTAGTTTTTGTAGACGCGGTGACCAAAGCCCATCAGTCGGAATGGGTCGTTTTTGTCTTTGGCGCGGGCGACAAATTCGGCGCAGCGGTCCTCGTGGCCGATTTCGGCCAGCATAGTCAGCACTGCCTCGTTGGCGCCGCCGTGTGCCGGCCCCCACAGCGCGGCGATACCGGCGGCAATACAGGCAAACGGGTTGGCGCCGGAAGAGCCGGCCAGGCGCACCGTCGAGGTCGATGCGTTTTGCTCGTGGTCGGCGTGCAGCAGGAAGATGCGATCCATTGCCTTGGCCAGCGCCGGGTGAACTTCATACTCTTCGCACGGGGTAGCGAACATCATGCGCAGGAAGTTTTCCGAGTAGCCGAGGCTGTTGTCGGGGTAGATGAACGGCTGGCCGACAAAATGTTTATGGCACATAGCGGCCAGCGTCGGCATTTTCGCAATCAAACGATGGGCCGAGATGGTGCGGTGCTCTTGATTGGTGATGTCCAGAGAGTCGTGGTAGAACGAGGACATAGCACCCACCGCGCCACACAGCATCGCCATTGGATGGGCGTCGTAGCGGAAGCCGCTAAAGAAGCTCTCCATCGAGCGCGACACCATGGTGTGGCGGCGGATAATATTCTCGAATTTGATCTTTTCAGCAGCCGAGGGCAGGTGACCTTCGAGCAGCAGATAACAGGTTTCAATGTAATCGGAGTGCTCGGCGAGCTGTTCAATCGGATAGCCGCGGTGCAGTAGTACCCCTTTATCGCCATCGATGTATGTAATTTCTGACTGACAAGAAGAGGTGGCGGCAAAACCGGGGTCATAGGTAAAGTAGCCGTGGCTGCCGAGTGAGCCGACATCGACGACCGGATGCCCGATGGTCGGGGTGTAAATTGGCAGCTCGATCGGGGCATGCCCGTCGATAGTGAGGGTGGCTTTGCGGTCTGTCATAGTGGGTCCTCGGGATCTGTTTGCCGAACTCGGAAATTTCGACTGGCAACTATAGGCTCTCGCGCCGATATGTCAACTTGCGCCTTGCTTACCTTGGTCGTATTGCCGCTGGCATTGCGGCGGTCAATGGCGCTGATAGCAACAGTTTATGGCTCAACCAAAGGGGACGGACTGCCACCGCGCGGGGGTTCCGGCGATGGCCGCTATTCAGTGGCTGAATGGCTGGTTTTGATCGCTTGTCAGCCTTTTTTGGCTCGCTGTGGCGGTGTCTGCGCAGCGCTTTGGGGTAGCGACTAAGGTCGAGGACATTTTGTCGTCAAATAGACAAAGTGACATTGTATTGGCACGGTGCTGCCCCTATAATTTCCCCGCCGTTTTGGGGTGGCCGTGTGCAACGCTGTCACCACAACTTAAATTGTCGCCTTGCGGCGGCCCGCTCATAAGGTGTGCTCAACGTGAAACAGAATAGACCTGTTAACCTTGATATCGGCACCATTAAACTGCCGATTACCTCCTATGTCTCGATACTCCACCGAGTATCAGGCGTCATCCTCTTTGCTGCTGTAGCGCTCTTCCTTTTGGCTCTCGATGCCAGCTTGGCTTCTGCGGAGTCGTTTGCAGCGCTTAAATCCACTCTCGCCAGCCCGGTCTGGCAGTTCGTGATCTGGGCGTCGCTCTCTGCGCTTGGTTACCACCTGGTGCTCGGTCTGCGCCATTTGGTGATGGATTTTGGTGTCGGTGAAACTTTAGAGGGTGGCCTTGTCTCGGCCAAAATTGCCGCGGTTATCGCCGTGGTTGTCATCGCAGCTATCGCAGGGTGGGTCTTCGCATGGTAACTTCCGTCACAAGTTTTGGCCGCAGCGGGCTCTCTGATTGGCTGCTACAGCGCATCACTGCAACAATTATGACCGCCTACCTAATTTTTATTGTTGCTTATTTCGGCTTTAACGACGTTGACTACGCCAGCTGGAAGGCGCTCAACGCCGGCTTGCCGATGAAGATGTTCAGCTTGTTGACGGTGCTGTCGATCGCCATCCACTCGTGGATTGGTATGTGGGGTGTGCTCACCGACTACGTCACGGTGCGTTTGATGGGTGCCAAAGCCACTGCGCTGCGGATGGTGTTTCAGCTGGGTGTGATCGCGGTGAGCTTGCTCTACGTGGTCTGGGCCATTGATGTTCTCTGGGGAATTTAAGCTATGACTAATATCCGAACAATGAGTTTTGATGGAGTAATTGTCGGTGGCGGCGGCGCCGGTATGCGCGCGGCACTGCAGCTGGCGCAGTCTGGCTACAAGACAGCGGTGATCACCAAGGTGTTCCCGACCCGCTCTCACACAGTGTCTGCCCAGGGCGGCATCACCTGTGCGATCGCCTCTGACGATCCACAGGACCAGTGGCAGTGGCATATGTATGACACCGTCAAGGGTTCAGATTATATCGGCGACCAAGACGCCATCGAATACATGTGTTCAGTGGGTCCCGAGGCGATCTTTGAGCTCGACCATATGGGTCTGCCGTTCTCGCGCACCGAAGAGGGGCGCATCTACCAGCGGCCATTTGGCGGTCAATCTAAGGCGTTTGGTGAAGGCGGCCAAGCAGCTCGCACCTGCGCCGCTGCCGATCGCACCGGTCACGCGCTGCTGCACACCCTCTATCAGGGCAACCTGAAAAATAAGACTGTGTTCCTCAACGAGTGGTACGCAGTCGATATCGTTAAAAATGCCGACGGCGCCGTGGTCGGCGTGATCGCGCTGGATATCGAGACCGGCGAGACTGTCTATGTCAAATCCAAGGCGACAGTATTTGCCACCGGTGGTGCAGGGCGTATCTACGCTTCGACGACTAACGCCCACATCAACACCGGCGACGGTATTGGTATGGCGCTGCGCGCCGGCTTCCCGGTACAAGATATCGAAATGTGGCAGTTCCACCCTACCGGTATTGCCGGTGCTGGCACCCTGGTTACCGAGGGCTGCCGAGGTGAGGGCGGCTATCTGATCAATAAGGATGGCGAGCGCTTCATGGAGCGCTATGCGCCCAACGCCAAAGATCTGGCTGGCCGCGATGTGGTGGCGCGTTCTATGGTGCTGGAGATTCTCGAGGGCCGCGGCTGTGGCGAGAATGGCGACCACGTCTTCCTCAAGCTCGACCACCTCGGTGAAGAGGTGCTGGAAAGCCGCCTGCCAGGCATCTGTGAGCTGTCGCGCACTTTTGCCCACGCCGACCCCGTGAAAGAGCCGATTCCGGTAGTGCCAACCTGTCACTACATGATGGGCGGTATCCCGACCAATGTGAACGGCCAAGCGCTGACCGTTGACAGCGACGGCAACGACCAGATTATCCCCGGGCTCTACGCTTGTGGTGAAGTGGCCTGTGTGTCGGTGCACGGCGCCAACCGTCTGGGCGGCAACTCGCTGCTCGACTTGGTGGTGTTTGGGCGCGCTTCCGGCCTGTTTATCGAGAAGACTCTGCGCGAGGGTGTCAGTCTGCGCGACGCCAGCGAGTCAGATATCGAAGCAGCGATGGTTGGCCTCAACCGCATCAACAACTCTAACAGCGGTGAAAAAGCCGGGGTGTTGCGTGCCGAGTTGCAGCAGATCATGCAGAACTACTTCGGCGTATTCCGTCGCGGTGACTACATGCAAGAGGGCATCAAAAAGTTACAAGCACTGCGTCCGCGCATCGAAAACGTATTTGTTGAAGATAAGAGCAACGCCTTCAACACAGCACGCATTGAAGCGCTGGAGCTGCAGAACCTGCTCGAAGTAGCTGAGGCGACGGCCATTGCCGCAGAGCAGCGCAAAGAGAGCCGCGGCGCTCACGCTCGCGAAGATTTCCAAGAGCGCGACGACGAAAACTGGCTCTGCCACTCCATGTACTACCCCGCGGACAAGTCTGTGGGCAAACGTTCGGTTAACTTCACCCCGAAAACTCGCGAAGCTTTCCCGCCGAAAGCGCGCTCTTACTAAGGAGACGTTGTTATGTTGACTGTCAGTGTCTATCGCTACAACCCAGAAACCGACCAAGAGCCGTACATGCAAGACTATCAGGTCGACACCAAGGGCAAAGATGTCATGGTGCTCGACGTACTGGAGATGCTCAAGGCGCAAGACAGCTCGCTGGTTTACCGACGCTCTTGCCGCGAGGGTGTGTGCGGTTCGGACGGTATGAATATCGCCGGTAAGAACGGTCTGGCCTGTATTACGCCGCTCTCTGAGGTGGTAAAAAACAACAAGCTAGTGATCCGCCCGCTGCCTGGGCTGCCGGTAATTCGCGACCTGGTGATCGACATGAGCCAGTTCTACGCGCAGTACGAGAAGATCAAGCCCTATTTGATCAACGACACCCCGGCGCCGGCGATTGAGCGGCTGCAGAGCCCTGAAGAGCGCGCCAAGCTGGACGGTCTCTACGAGTGTATTCTGTGCGCCTGCTGTTCGACTGCCTGCCCGTCATTCTGGTGGAATCCGGACAAGTTTATCGGTCCATCAGGGCTGCTGCAGGCTTACCGGTTCTTGGCCGACAGCCGCGACACCGCTACCGAGCAGCGTCTGGCTGAGCTCGATGATCCGTTCAGCGTATTCCGCTGCCACGGCATCATGAACTGTGTGCAGGTCTGCCCGAAAGGGCTCAACCCCACGCGCGCCATCGGCCATATACGCAACATGTTGTTGCGCAGTGCTGCCTGACGGTGACTTTTAGCGTCCGCTGACACAGTGTCATCGGACGTTTTGCTTTTTCCGGCCAAAGTGAATTGGCCCATTGTAGAGGACAGCACCCGATGCCTGAGGGCGCGCTAGAGCATTTTCTCCGCTCTTCCCATTTTTCGGGTGGCAACGCCGCCTATGTAGAAGATCTCTACGATCTCTATCTGCACGACCCCGCCACTGTCAGCCCTGAGTGGCGGTCATTTTTTGACTCGCTGCCGCGCGTCGATGGCAATATCTCCCCCGATGTTTCTCACGCCACGGTGGTCAAGCATTTTGAACTGCTCGGTCGCCGTCAGGCGCGCCCGATCCCGGCACCGGGTTCTGGTGGCATTAACAACGAGCACGAGCGCAAACAGGTAAAGGTGGTGCAGCTGATCAGCTCCTACCGCTTCCGCGGCCATCAGCAGGCCAAACTCGATCCGCTCGGTTTAATGGTGCGCGATCAGGTGCCCGACCTGCAGTTGGCCTTTCACGGGCTCAACGAGGCCGATCTCGATACCACCTTCCAGGCCGGCCCGCTCTATCTGGGCAAGCCCGAGGCGACACTGCGCGAGATCGTCGATGCCCTAGAGGCGACTTACTGCGGCAACATCGGCGCCGAGTTTATGCACATTACCTCCTTTGAGGAGAAGCAGTGGCTGGCCCAGCGCTTTGAGAGTGTGCGCTGTCAGCCCAGCTACGAGGGCGATGCCCGCGTCGACGTGCTACGCCGGTTGACTGCCGCAGAGGGGCTGGAAAAGCACCTCGATTCAAAATACCCCGGCACCAAGCGCTTCGGTCTCGAGGGGGGCGAGAGCCTTATTCCCATGCTCGACTGCTTGGTCTGGCGCGCAGGCGAATACGGTGCCAAAGAGGTGGTGATGGGGATGGCCCACCGCGGCCGACTCAATGTATTGGTCAATATCCTCGGCAAAAACCCCACTGAGCTATTCAGCGAGTTCGAAGGCAAGCGGTTGGTCAACACTTCGGGTGATGTTAAATACCATCAGGGCTTCTCCTCCAATGTGATGACTCCCGGCGGCGAAGTGCATATGTCGCTCGGCTTCAACCCCTCGCACTTGGAGATCGCTTGCCCGGTAGTGATCGGCTCTGGCCGTGCCCGCCAAGATCGCCGGGACGATCCGGTCGGCAACACAGTCGTGCCGATTTTGATGCACGGCGACGCCGCCTTTGCCGGCCAAGGTGTGGTCATGGAGACCTTCCAGATGTCGCAAACTCGCGCCTACCGCACCGGTGGCTCGGTACATATTGTCATCAACAACCAGGTCGGTTTTACCACCAACCGTCAAGATGACGCCCGCTCAACCGAATACTGCACTGACATCGCTAAGATGGTTCAAGCGCCGATTTTGCATGTCAACGGCGACAACCCCGATGCGGTGATGTTTGCCGCTATGCTGGCGATGGACTACCGCCATGAATTTGGCAAAGATATCGTCCTCGACTTAGTCTGCTACCGGCGCCGCGGTCACAACGAGACCGACGAGCCTTCGGCCACCCAGCCGCTGATGTACGAGCGCATCAAAAAACACCCGACCACCCGCACACTGTATGCCGAAAAACTGGTTAAAGAGGGTGTTATCGATCAGCAGAGCGCTGACGATATGGCAGCAGCTTATCGCGCTCAGCTTGATCGCGGTGAATTTGTGGTGCACAACCTGGTGCGCGAACCGGATACCTCGCTATTTGTCGACTGGGCTCCCTATCTGGGCCACGGCTGGCGCACCGAGGCACAGACCGGGCTGCCACTCACCGAGTTGAAAGAGATCGGTGCACAGCTGGCCCACGTGCCGGACGGCATTCAGGTGCAGCGCCAGGTCAGCAAGATTTACGACGACCGCCGCAAGATGGCGGGTGGCGCGATGCCGCTCAACTGGGGTATGGCTGAGCTTTTGGCCTATGGTTCGCTGCTCAAAGCCGGCTACCCGGTGCGGCTCACCGGCCAAGATGTCGGCCGCGGTACGTTTTCACACCGTCACGCGGTGGTGCACAACCAGAAAGATGGCAGCGCCTATCTGCCGCTGGCGCACATTGCCGCCGAGCAGCCGAGCTTTGAAATTTACGACTCATTCCTCTCCGAAGAGGCGGTGTTAGCCTTTGAGTACGGCTACTCGACCACAGCACCTAAAGGGCTGGTGATCTGGGAGGCGCAGTTTGGCGACTTTGCCAACGGTGCCCAGGTGGTAATCGATCAGTTCATTACCAGCGGCGAGCACAAGTGGGGTCGTCTCTCCGGGCTGACCATGCTGCTGCCACACGGCTTTGAGGGGCAGGGCCCCGAGCACTCATCGGCGCGTTTAGAGCGCTTCTTGCAGCTCTGCGCCGAGCACAATATTCAGGTGGCAATACCGACCACTCCGGCGCAGATCTTCCATATTTTGCGTCGTCAGGCAATTCGCCCGATGCGCCGACCGCTGGTGATCATGAGTCCGAAGTGGATTCTGCGTCACAAGCTGGCTACCTCGTCGCTCGACGAGCTGGCCGACGGCCGTTTTGAGACCGTGCTCGATGAGCACCAGGTAGAGCCTGCCAAAGCTGTGCGTCTGCTGCTCTGTTCTGGCAAGGTCTACTACCACCTGCTGGAAGCGCGCCAAGAGCGCGAGATAGACGATATCGCTATTGTCCGCATTGAGCAGCTCTATCCATTCCCCGACCGTGAGCTGAAAGCGGTATTGGCAAAGTACAGCCACCTGCGCGATGTGCGCTGGTGCCAAGAGGAGCCGATGAACCAAGGTGCCTGGTACTCCAGCCAGCACCACATGCGCAATGTGTTGCGTAAAACTCATCCCGGTCTGGTGCTCGACTATGTCGGTCGCAAAGCGTCGGCGGCGCCGGCGGCGGGCTATATGTCGGTGCACTTGGAAGAGCAGCAAGCGTTTATCGATGCTGCTTTGGCGAGCACCGCAGAGTAGTCTGCAATCGTAGTCCCACCCAACGAATCACTGCCCAAGTAATAGGAAATTAGACATGGCAATTGAAATAAAGGCACCGACCTTCCCTGAGTCTGTACAAGAGGGCTCGCTGGCCACTTGGCACAAGCAACCCGGCGAAGCGGTGACTCGCGACGAACTACTGGTCGATATTGAAACCGACAAGGTGGTCCTCGAGGTGGTCGCTCCCGCCGACGGTGTTTTGGCTGAAGTATTTGCCGCCGAAGGCGACACTGTGCAGAGCGGTCAACTGATCGCCAAACTGGAAGAGGGCGCAGTAGCGTCGGCGGCGCCACCCGCCGCAGCCGCTGCCGCCGACTCTGCTGAATCGGTTGGCGAGCCGCAAATTAACCCGGCAGCCAAAAAGCTCGCACAAGAACGCGGTATTAATATTGCCGAGGTGACCGGCAGCGGCAAAGGTGGCCGTATCATCAAAGAAGATGTGCTCAACCACCAAGCCGCCGCACCAGCGCCAGCGCCAGCGGCCGCGGCGGCCCCCGCAGCAGCCCCTGCCATGGCACTGCCCGCCGAGCTGGCAGCATCAGGTGAGCGTGTTGAAAAACGCGTGCCGATGACCCGTATGCGCAAACGCATCGCCGAGCGGCTGTTGGAGGTGACCCAGAATACCGCCTCGCTGACCACCTTCAATGAGGTCGACATGTCGGCGCTGATGGAGCTGCGCAAACAATTTAAAGAGCAGTTTGAAAAAACCCATAACGGCACCCGTCTCGGCTTTATGGGGCTGTTTGTCAAGGCGGCGGTAGAGGCATTAAAGCGCTATCCGTCGGTCAATGCCTCGATCGATGGCAACGATATCGTCTATCACGGTTATCAAGATGTCGGTGTCGCGGTCTCATCTGAGCGCGGCCTGGTGGTGCCGGTGCTGCGCAACGCCGAAAACATGAGCGTGGCCGACATCGAGCACGGTGTCTACCAGTACGCCATGAAAGCCCGCGAGGGCAAGCTCTCTATCGAAGAGATGAGCGGCGGCACCTTCACCATTACCAACGGCGGGGTGTTTGGCTCGCTGTTGTCGACGCCAATTATCAATCCGCCGCAGACCGCCATTTTGGGTATGCACAAAATTCAAGATCGCCCGGTCGCTATCAACGGCGAGGTAGTGATTCGCCCAATGATGTATCTGGCGCTCTCCTACGATCACCGCCTGATCGATGGCAAAGAAGCGGTACAGTTCTTGGTGGCGATCAAAGAGATGATCGAAAATCCAGCTAAGATTCTGTTGGAAATCTAATCCTTGCGCCGCGCCAGTCAAATAGAGGTCTGTTATGGGTAATACCAAAGAGTACGACGTAGTTGTTATCGGCAGTGGTCCGGCCGGTTATGTCGCGGCGATCCGCGCTGCACAGCTGGGCTTGAAAACCGCCTGTATCGAAAAATGGCAGAACCGCGAAGGCAAAGGTGTCAATGGCGGCACCTGTCTCAATGTCGGCTGTATCCCCTCTAAGGCGCTGCTCGACAGCTCCTACAAATACCATGAAGCTGCCCACGATCTGGCTATTCACGGTATCTCCACCAGCGGCGTAAAAATAGATGTTGCAGCGATGTTGGCGCGCAAAAACAAAATCATCGACCAGCTCACAGGTGGTATCGCCGGTCTGTTCAAAGCCAATGGTGTCGATGCCCTGTACGGCACCGGCAAACTGTTGGCCGGCAGCGTGGTCGAGTTTACCGCGGCCGATGGCAGCGTTGAGCAGCTAGCCGCAAAAAATGTCATTCTGGCGACCGGCTCGCGTCCTATCGATATCCCAGTGGCGCCGGTCGACAACGAGCTGATCCTCGACTCAACCGGTGCACTCGAGATTGATGCTGTGCCCGGCCGGCTCGGTGTGATCGGTGCCGGTGTGATCGGTCTGGAGCTCGGCTCGGTCTGGAACCGACTCGGCTCAGAGGTGGTGCTGCTTGAAGCTCTGGACGATTTCTTGGCGATTATGGATAAAGCGATAGCCAAAGAGACCAAGAAGATCTTCACCAAGCAGGGGCTCGATATTCGCCTCGGCGCTCGGGTCGTGGGTACAGAGATCAAAGGCAGCGGCGCCAAGCGTCAAGTGGTTGTCACCTACCAGAGCAACGACGGTGGCGAGCACACGGAAACCTTCGACAAACTGATTGTCTGTGTTGGCCGTCGCGCCTACACCGACGGATTGTTGGCTGCCGACAGCGGTGTACAAACTGACGAGCGCGGTTGTGTGTTTGTCGACGATCAATGCGCCACTAATGCCCCAGGCGTCTGGGCGATCGGCGATTTGGTGCGCGGACCAATGCTGGCTCACAAAGGCTCGGAAGAGGGGGTGATGGTGGCGGAGCGCATCGCCGGCC
Organism: Gammaproteobacteria bacterium LSUCC0057; assembly: GCA_004535795.1. Lineage (GTDB taxonomy): Bacteria > Pseudomonadota > Gammaproteobacteria > Pseudomonadales > Porticoccaceae > LSUCC0057. Next base: position 631,111 of record SPIA01000001.1, read on the forward strand.
ACAAGGCCCAATTGAACTACGATATTATTCCCAACGTTATTTATACTCACCCCGAAGTCGCCTCAGTCGGACGCACTGAAGAGCAGGTCAAAGCCGCCGGTGAGCCCTATAATGTCGGCACTTTCCCGTTTGCCGCCAGCGGCCGCGCCATGGCCGCTAACGACACCGACGGCCTGGTAAAAATTATTGCCCACGCTGAAACTGATCGCATTTTGGGGGCGCATATTGTCGGTCCCAGCGCCGCCGATCTGGTTCAGCAAGTGGCTATTGCGATGGAGTTTGGCTCCAGCGCCGAAGATTTGGGTATGACCGTATTTGGTCACCCGACGCTCTCAGAGGCAGTCCACGAGGCAGCGCTCGCGGTCAACGGCAGTGCTATTCACATTGCCAACCGCAAGCGCCGTTAAGCGGCTGCAGAGGGTTTTATCGCTGCGCCTACCGTGGCAGCTTATTTGTTCACTTGTTAACGGGAAGTCGATATGAATCTCCACGAATACCAGGGGAAACAGCTGTTTGCCGAGTACGGTCTGCCGGTCTCAAAAGGCATCGCTGCTGAAACAGTTCAAGAGGCAATTGCCGCCGCCGATGTGATTGGCGGCAAGCAGTGGGTCGTCAAAGCACAGGTTCACGCCGGTGGCCGCGGTAAAGCGGGCGGTGTCAAACTGGTGACTAGCAAAGCCGAAATTGAAGCGTTCGCGCGCCAGTGGCTGGGTAAAAACCTGGTCACCTACCAGACCGACGCCGCCGGCCAACCGGTCAGTCGCATCTTGGTTGAAACCTGCACCGATATCGCCGACGAGCTCTATCTGGGCGCAGTGGTCGACCGTTCGACCCGTCGCATCGTCTTTATGGCCTCCACCGAAGGTGGCGTTGAGATCGAAAAAGTCGCCGAAGAGACGCCCGAAAAAATCCTCAAAGTCGAAGTCGACCCGCTGACCGGTGCGCAGCCCTATCAGGGCCGCGAGCTGGCCTTCAAACTCGGCCTGCAGGGCGACAACGTCAAGCAGTTCGTGCATATCTTCCTCGGCCTCGCCAAGCTCTTCCAAGACTACGATATGGCGCTGTTGGAGATTAATCCGCTGGTCATCACCGAGCAGGGCAACCTGCACTGTCTGGACGCCAAAATCGGTATCGACGGCAACGCCATGTACCGTCAGCCCAAGCTCAAAGAGTTCCACGACCCCAGCCAAGAGGACGCCCGCGAAGCACACGCTGCAGCGTGGGACCTCAACTATGTTGCTCTCGACGGCAACATCGGTTGTATGGTCAACGGCGCCGGCCTGGCGATGGGCACCATGGACATCGTTAAGCTGCATGGCGGTGAACCGGCCAACTTCCTCGACGTCGGCGGCGGCGCCACTAAAGAGCGCGTTGTTGAAGCATTTAAAATTATCCTCTCTGACGACAACGTCAAAGCGGTACTGATCAACATCTTTGGCGGTATTGTGCGTTGTGACCTGATCGCCGAAGGGGTGATCGGCGCCGTCGAAGAGGTTGGCGTAAAAGTACCGGTGGTGGTTCGCCTCGAGGGCAATAACGCCGAACTGGGTACGCAAAAACTGGCTGAGTCTGGGCTGGCGATTATCGCTGCAACAAGCCTGACAGACGCGGCAGAGAAAGTAGTTGCCGCAGCGGAGGGCAAATAAGCATGGCTATTTTGATCAATAAAGACACCAAGGTAATCTGCCAGGGCTTCACCGGCGGGCAGGGGACTTTTCACTCAGAGCAGGCGATCGCCTACGGCACCAAAATGGTTGGCGGCGTCACTCCCGGCAAGGGCGGTACTACCCACCTCGGTCTGCCAGTGTTCAATACCGTAGCCGATGCCGTGGCTGCCACTGGTGCCGAAGCGTCGGTTATCTACGTGCCGGCACCGTTCTGTAAAGACTCAATCCTCGAGGCGGCCAATAGCGGTATACAGCTGATCGTCTGCATCACCGAAGGCATTCCGACACTGGATATGCTTGAGTGCAAAGTGAAGTGCGACGAGCTCGGTGTGCGGCTGATCGGCCCCAACTGCCCCGGTGTGATCACCCCCGGCGAGTGCAAGATCGGCATTATGCCCGGCCACATTCACCTGCCCGGCAAAGTGGGTATCGTGTCGCGCTCTGGCACTCTCACCTATGAAGCTGTCAAGCAGACCACTGACTTCGGCTTTGGCCAGTCTACCTGTGTCGGTATCGGCGGCGACCCGATTCCCGGTTCTAACTTTATCGACATTCTCGAGATGTTCGAAAAAGATCCAGCCACCGAGGCGATTGTGATGATCGGCGAGATCGGCGGCACCGCTGAAGAAGAGGCCGCGGCCTACATCAAAGCCAATGTCACCAAGCCGGTGGTCTCCTACATTGCCGGTGTCACCGCACCTGCCGGCAAGCGTATGGGCCACGCTGGCGCGATCATCTCAGGGGGTAAAGGTACCGCTGACGAGAAGTTTGCCGCCCTGCAAGACGCCGGCGTTAAAACCGTGCGCAGCTTGGCCGATATCGGCAATGGCTTGAAAGAGCTGACCGGCTGGTAAGCTGCCCTGCAGATAGCGCGCGCTTGACCGCCGCGCAGACCGCAGTTAACCCCGGCTAGTCCGGGGTTAACTGTATCTGGCCGGGCTAACTTCTACTGGCCACGCAGCATTCCCGCCGCTGCTGTCGGTGATTCTCGACGGCGAGCAAATTACCCCAAAAAAATAGGTTGAATTCGATCGCGCTGCCCCCATCTTGTTGTGGTGCGGCGGCCACAGATTGGTGGCCCGTCAGTTGTTAACTGTCTATTGATGAGGACCACCATGACCGAGCAAGCCGAAGCTAGCCACGCCAAATCCACCGCCAGTGGCGCTGAAAAAATGGGCTTTCAGACCGAAGCCAAGCAGCTGCTGCATCTCATGATCCATTCGCTCTACTCCAACAAAGAGATCTTTCTGCGCGAGCTGATCTCCAACGCCTCCGATGCCGCCGACAAGCTGCGCTTTGCCGCATTGGCCGACGGTGAGCTGTTCGAGGGAGACAGCCATCTGCGCATTCGCATCGGCTTTGATGGCGATGCCAAAACAGTGACCATTGAAGACAACGGTATCGGTATGAGTCGCGACGACGCGATCGCTAATCTGGGCACCATTGCCCGCTCCGGCACCGCCGAATTTTTGAGTAACTTAAGCGGCGACCAGAAGAGTGATTCGCAGCTGATCGGCCAGTTTGGGGTCGGCTTCTACTCGGCGTTTATCGTTGCCGACAAGGTCGTGGTTGAGAGCCGCCGCGCCGGGCTGCCGGCCGACCAGGCGGTGCGCTGGAGCTGCAGTGGCGAGGCGGACTTTGAGGTGGAGACCATTGAGCGCGCTCAGCGCGGTACCACTATCACCTTGCACCTCAAGCAAGACGAAGCCGAGTTTGCCAACGACTGGCGGCTGCGCTCAATCGTCAAAAAATACTCCGACCATATCGCTATCCCGGTGGAGATGCTCAACACCCCAGCGCCGGCCGCTGAGGGTGAGGAGCAAGCTGCGCCGCAGTGGCAGGCGGTCAACGATGCACAGGCGCTGTGGACGCGCTCTAAAAGTGATCTAACCGACGAGGACTACCAGAGCTTCTACCGCATGGTCAGCCATGACTTTGCCGAGCCGCTGGCCTGGAGCCACAACAAGGTGGAAGGCAAGCAGGAGTACACCAGTCTGCTCTACATTCCCGGCATGGCGCCGATGGATCTCTACCAGCGCGAAGGGGTGCGCGGTATTAAGCTCTACATCAAGCGCACTTTTATTATGGATGACGCCGAGCAGTTTCTGCCGCTCTACCTGCGCTTTGTCAAAGGGGTGCTCGACAGCGCCGACCTGCCGCTCAATGTCTCTCGCGAAATTTTACAAAAGACCCCAGCGGTCGACAGTATTCGCGCAGCGCTGACCAAGCGGGTGTTGGACATGCTCAATAAACTCAGTAAAGACGAGGAGGCCTACGCCAAGTTTTGGAGCCAGTTTGGCCCGGTGTTGAAAGAGGGAGTCGCCGAAGACAGCGGCAACCAAGAAAAAGTCGCCAAGCTGATGCGCTTTGCCAGTAGCGCCAACGACGACGACCAGCAGAGTGCCACGCTGGCCGGTTACGTCGAGCGCATGGCCGACAAACAGAGCAAAATCTACTACCTGACCGGCGACAGCCTCACGGTATTGCGCAACAGCCCCTATCTGGAGGTGTTCCGCAAACACGGCATCGAGGTGCTGCTGATGGCTGACCGCGTCGATGAGTGGATGATGGGCTATCTTCGTGAGTTTGACGGCAAGCAATTCCAAGATATTGCTCGCGGTGAGCTCGATCTCGCCGAGCTGGGTATTGACGAGCCTGCCGATCAGGCCGAGCCAGAGCAGGATAAGCCCGCTGCCGAGGGGGTGGCGGCACGCATTAAGACACTACTTGGCGATCGCGTCGACGAGGTGCGCACCACCCGCCGGCTCACCGACTCGCCGGCCTGTCTGGTGATCGGTGAGAACGACATCGGCGATCAGATGCGCCAGATCTTTGCCGCCGCCGGGCAGGCGATGCCAGAGACTAAGCCTATCCTTGAGATCAACCAGGCCCATCCGCTGGTCTCCCGGCTCGACAGTGAGAGCGATGAAGAGCTGGCGGCGACGCTGGCCGGCTTGCTCTACGACCAAGCGGCGCTGGCAGCGGGTAAGACGCTCGACAACCCAGCCCACTTCGTCCGCGAGATCAACCGCTTTATGTTCAGTTAAGCGGCCGCCGCGGTCGCTGTAAAAGCGGCTCGCGGCGTTTATAATAGCGGTACATTCAGGGGCCCTCGACGCAGGTTGAGGGCCCCACTCTGTTTTAGGTGGGGTTTTTATGGCGACAGTAGCGGTGCTTGGCGGCGGCAGTTTTGGCACCGCTATGGCCAATATGATTGCCGCCAACGGCCATCGCGTGACACTGTGGATGCGCGACGCCGAGGCGGCGCAGCAGACCGCCGCGCAGCGGTGCAACCAGCGCTATCTACCCGACTACGCGCTGGTTGAAAACTTGCAGGTCAGCGCTGATTTGGCCGCGTCACTGGCCTCTGCTGAGGTGGTATTTTTTGCTGTGCCCAGCCGTGCGCTGCGCACACTCTGCCAAACCGCTGCGGCATTTGTGGCGCCGACCGCGGGTCTGGTGAGTATGGCCAAGGGTATCGAGGCCGACAGCTTTCTGTTGCCCAGTCAGATTATCGAGCAAGAGCTGCCGGGCCATGACATTGCCGTGATCAGCGGCCCCAATTTGGCCGCCGAGATCTGCCAGCGGCAGATTACCGCTACAGTGGTGGCCAGCGATTCTGCAGCGCTGTGCAGTGAGGTTCAGGCGTTGATCGCCTCGAGTTATTTCCGCGTCTACGCCAACAGCGACCGTTTCGGTGTGGAGTTGGCCGGCGCACTAAAAAATATCTACGCCATCATCGCCGGAATTGTCGCGGCACTGGGTATGGGCCAGAACAGCCGAGCAGTGATGCTCACCCGCAGTCTGGCAGAGATGAGCCGTTTTGCAGTGAGACTCGGCGCCGATCCGATGACTTTCCTCGGACTCAGCGGCGTCGGTGATCTCTACGTCACTTGTAGTTCACCGCTCAGCCGTAACTACCGAGTCGGATTTGAACTGGGTCGCGGCAGCACTCTCGAGCAGGCGGTGGCGGCGGTGGGGCAGACCGCCGAAGGGGTTAACACCACCCAGCTGGTAGTGGCCAAAGCCGCTGAGCTCAAGATCTATATGCCACTGGCCAACGCGCTCTATGCCAGCCTGTTTAAAGGCCGCTCAATCGACGGCCTGCTGCGTGATATGATGAATGCCGAGCAGAGCGACGATGTCGACTCCGCCGCCCCGCGCCAGGGCCAATAACAGAGGAGAATTCGACCATGAGTGAGCGACCCAGTTTGCCGCTATTGAACCCGCAGTTGTGGCTGCGATTCGCTTATATGGTGCTTTTTTTACTGCTCGCTATGGCGGCACGGCTGGTTCTGCTGGCGGTTATCGCGCTGCAATTTATCTGGATCGCCGCCACCGGTCGCGACAACAGTTACCTGCGCCGTTTCGGCGACAGCCTGGCAAGCTGGCTCTACGCAGCAGTGCGCTATTTAACCTTTAACAGCCAAGCCAAGCCGTTCCCCTTTGACGAATGGCCGGAGCCGCGACTCAGCCCACCCTTTGAGTTGCAACCCGAGCCGTCGATTGCCGAGGGCGAGTTCGTCGCCGCAGACGATGAATTCAGCGACAGCGACAGACCGCCGCAGCACTGACAGTGTTAGAGCTTTACCTGTTGCGTCATGCCGACGCTCTGCCGCCGCTGGGCGCCAGCGAGGCTGCCGACCGTCAGCGGCCTCTGTCGCAGCGCGGGCTGGCTCAGCTGGTGGCACTCGGAGAGCGCCGCCAGCCACTGCTGCAGCGCACCCAGCACTGGCTGGTCAGCCCGTTGTTGCGCACCCAGCAGACTGCCGCCCAGCTGCGCCCAGCGGATAGCAATCTGCAGTTGTGCGAGCGGTTGACCCCCGACAGCCGCTGTAATGAGGCAATAGCCGCCATAGATACGCTGTTGGCGCCGCATTTAGCCGGCGGTCTGCCGGCCAGTGCCGTGGTGGTGACCCACATGCCGTTGATCGGCGACCTCATCGAGCAGCTCAGTGGTCAGCGTATCGCGGTGCCGACGGCGGCCCTCAGCTTGATTAAATTTGACCTTTTTGCCCCCCAGTTGGGCACCCTAATGTGGAGTGATAGCCAGTGATAGAGCTTGTTAAACCGTGACGACCCAACCCCCTTTAGAACTGCTGGGCGACTGCCAGTTCACTGTTAACGGCCTGTCGCTGGCCGCCCGTCAGTGGGGTCGTGTCGGGGCCACCCCAGTACTGGCGATACACGGCTGGCTCGATAACGCCGCCTCGTTTTATCCGCTGGCAGAGCATTTGCGCGACCTCCATCTGGTGGCGGTCGATTGCGCCGGGCACGGCCTCAGCGGCCGGCGTTCAGCGGATGCCGGCTACAACATCTGGCAAGATGTCGGTGAGTTATTTGCGGTGATGGACCAGCTCGGCTGGCAGCGTTGCCATCTGCTCGGTCATTCGCGCGGCGCCGCCATCGCCTCGCTGATGGCCGGCACCTTCCCCGACCGGATCGAGCGCCTGTTGCTGATCGACGGCATGGTGCCGGCGGCTTTTGACCCGCGCAGTGCCCACAAGCAGCTGGCTAAGGCGATCACTGAGCATCAGCGCTATCGCCACAGCCAACCCTCGATGTTTGCCAGCTACGAAGCGGCTGTGGCCGCCCGCGCCAACGGTTTTTTGGCGGTTGAGCTGGGTGCGGCGGCACTGCTCGCCGAACGTGGTGTCAGCGAGTGTGAACAGGGCTTTTATTGGCACAACGACCAGCGGCTAAAAGCGGCCTCAGAACTTAAGCTCAGCAGCGATAACCTCGCCGGCTTTCTGGGCGCTATCACTGCGCCCACCTTACTTATAGAGGCGCAACAGGGTGTACTGGCCGGCCGCGAGCGCGAGCGCCAGCTGTTCAACGACCTCAAACATTTGCGCAGCGAAGTGTTGCCCGGTGGCCACCACCTCCACCTCGAGCAGCAAGCGCCGCAAGTGGCGGCGGTGCTTCAGCAGTTTATCGCCGAGTCACCACTGTGACGGTGCCGACGGTTGCTGAGCTGTTGCAGAGCGCCTGCGCCGAGCTCGAGCGCGCCGAGGTGTTTTGCGGTCACGGCACCGACAATTATTGGGATGAAGCGGTCTACCTGCTTCGTCACGTCTGTAGCTGGCCAGTCGATGTCGACCGCAGTGTGCTGCAGCAGCCGATCGAACGCGAGCCACAGCAACAGTTTGAGCAGCTGCTGGCGCGGCGTATCGCCGAGCGTATCCCTGCGCCATACCTCACCGGCGAAGCCTGGTTCTGTGGCATACCGTTCAATGTCGATGAGCGAGTGATCATTCCGCGTTCGCCGATCGCTCAGCTGATCACTGCGCAATTTAGGCCGTGGCTGCTGCAGCCGCCGGCCAACGTGCTCGATCTCTGTTGTGGCAGCGGCTGTATCGGTATCGCTACAGCGGCGGCAGTGCCGAGCGCTGAGGTAGTGCTCTCCGACCTCTCTGACGCGGCATTGGCAGTGGCGGCGAGTAATATCGAACGCCATGATTTAGCTGAACGGGTCAAGATCAATTGTGGTGATCTGTTTGCCGGATTGCAGGGTCAGCAGTTTGAGTTAATTGTCTGCAATCCGCCCTACGTCGATGCCGAGGACTTTGCCACTATGCCGGCCGAGTACCGCCATGAACCGACCATGGCGCTGGTGTCGGGTGATGATGGCCTGGATTTTACCCGCCGGCTGTTGCAGCAGGCGCCCGATCATCTCACCGAGCAGGGGCTGCTGATCTGTGAAGTGGGCAACTCTGCGGTGGCGTTGGAGGAGGCGTTCCCCGACCTGGCGCTGACCTGGTTGGAGTTTGAGGAGGGCGATGGCGGTGTGTTTGTCACAGACCGAGATCAGCTGCTGGCCGAGCGCCATCGACGGGCTTAAATCGCTTATACTTCCGATCGTTTTATCAATTTCACAGTGTGATTAGTTATGTCTGGAAATACCTTTGGTAAACTTTTTACCCTCACCACCTTCGGTGAGAGCCACGGCCCGGCGCTGGGCGCTATTGTCGACGGCTGTCCGCCCGGATTACCGCTCTGCGAAGAGGACCTGCAGCGCGATTTAGACCGTCGCAAACCGGGCCAGTCGCGCTACACCACCCAGCGGCGTGAGGCCGACCAGGTGCGCATCCTCTCCGGGGTATTTGACGGCGTTACCACCGGTACACCGATTGGCTTGTTGATTGAAAATACCGACCAGAAGTCAAAAGACTATAGCAACATCGCCCGCCAGTTCCGCCCCGCCCACGCCGACTACACCTACCAGAAAAAATATGGCGTGCGCGATTACCGCGGCGGTGGCCGCAGTTCGGCGCGCGAGACCGCCATGCGGGTAGCCGCCGGTGCCATCGCCAAGAAAGTACTGGCGGCGCAGTGTGGCGTTGAAATCTATGGCTATCTGGCGCAGCTCGGGCCCATTGCCGCCGAGCAGTTTGATCGTCAGCAGATTGAACAAAACCCATTTTTCTGCCCCGACGCCGGCAAAGTTGCCGAGCTGGAGAGCTATATGGCGGCGCTCGGCAAAGCCGGCGACTCTATCGGTGCGCGCATTAACGTGGTCGCTACCGGCGTGCCGGTGGGGTTGGGCGAGCCGGTATTCGACCGCCTCGACGCCGACATCGCCCATGCGCTGATGGGTATTAATGCCGTTAAAGGGGTCGAAGTGGGCGACGGTTTTGCCGTGGTCGAGCAGAAGGGCAGTGAGCATCGCGACGAGATCACCCGCGACGGTTTTCTCTCCAACCACGCCGGCGGGGTGTTGGGGGGTATCTCCTCCGGTCAAGCTATTACCGCTAGCATCGCCCTTAAGCCAACCTCGAGTCTGCGAATTCCCGGCCGCTCGATCGACATGGATGGCAACGAGATTGAGGTGATCACCACCGGTCGCCACGACCCCTGTGTCGGCATACGCGCGGTGCCCATTGCCGAGGCAATGTTGGCGTTGACCTTGGTCGATCATCTGCTGCGTCATCGCGGCCAATGCGGCGGCTAAAGCGCCTCTAGTGTCGACATAATTAGCGCTATTTTCGCCAGGCTCTCGCGGTATTCGGCGTCGGGGTCGGAGTCGGCGACAATACCGCCGCCGCCCCACAGGTGAATAGTGCCAGCGGCGGCGACCGCGGTGCGGATGGTGATACTGCTGTCCATTCGGCCGTTGCTGCTTAAATAGGCCAGTGAGCCACAGTAGTAACTGCGCCCGACCGGCTCTAACTGGTCGATAATCTGCATCGACCGGCGCTTTGGTGCGCCTGTGATCGAGCCGCCAGGGAAACACTCGGCGAGCAATTCGGCGCTACTGCAGTCAGATTTGAGGGTTCCCGACACGCTGCTGATCAGGTGGTGGACGTTGCTGTAGCTGTGCAGAGCAAACAATTTGTCGACCCGCACTGAACGCGGCTCACAGCAGCGGCTCAGATCGTTGCGCATCAAGTCGACAATCATGACATTTTCGGCGCGGTTCTTTTCACTCTGTTGCAACCACAATGCGTTGTCGCGATCTTGCTGCGGTTCGGGGTGGCGAGCGATGGTGCCTTTTATGGGTTGAGTTTCAACGCGGCGTTGCTCGAGCTGAATAAAACGCTCGGGTGACAGCGATAACAGCGCAACCTCGCCACCGTTGTGTCGCCACTGCCAGTAGCCACTGTGCGGGGAGGGCAGGGCATCGCGCAGAGCGCGATAGGCTGCAAAGCAGTCGCCGCGATAAGGGGCGGAAAAATGCTGGGCAATGTTCGCCTGGTAGCAGTCCCCGGCGTGGATAAACTCGCGCACCGCCGCTACTGCGGCGCGGTAATCGCCGCTGCTGGTCGACGCCGCAAAGGCGCCGGTCAATTGGAACGGCGAGTGCGCTGCTGCGCCACTGTGCAGACGCTGGCGGATCTGGTCGATAAAGGCGGCGCTACAGCTGCTGTCGAAAAAGAGCAGCGTGCGACGACTGTGGTGATCAGTCATCGCCGCCCAGCGGTAGCGCCCGGCGCGCGCCAGCGGTAGGCTTTGGCAACCCTGCGGGTCACTGGGGGCTGGGGCGATACGCAGCGCCGTGTGGTTGGCGGCGTAGCCGAGCAGTGCGATAACGCCACCGGTGAACGGTAGCGATGGGTCGGCGACGCGCGGTATCGCCGCCAGCAACTCGGCGATGGTGGCAAACAGTGGTGGCTCGCCCAGCTGCTGCTCAACCACCACATCGGGGGCAGCACTGATAATATCCCACTGTCCCTGCCCAGCACTGCCGCTGTCGAACCAGACCAGCTCTGGCAGATCGCGCAGTGCGGCCGCCAGCTCACCGCTCTGTGCACAGTAGGGCAGCTCGAGCAGCGTGTGGTCAGCGTCTGAATCGCTAGGGGGGTAAGAGGTGATTGGCATGGCGGCAAACTGTAGGTGAGTGCGGCTTGCGGTGCAAGGCTTTACAGGCCAAACTTTGCGGCAATTTATTCACCGCCGCTGGGAACCGATCACTATGGCATCGTCCACTTCTCGCCCACATTCCACCGCTCTAAGCGTGCGCGTTGCCGGCGCTGCTGACGCTGCGTTTATTGCCGATTGCAATGTCGCTATGGCTTTTGAAACTGAGGGTAAACAGATTGATGCTGCACTGCTTCGCGATGGCGTCACCGGGTTGTTGGCGCGGCCGCAGTTTGGCTTTTATCTGCTCGCCGAACTGCATGGCGAGGCGGTCGGCACACTGATGGTAACCTACGAGTGGTCGGATTGGCGCAACGGTCTGTTCTGGTGGATTCAGTCGGTTTATGTGGTCGCTGCGGCTAGGCGCAACGGCGTCTATCGCGCGCTCTACGACGAGGTAAAACAGCTGGCGCAACAGAGCTTAGAGCCAGTCTGCGGTTTTCGACTCTATGTCGAGAACGACAACCGCGCGGCGCAGCAGACTTATGCTGCGCTGGGTATGCAGCGCTGTGACTACCAGATCTATCAGCAGGGCGGTTAACCGCCGACCAGCGCGGTAAGCTGAAAAGCTAACCACGCTAGCAGATAGGCGAGTAGCCCATAAGCGACGAACAGTTGAACCGGTAACCGCCAGGAGCCACTCTCGCGACGCAGCACCGCCAGGGTAGAGATGCACTGTAGGGCGATGGCAAACAATACCAGTAGCGCGATACCTGACCCCAGCGGCAGGCCACTGGTGGCGACGCGATCGGCCAGGCCGACAAATTCATCGCCCTGAGCGGCGATGCCGTAGAGTGCGCCGAGGGTGCCGACAAACACTTCGCGCGCCAAGAACGAAGTTAAAATGGCCACTCCGTACTGCCAGTCGAGGCCGAGGGGGGCAAATACCGGCTCAATAAAGTGGCCGAGCTGGCCCAGCCACGAATCGGCCAGTGAGCTGCCGTAGTTGGGGAAGTAGCCGAGCAGCCAGACCACCACCGTGACCATAAAGATAATCTGCCCCGCTTTGGTGACAAATTGTGCGCTGCGCTGCCAAGCGCTGCGCAGCAGCGGTCGCCACGACGGCAGTCGGTAGGGCGGCATCTCCAAGACAAACGGCAGATCCTGTGCGCTACTGTCGCTGCGGCGCGACACCAACGCTGTGACCAGCAGTGCAGCGACGATCCCAAATAGGTAGATAGCGAACATCGCCAGCCCCTGCCAGCCGAGCAGCCCGCCAAACAGTGAGTGGGCGGGAATAAACGCTGCGATTAACAGCGCATAGACCGGCAGCCGCGCCGAGCAGGGCATCAGCGGAATGGCCATATAGGTGAGTCGCCGGCGCAGAGGCGATTCGATGGTGCGGGCGGCGTAAATACCGGGGATAGCACAGGCCACGCCTGAGAGCATCGGTATGAAACTCTTGCCGGTGAGTCCGAACAGCCGCAGCGGCCGGTGGCAGATCACCGCGGCGCGGGCCAGGTAGCCGCTATCCTCGAGAATGCCGACCACCACGGTCAAGACAAAAATTTGCGGCACAAACACCAAAAATGCACCGATGCCACCAAACAGCGCGTCGTGAACAAAATCTTGCGCGACTCCGGCGGGGAACAGTGGTGTTACCCGTTCAGCCAACCAGCCGATCGCCCCTTCGACGGCATCCATAACCGGCGCTGCCCAGGTAAAAATTGACTGGAAAAATAGGTACATAATGGCAAAAAATAGCGCGCCACCAAACCATGAGTGCAGGAACAGACGGTCGATGCGGGTCTGGCTGACGATCAGCAGATCACCTTTGGGGCCAAACTGCTCCGCGAGCTGTTGTGCGCGCCAGTGGCCCTGTTCGTCGCCGCCAATGAGACCGCCAACCGCTGGCGTCTGTGGCAGGGGCTGGCCGCTCAACTGCTGGCGGCAGCTATCGTCGAGCTCAGCGAGGCCGGCACCACTGCGCGCCGATAACGGCACGACCGGGATCGCCAGCGCGCTACTCAAACCGGCGCAGTCGATGGTTAGCTGGTGGCGCTGCAGCACATCGACCATGTTGGCGGCAATCAGCATCGGCACCTGATGCCGCTGGCAGAGCGCCAGTGCCTGGAGGGCAAAACCGAGCCCTTTGTCGAGGCGGGTGGCATCGACAATGGCTACCACCAGGTCCAATTCGCCCCGCTCCAGCAGTGCCGTGAAGCCGTTGATCGCCGCCTGTTCTTCGCCCGACAGAGCGGTCAACGAATAGACGCCTGGGAAGTCGATAAAACGCCAGTCGCTGTGGTGTTGCGACTGACCGCTGGCCATATCGACAGTAATGCCGGGGAAGTTGGCCACCTTTTGGTTGAGCCCGGTCAGGCGGTTGAACAGCAGGCTCTTGCCGGAGTTGGGGCTGCCAATCAGCGCAATCTGCTTCATGGCGTCAACTCGCAGAGGATGGCGTCGGCAATCTGTCGGTCGAGCGAGTAGACGCTGTTGTTGATCACGTATTGCCGCGGTGCACCCAGCCCCGGGCGCAGCATGCACTGCACCGTGGCGCCAACGCTAAAGCCGAGTTCGCTGATGCGCTGCCGGTAGCGGCTGTCGAGCTGCTCGTTGAGTGCCGCAATGGTAGCCGAGCTGCCGGCGGGGAGTTGCCAAAGGGTCATAGTATCGACTCGTCAATCCGTGTCGTCGCTGACGACATAAAACAGTGCCGCCATTGTAGGGGTAACGGCCGCTTTTGTTAATAAGAATCGTTATCAAATTGATTCCGGGGCAATGATCTGCATCAACTGTGTGGTTATTCAGGCATTGAAAGGGCGTACAATAGTCGCCCATTTGGTAAACGCGCCACTGTCACCGCAGTGGAGAGAAATTTTATAGGCACCTGTTATGTCGTCAGCGCTGCAACGCCAAGCCAACCATCCGCCGGGATCGCACGCCGATAGGCAGCTGCCGCGACTGTTTGACTACCCCAAATATTGGGCCGAATGTCTGACCCCAGCGCCGTTTCTGCCGATGAGCCGCGCCGAGATGGACCAGCTTGGCTGGGACAGCTGCGATGTCATCATTGTCACTGGCGATGCCTACGTCGACCACCCCAGTTTTGGCATGGCGGTGATCGGTCGCACCCTTGAAGCGCAGGGTTTTCGGGTCGGTATCATTTCGCAGCCGGACTGGAGCGACCCGCAGAGCTTGCGAGTGCTCGGCGAACCCAACCTCTATTTTGGGGTGACCGCCGGCAACATGGACTCAATGATCAACCGCTACACCGCCGATAGACGTATTCGCCACGACGACGCCTATACCGCCGGCGATACCGGCGGCAAGCGCCCCGACTACGCACTGACCGTCTACAGCCAGCTCTGCAAGCGCGCCTACCCCAATAGCGTGGTAGTGGCGGGGGGTATTGAGGCGAGTCTGCGCCGCCTGGCCCACTACGACTACTGGAGCGATAAAGTGAAGCGCTCGGTACTGATGGACTCAACGGCCGACTTGCTGCTGTTTGGCAACGCCGAACGGGCGCTTATTGACCTGACCCACCGCCTTGCCGCCGGTGAGCCGGTGCGCGAGATCCGCGACCTGCGCGGCACAGCTTTCTTGTGCCGCACCATTCCCGAAGGGTGGCGTGAGATCGACTCGACCCGCATCGACCAGCCCGGCAGCCTGCCTAGACACAAAAACCCCTACGATGCGCCGCACCCCAGCGACTGCGACGACGCCAAGTCGCAGCACGCCGCGGTCGACGCCGGTCACAGTGCAGCGCCACCGCAGCCGAGCCAAGTGGTCAATTTAGTGCCCGACACTCAGGCCATTGAGACAGACCCGAGCTCCACCTACATCCGCATGCCCAGTTTTGATGCGGTGACAAAAGACCCGGCGCTGTACGCTCACGCCGACCGCATCTTCCATCGCGAAACCAATCCCGGCAATGCGCGGCCGCTGGTGCAGAATCAGGGCAAAAACGATATCTGGATCAACCCGCCGCCGCTGCCGCTTGAGACCGCCGAGCTCGACTGGGTCTTTGAGCAGCCTTACAAACGGGTGCCACACCCCAGCTATGGTGACGCCAAGATTCCCGCCTACGAGATGATCCGTTTCTCGGTCAATATTATGCGCGGCTGCTTTGGCGGTTGTACTTTCTGCTCGATCACCGAGCACGAGGGGCGCATTATTCAGAGCCGCTCCGAACAATCGATCCTTGATGAAGTAGAGAAAATTCGCGATCTCACCCCGGGCTTTACCGGGGTGATCTCCGACCTCGGTGGCCCCACCGCCAACATGTATCGGCTCAACTGCAAAGATAAAAGAATTGAAGAGAGCTGCCGGCGGCCGTCCTGTGTCTACCCAACCATCTGTGTCAATTTGGAGACCGACCACTCGCACACCACGGCGCTCTACCGCAAAGCTCGCGCACTCAAAGGGGTTAAGAAAGTGGTGGTGGCTTCGGGGCTGCGCTACGACCTCGCGGTGCGCGATCCGGAGTATGTCAAAGAGTTGGTCACTCACCATGTCGGCGGTTATCTGAAAATTGCCCCTGAGCACTCCGAAGAGGAGACGCTCGCGAAAATGATGAAGCCGGGCATGGGCAGCTACTACGAATTCAAAGAGATGTTCGAACGCTTCTCGCAACAGGCGGGCAAAAAACAGTATCTGATCCCGTACTTCATCTCTGGCCACCCCGGCTCGGGTGACAAAGAGATGCTGGCGCTGGCGCTGTGGCTCAAGCAGAACGACTTCCGGGTCGATCAGGTGCAAAACTTCTACCCGTCGCCGATGGCCTCGGCGACCACTATGTACCACACCGAGCGCAACCCACTGCGGCCACTCAACCGCAACAATACCGAGCGGGTGCTCACCGCCCGCAGCCCAGAGCAGCGCACCCTGCACAAGGCGCTGTTGCGCTACCACGACACCGACAACTGGCCGCTGTTGCGCAAGGCGCTGCGGCGCATGGGGCGGCAAGATCTGATCGGTGCTGAAAAGGGCTGCCTAGTGCCGCTGGAGTCGCGCCGTGAGCGCGAGCTCTACCAGCGCGAACAGCGCAAGAAGCAGCCGGCCAGCCGGCTCAAAAAGAGTCGCGCCAGCCAGCGCGGCAGCCGTGGCCGGCGTTAACCGGCCGTCTCACCAGCAGAGCAAGGGAGCAACGCCATGCCAGAGATGACCTTAGTGGGTTGGTTTCACACCGCGCTCGGCGCGCTATCCATCGCCGCCGGCCTCTACTCGCTGGCCCGTCACCGGGTTATCCGCGCCAGCAACCGCTCCGGCGCGCTGTTTCTGCTCTGCACGTTGGTGACAGCGCTTTCGGCGCTAACCATTTTCCAAAACGGTGGATTCAATATCGCCCATCTGCTAGCGGTCATGACGCTGTTGGCGGTGGCGGTCGGTTGGTCTGCAGAGTACCGTCGGCTCGGCGGGCGCTACGCGATTTACCTGCAGGCGATGAGTTATTCGGCGACTTTTCTTTTTCATATGATCCCGGCAATTACCGACGGGCTGCGCCGGCTACCAATCGGCGATCCGGTCGTCAGCGAGATCAACGACCCTCTGTTGCTCGGCTTCTATCAGCTGTTTTTGCTCTGCTATCTGCTCGGCGTCGCCCTGCAGTGGCGCTGGCTGAGGCGCACGGCCAGCGTTCAACCGGCCGGGTAGAGCCGGCTCGCCAGCGCTACTACGGCGGTCTCTACCCGCAATATGCGCGGCCCCATGGTTACCGCGCTAAAGCCTTGTGCAGTGAGCAGCGCCACCTCGTAGTCAATAAAGCCTCCCTCCGGTCCCACTACCAAGGTGGCCGGCTTCGCAGCGGCTACCGGGCACGGCTCGCCGCCGCCGGGGTGGGCGAGCAGCCGCAGGCCGTCACCACTTTGCGCTGCCAAGCGGTCCTCAACGAACGGCTTAAAGAGCGGTTCAAAAGTGACCGTCGGCAGCTGAGTGTCGACCCCTTGCTCCAGCCCCAGCAATAGCTGTAGGCGGATGTTGTCAGCGCTCAGTTGGGGGCTCTGCCAGTAACTTTTCTCCACCCGCCAGCTGTTGATAAAGGTGATCTGCTTGATGCCCATTGCGGTGACCGCTTGCAAAAGCCGGTTGACCATCTTGGGGCGCGGCAGGGCGATCACCAACTGCAGAGGCATTGGCGCCGGCGGGCGCTCGGCAATTGCTGTGTATGTCACGGTATAGCCGGCGCCATCGTCGGCCAGCACCGTCACTTCACCAAACCCGCGGCCAATTACCCCGGCGCGCAGGGTGGTGCCAGGCACTGCGCGCTGCACCGTGCGCATATGGTTGGCGCGACGGCCGCTGATCACTGCAGTGGCGGCATCGCTCTCGGCGGGTTCTAGTAGCAGTAAATTCATAAATAAACGGGTGGACTCAGTTAGCCCAGCGGCGGGCTGTTGGGTATACTGCGGCGGCACTGTGAGCTACCACTGTGGTAACCGCGCGCCCCTTAGTTTAATGGATAAAACGAGGACCTCCTAAGTCTTAGATGCAAGTTCGATTCTTGCAGGGGCGGCCAATCAAAATTATTAGCTTATTGGAGAGGGTATCATGCGAGATAAAGTCGTTATTATCACTGGCGGTTCGGCCGGCATCGGTGCCGCCGCTGCCCGATATTTTGCCCAGCGCGGCGCCAAATTGGTACTGGTTGGTCGCCGCCCAGAGCCGCTACAGCAACTCGCCGATGAGCTCGCTGCAGAGACCGAAGTACTGGCACTGGCGCTCGATGTCGCCGATCGCAGTCAGTGGGCGGCGCTGTTCGAGCAGAGCATGGCGCGCTTTGGACGCATCGATGTGCTGGTGAACAACGCCGGCCTGCACCGCCGCGGCGATGTCGCCAACAACGACTGTGACGATTTGGTGCAGATGATGGATGTCAACTTGACCGCGCCGATTGCGCTGTCGCGACTGGCCATCCCCTATCTGCGCCAATCCGGTGGCGGTGCCATCGTCAACGTCGCCTCGCTGGCCGGTTTTACTCCGATCCAAGGAGCGGCTACTTACGCCGCGGGCAAGGCCGGTCTGCGCGCCTTCAGTTACTCGCTGGCCGATGAGTTGCGCGACGAAGGTATTCACGTCGGGCTGGTCTGCCCGGGGCCGGTCGACACCGGATTTATCATGAACGAAATCAGTGAAGTCGAGGGGATTGTCTTTGCCCAGCCGATGAGTAGCGCCGAGCAGGTCGCCGCTATGGTCTATCGGGTTGCCCAAGGCGAGATGGTCGAGGCGGCACTGCCGCGCGTCAGTGCACTGCTGGCGACGGTCGGCTACCTGTTCCCGGCGATTCGGCGCAAATTGCGCCCCGCCATGAACCGCAAGGGCGAGCGCAACAAGCAGAAGTATCTCGCCCGCGCCGCCCAACAGTAACCTATGCCGCTCTACAAAACCGAAAAAGGCCTGCTCTACTTTGCCCATCTGCCGCTGGCCGGCGGCGCTCTGTTTGACCGCTATTTGGCCGCGCGTTTTGGTGCCCCGGCACTGCACCAACCGCGCTACTGCGGCGCTCCAACCAGCGCCGCCTCCAGCCCGGTACAGCACATTGAGCGACAGCAGTTCGCCAAGTGGTTTCCCGCTAACTTTTTGGATTATCTGCTGGCACTGGTGCGCCACCCAACTCTGCGGCTGGTCGCTGCCTACCAGCTGCGCCAGCGCCGTACTGGCGATGCAGAGCTGGCCGATTTCTCGAGCTGGTTAGCAGGTTACGCTGAGGCGATTGCCAGCGACAGTGCAAAACTGCCGGGCGATCTGCGCTGGCAGAGCAGTTTTTTGCCGCCGCACTGTCGGCTGTTTAAATTGGAAGGTGGACTCGAGCCTGTGGCAGATTATCTCGATGAACAGTTTGGCCCAGCCAGTCGCGAGCTGTTAAAGCTACCGCAGGCGGCTGCCGAGCAGAGCTCGCCGCGCGGTGGTCAACCGAAGGCCGCAAGCGATAGACCCACGCCGCCGGTAGTTACCGCCAATGACCACCGCATTATCGGCGAAATCTACCAGCGCGATTTTACTCTGCTCAGCTATCCAGTCAGCGCGCCGAGGGTGCTCCACTAATATGGAGCAACCGAACAAGGGCAACACAGCCCCACCACACTACCGGTTTGGCTGCCAACAGCCGGTACAATTTTTAGATCTGCCGCTGCCGGTGTTGTCGTCACCACAGAGCCAACTGCTGGTGGCACTGATTCAGCAGCGCTTCCTCACTCAACCGTGGCGCGGTCCGCTCTGCACTCTGGTACCTTTGAGTGGCGAACAAACCCCCTCAGCCGAGTTGGCTTGGTCGCTGGCACAGCTGGCCGAGGAGCTGCTGCACGGTGCCTATCTGCCCATTATCGAGCGCGGGGTGGTGGTGGCGGTCGACACTAAAGCTCGGCGCTGCCAGCTGGCGCTGGCAGATATCGGCCAGGGTAGCGAGTCGCTGCGCAAGGCGTTGCGAGCCGCTATAGCAGCTCTGGAGCCGTTTATCGCGCTACCACCGCAATCACTGCAAACTGCCGCCGCCAACCACTGGCAGCCGCTCGAACCTCTTATTCAGCAACAGTACCGTTGGTTGATGGGAAAATTTGTTGAACCGTGCCGCGCCGCTCACCAGCATGCGCTCTCCGAGCGCACTATCATTGCCAGCTATTTGGCCGCCAATATCCCCGTGCGCCAAGTTTCCGCCGGGGTCTGGCGCGCCGGTTGGGGCGCACGCAGCCAGCTGATCAGTGGCTCGGCGGTGGTTGCCGACAGTTTTGTCGGCGGCCGTCTGGCGCAAGATAAGATAGCCTGTGCCACCCGCCTGCGCGGTGCCGGGCTGCCGGCGCCTGACCACTGGTTAGCAACAGACCTGCTCGCCGCCGAAGAGGCTGTGCAGCGGTTGGGTTGGCCGGTGGTGGTCAAACCCCGCGCCCGCGACCGTCGCGAAGGGGTCACAGTCGGTATTGCCAACCGCGAGCAGCTTGAACAGGCGCTGCAGCGAGTGTTTGCACTGGGCGACAGCGTGGCGCTGGTTGAGCAGCAGATCGCCGGCACCTGCCACCGGCTCTATGTTCGCGACGGTGAGTTGATGTACGCCGCCAAGCGTCTGCCGCGCACGGTTAGCGGCGACGGTGTGCGCACGGTCGCCGAGCTAGTGGCACAGGCCAGCCGCGAAAACAGCCGCCTACCGCCATGGCGTGCGCGCAAACCGCTGCCGCAGGGCGACGATTGCTGCGCTGCCGGTGATGCGGTACCGTCGCTCGGTGAGCGGGTTTTGTTGCGGCCAGAGTCAGACCCGCGCGAGGAGCAGTATGGTGCCGAGATCGACAATCTCAGCAAAGTGATTCACCCCGACAATGTTCGCCTCGCCTGCGCAGCGGCGGCACTGTTTGGGCTCAGTTCGGCTGGGATTGACCTGATGAGCGAGGACATTTCGGTGCCGTGGCACCGCAACGGCGCGGCTATCAACGAGGTCAACTACTCACCGAATATGGCGGCACCCGGTGGCGCCGCCGCCAGCTACTTGATTGCGCCGTTAAAGGCCGGGTCAATCGGGCGTATCGCCATTTATGGCTTTGCTGGCGCGGTGCTGGCCGCTGCCGCCAAACGCCGTTGGCAGCAGCTCTGCCAGCGCGGATTGCGCGCTTACTTGGTGAGCGGCGAGCAGACACTAGCGCCCAGTGGCGAGCCGTTGGCAGCCACCGCGCAGGGGCTGGCGGCGCGCTGTGAGGCACTGCTAAACGATTGTGAGGTAGAGTCTCTGGTGTTTGTCGACACCGGGTCTGCACTATTGGCCAGTGGCGCGCCGTTTGACGCCATAGATGAGCTGCACCTGGCGGTGCCAGATGGCGCTATCCTGCAGCGTTGGCAGCGGTTGTTGATTTGCAAGCGTATTTACCAGCACTTGCCAACCCCCGGCGGACTGGATTAGACTTTGTTGCGTAATGCTTTTAGGCAAATCACGACGGAGTTAGTAATGAATAAGAACAATTTGTTTGGCTATAAATTGAGTCAGGAATCCTCAGCTCAGGCTGCCCTGTCATCGGCACTGGTCTCTGCCAAAATTGGTGGAAAAGGTATACCTAAAACCCCCGAGCTGGATAAAACCAAGTTGTTCGGCTTCGCTATTTTGCCGAGTAAAGCGCTCGACAAGCCACTTACGGAGAGCGCACTGAGCGCCAAGATCGGCTTGAAAGGGCCAATTTGACTGGTTTATTGAAAACTAAGCCCCGGCTTTGGCTGGGGCTTTTTTGTTGTCGATGACAGTTACCAACCCCGAGCAGATCGCCGCACAGCTGCAGCAGCAACTCTCTGCCAGTTTTGTCGAGGTGGCCGATTTCCTGGATAGCAGCGAGCTCGACGGTGGCCCTAGTTTGCGCCACCTCGCATCACTCTGCCCACCTGGGCGTTTGCCGCCGGCCGCTTTCGGCTGGTTTATGGAGCTGGTCGAGGCGCTCGAATCGCAAACTCGGGAGCGGGTTCAAGCAGTGCTGGACTCCTTACAAACGCTGCAGCCGCACCACGGCGATTTTGCCCTGCTCAGTTTGGACGACCCCTCGCTGCAGCGCTGTCGGCAGAGCTATCAGCGACTGATGGATACCGACCCCAACGCCTCGTTTGCCATTACTGGTGCCACTACCGAGCAGTTGCGCCGTTTTCAGAGTGAACTGCAGCCCTGTTTGGCGCTGATGCGCGCCGCCACCCCCGACTACCACCGCCAACTGCTGGCACTCACCACCCAACTGGTGGCGGTGCGCCCCTGCGGTGATAACAATACTAGCCAGTTCGATGGCGGTTCGACGCTGATGTTGTGGGGGGCGCTGTTTGTTAACATCGAGCAGAGTAAAAGTCGCGTCGACTGGCTACAGACGCTGGTGCACGAATCGTCTCACCTGATGTTGTTTGGTCGCTGTAGCGAGCAGCCGCCAGTGCTCAACGATTCGTCGCAGGGCTACCGCTCGCCACTGCGCCGCGAGCTGCGGCCGATGAACGGCATCTACCACGCGCTCTATGTCACGGTGCAGATGCAGCGCGCCTGTCGGCAATTGTTAGCCGGGCAGTGGTTGAGTGAGGCAGAGCGCAACTATGTTGCGCAGAGCGTCGCCGACCACGCCGAGGTGATTGCCGACTGCCTCGCCACCGTTGAGCAGCAGGCGAAGTTGAGCGCTATCGGCCGCGAGATTCTCGACGAGCTGGTGGCGACTGCACAGAACGGCAACAACTAAGCTACCAGTCACTCCGCGCCTTCAGTGTTGCGGCGCACAATTCTCTATCTGCCAGCCACTGCAGGCGCCGTTCAAAAAAGCGATAACTGCTGTTTATTTACCGCGCGCGCGGGGGGGTTACTGCCGCGTTGGCGCCGGTTGGTGCTGCCGGCTGGGCGCTGGCTGGGGCGGATAATTCCCTCGCGCTGCTCAATAGCGGCGATCGCCGCTTTGCGCTGGCGGTTGGCAAGTTGGTGGTCGACCATCGGCGGCGGGTAGTCGGCTGCGCCGGCAAAGCGCTGGCGCAAGGTGGTCGGCAGTTGCCACGGCTGCTGCAGCCAGGCATCTGGAGTGTTGGCCAGCTCTGGCACCCAGCGGCGAATAAAGCGGCCGTCGGGGTCGAGCTGTTGCGCCTGGGTGGTGGGGTTGTAGATACGCAGCACTGGGTTCCAAGAGAGGCCGCTCTGCATCTGTACCTGTGGATAGTGGATGCCCGGTTCGTAGTCGACAAACTGGCCGGCGAGCCACTCTGCCACACACTGCCACGGCAGCTGTAGGGTATGGGTGGCCACCGAGACCAGCATGGCGCGCATTCGAAAATTGACCCAGCCGTGGTGGTGCAGGTAGCGCATCGCTGCATCGACCAGCGGCCAGCCAGTGGTGCCAAACTGCCAGCGCTGCAGTCGCTCGAGGTCGCTGCAGCTGGGCAGTTGTTGTAACACAGTGATCTGTGGGGTGGTCTCGATAGTGGGCTGCGACTCCAGCTTCTGAATGAAATGGCAGTGCCACCACAGACGCGAGGCGAAGGCGGCGAGACTCTGCCGCCAGCGGCCCGTGGCGCTAGCTTGGGCGCGCTGCGTTGCCGCGCAAACTTCACGCAGACTAAGGGTGCCGTAGGCGAGGTGAGCGCTGAGGCGCGAGCCGTGGCGCGCGGCGCTGTCGGTGCGGCTCAATGAGCCGCGATACTGCTCACCGCGCTGCTGGGTAAATGACTGCAACAGCGCAAGCCCAGCAGTGCGGCCGCCGGGTTGCCGGCCGGGGCAGGGCAGTGGGTCGGTTTTCACCGATTGCGGCCACTGCGCCGGCGCCAGTGCCGCCGAGGTTGCCACGCTGTGGGTGATTGGTGCACAAGGTGCCGGTAGTTGCTCTAGCCACTGCTGACGCCACTGCGACCACTGGTCGCGATTGCGCTCGCTGCCACGCTGTACGCCAAACTGCTTGTACTGCCGCCACACCACCTGCTGCTGCCGGCACCAGCGCGCGACTGCGGTGTCGCGGGCAAAGCTCCACAGGTTGCCGGTTTCTTCATGGCTGTGTAGCGCCAGTGGGCCGTGCTGGGCGCGGATGGCATTCAGAGTGGTGATCAGATCACCCTCTACCACCTGCAGGGCTGCGCCGAGAGCTTGCAGCTGGTGGTGAAGGTCCTGCAGCGATTCACGAACAAACTGCCACTGGCGGTCGCTGGTGTCGGGCAGCTGCCAGTAGTCGCGCTCAACAACATAGAGACAGAGCACCGGTCCGTGTTTTGCAGCGACTTGCAGCGGCGCATGGTCGCTGCTGCGCAGATCGCGTTTAAACCAGACAACTTGCAGCATAATAAGGGCGCCTCTGGATTAAGCTAACGGCGTTACTCTAGCCGGCTTGGTCGACCGTGGAAAGCGGGTTGCGGTTAGCTGACGCTAATAGTGAAGTGGCAATGAATTTTGTTATTGACAGCAGTGCAGATAATCACTGCGCATTGGCCCACAGCGCCACAGTGCACTGCGATTATTTTATTAAGAGAACATTGGGTAGAGAAATACCGTCAAGATCGCCAATGGGCAGACAAAGCGCACATAGCTGGGCCAGAGTTTGACGAACAGGCTGTGTTCGGCGTTCTCAAAACCCTGTGTAATCTCTTCGATGAGTTGGTTGCGGTGCCATATCCAGCCGGCAAACAGGCACAGGCTGAGGCCCAACAATGGCTGGCTGTAGCGGGTCGTTAACGTGATGGTGAGTCCAAATAGCGTATCGAATTGACTGATAATGACCAGACTTATCACAGTGATAGCGCCGCCCAGCAGCCAGGTGGCCTTTGCCCGATTGATACCATGACACTCAACGGCGTAGGCGACCGGCACTTCCAGCATAGAGATTGACGAGGTGAGTGAGGCGATGGTCATCAGGATAAAAAAGGCCACCGCAACGCCGAGACCAGCGGCACCCATGGTGTCGAACAACGCCGGCAATACGGTAAAAATAAGTCGATCTTCAGCGATTAACTGGTTCATCTCGTCGTAGATGGCCACGCCGTTGCTCTGGGCGACATACATGGCGGGAATGATCAGTAACCCGGCCAGTACGGCAATGCCGATATCGACCAGTGTGACGGTACGTCCTAAACTGCTGATGTTCTCTTGCTTGCTGACATAGGAGCCGTAGATCAGCATGGTGCCGACCCCGAGTGACATGGAGAAGAACGCCTGGCCCAGCGCGCTGACGATCAGCTTGAACTCAAACGCTTGAGAAAAGTCGGGTACCAAATAGGCTTTAATACCCGCCATGGCGCCGTCGAGCGTCATCACATAGCCGATCAGCAATAGCAGGATTCCCAGCAGTGCTGGCATTAATCGGGTCGACCACTTTTCGATGCCCTCTTTGACGCCGCCGCATATAATGCCGATGGTCATGCCGCTAAATATGAGCGTGAAGAGTATGTTGCGCTCGCGGCTGAATTCGGTGAGCCAGCGCGCCAGCGGTTCAAAGCCGAGTAGTTCAGCGATCGAGGCGACAAAATAGGCGACCATCCAGCCGGCGACAATGGCATAAAAGCTCAGAATCAGCGCTGCGGTGATCAGCCCGACAAAACCGGTAGCTGTGCCGAATAGCCGAGTGGCTCGGCCAGTGGCTATGCCGCGCAGGGCGGTGACGGCATTGGCCTGCGCATGGCGGCCGATAATCAGCTCGGCCATCAGCGCCGGGTAGGCTAGTGTGAACGCCATGACTAAATAGAGAATCAGGAACGCGGCGCCACCGTTGCTGGCCACCTGAGTGGGAAAGCCCCAAATATTGCCAAGCCCGACCGCCGAGCCAGAAGCAGCCAAAACAAAGCCTAACCGAGAGCTAAACTGGCCGCGGGAATTGTTCATGACAGTTACCTGTGATTTATTGTTATCTGCCCAGATGGGGCGACTACGGGGTAGCCGCAAGGGGCCAGAAGTTGGCTTCAGTGTATATGATCGGGTAACATCCGAGCAAACCAAAATAGCTGGGCTTACCATTGTGAAACGACTACTTTTTACCGTTCTATTAACCGCTGTCTGTTTGACAACGGCTCAAGCCGAAACGCCCGCAGAGCCGTATTCGCCTTTCCTTGGCAGCAGCCATCTCACCCAGCCGCTGTGGGGTGACACCCACCTGCACACCAACCTCTCGCTCGATGCCCGCGCCTTTGGTGTCACCTTAGGTCAGCAGCAAGCCTACCGTTTGGCGCGCGGCGAACGGGTTGTCTCCAGCCATGGCGAAGCGCTAAGACTGGCGCGGCCACTGGACTTTTTGGTGGTCTCCGACCACTCCGATGGCATGGGTGCGATGGAGGAAATTATCGCCGGCAACCCTGCGCTACTGAAGGACGCTAAGGTGGCCGACTGGCATCAGCGGCTGGTGGCGGGCGGACAGAGTGCGCTGGGAGCGACCATGGAGGTGATCGCCGATTTCACCAACGCCAAGATGCCAGATGTGTTGGTCGATCAAGCCTTCAGCAACTCCATCTGGTCCAACTACCTCGCTGTGGCTGACCAATACAACCAGCCGGGGCAGTTCACGACGCTTGTGGGCTACGAGTGGACCTCGACCGAAAATGGCAACAACCTGCACCGCAATGTCATCTACCGGGGTGGTGCCGAGCAGGCTGGGCAGCTGCTGCCGTTCACCACCTTAGAGAGCTTCAACCCCGAAGATTTGTGGCGTTGGATGGCGCGCTACGAGCAGACCACCGGCAGTCAAGTGTTGGCGCTGGCCCACAACGGCAATGTCAGCAATGGCCTGATGTTCCCCACCGAGAGCAACCCAGCAACTGGCCAGCCACTGACAGCCGAGTACGCCAGCGAGCGTGCCCGTTGGGAACCGCTGTATGAAATTACCCAGATCAAAGGCGACGGCGAGTCACATCCCTACCTTTCTACCAATGACGAGTTTGCCGGCCATGACGTGCTGTGGGACACGTCAAATTTGCTGTTAGTGCCTAAAGAAAAGTCGATGCTGCAGTATGAGTACGCCCGCGAAGCGCTAAAAAATGGCTTAAAGCTCGAGGAGAAGCTGGGGGTTAATCCCTACCAGTTTGGCGTGATTGGCTCTACCGACAGCCACACCGCACTGGCTACTGGCGAGGAGAGTAACTTTTTTGGCAAGCACTCAGGCGTCGAGCCCGACGCCGAGCGGCTGAGCCGAGTGATCGGCAGTCTCGGTGATGCCAAGTATATGAGTTGGCAGGCTCTGGCCTCTGGCTACGCCGCCGTATGGGCCAGTGAGAACACCCGCGAGGCGATATTCGATGCGATGAAACGACGCGAAGTCTATGCCACTACCGGCCCGCGCATTACCGTGCGCTTTTTTGGCGGCTGGTCGTTTAAGCCCGGCGATGAGCACTCCTCGCAAATGGTCGCCAAGGGCTACCAGTTGGGTGTACCGATGGGGGGCGAGTTGGCCGCTGCAGGTGAGCGTGTGCCAAGTTTCCTAATCAGCGCCAGCAAAGATCCGCTCAGTGGCAATCTCGACCGCGTGCAAGTGGTCAAGGGCTGGCTGGACCAGCGCGGCGAGAGCCATGAAAAAGTTTACGACGTCGAGTGGAGCGATAAGGCGCGCCGTCAGCGCACTGCCGATGGCAGAGTGCCGCCGGTCGGCAACACCGTCGATATCGCCACCGCGACCTGGAGTAACAGTATCGGCGCACAGCAGCTGGCAACTGTGTGGAGCGATCCAGACTTTGACCCCGAGCAGCGCGCTTTTTACTACCTGCGTGTGCTGGAGATACCGACGCCGCGTTGGACGACTTACGACGCTGCGCGTTACAACTTAACCGTGAGTGACGACTACCCAGCTACCGTTCAAGAGCGCGCCTATACCTCGGCTATCTGGTATACCCCTTAATCCTGCGTATTCAATCGAATCGGGGGTTCACGTCCGCGCGGTCCATCCGATAAATAAAAAGGCACCAGTCCAGGCTGGGTTGTAATAAGGACAGGGATTGATCTTTGCGGCTTGTGGCCGCAAAGCCCCCGTTGGGGCTGCGCCGCGCTGCGCGCCCGCTTGTCTTCAATGCTACGCATTGAATCGAACCGGGGATTCTTGTCCGCACGGCCCATCCGATAAATAAAAAAGGCCCCAGTCCAGGCTGGGTGGTGATAAGGACAGGGATTGATCTTTGCGGCTGGTGGCCGCAAAGCCCCCCTTGGGGCTGCGCCGCGCTGCGCGCCGGCTTGTCTTCAATGCTACGCATTGAATCGAACCGAGTGTTCTCGTCCGCACGGCCCATCCGATAAATAAAAAAGGCCCCAGTCCTTTGGACTGGGGCCTTTTTTATTTAATGGCGGAGGGACAGGGATTCGAACCCTGGGAGCCTTTCGACTCGTCGGTTTTCAAGACCGGTGCTTTCGACCACTCAGCCACCCCTCCGAAACTTTTTTCGTGGGTTACCGCAGCAGGGCGTTGGTAACTTCACGCTTTTGCAACGGCAATGCCGCTGCAAAAGAAAGGCGAAATTATACATTTCGCCACTGTTCTATCAAGCGATTATTGCGCTGATTGACTGTTTTCTTCTGTGCCGCCGTTATTAGCTGCCCGTTTTGAGCGCGGGTCGTTAGCGGGGCGTTTAATGTTACTTGGCACCAATGCCACCGGAGCGGGGGCGCTGGTGTCGAGCGCTCTGGGCAGTGGCCGCTGACGTTTTTCGGTGATGATCTGCACCTCGGTCACCGCCTTGGGTTTGAGGCGCGGATCGTTGCTGGGGCGCTGGGCCGCTGCGGGCGCTACCGCGGCAGGGGCATCAACGACCGATTGTACCGCCGGTATTGCCGCCTCGAGCTGGACCGCTGGCTCTGCGGCTGCTTGTGATTGAATGTCATCAGTCGACTCGGGCTGCTCAGCCAAGTCGGCTGACTCGACTGATTCAGCTGGCTCTACTCGCTCGGCTGCAGACGGTGCAACCTCTGCATCGTCCTCAACCGCGTCGGTAGTCTGCGGTTGTTGAGGCGCTTGTTCAGGCTCGGCGCTGGCTTCGTTCGCTGGCAGATCGGCG
Source organism: Gammaproteobacteria bacterium LSUCC0057 (assembly GCA_004535795.1). GTDB lineage: Bacteria > Pseudomonadota > Gammaproteobacteria > Pseudomonadales > Porticoccaceae > LSUCC0057. The sequence goes on from SPIA01000001.1 coordinate 659,505, forward strand.
TCAATGGGCTGCAGTTCCGCTGCTGGTTGGAGCTCTGGTTGATCGCTGACGGCTTCTGCACTGGGCACGTCTACCGGCTGCTCACCGCTAGCGGCTGCTGCGGCGTCATCGGTGTTATCGGGGACCGGCGCTAACTCGCTGGCGGCGACCTCTGGCGCATTTTCTGCAGCAGTGGTTGCGTCGGGCGCGGCAACCGCAGTGACGGCGAGCGCTTGTTCGAGTAGCTCAGCGGGAACATCTTGGCGCTGACGGCGACGGCGCGGTTCGCGTCGGCCACTGTCGGGGCGGGATTCCAGGGTTCCCGTCTCGCTGCTAGTTGCTTCGACGACTTCGCTGGGGCTCTCGGTGGCAGCGGCGGACTGTGCGTCAGCTGAGGGGGTGCTGTCGAGCTCGTTGCGCTCGACTGTCGACTCATTGCGGGCACCGCGTTCACCGCGGTTGCGGCCTCCGCGGCGTCGGTTGCGGCGCGGCCGCTCAGCGTTGTCACTGCGGTTTTCGCCGCTGTCATTGCCTTCAGTTGCGGCGCTGTTTTGCAGCGCTGGCTCGCCGGCGGTCGCAGCCTGTTCGGCGCTGTCGTTGCGGCGGCGACTATCGTTGCGGCGGCGGTTGTTGCGGTTGCCGCTGCGATTCTGATCGCGACTCGAGCGGTTGCTCGACTTCTCTTCGCGCTGGCTGTTGCCGCCGGCTTTGGCCGGTTTTGCCGCAGAGACGGTTTTCTCGCCCGAACCAAACAGCGCAGCCATAATGCGCCTGAACAGACTCGGTTTGGCAGCGCTCTTGCTCACCACTTTGCTGGCGCGCGGTTTTTTGCTGCGCGGTTGTTCGCTGTGTGGCTCTTTTTTGGCCTTGGGCTCAACCACTGGCGCCGGGGTGTCGGGCACCAGGGTCTTTACTGCGGGCTGGGAGATCGGTAGTGGCGCGGGGGCGTCGGCAATAGTGCTGGGCTGGTCGCTTTGTGCCGCTTGTGCGGCCAACTCGTGACTGAACCCCTCGTCTTCATCATCTTGCGTGCGAATGCGCTGGACCTCGAAGTGCGGGGTCTCCATGGCGGTATTGGGCAGCACGGTGACGCGAATGCGGTTGCGCGACTCGATGGCGGCCAGCTCGCCGCGCTTTTCGTTGAGCAAGAAGGTGGCGACCGGTACCGGTACGATGGCGCGCACTTCGCGGCTGTAGTCTTTTTGTGCCTCTTCTTCCATAAGCCGCAAAATTGACAGCGCCAGTGAGCGGGTGCCGCGAATGGTGCCCTGGCCATCACAGCGCGGGCAGGTGTGCGACATAGTCTCTTCCAGTGACGGGCGCAAGCGCTGGCGGGACATCTCCAGCAGGCCAAAACGCGAGATACGGCCGACCTGGACGCGGGCGCGATCGATCGCCAAGGCGTCGCGCATGCGGTTTTCCACCTCTTTTTGATGCTTACTCTGCAGCATATCAATGAAGTCGATAACAATCAGGCCGCCGACATCGCGCAGTCGCAGCTGGCGGGCTATCTCATCAGCCGCCTCTTTGTTGGTGCTGAAAGCGGTCTCTTCAATATCGCCGCCGCGGGTTGAGCGCGCCGAGTTGATATCGATAGAGACCATGGCTTCAGTGATATCGATTACGATCGAACCACCGGAGGGGAGCTTAACTTCGCGCTGGAAAGCGGTCTCAATCTGGTTCTCTACCTGATAGCGGTTAAACAGCGGAATAGGATCTTGGTAGAGTTTTACCTTGCTGCGAAAGTCTGGCATCACTGTGCTGATAAACGCGTTGGCGAGCAGGTAAGCGTCGTTGTTGTCGACAATCACTTCGCCGACGTCCTGGCGCAGATAGTCGCGTATTGCGCGGACAATAACGTTGCTCTCTTGGAACAAAAAGTGGGGTGCTTTGGCCTGCTCAGCCTCATCAGTGATGGTGTTCCAGAGCTTGATGAGATAGTTTAAATCCCACTGCAGCTCTTCAGTGGCGCGACCGATGCCGGCGGTGCGTACGATCACGCCCATGCCGTCGGGGATCTCGAGCCCGCGCATCGCTTCGCGCAGGTCACTGCGCTCTTCGCCCTCAATACGGCGTGAAATGCCACCGGCACGAGGATTGTTGGGCATTAACACCATGTAGCGGCCGGCCAAGCTGATAAAGGTCGTCAGCGCCGCACCTTTGGAACCGCGCTCCTCTTTTTCTACTTGGACGATGACCTCTTGGCCTTCGCGCACCGCCTCTTTAATAGTCGGGCGGCCGCTGACGCCAGGTTTGGCGTACTCTGGAGCAATCTCTTTGAGTGGCAGAAAACCGTGACGCTCGGCGCCGTAGTCGACAAAAGCGGCTTCCAGGCTCGGTTCAACGCGGGTTACTTTGCCCTTGTAGATGTTGGCTTTTTTCTGTTCGCGGGTGCGGTTTTCGATATCTAGATCGTAGAGGCGTTGGCCATCTACCATAGCGACGCGCACCTCTTCAGTGTGCGAAGCATTGATTAACATACGTTTCATATTTCACCTTCTCTCGTTGTGGGCGAGGCGGCGAAAAAGCAGCGAAAGCGGCTGAAAAGCTTAAACTGAGTGCGATACAACCACATCGCGCAAACAGCTGTTGGCGCGATGACTGCTGGGCCCTGGGGCGGCGTTGTGTTCTCGACTGTTCATGTTGTGGCTTTACGGGTCTCTCGTTTGACAGAAGCCGGTGCGATTAGCGCACCGGTGGTGGGAGGGTAATGCGGCTCTGCGCTAAAGGTTGCAGCGAGGCGTCGCGGTCACTCCTGAATCTGTAAGCTACTTTTTACCGCCGGGGTTGCCCGGCTTGTTTGGGGTTGTCACCACAGTGGTGACAACTCGCCGATATTCTTTACCCGCAGTGCGGATCTCTCGGGTGTGCCCAGCTATTATTACCGCGGCCACCGCGGTCGCTGTGGCAAATGCCGGTGGTTTCTGCCGAGTTTGGCGGCAGACTGCACGGGCGCACTAGCGACCTGATTGGCAATATAGCAGTTAACCGCAAGCTGCTCAAATAAAAAGATTTTTATCTTCAGCGCGGCGCTGGCAGTCGCTACAATATGGCGCTGTTAGCTGTGCCATTGCGGCGCGGTCCGTCTGCTTTGAGTAAGGCCATGTCATGACCAGTGAATCTCAACCCGCCCCGTCGCACGGGGTGCGCTACATTACTATAGATGCTGAAGACAGTGGCCAGCGGCTCGACAACTATCTGTTGAAAATCCTCAAAGGGGTGCCGAAGTCGCACATCTACCGACTGCTGCGCAAAGGCGAGGTGCGCATTGATAAAGGGCGCGTTAAGCCCGAGACCCGTCTGGTGGCGGGCAGTCAGTTGCGTCTGCCGCCGATCCGGGTGGCGGAGCGGCCGGCACAGCCGGTTCCCGGTCAGCGTCTGCAAGCGTCACTGCGGGCGGCAACACTCTTTGAAGATGAGGCGCTGTTGGTGATCAATAAGCCCGAGGGGCTGGCGGTTCACGGTGGCAGTGGCCAGAGTGGCGGCGTTATTGAAGCGCTGCGAGCGATGCGCCCTGATGACCGTTTTTTGGAGTTGGTGCACCGCCTCGACCGCGACACCTCCGGCTGCTTAATGTTGGCGCGCAAGCGCGCGGCATTGAAGTCGTTGCACGGCAGCATGCTGGCGCAAAAAGTTGAAAAGCAGTATCTGGCACTGTTGCGCGGTCGCTGGCCAAAAGGTCGCAACATTATCAATGCGCCGCTGCAAAAGCGCACCGTCGCCTCGGGCGAGCGGGTGGTGCGCGCCGATAGCAGTGGCAAGCCGGCGGTCACCCACTACCAGATTGAGGAGAGCTTTGCCGAGGCGACGTTGATGCGGGTAACCCTTGAAACCGGCAGAACTCATCAGATCCGCGTCCACAGCCAGTTGGCTGGCCACCCGATAGCTGGCGACAGCAAGTATGGCGACGAACTCTTCAACAACCAGCTGCGCGAACTCGGTTTGGGGCGGATGTTTTTGCACGCCTGCTCGCTGCGGCTGCGCCACCCAGTCAGCGGCGAAACAGTAACCATTGAGGCGCCGCTGCCGGCCCCGTTAGAAAAACTGCTGGTGCGGTTGCGCAGCGGTGAGTCGCTGTGAGCCAGTCGGTCGGTGACATTAAATTAGTGGTATTTGACTGGGACGGCACCCTGGCCGATTCGCTGGGACGCATTGTTGACTGCCTGCAGCTGGCAGCGCGGCAGTTGCAGCTGCCCGAACCCTCGGTGGCGGCGGCTCGCGATATTGTCGGTTTGAGTTTGGTGGTGGCGGTCAAGCGACTGTGGCCGGGGATCGACGATCAGCTCGGCGAGCAGTTAATTGCGAGTTATTCGCACCATTACGCCGTGCACAGCGTTGGGCCTTGCCCGTTCTATGCCGGAGCTGAGCAAATGTTAGCAGCACTGCACGGCGCCGGGCTGACTTTGGCAGTGGCGACCGGCAAGCGTCGCGCCGGCCTCGATGAGTCTCTGCACGGGTTGGCCGCTGGCCACTGGTTTGCCGCCAGTCGCTGTGCAGACGAGACCGCCAGCAAACCCAACCCGTTAATGTTGCAACAGCTGTTGGCGGAGTTGGCGGTGTCGCCGCAACAGGCAGTGATGGTGGGCGACAGCGAATACGATATGCAGATGGCACAAGCGGCCGGCGTCCATCGGTTGGCAGTCAGCTTTGGTGCCCACAGTGCCGAGCGGCTGCAGCGCTATGCGCCAATCGGCTGTGTCGATCACCTGTTGGAGCTGCCGGCGCTGCTCGGGGTAGAGCGCTCCTAGCCGAGCGGGTCGAGGCCAAACTCTGCCAGCAGCGCCGAAAGCCCTAGCAGCGGCAGGCCGACCAGCGCGGTCGGATCGCTGCTGCGGATCTGCTCAAACAACGCGATACCAAACCCTTCAACCTGAAAACCTCCGGCACAGCCGAGCGGCTGCTCGCGTTGCAAGTAGCGCTCTATCTGTGCGGCGCTGAGCCGCTTAAACTGCACATGGGTGGTATCGCAGAACTGCCGTCGCCACTCACCGCGACCGACACAGACGGCGGTATAAAAGGTGACTGTGGCGCCGGATTGACGCAGTAACTGTTGTCGCAGCTGATCCATGGTGGTTGGTTTGGCGAGCGGCTGACCCTGGTGGCAGGCGACTTGATCGCTACCGATGACTACACTTTCGCTGTTTTTCGCAGCAATAACCGCCATTTTCTCGGCAGCCAAGCGCGTGGCCAGTTGCTCGCAGTGTTCGCCAGCTGCGGCGGTCTCGTCGATCTCGGGACTTTGGCACGTAAATTGGAGCCCGAGCCGTGCCAAGGCGGTGTGTCGCCACACCGAAGAAGAGGCAAGAATTAGTGGTGACATAAGCGTGGCATGGCAACGATTTCTTTGACAGATCAAAAACTTGAGCCTATCATGCGCGCCTTAATCAGCACCACAGAATTTTATGGCACTTCCGTCGATTATTGATCCGCGCAAGTTGGCCCAACAACAAGCCCTCTACCAGGGCAGTGTTGCCGCCGACCAGCTGACGCGATTTGCCCAAGCGGTTACCGCCATTGAGTCTGATCTCACTGCTCGGGTGGAGTTTGCGCTCAACGCAAGCCGCAAGCCGTGTGTCAGTGGCCAACTGCAGATAGCCGCAGCGGTGCCGTGCCAGCGCTGTTTGGAATCGGTGACTATTGCTATTGCCGCAGAGTTCGCGGTTGAAGTGGTGTGGAATGAAGAGCAGGCGGCGAGTATCGTCAAGCGTGCCGACAGTTGGATTGTCGCCGAGCGGCAGGCTAGCTTGCTAGAGCTGTTGGAGGATGAGCTGCTGTTGGCGCTGCCAGTGGTCAGCTATCACGACGAGGGTCAGTGTGCCAGCGACCTGCGGCAGTTGTTGCAGGCTGACAACGAGCAACCAGCGGCGAGCGAAAATCCGTTTGCCGTGCTGCAGTCGCTAAAAAAGCACTAGCAGCAGAGCATTGGTCTGCCTGGCAGACTTTTATTTATCACTATAGAGGGCTGTAAGCCCGCAAGCAGGAGTTACTATGGCTGTCCAGAAAAGCCGCAAAACCCGTTCTAAGCGCGATATGCGTCGCTCGCACGATGCCCTGACGGCACCGACCTTGTCTGTCGATGCCACCAGTGGTGAAAAACATCGTCGCCACCACATCACTGCTGACGGCTTTTACCGCGGTCGCAAAGTGTTAGAGCTCAGCAACGACTGATCAAGCTTTTGGCAACTCCATTGCGAATTGCCGTTGATGCGATGGGCGGGGACTTTGGTCCCCGTTTAGTTGTGCCCGCTACACTGGCTGCATTGCGGCGTCACCCTCAACTTCAGGTGTTGCTACTCGGTGAGGGCGACGATTTTGTCGCGCAAACCCGTACCCTAGAGCCCGCCTTGGCTGTGCGCATCACTGTGGTTGAGTGCGGTCGCTCGGTGACTGGTGACGACAAACCCTCTGCGGTGCTGCGGCGCAAGCTCGACTCCTCTCAATCTCAAGCACTGGCGGCAGTTGCCGCAGGGCGCGCTGACTGCGCGTTGAGCGCCGGTAATACCGGTGCGCTGATGGCTTTTGGGCTCTACCATCTCGGCACTCTAGACGGCATTGAACGGCCCGCTATTTGCACCGCGCTGCCGACTATTGACGGCTCACTCTACATGCTCGATCTGGGCGCCAATATTGAAGCCAGCGGCGCTATGTTGCATCAGTTCGCGCTGCTCGCGACACTGCTGGCGCAGGCCGTGGGCCAGCGTTCCCAACCACAGGTCAAATTGCTCAATATCGGCTCTGAGGTCGGCAAAGGGTTGCCCCATGTGCTCGACGCAGCCGCGCGCTTACAAGCTGATCCACTGATTCATTACGGCGGCTTCATCGAGGGCGACCAGCTCTACGACGACGGTTGCGATATTGTTGTCTGCGACGGTTATTCTGGCAATTTGGTGCTTAAGACCAGCGAGGGTTTAGTTAAGATGGTCAGCCAGCTAGCCCGCCAACTGTTGGTGCGCAGCCGCTGGGTGAAGCTGCCGCTGCTTCTTATTGCTGGCACCGTGCGCAAACTGTTTGCCCGCTTTAATCCCGGTCGTTACAACGGCGCCTACCTGCTCGGCCTCAACGGCTTGGTGATCAAAAGTCACGGCAGTGCCAACCAGCGCGCCTTTGAATTCGCCTTGAACAACGCAGTGGCAGCGTGCCAAAACCAGCTGCTCAGCCGTGTCCAAGAGGCGCTCTACACTAGCCGCACCCCGGCGGCACAGGCTGCTGACAGTGCCCGCCCATCGCGACACTCGGTGTCGATAGAGGAGTAAACCATGACAGATTTAAGTGCGGCCCAGCCGTTGACTAACTTTGCTGCGCTATTTCCCGGCCAAGGGTCGCAAAAGATCGGCATGTTGGCGCAGTTGGCGGCAGACCACCCGCTGGTTGAGCAAACCTTTGCGCAGGCCTCAGACGTGCTCGGTTACGACAGTTGGGCGCTGGTCCAGAACGGCGAACAGCAGCAGATCAATCTTACCGAGCGCACTCAGCCGCTGCTGTTAACTGCCAGTCTGGCGATTTGGCGGTTGTGGCTGCAGCGCGGAGGTCCAATGCCGACCGCAGTCGCCGGTCACAGCCTGGGTGAGTGGAGCGCACTGGTCGCTGCCGGTGTGGTTGACTTTGCCGATGCGGTGAATATTGTCCGTCAACGCGGCGCCTCGATGCAGCGCGCGGTGCCGGTCGGTGAGGGTGCCATGGCCGCCATTATCGGTCTGGAGGATGACAAGATTATTGCCGCTTGCGCTGATGCCCAGCAGAGTGAGGTGGTCGCGGCTGTCAACTTTAATGCCCCGGGGCAGGTGGTCATTGCCGGCTCGGCAGCGGCGGTAGAGCGGGCGATTGCGGCCTGTAAAGAGGCGGGCGCTAAGCGTGCGCTGCCGCTGCCAGTCAGCGCCCCATTCCATACGGCATTGATGCGCCCTGCGGCGCAAGAGTTGGCTGAGCTGGTCGAGCAGACCCACTTTAAGGCGCCAAAAATCACTGTCATTCACAATGTTAACGCCGATTCTCAGTCCGACCCCGCCACCATTAAACAGTTGATGTTGGAGCAGATCTATCAGCCAGTGCAGTGGGTTGGTTGTGTGCAAGCGCTGGCCGCGCGCGGCATCACCGAGGCGATTGAGTGTGGTCCCGGGGCGGTGTTGAGCGGCATGGTCAAGCGAATTGACCGCACTATTCACTGTGCGACCACCGACCAGCCAGAGTCCTTTGCCGAGGCATTGCACAACCTCGCGCAGAGCGAGAGTTAACTGATTGATCATCGCGGGCGCAATTGCGGCGCCCCTCACGCTTCACTGACAAAGGAATCATTATGAGCATAGCAGGTAAAGTCGCGCTGGTGACCGGTGCCAGTCGCGGAATTGGCGCCGCCATTGCCGACCAACTCGGTGCCGCCGGCGCCATTGTGGTCGGTACCGCGACTAGCAGCAGTGGTGCACAGGCGATCAGCGAAAGGTTGCAGCAGGGGGGTATTCGCGGTTGCGGTATGGCACTCAATGTCACCGATGCTGAGGCGATTAGCAATGTACTGGCGGCGATTACTGAACAGTATGGCGCCCCGGCTATCTTGGTAAACAATGCCGGTATCACCCGCGACAATCTGCTGATGCGCATGAAGGACGATGAGTGGTGCGACGTGCTGGAGACCAATCTCAATGCCATTTATCGACTCGCCAAAGGGGTGCTGCGCGGCATGACTAAGGCGCGCTGGGGCCGTATCGTCAATATTAGCTCGGTGGTCGGTGCTATGGGCAATGCTGGTCAGAGCAACTATGCCGCCAGCAAAGCGGGTGTCGCCGGTTTCTCGCGAGCGCTGGCCAAAGAGGTCGGTTCGCGTAATATCACGGTGAATACTGTGGCACCCGGTTTTATCGATACCGATATGACCAAGCAACTACCTGAAGCGGGTCGAGCTGCTATGCTGGAACAGATCCCGGCGGCGCGTCTCGGTCAGCCCGAGGAAATTGCTGCGCTGGTGGCTTTTTTGGTCGGAGAGTCAGCCGGCTATATCACTGGTGAGACCATCCATATTAACGGTGGAATGTACATGGCCTAAATGTGGCAAGAGCCACAGCTGCGGTCAAAAAACAAGGTTGGCATTTTGTAAAATACAGGTAAAATGCCGCCCAGTTCAGTCGGATAGCCATTTGTTTTGAATGGTTACCCTTAAAAAGTCCATGAAGGAGAACAACAACAATGAGCAATATCGAACAACGAGTTATCAAAATGGTCGCCGAGCAGTTGGGCGTTAAAGAGGAAGATGTCAAGCACGAGTCATCTTTTGTCGAAGATCTGGGTGCTGACTCCCTGGACACCGTCGAGCTGATCATGGCACTTGAAGAAGAGTTCGATGCCGAAATTCCTGACGAAGATGCCGAGAAGATTGCCACTGTGCAAGACGCAATCGACTACATCAACGCCAACAGCTAAGGCTGTCTGCGCGTCGCCGGCCGCTCTATGGAGCGGCCTTTTTTTTGCGCGCATTTTGTGGTGCGCCCAGCGCTATGACACGGTAACTTGTGGCACCATAGCGCTATCAACCCCATGCCAGCGGTAGAGAGAGTGACTGAACAGTTGACCCCATCACAGCTAGATGTCCACAGCGCTTTCGTGGCGCAGCCTGACCATCCGTTGCCGCTCGACGATCGCGGCCTGCAGTACGGCCACGGCCTGTTTGAGACCGTGCGGGTAGTCGATGGCATCGCACCGCTGTTTGAGCGCCATCTGCAGCGCGCCCTGTCTGGTTTGGCGCAACTGCAACTGCCAGCCGATGAGTCCCAGCTGCGCAATTGGTTCAGCCAAATCCTAACCAGCTGCAGCGCATACAGCGGCGTGGTGAAGATTTTGCTCACCGCCGGCAGCGGCGGCGTCGGTTACAGCAGCCCAGCACAGTTTAACCTGCGCTGCCGATATAGCCTGTTGCCGCTGCCAGCCACGGCGGCGGCAGAGCGCCAGCACGGCGTGCAGCTGTGGCGCTGCAGCTACCGCTTGCCGCACAACCCCGCGCTCGCCGGGGTCAAGCATCTCAACCGCCTCGACCAACTGCTGGCGCGCAGCCAGTGGCCGACAGGTCAGTATGGAGAGGGGCTGCTGCAGTGTCAGAGCGGCGCTGTGGTCGAAGCGACTGCGGCCAATCTGTTTCTCTACCGCGACGGCCAGTGGCGCACGCCGCTGATCGATCGCTGCGGCGTGCGCGGTGTGTTGCGCGACTATTTGCTGCAGCAGTTGTTGCCGAGCATGGCGCTCGCTGTTAGTGAAGAGCGGGTGACAGAGGGGCAACTGCAGGTGGCTGAAGAGGTATTTATCTGCAACGCGCTGCGCGGGGTGGTGCCAGTCACCGGTCTCAGCAGTGGCGAGCGCTGGCCGCTGGGCGAGCGCACGGCGCAGCTGTCGTCGGCATTGGCGCAGGCGCTGCCGGGCTATGCTGTGGAGCCAGGCGATGCGCCGTAACGGCGGTTGGCGGCTGCTGGTGCTGCTGACAGCGACGCTGCTGGCCGCCGCCGCAGGGCTGCTAGTGCGCGAGCTGAAACAGCCACTGGCACTGGCGAGCACCCAGACAATTGAGCTGCCGCGCGGCGGTCATCTGATCTCGCTGGCCGAGCAGTTGCAGCAGCGCGGTTTGATCAGCCAGCCACTGGCGCTGCGACTATTTGCGCGACTGCACGGGCTTGAGGCACTCAAAGCTGGAACCTACTCACTGCAGCCGGGCAGCAGTATCGAACAGTTACTGATCGCCATGGTAAATGCCGAGACGGTACCCGAGCGCATCACCTTTCCCGAGGGGTGGACAGTCGCGCAGTGGCAGCGAGCGATGGCCGCGCGCGGGCTGCTGGCAGAGGCGCCGCCACTGAGCTGGCAGGGGCTCGCTACAGCGCCGCCAGTTGCTGACGCGGCAGGCTCCGTTGAAGGGTGGCTGTTCCCCGATACGTATCACTTTCGCGACCGCGAGGGGCGTACAATCGCGCAGCTGGCAGTGGCGCGCATGGTCGCTGAGCTCGATCGCGTATGGCGCAACCGCGCAGCCAACCTGCCGTACAGCAACCGCTACCAGCTGTTAATTATGGCCTCGATTATCGAGCGCGAAACCGGGGTGGCGGCGGAGCGGGCCCAGATCGCCGGCGTGTTTGTGCGCCGCTTGCAGCGCGGCATGCGCCTGCAGACCGATCCAACCGTCATCTACGGCCTCGGTGATAGCTTCGACGGCGACCTGCGACGCGCCGATTTGAAGCGCGCCACCCCCTACAACACCTATATGATCGACGGCCTACCGCCGACTCCGATCGCCAATCCCGGGTTGGCATCGCTTGAGGCGGCCGCGCACCCAGCGCCGGGGGAGTGGTTATACTTTGTTGGCAAGGGTGACGGCAGCCACCATTTTTCCGTTACACTAGCCGAGCATCAGAGCGCGGTAAAACGCTACCAGCGCTTCGGTCGCGCACAGCAGTACCGCTCCTCGCCACCACCCTGACGGCATCATTGGCGGTGGTGTAGCGCAGCATTGAAAATGAATCATTTAAGGAAGACCGCCATGCGCGGACAATTTATCACCCTCGAGGGTGGCGAAGGGGTCGGTAAATCGACCAATCTGGCTGCCGTACAGCTGTGGTTAGAGCAGCGCGGTATCGATACTCTGGTCACCCGCGAGCCGGGCGGTACTCCATTGGCAGAAGAGATACGCCAGCTGTTGCTGGCACCGCGAGCAGAGTCGGTGGCGCCGCTCGCCGAACTGCTGCTGATGTTTGCCGCCCGCGCCCAGCATATTGCCGCGGCTATTGAGCCGGCACTGGCTGCGGGCCGCTGGGTGCTGTGCGACCGCTTTGGCGATGCCACCCACGCCTACCAAGGCGGTGGCCGCAGACTTCCCACGGCAGTGATCGAACAGCTGCAACAGCTGGTGCAGGCGCAGCTCTCTCCCGATCTTACTTTGCTGTTAGACCTGCCGGTAGCAGAGGGTTTGGCGCGCGCCGGTGAGCGCGGCGAACTCGACCGCTTTGAAGCAGAACAGCTGGACTTTTTTAACCGTGTGCGCGACCGCTACCTGCAATTGGCGGCAGCCGAGCCGCAGCGTTTTGCGGTGGTCGATGCCAGCCAGCCGCTGGTACAGGTGCAAGCCGATATCGGCGCGGCGCTAGAGCAGTTTTACGAGTCGTTGCAATGAAGAAACCGCCGCTGCTACCGATGGCCGAACCGCTGCCGCTGCAGCTGCCGTACCCGTGGCAAGAGAGTCAATGGCAGAGTTGGGATCAGCGCCGTCAGGCGCAGCGGCTGGCGCACGCGGTGATGATCAGCGGTGCTGAGGGTATCGGCAAGCAGCGGCTCGCGCTGTCGATGGCCAACCGTTTGCTCTGTCTCGACCTGCACGGGCTCTACCCGTGCGGACGCTGCAAGGGGTGCCAGCTGCTGGCCAGCGGCAGCCACCGCGATCTCTACCGGCTGCAACCAGAACCGAAAAGCCGCTTTATAAAAGTTGATGCTGTCCGCGAACTGAGCGGTGCGCTGGCGCAAAGTGGCCAGCAGGGCGGTTGGAAGGTGGCGATTATTGAGCCGGCAGAAGCGATGAATATCGCCGCCGCCAACGCGTTGCTAAAAACCCTCGAAGAGCCCGACGGCCAGACGCTGATAATCTTGCTCAGCGCCCGGCCCAGTGCAGTGCCGGCGACGGTGCGCTCGCGCTGCCAGAAGTGGGTGATGCCGTTGCCGAGGCGCAGTGAGGCGCTGCCGTGGCTGCAAGCAGTCGCCAACAGTGCCGAGTGTGAACAACAACTCGACGCCGCCGCAGGCCGTCCGCTGCTGGCGCTGCAGTCGGTCTCCAGTGGCGAGCTGGCAGCCCGCCAGCAGCTGCATCAGCAGCTGCAGCAGGTCACCGCGCAGACACTCTCGCCGCTGCGCCTAGCCGAACAGCTCAGTCGCAGCGGCGAGCCTGCATTGCACTGGTTTAAACAGCTTTTAGAGCAACTACTGCGCAGCCAGAGCCTGCAGCCGGCGATAGATCGCGACACACTGTTGGCGCTGTTTGCCCTGCGCGACAGCACCACAGAGGCGTTGTCGTGGCTACACAGTGGCAACAATCCCAGCCTGCAATCACTCTGGGAGACGCTGTTGTTGAGCTGGTTGCGGCTGCCGCCGCTGCAGTACAGTGCGCCATTCAGTCACGTTGAGGAGAGCCGATGAGCAGCCACCATGAACTATTGCGGCTCGACATTGCCGATGAGCAGGCGCTCTACCAACACTACATGCCGTTTGTTGAAGGCGGCGCATTGTTTATTGCTACCGAGCACCCCTACGAAATTGGCGACGAGCTGTTCTACCTGCTCAAACTCTACAGTGCCCCGGAACCGCTGCCGTTGACCGGGGTGGTGGTGTGGGTGACCCCGTCTGGCGCCAGCGGTGCGCGCCGCAGCGGCGTGGGTATCGCCCTTGGCGAGGCGCAGCGCGCACTCGCCGACGAGATAGAGCAGGCGCTGACGCTAGTGGCGCACTCGCATAAAGCCACCCTGACGCTGTGAGCACTGTTGTCATGCCAGCGACCGAGCAGAACCACTATTTAGTCGATTCACACTGCCACCTCGACCGCCTTAAACTTGGCGATGCAGAAAGCTTGGCCACCGTGTTGGCCGCTGCCCGGGCGGCGGGCGTTGGCCAGCTGCTGTCGGTTGCCGTCGATCTGCAGTCGGCGCAACAACTGCAGCGTTTAGCCGATCAGTACCCCGGTCTATTTTGCTCGGCGGGCGTCCATCCGTTGCAAGAGCAGCGACAACCGCTGGCCAATGCGGCGCAACTGCGCGCCTTAGCGGCTCACCCGAAAGTGGTGGCGATCGGTGAGACAGGGCTCGACAATCACTACTTAACTGACAGCGATGCCGAGCAGCAGGCGCACTGGCAGCAGCAGAGTTTTGCTCTGCATCTGGCCACCGCTGCCGAATTGGATCTGCCGGTGATTGTGCATACCCGCGAGGCGCGCCAGCAGACGCTGGAGATGATCGAGAGGGCCGCATCGCCTGCAGCTGGGGTCTTGCACTGTTTTACCGAGAGTCGTGAAATGGCCGAGGCGGCGATTGCGCTCGGTTACTATATTTCGCTATCGGGCATCGTCACCTTCAACAGTGCCAAGGCGCTGCGCGAGGTGGCAAAATGGTTGCCACTGGAGCGGTTGCTGGTTGAGACCGATGCGCCGTGGCTGGCGCCGGTGCCGCACCGCGGCCGCGAAAATCGACCGGCGCTGGTGCGCGAGGTGGCGCAATTTATCGCCGAGCTGCGCGGCATTTCACTGGCAGAGCTGGCCGCCGCCAGCAGCGACAATTTTTATCGGCTGTTCAGCCGAGCCAAACCGTATAGAGAGGAGTTGATATGACCATAGAGAGTGCTCATTCAGAGCCGCTGCCACGCCACAGCGTCACTACCTTTCCGGTCGGACCGCTGCAGTGCAACTGCACCATCATTGGCGACCGCATCAGCAAGCGCGCGCTGGTGGTCGACCCCGGTGGCGACGCCAACAAAATACTGGCGCTGCTAGAGCAAGCGGAGTTTAAGGTAGTGGCGATTATTCACACCCACGCCCACCTCGACCATATACTGGCCGCCGGCCAAATTAAGGCTGCCACCGGCGCGCCGATCTACCTGCACCAGGGCGATCAGTTTCTCTGGGATATGGTAGAGGAGCAGTGCCAGCGGTTTGGTGTGCCCAGCGTGACTCTGCCAGACCCCGACTTTTACCTCAAAGATGATCACGACCTCAACTGCTGCGGTGGCGTGGCGATCCATACCCCTGGCCACACCCCGGGGTCGACCAGTTTCTGGTTCGATGAGGCCAAGACCTTGATTGCTGGCGACACTCTGTTTCAGGGCAGCATCGGCCGCACCGATCTGCCCGGTGGCAACTTTGAACAGATCATCAGCTCGATCAAAGAGCGGCTCTATACATTAGATGAAGATGCCGTAGTGATTACCGGCCACGGGCCAAATACCTCAATCGGCCAAGAAAAAGCCAGCAACGGCTTTGTCCGCGGCTGACCAGCCGCGGTGGTCGATAGCCGCAACAGGAGAGTTTTGATGAATCGCGTCGAAGTAAAAATTTTAGACCCGCGGGTGGGCAAGCAGTTTCCGCTGCCAGACTACGCCACCCCCGGCTCAGCCGGGATAGACCTGCGTGTCTGTCTGGACAGTAGCTTGACTCTAGCGCCTGGTGCCTGCGAGTTAATCCCGACCGGCATGGCCATTCACATGGGCGACAGTAATATGGCGGCGGTGATCCTGCCGCGCTCGGGGCTAGGCCACAAACACGGCATTGTGCTTGGTAATTTGGTCGGTCTGATCGACTCCGACTACCAGGGGCAGCTGTTTATTTCGGTTTGGAACCGCGGTAGTGATAGCTTCACTGTCGAGCCGGGTGACCGCATCGCCCAGTTGGTCTTTGTGCCAGTGTTACACCCCGAGTTTGTCGTGGTCGATGAGTTTGCCACCAGTGAGCGCGGCGAGGGTGGGTTTGGTCACTCCGGCAAGGATTGACGGCGCCATATTGGACATTAGTCCCATGGATGCCAGTTTGTGCCGCTCAATGTTAGTCGCGTCGGCGCGCTTGCTCTATAATGCCGCCCAACTGTGTCTCTGCCACCGGTATCGGCAGCACAGCAATTCTTTTTGATACCGCCCCTTTTAACGGAGATGACTTGTGAAATCACCTGTTCGCGTAACTGTCACCGGTGCTGCCGGCCAAATTAGCTACTCACTACTGTTCCGCATTGCCGCTGGCGAAATGCTCGGTGCCGATCAGCCGGTTATTTTGCAACTGCTCGAAATCACTCCGGCACTACAGGCGCTACAAGGGGTGGCGATGGAGTTGGACGACTGTGCCTTCCCGCTGTTGGCCGGCATTGTCTGCACCGATGACGCCAATGTAGCGTTCAAAGATAGCGACTACGCGTTGTTGGTCGGCGCCCGTCCGCGCGGCCCGGGTATGGAGCGCAAAGACCTGCTGGAGGCCAATGCGGCGATCTTCTCGGTGCAGGGTAAAGCAATTGACGCCAACGCTTCGCGCGACATCAAAGTGCTGGTGGTGGGCAACCCCGCTAATACCAACTCGCTGATCGCCCAGCGTAACGCGCCGAGCATCAACCCGCGTCAATTCACCGCTATGACCCGTCTCGACCACAACCGCGCTATCAGCCAACTGGCTGAGAAAACCGGTACCACCGTCAACGATGTCACCAATATGACCATCTGGGGCAACCACTCGGCCACCCAGTACCCCGATCTGCATCAAGCCAAGGTCAACGGCCAAGCGGCCATCGATATGGTTGAGCAAGCGTGGTATGAAGCCGACTTTATCCCCACCGTGCAGCAGCGCGGTGCCGCTATTATTGCCGCGCGCGGGGCCTCGAGTGCCGCTTCGGCTGCCAACGCCGCTATCGCTCATATGCGCAGCTGGGCGCTCGGCACTGCCGACGGCGACTGGGTCAGCATGGGTGTCTACAGTGACGGCAGCTACGGCATTGCCGAAGGCCTGATCTACTCGTTCCCGTGCACCTGTAAAGATGGCGACTGGAGTATTGTCCAAGGGCTGGCAATCAACGACTTCTCGCGCGCCAAAATGAGCGCTACCGAGCAGGAGTTGTGTGAAGAGCGCGACGCGGTACAGCACCTGTTGCCGTAACCGCTGCACTGCACCGAAAAGGCCCTGCGGGGCCTTTTTTGTGCCAAAAATAGTGGCTCTGGCAGCCTTTGGCCAATTTACCTGCGAGCGCTTAGTTGCTAAAGTGCTTTTTGTTTTTGCGCACTGACAGGGTGAGGATAAAATTGTGAGTTTCCCTAAAATAGGTGCCCAGGCACCGGCATTTACCTTAGTGAATCAGCGCGGCGAGAAGGTCGCACTGAAGTCGTTTAAGGGTGAGAAAAATGTGTTGTTGTACTTTTACCCGAAGGCGATGACGCCCGGTTGCACGGTACAGGCCTGCGGCATTCGCGACAGCTTCAAGGACTTTGCTGAGTGCGACACGGTGGTGATGGCGGTGAGTCCCGATTCGGTCGAGCGCCTCATTAAGTTTGAAGACAAGCAAGAGCTCAACTTCACACTGCTCAGCGATGAAGAGCACAAAGTGACCGAAAAATACGGCTGCTGGGATTTAAAGAAATTTATGGGCCGCGAATATATGGGCGTTTTGCGCACCAGCTTCATCATCGGCAAAGACGGCAAGATTAAGCACATCATCGATAAAGTGAAAACCAAAACCCACCATCAAGACGCGCTCGACTGGATTACTAACCACCTCGCCGACTGACGGTTAAATATTAAGCCACTCTAGGAGTTTGCATGTTTTTTATCTCTCAAGCCCACGCCCAGTCAGCTGCTGCCGGCGAACCCAACCCAATGATTACGCTGGTGATGTTTGCCGGCCTGTTCGTCTTCATGTATCTGCTGATCATTCGCCCGCAGCGCAAGCGTCAAAAAGAGCACACGGCACTGATTGAAAATCTCGCCAAAGGCGATGAAGTGGTGATGAGTAGCGGTATGCTCGGGCGCATCGCCAAGCTTGAAGGCGAGTACATTGTGCTTGAGGTCAACGGCTCGCTAGAGCTCAAGTTCCAAAAAGCTGCGGTTCACGCGGTGTTGCCCAAGGGCACTATCAAAGCGATCTAAGCGCCGCCGCCCGATGGCAAAGCTCAACCAAAAGTTGGTGATCGCGATCTCCTCGACCGCACTGTTCGATATGCGCGAGAGCCATCGGGTTTACATGGAGCAGGGTGTAGAGGCCTACGCCGCCTACCAGCGCGCTCACGAAGATGACGTGCTGGCCCCCGGCGAAGCGTTTCCGTTGGCTAAAAAGCTGTTGCGCATCAACGAAAATCTTGGTGGTGAACCGCGGGTAGAGATCGTATTGTTGTCGCGTAACTCTGCCGACAGCGGTCTGCGGGTATTCAACTCGATTGCTCACCACCAGCTGGCTATCACCCGCGCGGCGTTTTCAGGTGGCGGCTCGCCCTACCAATATGTCGCCGCATTTGGCTGCCATCTGTTTCTCTCGACCAATGGTGAAGATGTGCGCAATGCTCTGGCCAACGGCATGGCGGCGGCAACACTGCTGCCCTCTGGGTTGCAGCGCGACAGCCACGATGAGCTGCGTTTTGCCTTCGACGGCGATGCGGTGCTGTTTAGTGACGCCTCGGAGCGGATCTTTAAAGAGCAGGGATTGTCCGCCTTTACCGAGAACGAAAAGCTCGCCGCACGCCAGCCACTTGATCCCGGTCCGTTTAAGAATTTTCTGCAAGCGCTGCACGCGCTGCAAGCTGAGTTTGGCAGTGAACACTGCCCGATTCGCACCGCCCTGGTCACTGCGCGCGCGGCACCGGCCCACGAGCGGGTAGTGCGCACCCTGCGCGAGTGGAACGTGCGCCTCGATGAGAGTCTGTTTCTGGGCGGCTTAGATAAGGGCGAGTTTCTTAAATCGTTTGGCGCCGATGTCTTTTTCGACGATCAGCAGTCGCACTGCGACAACGCCACACCTCATGTCGCCGCCGGTCATGTGCCGCACGGCGTGGCAAACGAGCGCTAGCTGAACCGGCTAAAAGAGGAAAAACTTTACTCCCAGCCCCATCAGTAGCGTCGCCAATATCTTCTGCAAAATACCATTGGGTATCCGATTGGCGATGCGGCTGGCGAAGCTGATCGCCGGCAGCGAGCCCAACAGCAGTCCGGCCAGCAGCACAAAATCGACGTTGCCGAGAATAATTAAGTGGCCAAGGCCGGCAATTAAGGTCAGCGGTACCGCGTGGACAATGTCGGTGCCAACCACTTTAATCGCCGGCAAGTGCGGGTAGAGCAGCATTAAAAAAGCCGCACAAACCGCGCCAGCGCCGACCGAGGAGAGGGTGACGAACACCCCCAGCACTGCGCCCATCAACAGCGTCCAGCGCAACTTGGCAGCGCTCGGTTGGTCACCATCGCTACCGTGATTAGCTGGGCGGTTGCCGACGAAGCGGTCGCGCCAAAACACCACAATGGCGGTCAGTACTAGCATTAGCCCTAAGCTGCGGGTTAGCAGCACCTGATATTGTGCAGGGTCTTCAAAGACCCGGCTCAGCAGCGTTGCGGTAATTAATGAGGCGGGAATGCTGCCAGCTGCCAACCAACAGACAATCGGCCAGTTTATAGAGCGCTGGCGGTGATGGGGAACAATGCCACCTGCTTTAGTCAAGCCGGCGTAGAGTAGGTCGGTGCCGATAGCGACGTGATAGGGAAAGCCAAATAAAATGAGCAGCGGTGTCATCAGTGAGCCGCCGCCGACGCCGGTGAGGCCAATCGCTAGACCGACACCGGCTCCGGCGACAATGTAGAGTAAAAAGTCGAGCATGACAGAGCGATCCTTTCGCGCGCTAAAGCGGCCGGCTAGTGCGTAGGGGTTGCACTTTAGCAGTGTTTGGTTATTCTGCTAAGTAATTATTGTTTATGGTTTTATGCTATTTAAGCCTAGCAGTGCGCCCTGCAGCTTATCGCTGCGCAGGAGAACTTTATGAAGCTACAACAACTGCGTTACATCTGGGAGGTCTCGCGCCACGACCTCAACGTCTCGGCCACGGCCGCCAGTTTGTACACCTCGCAACCGGGTATTAGTAAACAGATTCGACTGCTCGAGGATGAGCTCGGCGTCGAGATTTTCTCGCGCTCCGGCAAACACCTGACCAAAGTGACGCCGGCCGGCGAGCAGATCCTCAAAGTCGCCGGCGATATTCTGCGCCAGGTCGAGGGTATCAGGCAGCTCAGTCAGGAATTTAAGAGCCCCAACAGCGGCAGCCTGTCGATCGCTACCACCCACACCCAGGCGCGCTACGCACTGCCGGACGTGATCGGTGGTTTTATCGCCAAATACCCCAAGGTGTCGCTGCACATGCACCAGGGTACACCGCTACAGATCTCTGAGCAGGCCGCCGATGGTACGGTAGATTTTGCTATCGCCACCGAGGCACTGGCGCTGTTTAACGACCTGATCATGATGCCCTGTTACCGCTGGAACCGCTGCGTCTTAGTGCCGAAAGCTCACCCGTTGGCGCAGCTCTCTGAGCTGACTTTGGCCGATGTTGCAGCACACCCGATTGTCACCTACGTGTTTGGCTTTACCGGCCGCTCCAGACTCGATGAGGCGTTTGCCAGTCAGGGTTTGGCGCCGCAGGTGGTGTTTACCGCGACCGATGCCGATGTCATTAAAACTTATGTGCGATTGGGGTTGGGTATCGGTATTGTTGCCGATATGGCCTTTGACGCCGAGAGCGATGACGACCTAGTGGCGCTCAATGCCCGTCACCTATTTGCCTCGAGTGTGACCAGCATCGGTTTTCGGCGCGGCACCTACCTGCGCGGTTTTATGTACGACTTTATTGAGGCCTTTGCCCCTCATCTCACTCGCCATGTCGTCGACGAGGTGATGGCGCTGAGCAGTCGCGAAGCGCGCGAGGCGTACTTCGCCGATATCTCACTACCGGTCTACTGATTATGGCCAGATAAATGATGAGCAAAAAAAAACCGCGGCAGTTCCGCGGTTTTTTTCATAGCTGCTTATTACGCGTCGATGTTGACGGCGTGCAGGCCGCACTCTTTCTTGGTCGCTTCCTCCCACCACCAGCGCCCTTCGCGCTCGTGTTGGCCGGGGCCGGTAGGGCGGGTGCACGGCTCGCAGCCAATGCTGACAAAGCCGCGGTCGTGCAGCGCGTTGTAGGGCACGCCGTAGGTGCGGATGTAATCCCATACCTGTGCTGAGCTCCAGTTGGCCAGCGGGTTAAATTTTGTCAGTGAGCGCCCCTCACCGGCAAAGGCTTTATCCTCTTGAATAACCGGAATAACTGCCCGGGTGCCAGGGCTCTGGTCTTTGCGCTGGCCGGTGATCCACGCATCGAGATCGCCGAGGGTGGCCCGCAGCGGGGCAATTTTGCGAATGCCACAGCACTCTTTGTGATCGTCCTGATAAAAACTGAACAACCCTTTCTGCTTAACGAGCGCCTCGACATCGGGGCCGTTGGGCATAGCGATCTGAATGTCGATGTTGTAGTGGTTGCGCACTTTCTCAATGAACTGGTAAGTCTCTGCGTGCAGCCTACCGGTATCGAGTGAAAAGACCTTAATGTCGGGGCGGATTTTATGCGCCATATCAACCAAAACCACGTCTTCAGCGCCGCTGAACGAGATGGCGATATTGTCGAACTGCTCTAAAGCGTAGCGCAGAATCTGCTGAGGCGATTGTGTGGCGAGGGTGTTGTCGATATCGACAATATTTAAGGCGGTGTTGCTCATCTCTCTAATCCCGTTGGTATGGAAGGTGGGCAGGCAAGGTAGCCAGCATCAATGGGGCGGCACTATAGCAGCGTGAAAACTTAGGCAAAAAGAATAAGAAAATATACCTTTATTCTTCATGGATATATGTCGGCGACTGTTTGTTGCCTCTCGCCGCACGCCGCGTTAGAGTGCCAGCCACGCTGAGCAACTCGCCATCAGCCGCCTAACCAACTGCTAAGGAGTCACTGTGGAGATCGCCTGTTTAGACCTTGAAGGGGTACTGATCCCAGAAATTTGGATTGCGTTCGCTGAAAAAACCGGTATTGAAGAGCTCAAACGCACCACCCGCGATGAGCCCAACTACGACACCTTGATGCAGTACCGGCTGAATATTCTCGACCAGCACGGCTTGGGCATTAATGAGATCCAAGAGGTGATCGCCACTCTCGAGCCACTGCCCGGTGCGATCGAGTTCGTCAACTGGCTGCGCGAGCGCTTTCAGGTGGTGATTCTCTCCGACACCTTCTACCAATTTGCGCAGCCGCTGATGCGCCAGCTCGGCTTTCCGACGCTGCTCTGTCACAATCTCGAGATCGCCGACGACGGCAGGGTGGTCAACTACCACCTGCGCCAGGCCAACCCTAAGCGCCAAGCGATAGTGGGCTTTAAAAGTCTCTACTACCGCACCATTGCCGCCGGCGACTCCTACAATGACACTACCATGCTGGCCGAGGCCGATGCCGGTATTCTCTTTCACGCTCCGGACAACGTCATCGCTGAATTCCCACAGTTCCCAGCGGTGCACAACTTTGATGCGCTCAAGCGCGAATTCATCAAAGCCAGCAACCGCGAATTGACGCTGTAAAACCCAATCTGCAGAGGTGTGACGATGAGTCGTGAATGGCGAACACTAACCCCGCAAGAGCACTATGTGATTGTCGACAAGGGGACCGAGCGACCCTTCAGCGGCGAATACGACCAGCACTTTAGCGCCGGCAGCTACCACTGTCGGCGTTGCGATGCACTGCTCTACCGCTCGCAAGATAAGTTTCAGTCGCACTGCGGCTGGCCAAGTTTCGATGACGAGGTGGCCGGTGCCGTGCGCCGCGAACTGGACGCCGATGGTCGCCGCATCGAGATTCTCTGCGCACAGTGCAACGGCCATCTCGGCCATGTCTTTGCCGGTGAGCAGCTCACCGCCAAGAATACCCGCCACTGCGTCAACTCACTGTCGCTGCGGTTTGTCCCCGCGCCAGCACAGTAAGCGTTGGCGAAGGTAATAAAAAAGGTGGCTTATGCCACCTTTTTTATTACTGATTTGCTCAGCGCTTGGGCAGTACCTCGCGCAGTTTGTCGGCCATCTGCAGGATCGACTTTTCTGTGGTCTGCCAATCGATACAGGCATCGGTGACCGATACCCCGTAGGCCATTTCATCTTTATTAGCTGAGAGTTTTTGATTGCCGCCGTTGAGGTGGCTCTCGACCATTAGGCCGATGATCGAGCGGTTGCCTTCGACAATCTGATTGGCGACGTTGTCCATCACCAGCGGCTGTAGGTTGTGATCCTTGTTGGAGTTGGCGTGGCTGCAGTCGACCATGATGTTGGCCGGTATGTTGGCCGCCTCAAGCTCTTGCTCGCAGATTGAGACGCTCACCGAGTCGTAGTTGGGTTTGCCGTTGCCGCCGCGCAGCACTACGTGCGCCCATGGATTGCCTTTGGTGGTGATAATTGACACCTCGCCCTCAGAGTTAATGCCGAGGAAGCGGTGCGGGCTGGCCACTGACTGCAGTGCGTTGATCGCGACGGTGAGACTGCCGTCGGTGCCATTTTTAAAACCCACTGAAGAGGAGAGCCCAGAGGCCATTTCGCGGTGGGTCTGCGACTCAGTGGTGCGGGCGCCGATTGCCGACCAGACGATAAGGTCTTGCAGGTACTGCGGCGAGATCGGGTCGAGCGCTTCAGTGGCGGTCGGCAGCCCCATCTCAGCGACATCGTTGAGCAGTTGGCGGCCGATGTGCAGGCCGTCGGTAATGCGGAAGCTGTCGTCCATATGCGGGTCGTTGATCAGCCCTTTCCAACCGACCGTGGTGCGCGGCTTCTCAAAGTAGACCCGCATCACAATTAACAGCGTGTCTGAGACCTTGTCGGCGAGACTCTTGAGCCGCCCGGCGTACTCTTTGGCGGCATCGATGTCGTGGATAGAGCAGGGGCCGATAACCACAAAAATACGGTGATCTTTGCGCGCCAAAATATTTTCAATCGCCTCGCGGCCGGCGGCGACCGTCTCTCTGGCGAGATCACTCACTGGAATGTCAGCTTTTAGTTGAGCGGGGGTGATCAAGGTCTCTTGCGAGGCGATATTGACGTTGTCGATACGCTTATTGGTCATAACGGGTGGCAACCTAATACTGTAAAAATGTTAGTCAGAGAGACGGTGGTGTTGAAACCACTGCCAAGAATTGCATTGTACTGTATTGCAGCGGCGGTGGCGACGCGTTCAGCCACGGCTGGCGGTCAGCTCGTGCCAGCCGCCGAGCAGCGCAAAGTAGATGGCTCGGCGCTGCGGGCGGCCATCGAGCTGGGTGAGCAGCTCGCCATAGCGGGCCAACTGGTCGCCGTGTTCGGCGCTCTGGCGCCGGTAAAAAATCTCCACGGACTCGCCGGGTAGCGGCGCGGCGCTCTTGTAGTCGACGATCCAGCGCTCGCCGTCAATGACAAAGGTGCGATCGACGACCGCACTGCGCAGACGGCCGCTGCTATCGCGGTAGTTGAGGGCGAGCTCGCTGGCGGCTTCGGGGTGGTCGCTGAGCAGCCAAGCGAGCCGCTGGCAGCTGGTCCACTGTTGTGCGGCAGCGATCAGTCGCTGCAGGGCGGCGCGCTCCCAGTCGTCGATGCTCTGTTGCAGACGCCGCTGCCACTGCTGGCAAGTGCTGTCGATGAGCGCGGCGCGGTGTTCACTGGCGGTGGCGCTGAGCCTCTCCAATACCCGGTGTACTTCGGTGCCGAGCTGGCGCTGCAGGGCGTTGTGTAGATCGAAGCCGTCCAGCGGTGCGGCTGTGTTGAGGCGGTTTGTCGCGGCGCTGGCGGTCGCTAAATGGGCGATGGGCAGGCGGTGCCAGTGCGGCGCGCTGGGTGCTGTCGGTTCGCTGGCGCTGGTCGATTCAGCGCTGCAGCGCACGCTGTAGCGCACCCCCTCGACCAGTTGCGAGCCACCACCGGCGTCGACTAGCGCCGCCACGATCGGCTCGCTGAGCGGCCACAGCAGCGCCAGCGGGCTGCTGTTGCTGGGTGGCTTGAGTTGTGTGGTGATGTCGCCGTCACCGCTGGCGGTTTGCCGGATAGTGCCGCTGGCAAACAGGTGGAGCTGCTCGGCGGCGCGGGTGGCGGCGACATAAAAAACCCGGGTCGCCTCGTGGCGCTGCTTTTCGCTGCGGCGGGCTTTTATAAACTGGTAGAGCGGGTCGCTGCTGGCATCCCAGGCCGGTTTAGCGGCGAGAATGTGGGTGGCTTGGTTGTTGTCGTCGAGCTCCTCTAGCCAGACCAGCAGGTCGCTGCCATCGCTGCCGCCACTGGCGCCCAGTGCCGGTAGCAGCACATGGTCAAATTCGAGTCCCTTAGATTTGTGGATGGTCATCACCTCGACATCGGCGGCGCCGCTGGCGGGCTTGGCGTAGAGCTTGTCGATGGTGGGTTGCAGCTGCTGCCAGTCGAGTTGTGGCTGCTGGTCGAGGTGGCGGCTGAGCTGCTCGAAGTAGACCTCGGCGCTGCCGAGCTCTTCGCCACTGCTGAGCGTAGCCGGCCCGTTGAGTGTGCGCCACAGTGACTCGACGCGGCGGTCGAGTCGCACCCGGCCGCGCTGCTGCCAGTGGTCGACAATCGCCGGTGCGCAGCGCGCCAACCGCTGCTGGCCGTCACTGGAGAGTTGCGGCCAGTCGCCTTGCTCTAGCTGGCTGAGTAACGGCGTCTGCTGCTGGCGGTCGCCGGCCAGCTGCCAGAGATCGGCCAGCGTCAGCCCGACCATCGGTGAGCGCAGCAGCCCGAGCCAGGCGATGCGGTCGGCGCTGCTGCTCAGCGCGCGGGTAATAGTGGCCAGATCGGTCACCACCATAGTCTCCGCCAGCGGCTCGATATCGACCGCCCGCCAGCTCACTCCGAGCCGTTTAAACTCCGGGAGTATCGGCGCCAGTGCGGCGCGGCTGCGCACCAGCAGGGCGATGCTGGGCGGCTTGCCATCGCGGTTGCCAAGGTCGCGCAGGGCGACCACCCGCTCGGCGACGGCGCGCCCCTCCAGCTGTTTGGCATGGCGCAGGTCGTGGTCGGTGCAGAGCGTCAGTTCCACCGCTGGATCACTACCAGCGGCTACCTCGGCAAGCGAGGGGGTGTAGCTGACCGCGCCACTGCTGGCGTCACTGACACTGGGAAACAGCTTGGGAAAGGTGGTGTTGACCCAGTCGATGACACCGCTCTGCGAGCGAAAATTGCTGGCCAACTGCAGCGGTTGACAGTGCGCACCGCCGATCGGGTGGCGTTGGGCGGTAATGAACAGGCCGACATTGGCATTGCGGAAGCTGTACAGCGACTGCATCGCATCGCCGACCAAAAACAGCGTGCGACCATCGCCCGGCTGCCAGTGGCCGGTCAGTGCCGCGAGCAGTTCGTACTGCAACTTAGAGGTGTCCTGAAACTCGTCGACCAGAATATGTTTGAGCTGATAGTCGAGCCGCAGCGCGACATCGCTGACTACGCCGCTCGCCTCTGGCCCGGCCAGGGCTCGCCGTGCAGCCAGCGCGTAGCTGGTGAAGTCGCAGCGGTTATGGGTGCTGAAGTGGAGGTCGAGCAGAGCGGTCAAAAACGGCAGCAGCGCCATGGTGGCGGCGATGATGCCGCGCTGGTGGTCGACCAGCTGCGGGTCGGGCAGTGTTTTAATTGCGGTGAGCTCGGCCAGCAGCGGGTCGCTTGCCAGTTCGCCAAGCAGGGCCAAAAATTCGGCTTTGATCGCCTTGTTAGCGCTACTGCCGGCAGGGAAGCCCTCGTTGACGGTGACGGTTTTGCGCCACTGGTTTTGGTTGGTCAGTAGCAGCTCTGCAACACCGCGCCAGACCGGCAGTGCCGCCGGCACAGCGGGCAGCTCGGTGATGCCGCGCAGTGTGTTGATGGCGCTGTCATGTTTTTTGTCAGGCAGGTTGGCGGCAGCGCGGTCTGCATGTTCGAGCAGTTGGCCGAGAAACGGCAGCAGTAGGTGGCGCGTGCGCGCTAACGCTTGGCTGACCAGCTGTTCGAGTAGCCGGCGCGCCTGCGCTGTGCCGTCGGCGGTGACCGCATCGTGCTGATGGACGCCGAGCAGCCACTGCTCGCGGATCGCCAACAGCCGCACCAGCAGTTCGGTGGCGCTCTGTTGGTTGTTGCCGGTATGCTCGAGTAGGGTGGCGATCGGCTCGCTGAGGGTGTCGCGATCGGCGTAGTTCTCCAAAAGGTCAGTGGCGACGCAGCGGTAGTCGTAGTCGACATTGTCGGCCGGCGGCGGCAGTTCGCCGAGCCCGGTCTCCACCGCCAGCTGTTTGGCGAGGTAGCGGTTGAAGCTGTCGATGGTCTGTATGCGCAGCCGCTGCGGCGAGCTCAGCAGCGCCCAACCGCGCGTCTCGCTGCGCGCTAATGCGCTGCGCGCCAGCTGGTAGGTGGCCCGTTCGAAGTCGCTCTGCGGGGGTACGCCGCGGCTCGCTTCGGTCAGTGCCTCGGTGATGCGCTTGGCCATCTCAGCGGCGGCCTTGCGGGTAAAGGTGATCGCCAAGCACTGCTCAGGCTCGTCGACAGAGGCGAGCAGTGCCAGAAAGCGCTGGGTGAGCAGCGCAGTCTTGCCCGAGCCGGCCGGCGCCGAGACGATGAAGCTGTGGCGCGGATCGATCGCTGCGGCGCGGGCGGCGCGATCGCTGTCGCGCAGAGTAGTGCGCTCGTTCATTGCCGCTCCTCGCTGGGGTCGGCCAGTGGTTGCCACTCGGCACGGCGGTTGATGCGGCGCAGATCAGCTTGGTAGCTCTCCTCGGTTTTGTTGTAGATCTGCAGCGAGGCATCGCCACTGCAAAATTCTTCAGCCAGTGTCTGCAGCTGCTGCTGCCAGAGCGCCAACTGCTGTTGCCAACCGTCGTCGCCAACCGCAGCCGTTGCCAGCAGTGCCGGCCCCGCCACGCCGTTGAGACTGATATCATCGCCGCGCAGCACCGCAAAGCTACAGCCATCTGGTGGCTCCGCCAGTGCGGTGGCATAGAGCGGCAGCTGTGGGTCGCGCAGCCGCTCACCCTGCCAGCTGTTTTTGTTCACCCTGCCGGTCTTGTAATCGATGACCAGCTGGTGGCCGCCGATGCGGTCGATGCGGTCGATACTCAGCGACAGCGCCAAGGCGCCGATCTGGGTCGTGACCGGCTGTTCGACCGCCTCGATGGTGAACGCGTCGCGGCCGAGCTCAAAGTGGATCCAGCGCTGGAGCAGCTGGACCAGTGTGCGCTGTTCACAGCTGGCCACTGAGTCGCGGCGCAGCGGTGGATTGCGCCGCTTGGCGCGCTCGATAGCGGCTGCTGCCGCCGCGTTGACCGCCGCACTCAGCGCCGCGGGATCGGCGGCTAGCTCCGCCAACTGTTGGCTGCTGGTACCGGCCGGCAGCAGCGTCTCCAGCGCGCGGTGCAGCAGTGAGCCGCGCAGCGCCGGGCCAACACCCACGGCGGGCTCTGCCAGTGGCACTGCCGCCAAGCGCTGGGTCAAAAAGGCGTTAAACGGCATGCTGGCTTGCTGCTTGAGCAGCTGGCTGCCGCGCGAGTAGAGTTGTTCGTCGGCGGCCAGCGCCGGGGCGCGCTGGTCGTCGAGTGGCTCGCTGAGCTGGGCCGTCCACTGCAACCAAGGCGGGATCTGCTGTGCGGTTGTTTGTGCCTGGCTGGCGATGGCCGCCAGCAGCGGGCTCGGCTCCAGCAGCTGTTCGCCGTCGCGCAGCGCACAGCTCACCGTCATCTGCGCGCTGCAGCTGCGCAGGGTGGTCAGCAGCTGCTCGCCGATCTGTTGCTCGCGGTGGTGGTCGCTGCGCGGCATGGCGTGGCTGCGCTGCCAATCAAGGCTGAGCAGCGGGTTGGGGCTGAGTGCAGCCGGCAGCACCTGACTGGAGAGACCGAGCCAGTGCAGCTGGTCAAAGTAGAGTCCGGCCGCTTCTAGGGTGCCGAGCAGGTGTAGCCGCGGCGCCCCAGCTTGCGGTTGGAACGGGCGCAGCGCCAGCAGCTCGACGAGATAGCTGACCGCGGCGCCGGCGTCGACTACACAGCCGCCAACCGACACCGGTGGGCGCAGTGTCGCCAACTCCTCAAGCGCCAGCTGCCACTGCCGCAGCTGCTGGTATTCGGCGCTGTCGAGGCTGCGCTGGCCGGCTAGGCCAAACGCGGTCAACCCGGCATTGATCACTGTCGCCCAGTCGCTCAGCGAGCGCCGGCCGTGCCACTGTTCACGCAGCCAGATCAGTGCGGCATGGGCGCTGCTGGGCGCTGGCGACGACTCTACGGCCGCGACAGTGCTGAGTGCGGCGAGCAGCTCGCTGAGCTTGAACTGGCTCTGGCCGCTGGCACGTAGTGCCAGTTCGGCCGCGGCAAGTTCGGCGCTGCTGGCGCCGGCGGCGAGCCAGTAGGGGCTGTACAGTAGATGCAGGCAGTCGGCGAGCGGCAGCGGTTGGCTGAAGCCGCGCAGCAGCATAGTGGCGGTGGCGACAATCGGCTGGGCGGCGAGCGGTCGGCTGGCCGACAAATTCACCGTGTCGGCGGGCAGCTGGTAGTGCGCCAGCAGTCGCTGAGCGATCCGCTCAACCTCGCTAAGCCGTTGGCTAAGGTCGCTGACCACCACTGCGGCGACGCAGTCAGGCTCGGCGACGATTCGAGCTAGGGCGGCGTCGATAGCTATGTAGAGCTCGACAGCTGGATCGCTGGGGCGTATTAACAGCACCGTTTGGCCCGGTGTGGGGTCGCCGAGCGACAGTTCGCCGCGGTTTGCAAAGGCGGCGTCGAGCAGCGCGCTGCGCAGCGGTGGCAGGCTCTGAAAACCGCACAGGGTCAACTTGTGGCGTTGTGCAGAGGGGTTGGCGATAAACCAGTCGAGAAGCTGTTGTTGCTGCTGCTCAGCGGTGGCGGCGCCAATCTCTTCGAGCAGCGTGCGGTAGCGGCGGCTCCAGTGGGCAAACTGCTCACTGGCGGCGCGCTGCAGTGGCAGCTCGGCGGTGGTGAGCTGCCAGCGTTCGAGCAGCTGGTGTGCCTCGCCGGCGAGGCCGGCGTAGCGGCTGGCGTCGAGCTCAGGCTGGCAGTCGCCAATGGCGCGTCGCCACAGCCGTTGCGCTAGCACCGGATGCAGCGGCTGCAACTGCTCGGCACGGTCGGGGTGGTGTTCGCACCACTGCTGCCAGCTGTGGGCGATCCACTCATCGAGGGCGTAGATAGCTGGCGCCAGCCAGACGCTGGCACTCTGCTGCGCCGCCCAGCTCGCACGCAGCGCCGCCGCCAACCGCTGGTTGGGGGCGATAACGACACCGCTGTCGGCCAGCGCCGCGCTCAGCTGGTCGGGGTCAACAGCGGCAGTCAGCATGGTTAAAGTCCTTTTCAGTGGCAGCTCTGCAAGCTGCGCAACAAAACATGAAGGGCTAAGTTTAGCGGCAATTGTGCGGCTGGGCACCCGCTATTTACCCCAGTAGAGCGGCTTTAAGGGTGGGCAATTGCGCGGTGGCTGGGGTACTATCGTCTGCGCCGTGAATAGCCGCGGTGGGGTGTTGGTGAGTTGTTTAGGGAGAGCAGTTTGAGCGCAGAAATTATCTTGCTAGTGGCTTGGTTGGCGACCTTGCTGGGCGTATGGTGGCAGTGGCGCAGTGGCGCCGACAGCCAGCAGCGCGCCGCCACGGAGATAGCGCAAGTGCGCACAGAGCGCGACGCAGCGCAGGCTCAGGTGCAACAGTTGTTGCGCGACAACGCCCTGCAGGCGCAGCGCCTGGAGCTGCAAGAGCACAGCTTGTCGGCGCTCGAGAGTAAGATGAGCGAGCAGTTCGAGAATCTTGCCAACCGCATTTTTGACGACAAGCAGAGCAAGTTTTCAGCGCAGAGTCGCGAGGCGCTGGATATCTCCATGCAGCCATTGCGCCGCGATCTCAACGAGTTCCGCCAGCGGGTTGAGCAGGTCTACAAGAACGAGAACGACCAGCGTGGTAGCTTGGTTGGCCAGATCATTGAGCTGCGCTCGCAAACCGAGCGAATTGCCAATGATGCGGCGAAGCTGGCCGATGCGCTGCGCGGTGACAACAAAGCACAGGGCAACTGGGGCGAAATGGTTCTCGAGCGGTTACTCGAGGACTCCGGGTTGAGCGAAGGGCGCGAGTACAGCACCCAAGCCAGTAGTCGCGACAGCGACGGTCGACTGCGCTACCCCGATGTGGTGGTGCATCTGCCGGAGGGGCGCGATGTGGTTATCGACTCGAAAGTGACGCTGACCGACTACGAGCGTTACTACCACGCCGAGGATGAGCTGCAGCGTAAAACCTATCTCAACCAGCATCTACAGTCGTTGCGCAACCACGTGCGCGGGCTGTCGCTCAAAGAGTATCAGTCGCTGCCGGGGGTTAATAGCCTCGACTTTGTGTTGATCTTTGTGCCGATTGAAGCGGCATTCATTCTCGCTATCGACAACGACGCCGACCTGATCCGCGATGCCTATCAGCGCAATATTATTATCGTCAGCCCGAGCACATTGATGGTGACACTGCGCACCATCAAAAATCTTTGGCGCTACGCCGATCAAAATAGCAACGCAGTGGATATCGCTACCAAGGCCGGTGCGCTCTACGACCAGTTTGTGTTGTTTGTCGAGGCACTTGAAGATGTCGGTAAACATCTCGACAAGAGTCGCGAGGCCTACAAGACCGCCCACAAACGGCTCTCCAGCGGCAACGGCAACTTGGTGCGACGTGTCGAGCAAGTCAAGCAGTTAGGGGCTAAGGCGAAAAAATCGCTGCCAGCTAGTTTGGTCGAATCCAGCCAAGCCAACCACCAGCCACCAGATGCAGAGAACGATGATGAGTGACATAACTCCGTTAGTTTGGCTGTTGGCAATTGCCGCAGTGCTGTTGTTTGTGCTGCTGCTAGGCTATGCGGTGTCGCTGTGGCGGCGGCTACAGGCACAGCAGCGCACCACCGCCGAGCGCGAGGCCAGCTACCGGGCGCTGGCCGCACAACGCAGCAATGAGACCCGCGATTCGATCGCGGCGGTCTGCCAGGCCATGCTCAGCGGCGATATGGTGCCGACCGAGACAGCGCTGCGGGTGCGTTATCTAGCCACCCAGGCTGAGCTCAGCGAACGTGAGCAGCAGACACTGCAACCGTTTCATACCCTCGCCGAGCAGGCTAGCCACTTTCCGATTCGCCAGGCCTGGGATGCTCTAGATAAAAAACTTAAACGCCAGTACACCCGCGAGCGACTGCAACTTGAGGCGGCGATTGCCGAACCGCTGCAGCAAGCGGCCAAGGCTTGGTTGGCTGCCAACCAGCCGCGCGGCATTATTCATTGATACAAACGATAGTAACGGCGGAAATGCCATCAAAGAGAGGGGAGCAAATGAGTCAATCAGAGCGTGTGGTGGAATCACCCAAAAGGGCATTATCAATCGTGGCGCTGTTGTCGCTGTTATTGAGCATGGCAGCGTGCACGCCGGCGCCGCAACACCGCGCCGACGCCATCTACCACAACGGTGCTGTTATCACTGTTGATGCGCAGCGCAGTGTCGCCGAGGCGGTGGCTATTGCCGATGGTAAAATTGTCGCAGTCGGCAGCACAGAGCAGCTCATGGCGCAGTGGCGCGGCAGCGAAACTACTGAGATCGACCTGCAGGGCGGCGCACTACTACCGGGTTTTATTGACCCGCACAGCCACTTCTTCATGGCCACCATGATTGTTGGCAAGGTCGATCTGCAGGGGCCACCGCTGGGCTCAATTCAGAGTGTTGCCGATGTCCAGCAGGCGCTGTTGGCTGAGGCTCAACGCCGCAATCTGGCTGCCGGCGAGTGGTTGATGGGCTGGGGCTATGACGAAAACAATATGGTCGACGGTGTCTGGGTGGATCGATTTAATTTGGACGCCGCCTTCCCCGACAACCCCGTGGGTCTGTTCCATGTCTCAGGGCACGGCGTTATTCTCAACTCGCAGGCTCTCGCCGCGGTGGGTTTGGATGAGGAGTCGCCGACCCCCGCCGGCGGGGTGATTGGCCGCAATGATGAGGGGCAGCTAAACGGCTGGTTGATGGAGACCGCACTCTATCCAGTCTATCCTTTCATGTTCAAACTCGACCCCGAGAGTCTCCCAGAGTTGATTGCTGGTGTGCAGCAGCTCTATGCCGCCAGCGGTATTACTACCGCGCAAGAGGGAGCGGCCGATCTGCGCGCAGTGACTGCACTGCAGCGAGCCGCCAGCGCCGGAGAGCTGGTGATGGATGTGGTCGCCTACCCGCAGAGTCACCTGCTCGCCGAGTTGCAGGGGCAGCAAGATCTCGACGCGCTGCGAGCGTACCAAGCTACCGATGGCAACGGCCCTGGTTTTCGCGTTGGCGGTTGTAAAATTGTTTCAGATGGTTCGCCGCAGGCCCGCACCGCACTATTTACGGCGCCATACTTAGTCCCGGGGCCGAGCGGTGAGCATGATTGGCACGGCACCGCACTGATGGAGCAAGCGCAGCTCAACCAGCAGTTTGCCGAGTGCTATGACCGCGACCTGCAGGTGATTATTCACGCCAACGGCGATGGTGCCATCGATATGGCGATTAACGGCCACGCCGCTTACCTTGCCGCAAACGATGAGCAACCGGGGCAGGTCGACCGCCGCACCACTATTATTCACAGCCAGTTTGTTCGCCAAGACCAGCTCGATGCCTACCAGCAGTACGCGATGGTGCCGGCGCTATTTACTCAGCACACCTTTTTCTTTGCCGATGCCCATATCCGCCAACGCGGTGAGCAGCAAGCGGCCTTTATGAGCCCGATGCGTCGCGCCATTGATATGGGTTTGCGACCAACCAACCACACCGATTTTATGGTGACTCCGCTCAACCAGATGTTCCTGCTCTGGACGGCGGTCAACCGCACCTCGCGCGAAGGGGTGCTAGTGGGTGGTGATCAACGTATTAGCGTTATGGAAGCGATTGCCGCGCAGACCATCAATGCCGCCTATCAGTACTTTGAGGAGCAGCGCAAGGGCTCGATAGAAGTGGGCAAGTTGGCCGACTTGGTGGTGCTTGATAAGAACCCACTCAGCGTGGAGCCCATGGCTCTGCGCGACATCAAAGTCAATCAAACTATCAAGGCCGGCAAGGTGATTTACACCCGGCAGTAACAGAGCCCGCAAGGGCGGTTACTCTCGATATCGTCATCCCGGCCACGAGCCGGGATCTTCACGCTGCCGCCTAGTTCCGTCATCTCGGCCTTGAGCCGGGATCTTTTTTTTGAAAAATCGCAACCGTTGAAGGGGCACGCCACAAACACAGCAGTGTGCCAAGTCGAAAAAGATCCCGGATCACGCGCTGTGCGCGGTCCGGGATGACGTTGTTGGGGTGCTGCGCGCGATTTGCGATAACCGAGTGCTAGGCTGCCGCCTAGTACCGTCATCTCGGCCTTGAGCCGGAATCTTCGCGCTGCCGCCTAGTACCGTCATCTCGGCCTTGAGCCGGAATCTTCGCGCTGCCGCCTAGTACCGTCATCCCGGCCTTGAGCCGGGATCTTTTTTTGAAAAATCGCAACCGTTGAAGGGGCGCGCCACAAACACAGCAGTGTGCCAARTCGAAAAAGATCCCGGATCACGCGCTGCGCGCGGTCCGGGATGACGTTGTTGGGGTGCTGCGCGCGATCGGCGATAACCCAGTGCTAGGCTGCCGTCTTCCGCTTGATGACRTTGTTGGGGTGCTGCGCGCGATCTGCGATAACCGAGTGCTAGGCTGCCGTCTTTCGCTTGGTGAGCAGCGCGCCGCTCTCCAAGTGCGCGGTACCGGGAAACTGGTCAAAAGCGGCGAGTGAGGCGATGCGATGGGTTTTATCCAATATTTGCAGGTCGCGCGCCAAGGTCTCTGGGTTGCAGGAGATGTAGAGAATTTTATTGAACCCTGCAGCCAATGCCAGTGTGGCTGGGTCGAGGCCAGCGCGCGGCGGGTCGACCAGCAGCGTATTGAACTGGTAGCTGGCTAGGTCGATGGCAGCGAGCCGGCGGAACGGCCGCACTCCCGACAGCGCTTCGCTGAGCTCTTCGCTCGACATACGCACCACAGTGACATTGTCGACACCGTTTTGGGCAAAGTTGTGCTCGGCTGAGCGCACCGAAGTCTTAGATATTTCGGTCGCCAGTACGCGGTTGAAGTTAGCGGCCAACACGCTGGTGAAATTACCGTTGCCACAGTAGAGCTCGAGCAGGTCGCCGCGGCTGCCGGCGGTCTGCTCAGCCGCCCAACCGAGCATCTTTTGGTTAATTAGAGCGTTGGGCTGGGTGAAGCTGTTCTCTACCTGTTGTTGGTAAAAGTGCCGGCCATCAACGGTCAACTGCTCGGTGATGGAATCGCGGCTGAGCACCATCCTTTGCTTGCGGCTGCGGCCGATGATCGCCGCGCCAAGCGCTGCCTCAAGCGGCTTAGCGACCGCCAGCCAGTCGTCGCCAAGGGGGCGGTGGTAGAGCAGTGTGATCAGCGCATCGCCACTTAGGCCAGTAAGAAATTCGACCGCAAACAGCTTTCGGGCCAGCAGCAGCTCCGCGTTAACTGCCGCCAGTAGCGGCGGCATCAGTGTCTGGATAAGTGAATAACCGATCGGGAAATGCTCGATCACATAGGGACGCTTCTCGCCCGGCCTGTGCATGGCGTAGTGGGCGCGGCCGTGTTCGTGCCAGATGCGAAATTCGGCGCGCATCCGGTAGCCCTCTGGGGGCGAATCGAACGCCGTCAGCGGCGGTGGATTGAGCGCCCCGAGTTGGCTGTTCAACGCGGCGATTTTGTCGGCAAAGCTTGTTGAGGCGAGCAGGGTATCGGTCACAGGCAGTTCTTCGGTTTGGGTAGCCCGGCGAGCAGGGCGACGGTTTTGGCGGGGCTGTCGGGAAACTGGCTCTGTAGATAGATGCTTCGACCCTTCTCCAGACCGAGCCGCTCGGCGATGGTGCTTATCAGCGGCCGGTTGGAGGGCGAGAAGCCGTAGCGGTCGTAAAAGGCGCGCGCGGCCTGAAGCAGCTCGAAACGGGCATCGGTCAGCTCAATTGCGTGCTGCTCGGCCAGTTGCGCGGCGCGCTGGCGGTCCCAGGCCGGCAGCCGATCCAGGTAAGCCTTAGCCACGGCGCGGGCCGCCAATAAAAAAGGGCCCGCGCACGGGCCCTTGGCAACAGGGGTGGCGCTTAGTCTTCACTGAGACCGATGAGCTGCAACAAGCTGATGAACAGGTTGTAAATCATCACAAACAGCGTGACTGTGGCGGAGATGTAATTGCGCTCTCCGCCGTGAATGATGGCGCTGGTCTGCCACATGATCACACCCGCCGAAATAAGGGCAAACGCTGAGCTGACCGCCAATGAGAGACCGCGGATTTCTAAGAAAACGTTGGCGATGCCGGCGACGAAGGCGACCAGCATGCCAACCATCAAGAAGCCACCCATAAAGCTGAGGTTTTTCTTGGTGGTTAACACGTAGCCAGAGGCGGCAAAGAACACCAGCGCAGTGGCGCCGAGTGCAGTGACAATGGGTTCTGCACCTTTAGCGGCCAAGTAGTAGTTGAGAATAGGGCCGAGGGTAAAGCCCATCCAGCCTGTCAGTGCAAAAACCCACAACAGTCCTGCGCTGCTGTTTTTGTTCTTCTCTACCATCCACAGGCAGAGGAAGTAGGGCAGCAGTGTCCACAAGCCAAAGTAGGGGGCGTTGACCATCATCGCGACTACCGCCATGGCAGCGCTGAAAGTGAGCGTAACGCCCAGCAGCATGTAGGTGGAGCGCAGTACCTTGCTGACCTCTGGGCTCAGCGCGGTACTGGTAATGGCGGGCTTAGAGCGAGTGAGCGAAGTGTTGTCGTTCATGTCGTACAGTTCTCCTTGAGTTGCCAGAACGGCAGCAGGATTGCCAGCGTTCCAATAACTTTTTGCAGGTTTTAATCTAGGCTTTGATGGTAAATTTTTCAAGATTTATCGCCCCATTTTCGAGAACGATAAACCAGCCAAAGTCACCCCAATCCCCCAGTACCCAACGGGTTTTTTCGCCGTGCTGGTGAATGTTGGGGCGGTGAGTATGGCCGTGTATCAGCCGGTTGACGCCGTGCGCCGCCATCACCGCCTGCACGGTATCAACATTGACATCCATAATCGCCGACGCCTTGTTGGCATTGGCCGCTCGACTCTTGGCGCGCCATTCACTGGCCAGGCGCTGGCGCCGGCGCAGCGGCAGATGGCTCAACACAAATCGGTAGAGTGGCCGGCGCGATTTGCGCCGAAAGCGCTGATAGTCGACGTCGTCAGTGCAGAGAAGATCGCCATGGGTGAGCAAAATAGTGCCGTGCTGATCGTCAATGGTGGCGTAGTCGCCGAGCAGGGTGCAGCGGCTGTCGCGAGCAAAGCGCCGACCGAGCAGAAAGTCGCGGTTGCCCTGCTGCACATGGCAGCGCACACCGCGGCGGTCTAAGCTGGCCAGCAGCGCCTTGACGTTGCTGGCCAGCGGTGACGGGTCGTCGTCGCCAATCCACGCTTCAAAAAGGTCACCCAATATGTAGAGCTGGTCGCCGCTGACAAGCTTGTCGGCACAAAACCCCTCTAGAGCGGCCAGTAACTCTGGCCGCTCTGGGGCGAGGTGAAGATCAGAGATTAAGTAGCGCGGCACGCGGCGGTCAGTGATCAGCGCTCAGCGTAGGCGTCGCTGATCAGTGTTTCAGTGATCTCAATGGTATCGACCGGAACATCTTGATGAAAACCAGAGCTACCGGTGCGCACAGCTTTGATGGCGTCGACGACATCCATGCCCTCCACCACTTTGCCGAACACCGCGTATCCCCAGCCCTGTGGGTTTTTGCCCGAGTGGTTGAGGAATTGGTTGTCAGCGACATTGATGAAGAATTGCGACGAGGCGGAATGGGGGTCATTGGTACGCGCCATAGCGAGCGTGCCCACTTGGTTTTGCAAACCGTTATCGGCCTCATTTTCAATCGGTGCGCGAGTGGGCTTTTGTTGCATGTCGCTGTCCATGCCGCCGCCCTGCACCATGAAGCCGTTGATGACGCGATGAAAAATAGTGCCGGTGTAAAAACCGTCACGCGCGTACTGCAAAAAATTGGCTGCGGAAAGAGGCGCTTTGTCGAAGTCGAGTTCAATGGCGATGTCGCCCATGGTGGTGCGCAGAGTGATCATAGTGAGTTACCTAGGTTATCGAGTGCGGGAGTTAAACAGTTTGCCGGGCGAGCTGCCACCGGCGCGCGGCAGTTATTGTAACGGCAGCTGCCGGGCTTTTGTACCAATTCAGCGACAAAGCGCTTTTATTGCCGTCAATTGCCGCTGATTGGTTTATCCGCACCGACTGTGTCGATATAATCTAGGCTTTTATTCGGGCGCGCTGTCGCCCCTAGACGAGCTCGCCACATGACCGATCCGCTCAACCCCGGTATCGCCCCCGCCGGCAACTTTATTGAACAAATTATTCGCGACGACCTTGCCACTGGCCGCGTGCAGAAGGTGGTGACCCGTTTCCCGCCCGAGCCCAACGGCTACTTGCATATCGGCCATGCGAAATCGATCTGTCTCAATTTTGGCTTGGCGGCCCAGTACGGCGGCGACTGCCACCTGCGCTTTGACGACACTAACCCTGAAAAAGAGAGCCAAGAGTATGTCGATGCGATCGTCGCCGATGTGCAGTGGCTCGGCTTTGCTTGGAGTGGTGAGGTGCGCTACGCCTCTGACTACTTCGGCCAACTCTACCAGTGGGCACTTTATCTGGTCGACAACGGCCTCGCC
Source organism: Gammaproteobacteria bacterium LSUCC0057 (assembly GCA_004535795.1). Lineage (GTDB taxonomy): Bacteria > Pseudomonadota > Gammaproteobacteria > Pseudomonadales > Porticoccaceae > LSUCC0057. Next base: position 697,724 of record SPIA01000001.1, read on the forward strand.
TATGTCTGTGAATTGAATGGCGAACAGATGCGCGACTACCGCGGCACTTTGACCCAGCCCGGCCGCCCCAGCCCATTTCGCGACCGCCCAAGCAGCGAGAGCCGAACACTGCTCGAGGCAATGCGCCGCGGCGAGGTAGCCGAGGGGGCGATGACTCTGCGCGCCAAGATCGACATGGCCTCGGCCAACATCAATCTGCGCGACCCGGTGCTCTACCGGGTTCGCAAGGTCGCCCACCACCGCACCGGCAGTGACTGGAATATCTACCCCAGCTACGACTTCGCCCACGGTCAGGAGGACGCCATCGAGGGGGTGACCCACTCGGTCTGTACACTTGAGTTTGCCGCCAACCGTCCGCTCTACAACTGGTTTGTCGAGCATTTACCGCTGCCTAGCCAGCCGCGTCAGTACGAGTTTGGACGGCTCAACCTGACCCACACCATGACCAGCAAGCGCAAGCTTAAACAGTTGGTTGACGAGGGTGTTGTCGATGGCTGGGACGACCCGCGCATGCCGACCATTAGTGGCTTGCGCCGGCGCGGCGTCAGCGCCGCGGCGATTCGCCAGTTCTGCAACAGTTTGGCGGTGGCCAAGACCGACGGCGTGGTCGACATCGCCCAGTTTGAGCATTTTATTCGCGACGACCTCAACAACAACGCGCCGCGCGCCATGTGTGTCATCAATCCGCTCAAGGTGGTGGTGACCAACTGCCAGCAGGGCGAGCTGCTGACCGTCGCCAACCACCCCAACCGGCCTGAGCTCGGCGAACGCCAGCTGCCGTTTGACGCCGAGCTCTATATTGACGCCGGCGACTTCAGCGAAGACACCACGCTGTCGCGGAAAAAGTTTAAGCGGCTGGTGATCGGCGATTATGTGCGGCTGCGCGGCGGCTACATCATTCGCGCCGATGAGGTGGTGCGCGATAGCGACGGCGCGATCGCTCAGCTCAACTGCTCCTTGGTAGAGGGCACGGTGGGTGCCGACGGCCCCGACGGCGTGCGCCCGCGCGGCGTCATCCACTGGGTCTCGGCTATACGCTCGCAGCCGGCCGAGCTGCGCCTTTACGACCGGCTGTTCAACAGCCCAGAGGCCGACGGCGGTGATGGCGAGCTGCTCGAGCAGATTAACCCCGACTCGCTTAAGGTGGTTGCCAACGCCCGCGTCGAACAGAGCCTTGGCGATGCGGCGCTCGGCGTCACCTACCAGTTTGAGCGCGAGGGCTACTTCACCCGCGAAGATTCGGCCGGCGAGCAGTTGGTGTTTAACCTGACCATTGGCCTGCGCGACAGCGGTCGGGGGCAGGGCTGATGGAGAGCGTGCTGCAGCTCTACAATACCGCCAGCCGCAGCAAGCAGCCGTTTGTGCCGCAGAGCGCCGAGCGGGTCACCATGTATGTTTGCGGGCCGACCGTCTACAACCGTGTGCATATTGGCAACGCCCGCCCAGCGGTAATTTTTGACACCCTTTATCGGCTGCTCAAGCAGCGCCACGGGCGGGTCGATTACGCGCGCAACATCACCGATATCGACGACAAAATTATCCAAGCGGCCGCCGCCAACAACGAGAGTACTGCAGCGCTTACCGCCCGTTACACTCAGGCTTACTTCGACGATATGGCAGCGCTCAACAACTTGCCGCCGCCGATCGTACCGCTGGCCACCGACCACCTCGCGGAGATGATCGCGCTGGTCGCACAGCTGATCGACAGCGGCCACGCCTATGTCGCCCAGAGTCATGTCCTGTTCGATGTCGAGTCGATGGCCAACTACGGCGCACTCTCTGGCCGCAGCCTCGATGAGATGCTCGCCGGCGCCCGGGTTGAGGTGGCCAGCTACAAGCGCCACCCCGGCGATTTTGTGCTGTGGAAGCCCTCTAGCGCAGAGCAACCCGGCTGGCAGAGCCCGTGGGGGCGCGGCCGCCCCGGCTGGCACTTAGAGTGCTCGGCGATGATCGAGAAACACCTCGGCACCACCATCGATATCCACGGCGGTGGCCAGGACCTGATTTTCCCCCACCACGAGAACGAGATCGCCCAGAGCTGCTGTGCCCACGGCGGCCAGCCGCTGGCCAATTTTTGGCTGCACAACGGTTTTATCAATATCGACGGCGAGAAGATGTCAAAATCGCTGGGCAACTTCAAAACCGTAGAGGAGCTGCTCACGCTCTATCGCGGCGAGGTGTTGCGCTACGCATTGCTGGCCGCCCACTACCGCTCGGAGGCCAACTTTAGCGGCGACCTGCTCGAGCAGGCGCAGAGCTCGCTCGACTCGCTCTACACCGCGCTGCGCTCGGCTGCAGATGTGCCGGCACAGCCGTTTGCGGTTGCGGCCAGCGCCGGTTATGCGGCGCTCTGTGACGACTTGAACACCCCGGCGGCACTCGGCGAGCTGCACCGCTTGGCGCGGCTGCTCAACAGCTGCGCCGATGACGCCAAGCCGGCGGCCAAGGGTGAGCTGTTGGCCGTCGCCGAACTGCTCGGGCTGCTCGACTGCGACCCCGAGCAGTGGTTTACCGCCGCCCGCTTCGAGGGGGCGATCAGCGCTGAGCAGATCGAGGCATTGATCGCCGAGCGCGGCGCGGCAAAACAGGCGCGCGAGTTCGCGCGCGCCGATCAGATACGCCAGCAGCTGCTCGATGCCGGTGTGGTGCTGGAAGACAGCCGCACCGGCACCAGCTGGCGGCGCGAGTAACCCTATGGCAGCCGAGCGACCACCATGCGAGTGATGCAGATACTGCCAGAGCTCAAACAGGGCGGGGTAGAGCGCGGCACTGTCGACTTGGCCCGTGAGCTGGTCGCCCGCGGCTACGAATCGCATGTGGTCTCAGCCGGTGGCCCGCTGGTGACGCAGCTGCAGCGCGAGGGCTCCAGCCACCACACGCTGGCGGTCCATCGCAAGCGGTTGTCGTCGCTGCGGGTAGTCAAACCACTGCGCAGGCTGATCGTCGCGCTGCAGCCCGACATTATTCATGTCCGCTCGCGGCTGCCGGCGTGGCTGCTGCGCTTGGCGCTGCGGGGGCTGCCGGCGGCGCAGCGGCCAAAAATAGTCTCGACCTTTCACGGGCTCTACTCGGTGAGTTTTTACAGCGCCATCATGGCGCGCGCCGATGCGGTTATAGCAATCTCAGATTGCGTGCGCCGCTACATCACCGACCATTACCCAGCGGTGCGCGCCGAGCAGATCACCACCATCTACCGCGGCGTCGACACCGCAGAATTTGCCCCGCCCAGCGATGGCGACAACCGCTGGCTGCAGGAGTTGCTCAACGCTCGCCCGCAGCTGCAGGGTCTGCCGCTGCTGGTCATGCCAGGGCGATTGTCGCGCTGGAAAGGGCAGCGCACTTTTCTGCAGTTAATGGCGGCGCTTAAACAGCGCGGCGTGCACTGCCACGGCTTGGTGGTCGGCGGCCCAACGCCCGGTAAGGAGCAGTACGCGGCTGAGCTCGAGGAGCTGGCAGCCGCTCTGGATCTGAACGACGCTGTCAGCTTTCTCGGCCAGCAGAGCGCCATGGTTGATATCTACCGTAGCGCTGCGTTGGTCTGCAACCTCTCTGAACACGCCGAGCCGTTTGGCCGCACCGTGATCGAGTCACTGGCACTCGGCACCCCGGTGTTGGCCTGGGACGAGGGCGGTCCCAGCGAGTCGCTGCAGCACGCTTTTCCGCAGGGCCTGGTCGAGAAAGATAACCTCGCGCTGCTGGCAGAGCGCGCCGAGCAGATTCTCCAGCAGCGCCCAGTGGTCGCACTGCCTGCGCAATTCACCCTCAACAGCCAGGTGGGTCAAACCATCGCGGTCTACCAAAGGCTACTAGAGGTGGAGCAGTGAAGGCGCGCTACGGCTTCTCCAGTGAGCGCTACCGGCTTGAGCCGCAAGATCTGCTGGCGCTCGACCAGCTGACCGCGCCCGACGCCAACTTACAGCAGCTGCTGGCCACCCTCGACACCGAGGTGGCGATACTGCTCGGCGATCACCGCTGCGGTGAACGCGACCAGCTGCTGCGCGGCCGCGAGCAGTTGCTGCAAGCGCAAGCAGAGGGCCTCGCGCGGCTACCGGTGGTGGTGGTGTTTGCGATCCGTACGCCGCGCTGGGACTTTTTCTCAACTTTCATGAAGCGGCGCCGCGAAACCTACCGCGGTTACGGCGATGGCGTCTACCACGCCAGCGCCCGCGAATTGCGAGCGATGAATGTCGAGCGCAACATCCGCTCCGCCGCCACCGCCTACAACTATACCAACAAGCGCTGGCACCACAGCGAACAGCAGCGCGTGGATAAGTACGCCGCACTGGCGCAGTCGATAGCGGCCAATGGTTTTGACGACCGCTACCCGTTAGAGATCATGTTGCGGCGCAGTTTTGGCGCCCGCGATACCTTTCAGCAGGGGCACCACCGCATGGCCGCCTGCCTCGAGGCCGGCGTCGACCGGGTAGCGGTGCGGTTTGGCGCTGCCGGTCAGGCGGCGCCACTGCTGCTGCCACTGCTGGGCAGATTGGCTGCGCTAAAATTAAATAAAAAAGCCCAATAGCTTTAACTAAAAGGACACAGTTAACTATGCAGACGGTTGTCTATACCGCATTAATCGGCGGCTACGAACAGCTCAATGAGCAGCCAATGGCCAAGCAGTCATCGTTGCGTTTTGTCTGTTTTAGCGATGACGCCACATTGCAATCCGACAGCTGGGAGATTGTCCATGTTGAGCCCTACCTGCCCGAGGATCTATCGCGCAGTCAGCGCTATTTGAAGCTCCTGCCGCATCGCCATTTTAGCGACTACCAACGCTCGCTCTACATCGATAATACTGTGGTGCTAAAAAAGCCCCCCGAAGAGATTATCGCCGACCACCACCAAGGGCCGTTCACCAACTTTGAGCACTCCTATCGCTCCGAACTGATAGAAGAGTTTATCAAGGTTTTGCAATACGGCATTGACGACCCCGGCCGAGTCTACGAGCAACTCAATCAGCTGCAAACTTTTTCACCGCAGCTGCTCAGCGCCAAGGTGTTCTGGGGTGGCTTTATGATTCGAGACCACCACCAGCCGCAGATGGTGGCGCTCGCGGAGCAGTGGTGGGCGCAAGTGTTGCGCTATTCACGCCGCGACCAACTCTCGCTGCCCCGCGCCATGGACGCCAGTGGCGTCGTCGCCAATGCGTTAAAACTGAGTAATAAAGATAGCGATTTTCACCAGTGGCCGGTGGCTATCGCTCGCAAACGCAGTGCCGAGCAGTTTTCGGCGCACCGCAATCTCAAGCCACAGTCACTACAAATAGCCGAATTGAGCGCCGAGCTGGAGCGCAGCCGTAAAGCGCTGAACAACTTGCCCAAAACCGTTTTTTACCGTCTGCGCGATAAACTTTTGTTGCGTGGCAAATAGAGGGTGTGGCTATGAAGCTATTAATGGTTAAAGACCGCAATGTCATCGCCACCAAATTTTTGGCTGAATTTGCCAATAATATGGCTGAGCAGGGCCACCGCGTCGAGATAGCTTGTCATGCCCGCCACGAAAACTCTCGGGGTGCACTGCTCAACCCGGCGGTGGCGCTGGATAATTTTTATGCCGCTGGAGAGCGGTTATCGACCAGGCTGCTGTCGCTGTTCAAACAGCTGCTGGTATGGCCGCCGCTGTTGTATAAATTAAAAATTTCCCGCAGCCGTCCCGATGTGGTGGTCTGCTACTTTTTAATTGATCTTTTCAACGTCATGCTGTTGGGTACCGGCGCAGCCAAAGTAGTCATGATGGTGCACAACTGTCCCGAAGCCGTTTTTGAACGGATCGACAAAAAAAACTGGCTAGCGCGTAAAATTTATCGGCGGCTACTGGCAAAAGTCGATGTCGTACAGGTGCTGCAGCCCAGTTTTGTCCAGCCGTTTGTAGAGCACTACAGGCCACCGCGTGTGGTCGCCATCGCCAACGCCATTGCTCAGCATGCAGATGGCGAGATTGCCGCCATGCACAGCGAGCAGCGCGCCGAGGGCGGTACCGTGGTCTATGTCGGGCGGGTGGCGAAAAAAGGTAAAAGGCAGCACCTATTAATAGAGGCGTTTGCCAAAGTGGCCGATCGACACCCCGGTTGGACACTGGAATTTTGGGGGCTGCTCAAACACGGCCAATATCTGCAACAACTCGAGCAGAGAATTGCCGCGTTAGGGCTCACCGATCGGGTCTTTATCTGTGGTTACACCGATGATATTCAAGCGGTTTATCGCCGCGCCGATATCAATGCTTTCCCGAGCCTGCGCGAGGGCTTTGGGCTCGGGTTGGCCGATGGTATGGCGATGGGATTACCCAGTATTGGCTACGCCTCTGCGCCGTCGGTCAACGAATTGATCGAACACGGCGTGAATGGTTTTCTGGCGGATGATGACCAGCAATTCGCCGACTACTTAGGGCAACTAATGGCCGACCGGCCACTGCGCCAGCAGTTCGGTTTGGCGGCCAGAAAAAGAGTTGAGCCCTATGCACAAGAAGCGGTAATGCAGCAGTGGCAAACGTTGTTAGAGGAGCTATCGGCGTGCTGAGCTATGGCCGCGGGCGGGCGCGATGAGACAGATACTCTGGTGGGGTCGCACCGGCGCCTACGGCCCCGACTATCCGCGCAACCGAACGGTGATTGCCGAGCTAAAAAAACTCGGCGTCGAGCTGGTGGTTTTCCAGCCGCTACTCTCTAAGTTCGGCGATATTGAGGCGGCGCTGCGGCGGTTGCCGGCGGTCGATGCGGTGTGGGTGCCGTGTTTTCGCCAGCGCGACATGGCCGCTGCCGTACGCTACGCGCGGCGGCGCGGCTTGCCTGTGATCTTCGATCCGTTAATCAGCGCTTTTGATAAGCGCGTCAACGAGCGGCGCAAATACAGCGCCGATAGCTGGCGGGGGCGGCGATTGTTGCGCTGGGAGTCGACGCTGTTTAACCGTGCTGAGCTGTTGATCGCCGATACCCAGGCGCATCGCCAGTACTTTCACGCTACTCACGGCGTCGCTTTAGAGCGGATTGTGGTGCTGCCGGTGAGCGCCGAGGAGACACTGTTTACTCCGCCAGCTGGCGCATACCAGCTGCCGGCACGGCCTGAGCTGCTGTTTTTTGGTTCGTTTATCGGCCTGCAAGGGGCAACAGTTATTGCCGAGGCGCTACACCACTACCACGGGCCGGCGATAAAGCTGTGCTTTTTAGGCGACGGCCCGCAGCGCGCGGATTGCCAAACCATCGCCGCCGAGGCCAACAACCCGCTGGTCGATGTTGAATTTGCCGACTGGATAGCGCTGCACGAGCTGCCGGCGAGGATTGGCCGCGCCGATCTAGGTCTGGGTATTTTTGGCAGCGGGGCGAAATCGGCGCGGGTGATACCGAACAAAGTCTACCAGTCGCTAGCCTGTGGTCTGCCGGTAATCACCATGGCGAGCAGTGCCTACCCCGCCCAGCTGGGCGCGCAGAATGGTCTGTTTTTTGTGCCGGCCGGCTCGCCGCAGGCATTGGCAACAGCGATGGCCGCGGCAGTCGGAGAGCTTGGTCAACCCCTGCGCCAGGCGGCGCTGGCCAGTTACCGCCGCTATTTTTCTAGCAAGCAGATCGGTACAGCGTTAGCTGCCGCGCTGCAGAAACTACTTGATGGTAAACTAGCGGCCGTGTCAGCAACCCGAAAACACCAAAAGGACGAACGATGATACGCAAAGGAATAGTGCTCGCCGGCGGCTCCGGCACCCGGCTCTACCCGGCCACCCGCGCACTCAGCAAGCAGCTGCTGCCGGTTTACGACAAGCCGATGATTTTTTACCCGCTGAGCACTCTGATGCTGGCCGGTATTCGCGACATACTGATTATCTCGACCCCGCAGGACACCCCGCGTTTTCAAGAGCTGCTCGGCGACGGTAGCCAGTGGGGGCTGTCGCTCAGCTATGAGATACAGGCCGAGCCGGCCGGTATCGCCCAAGCATTTATAATCGGTGCCGACTTTATCGGTGACGACGGTGTGGCGCTGGTGCTTGGCGACAACATCTTCTACGGCCACGATCTGCAGTTACAGCTCGAGCGCGCCGCGGCGCGCGGGCAGGGCGCCTCGGTGTTTGCCTACCATGTCAAAGACCCAGAGCGTTACGGGGTGGTCGAGTTTGATAAACAATACCAAGCGCGCTCGATAGAAGAGAAGCCGGCCGAGCCAAAAAGTAGCTACGCTGTGACCGGGCTCTATTTTTACGACAACCAGGTGGTCGATATCGCCCGTTCGATCGCCCCTTCGGCGCGCGGCGAACTGGAGATCACCGATGTCAACCAGCGGTACTTGGCGGCTGGCGAGCTGTCTGTTGAGGTGATGGGGCGCGGTTATGCGTGGCTCGACACCGGCACGCACGACAGCTTGCTAGAGGCGTCAAGCTTTATTGCTACCATCCAGCACCGCCAGGGGTTGATGGTGGCCTGCCCGGAGGAGATCGCGCTGCAGCAGGACTGGATCGATGCCGAGAGTGTGGTTGAGCAGGCCAAACCGCTGCTGAAAAACGAGTACGGCAAATACCTGATGAAACTGGTGGCCAAGCGATGAGCCTGAAAGTCACTCAGACACCGCTGGCCGACCTGCTGGTGATAGAGCCGCAGCGGTTTGGCGATCAGCGCGGCTTTTTTTTGGAGAGCTTTAACCAGCGCGACTTCAACCGCGCGGTCGGTAGTGAAGTGAGTTTTGTCCAAGACAACCACAGCCGTTCGGCGCGCGGCGTGCTGCGTGGCCTTCACTACCAGTTTACTGCGCCGCAGGGCAAACTGGTGCGAGTAACCGACGGCAGCGTCTTTGATGTCGCGGTAGATCTGCGCCGCAGTTCACCAACCTTTAAGCAGTGGTACGGTATCGAATTGAGCGCCAGCAACTTTAAGCAGTTGTGGCTGCCGGCGGGTTTTGCCCACGGCTTTTTGGTGCTCAGCGACAGCGCGGATTTTCTCTACAAAACCACCGACTACTACCAGCCGACCGACGAGCGGGCGATCCGCTGGGACGACCCAACCCTCGCGGTTGAGTGGCCGTTGGCCGGCGTGGCGCCAAACCTCTCCGCTAAAGACAGCGCGGCGCCGCTGTTCGATGTCGAGCGCTGCTACCCATAATGGATGACACCGAAAGCAAACCCCAAGGACAGTTACTATGATTCTAGTCACCGGCGGCGCCGGCTTTATCGGCTCCAACTTTGTGCTCGACTGGTTGGCCTGCGGCGATGAGCCAGTGGTCAACGTCGACAAGCTCACCTACGCGGGCAACTTAGCCAATTTGGCCAGCTTAGAGGGTGATAGCCGGCATATTTTTATTCAGGCCGATATCGGCGATGCCGAGCTGATCGGCCAGTTGTTGCGCCAGCACAAAGTGCGCGCAGTGGTTAACTTTGCCGCCGAGTCGCACGTCGACCGCTCGATTAGCGGGCCGGCCGCGTTTGTTGCGACCAACGTCAACGGCACATTCAACCTGTTAGAAGCGGTGCGCGCCTACTGGGGCGAATTGGAAAGCGCGGCGCAGGCGGCGTTTCGGTTTTTGCATGTCTCCACCGACGAGGTCTACGGCACGCTAGACAGAGAGGCCCCCGCGTTTACAGAAACACACCCCTATCAGCCCAATAGCCCCTATTCGGCGAGTAAGGCGGCCAGCGACCACTTGGTGCGTGCCTACCACCACACCTACGGGCTGCCGGTACTCACCACCAACTGCTCGAACAACTACGGCCCATACCATTTTCCGGAAAAATTGATTCCGCTCTGTATCCAGAACGCACTCGCCGGCGAGCCGCTGCCGATTTACGGCGACGGCCAACAGGTGCGCGACTGGCTCTATGTCAGCGACCACTGCGCGGCGATCCGGCGGGTGCTCGAGGCGGGCAGCTGTGGTGAGGTTTACAACGTCGGCGGCTGGAACGAGAAGACCAATATCGAGGTGGTGCAAGCACTCTGTAGCCTGCTCGATGAGTTGGCGCCGCGCGCCGATTCGCGCAGCTACGCAGAGCAGATCCGTTACGTACAAGACCGCCCCGGCCATGACCGCCGCTACGCGATCGACGCCGGCAAGCTGCAGCGCGAGCTCGGCTGGCGGCCGGCTGAAACCTTCGACAGCGGCATTCGCAAAACCGTGCAGTGGTATCTGGCCAACCCGCAGTGGGTGGCCGATGTCACCTCGGGCGCCTACCGCGACTGGGTCGCCAGCCATTATCAGAGCACGCCATGACTGTTCTGGTCACTGGTGCCAACGGCCAGCTCGGCCGCTCGGTGTGCGAGCGTCTTAGCGCAGTTGATAGGGCACACGTCGCTCTCGACAGCCGCCAACTCGATATTGGCGATGACGCCGCAGTAGCCGCACAGATTAAAACCGCACAGTACTCGGCAATTATCAATTGCGCCGCCTACACCGCGGTCGACAGGGCTGAGAGCGAGCCCGCCGCTGCCTATCGGGTCAATCGCGACGGCGCTGGTAACCTCGCCGCGGCGGCCAAACAAGCCGGTATTCCATTGCTGCATGTCTCGACCGACTACGTCTTTGATGGCAGCAAGCAGGGCGCCTACACCCCTCAGGACATCACTCGGCCACTGGGCGTCTACGGCGCCAGCAAGCTGGCCGGCGAGCAGGCTATTGCCGCCAGTGGCTGCCGCTATCTGATTGTGCGCACCGCTTGGGTGTTCAGCGAGCACGGCAATAACTTTGTGAAAACCATGTTGCGACTTGGCGCCGAGCGCGATCAGTTGAGTGTTGTCGCCGATCAATTCGGTTCACCCACCTATGCGGGTGATCTGGCCGCGGTATTAGTTGCCGCTGCAGAAAAAATGAGCGAGAGCGGCTGCGCCGAACTCGATAATCAGATCTATCACTATGGCGGTACGCCAAGCTGCAGCTGGCACCAGTTAGCTCAGAGCCTGTTTGCCGAGGCAGTGGCTAGCGGCCTGTTAGCCCGCGCGCCGCAGCTAACACCGATCAGCACTGCAGAGTACCCGACAGCCGCGGCGCGGCCAGCTAACTCAGTGCTGGACTCTGGAGCAGTCGCCGAGGCGCTAGGCCTACCGGCATCGAATTGGCAAAGTGTGCTTGCTCACTGCTCAGCTCGGATTATTGGCGCTGGGCAGTAGTCGCATTAGCCAGCGCAGAGCGGTGTAGTAGCGGTAGCGGCGATGAAAATGCCGCATCGTTGCATCACGGTAAACTGAGCGTGGCGAGCGCCAGTTTTTTTGTATAAAAGTCATACAACGCCTGTGCCAAAGTAACCCCAGCTCTTCTCTGAACTCCGCCTTGGGAAAATAACCGCTCTGCTCGTTGGCGCGCATAATGTCATGCAGTAGCAGCTCTACCTGGCGCAATTCAGCTAACGAAAGCGCCTCTCTGCGGTTTTTTAAAACACCATGGTAAAAAAGATCCTGATATTGCTCCGCAAGCTCAAAGCCAATCCCTTTGAGTTTGCTCTGAAACAGTGATCGAGCTTCTTGATTAGCGCTAGTTTTTTTTGTTCTAGACGCCCTTTGGTTATGTAGTCGATAACTGAACAGGTATTCGGGGATATTGTAAAATTCGGTTATGGGCATGCAGTCCAACCACAATCGCAAATCGTTGCCGGTGGCATAATCGGTATTGTATTGGATCTGGTGTTCGTCAAGCAGTGACTTGCGTATCACTGCGCTGGGATGGAGTATGGTGCAACGGTTAAATAGCTGCGCCTTAATCTCTGCACTGCTCACCGGATAGCTCTTGCGCTTGCTTCTGCCACCTTCGTTAAAATAGATGGCCCAAGTGCCGCAGACGCCGACCTCAGGATGCTTCTCCATGTAGTCAATCTGCCGCTGCAAGCGGTTCGGGTGCGATAGGTCGTCGTGATCTTGGCGAGCAATATACTTTCCACGCGCCAATGCCAAGCCTCTGTTGCTAGCAGCCGCGATCCCCAAATTTTTATCGAGTTCGATATAACGTATACGAGAATCGTCAAAGCGGTTAACGATCGATCTAGTCGCACCACTGTCTGGCGAGGCGTCGTTGATGATCAAAAACTCAAAATCGGCAAAGGTCTGCGCCAAAACTGAGTCAATGGTCGCGGCCAGATGCTTGGCACCATTGTAGGTTGGCATTAATACTGTGACTTGAGGCGTCATAGACACGCTACCTCTTGGTGAGATGGCTGTTTAGTGGTGCAGCCAGCAGTGCAGCGGTGTTGAAACTCTCCAACAGCGCTATTCCTTGCTTGATAAGTTGCCAGCCCATCGCTTGGTCGGCCACTTCGTAAGCGACCCACTGAGCAGGGAGTGCGCAGTTGGCGACATGGAACGCACGGTCGAGCAGTAGCTGGTCAACAAAGATGTAGTCTGGATTGAGCGCGATGACCGGCGCACTGGCCAGCTCGTCGAGGGTGTTGAGCACTATGCCACACAGTGGCCAGCCGCACTGCCGCGCCCATGCGACTACCTCAATCGCAAAGCTTATTAGCACCACTTGTTCCGCGTAGTCGGCAAATAGGGCGCAGAGCTGCTCGGCTGCAGCGCGCGCGCCGACATCTGTCAGCGAGTGCGGTTTAATTTCAACAAATAACTGTGCATTGGGATAGGCCTCGAGCAGCGGCAGCAAGTCGGCCAGCGGGTGGATATGCACAGCGTGAAACTTACCACCCAACCGGCTTGGCTCACCGGCCGGCAGTTGCACGAGTTGCGCACAGCTGTAATCGCGCAGAGAGCCTGGCAGGCCGCTTACCCGCTCGAGGGTGGCATCGTGATAGAGCATAGCGACACCGTCCCGGCTGAACTGGACATCGCATTCAACGCGCATAATGCCGGCGTCGAGTGCGGCGCGGATGCCCTCGAGGCTGTTTTCAGGATAGTACGCGCGCAAGCCGCGGTGCGCGACTAGGCGCTCAATCGGCAGAGCGCCGGCGCTCATGTTCAGGCCAGGCTGGCGGCCGCTTCTGCGGCCAGAAGCGACTGTTGTATCAGGGTATTGATGGTCATTGGACCAACACCGCCGGGCACCGGCGTATAGGCGGCCACTCGCTCGACCAGTGGCGCCAGTTCTATATCGCCAATACCGCCGGGGTGGTAGCCCGCATCGACCACTACAGCGCCATCTTTAATCCATTCAGCGCGGATAAACTCCGGTTTGCCCACCGCACCGACGACAATGTCGGCTTGTTGGATGTGTGCCGCCAAGTTTTTAGTGCGCGAGTGGCAGATGGTCACTGTGGCATCGGCGTTGAGCAGCATTGCTGCCATCGGTTTGCCAAGGATAGGGCTGCGACCGACCACAACCGCATGCTTGCCCGACAGCGCGATATCGTAGGCGGCCAACAGTCGCATAATGCCTTGTGGTGTGGCTGAGCCATAAGCTGGTTCGGTCATCGCCATGCGGCCAAAACCTAAGCAGGTGACACCGTCGACATCTTTGGCCAGGCTGATGGCGTCAAAACAGGCGCGCTCGTCAATCTGACTCGGCACCGGGTGTTGCAGCAGAATACCGTGGCAGTTGGGGTTGGCATTGAGTTCCGCGATTTTTGCCAGCAGCTGCTCGGTGGTGGTGGACGCGTCCATCTCTACGGCAATGGACTCCATGCCAACCCGGCGGCAGGCTGACTGCTTCATTTTTACGTAGGTGGCAGAGGCTGGGTCTGCCCCTACCAAAATGGTGGCCAAAATCGGTGTCAGGCCGTTATTCTGCGCTTTAAGCGCTTCAACACGCTGGGTAAATTGCGCTTCGCACGCGGCTGCAGTGGCTTTGCCATCGAGAATTAGGGCGGGCATGGTGGTTGTTCCTGTTAAAAATTTAATGCGCTAATTTTGCCCGAATAGCGAGTTGCACGCCAGCAAAGGATGGCTGTAGAAAGCGATCCCCAAAAGGTACGAATAGGTTTTGTCAGCTCAACGCTTAGAAAATGGGGTGGACGACGGGGATTGAACCCGCGACCACCGGAATCACAATCCGGGGCTCTACCAACTGAGCTACGTCCACCATTTTGAAGAATTATTGGCACGCCCGAGAGGATTCGAACCCCTGACCCACGGCTTAGAAGGCCGTTGCTCTATCCAACTGAGCTACGGGCGCTTAACACAGTGGAGGCGGAAGTGGTCGGGGATGAGGGATTCGAACCCCCGACATCCTGCTCCCAAAGCAGGCGCGCTACCAGACTGCGCTAATCCCCGACTTCCGTACCAAAGCACTCTCAATGAGAGAGCGCGCATCATACTGACCGCAGTGCTGTGCGTCAATTGCCAAAGCAGCTCAATTGCAGGGGTTATTGCCGTTTCTGCTGTTTTGCCGCGGCTTTAAACAGCGCGGCCATGGTGCCTTGCTGGCCAGCCGGTTGGCCGCCGCGTCGCTCGCTGCGCGACTGGTTGCCAGCGGCCTTCTGGTGGCTGCGCGGCAGTGGCTTGCCACTCGTTTGGCCGGCTTGATTGTACTCGTCATCGAGGCGCATCGAGAGGGCAATACGCTGGCGCTGCAGATCCACCTCGATGACTTTGACAGTGACAATATCACCCGTCTTGACCACCTGATGAGGGTCTTTGACAAAGCTGTGGGCAAGGGCCGAAATGTGCACCAAGCCGTCTTGGTGAACACCGACGTCAACAAAGGCGCCAAAGTTAGTGACATTGGTGACAACCCCTTCCAGCAGCATGCCGGGGGAGAGGTCGCTGGGCTTGTCGATGCCGTCTTTAAACTGTGCTCGGCGGAAAGCGGGACGCGGATCGCGGCCGGGCTTGGCCAGTTCGGTGACAATGTCTTGCAGCGAGGGCAGGCCAAACTGCTCGCTGACAAACGGCTGCAAATTGATCTTTTTGACCAGCGCGGAGTTGCCGATTAACTGCTCGACACTGCTATCGATGCTCGCTGCCATCGCCTCGACCACGCTGTAGGCCTCTGGGTGGACTGCCGAGCGGTCGAGTGGGTTGCTGCCGTTGTTGATGCGCAAAAAACCGGCCGCCTGCTCGAAGGTTTTGGCGCCGAGCCGCGGCACTTCCAGCAGCTGCTGGCGCGAGCTAAACCCGCCGAGCCGGTCGCGCAGTGCAACGACACTGTCGGCGAGAGTAGCATTGAGCCCCGAGACGCGTTTGAGCAGTGCCGGCGAGGCGGTGTTGAGCTCGACACCGACGCCGTTGACGCAGTCTTCTATGACGTTGTCGAGAGTCTGGCTGAGCTGCAACTGGCTGACATCGTGTTGGTACTGGCCGACGCCGATTGCCTTGGGGTCAATTTTTACCAGTTCCGCCAGTGGGTCTTGGAGCCGCCGCGCAATGGAGATGGCGCCGCGTATAGTCACATCTAGCTCGGGAAATTCGCGCGCGGCGTAAGCGCTGGCCGAGTAGACCGACGCGCCGGCTTCGTTGACCATCACCGCCTGTACTGTCGGCAGCTCACGGTTTTTTATCAGCTGCTGAACAAACTGTTCGGTTTCGCGACCGGCGGTGCCGTTGCCAATGGCCAGCAGTTCGACGTTGTGGCGCTCGCACAGCTGGCGCAGCACTGCGGCGGCTTCGCGTTGCTGTTTTTGCGGCGGGTGGGGGAACAGTGTGGCGTTCTCTAGGTAGCGCCCGGTGCCGTCGACCACTGCCACTTTGACGCCGGTGCGCAGTCCGGGGTCGAGCCCCAATGTCACTTTACCTCCGGCAGGTGCCGCCAGCAGCAGATCGCGCAGGTTGATTGAAAATACTTTAATTGCCTCCAGCTCGGCGCGCTCGCGCAGCTCGCTCAGCAGCTCGTTTTCAAAGTGCAGCTGCAGCTTGATCTTCCAACACCAGCGCACCACCTCAGCTAGCCAGTCATCGGCGGGGCGGTTGTGGTGGCTGATACCCGCGTGGCGGGCGATGATCGCTTGGCACGGGTGGTGGGCGCTCTCTTCAACCGCAAGGTCGACACTGAGCCGCAAAAACCCCTCGCGGCGACCGCGCAGCATGGCCAGAGCGCGGTGCGACGGTGTCGTCGCCAGTGGTTCGCTGTGGTCGAGGTAGTCGCGAAACTTGGCGGCTGCGCTGCTGTTGTCCTGCTCTTTGCCGTAGGCGGGCTGGCTAAACAGCTGCGCCTGGCGGCGCAGCAGCGCGCGCAGCTCATCGAGCAGATCGGCCTGCTCGGCAAACCGTTCCATTAATATGTACTTGGCGCCATCTAGTGCCGCTTTGCTCTCCTCAATCCCGTGCTCGGGGTTGAGGTAGTGCTCTGCGCTGGCCTCAGGGTCTAGCTGTGGATCTGCCAACAGCGCCTCAGCGAGCGGCAGCAGCCCAGCCTCGATAGCAATTTGGCCTTTGCTGCGGCGTTTTGGCTTGTAGGGTAGGTAGAGATCTTCGAGCCGCTGTTTACTGCTGGCTTGCAGCAGGCTGTCGTGCAATGACGCCGTGAGTTTGTGCTGCTCAGCGATTGAGGCGATAACGGCGTCGCGGCGCTCTTCGAGCTCGCGCAGGTAGCGTAGTCTCTCCTCGAGTAGGCGCATCTGGGTGTCGTCGAGAGCGCCGGTGGCCTCCTTGCGGTAACGGGAGATAAACGGCACTGTCGCGCCTTCGTCGAGCAGGGCGACAGCGGCGTCAATCTGCCAGCGCTGGCAATTGAGTTCGCCCGCCAGTGCCGACTGTACAATCTGGGCAATTTCGCTGTCGGGGCGCGGCGCTGGGGTGGGGTAGCTGGCGGCTGCGGTGTTGGGGTTTTCGGTCGTGGCGGTCACGGCGGGGACTGTACCTTGTGCTGAACTGTAGGGTGCGCAACACTGTGCGCGGCGACAGTTATTATGGCGCGCCGGCCACGGTGCGAACAGTCTTGTGTTGAAGAGGATTTTGTGAATTCAAGCCAAATTTGCCCGCTCTGCAGCAGTGGCGACTCGCGCAGTTTTTTTCAGGACAACCGCCGCCGTTACTGGCAGTGTCAGCACTGTCAGCTGGTCTTTGTGCCGGCCTGCTACCACCTCGCCGCGGCGGCCGAACGGGCCGAGTATCAGCTACACGATAATCGCTTAGACGATGCAGGCTACCGCCACTTTTTGCAGCGGGCGGCGACGCCGCTGTTGCAACAGTTAACCGCGGCGGCTCACGGGGTCGATATTGGCTGTGGCCCTGCGCCGCTGTTGGCCCAATTGTTGTCCGAGGCCGGCCACCGCTGCGACTACTACGATCCGCTGTTTTTCCCTGAGACCCCGCCGCACGGCTACTACGACTTTATTACCCTCACCGAGGTGGTGGAGCATATGGCCAATCCGCAGCGCGATCTGCTGCCGCTGAGGCAACAGCTGCGCGCCGGCGGCTGGCTGCTGATTATGACTAAACGGGTGCTCAACGCCGAGCGCTTTGCCCGCTGGCACTACAAGAACGACCCGACCCACATCAGTTTTTTTAGTGAGCCGACGCTGCACTGGTTGGCGCAGCAGTGGCGGGTGCCGTGGCGCTCAGCCGCCGATGATGTGGCGCTGTTTGGGCCGTTCTAACGCTACAGCAGATAGCGGCTGACAGGGCTGTCGCCATCGGCGCTAACTTGCGCCAAAAACAGCTCGGCGGTGGCCAGCGCATCGGCCAGCGCGTTGTGGCCGCTGTAACTGGGCAGCCCATAGCGCTCGCGACAGGCGGCTAAACGCAGTGCCCCCTGGCCGATACTGTCGGTGTGGCGAGCCAGCCGTTTGCGCTCGGCCGCCAAGGTGTCGATGAGTGCCGGGCGAAAACCACTGTTAAAGGCGATGCGGCACGAGCGATCGATGAAGGCGAGATCCAGTGGCGCATGGTGAAACAGCAGTAAGCGGCCGCGACAGGCATTTAAAAAGCGTCCCATCACCTGTTTTTTATCCGTGGCAGTGGCCCGCTGGCTGTCGGTGATGCCATGAATAGTGGCGCTGTCGCCAACCTCGCGGTCGGTTTTTATCAACCAGTGTTGCGCCCCCTCGGTGTCGATGGCACCGCGGTTGATCGGCACCCAGCCGATACTGAGAATGTGGTCGCGGTGGGCATCCAGTCCGGTCATCTCCAGATCGATCGCCAGCAGTGGTGCCTGGTCGACGCGCAGCGTTAGTAGCGGTAGCTGCGACCGGTAAATTTTCGCAATCGGCTTGGCTTTGCAGATACGCGCGCGGTTCCATAGAGTTAAACGTTTGGAGCTAAACATCGCGGCTGACTGCGCGGTTGAGAGTAACCATCAACCGCCCCCCAAAAAGTTGCGAGCGATCAGCTCTTGCGAGCGTTTAATGATGTGAAAGGCGTCCTTGAGGTGGCTGCGCTGTAGGCTGCTGAGCGTGCTGGGTGCCACGTAGTTGTCGGGCTGCTGGCCGCGCGCCAGCTCTTGAGCTTGGTGCTGTAGACGGATGGTATTGATAAACTCGTTGGCATCGAGCAGGTTGCGCACATCCTTGCGATTGAGTGCGCCAGTGTCGGCCAGATCGCGCAGCCGCTCGCTGGTATTAATGGCGCTAACTCGGTTGGCCAAGGCGTAGAGACGGGCCAGATCGGTGATGGCAATCGAGCCTTTGTGTTTGAGGTCGAGTTGGTCTTTGTGTTCGCCGCGTCCCTCCACCACTAAGTTGCGAAAGAAGCCGAGCGGTGGTGTGTGTTTAAGGCAGTTGGTCGCCAGGTGGGCGAGAAAAATGCGGTTCTCGGCGGCGCCGTGGAGGATGGTCTGTTGCAGTGGCTGCGCCAGCTCAGCCGCGCCGGCGACCACTCGCAGGTCAAAAAAGATGCTGGTGTGCATTACCGCTTTCGGCTCGGGTTGGTTGATCCAGCGCCGGAACTGGCGCTGCCAGTCGCTCGCGGTCATGCGCCATTGGCTGTTCATCGCCATAATGCCGCCGGGACAGTAGACATAGCCGCAGCTATCGAGGCCGTCGCAGACAAACGCAGTGAGCTGGGCGAAGTAGTCGCCGTGCTGCTCGTCACAATAGTTATCGGCCAGCAGCAGCGCATTGTCTTGGTCGGAGCTGATGTTTTGGTCTTCGCGCCCCTGCGAGCCGAAACCGAGCCATGCGTAGGCGACCGGGGCTGCGCCGAGCTGCTGTTCGCCGAGCTGCAGCAGCCGCTGAGTAATGGCGTCGGAGACCACGGTGAGCAGCCGCGAGATATCGCCGGCGCGGCCATCGGCCTCGACGAGGCGGGCGAACAGGTCGGGCACGGCGCTGGCGATTTCGGCAAGCTTGTCGCGGCTCTGCGCTTTGAACACTTCGCCGACTAAAAAGACCGGCTGCGAGCGCTGTGCCCGAATCAGGTCGGTGGTGGTGATCAGCCCGGCGAGTTGGCCGCTGTTATCGAGCACTGGAATGTGGTGAATATTGTGCTGGCTCATAGTGACAATCGCCTCAAACACAAAGCTGTCGGCGTTGACGGTAATCGGTGTCGGGCTCATCACCGCGGCGACCGGCTGTTGGGTGTCGAGCCCTGCGGCGACCACCCGCCGGCGCAGGTCACTGTCGGTGAACATGCCGACCAAGCGGCCGTTATCGCAGACCAGCATCGACGACAGCCGCTGTTCGCTCATGCGCTCGGCGGCGCTGCGTATCGATGCGCTGCTGTCGATGGTGACTGGGCTGCGCTGTAACAGTGAGCCAACCTTGGCGGTCAACGACAGGGTGTCGCCGCGGTTGGCGACGGCGAGGCGGATGCGCGACTGGTGCGGCACGGTAAAAAAGCGGCGGAACGGTTTGTTGAGTTCACAGAGTTTTTCAAACAGGCCGTCGGCGAGCAAATAAAGCAGGCTGTCCTCACTGCACTGGGCGCTGTCGCAGCCGTTGTGGTCGACCAAGGCGCGCGGGCCAAAGCCGTCGCCGGGGCCGATCTGATCGATCAGGGTGCCATCTTGGTTGCGTAGCTCTACCGCGCCAGAGCGGACCAGATAGAGCCGCTGGTCGAGGGCGATGGGGCTGCCGCGGCGCCGGTAGATAATCTGCAGATTGCCGCTGACCATGGCCAGCAGCTCGTCGCCGAGCTCGGCGAATGGGCTGGCTTGGCTGAGAAAGCGCTGAATGTCGGTAAGCTCGCCACTGCTCATAGCAAATCCTCAACAGGTCGTTACTGGCCAGTGTAACCCACGCCGCGGTGGCGCTAGTTGCGCTCTGTCAACACAGTGCGCGGGCAAAAAAAAGCGCAAGCTGGCGGGCCAGTTGCGCTCAATGTCTCACAGGGTTTCTGGTTCACCCCGGGCGCGGTTGGCCCGGGGTGGGGGTGTTGCGGTTAAAACGCGTATTTAGCCGAGAACTGCAGGCGATCAAGATCGCCAGTCAGACCACTCTCGAGCTCGCGCTCGGCAGTCATGTACTCGGCGCCGAAGGTGACCTTAGGCGTGGGTGAGTAGAGCAGGTTGACGTGAATGCTGTTCAAGTCTTTGATGGCGCCATCACCGGTCAAAGCGACGTCGTTGTCGACATTCTGCATTGAGTAGGTGAAGTTAGAACGCCACTGGCTGTTCCAAAGGTGGCGGTAGCTGACAAAACCGCCGGTCGAGTCGATCGCCTCGATATCGTTGCTGTCGGCGTTAAATACTGCGCCCGGAGTACCGGTAATGCCTAGGTAGCGACCGACACCGCTGCCGGTGGTGAACATAAAGCGGAAGTCATCGCCGCTGTCGCCCACATTCAACTTACCAGAGACACTGATACCCAAACCGGTGTCGCTGTATTCCTCAGTGGCGGTCTCCCAGGTGAGGTCGCGATAAATACCGGCGACAGCGACATGGCCGTAGTCACCCTTGAAAGTGTACTTGGCGACGATATCGGGAATGGCGCCATCATCTGTCAATGTGGCCGTGCCGCCATTGTTGAGACGAGTATTGGTGTTCTCGACCGCCAGCTGCAGGCCGCCATTGGTGTAGCGCACCTGAGTCTGGCGCACAAACGTGGTGCCTTCGGCGGGGCCGATAAAGTCGAGGTTTTCCGCCAGTGCCGAGACATCTTGGAAGGTCGACCAGGTCTGGCCGATCAGCCAGTTGTCATACTTAATAAAGGCGTGGCGCAGTCTTGGATTCATGCTGTTGGTGGCAATCTCGTTGCCGCCGCCACCGTAAAAGTCCATTTCGGTGAAGAAGGTCAGGGTGTGGCCATCGAGTTCGCGGGTGGCACTAAAGTTGATGCGCGACTCGGCGACGGTCATGTCGGCTGCGGCACCTTCACCCGTTCCGTCGGCACCGACCGGGATCTGGGTGGGGAAGTAAAAGCCAACATTGTTGGGGTCGCCGTTGCTGGCTTTGGTCCAGGTCAGATCGGCTTTGATGTAGCCGCCAATTTTAACGTCGTAGCCGGGGCCGGTTTTGGCCGACTTGCTGACGGTTTCAACGCGGCTGGCGAGTACTTGTTGCTCTTGAATCTGGCCTGACATCATCGCCTTGAGTTCGGCAATTTGCGCCTCCAGGGCGGCGATGCGGGCGTCGTTGTCGCCAGCGCCACCGGCCATAGCTAAAGACGGAGCCAAAACGGCCGTGGCAATAGATGCCGCTAATAGTGATTTTATGGTTTTCATTCATCCCTCCCAAGGGTTTTTATTGCGTTGCGCAACGATAATTGACCAATTCGGTGCTCGGCAAAATTGGCAATAGGTCTGTCAGACTTTGGTCTTAACAGCGCGTCGAGTTTTGTTCTATACTCCTCGTGCAGAAAAGCATGCCGCACAGACGGCCGCTGCAGTAGTTAAAAAAACAAAAAAAAGCCTGCGCACCCGGCGCAGGGCTCACGAGGGTAGAGATGAGTCAGACAATTTTAATCGCGGACGACCACCCGTTGTTTCGCGATGCGGTAAAACTGGCTATCGCCAAAGCGGCCCCCACTGCGGCTGTGGTTGAGTGCGGTAATTTTAGCGAGGCGATTGAGCAGCTGCGCAACGGCCTTGCGCCGCAGCTGCTGCTGTTGGATCTCTACCTGCCCGATGTCGACGGCTTTGCCGGTTTGTTGCAGCTGCGCAACGAGTACCCCGAGTTGCCGGTGGCGATAGTCTCGGCCTGCACCGAAGATGAAATTATTGCCAAAGCGATCGGCTTTGGCGCGCTCGGTTATATCCCCAAAACAGAATCGCTAGAGGCTATCTGCACCGCTTTGAACGCGCTGCTCAGTGGCCAACCATCACACCCGCCGCTGGCAGAAGCGGCTGTTGGTGAGCAGTTGGCGGGTTTTTCGAGCCTGACGCCGTCGCAACTTAAGGTGCTCGGCTACCTCAAAAACGGCATGCTCAATAAGCAGATCGCCTATGACATGGCGATCTCAGAGGCGACTGTTAAAGCGCACATGACGGCGATCTTTCGCAAACTCAACGTGCGCAGCCGCACCCAAGCGGTCATCGCAGCGGCGGCACTCTCTCTGCCCGAGCAGAACCACTAGGGCGTTTTTTTGCGCATCCGCATCAGCGCGGCCAACAGCTCGCGCAGCTGCTGTGGATCGACCGGCTTGGCCATAAAATAAAACCCCGCCTCCTCAATCTGCTCGGCAATCTCTGCCCCCTGTTCGGCAGAGATGATCACTCCGGCAGGGCGGCTGCTGTCAGCGGCGCTGGCGCAGTAGCGTTCTAATAACTCTAAGCCGGTGCGGCCGGCGTCGAGACGGTAGTCGGCGAGGACGATGTCGAACTGTTCGCTGCTGTCGAGAAGCTGCTGGGCAGTGGCAAAGCGGTTGGCGCCGGTCGCCTGCGCGCCCCAGCTGTGCAGCAGTGCCAGACTCGCCTCGACGATATCGGCTTGATCGTCGACGCAAAGTACCCGCAGCTCGCGCAGTGTGCGTCCAGCGGTTGGCTGTTGAGGCATGCGCAGCGGCAGCTGTTCGGTGGTCCCCAGCGGCACCTGCACGCTGAATGTCGAGCCGCGTTGCGGCAGTGAGCGCAGCGCTAGCGGGTGGTTGAGCAGTACCGCGATGCGTTGCGCGATCGCCAGCCCCAGCCCTAGCCCTTGCGTGTCGGCACTGTTGGCGAGCCGGTGAAACTCGTTGAATATCAGTTGCTGTTGGCTCTCATCAATACCGGGCCCGCTGTCGCGCACTTCAATGACCAATTGGCCTTTGCGCCGGCGGCAGGCAATTAAGATGCGACCGCTGTCGGTGTAGCGGACCGCATTGGCAATAAAGTTCTGCAAAATACTGCGCAGTAGCTGTGGATCGCTGTGCACAGTGTGGCGGCAGGGGCGCACTTTCAAGACCAGCCCTTTGTCGGCGGCTATCGCTGCAAACTCGGAGGCGAGCGGTGCCAACACCTCGGCAATGGCCACGTCGCTGCGGTTGGGCTGCAGGGCGCCGGCATCCAGTTTGGAGATATCCAGCAGCGCTCGCAGCAGCGACTCAGCGCTCTGCAGTGACGCCATGGCCCGTTTGGCCAGCTGCTGGCGGCGCGGCTCGAGCGGGGTGGGATCGGGCTCTTGGAGTGCACCGATAAACAATTTGCCGGCATTTAAAGGTTGCAGCAGGTCGTGGCTGGCAGCGGCTAAGAAACGGGTTTTACTCGCCGTGGCCCGCTCCGCTTCACGGGTGGCGTGTTGAAGAGCGCTATTGGCTTGCGACAGCGATCGGGTGCGTTTGGCCACCAGCTGCTCAAGGTTGCTATTGGTCTGCTCCAGTTCGCGCTGCGCTGCGACAAGATCAGTAATATCGGTAAAGGTGGTCACGTAGCCGCCGTCGGGCATCGGGTTGCCCTGAAAGCGCAATACTCGCCCGCGCCACATCCGTTCGACGCTATAACTGGTGCCGTTGCGCATATGCATCAAGCGCCTAGCGACCTCTTTGTCGACGCTCTCTTCGCCAATCATACCGCGCTGTAGGTTGAGCTTGATCACCTCGGCGATCGGCATGCCGACGTGAATAAAATCTTTCGGGTAGGCAAACAGATCGAGATAGGGACGGTTCCAAGCGACCAAGTTGAGGTCTTGATCGATAGCGCTAACCCCTTGGCTGATGTTGTCCAGCGTCGCTTGCAACAGGCCGCGGTTAAATTGAATCGCGGCCGAGGTCTGGTCGAGCAGATCGAGTAGGTCGGCCGGAGTCTGGTCGCTGCTGACCTGAATAGCCGTCTCGATAATGTTGCGCGCCGAGGCCGAGCCGATGCTGGAGGCGAGCAGCTTCTCGGCCTGTTTGAGCAGCTCGGCACTGGCTGGGCTGTTGAGGGAGAGGCGCGTGCCCTCAAGTTTTAACTGCTCGACAAAGCGGGCAGTGCGGTCGTTGCCGACAAAGCGGCGACACAGCTCGCGGATGTCGCCGACGGTAATCTGATGGTCGCTGTGGCTGCCGGCGACACGCTCTTGGCCTTCAAAAAAAGAGGCGGCCTGTAGTCGGTCTGTGAGGTTGGGTTTGGCGCGCCGTGAGAAAAGCCAGTAGCAGAGGCCATTGACCGACAAGCTCCAGAATACGCCGTGGGTCAGTGTATCGGCAAAGTCGATACCAAACAGTGCGGTGGGGCGCAGCCAACTCTGCTGCCACGGCCCATGGCTGAGCAGTGCGCTGTCGAGCCAGCCTGCCGCAATCAGCGTTGGCAGCATGAGTGTGTAGAACCACAGCAGGCTGCCGGCGCTGATCGCCACTAAGGCGCCGTGGCGGTGACCACCGCGCCAGTAGAGACCGCCAAGCATGGCCGGGGCGATCTGGGCGGCGGCGGCAAACGCTAGAATACCGATGCTGGCCAGCGCACCAAAGCCGGCAGTGGCGCGGTAGTAGCTAAACGCCAGCAGCATAATGACCACGATAGCGGTGCGGCGCAGCGCCAGCAGCAGGGGGTAAAAATCAGCGCGCTGGCGCTGGCTGTATTTGAGTATCAGCGGCAATGCGAGATCGTTAGAGATCATCGTTGACAGGGCCACTGTGGCGACTATGACCATGCCGGTGGCCGCTGACAGACCGCCCATGTAGACAAAGGTGGCCAGCAACTGGTTGGCAACGCTACTGCT
The DNA here is from genome assembly GCA_004535795.1 of Gammaproteobacteria bacterium LSUCC0057. Lineage (GTDB taxonomy): Bacteria > Pseudomonadota > Gammaproteobacteria > Pseudomonadales > Porticoccaceae > LSUCC0057. The sequence continues at coordinate 722,491 of SPIA01000001.1, forward strand.
GTGAGCCATCGGCAGCGATAGCACGAACATATCGCCGCCGCTGGCAGTGCCAAAGCTGTGTAGGCCGTAGAGAGTGATGGGGATCACCGCCAGCGAGATTACAACCAGATAGCCCGAAAATGCCCAGCGCGCGGTTTTTAGCTCGTCGCCGCGGCTCTCGACTGCCAGCACCTGGAATTGACGCGGCAGACAGAGCATGGCGCACGCCGCCAGCAGCGTGGAGCTGACAAAGTTGCCGTTGATATGCAACCGCTCAAAGGTGGCGGTAACAGTGCTCGCCAGCGGTGTTGCCAGCTGCTGCTGGGAGAGCATCGCCCAGGCAAAAAGCGCCACGCAGCAGAGTGCTAACAACTTGACTAGCGACTCAAAACTCACCGCATGGATCATGCCGCGGTGATGCTCGGTGGCATCGATGCGACGGGCGCCAAAAAGAATGGCGAACAGCGCCAAAATTAACGAGACATAGAGCGCGGTGTCGGCAATGACGCCGCCGTTAATGGTGATATCGACAGCCGCCAGCTGGTTAAAAGTGGCCGAGACCGCTTTTAGCTGCAGAGCGATATAGGGGATGGTGCCGAGCAGTGCCAGTACCGTCACTAGCGCCGCCACCGCTTGGCTGTTGCCGTGGCGGGTGGCGATGAAGTCGGCGATAGAGGTGGTGCGCTTGCGTTTAGCGATGCGCACCACTTTGCCCAGTAGACGCTGGCCAAACAGGAATAACAGCAGCGGGCCGAGGTAAATCGAGATAAACGCCCAACCGCTGGTGGCAGCGGTGCCGACCGCCCCGTAGAAGGTCCAGCTCGAGCAGTAGACCGCCAAGGAGAGCGAATAGAGCAGCGGCTGATAGCGAGAATACTGACCGACTGGCTTGCGGTCGCCAGCCCATGCGATCAGAAACAGCAGCCCTAAGTAGAGCGCCGACAGCGTGGCTAACAGTGGCGCGGACACGGTTGCTAGCCCAGGAATATCTGATTGACGTAGCGAATCATCACACCCATTGCCAGCAGATAGAGGCCGATGCGATTAAACAGAAACTCGCGACCGTCAAGCTCAAGCCGGCCGCGCAGCAGCTGGCCGATTCGGAATTTGTCGCCGGTGCGGCGGTAGTAGTAAAACAGCGAGGTACAGACAGTAATAACGCCACTGAGAACCAGCGCGTATTCAATGACAGTCATCATAAAAAGTGCTCGTTAGTTGTTGTTATGGCTGTGACTTTACCGGATAAAAAAAGGGGAGGCTACCGCAGTAGCGCTCCCCCTGGTACCGCTGAGTGACTACCTCAGTGGTCGATAGCACCTGCCGCGCCGCGCGGTGTACGCACGTCGAGAACCAGTTGCTGGATGTGTTGCGGCGGTTCAGCGGTCACTTTGTCTACCGCGAAGGCGACCACAAAGTTAACAATGGCGCCAACAAAGCCAAAGGCGTTGGGCTCAATGCCGAGGAACCAGTTGCTGCCCCAAGACTCCAGATAGCTCCACTCAGGAATAAAGAAGATCCCTTTGTGCTGGAACACGTAGAACAGTGTGACGCTAATACCGGCGATCATACCGGCGATGGCGCCCTCTTTGTTCATCTTGGTCGAGAAGATACCCATCATCAGCGCAGGGAAGATAGATGAGGCAGCCAGACCAAAGGCCAGTGCTACGGTGCCCGCGGCAAACCCGGGTGGGTTGAGGCCGAGGTAGCCAGCGACAGCGATAGCACCCGCCATGGCGACGCGACTGGCCATCAGCTCGTTCTTCTCAGAGATATCCGGCATGATGATGCCTTTGAGCAGATCGTGCGAGACCGACGAGGCGATCGCCAACAGCAGCCCAGCAGCGGTAGAGAGTGCCGCGGCGAGACCGCCGGCAACCACCAGGGCGATTACCCAGTTTGGCAGCTTGGCGATTTCGGGGTTGGCCAACACGATGATGTCGCGGTCGACTTTGACCATTTCATCACCCGCCCAGCCGAACTCGGCAGCTTTGGCAGCCATTGCTGGGTTTTTGTCGTTGTAGTGCTGGATACGACCGTCACCGTTCTTGTCTTCAAACTTGAGCAGACCGGTGTTTTCCCAGTTTTTGAACCACTGCGGACGATCTTCGTAGGCCAAGTTGCCCTCGGGGCTGCCCACTTCACCCACCTGGATGGTGTCCATCAGGTTCAAGCGCGCCATGGCGCCAACCGCCGGGGCGGTGGTGTAGAGGATGGCGATAAAGATCAGCGCCCAACCGGCTGAAGTGCGCGCATCGCGAACTTTAGGCACGGTGAAGAAGCGGATGATAACGTGGGGCAAGCCAGCGGTACCGATCATCAGCGACATGGTGTAAGCAAACATGTTCAGTGTGCTCAACCGTTTCGCCTCTGAGTACTCGCCAAAGCCGAGATCCTGAATGACCATATCGAGCTTGTCGAGCATGAAGGTGCCGCTGCCGTCAGCCATCGCCGAACCCAGACCCAGCTGTGGGATCGGGTTGCCGGTCAGTTGCAGTGAGATGAAAATTGCCGGCACAGTGTAGGCAAAGATCAGTACACAGTACTGAGCGATCTGGGTGTAGGTAATACCCTTCATGCCGCCGAGCACGGCGTAGATGAATACAATGGTCATGCCGATGTAAAGGCCGGTGTCGTAGTCAGTCTCGAGGAAGCGCGAGAACGCTACGCCGACGCCTTTCATCTGGCCGATAACATAGGTGACCGAGACGATGATCAGACAGATCACGGCAACAACGCGAGCAGAGTTGCTGTAGTAGCGGTCGCCGATAAACTCGGGCACGGTGAACTTGCCGAACTTGCGCAGGTAAGGTGCCAGCAGCAGAGCCAACAGCACGAATCCACCGGTCCAGCCCATCAGGAATACTGAGCCGCCGTAGCCCATGTAGGCGATCAGGCCTGCCATGGAGATGAACGAAGCGGCCGACATCCAGTCAGCGGCAGTTGCCATACCGTTTTGGATAGGGCCAATGCCTTTACCCGCCACATAAAATTCCCCGGTCGTTCCCGCCCGGGCCCAAATTGCAATACCGATATAGAGCAAGAATGTTGCTCCGACCACGGTATAGGTCAAGGTTTGTAGATCCATAGTGCTACCCCTATTGTTCTTGCTAAGTGTTATGGACGATCAATCTTCGTGGACATCATATTTTTCATCGAGCTGCTCAATCTTCTTGGCGTAATAGAAAATCAGCACGACGAAAATATAAATTGACCCTTGCTGGGCGAACCAGAAGCCTAATTTGTAACCACCGATAGTGATTGCATTGAGCTGATCGACCAAGAGGATCCCGAAGCCAAATGAAACGACAAACCAGACGACCATGATTTTGACAATGATCGCTAGGTTTTCCTTCCAATAGGCAGTTGCTTGCGTGTTGCTATCAGACATAGTGCCACCTTCCTTTTGTTGTAATCCTGTTATAGGAGTTGAGGGACGATGAGAATTTAACAATAGCCGGGCAGGCTAGATACTCGACATTGGTAGTAGAGATTTAAAACAACCGCTGACGTCAAGACAGAACTCACAGGCCACACAAACTCTGCGACAATTATTGCCAGTGGCACTGGGTAGTGAAATGATGCCAAGGTAATTGTGGGTTGAACGCTGAGCTGCCGGCCCATTAATTGTCACGCTCTACACAAGTAAAATACTCCAAGGAGATCCTATGTATACGGGTAATACACTCTCACTGACATTGCATGACAACGGTGTCGCCGAGCTCTGCTTTGACAATAAAAACGAGTCAGTCAATAAATTTGACGCAGCCACTGTCGGCGAATTGACCGCCGCTCTGGATGCCCTCGACAACGCCGCCGGCGTCAGCGGGCTGCTGCTCTCCAGCGCCAAGCCGGTATTTATTGTCGGCGCCGACATCACCGAATTTGTCTCACTGTTCGATAAGCCGAAAGACGAATTTCAGCTCTGGGGTGGCGCTAACAACGGCAACATCAACCGTATCGAGGCGCTGCCATACCCGACTATCGCGGCGATTAACGGCTTTGCACTGGGCGGCGGTTTTGAGCTGTGCCTGGGCGCTGACTTTCGCGTGATGAGCAGCGCCGCACAAGTGGGACTGCCGGAGGTCAACCTCGGTATTATTCCCGGCTGGGGCGGTACGGTGCGATTGCCGCGCCTCATCGGTTACGACACCGCCGCCACTTGGATCGCCACTGCTGCCCAACAGCGCCCGGATGCAGCGCTCGCCGCCGGAGCGGTCGACGCTGTAGTCGCCCCTGAAGCGCTGCGCGATGCGGCACTGGCTATGCTTCAGCAAGCCATTGAGGGCAAGCTCGACTACGCCAACCGCCGCCATGCCAAAACTTCGCCGCTGCAGCTCAACGATATTGAGCTGGGTATGTCGACCACCACTGTGCGCGCCATGGTGGCGGGCAAAGCAGGGCGCAACTACCCGGCGCCGATCGCCGCCGTCGATGCCATGGCTAAAGCGGCGCGGCTGGACCGAGACGGCGCTCTGGCGGTAGAGGCCGAAACCTTTTATGGCTTGACGCAAACCCCGCAAGCGCGGGCTATGGTCGGCCTGTTCTTGGCCGACCAATACCTCGGCAAAGCGGCTAAAGCGCAGACCAAAGCGCTCAAAAGCGGCGCTAAAAAGGTTAAGAGTGCGGCGGTGATTGGCGCCGGTATCATGGGGGGCGGTATCGCCTACCAGAATGCCATTAAAGGCTATCCGGCGCTGATGAAAGATATCAACAACGCCGCACTCGATCTGGGCATGTCGGAGGCGAGCAGCCTGCTCGCTAAGCGCGTCGACCGCGGCCGTATGAAGCCGATCGTCTCGCTGCAGACGTTGTCTAAAATTCGCCCGACGCTCTCTTATGAGGGCATCGAGCAGGTCGATATCGCCGTCGAGGCGGTGGTTGAGCTGGAGAAGGTCAAAAAAGTGGTGCTCGCCGAGCTTGAGAGCAAGATGGCCGACGATGCGGTGATCACCTCAAACACGTCGACCATCTCTATTACCAGCCTAGCGACGGCGCTGCAGCGCCCGGAAAACTTTGCCGGCATGCACTTCTTCAACCCGGTCCACGCCATGCCGCTGGTCGAGGTTATCCGTGGTGAGCACACCTCTGACGCCACCGTCGCCAGTGTTGTCGATTATGCCCTGGGCTTGGGCAAAAAACCGGTAGTGGTTAATGACTGCCCGGGATTCTTGGTCAACCGGGTGCTGTTTGCCTATATGTTTGGCTTTGAGATGCTGCTGCGCGAAGGCGCCGACTTCCGTCAGATCGACAAAGTGATGGAGAAGTGGGGCTGGCCGATGGGTCCTGGTTATCTGATGGATGTGGTTGGTATCGACACGCTGGCACACTGTTACGACGTGATGATCGACGGCCTGTCGGAGCGGTTCATTAAGCCCGACAGCGACGCTGCTGCAGTGATGATGTACAACGCGGGACGGCTCGGCCAAAAGAGCGGCCAAGGCTTTTACAAGTATGAGCTCGACAAGCGCGGCCGCCGCGTCAAAGTGGTTGACGACGTTGCCATTGAAATGCTGGCCGGTGCCTTTGGCCCAGCTAAACAGTTTGACGAGCAAGAGATTGTCGATCGGCTGATGGTGGCGATGGCCACCGAGCTGGTGCACTGTCTCGACGAGGGCATTGTCGCCTCGCCGGCCGAAGCGGATATGGCCTTTATCTACGGTGTTGGCTTCCCAGCGTTCCGCGGTGGCTTGTGCCGCTGGATGGACGAGGTCGGTTTGGCCGAGATCTGTGCGCGCGGTGACAAATATGCCAGCCTCAGCCCGCTTTACGCCCCGACAGACTCTATGCGCAAAAAAGCCGCTGCCGGCGGCAGCTGGTACTGAGCGCCGCGGCCCACTTGATCGAACTACATATTTAGGAGAATTAGCGTGACTATCAAACCAACCGATGTGGTAATTGTCGACTTCGTCCGCACCCCGATGGGTCGTTCCAAAAATGGCGCGTTTCGCTACTCGCGCGCTGAAGAGCTCTCTGCTCATCTGATGGATGCACTGCTGGAGCGCTCCGCTGCGCTCGACCCTGCCGAGATCGACGATGTGATATGGGGCTGCGTGATGCAGACCCGCGAACAGGCTTTTAATATTGCTCGCAACGCCTTGTTGCTGTCGAAAATTCCCCACACTGTGCCGGCGCAAACGGTCAATAGGCTGTGTGGCTCCTCGATGAGCGCTCTGCACACCGCCACGGCCAATATTATGGCGGGGCTGGGTGATGTCTATATGGTCGGCGGGGTAGAGCATCTCGGCCATATCCCCATGACCCATGATCTCGATCCCGGCTCAAAAGCGACGCTGTCGGTCGCCTCAGCCTCTATGCAGATGGGTATGACCGCAGAATATCTCGGCCGTTTGCACGGCTTTACCCGCGAGCCGCAAGATGCCATGGGCGCTCGCTCACACCGGCTCGCCGCCGAGGCGACAGCCGCTGGCCGTTTTGCCAATGAAATTGTCGCTACTCAAGCGCACGACGCCAGTGGCGCGCTGTTTATGATGGATCAAGATGAGACCATCCGCCCGGAGACCACCGTCGAAGGGCTGGCGGCACTGCGCCCGGTGTTCGACCCGGTCAATGGCACGGTAACCGCCGGCACCGCCTCGCAGATTAGCGATGGCGCCTCGGCGATGCTGATTATGTCTGCTGAGCGAGCCGCTGCGCTCGGTCTTGTGCCGCGCGCGGTGATTCGCTCGCTCGGCGTCGCCGGTGTCGACCCGTCGATCATGGGTTACGGCCCGGTGCCGTCGACGAAAAAAGCACTCAAGCGGCTGGGCATGACCAGTGCCGACGTCGACTTTGTCGAACTCAACGAGGCATTTGCCGCTCAGGCACTGCCGGTGCTGAAAGATCTCGACTTCCTCGACACTATGGAGGAAAAGGTCAATGTCAATGGCGGCGCGATTGCACTCGGCCACCCATTTGGCTGTTCGGGAACCCGCATTACCGGGACCTTGCTCAATGTTTTAGAGCAGCGCGATGCCAGCGTGGGTGTGGCGACGATGTGTATCGGCCTCGGTCAGGGCATCACCACCGTAATCGAACGCGTTTAAACTGCGCAGAAAAAAGGCCGGCTTTAAGCCGGCCTTTTTTTTGCCTCAGCGATACTTAAGTGGGTGGGTAGAGCGCGGCACGGCGGTCTAAAAACGGCCCATCGACACAGAGGCGGCGGCCGTCGGGAGCTGCGCAGGCGCCACACAGCCCAACGCCACATTTAGTTTGGTAGTCGATAGCGCTGAAGATCTGCTCGTCTTTACAGTACTCGCGCTGCACCGCTTCGGCGGCGTGGACCATCGGCTCTGGCCCGCAGTTGTAAAACACCAGCTTAGCCAGCTCCTCGGCGCTCATCTGTTGCAGTCGCTCGCGCAGCAGCTCGCTGACGTAGCCCTGGTAGCCCTCGCTGCCGTCATCGGTGGCGACATGGACGGTGGCGATCTTGCGGCTCTCCGCCAAGAAATAGAGCCTATCGGCGCTGCGCGCACCGATAAACAGCTCCGCATTGCCAAAGTCGCGGGCCAGCTGGTAGACCGCCGCCAAGCCGGTGCCGCCGGCCACAGCGACAATCTTGCTGCCCTCGGGAGGCGCTGCGGGGATGCCGTGCGGGCCGCGCACATAGGCCTCGGTGCCAACCGGCAGTTCCAGCAGCTTGCCGGTAAACTCGCCGACATCGATCACAGCCAGGGTAAAGGGGTCGTCGACCAGTGCGGAGAATGGTTTCTCACCGAGCCCGGGCAGCCACAAGAAGACAAATTCACCTGCTTGGACATTGACCGCGCGGTCGAAGGTGAGCACGGCGATATCGTCACAAATACGCTCATTGGAGACCAGGGTCACCGGCTGGAACTGCATATCGATGTCGTAGCGGATGCGGCTCTCGGCGTAGTTGCTGTTGACCATTAAATCGCGGCCGAGCGCAGTGAAGTAAGCCTCGATCTCGTCGGTGGTGAGCCCGACTAGGCTCGAGCCGACGCCGACTACGCTGGCGCCGGCGCTGGCAAACTCGCGGACATCGGCGGCGGAACTGGCGCCGCCACAACCGATGATCGGCAGATCCACCGCTGCGGCAATCTCGCGCACACATTTCAGCGCGATCGGCAATACCCCTTTGCCGGACATGCCGCCGCTGCCGTTGCTCAAAACCGGCTGGCCGTGAGCGCTGGTAAAGCCTGGGCCAACGGTGTTGATAGCACAGATTGCATCGGCGCCGCCGGCCGCCGCCGCTTTGGCGATCTCACCGATATTAGGGGTGTTGGGAGTGAGCTTGGGGATCACAGGAATGTCGACGACCGCCTTCACCGCGGCGGTGATTTCGCGCACTAGCTCAGGGTCTTGGCCCATCGCCATGCCGTAACCGGTGGCGTGGGGGCAGCTGAGATTGAGCTCAAGGCCGTCGGAAACCGGCGCCAAAATTTTTGCAACGGCGACGAACTCTTCGACACTGCCACCGAAAATGGAGGTGAGCAAAAACTTGTCTTTGGGCACCTTGAGCTGGCCGAGCAATTCCAGCGACTTTTCGGCGCCGGGGTTAGTGAGTCCAACTGCATTGACAAAACAGCCGGGGGCGTATTGGCTGATGACCGGTTCGCGGTTGCCCAGGCGCGGCTGCAGGCCAATACTTTTGGTGGTGATAACGCCGACCTCGGGGATGTTGTCGAAGAAATACTGAATAATCGACGGCATGGTGGTCACGACACCCGAGGGGATAGTGAAAGGGCCGGAGAGTTGCTTGCCGAAAAACATCGGCTGGGTGTCGAGTTGAGTCGCTGACAAGTGAATTCTCTCTGCGTTATAAATGATCTAGCAATTATACGACAGAGCGGTTGTCGAGGCGATAACAGCCGCGGTTGAGTTGGCCAGTTGTGCAGGGCGCGCTACAATCACCAGCATTTACTGCGACAGCCGCTGTCGCCCACTCTCAAGGCATTTTATGCAGACAGCAGTCGTTATTGGCGGTGCCGGTTTTATTGGCTCACACCTCTGTCGCGCGCTGGCAGCGCAGTGGCGAGTGATATCGTTAGATAACTATTTTACCGGCAGTCGCGACAACCATGTCGCTGGCGTCACCTACATCGAGGGCGACGCCGCTGATGTTGCACTGCATGTCGGCGAGTCAGTGGCGTTGATTGTTCATCTGGGCGAGTACTCGCGGGTAGAGCAGAGCCTTGATGATATCGATACGGTGTGGCGACTCAACAATAACGCGATGATGCCGATTATGCGTTTTGCTACCCAACAGGGTGCCAAGTTGGTCTACTCGGGCAGCAGTACCCGCTTTGGTGACGGCGGGGACACCGTGACACAGACCCCCTACGCCTGGCTGAAAGCAAAAAATGTCGAACTGTTAAAGCAGTACGCCGACTGGTATCCGCTCGACTACGCGGTGGTCTATTTTTACAACGTTTACGGCCCTGGCGAGATCGCTGAAGGCCGCTACGCTACAGTGGTAGCAAAATTCCTAGCGATGGCCAAGCGCGGTGAACCGCTCACAGTGACCTTGCCCGGCACTCAGCAGCGCACCTTTACCCATGTCAACGATGTCGTCGCAGCACTGCTACTGGTGATTGCCAAAGGACACGGCGATGGCCACGGTATCGCCAGTGACGACAGCTGGTCGATTGTGCAGTTGGCGCAGCAGCTCAGCGACAACATAGTGATGACACCGGCGGTGATTGGCAACCGCCAGACCACGGAAATAGTCACCAGCAAGACGCGGGCGCTGGGTTGGCAGCCGCGTCAGTCACTGCAACAGTATCTACAGGCTAACCAGCCGCAACGCTAACGTGCAAAAGCCCGGAGAGAGCCATGTCCAGCACTGCGTTTATCACCACCTGCAAAGGGCGCTTGGCGCATCTGCAGCAGAGTCTGCCGCGGGTAGTAGCCCAGCAGCCGGACGAGATTATTGTTGTCGACTACGGCTGCCCTGAGGGGGCTGGTCGCTGGGTTGAGGAGAATTTTCCCACCGTCAAGGTCGTTTATGTCACTGACGATCCGAGCTTTTGCGCCGCCCGTGCACGCAATATCGGCAGCCGCGCAGCGACGGCTGACTGGCTCTTCCTGTTCGACGCCGACATCGTCATCACCGCTGATCTGTTTGGCTGGCTGGCAGAGCAGGGCGAATTGGACTCATTTTATCGGGCATCACGGGTCGACGGCCGTCGGGTAGAAGATAGCTGGGGCAGTGTCATCTGTGCCCGACGCCATTTTGAAAAACTCCACGGCTACGATGAGAGTTTTCGCGGCTGGGGTGGCGAAGATGACGACCTCTATTTGCGGTTGCGCCTACTCGGTGCGCGCGAGGTCAGCTACCCCTCAGAGCTGATCGCGGTGATCAGCCACGATGAGTCGCTGCGGATGAGTTTTTATCAGCAAAAAACTAAGCGCGCCCATCAGCATATCAATCGGCTCTACCGCCAAGCCAAAGGGCAATTAATAGCCTTGCAACATTTCAATCCGGTGGTGCCGCAAGGGCTCTGTTTGGATCTGCGCAAGCGTGTCGAACAGGGCTATCAGCGCTGGCACCAGCGCGGTTGCAGCGAGCCGCTGAAAATAGCTTTTAGCTTTAATTTGCAGATGGAGCTCAATCGTGGCGACCAGCTGCAACAAAACGTTGAGACCACACTAACGCTGTCGGTGGAGTAAATTCTCTCAAAAAAAAGGGAGCCTTGCGGCTCCCTTTTTTGTCGTTGCCAAGTTGAGGCAACCCAGTATCGGCAAACGGTTAGATGTTGGCGAACTGGTTCATGGTGTTGTCTTTACCACCGGCTTTGAGCGCGGCTTCACCGGCAAAGTACTCTTTGTGATCGTCGCCGATATCAGAGCCGGCCATGTTCTGGTGTTTAACACAGGCGATACCTTGACGGATCTCTTTGCGCTGTACGCCGGCGACATAACCGAGCATGCCGGCGGCACCGAAGTACTCTTTGGCCAAATTGTCGGTAGAGAGCGCCGCGGTGTGGTAGGTCGGCAGAGTGATCAGGTGGTGGAAGATACCCGCTTCACGCGCCGCATCGGCTTGGAAGGTGCGGATGCGGTTGTCAGCTTCCAGCGCTAGCTCGGTCTCGTCGTAGTCGGCGCTCATCAGGCTGGCGCGGTCGTAAGCTGAGACATCTTTACCGGCTTCTGACCAAGCGTCGAATACCTGCTGGCGGAAGCTCAGAGTCCAGTTGAACGACGGGCTGTTGTTGTAGACCAGTTTGGCGTTGGGCACCACTTCGCGGATGCGGTTAACCATACCGGCAATCTGACCGATGTGCGGCTTTTCAGTTTCGATCCACAACAGGTCGGCGCCGTTTTGCAGCGAGGTGATCGAGTCGAGAACACAGCGATCTTCGCCAGTGCCTTGACGGAACTGGAACAGGTTGCTGGGCAGACGCTTAGGACGCAGCAGCTTGCCGTCGCGGTTGAGCACTACATCGCCGTTGAGTAGGTCGGCCGGGGCGACCTCTTCGCAGTCGAGGAAGCTGTTGTACTGGTCGCCGAGATCGCCTGGCTGGTTGGTGTAGGCGATCTGCTTGGTGAGGCCGGCGCCGAGGGAGTCGGTGCGGGCGACGATGACACCATCGTCAACGCCAAGCTCGAGGAAGGCGTAGCGAACGGCGCGAATCTTGGCTAGGAAGTCTTCGTGCGGAACCGTCACTTTGCCGTCTTGGTGGCCACACTGCTTCTCATCAGAGACCTGGTTTTCGATCTGGATGGCGCAGGCGCCCGCTTCGATCATTTTTTTGGCCAGCAGGTAGGTCGCTTCGGCGTTGCCAAAGCCGGCATCGATGTCGGCGATGATTGGCACTACGTGGGTTTGGAAGTTATCGATTTTAGCTTGTGCAGCGGCCTCTGCGGCACTGTCGCCAGCTTCGCGAGCGGCATCGATGTCGCGGAACAGACCGCCCAGTTCGCGGGCATCGGCCTGACGCAGGAAGGTGTAGAGCTCTTCGATCAGGGCCGGAACACTGGTTTTTTCGTGCATGGACTGATCGGGCAGCGGACCGAAGTCAGAGCGCAGTGCAGCAATCATCCAGCCCGACAGGTAGAGGTAGCGCTTGTCGGTTGAGTTGAAGTGCTTTTTGATCGAAATCAGTTTTTGTTGGCCGATAAAACCGTGCCAGCAGCCCAGTGACTGGGTGTATTTGCTGCTGTCGGCATCGTAGTCAGCCATGTCGGCACGCATGATCGCCGCGGTGTAGCGGGCAATGTCGAGGCCGGTCTGGAAACGGTTTTGCAAACGCATGCGGGCGGCAGATTCTGGGTTGATGGCATTCCACGCAGAGCCGTTGGCTGTGCGCAGCGCGTCGAGTCGTGCGACTTCGCTGTTAAAATTAGACATATCGACCTCTCTTGTTGTCTGTGTCTGTGGGCTGCATTAGGCTGTAGAGCGACTGCTCGACAACCTATCTCAAGCGGGATTTACCCGAGGAGTGGACAGAGCATACGATCGTCGGCATAATTTATCTAATTTATAGCTTTTATCCTGACCATTCCCGTATCAAATAAAGGGGTGGCGGGCAGCAGCGGCAGGAGGGCAGTATGAATATCGCGCGCGTCGACCTAAATTTGCTGGTTTACCTAGATGTATTGCTGCGTGAGTGCAATGTCACCCGCGCCGCTGAGGAGTTGGGCATCAGCCAGCCGGCGATGTCCAACGGGCTGCGGAGGCTGCGCGACCTGTTTGCCGACCCGCTGCTGGTGCGCACCAGCGATGGCATGACCCCGACCGAGCGGGCGCTGGAGTTGCAGCCGCTGGTGCGCTCGGCGCTGTCGGCTGCTGAGCAGGCGATACTGCCTAAAAACGACTTTATCGCCAAGAAGTCCGATCGCATTTTCCGCATTATGGCCAGCGACTACACCGAGGCGTCGCTGATGCCGGCGCTGATGAAAAAATTGCGCGAACAGGCGCCGGGGGTACGGCTGGATATCATGACCCCCAGCGACGTCAGTTTTCACGACGTGGAGCGCGGCAAAGTCGACCTCATTATCAACCGCTTCGATGCGCTGCCGCAGTCTTTCCACCAGCTGCCGTTGTGGAAAGACCAATTCTGCTGCCTGGTCTCCAGTGACAACCCGGTGCTAAAAAATTGGAGTCTCGACAGCTATCTGGCCAGTCGCCATGTCTGGGTCTCGAAGACCGGCATGGGGGTCGGGGTCGGCATGACTCCTGACGATGTGCAACGCCTCGGCTTTGTCGATGAGGCGCTGCAGGCGATCGATGCCAAACGCAACATTTCGGTGTTTACCCGCCACTATCAGGCGGCGGTGTTGCTGGCGCAGCGCAAAGATCTCATTGTCACTATTCCCTCTATGGCGGCGCTCAACCTGTCGCTGTCGCACAACCACTCGATTCGGGTGTTGCGCCCACCGTTTGATATTCCCGAGATGGAGTTGAAAATGGTCTGGAGCCCACTGCTGCAACACGACCCCGGCCATAAATGGATGCGCAGCTTAATCCGCACAGTCTGTGCTGATATCGTCGCCGAGCGGCCGCCGGTAGTAAAGTAGCTCGTATGAGCTTCATGTGTTCGATAACTACAGTGAATGACAGAGATAAGTGGCAGCGGCTGGGGATTTTTCTGCTCAGTTCCTAAACTGTCGGTTGATCAACAGCGCAACAATTCAGGCTGCGCGCAAACATACGGCAAATGAGCCGCCTCTGGAGCCTTTATGAACATGCAAACACCCGCCCGCGTCGAGCGCGCCGGCCTTCAAGTCGCCAGCGGGCTGGCCGCGCTGATCGAGTCGCAAGTCTGTCCGCTGGCAGCGGTTGAGCCCGACCATTTCTGGCGCGGCTTCGCAGCCATTACCGAGCAGTTCACCCCGCAAAATCGCGCGCTGCTCGCCGAGCGCGACCGCTTGCAACAGGCCATAGACGAGTGGCACCGTGCGGCGCCGGGCAAGCCGGATTTTAGCCAGTACAAGGCATTTTTGCAGCAGATCGGTTATCTGGTGCCGGCGCCGGCGCCGTTCAAAATTTCTCCGACCCAGGTCGACAGTGAGATTACTCAGCAGGCCGGGCCGCAGCTGGTGGTGCCGATTATGAACGCCCGTTTCGCGCTCAACGCCGCCAACGCTCGCTGGGGCAGCCTCTACGATGCCCTCTACGGCAATGATGTCATTAGTGACGAGGGGGGCGCCCATGCTGGCGGCAGCTACAACCCGGTGCGCGGCGCCAAAGTGATCGCCTGGGGTCGGCAGCTGCTCGATCAGGCGGCGCCGCTGGTGGCCGGCAGTCACGCCGCAGCGCAGCAGTATCGGCTGGTCGACGGCCAGCTGCAGGTCCAAGTCGACGGTGAGCCGGTCGCGCTGGCTGACCCCTCGCAGCTGCTTGGCTACCGTGGTGAGGCGCAAGCGCCGACATCTATACTCTTACAAAACAATGGTTTGCGAATAGATATTATTATTGATTCTAGCAGTGAAATCGGCGCCTCTGACCGCGCCGGTGTCGCCGACATCCAGCTCGAATCGGCGTTGACCACCATTATGGATTGTGAAGATTCGGTCGCCGCCGTCGATGCTCCCGACAAAACTCTGGCCTACCGCAACTGGTTCGGTTTGATCTGCGGCGACCTGCAGGAGACCCTGCAAAAAGGCGGCAAAACAATTACCCGCCGCATGAACCCCGATCGCCTCTACCGAACATCAGACGGCGGCGAGCTGACTCTGCCCGGGCGATCACTGCTGTTTGTGCGCAATGTCGGCCACCTGATGACCAACCCGGCGATACTGTTGGCCGATGGCAGTGAAATCCCCGAAGGGATTATGGACGGCGTGATTACCAGCCTGATCAGCAAGATCGACATTGACCGCAACAACCAGCTGCGCAACTCGCGCGAGGGCAGCATCTATATTGTTAAACCCAAAATGCACGGCCCCGCCGAGGTCGCCTTTACCGACGCCCTGTTTGCCGCCATCGAGCAGCTGTTGGGGCTGAGCACCAATACCATCAAGGTCGGCATTATGGATGAGGAGCGCCGCACCTCGGTCAATCTTGAGGCGTGCATTCACGCCGCTCGCGAGCGGGTGGTGTTCATCAATACCGGATTCTTGGATCGCACCGGCGACGAGATTCACACCAGCATGCTAGCCGGCCCATTTGCCCCCAAGGGCGACTTGAAGGCGCGCAAGTGGATCGCCGCCTACGAGGACCGCAATGTCGATGTCGGGTTGGTCTGCGGCCTGCGCGGCAATGCCCAAATCGGTAAAGGCATGTGGCCCATTCCCGATAAAATGGCCGACATGATGGCGGCTAAAATTGGCCATCCGCAAGCCGGCGCCACCACCGCTTGGGTGCCGAGCCCGACAGCCGCCACGCTGCACGCTGTCCACTACCATCAGGTCAATGTGCCGGCAGTGCAGGAGCAGTTGGCCAGCCGTGCTATGGCCAGTGTTGACGATATCTTGGATATTCCCCTGCTCGAGCGCGAGCTCAGTGCAGAGGAGATTCAGCGCGACTTGGACAACAATGCGCAGGGCATGCTCGGTTATGTGGTGCGCTGGGTGGAGCAGGGGGTAGGCTGCTCCAAGGTGCCCGACATCAACGATGTCGGCCTGATGGAAGACCGCGCTACGCTGCGCATTAGCAGCCAGCACATCGCCAACTGGCTGCACCACGGCATCTGCTCGGCCGAGCAGGTCGATGAGACCCTGCAGCGCATGGCGGCGGTAGTCGACGGCCAGAATGCCGGCGATCCGCTCTACCGTCCGATGGCGCCCAACTTTGCCGATAGCATCGCCTTCCAAGCGGCGCGCGATCTGGTCTTTAAGGGGCTCGAGCAGCCGAGTGGCTACACCGAGCCGCTGCTGCACCACTACCGCCAGCTGTTCAAGGCCCGCCACGGCCAGTAGAGGAGAGGGTAATGAGCAGTGATAACTGGACCACGCCAGATCTCTGTGACGCCGCCGAACAGGGTGCCATCGCCTTTGCGGTAATGGAACCGATGTTTGCCAACTATGGCGGCCGCGAGCAGTTTTGCGGCCCTGCGGTTACTGTCAAATGTTTCGAGGACAACTCCAAAGTCAAAGAGCTGCTCGCCACCCCCGGCCGCGGCCGAGTGTTGGTGGTCGACGCCGGCGGCAGTCTGCGTCGCGCCTGTCTGGGTGACCTCATCGCCCAGTCGGCGGTCGACAACGGCTGGGCCGGCGTGGTGCTCTACGGCTGTGTGCGCGATGTCGATGTTCTGGCGACACTGCCGCTAGGTGTGCAGGCGATCGGCAGCCACCCGCAGCGCACAGAAAAACTCGGTGTCGGCCAGATTGATGTTACGGTCACTTTCGCCGGTGTCAGCGTCGCCCCCGGGGCGATGGTCTATGCCGACAACAACGGCATTATGGTCACTGCCGAGCCGTTGTCACTGTAGCTCTTTGACCATATTCATGTGGGCTATGCCGGCGTCATCAAAAGGCTTGCCATACTCGCGGTAGCCGAGCCGTCGGTAAAATTCCAGCGCCTGTAGCTGCGCGCCAAGCTGTAGTTTTGTGCAGCCGCGGCGGCGGGCAAAGGCCTCAATGGCAGCCATCAGTTGTGTGGCAATGCCTCGGCCTCGCCACTGCTTTAATACCGCCAATCGGCCAATCTTGCCGTCCTCCAGCAGTCGCGCGCAGCCGATCGCGGCGCCGTCCGCTGAGCGCACGAGCCAGTGGTCTGCACGGGCGTCATGGTGATCCACTTCCAGTGCCAGCGGCACCCCTTGCTCGGCAACAAAAACTGCGATGCGCACGGCGAGCAGGATCTCGCTGTCGTCGCGCCAGAGGCAGTGGCTGATGATGTGAGATGAGTGGTTATTGGCCGGCATGGGTGCTCGCTGCTGTAGTCGCATTTAGTTTGGTATGGCTCTCGCTTGGGCTCGACGCGGTGCTGGCCTATACTGACTGGCCAGCGCTGAACTGGCCGGACGATCTGGCAAGTGTAACCGAGGAGTCAAGATGGGTGTGCGAATAGGGGTTTTGCTAGTCATGCTGGTCGCCCAAGTCAGTGCTGACCAGGCGATTATTGATGCCAAGGCGCGCTTCCATCCGCTGTTGGCCGGCTCGGGTATGGTGGTCAGCCAAGAGCGCCTCGCCAGTGAGGTGGGTGCGGCAATACTGGCCGAGGGCGGCAATGCCATCGACGCCGCGGTGGCGACCGGTTTTGCGCTGGCAGTCACCTTGCCGCGCGCCGGCAATATCGGCGGTGGCGGTTTTATGCTGGTCTATTTAGCTGAGCAGCGCCGTACCGTGGCGATCGACTACCGCGAAATGGCACCGCGCTCGGCACGACCCGATATGTTTCTCGATGCGCAGGGTAATGTCGACACTCAGCGGGCGCGTTTTGGCATCGACGCCACCGCCATCCCCGGCACTGTCGCCGGCCTGCTGCACGCCCTGGAGCGCTACGGCAGCATGAGCCGTGAGCAGGTGATGGCGCCAGCTATCGCCCTGGCCGCCAACGGCATTCGTGTCTCAGCCGATCTCAGTGAATCGTTGCAGGCGCGCGCGCAGCGGCTGCTCGCCGACCCGGCCAGCGCCGGTTATTTTTACCGCGCCGACGGCAGCGCACCGGCGATCGGCTCGCAGCTCTACCAGCCGGACTTGGCCGCCACCTTGCAGCGCATCAGCGACCGCGGCCGCGATGAGTTTTACGCTGGAAAAACCGCCGACTTAATGGTGGCGACAATCGCCAGCCACGGCGGCCAACTCGATCACCGCGACCTCGCCAGTTACCGCGTTGTCGAGCGCCAACCGGTCTGTGGCAGCTATCGTGGCAATACCGTTTGCGCCATGCCGCCCCCCTCTTCTGGCGGGGTGCACCTCATTCAGATGCTCAACATCCTTGAAAACTGGGACTTGCGCTCGCTCGGCCACAACAGTGCCGCTTATCTACACCGGTTGATAGAGTCGATGCGCCGCGCCTACGCCGATCGCAGTCGCTACCTGGGCGATCCAGATTTCTATCAAGTGCCAGTGTTAGCGTTGACCGACAAGGGCTACGCAGCGCGCAGCGCCGAGCAGATCCCCCTCGACAAGGCCGGCGATTCCGCGGCGGTGGCACCCGGTTTAGAGCTGCAGGAGAGTTTTGAGACTACCCACTACTCGAGTTGGGACCGCTGGGGCAATGTCGTCAGCAACACCTATACGCTCAACTTTAGCTACGGCAACGGCAAGTCCGTAGCAGGCGCCGGCTTTCTGCTCAACAACGAGATGGATGACTTTTCGGCCAAGCGCGGCGCGGCCAACGGTTTTGGCCTGCTCGGCGAGGAGGCGAACAAAATTGAACCCTACAAACGGCCGCTGTCGTCAATGACGCCGGCGCTGGTGTTTGCCGCCGACGGCCAGCCGCTGTTGGCGACCGGCTCACCCGGTGGCAGTACCATCATTACCGTGGTGCTACAGACTCTGCTCAATTATCTGGAGTTCGGTATGAATATCGCCGAGGCGACGGCGGCGCCGCGCATTCACCACCAGTGGTGGCCGGACAAAGTGTTTTGGGAGCAGGGCATCAGTGCCGACAGCCGCGCTATTCTCGCCGCGATGGGCCACCAGTTTGAGCTGGCGCCGCGGGTGCTGGGCGCCACTATGAGCGTCAGTCGCCAGCAGCAGTGGTTGCAGGGGGCCGCCGACTACCGCCGCAGTGAGGCGGCGGCGGCCGGCGCCGATTAGCGCTCGGGTTCTACGCGCTCGCCATTGCAGTAGCAGACGCCACGCCACTGCAGGGTGCGCTGTTCACCGCTGAGCTCGAGCAGGTCGGGGTATTTGGGGCGGCTCATGTAGCGGGCATACCAATCGCCGAGCAGTGCGCTGTCGTCGAGGCGCCGCCGCAGCTGGGCGCTGACGGCAGCGACTTGGTGTTCATCGATCTGATCGAGTGCTGCCCCCGGCGGGATGCGCAGAAAGTCAGGGTCGGCGTCGCCAGCGAGTAGCTCAATGGCCAGGTCGTTGATCATTTCGGTGCTCGAAGGTGCACGGAAACCTATCGAATAGGTCATGCACGGCTCCACCGCGACGCCGTGGTGAGCAAATTTGGCTGGCAGGTAGAGGACATCGCCAGGCTCCAACAACCACTCACAATCGGGTGAGAAATCGTCGACCAAGCGCAGTGCGCCGCGCTGCTCGCTGCTGCAGTAATCGCGTCGTTGTGTCTCTATCTGCCAGCGCCGCCGGCCGAGACCTTGCAACAGAAATACGTCGTAGTTGTCGATGTGCGGGCCGACATTGCCGCCCGCTGCCGCGTAGCTAACCATGATGTCATCGACCTGCCAGCGCGGTAGAAAATCGACGCTGTCGAGCAGTGCGGCGACTTCGGGACGCCACAGATCGACCGCCTGCACCAGCAGTGTCCAGTCGCGCTCGGGTAGCTGGGCAAAACGCTGTTCGGTGAGCGGGCCGTGTTCGACCTGCCAAGTGGTGGAGTCGATTAAGCGCGACTCAATCCACTCCTCCAGCGCCAGCCCAGCCAACTCGTCGGGTTGTAGCGGCGGCTGCGCGGCGATTGGCAGTGCAGCGCGAATCAGCAGTGGCTGCTGCTGCCAGTAGTCGCGCAGAAACTGCTCGGCGCCCAGCGAGCCAAGCAGTGACGGCCAGCGTGTCACCTGCGCTGGGCCGGCAGCGCCTGCGCCTGCTCGGCGGCATTGCCGACGTAGCTGGCCGGCGTTAACGCCAGCAGATACTCTTTGGCCGGCTGCGGGATCTCCAGCGTGGCGACAAATTGAGCGATCACCTCGCGGCTGATAGCGTTGCCGCGGGTTAGCGCTTTGAGTTTTTCGTAGGGTTCAGGGATGGCATAGCGACGCATTACGGTCTGGATCGGCTCGGCCAAAACCTCCCAGCTATTGTCCAGATCGGCCGCCAACCGCTCGGCGTTGAGCTCGAGCTTGCCAATACCTTTCTGCAGTGCGGCGCAGGCGATCGCCACATAGCCAAAGCCAACCCCCATGTTGCGCAGCACCGTGGAGTCGGTGAGATCGCGCTGCCAGCGCGAGATTGGCAGTTTGGCGCCGAGATGGCCGAGCACCGCGTTGGCGATGCCGAGGTTGCCCTCTGCGTTTTCAAAATCGATAGGATTGACCTTGTGCGGCATGGTCGATGAGCCGATCTCTCCGGCTATGGTCTTCTGCTTGAAGTAGCCGAGTGAGATATAGCCCCAGATGTCGCGGGCGAAGTCGATCAAAATGGTGTTGCAGCGCGCCATGGCGTCAAACAGCTCGGCGATATAGTCGTGCGGTTCAATCTGAGTGGTGTAGGGGTTGAAGGTGAGCCCCAGCGAGGTGATGAACTGCTCGGCGTGCAGCGCCCAGTCCACTTCTGGGTAGGCGGATAAATGGGCGTTATAGTTGCCGACAGCCCCATTGATTTTGCCCAGCAGTGGCACGGCAGCAATCTGCACCAGTTGCCGCTGCAACCGGTAGGCGACATTGGCGAGCTCTTTGCCAACCGTGGTAGGCGAAGCGGTTTGACCGTGGGTGCGCGACAGCATCGGCACCAACGCGTACTGCACGGCCAAGGCGGCGATTGCCTCGTGCAGCGCGGTGAGCTGCTGCACTAGCTGGGCGCGCCCCTGCTGCAGCATCAGCGCGTGGGAGAGATTGTTGATGTCCTCAGAGGTGCAGGCAAAATGGACGAATTCGCTGATAGCCTGCAGCTCAGCACAACCGCTGAACTGCTCCTTAATAAAGTACTCTACCGCCTTCACGTCGTGGTTGGTGGTGCGCTCAATCTGTTTGATGCGCTCGGCGTCGGCGCTATCAAACTCAGTCAACAGCTGCTCTAGTCGGTCGTTGGCAGCTGCGCTCAGTGGTGGCAATTCACCGATAGCTGGGTGAGCTGCCAGTGACTGCAGCCAGCGAATTTCGACGGTAACGCGCTTTTCGATTAAGCCGTACTCGCTAAACGCGGCGCGCAGTGCGGCTGTTTTGTCGGCGTAACGGCCATCGATGGGGGAGAGTGCAGTAAGACTGGAGAGGGGTAGTGCGGTAGTCATGGTGGTAGTCCGTGCTGTGGTTCTGTGGTGTAAAAGGTGCGTTGCTGGTGGCCGCGGCGGTGGCGGTTATTGCTCGAGCTTGCGGCAGTGGTCAAGTAAGGCGCGTCGATAGAGCAGCAAATGGAAGCGATGGCCGCCGCATTGGCGCCACAGATAACCGGCGCGGACCCCGGCAAACAGCAGGCTGCGAACGCGCGCCGCGACTCCGCTCTGCTGCAGCCGGGCGGGGTCGCCCTTTATCTGTATGCGGTAGCGATAGCGGCTCAAGGTCTGTTGGTAGAGCTGGTCGGTGGCGGCAAAAAGATTATTGTGGGTGAGGCCAAACTGGCTGGCTTTTTCTTGCAGTGGGGCGAGGCCGTCAGCTATCCGCGCCGCCATAGCGCCATCTCGGTAGAGTTTGCTGGCCAAATAAAGCGTGCCCAGCGCAATTGCTACTATCTGGTCAAAGTGCTTTTCACCGCGCTGCTTGCTGAGCAGCAGCTGCAACGAGCGGCGACCGCTGGCGAGCCCGTCGGGGTGGCTGGGCAGCTGGTAGAGCTGGTGCGGCGCCGTGCCTTCACTGTTGAGTAGCGCCGCCATCAACAGCGCCAGTCGGTCGCTGCTGGTGGTGCCGCGGTGAGCCATCTCGACTACCCCGCAGGCGCTCTCAAACAGTGCGGCTAAAGCGATCGCCTGGTCGGCGTTGGGTCGCTGCAAGCCGATCATCAATGGTTGCCTCGCGAGGCTATGACCGCGCCGCCAAGGCAGCAATCGCCCTGGTAAAAGACCACCGATTGGCCGGGAGTGATGGCGCGCTGGGGCTGCTCGAAGTAGACCTCGAGCTGGTCCTCGCCAGTGATCACCACTTCGCAGGCTTGGTCTTGCTGGCGGTAGCGGGTCTTGGCCGTGCAGCGGAAGCGGGGCTGTGCCGGTGCGCCGTTGATCCAGCTGAGCTGCTGGGCTGTGAGTTGGTTGTTGAGTAGCAGTGGGTGGTTGCCGCCCTGGCCGACGATCAAGCGGTTGTTGGCGAGATCTTTATCGAGCACGAACCACGGCTCCTCGCTGCCGCCGACGGTACCGCCGATACCAAGGCCCTGACGCTGGCCCAGCGTGTAGTACATCAATCCTTGGTGCTCGCCGAGGTCGTCGCCGTCGACGCTCTGCATACGCCCCGGCTGCGCCGGCAAGTACTGCTCGAGGAAATCTTTAAAGCGCCGTTCGCCGATAAAACAGATGCCGGTGCTATCTTTTTTTGTGGAGGTGACAAAGCCCTGCTCGGCGGCAATGGCGCGCACTTGCGGTTTGGCCAACTCACCAACCGGGAAGAGTGTTTTGCTCAGGGCTGCAGCGCTGACGGCGTGTAAGAAGTAGCTCTGGTCCTTATTGCTGTCGAGACCACGCAGTAGCGTGGCGGGCTGGCCGGCACCACCGCCGCGGCGGGCGTAGTGGCCGGTGGCAATATAGTCGGCGCCCAGCAGCTGCGCGTACTCTAAGAACACCTTAAATTTAATCTCGCGGTTGCAGAGTATGTCGGGGTTGGGGGTGCGACCGGCGCGATACTCAGCGAGAAAGTGCTCAAAAACGTTGTCCCAATACTCAGCGGCAAAATTGGCGGTGTGCAGCACAATGCCGAGTCGGTCGGCAACTTGTTGAGCATCGGCGAGGTCGGCGAGAGCGGTGCAGTATTCGCTGCCGTCGTCCTCGTCCCAGTTTTTCATAAACAGCCCCTCGACCTGATAACCTTGCTGCAGCAGCAGGTAGGCCGACACCGAAGAGTCGACGCCACCAGAGAGGCCGACAATGACCTTGCCAGGCGCTGCGCTAGGAGTGTGAGGGGTGCTATCTGACACAGGTTGGTCCAACTGTTTGGCAAACCGTTAGTTTAACCCAAAGGCTCTGCCAACAGTAGCGCAACGCTAGCGCTGGCGGTCGAATTGACTCAGTGGATGGCGCACACCGGCCAGATAATCGTCGATGCAGTCGAGCACCAGCTGGCTGCGCAGCTGTTCACGCCGCGCCAAGATCTCTGGGTAGCTGAGCCACACCGGTCGGTCGATATCGCTGTCGATCACCGCGTCGTCGATGCGCTGAAACTGGTCGGCGATAAAACAGAAGCGGTGGTAGCTGGCCGGGATCGCCTCAGGGTAGTAGTGGTAGTGGCCGAGAAAGTGGCTCAGCTGCACCAGGTAACCGGTCTCTTCGAGGGTTTCGCGCACGGCTGCAGCAATGATCTGCTCGCCGGGCTCGACATGGCCGGCGGGCTGGTTGAGCAGCTGAGTGCCAAACGGACTCTCCTCAACCAGCAAAAAACGGTCGCCATCGGTGACGATGGTCGCCACGGTGAGGTGGATGCGACGCTGTCCCTGCCACTTGTGGTCGGGTTGCTCGGCGCTGGCGTTAGGTTGCGAATGATCCATGCTCGGTCCTTAGGTTTTGTTGACGCTTGCGCGCGGCGCACGCCGCGAGCTGGTTTGCCGGCGGTGCCGCGGCGGTGGTGCAGCGACGTTGAGGGAGAGGCTCTCGCCCGGTTGCAGTTCACCCAGCGTCCAGTCGCCAATCGCCACCCGGACAAGGCGCAGGGTCGGCAGGCCGACCGCGGCGGTCATCCGCCGCACTTGTCGGTTGCGACCTTCGTTTAGGGTGATAGTCAGCCAGCTGGTGGGGATATTGCGCCGCTCGCGAATCGGTGGCGTGCGCGGCCACAGCGGCGGCTCAGCTAACAGCTCGCAGGCCACGGCGCGGGCGATACCATCTTTTAATGGCACACCGGAGCAGAGTTGGCGGCACTGCGCTGCGTTGGCCGCACCCTCTACCTGAGCCCAATAGACTTTGTGTTTGCCGAAGCGCGGATCGCTTAGTTGCGCCTGCAGCGGGCCGCTGTCGGTGAGCAGCAGCAAACCCTCGGAGTCGTAGTCGAGACGCCCGGCGGGGTAGAGATTGGGTGCGCTAATGTAATCGCGCAGGGTGGCGCGACCACTACTATCGGTAAATTGCGACAGGGTATTAAAGGGTTTGTTGAGTAACACCAGAGTGGCCACTAGCGGGCTGCCTTAGAACATGAGCTTGCCGGCATGGTAATCGACCCGTCGTCGCGATGCCAGATGGCAGCGGCCGGCAGCTCGGGCTGCGCTGACTGAATGTCTAACAACAACTTTGTGGTGATTAGACCTTTTGTCATATAAATCACCTATTGATTGATGTTAGAATATGACCGCTTGGTTTCGCGGCCACTGCCGCCGGTGCCGCTGTGGCGGCCGTAGTTTGCCCCTTGGCGCCGACGCCAAAGACCGAATTCATACACTACCATCGACAACCCACGGAGAGATAAATGGGCTATCAACACATTAAAGTGCCAACTACTGGCGAAAAAATCACCGTCAATGCCGACTACTCACTCAACGTCCCCAACCAGCCGATTATCCCGTTTATCGAGGGTGACGGTATCGGTGTCGACATTACCCCAGTTATGGTCAAGGTGATTGATGCGGCAGTAGCGAAAGCCTACGCCGGCGACAAAAAAATCTCCTGGATGGAAGTCTATTGCGGCGAGAAAGCGGCAGAGCTCTACGAGGGTGACTGGTTCCCAGCAGAGACTTTGGAAGCGGTAAAAGAGTATGCAGTATCGATTAAAGGGCCACTGACGACGCCAGTTGGCGGCGGTTTCCGCTCTCTCAACGTGGCGCTGCGCCAAGAGTTAGATCTCTATGTCTGCCAGCGTCCAGTGCGCTGGTTTACCGGTGTGCCTTCGCCGGTCAAAGCACCGCAGGATGTCGACATGTGCATCTTCCGTGAAAACTCAGAGGATATTTACGCCGGTATCGAGTGGAAAGCCGGCACCCCCGAGGCCGACAAAGTCATTAAGTTTTTGCGCGAGGAGATGGGCGTCACCAAAATCCGCTTCCCTGAGCAGTGCGGTATTGGTGTAAAACCGGTCTCTGCCGAGGGCACCAAGCGCTTGGTGGCCAAATCGATTCAGTACGCCATCGACCAGGACAAAGAGTCTGTGACCATTGTCCACAAGGGCAATATCATGAAGTTCACCGAAGGCGCTTTTTGCGACTGGGGCTACGAAGTGGCCCGTGAACAGTTTGGCGCCACGCCTCTGGATGGCGGCCCCTGGCACGTGTTGAAAAACCCCAACACCGGCCGCGATATTGTCATCAAGGATGTCATTGCCGATGCCATGCTGCAGCAGATTCTGCTGCGCCCGGCCGAGTACGACGTCATTGCTACGCTCAACCTCAACGGCGATTACCTCTCTGATGCGCTGGCGGCAGAGGTGGGCGGTATCGGTATTGCCCCCGGCGCCAACCTCTCTGACGATATTGCTATCTTTGAAGCGACTCACGGCACAGCGCCCAAGTACGCCGGCCAAGACAAGGTTAACCCAGGTTCACTGATCCTCTCGGCCGAGATGATGTTGCGTCACCTCGGCTGGGGCGAGGCGGCTGACTTGGTCGTCTCCGGTATTGAAGGGGCGATCTCGAAAAAGTTAGTCACCTACGATTTCGAGCGCTTGATGGATGATGCTACGCTGCTCTCATGCTCAGCCTTTGGCGACGCCATTATCGACAATATGTAAGCAGGCCTCACAGCAGATAAAGCCCGACCTCGTGTCGGGCTTTTTTTTGGCGCAAGACACGGTTTTAGGGGAAATAAACTTACCCTTTAGAGGTTGATTTCCTGTTCGCTGAGGCCATATTGTTACAGTGTAAAGTTTCTCACCATTAGCACTGATCCACTAGTCGATAGGAATTCCATGAGCGATCAACAAAACCCAGACGATGGCGATAGACGCGGCGGCTTGCTGCTCGAAGAGCGCCCACCGAAGCT
Organism: Gammaproteobacteria bacterium LSUCC0057; assembly: GCA_004535795.1. Classification (GTDB taxonomy): domain Bacteria; phylum Pseudomonadota; class Gammaproteobacteria; order Pseudomonadales; family Porticoccaceae; genus LSUCC0057. Next base: position 748,211 of record SPIA01000001.1, read on the forward strand.
GGCCAAGCCGCCGCTCTACCGAGTCATTATGCTCAACGACGACTTTACTCCGATGGAGTTTGTGGTTGAGCTGCTCGAGCAGTTCTTTGGCAAAACTCGCGAGAGTGCCACGCAAATTATGTTGGCGATCCACACCCAGGGCAAAGGGGTCTGTGGTATCTATACCCGTGACATAGCCGAGACCAAAGCGGCTTTGGTCAACCAGTATTCGCGCGACAATCAGCATCCGCTGCTGTGCGACATTGAGCCGTGTCAAGACGGCGAGGAGTGAGCCATGCTTAGCCGTGAACTGGAAGTAATTCTCAATTTGGCCTTTAAAGCGGCGCGCGAGAAGCGCCACGAATTTCTCACCGTAGAACATCTGCTGCTGGCGCTGCTCGACGACGGCTCGGCGCTCAAGGTGTTGAAGGCTTGTCGGGCCAACCTCGAGCAGCTGCGCCAAGATCTCAGTGAGTTTATCGACGCCACTACGCCGGTGCTTTCGCCGGCCCAGCAGGCGCGCGAGACCCAACCGACCAACGGCTTTCAGCGGGTTATACAGCGCGCGGTGTTTCAGGCCAACTCGGCCGACCACGGTGAGGTGGTCGGCGCCAATGTCATCGTCGCTATCTTCTCCGAACCCGAGAGCCAAGCGGTCTATTTTTTGCGCCTGCAAAACATTGCCCGCATCGACGTGGTTAACTTTATTTCTCACGGCATCGGCAAACACGATGACGACCAAGCGGCCAGTACCGATGGAGCGGCGGTGGAGGGCGCCGAGCAGCCAGAAGAGGAGAGCCTGCTGGGGCAGTTTGCCAGCGACCTCAACGAACAGGCGCGGCGCGGTAAGATCGACCCACTGATTGGCCGTCAGCTCGAGGTTGAGCGCACCTGTCAGGTGCTGATTCGACGGCGCAAAAACAACCCGCTATTGGTCGGCGAGTCCGGCGTTGGCAAGACCGCTATCGCCGAGGGGCTGGCGAAATTGATCGTCGAGGGTAAGGCGCCCGAACCGATGCTCGGCTACACGGTATTTTCGCTCGACTTGGGCTCGCTGCTCGCTGGTACCAAATACCGCGGCGACTTCGAGAAGCGGCTCAAGGGGATTATCAAAGAGCTCGAAGAGCACGGCAACGCTATTTTGTTTATCGATGAAATACATACCATCATCGGTGCCGGTGCCGCCTCAGGCGGGGTGATGGATGCCTCGAATATGCTCAAGCCACTGCTCGGCGCCGGTAAAATACGCTGCATCGGCTCGACGACTTATCAAGAGTACCGCGGCATCTTCGAAAAAGACCACGCCCTGGCGCGGCGCTTTGGCAAGATCGATGTGGTTGAGCCAACGGTCGAAGAGACTTTTCAGATTTTGAAGGGGCTGCGGCCGCGTTTTGAACAGCACCACGAGTTGAAATTCACCACGCCGGCGCTGCGCGCCGCCGCTGAGCTTGCGGCCAAACATATCACCGACCGGTTTTTGCCCGATAAAGCCATCGACGTCATCGATGAAGCCGGCGCTCACCAGCGCTTGCAGGCCGTCAGCAAACGCCGCAAGAGTATCGGTGTGCCAGAGGTTGAGGCGGTGGTGGCAAAAATTGCCCGCATCCCACAAAAAAGTGTTTCGCGCTCTGACAAAGACCAGCTGGCCAACCTCTCCGACAACCTGAAAATGGTGGTGTTCGGCCAAGATCCCGCCATCGATGCACTGACCACCTCGATTAAGTTGGCGCGCGCTGGACTGCGCCAAGGCGATAAGCCGATCGGCAGCTTCTTGTTTGCCGGCCCCACCGGTGTCGGCAAAACCGAGGTGTCAAAGCAGCTCGCCAACCAGCTCGGCATTGAGTTGATTCGCTTTGATATGTCTGAGTATATGGAGCGCCACACCGTATCGCGCTTAATTGGTGCTCCCCCGGGTTATGTTGGCTTTGATCAAGGCGGTTTGCTCACCGAGGCGGTGAGCAAACACCCGCACGCGGTAGTGCTGCTCGATGAGATCGAAAAAGCCCACCCCGACCTGTTCAATCTGCTACTGCAGGTGATGGATCACGGTACGCTCACCGACAACAACGGCCGCAAGGCTGATTTTCGCAATGTCATTTTAATCATGACCACCAACGCCGGGGCGGAACTGATGAGTAGGGCCTCGATCGGCTTTGCCCGTCAAGACCACAGCAGCGATGGTGGCGAGGCGATTAAAAAGGCGTTCTCGCCAGAGTTTCGCAACCGCTTAGATGCGGTGGTGCAGTTTGCCGAGCTGCCGGCGGCGGTGATCACCACCGTGGTCGATAAGTTCTTGGTAGAACTGCAGCACCAGCTCGACGATAAGAAGATCTTTATTGAGGCCGACGATGCGGCGCGGCAGTGGCTCGCGGAAAATGGCTACGACCGGAAAATGGGCGCGCGACCAATGGCGCGCTTGATTCAGGAGAAGATTAAAAAGCCGCTGGCCGAAGAGGTGCTGTTTGGACGGCTCAGCAATGGCGGTGGTCGCGTGCGCGTCACCGTCAAAGAAGATCAGATTGCGCTGGAAATTGAAGCCTAGTATTGAGGTCGCCGCAGCGAGAATGCTGCGGCGGCAGAGGCTTAGCGCTCGCGGAAAGTGATGCGGCCTTTGGAGAGATCGTAGGGGGTCATCTCCACCTTGACTTTGTCGCCGGTGAGAATGCGGATGTAGTGCTTGCGCATTTTTCCGGAGATGTGGGCGATGATGACGTGGCCGTTTTCCAACTTCACCCGAAAGGTGGTGTTGGGCAGGGTGTCGATCACTTCGCCTTCAAATTCAATATTGTCTTCTTTTGCCATGTGTTCTCTACTGTGGGATTGGTTGAGCGGCCTGCATTTTGCCCTAAAGCGGTGGATTGTGCAAAGAGAGAACTCTACAGCGACGGCGGTTCCGGGCTCCAGGATTGGCCGTCAAAATATTCCAGCGGTTTAAAGCTGACTTTGTAGGCCATCTTGCTGCTGGCAGCTATCCAGTAACCTAGATAGAGATAGTCCAGCTGCCAGCGTCTGGCCAGCTGCAACTGCGCCAAAATCGCTAAAGTGCCAAGTCCACGCGCGGCCAAGCTCGGCTCGTAGTAGGTGTAGATCGCCGACAGACCGTGGGGGTAGCGGTCGGTGACTGCGCAGCCGACCAAACACTGATCGAGCCACATCTCCAGATAATGGGTGGCTTGGCTACCGCTGCCGAGAAAATCCTCAAACTGTGCTCGCGAGGCGGGGTACATATCGCCGTCGCGGTGGCGGCCGGCTATATAACGCTCGAACAGGGCGTAGTGTTGGTCGCGGTCGATGACCGCGGTGGTGGTCAGCTGCAGATCACTGTTGCGTCGCCCGCAGCGCTTCTGGCTGCGGTTGGGCACAAACGCTGCCACCGGTACCCGCACCGAGATACAGGCCTGACAGTGTTGGCAGTGCGGGCGGTAGTGGTAGCGGCCGCTGCGTCGAAAACCCTGTTCGGCCAAGCGCTCATAGAGTGTGCTGTGAATGGTAATGGCGGGGTCGACAAAAGCGGTGGTGGCCTGCTCGGCTGCCAGATAACTGCAGTCGTGCGGCTCGGTGAGAAACAGCCGAACGGTCTGCAACTCGCGATCGATCTCTGGGCTGTTGTCGCGACTCATGGCGCCAGCATAGCAGTGCCGGCTAGGCGCGGCCACGGTCGCGGCGCTCTCAGTGCGGCTTCAAGCCGCGCTATGTACTGTTGACGCGGTTCGACGGTGGCGCCCAGCGATAACAAATGGGGGCTGCTCAGCTGGCAGTCGAGAGCGACAAAACCAGCCTCGAGCAGCGCTTGGCATAAGTAGTAGAGAAGCGCTTTAGAGCCGTCGCGCAGATCGCTGTACATCGACTCACCACAGAACAGCGCGCCCACTTGTACCCCGTAGAGGCCGGCGACCAGGTTGCCTGACTGCCACAGCTCTAACGAGTGGGCATCGCCACACTGGTGCAGCCGCTGGTAGGCGTGGCGCATGGCGGCAGTGATCCAGGTAGCGGACTGGTTGCGGGTGACGCGGCCGCGCCGCGCACAGCCGTCAATAACCTCGGCAAAAGCCTGATTAGTGGTGACGGTAAGGTCGCCCCGGCGCAACCGTTTGGCCAGCGAGCGCGAGCAGTGGAAACGCTCGGGAAGCAGCAGGCAGCGCTCTGGTGGCGACCACCAGAGCAGCGGCTCGCCCTCGTTGTACCAGGGAAAGATACCGCTGCGATAGGCGGTGCGCAACCGCGTCACCGAAAGATCGCCGCCGACCGCCAGCAGACCGCCGACACTGTCGTCGGCCTCCGCAAGCGGCGGGAATTGGCAGTGGTGGGGCGCCAGGGCGGTGATGGCCATCAGGCGTCTAGGTAGCGCTCCGCATCGAGTGCAGCCATGCAGCCGCTGCCCGCCGAGGTGATCGCTTGGCGGTAGATGTGGTCGGCGACATCACCCGCGGCAAATACTCCCTCAATAGAGGTCTGTGTGGCGTTGCCGTGGCTACCGCTCTGCACTGTCAGATAACCGTCTTTCATCGCCAGCTGTCCGGCAAAGATATCGGTGTTGGGCTTGTGGCCGATGGCGATGAATACGCCGGCGACGTCGATCTGCTGCTCACTGTCATCTTGTGTGCTTTTCAACCGCAACCCGGTGACACCGCTGTCATCGCCGAGCACCTCTTCGAGGGTGTGGTTCCAGCACAGAGTGATGTTGCCGTTTTCGGCGCGTTCGCGAATTTTGTCTTGCAGAATTTTCTCACTGCGCAAGCTGTCGCGACGGTGCACTAACACCACTTCGCTGCAGATGTTTGAGAGGTAGAGCGCCTCCTCGACAGCGGTGTTGCCGCCGCCGATCACCGCCACTTTTTTGCCGCGGTAAAAAAAGCCATCGCAGGTGGCGCAGGCGCTGACACCTTTACCCATAAATGCCTGCTCAGAGGGCAGGCCGAGATATTGCGCAGAAGCACCTGTAGCGATAATCAGCGAGTCGCAGCTGTAGCTCTGCATGCCGTGCAGTAGCATCGGTTTTTTATCCAGCTCAACTTTCTCGATGTGGTCGAACACCACTTGGGTGTCGAAGCGCTCGGCATGCTCTTGCATCCGCACCATCAAGTCTGGTCCCTGCAGGCCGTGGGGGTCACCCGGCCAGTTGTCGACCTCGGTGGTGGTGGTGAGCTGGCCACCTTGCTGCATGCCGGTGATCACCACTGGATTGAGGTTGGCGCGGGCGGCGTAGACGGCAGCGGTCCAGCCGGCGGGGCCAGAGCCGAGAATTATCAGGCGGTGGTGGATAGGGTCGCTCATAGCAAATATGTCCGTTGTTCAATGAAGTGGGGCGAATTGTGCTGCCCATCTTAAGCGGCGCGGCCGAAACTGCAAATAGCTTTTACAAATGCGGCAAATAGTGCCGGCTAATTGCCGCTGATAGGCGGCCAAGAAACCTGTTAATTCACCGCTAACGGGTTACAATTGCAGCGTTTTCTGCCGCCTGCGGCTACTTATATCGTTATGCTTTTTGCCGAAAAAAGGAATCGCTTTTGTCAGCCGCCAATAAAGCTAAGTCCAAACGCCCTGCAGCCGCGCCGTCGAGCCGCGAAGCCGCCGATGACCGCCTCGCCCGACTACTCAGCGAGGGCGCCTTGATCGGTTGGTTGGCGCTCTGCGCGATCGTGATGGTGGCGCTGCTCAGCTACTCCAGCAGCGACCCCGGTTTCACCTACACCGGCGCTGCTGGCGACGTCGACAACGCCATCGGTAGAGCCGGGGCGTGGCTCGCCGACGTACTCTTCACACTGTTCGGTTTGGGCGCCTTTATCTTCCCGCTGCTGCTGGCAGTGCGCGCTGCACAGCTGCTCTACAACCATCTCCAGCAGCGCCGCAGTGAGTTTGATATGGTCACTTTTGCGCTGCGGGTGATCGGCTTTATCTTGGTTATAGTCGCCTTTACCTCGCTGCTCTACTTGCAGCATCCAGAGCTCTACCAGCTGCACGAGAGCAGCGGCGGTATCTTGGGCGCTGCGGTCGGTGGCGCCACGCTAAATCTGTTTAACTTGGCTGGTGGCACGCTGATCCACCTAGCCATGCTGCTGTTCGGATTGACGGTCTTTGCCGATCTGTCTTGGCTTGGCTTGATTGATCGCCTCGGCCAAGCCGCGCTGGTGGCCGCCGCCGCACTGTCGTCGGCACTGCAGCGTTGGCAGCGCCGTCGCGCGGAGCGCAAGGCAGCCCGCGCGGTGGTGGAGCAGCGCCAAGAGAAACGGGTCAAGCAGGTGCAAAAAGAGGCGCAGCGGGTGCCGCCAACTATCGCTGCACCGGCCAAGCCGGCGCAGCCGAGCGCGCGCGTCGAGCGCGAAAAGCAGCAGCCGCTGTTTGATGATGGGCCGATCACCGGCACCTTGCCGCCGTTGAGCCTGCTCGATGCCGCCGACAAAAAGGGCGACCAGGGCTACTCGCCGGAGGCTCTTGAGCATCTGTCGCGACTGCTCGAGCACAAATTGGCCGATTTCGGCATCACCGCCGAGGTGGTCGAGGTGTTGCCAGGGCCAGTGATTACCCGCTTTGAAATCCAGCCGGCGGCCGGTGTCAAAGTGTCGCGAATCAGCAACCTGGCAAAAGATTTGGCTCGCTCTATGGCGGTGATTTCAGTGCGGGTGGTCGAGGTCATTCCAGGCAAATCGGTCGTTGGTATTGAGATACCCAACGAGCACCGCGAAATGGTGCGACTCACCGAGGTGCTGTCGTCAGAGGCTTACGATCGCAGCAGCTCGCCGTTGACGCTGGCGCTGGGCAACGATATCGCCGGCGTACCGACGGTTGCCGATTTGGCGAAAATGCCCCATTTGCTGGTGGCCGGAACCACCGGCTCAGGCAAGTCGGTGGGCATCAATGCCATGCTGCTGAGCCTGTTGTTTAAGGCGACGCCAGAGCAGGTGCGGATGATTTTGGTCGATCCAAAGATGCTCGAGTTATCCATATACGACGGCATTCCGCACCTGCTGACGCCGGTGATTACCGACATGAATGATGCCGCCTCGGGGCTGCGCTGGTGTGTCGGCGAAATGGAGCGCCGCTATAAGTTAATGGCGGCGATGGGGGTGCGCAACATCGCCGGCTTTAATAAAAAGGTCAACGATGCGATCAAAGCCGGAGAGCCGCTGGCCGACCCGCTGTGGACGTTTAATCCCGACGATATGGGCTGGGACCCGAGCCAAGAGCCGCCGCAACCGCCAACCTTGAAATCACTGCCCTACATTGTCGTAGTGGTGGATGAATTTGCCGACATGATGATGATCGTCGGCAAGAAGGTCGAGCAGTTGATCGCGCGCATTGCCCAGAAGGCGCGGGCCGCTGGTATCCACCTGATTCTGGCCACGCAACGGCCCTCGGTGGATGTCATTACCGGGCTGATCAAAGCCAACGTACCGACCCGCATCGCTTTTCAGGTCTCCTCAAAAATCGACTCGCGAACCATTCTCGACCAGGGCGGCGCCGAGCAGTTGCTCGGCCACGGCGATATGCTCTATCTGCCGCCCGGCACCAGTGTTCCAGAGCGGGTCCACGGCGCCTTTGTCGACGACCACGAGGTCCACAAAGTAGTGGCCGACTGGAAACGCCGCGGCGAACCGCAGTATCTCGAAGAGATCACCGACGAGAGCTCGGTCTCATCAATACCGGTGCCCGGCTTTGCCACTGAGTCGGAGCAGGAGGGTGATGAATCGGACCCGCTCTACGACGAGGCGGTCGATTTTGTTCTAGAGAGCCGCAAGGCGTCGATCTCCTCGGTGCAGCGCAAGTTGCGGGTTGGCTACAACCGCGCGGCGCGACTGATTGAGCAGATGGAGGCCGCCGGGGTGGTCAGCGCCATGGGCCATAACGGCAACCGCGAGGTGTTGGCGCCGGGTCGCGGCCGTGATTAACGCGCTGCGCCTATCGTTGGCTTTAGCGGTTACGGCGTTGCTGGCCAGCGCGACAACCGCCGCCGACAGCACAACCATCGCCGCGCAGCTGGCCGCCAAGTTTGCCTCTGTGCAGAGTTGGCAGGGGCGCTTTGAGCAGACGCTGTTCGATATCAACGGCCGCCAACAGCAGCGCGTGGAGGGCGAATTTGCTCTGCAGCAACCCAATCTCATTGATTGGCGCTATGCGGCGCCGCTCAACCAACGGTTGGTGAGCGATGGCGAGCGGATATGGTTTTATGACAGCGATCTCGATCAGGTGACGGTGCAGCCGCTGGCGGCGCTGCTGCGGCAATCGCCTGCAGCTATTCTGCTCGGCCAGCTGCCGCCGTCACCGGACTACCAGGTGAGAGTTGAACAGCTGTCAGCGGCCTCCGGCGAGACTGTGTTGCGCTACACCCTCGACAGCCAAGAAAGTGGCAGCGGCTCCGCTGTCGCGCAGCTGGTGTTGGATTGGCAAGGCGAACAGCTCAGCGCGATGACCAGTCGCGATAATTTTGGCCAGACCACGGTGGTCGTGTTCAGCGAGGTAGTCCGCGACCGCGTCATCGATCCGCACCGTTTTATGTTCACGCCACCAGCGGGAGTAGATGTTGTCCATTGAGCCGACAGCGCCGGATCTGTTTGCCGCTAACCCCCCGCAAGGTGATCGCGGTTCCTGCACCGCCGGTCTGCCATTGGCGGCGAGAATGCGCCCGTGCACCCTCGACGAGTTCGCCGGTCAGGAGCATCTGTTGGCGCACGGCCGGCCGTTGCGCGTGGCGCTGGAGCGCGGTGCGCTGCACTCGATGATATTGTGGGGGCCGCCGGGGGTCGGTAAAACCACCTTGGCTGAGATTGTCGCCGACCAGCGCAATGCTCACATCGAGCGGCTGTCAGCGGTACTCAGTGGTGTCAAGGAGATTCGCGCGGCGATAGTTAATGCTCAGCAGCAGCGGGCACTCAATCAGCGTCCGACGATTTTATTTGTCGATGAAGTGCACCGTTTTAATAAAAGCCAGCAAGATGCCTTCTTGCCCTATGTCGAGAACGGCACGGTGACGTTTATCGGCGCCACCACCGAAAACCCGGCCTTTGAACTCAACAACGCGCTGTTGTCGCGCTGCCGTGTCTACACCCTCAAAGCACTGTCGACCGAGGCGCTCAAGGCGCTGCTGCAGCGCGCGCTGAGCGACCCACTGCGCGGCCTGGCAGGACAGTGCCAAATAGCCGACGAGGCGCTGCAACTGCTCGCCCAGAGCGCTGACGGCGACGCCCGGCGTGCGCTCAACTTCCTCGAGATCGCCTCAGATCTTGCCGCTGGCGAGATCACTCGCGAGTTGGTCGCAGAAGTGCTGCAGGGAGGGGGCAGTCGCCGCTTCGACCGCGGCGGCGACCATTTTTACGACCAAATTTCAGCGCTGCACAAATCGCTGCGCGGCTCGGATCCCGACGCCAGTCTCTACTGGTTTGCACGACTGCTCGACGGCGGTTGCGACCCGCTCTATATCGCCCGGCGTTTGGTACGGGTTGCCAGTGAAGATGTCGGCAATGCCGACCCGCGCGCACTCACTGTGGCGCTGCAGGGCTGGGAGGTGGTGAGTCGGCTCGGTTCGCCAGAGGGGGAGCTGGCGCTGGCGCAGACGGTGACCTATCTCGCTTGCGCGGCCAAGAGCAATGCCGTCTATCGCGCCTTTAAGGAGGCCAGCGCTGCGGTGCAGCAGGGCGGCTCTCTGGAGGTGCCGATCCATCTGCGCAACGCGCCGACAGCGCTGGCGCGGGAGAGTGGCCACGGCGAAGAGTATCGCTACGCCCACGATGAGCCGAACGGTTTCGCCGCCGGAGAGCACTATTTTCCCGAGTCGATGGCGGCGCAACCATTTTACCGCCCGGTCTCGCGAGGCCTCGAACAGGCGATAGCGCAGAAACTCAGCACACTGCGCGCCGCCAATCGCGCTGCGCCAGCCCCGCGTTTTGGTTACAGAGACAACCGCAACAACGAGGTGAGCGAATGAATTTCACTGCCGCAGTTGCGGTTGCGGCCGGCGGCGCGCTCGGTGCGCTGGCCCGCTATAGCCTGGCACATATCACCGCGCGCAGCGCAGCGCAGGGTGGCTGGCCGTGGGTAACTTTTGCCGCCAATGTGGTCGGCTCAATGGCGATGGCGGCTCTGTTTGTGTTGATTGTCGAGCGCGGCGGTTGGCCGCAGGGGGCGCGGGAGTTTTTAATGATTGGTCTGCTCGGCGCCTTCACCACTTACTCAACCTTTTCCCTTGAGACTCTCGCTTTGTGGCAAAATGGCCAGCCACTGTTGGCACTGCTCTACGCAGTGGCGACACCGTTGGCCGCTATTGGCTGCGCTGCCATCACCTACGCGGCCATGCGTTAACCACTGTTTCGGTATTTTTAAAGCAACAAGGAACTCCCCATGTTAGACCCCAAACGGCTGCGCCATGAGATCGAAAGTGTCGCGCAAGCTCTGGCTAAAAAAGGCTATAAACTCGACGTTGAACAATTTAACCAGCTCGAGTCGGCGCGCAAAGAGGCGCAGCAGCGCGCCGAGCAGGCACAGGCCGAGCGCAACAGTTATGCGAAGTCGATGGGCCAATTAATGGCGCAGGCGCGCGCCGAAGGCGCCGACACCGAGGCGCTGAAAGCGCGCGGCGAGGCGCTGAAGAGTGCTGCGCATGAGGCTGAGCAGGCGCTCGTTGCCATAGCTGCGCAGCTCGATGCGCTGCTCGCCGAGATCCCCAACACCCCGGATGAGTCGGTGCCCCCCGGCAGTGATGAGCGCGACAATGTCGAGTTGCGTCGCTGGGGTGCGCCGCGACAGTTCAGTTTTGCCGCAGCCGACCATGTCGATGTCGGTGCCGCGCTGAGCGGGGGGCTAGATTTTGATCGCGGAGTCAAGATCGCCGGTTCGCGTTTTGCCGTTATGCGCGGCCAAGTGGCGCGCCTGCATCGCGCCCTGATCCAATTTATGCTCGACCAGCACACCACCAACAACGGTTACGAAGAGCTCAACGTCCCCTACATCGTCAATCGCGACTCGCTGGTTGGCACCGGTCAACTGCCCAAATTTGAGCAAGATCTCTTCAAATTGGCCGATGATCGCGAGTTTTATCTGATCCCCACCGCCGAGGTGCCGGTGACTAATCTGTTTCGTGATGAGATCGTCGCTGAACTGCCGCAAAAATTCGTCTGCCACACCCCCTGTTTTCGTAGCGAGGCGGGCAGTTATGGCCGCGATACCCGCGGCATGATCCGCCAGCATCAGTTTGAGAAAGTGGAGATGGTGCAGTTTGTCCAGCCCGAGCAGGCGGCAGCGGCGCTCGAGGAGCTGACCCGCCACGCCGAGCAGCTACTGGAGCTGTTGCAGTTGCCCTACCGCACCGTGCTGTTGTGCGGTGGCGATACCGGTTTTTCGGCGGCCAAAACCTACGACATCGAAGTGTGGCTGCCCTCCCAGCAAACTTACCGCGAAATCTCCTCGTGCAGCCATTTTGGCGATTTTCAGGCGCGCCGGCTCGGCGCTCGCTACCGCGACAGCGCAACCGGCAAGCCAGCTTATCTACACACCCTGAACGGTTCTGGGCTTGCGGTCGGTCGCACCTTAGTAGCGGTGCTGGAGAACTACCAGCAAGCGGACGGCAGTGTCGCTATTCCAACGGTGTTGCAGCCGTATATGGGTGGTGCGACTCAGATCGGCTGAGTGGCAACAGCCATGGAGTATCTGCCACTTTTTCATCGCCTCGACGACCGCCCAGTCTTAGTGGTCGGCGCCGGGCCGGTTGCAGCGCGCAAAATTCGGCTGTTGTTGGCTGCGCGCGCCGCCGTTACCGTGGTGGCGCCGGCGCTCTGCGAAGAGGTGGCGCAAGCGCAGCGCGCCGGCCAACTTGCGGTGCTGTTGCGCGAGTATCGCAGCAGTGATCTGGACAACCGCGTATTGGTCGTGGTGGCGACCAATTTCCCCGAAATAAACCGCCGCGTTGCCGACGAGGCCAGTTCCCGCTTCATCGCTGTTAACGCCGTTGATGCCAAAGAGCTCTGTACGGTGATTTTTCCCTCGATCGTCGACCGCTCACCGGTGCAGATCGCCATATCCACAGCCGGCACTGCGCCGGTGTTGGCGCGGCTGTTGCGCACTCAGCTAGAGGGGTTGCTGCCGGCTCGGCTCGGCCACTTGGCAGCGCTCGCCAACCGATTTCGCGGCGCGGTGGCCGAGCGCATAGCCGAGCCGCTGCGCAAAAAATTCTGGGAGCAGGTATTTGCCGGACGGGTCGCCTCGCTGAGCTACCAAGGCAATAGCGAGCAGGCCAGGGTACAGTTGCAGCAACAGCTCGACACCTTCGCGAGCGAGCAGCAAGACGCCCCACAGGGCGAGGTCTACCTCGTTGGAGGCGGCCCCGGAGATCCCGACTTGCTGACGTTTAAAGCGCTGCGACTGATGCAGCAGGCCGATATTGTTCTCTACGACCGGCTGGTATCGCCGCAGGTGCTGGACAAAGTGCGGCGCGACGCTGAGCTGGTCTATGTCGGCAAGCGCGCCGGCAACCACGCCGTCAGCCAAGATAATATTAACCTCAAGTTGGTCGAATACGCGCAGCAGGGGCTGCGTGTATTGCGTCTCAAAGGGGGCGATCCGTTTATTTTTGGGCGCGGAGGCGAAGAGATCGCCACCTTGGCCGAGTACAATATTCCTTTTCAGGTGGTGCCGGGTATCACCGCGGCGTCCGGTTGCGCCAGCTACGCCGGTATCCCATTGACTCACCGCGATCACGCCCAATCGGTGCGTTTTATCGCCGGCCACCTGATGAGCGGCGAGCTCAATCTCGACTGGGCCGAGCTGGCCAAGCCCGCGCAAACTCTAGTGTTTTACATGGGGCTGTCGGGGATGGAGACCATTTGCAGCCAGCTGATGGCGCACGGCGCCCCAGGCGGGCGCGCGGCGGCAATTATTGAGAAGGGGACGCAACCCGATCAGCGCAATTTTGTCGCCGATCTGGCTACGCTGCCGGCGCTGGTGCGGGCGGCGCAGGCCGGGGCGCCAACCCTGCTGATCGTCGGTGAGGTAGTGCGACTGCATCGACAGCTGAACTGGTACCAACCGGCCGAGGAAGATAAAAGTGACATATGACTACGATTTGATCGTCATCGGCGCCGGCTCTGGCGGCGTGCGCGCGGCGCGTTTGGCAGCCGCCAAGGGCAAACGGGTAGCGGTAATAGAGGGGCGGGCGCTCGGTGGCACCTGCGTCAACGTCGGCTGTGTGCCGAAAAAGTTGTTCGTCTACGCCGCGCAGTTTAGCCAGCTGTTTGCCCAGAGCCGCGGTTACGGTTGGCAGCTCGGCGAGCCGGGTTTTGATTGGCCGACTCTGCGCGACAATAAAACCGCTGAAATTGAGCGGCTCAATGGTATCTATTTGCGGCTGTTGGAAACCAGCGGCGCCGAGGTGGTGCGCGGCTGGGCCAGTGTAGCGGCGCCGCACCAGGTGCGAGTGGCGCTTTGCACCGGTGGCGAGCGGCTGCTGAGCGGGGCGACAATCCTGTTGGCGACCGGCGGCGAGCCGTTTATTCCTGCGCTGCCAGGCGCCGAACTGGCGGTTAGCTCCAATGAGATGTTCTATCTCGACCAGCTGCCGGAGCGGGCAGTGGTGGTCGGCGGCGGTTATATCGCGGTCGAATTTGCAGGCATTCTCAACGGCTTGGGCGTCGCTACAACCTTGATCTACCGCGGACCACGACTACTTAAAGCGTTCGATGCCGAGCTGGCCGAACGGTTGGCCGCTGAGCTGCGCGACAGCGGTATAGAGCTGCATCTGAACAGCGATGTCGTCGCGATTCACGGCCAGCAGGGGCGGCCGCAGTCGGTCGAATTGGCTTCTGGCAGCCGCCTCGCTAGCGATTTGGTGCTTTATGCCACAGGCCGGCGCGCAGCGACGGCTGGCCTCGGTCTGGAGAACACTGGCGTGGTGTTGCGCGAAAACGGCTCGGTGGTGGTCGACGAGCGTTTTGCCACTGCTGAGCCGAGTATCTATGCCATTGGCGACCTGATCGATCGTCTGCAGCTGACCCCGGTGGCGATCCGCGAAGCGGTGGCACTGGTGGACCACCTCTACGGTGACGGCAGCGCTGTGCTCAGTTACGCCGATATCCCCACGGCGATCTTCAGCCAGCCGGAGATCGCTACGGTCGGCCCCAGCGAGGAGCAGGCGCGCCAGCAGTTCGCCGAGCTAGATGTCTATGTCACCGAGTTCAAGCCGATGTTGGCAACGCTGGCAGGCGTTGGCGGCAAAATAGTGATGAAGCTGCTGGTAGATGCCAGCTGCGATCGAGTGGTCGCAGCCCATATGCTTGGTGAGCACGCTGCAGAGACCATTCAGGGACTGGCGATTGCGATCAAAGCGGGCGCCAGTAAGTCGCACTTTGATGCCACTGTGGGTATTCACCCGTCGGCGGCGGAGGAGTGGGTGACGCTGCGGCAGGTCTCGCGCCGCTACCGCGGCGGTCAGCTGCAAGGTTAAAACTGCCCGCGACTGCGCTCGAGCAGAGCGAGGCAGAGCTGTTTTAACTCGGCTAAAGTCGCAGCGCTGTCGACCGGCCGCTGGTTGACCACTACTAACAGCAGAGCGTGGGTCAACTCCAGCCAGGTGCGGGCCAGCCGGCGCAGATTGTGGTCGTCACCGCCGAGATCGAGCAGGCGAAATTGCTCGCTGAGGCAGTCAATCACCAGCTGGTCGTGACGGTCGTCGAGCGCTTTGAGTTCGGGAATGCCAAACATCGCCTGCACCAGCGGCAGCAGACCGCGCTGATGGGTGTAGACCTCTAGTAGGGTATTGACCGAATGGTCGACAAAGTGGCGCAAGCTCTGGCCGCTCTTGGCGGCATTGAGCTGCTGCAGCGCGGTATCCATTTCACCCAGCCACTGTTCGGCCAAGGCATAGAGTATGGCGTGTTTATTGGGGAAGTAGTGGTAGAGGGTGCCGACCGAGATGCCCAGTGTTTTTGCCACCAAAATGGTGGTGAGGTCGTCCAAACCAACGCTTTCTAACAAATTGGCGGTGACGCTGAGAATCTCCTCGCGGCGTTGTTGAGCGCGCTGCTGAACCGGTAGATTGCGTGGAGAAATATTACGCAAATTACTGATTTTATTGTTTTTTCTATCTTTCATTGACGCTCTCGTTGGTTACAGGCGATCGCGCAGCGCATAGTAAGCCATACCGGCTACCATGCCCGGCCAGCGCAGCAGTGTGCCGCCAGGGAATTTCTGGCGCGGAAGGTTGGCAAACAGCTGCCAGCGTTCGCGCTGGCCGCAGATGGCGTCGGCCAGCAGTTGCCCGCCTAGGGTGGCAGTGGGCACCCCGTGGCCGGAGTAACCTTGCGCATACCAGATGTTGTCGGCCAGTTGGCCAAAATCGGGCATGCGTCGCAGTGTAATCGCCAATGTGCCACCCCAGCCGTATTCGAGTTGAGTGTCGCGCAGTTGCGGGTAGATGTTGAGCAGATGCGGCCGCACAAAATTAATAATGTCTGTGGGAAAGCTGCGGCGGTAATTTTCACCACCTCCGAAGACCAGTCGACGGTCCTGCGAGAGCCGCCAATAGTTGATCACGAAGCGGCTGTCTTGGGCGGCGGCATCGCCCGGGAGTAGGGAGCCTGCCAGCGACTCCGGCAGAGGCTCGCTGGCAACAATAAAGTTGTTGATCGGCATGATATAACCGGCCAATTGTGGCGCCAACCGGTCGAGATAGCCGTTGCAGGCGATAATAAGCTGTTTGGCGCGCACCTGCCCCGCGGCGCTGGCGACAACCACCTCGCCGCGCGACTGAGAAAAGCTGAGCGCTCGACTCTGTTCGAAAAGTTCGGCGCCGGCAGCCTCGGCTGCAGCGGCCAGCCCCAGTGCGTAGGCGTAGGGGTCCAAGTGGCGCGAACGGGTATCGATAACCCCGCCATAAAATTGCCCGCTTCCGACATGGTCGGCGAGCTCTTGCGCCGGCAAAAAACGGCACTCTTTGTAGCCGTAGCGCTGCTCGAGGAATTCCACCTCCTCGCGGTAGTCGCTCAGATAGCGCGCTTTATGCGCCAGGTGGATGATATTGGCCTTCAAGCCGCAAGCGATCTGATGGTTGTCGATCAGCGCTTCTACCAGCTCCACCGCCTCCAGCCCCAACTGCCAAAGCGCAGCAGCGTAGTCGCGACCCAGCTGCCGCTCCAGGGTGATGGGGTCGACGCGCTGGCCGACGCCGACATGGCCGCCATTGCGCCCAGAGGCGCCTTGGGCGACGTTGCCGGCCTCCACCAACACCACTCGCTGACCGCGCTGAGCGAGGTGAAGTGCTGCTGAGAGCCCAGTGTAGCCACCGCCAATAATGCAAACATCGGCACTCTGCTCGCCCTGCAGTGCAGGGCGCTGCGGTGGCCTCTGCGCGGCGCCGTAGAGAGTATTAAACGGTTGCTGCATGAGGCAGTGTCTCCTTGGAAGTGGCTGTTGAGAATAAAATTGACTTTAACAAAAATCCGAATAATAATTCAACTAAATTTGAATAATAGTTCAAATGTGAACATAAACTAACCTGTGAGCGCAATAATAGGGTGCTTTTTTTGTTTCTATGGACATTTCGCGTCACTGCGCCTGGATGGCTAGAAGAGCGCCTGCGCTTCGGTTAGACTGAGCTTGAGAACAACCCCCAACCACGATAGAGAAGGGCAAAGGCGGACCTATGACCTCGCAAAATATTGTTGAGCAGTGGCTGCGCGACAACAGCATCACCGAAGTTGAGTGCCTGGTGCCCGATATGACCGGCAACGCCCGGGGTAAATTTATTCCCGCCAAGAAATTCCTCAAAGAGGAGAGTCGGCTGCCGGAGGGAATCTTGGCGCAGACGGTCACCGGCGAATACAGCGACGACTACTGGGATCTGCTCGATACCATCGACGGCGATATGATGCTCGAGCCTGACCCCACCACTATGCGCTTGGTGCCGTGGGCCAATGAGCGCACCGCACAAATTATTCACGACTGCTTCACCAAGCAGGGTGATCCGCACCCATTTTCTACCCGCAACGTACTAAAAAGGGTGATTGCACTCTATGAAAAGGAGGGGTGGCGGCCGGTGGTAGCGCCGGAGATGGAGTTCTACCTGATCGAGCGCAATATCGACCCCGACCTTGAGCTGCAGCCGCCGGTCGGCCGCTCTGGGCGCCCGGAGAAGGCCAGGCAGTCCTACAGTATTGACGCCGCCAACGAATTTGAGCCGATTGTCGAATCGATGTACGCATATTGCGAGGAGATGGATCTTGATATTGACACGCTGATCCACGAATCCGGTGCGGCACAGCTCGAGGTCAATTTTGTTCACGGCGATGCGCTGTCATTAGCTGATCAGGTGTTCACCTTCAAGCGCACAATGCGCGAAGTGGCACTGCGCCACAACATTTACGCCACCTTTATGGCCAAGCCGATGGCTGGCGAGCCAGGATCTGCCAAGCATATCCATCAGAGCGTTGTCGATGTCGCTACCGGCGCTAACATTTTTGCCGACAAAGACGGAGCCTATAGCCAAGCTTTTTATCATTATATCGGCGGCTTACAGCAGTATTCTCCATTTGTAATGAGCTTTTTTGCACCCAATGTAAATAGCTACCGGCGCTTCACCCGTGAAGTGTCGGCACCGATTAATTTGCACTGGGGATTTGATAACCGCACCACCGGGCTGCGAATTCCCGACGCCTCACCGGCCAACTACCGCATCGAAAACCGTTTTCCCGGCGCCGACGTCAATCCCTATCTGTCTTTCGCGGCAACCTTGGCTTGTGGTTACCTCGGCATGAAAAAGGGCATTGAGGCGACTCCGCCGTATGCGGGCAACGCCTATAACGAAGAGCTCGATCTGCCGCGCACGCTCGAAGAGAGCCTGCGCCGTCTACAGGACGATCAGGATGTCGTCGAGCTGTTTGGCGAGAAATTTATTCAGCTCTACACCAGCATTAAACTTGAGGAATTTGAAGAGTTTAACCGGGTTATCTCATCTTGGGAGCGCGAACACCTGCTGCTCAACGTGTAGCTACACGCGGCGCTTTTTACCCGACTGAGCGCGCTCTTTCATATCAGATTGGATATAGACCTGATCGGTGGTGCCCATGCTGGCGTGACCGAGATCGTCGGCCATGTGTTTCAGCGGCCGTGTGGCGATGTCGATCGATGCACCGGTGTGGCGCAGCCAGTGGGTCGACGCTTCGCGCAGCTCGCTGGCCGACTGCTCAAATCCTTCAGCGCACATGGCGGTGTAAGCGTTATCGAACACCTGTTGAACGATGCGCCGCAGCTGCCGAGTGGTGAGGCCGCCGCTGCCGCGGGTTTTGCTCACCAGCACCGAAGCGTCTGAAAAGCTCGGTTCGACAGCGCGGCGCATGGCGCGGTAGCGGTCGATATAGGGGAGCAGGGCGCCCGGCACCGAGACATCGCGAATTTTGTTGCCTTTACCTAATACCTGCAGCCACTGGTTGCCCTCGGTGTCGTGCCAGAAGTGACGCCACACTGGACTCCACTGGCTCCGCTCAGAGAGCTCAGAGACACGCAGGTAGAGCGTTTTCAGCAGTGCTACGACAAACAGAGCGCGTTCGGATTTGGCGCTGCCATCGGCCGCCTGTTCGGCGCAATTGAGCACAAATTCCCACTGTAAGTCCGATAACCTTTTTATCCCCTTGCGGGTATTGCCCTTGAGTAAGTATGGGCTCTGCTTGCGAATTGCCGGTATCGGATTGCCAAAGGCATAGCCCTCATCGACCAGGTAATCATAAAAGGCGCTCACGGCTGAGTAGCAGAGCTTCATCGCCTCGTGGGAGAGCGTGTGACCGCCGCGGTGGTCGGGTTGCTGGCCATTTTCCAGCATAGCGCGGCGGTCAGCTTTGCTCACTTGGGCGACAAACGGCCGCCAGGCGGGATTGTGTCGGTAACAGCCGCCGCGCAGCAAAAAGCGATCGGCCACAGCAGTAGCCACCCAGCTGTTGGGTGGTGCGTGGATAAAATCAAAAAAACCTTCGAGATCTGGCCGCTTGAGTTCAATGACAGTCTTGCCGGCCACACTCCAGCACCACAGCAGCAGCCGCTCAACTTCATTGCGGTAGCCGCGGTAGGTCGCTTCACTTTTGCGGCTGTAGCTGCGCAAAAACGCGCAGGCGTAATGGAAATCCTGGCCGCAGCCAGCTACCGTTTGCTGTTGCTGGCTGACAAAGGCAGCGGTGTCGGGATAGTCTCTGAGCAGGTCGCCAGGGGTGGCGCGAGTAAAGCGCTGATGAGCATCAAACAGCGGTACGGCTGTGAAGCGACTGGTCGGTGTGGCCATGTTGGCAAGCCTCAAGTAAGTCTGGGCAGCATTCTAGCAGCTGCTTGGCGACTTCGTCCACTAATTGAGATTATCGGACATAAGCGCTATAGCCCTCATCTCAGTGCTGCCCCGCTCTGTTTTGGTGAGTGCCGGCGTTGCCAATGGCGTAAATACGCCCGAGCTAATGCCATTAAGCATTAGTCTGCTTTTGCTCCACTGCCCCTACCGATAAATAGGCCTGCCACATACCGCGCAACGCGCTATCTAGGTTGTCGGCATAGCGGCTGCTGTCAAACAGCTCTGAGCGCCCTATCTGTTGCTGTTGAACCGCGCGCTGGCTACTCAGTGCGGCGACGTCGCTGGCCGTGCTGGTCGCCAACTGCACAAACTGCTCGGCGTCCTCTGCAAGCCATTCCGGATGGCCGGCCTGGGTCAATATTGAGTTGGCCATGCGCCACACCATGCAGTTCCCGGCCATCGCCAATACGGGTACACCGCACCACAGTGCCTCCACCGTCGTCGTGGCACCGCTGTAGGGAAATGGGTCGAGGGCGATGTCGATACGCTGGTAGGCGGCAAGAAATTCGGCGCGGCCACAGGGACCCTCCAAGTCGACTTGGTCGGGGTCGATGCCGGCGAGCAGTAAGCGGCGCACAAACTGCTCACGGTAGTCGCCGATATCAAACCCCTTGCCCTTGAGTAGCAGCCGGCTGTGCGGTGTTGCGGCGAGCACTTTCGCCCACAGTGCCAATACGCTGTCATTAATCTTGTTGGGTTTGTTCAAGCAGCCAAAGGTGACAAAGCCGTTCTGCTCTGCCGGCGGTGGCCCCACCGCAATCGGCAGATCGATCGGCATAAAGCAGAAAGTGTACGGTAGTCGCCACACCTGCTCGGTAAACTCCTGCTCACAACCGGGCGGAACACAGCGCGGGTCGACCAGCACGTAGTCGACCTCGGTCATACCGGTGGTGCTCTGAAAGCCCATCCAGGTCACTTGTACCGGCGCCGGTTTAAACGCCATCACCCCGAGCCGTTGGCCGGTGGTATGGCCGTGAAGATCGATGAGGATGTCGACCCGTTGCGAGTGGATAAGCTCTGCCGCCTGCTGGTTGGTGAGCTTGGTGATAGAGTGCCAGTGATCTACCAGCGGTCTGATTTTAGCGGTTTGGCTGTCGTGGTCGTCGAGGGTGTCATAGACCGATACGGTGATGGCCCGGTGCTGCCACTCGCGGATTAACGGCTCTAAAAAATAGCCCATCGGGTGGTTGCGCATATCACCGCTCAACAGCGCTACATGCAGCGGCCGTTCAGGGTCTGGCAGGCAGAGCCAGGATTGGTAAGGGCTGGCGTGGCGGCGGGCAAAGTCGCCAAACCGCTCTGCCCGCCGGCGACGCTCAGCAATGGTCAGCGTTTGGTCAAATTGGCTGAAAAAACACACCGTCGAGAGAATCTGTGGGTCGAGATCGCTCGGGTGGCTCTCTATCCACTGGTTGGCAGCTGCCAATGCCTCGGGGATGGCCCCAATCTGCGTCATCGCCTCAATCCGCAGCACCAGCAGTTGGGCGTCATCTGGCCACTGCACCAGCGCGCGGTTGGCGTAGGCCAGCGCCTCGCTGGGACGGTCGAGGCGGGTCAGATTCTTGATCAGCAGGCGGGTGGCGCGCAAATCATCGGGTTGAATCACTAACAACTGCTGACAGGCTTGCAGCGACTCCGGGTAGCGCTGTTGACGCCACAGCGCATCGACCAAAAACCGCTGCCCCTGCAGCTGGTGCTGTGCCTGGCCTGATTCGAGCAGCTGTTCGGCGTAATAGGCCAGCCGCTCCGGCCTGCCCCAACGCTGGGCGTTGTGAGCGGCATTGATCAGCGTCTCAGGAAATACCACGCCGAGCTGCTGGCAGCGCAAAAAGGCCTGTTCAGCTTCCTCGTGCAGCCCCGCCATGGTGCAAGCGGCCAACTGATAGTCCCAGCTCTCGGCGCAGTCAGGTTCCGCGGCGAGCATCGGCGCCAGCAGTGCCAGCGCCTGTGCAGATTGCTGTCGATTGAGGTGGTCGACAATGTGGCGATAGGGTGAGGGCTCGGGGCTGCTCATCGGTAGCGCTCCTTAGCGCGATGAAGCGCATTGTTCAGTGCAGTAGCCATGGCGCGATTGTAGCGCAACGGCCACCGCTGTGAAGTGTCATAGCCGCCTTGGCGCGATGGTTGCGATGCGCTGTTGCAGTGACCGCTGCACCCTGCTCTGCTATCATCGCACTGCCTTGCGGCGGCGCCAACGCGCCGCCAAGCCCTACCCAACAAAAGGATCTGGCATGGACTTTTTCGCATCTGTGTGGCTGCGCCAGCAGCTCTGGGCGCTGCTGGCAGTGGCTGCGGTCGCTGCCGCCCACGCCGATATAGCCGGCGGCGAACAGCCGGCTGAGAGTTTGTCGGTTACTGCCGCCAGCCTCAGCCTCGATCCCTCTCAGCCGCCACTGCTAGGCGAGCTGTTGGAACAGCTCGGCCGCCACCACTACGTTAAATTGACCCTTGACGATGACTTTTCCAGCGCGCTGTTGGCGCGCTACTTCGATCGTCTAGATGGCGCCAAGCTCTACTTTTACGCCGCCGATGTCGCTGCAGCGCAGCAGCGCTTTCAGAGCAGTCTCGACGACGCAGTGCGCCAGCGCGATCTGGCACCCGCTCTCGAGCTCTACAATCTCTGGCGTCAGCGCGCTATGGCCCGCGTTGAAAAGGCGATAACGCTACTGGAGCAAGGGCTGGCGCTGCCCCAACAGCCAACCGCCAGTGTGGTGATCGATGCAGAGCAGCGCCAATGGTTTGCCTCCACTGCGGCGGCCGACGACTACTGGCAGCTGCGCTTGGCGGAGCAAAAAGTGCGGCTAATGCTCGCCGACAAAAGCGCTGAAGAGGCCGATGAGCTGCTGGCAAAGCGCTATAAGAATCAGCTCACCCGGCTGCAGCAACTCAACAGTGTCGATTTCTTCTCTACCTTTAGCAACGCCCTCACCTCGCTCTATGATCCGCACACCGATTATATGTCGCCGCGCAGCGAGGAGAACTTCAAAATCAATATGTCGCTGTCGCTGGAAGGGATAGGTGCGGTGTTGCAATCGGAAGATGAATTTACCAAGGTGGTGCGGGTGATTCCCGGCGGCCCAGCAGATATGCAGGGCATCTTGCAATCAGAAGATCGCATCGTTGGTGTCGGCCAACAGGGCGAAGCGGTGGTCGATGTCATCGGCTGGCGACTGGATGATGTCGTCGATCTGATTCGCGGGCCAAAAGATTCACAGGTGACATTGCATATCTTGCCGGCGCTGGGTGAATTTGCCGATCAGCAGCGCGAGATCACCATCACTCGCGACAAAGTTAAACTGGAGGACCAAGCGGCCAGTGGCAGTCTGGTCGAGCTTCCGGCGAGTAGCGAGCGCGGGCCGCTGCGCATCGGCGTGATTGAGCTGCCGGCATTTTATTTTGATTTTGAGGCCTATCGTCAGCGCGATCCTGAGTACAAAAGCAGTACCCGCGATGTCTTTAACTTGCTGCGTGAGCTCTCCGACGAGGATGTTGATGGGTTGATTTTAGATCTACGCGGCAACGGCGGCGGTTCGCTGCATGAAGCCACCACCATGACCGACCTGTTCGTTGAACAAGGTCCTGTGGTGCAGATTAGACAGGCCGACCAACAGGTAGATCGGCGTCAACGCGCGCGCAGCGGTCAGGTCTATTTCGGGCCGCTGGTCGTGCTGGTGGACCGTCTCAGCGCGTCGGCGTCGGAGATTTTAGCGGGGGCACTGCAGGACTACCGGCGGGCGCTGATTGTCGGTAGTCAGACCTACGGCAAGGGCACGGTGCAAGATATCACTGGGCTCAGCAGCGGCCAAGTGAAGCTGACCATCTCAAAATATTACCGCATCTCTGGCGATAGCACGCAGAACCGTGGCGTGGTGCCCGATGTCACCCTGCCCTCGCTGTGGGACAGCAGTAAGATCGGTGAGCGCGAGCGCGACAACGCCCTGCCCTGGGATACCATTCACCCGGTGCCACACAAACTCTACCCGGGTTTCGACGATAAAGTTGAGCTGCTCCGCCAGCGCCACGCCATTCGCCAAGAGACCCGCAGCGAGCTGGTGCGTCTCAACGAGCGGCTAGCGCTGGAACAGCAGTGGGGAGAAGACAAAACGGTGCTAGTGCAGTTAGAGGCGCGCCGCGCCCAGAAGCAAGCGCGCGAGCAGGCGCTGCTGGCGATTGAGAATCGCCATCGCGAGCGCACCGGTCAGCCACCGTTTGCCGATGTCGCCAGCTGGCGAGCGGCGGAAAAAGATGCCGACAGCGCACTCACCATCAGCGCGCAGCAAGACGATCTGCTCGACACCCCGGCGCCAGTTTCTGAGGCCGACGGCGATACGCCAAGCGACCAACCGCCAGCGTTGCCGCTAGTCAGCGCTGAAGATGATCCGCTGCTGGTCGAGACGGCCAATATACTGGCCGATCTGATCACGCTGTCGGCGCGTTAATTGCGCAGCGCTGTCAACCGTTCTCTGCACGGACCGTTATAGAGGAAAACTGCGCAGGTAAAACCGTTGAAACCGACCGCTCCCGCAATCGCCCCGCCGCCACTTCGGCTGGCGGCTAAAGCTGCCCGCCAGCGCCCGCCAGCGGCGGCGCTGGATACCGTGTTAGCCGCTATGCAACACAAGCTCTACGCCATCGCCTACGCCGCAACCGGAGAGCGCGAGGACGCATTGGACTTGGTGCAGGTGGCGATGACCCAGCTGGTTGCCCACTACCGCCAGCGCCCCGCTGAGGAGTGGCCACCGCTGTTGATGCGGATACTGACCAACGCCATCACCGACCACTACCGGCGCACCGCCCGGCAACGCGAGAGTATGGACAACAGCTGTGATCTCTCAGAGCTGTGCGATACTCGACAGCAGCCCGCTACCGATCAAAATGACAACAACCCTGCCGCAGCCGCCTCCGCTGCGCAGCTCAACCGCGCCATTGCCGGCGCTGTTGCCGCACTGCCAGAGCGTCAGCGCCAGGCTTTTTTGTTGCGCGGCTGGGCCGAACTCAACGTCGCCGAGTGCGCGCAGGCAATGGCTTGTTCGGTCGGCTCGGTAAAGCAGCACTACTTCCGTGCCCTGCGCAGTTTGCGCAGCGCCCTCGGCGCTCAGCCGGCACCTCTCACATCAACCACAGACCCCAAGGAGGCGCGCGATGAGCGATGAGCGCCACAATGAGATGCATCAGCAACAGAACTGGTGGCGTCAGCAGCTGGCGCATACCGAGCGCAGCGCCGCCGCCGACCCAGAGCTGAGCCAGCAGCTGGACGCTATTCGTGCTCGCGCTTTGGCTGAGGTAGGCGACTCTGGGCGACGGCCAGCGCCGCTGGCGCTAGCGGCCTCACTGGCCCTGCTGGTGGTATTTTCGCCGCTGTGGTGGAGCCACTTTGCCAGCGATACGGCAGTGGTTGGCCAGCAGCGTCAGGATAGTGCTGTGGCGCTCGACAATCCTCTGGCGCTCTACGGTGATCTCGATCACTACCAGTGGCTGGTGCTGGCCGAGTAGTGCAGGCACAAAAAAGCCCGGCGACAAGCCGGGCTTTTTTGAGTAAGGGCAACGCTTACAGGCCGCCTTCGAACTCTGGCAAGGCCTGAAACAGATCCGCAACCAGACCGTAGTCGGCGACCGAGAAGATCGGTGCCTCTTCGTCTTTGTTGATGGCGGCTATCACCTTGCTGTCTTTCATCCCGGCCAGATGCTGAATAGCACCGGAGATGCCGACGGCGATGTAGAGGTCGGGAGCGACGATCTTACCGGTTTGTCCAACTTGCATATCATTGGGGACAAAACCGGCGTCTACCGCTGCGCGCGAGGCACCGACCGCGGCGCCGAGCTTGTCGGCAATGCTGTAGAGCATGTCGAAGTTTTCACCATTGCCCATGCCGCGACCACCGGACACCACAATCGAGGCGGCGGTGAGATCGGGGCGATCAGAGACAGCCACCTCTTCGCCAACAAAAGTGCTGGTAGCGCTGGCGTGAGCGGCGCCGAGCGCTTCTATGGTGGCGCTGCCGCCAGTCGCTGCAGCGGCATCGAATGCCGTGCCGCGCACGGTCAGCACTTTAATGCTGTCGTTGCTCTTCACCGTGGCGATGACGTTGCCGGCATAGATCGGTCGCTTAAACGTAGCGGCATCAACCACCGCCGAAATATCTGAGATCGGCTGCACATCCAAGAGCGCACCGACGCGGGGCAGAACGTTTTTTCCGGTGGTGGTGGCAGCGGCCAGCACGTGGCTGTAACCGGCGGCGACCTCGGCCAGTAGTGGCGCCACACTCTCGGCCAACGCATGGGCGTAGGCTTCGTTGTCGGCCAACAGCACTTTGCCGATTCCGGCCACTTGCGCGGCGGCGTCGGCTACCGCTTGGCAGCCACTGCCAGCGACTAAAATATCGACACTGCTGTCAATTTGCTGCGCGGCGGTTACCGCGTTTAAGGTGGCGACGTTGAGAGTTGCGTTGTCGTGTTCGGCTAAAACTAATACGCTCATTTAGATCACCTTCGCTTCGTTTTTCAGTTTATCCAGTAACTCGCCGACATCGGCTACTTTGATGCCCGCGGCGCGCTCGGCCGGCGGCTCGACAGCGAGTTGTTCAGTGCGCGGGGCGATATCGACACCGAGCTCGGCGGCATTGGTAACATCCAGCGGTTTCTTTTTCGCTTTCATAATATTGGGCAGCGACGCGTAGCGTGGCTCGTTGAGGCGCAGATCGGTGGTGACCACCGCTGGCAGTGTCAGCGCCAGTGTCTGTAGACCACCATCCACTTCGCGAGTCACTTTGGCGCCATCGGCATCGAGAGTGAGTTCAGAGGCAAAGGTTGCCTGGCCGGCGCCCATCAGTGCGGCGAGCATCTGACCAGTCTGGTTGTTGTCACCATCAATCGCCTGCTTGCCGAGCAGCACCAGTTGCGGTTGCTCTTTGTCGACCACCGCTTTCAAGCACTTGGCAATGGCTAGCGGCTCAAGGCGGCCTTCGGCTTCCACTAAAATGCCGCGATCGGCACCCAGTGCCAGCGCGGTGCGAATCTGCTCTTGTGACTGTGTGGCGCCAATGGAGACTGCGACAATCTCTGTGACCACGCCCTTCTCTTTCAGGCGAACCGCCTCTTCAACGGCAATTTCACAAAAAGGGTTGATCGACATCTTGACGTTATTCAGCTCGACGTCGGAGCCGTCAGCTTTGGCTCGCACTTTGACGTTGTAGTCGACAACTCGTTTTACTGCGACTAACACTTTCATGGCTATTCCTTTCTCTATTGAACAAAAGCAGTCAGCGCGTTACGCGACTGCCCCAGTTGAGCTCTTTGAGCTCTGAATCGGTGGCGAATGATGCCTTTTGGTCGCCAACAAATCAACTGCGAAGGTGGCCAGTGGTTCACGCATTTGCGCAGCAAACGCTGGCAAAACGCGACTATTGGGTCGTTGTTAACTCACCGCCCGCGGCTCAAAACGGTGAGGAGATTTGACACTGGTACGGCAAAAACCTGTAAAATCTCGCCATTAGACTAAAGGAGAACAGCGTGGAAAGAGATTCAATGGAATACGATGTTGTGATCGTCGGCGCCGGTCCTGCCGGGCTTTCAGCCGCTTGTAAAATCAAGCAGCAGCGCCCTGACAGCTCGGTGGTCGTGGTCGAGAAAGGCTCAGAAGTCGGCGCCCATATCCTCTCCGGGGCGGTGTTTGAAACAACCGCCTTAGACGAGTTGTTCCCCAACTGGCAGGAGCTCAACGCGCCGCTCAATACGCCGGTCGACAAAGATGATATTTTGGTCCTTACCGGCCCGGAAAAAGGCATTAAGGTCCCCGGCCTGTTTGCGCCAAAAACCATGCACAACGATGGCAATTACATCATTAGCCTCGGCAACTTGTGTCGCTGGCTGGCTGAGCAAGCGGAAAATCTTGGCGTCGAAATTTTCCCTGGCTTTACCGCTGCCGAAGTGCTCTACGGTGAGGCCGGCGAAGTGCGCGGCATCGTCACCGGCGAGATGGGCGTTGGCGTCAACGGCGAGCAGAAAGACAGTTACGTCCCCGCCATGGAGCTGATCGGCCGCTACACCGTGTTTGCCGAGGGCTGCCGCGGTCATCTCGGCAAATCGTTAATCGCCAATTTCCGTCTCGACGAGGGCAAAACGCCGCAACATTATGGCATTGGCATCAAAGAGTTATGGCGTATCCCCGCGGAACAACATCAACCCGGCTTGGTGGTTCACGCCGCCGGTTGGCCGCTCTCGGAAAGCGGCTCTTCCGGCGGCAGCTTTTTGTACCATATCGAAGACAATCAAGTGGTGGTGGGGTTGATCACCGATCTCTCCTACAGCAACCCCCATGTCAGCCCGTTTGACGAATTTCAGCGGCTCAAACACCACCCCAAATTTGCCCAGTACCTCGAGGGCGGCGAACGGCTCTCCTATGGCGCCAGAGCACTGGTTAAAGGCGGCATTCAAGCGCTGCCACAGATGGCTTTCCCTGGCGGCGTGCTGGTCGGCTGTGACGCGGGAACACTCAACTTTGCCAAAATTAAAGGTTCCCACACCGCCATGAAGAGCGGCATGGTCGCCGCCGAGACCATCGCCGCTGCGCTGGATGCCGAGCGCAGCAATGATCTGCTCGAGCAGCTCGAGCCCAACTTTAAGGCCTCATGGGCCTATAAAGAGCTCTACATGCAGCGCAATTTTGGTCCTGCGCAACACAAATGGGGCAATATTATTGGATCGGCCTACGCCTTCATTGATATCAATATTTTCAACGGCAAGCTGCCGTGGACACTGAAAGATATGAAGCCCGACTACGCCACGCTCGAGCCTGCGGCAAAAGCTAAAAAGATCAACTACCGCAAGCCAGACGGCAAGCTCAGTTTCGATAAGCCCTCTTCGGTATTTCTCTCGAATACCAACCACGAAGAAGATCAGCCCTGCCATCTGCGCCTGGCCGATTCGTCGATACCACTGACGGTTAATCTGCCGCTCTATGATGAGCCAGCTCAGCGCTACTGTCCGGCTGGGGTCTATGAGATCGTGGAGAGCCCCGAGGGCGAAAAGCGCTTCCAGATCAACGGTCAGAACTGTGTCCACTGCAAAACCTGCGACATCAAAGACCCGTCGCAGAACATCACCTGGGTCACCCCGGAGGGCGCCGGCGGCCCCAACTACCCGAATATGTGATTGCGCTGCTGGAATAAAAAAACGCCCCGCGGGGCGTTTTTTTATTCCAGCATCGGCAGTTGCTGGCGCTGGTTTCCAGCTCCTAGCCAAGCGCAGCCGTGCTGCCAGTGTACCAGCTCCGCCAGCCGGTAGTAGTAATGGCGAGGCAGCAGTGCCAACAGCCCGTCGCGCACCTCCACGACCGGCAGTGTTCCATCGCGGTATGGCAGGCTCGACAGTTGATGCTGCTCATCGAGCTGAAATTGGCTGCCGTCGTTGCTGGTAAATAGGAGCTCGTCGCCGTCGACATCTACCTCTGTGACCAACAGCGGCGCTGCCTCGACCTGGATGCGCCACTTCTCTACCGGCGTGACCAAAAAGTAGTCATCGCCGTTGCGGCGCAGCAGCTGGCAAAACAGATGGACAATTTTTTCGCGTGTAAAAGGATCGCCACAGTGGAACCAGCGGCCATGGCAATCAATGCGGATATCGATATCACCAGAGAGCGGCGGCTGCCAGTTGTGGCGCTGACTGAGATCTAACTGACGGGGCAACCGCGCGGCGATCTGGTCAGGTTCGCCATTCACGACTTGCGATACTGGCCGCGGTTGCCCATGGTGACCCCGATAGCGGTAATGAAGTCGACCAGGCCGTCGGAGTCGGGGTGGTAGTTCCAACTTTTGTTAAAGCAGAGCTCTACCGCCCCTTGGGCCAACGCCCAAGCCGCCAGATAATGGTAGCGCGGCGGTACATCTTCGAGCACGCCGCGGTCGATCTGGCGTTGAATCATATCCTCCAGAGCCTGCTCGTTGGAGCGACGTAACTCGTGCAGTTGTTGCATCTGCTCGCGGATATCTTCGGCCTCGTCGAGTCGCACCTCTAAATGTTGCACCAAGCGGTCCAGCTCTGGGCGCGCCAATCGTGAGTTGAAGTAGGCTTTGGCAGCGGCGCCGGGGTCGCCCTGTTCGGTCTGAGCGATGCCGGCTGCTAAGTTGGTGGTGATGCTGCGCTCGTAGTCGAGCATAATACGCACCAGAATCTCATTTTTGGTGAGAAAGTGTTTGTACACCGTGCCCTTACCGATACCAGCGCGCTGGGCGATATTGGCCACCGTGACGCGGTCGATGCCCTCGCTGAGAAATAACTCGAGCGAGGCATCGATGATACGTTGCTCGCGCTGTAAGAAGAGTTTCTTCTTTTCGCGGATGCGTTCGGAGCTGGAGAGCTGATTGCCCATAAGGGGGTCGCTACCTTGCATAACGGGTGAGTTGCAATAGTGTGATGGTGGTCAAAAACCGCTGATTAGTCAACTGTTAAGCGGCCTGCAAATGGAGAGTAAATGTAGTCAACGGCGCCAGCTTGATCAGCTCACCTCGCCCTGCAGGGCTGGACTAGCATCGATCGCTGCGAGAATGGTAGTCCGCTACCTCAGCCTTAAAGCGATATTACGGCTCAGCTACTGCTCGCTGCGTGCTCCAGATTATCGCCGGGGATCAACGTCTCGGCGTTGTCTGGCTCTGAGCGCAGGACTACACAAGCGCCGCCAGTGTGGTTATAATCGCCGCCTTTATTAGGCTCCGGGCTGAAAACAGCCTTTGCAGCGCATTTTTTTGATAGTTTTACAGTTTTTGTCGGAGTGTAGCTCAGCTTGGTAGAGCACTGTCTTCGGGAGGCAGGGGCCGGAGGTTCAAATCCTCTCACTCCGACCATTTGTAAGCCAACGTATCCGCGCCACTCACCCGCAGTTAGCGCCGCCGCTCAAGGCCCCCTCAATAGGACAGTCGCAGACCATGGTAAAATCACCACAGACACCCCTCGTTGCCGTTATTATGGGTTCGACTTCTGACTGGGAGACGATGCGCCATGGCGTGGCTATTCTCGAGCAATTTGGTATCGCCCATGAGGTAGAAGTGGTCTCGGCTCACCGCACACCGGACAAGCTGTTTTCGTTTGCACAA
This sequence comes from Gammaproteobacteria bacterium LSUCC0057, assembly GCA_004535795.1. GTDB lineage: Bacteria > Pseudomonadota > Gammaproteobacteria > Pseudomonadales > Porticoccaceae > LSUCC0057. The sequence goes on from SPIA01000001.1 coordinate 778,583, forward strand.
GGCGCGGCCGAACGCGGTATAGAGGTGATCATAGCCGGCGCCGGCGGCGCCGCCCACCTGCCGGGTATGGTAGCGGCTAAAACCGCACTGCCGGTGCTCGGCGTCCCGGTTCAGTCCAAGGCGCTCAACGGTATGGATTCGCTGCTCTCTATCGCCCAGATGCCGGCGGGAGTTCCGGTCGGTACGCTGGCGATAGGCCGCGCTGGCGCCACCAATGCCGCGCTGCTAGCGGCGAGTATTTTGGCCAATCACTACCCAGCCATTGCCACTGCCCTGCACGCCTACCGCGACGCTCAGACCGAGAAGGTGCTGGCTGCTCCTGATCCGCGCGAGCTCGGCTGATGCGCATTGGCATTCTCGGCGCCGGCCAGTTGGCGCAGATGATGGCGCAGGCAGCGCCCGAGCTCGACTGCGAGGTGGGTTTTTTAGCCCCCGAAACAGACGCCTGTGCAGCCCCGTTTGGTCGCCACTGGTGCGCTAGCTTTGATGATAAGGCAGCGCTTGCCGAGTTTGTCGAGTGGGCCGATGTGGTCACCTATGAATCGGAAAATGTGCCCTTGGAGCTGGTGGAACAGCTTGCTGTAACAGTGCCCACCTACCCCCCTGTGGCAGCGCTGCGAGCGGCTCGTGATCGCGCCGCTGAGAAACAACTATGTGCAGCGCTCAACGTCGGCACCGCTAAATTTGAGGTTGTCGATAACCCCGAGCAACTCGCCGCCAGCGTTGCCAAGCTCGGCTTTCCGGCTATCTTGAAGACCCGACGCGAGGGCTACGACGGCAAGGGTCAGGTGTGGCTACGCAGCGTTGACGATCTCGCCGCAGCGGCACAGCAGGCGGCCTCAGCAGCTTGTGTGCTGGAGGCGGTAGTGCCGTTCGATCGCGAGATATCGGTGATTGCCGCGCGCGCGCGCGACGGTCAGATCGAGTGCTTCGCGGTCAGTGAGAATATTCACCGCGAGGGCATCTTGCGACTCTCAGTCAATCGCCGCGAAGACCGACAGCAGCGCGCGGCACACAGTTATATCACCGCACTGATGGTTGAGCTCGACTATGTCGGCGTGCTGGCCTTAGAGCTGTTTGATGTCGGCGGTCAGCTGCGGGTGAATGAAATGGCGCCGCGAGTCCATAACACTGGCCACTGGACACCGGTGGGGGCGAACTATTCGCAGTTCACCGCGCATTTGCTGGCGGTGTCCGGGCGGCCGCTGCCGCCCTTGCAGTGGCGCAGCGATTGCGCCATGGTCAATATTATTGGTGCTATGCCCGCGGTGGACGCCGTTACAGCGATCCCCGGGGCCACTCTGCACGACTATGGCAAGACGCCGCGCGCCGGGCGCAAGCTCGGCCACATCAATCTAGAGTTTTCTGCACAGATGTCGACTGCCAGTCGGCTCGCTAATCTCCTTGCGGCGCTGGACTGTGTCGGCGAAACCGCGCTGGCCGGGTCGCTCTGTGAGCAGTGGCTGGCAGGCTAGTCGCCGTCAACCTGGCCAAGCTGCGCGGTTGACTGTTTTGCTTTAGTCTCTTCTGCGGTTCTGGTATCGTCACAACAATTTTGTTGCGGTGGAGTAGTCAGTGTCAGACCCGATCATCTTGTTTTTTATTTTTGGTATCACCGCTGGTTTAGTGCGTTCTGAGTTGCGGCTGCCAAGTGCTATCTATGACTTCCTGAGCATGACCCTGCTGCTGGCGATCGGTTTAAAAGGTGGCATCGAGCTGGCCAAACAGCCCTTTTTGAGTCTGGCGCCACAAATTGCTGCGGTGTTTGTCATGGGCCTGCTGCTGCCACTGGTCGCCTTCCCGCTGTTGCGGACAGCAGGTGGCTTTGCGCGCGCTGATGCCGCCTCGATTGCCGCCCACTACGGCTCTGTGAGTGTCGGCACCTTTGCGGTCGCCATCGCCTACATGAATAGCATTGCGGTCAGCTATGAAGAGCATATTTCGCTGCTGCTGGTGGTGCTGGAAATCCCGGCCATTCTCGTTGGTATCTTGTTAGCCCGCGGTCTCTCTAAAGAGACCCAGTGGGGCTCAGTGGCACATGAGATTTTTGCCGGTAAAGGGGTGATTCTGTTGCTGGGCGGATTGTCTATCGGCTGGATTGCCGGGCCGTCTGGGGTGGAGCCTATCGCACCATTTTTCTTTGACCTGTTCAAGGGTATTTTGGCGCTGTTCTTGCTCGAGATGGGCATTATTACCGCCTCCAAAATTAGCACGCTGCGCCGCTATGGGCTGTTTATTATTGTCTTTGGACTCGCTATGCCGCTATTTTCCGCGCTAGTTGGCGGTTTGCTCGGCGTGATGTTGGGGTTTTCAGTGGGCGGTGTGGCGATGCTGGCGACACTTGCCGCCAGCGCCTCTTACATCGCGGTGCCGGCGGCTATGCGCATCTCGGTACCCGAGGCCAATCCGACCCTGTCACTGGCCGCATCGCTAGGGGTTACTTTTCCTTTTAATATATTAATCGGTATTCCGCTCTACTACGAACTAGCGCTGCGACTGCACGCCGCCATGGGGGTATCACCGTGAGCCAGAGCTCAAAAATATTAGTGACATTGGTGACTGAATCATCATTGGAGTCAAAAATCTGCCGCCAGTTGGAGAGCCTTGGCGCTACCGGTTATACCATCACCGATGCCCGCGGCAAAGGGAGTCAGGGTTCCCGCGGAGGTGGCTGGGATGCCGACAGTAACATCCGCATAGAGATTATCTGTGGGCCAACTGTTGCCGATGCCATCACCCAGTTTGCCCAGAGTGAGTACTTCGACAATTTTGCCATGGTGGTTTACTCACACCCTGTCAATGTCGCCCGCGCCAATAAATTCTGACTGCATAGTATCGGCGCCATAGTCTAACGGCGCGTTCTAGCTCACTAGCCGCTGGGCTAGTCTACACTTCTTCGCAGCTCAAACGCTGTTAGACACCCGCCGCTACTGTTTTGACGAATTGTGAGCCGCTGCGCCGCTTAGTCTGTAACTGGAGAGAGTCTCACCTTATTAGCCTCAGCATCTCTGCCATCCCCCATCGGATAGTCGAGTTCACCGCCACTCCGGCTGGTCGCTGTTGCCTCGCAACAAAACCTGATTAACCACTAGCTCTGCCAGCACACTGCTTGCTAAAATAGTTGACTCATCAACTATTGCTAGCGGCCACCCCAAGGGTGGCCCACAGAGGCCCCGCTATGGCTAACAGTCGCTCACGACGCCGCAACATTGTCTTATTCATACTGTTAGCGGCACTGCTCAGTGCCGCCTTTGCGCTGCACCACTGGCGCTACGGCCAGTGGCGGGTTGAGACCGCCAATGCTCAAGTCAACGGCAATCTGGTCCGCGTTGCGGCGCTCACTGATGGCACCGTGGCGAGCCTTTATGTCGAGCAAGGTGAGTTTGTCGAGGCCGGTGCCACACTGCTGGCGCTGGCCGACGACGATGCCCGCGCCCTCTATCAGCAAGCGGTGGCCAGCTTGGCCATGGCCAGCCAAGAGGTTGCTGCCCTGGCCGCGCGGGCTGCTGCCCAGCGGGCAGATATTGAACGTCATCGCGCGCTGCTGACCAACATTGAGCGCGAGCACCAGCGCCACCTCAGCTTGGCGGCTGACGGTCTGATCGCTGACGAGCAACTCACCGCCAGCAGCAGCCAATTGCAGCAGCAGCGCGCCGCACTGTTGAGTGCCCAGCAGCAGTTAGTTGAGATTGAACGACGTCTCGGCCCTAGCCCGCAGGCAGAGCACCCGACCCTGCAACAGGCGAGCGCGGCGCTGCGCTTGGCTGCCTACCGCCTCAATAAACACCAGGTGCGAGCGCCAATAAGCGGCTACATTGCCAAGCGCACGGTTAATCTTGGTCAATTAATTGAGGCGGGGGCACCGCTGCTGACGCTAGTGGACCCGAGCGACCGCTGGGTTGAAGCCAATTTTAAGGAGGACCAGCTGCGCCATCTGCGGATCGGTCAGCCGGTGGAGATTTACTCAGATCTCTACGGCCGCCAGCAACTTTTTCACGGCATCGTCGCCGGCCCGGCGCTGGCTACCGGTGCGCAGTTTGCACTGCTACCGGCGCAGAACGCCACCGGTAACTGGGTGAAGATTTTACAGCGGGTACCGGTGCGTATCGAGTTTATCGAGCCGCTCGAGAGCGCCACACCTCTTCCGATCGGTGCCTCGCTAGAGGTGGTGGTAGACACCCATAGCCGCGCCGGCGAGCGTCTGCAGTCGATTGCTGCGCAGAGACAGAATAAACATACCGCGCCACAGCAGAGCCGCTATGGCGGCGATGTTGAGTCGGTGATCAACGCGACTATTGAGCAGTATTTGGGCTTGTGAATAATAGTGCTCAGCAGCCGGCCGTCGAGCTCAAGCGCAGTGAGTTAATACTCTGTTGCACGGCTATTTTAGCCGCCAACTTTATGAACATTCTCGATACCACTATTATTGCTGTGGCACTGCCGTCGATCACTGGCAGCCTCTCGGCAACCCCTGTTCAGGGTACTTGGATCTACACTATCTACGCGGTCTGTATGGCGGTAATGCTGCCGCTGAGCGGCTGGATCACCCAGCGCTTTGGCGAGGCGCGAGTGTTCATTTTCGCTGTCGCACTGTTTACGCTGAGTTCGTGGTGGTGTGGTTTGGCTCCAACTTTTGGCTCGTTGATCGCGCTCCGCGCGATACAGGGCATAGCCGCCGGACTGATGATGCCGCTCACCCAGACACTGCTGCTGCGGGTGCTGCCGGGATCGCCTTCGATCGCTATGTCATTGTGGTCGATGACCGCTGCAGTGCCACCGATATTGGGACCGATCGCCGGCGGGGTGATCACCGACAATTTTGGTTGGGAGTGGATTTTCTACATTAACATTCTGCCTGGGGTGATGATTTTACCGATTGCCTGGCGCTACCTGCTGCCACTGGGCAATCCGGGCAAAAAAATCCCTGTCGACGGTGTCGGCTTGGTGACGCTGGTACTCGGCGTGATCTGTTTGCAACTGGTGCTCGACCAAGGACATGAGAAAGACTGGTTCAGCTCTAGCTTGATCGTTGCCATGGCTGCTGCAGCGGCGCTGTTGATGGGATTGTTCTGGCTCTGGGAGCGCGACGAGCGCCACCCGATCGCCGAACTTTCGGTGTTTGCGATCCCCTCTTTTAGTATCGCGACGGCAATGATCGCCGTTTTCACGGTGCCGTTTATGGCAGTGATGATGCTGCACTCGATCTGGCTGCAGACCACTATGGGGCTCACAGCCACCTGGGCCGGTTATATCGGTGCGCCGATGGCGCTGGTACCTCTGCTGTTGATGCCGTTTCTCGGTCACCGCTTGGCGGCAGCCAATCCACGCCCGCCGATGGTGATCGGCATCTGCCTCTTCTCTGCAGGTATCTACTTAAACAGTTACTGGAATAATCAGGTCGATGTCGAGCACCTCATCTGGGCACGGCTGTTGATGGGGCTAGGGGTACCTTTTTTCTTCGCCCCGGCAATGGCGCTGGTCTATCGCGATGTGCCGCAACAACTGTTTTCATCTGCCTCGGGGTTATTTAATTTCATCCGAATGCTGGCGGCGAGTATGGGCACGGCGATCGCCCTGACGGTCTGGCAGCATCGCACCAGCCATCAGCGCGGCTATCTCAGCGAGCAGCTCACTGTCGAAAATCCGCCCTTGCAGCAGGGGCTTGAGCTTCTCGAGGGGCTGGGGTTCTCGCAGCTGCAGAGCATCAGTTTTGTTGAACATTTACTGGTTCGCGAAGCTGCCACTCTGGGTATCAATGACATGTTTATATTCTGCGCGGCGCTGACTCTCGCACTTAACTTGCTGGTATTTTGGGTGCCGCGCAAGGCGGCGCCAGCAACTGGCCACCAGGAGTCTCTGCATGGTTGATATGGTCGCTTTGGCGCGGCGTTTTGCCATCTTGCCGCGATTGCTGGCGCGGCGTTTAGATACTCAATTAGAGCCATTCAATGTCGCCACAGGCAGTTACCCCTACCTGTTGACGGTGTTCTACAACAGTGGCTGTTCGCAGCAGTTGGTCGCTGACAAACTGCGCACCGACAAGGCGGCTGTCACTCGCGCACTGCGCAAGCTGGAGGCGGACGGCTATCTGTTGCGCAGCCGCAACCGCGACAACCGCCGCGAATGGCAACTGACCTGCACCGAACAGGGCCAGAGCTTCTGCCGCTCGGTTGAGGATATCGTGCGCGCCGAGCTCGGCACCCTGCTGTCACCACTGAGTGCAGACGAGCAGCGCCAGCTGGCTGCAATGATGGCCAAATTGGTGGTGTTTGAGCAGCGCTGAATCCTGTTGCTAAGCCAAAAAAAACCCCACCTTGAAAGGTGGGGTTTTTCATTGTTTGGTGGGCCGTGATGGGCTCGAACCATCGACCAATTGGTTAAAAGCCAACTGCTCTACCAACTGAGCTAACGGCCCTCAGAAGTGGTGCGCATTTTACCGGTAAAGGGAGAAATTTCAACCCTTTTGCGCGCTTAATATCAACAATGTCGCTGTTGTCAGCGGTAGCGCGTGGGATCGGCAACCCCCGCCTTGGCAAACCCCTCCCGGCGCAGCTGACAACTGTCGCAGCGGCCGCAGGCGCGGCCGGCATCATCGGCTTGATAGCAGCTGACGGTCTGCGCATAGTCGACCCCCAGCGAGACACCCAGCGCAATAATCTGCTCTTTGCTCAAATTGAGTAACGGTGCCTCAATATGTTGCACGCGACCCTCTACCCCCGCTTTAGTGGCGAGGTTGGCCAGCGCGCTGAATGCGTCGATAAAGGCGGGGCGACAATCGGGATAGCCGGAGTAATCGACCGCGTTGACGCCGATAAAGATATGATCGGCCGCGACCACCTCGGCGACACCGAGCGCCAGCGACAAAAATACCGTATTGCGCGCCGGCACATAGGTGACCGGGATCCCCTCGCCGCCCTGCTCGGGCACCGCGATTGAGGGGTCGGTGAGCGCAGAACCGCCGATACCGCGCATATCGATGCTGATAACCTGATGGCGGACCACCCCGGCCGCGGCGGCGATGTTGGCGGCAGCGTGCAACTCGCTGCGGTGGCGCTGGCCGTAGTCGAAGGCGACGCTGTAGCAGTTAAAGCCTCGCTGTTGGGCTGTGGCCAGCACGGTGGCAGAGTCCAAGCCGCCGGAGAGCAGTACCACCGCATTCGCTTTATCAGACACCGCGACGATCTCCCCAGATCACCTTGTGCTGCTGCAGCTGCAGCCGCACTTGGGCGCGATCTTGCAGAATCCATTCGGCCAATAGCGCCGGATCGAGCTGCCCCTGGCTGGGTGAGAAATGTATGGCTGCGACCCGCTGCGGCAACTGGTAGCGGTCGATACAGAGTCTCGCCCAGTCGTAGTCGCCGCGATCGCAGAGGACAAATTTCACCTCATCGCCGGCCTTGAGGTGGTCGATATTGGTGTAGAGGTTGCGCTCCAACTCTCCAGAGCCGGGCGTCTTTAGATCTAACACCACCCGCACCCGCGGATCGATCATATCGGTGGGTAGTGCGCCACTGGTTTCAATCGACAACTGCAACCCAGCCTCGGCGAGTGCCGCCATCAGCGGGTGGACATGGGGCTGGGCGAGCGGTTCACCACCGGTGATGCAGACCTGCGGGCAGCGGTATTGCCTAACCGCGCTGACAATCTGCTCAACCGTGTGGCGTTCGCCGCCTTCAAATGCGTAGGCGGTGTCGCAATACTGGCAGCGCAGCGGACAGCCGGTGAGACGGACAAATACGGTGGGCAGTCCAGCACTGAGCGACTCACCTTGAATCGAGTGGAAAATCTCAGTAATCCGCAGCGACAGAGCGTCCATCGCGCAGCTTAAAAGTTGTCGCGAAGATAGGCGCGCGCTTTTATCGCAGTGCCCGAGTCGCCATTGGCGAGCTCTTTGAATAACTTCTCAGCGAGCGCGCGGTCGCCGCTCTCAGCATAAATCTTGGCCAACTTGAACTTGGCGTCGAGCGCTTTCGCGTGGTCGCCATAGCGCTTGAGAATAGTCCCAAAGGCATTTTCAGCCGCTTGTTGCTGGCCGCGCAGCAGCGCTATCTCTCCCAGCCAATACCAGGCGTTGGCCAGATAGGGGCTATTGGCGTAGTTGTCGATGTGCGCCTGATAAGCACTGGCGGCGGCATCAATATCGCGCTGCTTGAGCAGCAGGTCGGTGGCGGCACTGTAGTCGGCGTCGATGGCAGCCAGCTGGTCGGCATCGAGCAGCTGCGGCTGCACGGTGTCACCCTCTGCAGGTACGACAGCCGGAGCAGCGGCGCTGTCCAGCGCCGCCAGGCGACGATCGAGATTGAGGTAGTCGCCCTCCTGCTGCAATCGCACCTTGTTTAAGGTGTAGCTGAGCTCTTCAACCAGCCCGCGCAACTGGCGAACCTCCTCTTGCAACACCTGCAGCTGGTAGTACTGCTCACCGCTCGGCACTGCCACCGGGGCGGCAGGTTGGCTGATATCGACAATGCGTGCCTGCGCCATCAGCGGCGATGACAGCAGCAGAGCCGCCGCACCGAGTGCGGCGGTTGCAGAGCTTAATTTAATCACTGACGGCTCCGCTTACTTGAGTTCCACGCGACGGTTGAGACCCCAGCTCTCTTCGTTGCTGGCAAATACCGCGGGGCGCTCCTCACCGTAACTGATTACCTCGATGAGATTGGCGGCAACCCCTTGCATCACCAAAAACTCTTTGACCGAGTTGGCGCGGCGCTCACCCAGCGCCATGTTGTACTCGCGGCTGCCGCGTTCATCGGCATGCCCGAGCAGACGGATTTGGCGTGGGCTGCGCAGCAGCTGCTGGGCGTGCGCAGCCAGTGCCGTGCGCGATTCGGCGCGCAGAATCGCTTTGTCAAAATCAAAATAAAAGACTGTGTCGAGAGCATCGAACTCGCTGCTGAGATCGGCGCCGGACTGTTCGAGGGTGCTGTCGGCGACTTGGCCGGTGCGCACTTGGTCGTCGTCCAGCGTCGTCGAACTGCTGCCACCAGTAGTGGCACAGCCGCTGAGAACTGCCGCGCCAAACAGCGCGACTAGAGCGATCTTAAAGTTGTTCTGGAACATTGAGGTACTCCTTGGTTGAAAGGTCTAGCAGCCGCACAAGCCTGAGTGCCGACAACACAGACAAAATTTGGGTTCAGCGTGGAAACGGCGACCAAGCCGGCTCGCGAACATCGCCGCGCTGAGCGGGCAGCAGGTATTTTACACCAGCATCGAGAGAAACGGCAGCCAACACACCGCTATCGTCCTGCTTGGTAGCATACATCAACATAGCACCATTGGGCGCAACTGTCGGCGACTCATCCAGCGCCGTATCGGTCAGCTCGATGATGCGCTCAGTGACCAGATCGAGTGCGGCAATGCGGTAGTGGCTGTCGCGGCGATGGATCAGGGCCAGCGTGCGCCCATCGGGTGCTAGGCTCGGCCGGGCATTGTAGGTGCCCTGCCAAGTGATGCGCTGAACTTTTTTGCTGGCCAGCTCGAGCCGATAGATCTGCGGGGTGCCACCGCGGTCTGAGGTGAACAGCAGCTGGCGGCCGTCGGGGGTCCAGGTCGGCTCGGTATCGATGGCGAAATGGCGCGTCAGGCGGTCGAGTTGGCCGCTGTCAAGATCGAGCAGATAGAGCTCGGGATTGCCATCTTTAGAGAGCGCCAAGGCCATTTTAGTGCCATCGGGCGACCACGCTGGAGCGCTGTTGAGGCCGGCGAAGTCGGTCAGCTGTTGGCGCGCCGCAGTGGCCAGGTTTTGGCGAAAGATAGCTGGGCGACCGGTCTCAAACGAGACGTAGGCGATCTCTTTGCCGTCGCTCGACCAAGCCGGCGACATGATCGGTTGGCGGGACTCCAGCAACAGCCGCTCACGGGCGCCGTCGACATCGGCCACCAACAGCCGGTAGAGCATTTGGCCGCCCTCCATGTAGGCGTTGACGTAGGCGACGCGAGTGCTAAAGATTCCGCGCAGGCCGGTGATCTGCTGATAGATCTTGTCGCTGGCAAGGTGCGCCATATCGCGCAACTGGGTGCGGCTACCGGTCACTTGGTGGCTCCACATCTCGCGCTGGCCGAGCACACTAAACAGAGAGAAAGTCAACTGCAGTTTGCCGCTGGCGGTCTCGTTGAACTCACCAATCACCAGATAATCGGCGCCCAGTAAGCGCCAGTCGCGGTAGTAAACATCGGCCTTGGCGGCGGGCATCGACAGCATTTGCGCCCGCTCGATGGGGTTAAACAGGCCGCTGCGCTGCAGGTCGGCCTGGACAATGGCAGCGACATCGGTGTCGACCTGCACACCGCGGCCGACAAACGGCACCACCGCGATCACGGTGGGCTGATCGCTGCCGCGAGTCACTTTAATAGTCAATTCTGCGTGGCTGGGCAGTGCCGACAGCAGCGCCGCAGCCACCAGCAGCTGGCGGCTGAGTCGAGCCATAAACAGCATTATGTCCATACTAGAGTCTCAAATCTTCTGGGGTAAAGAGTATCTCAAGCTGGCGGAACTGGCGCTCATAGAGAGCCGGATCGCGCCGATAGAGTTCGGCAATGATATCAAACTGACCCACTCTTTCGATCGCCAGTTGCACCGAGCGGTCAAACGGCTCACTGCCCGATGAGTCTATCACGCTGATACCGACCACGCGCCCGGTTGGCACGGTAATAATCCGCACCTTGGCACTCATGCCAAGGCGGGCACTGGGTGGCCGGCTCCACTGCTCGGCAAGCAGTGCCGCGATGGCGGCGATGTAACTGGCCGCCTGTTCATCACCGCCCTCGACAGCCTGCAACGGTGTGGCGGCGCCGTTGGCCGCCGCCGCTGCCAGGAGTTGGCGCCGCTCAGCGCTGCGATCATCGTCGCGCTGCGGCGCGGCTTTAACCGTGGCCGGCACAACCTGTGCAGACACCGCCGGACGCACCGCAGGCGGCGGTGTGCGGCGCTGAGTTTTTACCTCCGGAGCAGCCGGCGCCGCTTTGGGCGAGAGCTCGACCAAGCTGGCGCGGATGCTCGGTGGTGTTACGACGGTGCGCTCAGGTGGCCGCTGGCTGTGTATGAAGAATAGCGCCACAACCCCAGCGTGGAGCGCGAGGCTCAAAAGAACAGCGACAGCCAAGCTGTCGCCAAAGCGCGCGATCTGGCGTCTGAGTTTAATCGCAGTAGCGAGCGGTTGCGCCATCAGCTTAACGCGGCGGCTCGGTCACTAAACCCACCGAAGCGGCGCCGGCGCCCTGCAGCGCGCTCATCAGCGCCACGACGGTGCCGTAACTGACCGCCTCATCGCCCCACACCAACACCGGCGTCGCCGGCTGCTGGGTGAGCACCTTGGCGACCATGTCGACCACTTCGGCCAAGCTTTGTTGGCGCTGCTCGCCGCTGCGCTCTAACCAGTAGCTGCCATCGGCTTTGATCGAGACAATCAGTGGCTCTTGTTCGGCGGCGACCGGCGCCGCATCGCTGTTGGGCAAGTCGACCAGAACCCCCTGCACCAACAGCGGCGCCGTGACCATAAACACCACCAGCAGCACCAACATCACATCGATGTAGGGGACCACATTAATTTCAGCGACGAGGCGTTTGCGCATCGATTACTCCTCGCCGGAGTGCAACTGGCGGTGCAGCAGCGCCGAAAATTCCTCGCTAAAGGTCTGATATTGGCCGGCAACCACCTCGGCCTGAGCGGAAAAACGGTTGAAGGCCAACACCGCAGGAATGGCTGCAAACAGCCCCATGGCGGTGGCCACCAGCGCCTCGGAGATGCCGGGCGCGACGGTGGCCAACGTCGCCTGCTGCACCATGGCGAGGCCGCGGAATGAGTTCATAATGCCCCACACGGTGCCAAACAGGCCGATATAGGGGCTGACCGAGGCGACGCTGGCCAAGAACGCCAAGTGGCGCTCGAGCCGCTCGTTCTCGCGACTCATGGCGATGCGCATGGCGCGATCGGCGCCGGCTAAAACCGCAGCACCGTCGCCGCGGCGCTGACGCAGACGGATAAATTCACCGTAACCGGCGGCAAAGATGTGCTCTATGCCGCTGGTCTCGACTCCTTCTCGCGAGCGCTCGGCAATATCGCTGTAAAGTGTATTGAGCTGGCCGCCAGACCAAAACTGCTGCTCAAAAGTGAGCACATCGCGGCCAGCGCGGTTGAGGTAGCTGGAGCGCTGAAAAATCATCACCCAGGAGACAACCGAGGCGGCGACCAGCAGCGCCATCACCGCCTGCACCAGCAGTGAAGCGTCGGCAATGAGGCTGACTAGGGAGAGAGTTTGCTGCGGCACGACAGTGGTTCCTTGTGTAGTAAGTTAGGTATTAACAGGCCAGTCTTGTGTTGAGCGCGGTGCGCATTGGCGCCGGGATGCGCACCGGCCGTTGGTTGGCGGCGGCGACACAGACCGCGGTCAACACGGCATCGACAAGCAGTTCGCCGTCGCGCTCTATGCGCTGGGCGATCACCATTGAACTGGCGGTCAGTTTGCGCAGCTGCGAGGTGACGGTCAACCAGTCGTCAAGGTGTGCCGGCTTGCGAAAATCCAGCTGCACTTTACTGATGACAATCTGCACCCCATCGGAGAGCGCCGGCTTAACAAAGCCGAGTTCGCGCATCATCTCGGTGCGGGCGCGTTCCATATAGCGCAGGTAGTTGGCGTGGTAGACGATACCGCCAGCGTCGGTGTCCTCGACATAAATGCGCACCCCGATGCGGGTGGTGGTCTCACTCATCGAGCAGTCTGCCCTGCTCTACCGGCGCGGTGGCAGGCAGGTCAAAATATTGATAGCTGAGCCGGGTGGCAATGCGGCCGCGAGCGGTGCGAGCGAGATAGCCCTGCTGGATAAGAAAAGGCTCAATGACATCTTCAATGGTGCCGCGCTCTTCGCTCAAAGCCGCGGCGAGACTGTCGACCCCGACCGGCCCGCCATCAAATTTCTCTAACAGTGTCAGCAGCAGTCGACGGTCGAGATGGTCGAGGCCGGCGTGATCGACATTGAGCATATTAAGGGCGCTGTCGGCAATGTCGGCGCTGATCACTCCGTCGCCTTTAACCTCGGCGAAATCGCGCACACGGCGCAACAGCCGGTTGGCAATACGCGGCGTGCCGCGGGCGCGGCGGGCAATTTCTAGCGCGCCGAGCGGCTCGATAGTGACGCCGAGGATGGCCCCGGAGCGAGCCACGATCGAGGCCAGATCGGTCTCGTTGTAAAACTCCAGCCGCTGCACGATGCCGAAGCGGTCGCGCAGTGGCGAGGTGAGCAGCCCGGCGCGGGTGGTGGCGCCAATCAGACAGAACGGCGGTAACTCCAGTTTGATTGAACGCGCCGCCGGCCCTTCGCCGATCATAATGTCGAGCTGGTAATCCTCCATCGCCGGATAGAGCACCTCTTCGACCACCGGACTGAGGCGGTGAATTTCATCAATAAAGAGTAGATCGCCCGGGTTGAGGTTGGTCAGCAGTGCCGCTAGATCGCCGGCCTTTTCCAACACCGGCCCCGAGGTGGTCTTGAGGTCGACGCCCATCTCATTGGCGACAATGTGCGCCAGTGTGGTCTTGCCTAGGCCCGGCGGACCGAATACCAGCGTGTGGTCGAGCGGCTCGTTGCGTTTTTTTGCTGCGGCAATAAAGATCTCTAACTGCTCGCGGGCTACCGGCTGGCCGACATAGTCGCGCAGCGCGGTCGGCCGCAACGCCCGATCGACCTGCTCCTCCCTGGGGCTGGCGGTCGGCTGGGCACTGATTAAACGGTCCGGTTCGATCATGGTGATATCTACTTAGCTGAGTTGGCGCAGTCTGCCACAACTGAATAAAATCGCCACTGTTCAGAGGTTGCGCAGCGCCGCCTTGACCAGTTCTTCGGTGGTCATCTCAGCGCTGTTGAGTTTGGCGATCATTTTGTCGGCGTCGGCGGGGCGATAACCGAGCGCTGCCAGTGCCGCGGCGGCTTCATCGGCGGCACTACCGGTCGCCGCAGCGCTGTCGATTGCACCGCCCAAGGCGCTGAGGTCGACTTTATCGCGCAGCTCTATCAGCAGCCGCTCGGCAGTTTTTTTGCCGACACCGGGCAATTTAGTCAACCGGGCAATATCATCGCCAGCCACCGCGCGCTGCAGTTCGACAACACTCATCCCAGAGAGAATAGCCAGCGCCATTTTTGGGCCGACACCGTTGACTTTAATCAGCAGTCTAAACAGCGCCCGTTCGGCTGAGTCGAGAAAACCGTAAAGTAGCTGTGCGTCCTCGCGAACGACAAAGTGGCAGAGCAGCGCCACCTGCGCACCGAGCGGCGGCAGAGCAAAAAAAGTATTTAGTGACACCTGCAGCTCATAGCCGACACCGCCGACATCGACGACAATCTCTCCGCCCTCGGCGGCGATCAGTGTGCCACTAATTCTTGCAATCATTTTGTTATTGTCCTGTGATGAGTGATCAACGGTTGCGGCCGCGGGCAAATTGGCTGGGCGCGACACTGTCGGCACTGGTCAGCAGCCGCTGGGTGGCGCTGGTCTGCCAGTGACAGAGTGCAATCGCCAGGGCGTCAGCGGCATCCTCCGAGGGGGTGCCGAGCAGCGCCAGACGCTGGGTGACCATCATCTGTACTTGCGCCTTATCCGCCCCACCACTGCCAACTACCGCCTTTTTTATTGACCGCGCCGCGTATTCGGCAACCGGTAGCCCAGCTTTAACCGCCGCCACAATCGCGGCGCCACGCGCTTGGCCGAGCTTGAGCGCGGCGCGCGGATCGCGGGCGAGAAATACCTCCTCTACCGCAAACTCAACTGGCGAATACTCTTCCAGCAGTTGCGAGACTGCGTCAAAAATTAGTGCCAGACGAGCCGGCAGGGCCTGTTTGGGTAGCCGAATAATTCCGCTGGTCACGTAAACGGCGCTGTTGCGGTCGGCATCGATAATGCCGTAACCGGTGCGCTGTGAGCCTGGATCGATACCGATAATACGGCGCATTGGGTTTAACACCTGAGTTTTTGTACAGTATCTTTACCGGGCGCACCGATGTCAATGGCGGCGGCGCTGCCGCGCTTTTTTCAGCCAAAAAAAACGGGGCTCAACAGAGCCCCGTGCTAGTCGAATGCTGCGTTTATTCAGCAGCAGGTTCTTGTTCAGCGGCCTCTTCGCCAGCAGCCTCTTCAGCAGGTGCCTCTTCTGCAGCGGCCTCTTCTACCACCTCTTCAACTGCCTCTTCTACAACGGCAGGCGCGGTCAGCTTGATCAGGCCAAGGTCGAGCAGCACGGCTACTTTCTCTTCACCATTCACCAGCTTGCCGCCTTTGGCAGCGACTGCGTAGCGACCTGAACGCTTCTGGTAAACGGTGTACTCACTGCTCTTTTTTACAACTTTCATCGTCTTCTCCTAGTGGGTGCGATTGCTCGCGGGTTGTTTGATTATTGTTCAGTTGCGCTCTGGCGCAGGCGAATATTGAGCTCGCGCAGCTGCTCGTTGGCGACGGCGCCAGGGGCATCTGTCATTAAGCAAGCGGCCGATTGGGTTTTTGGGAAAGCGATCACGTCGCGGATCGAGTCGGCACCGGTCATCAGCATGATCAAACGGTCGAGACCAAATGCCAGCCCACCGTGCGGCGGCGCACCGTATTTGAGGGCATCGAGCAGAAAGCCAAACTTCTCGCGCTGCTCCTGGGCACCGATATTGAGCACTTCAAAGACCTCGGCCTGCATTGTCGGCTGGTGAATACGGATCGAGCCGCCACCCAACTCAACGCCGTTCAGCACCATATCGTAAGCGCGTGACAGCGCCGCAGCGGGGTCTGCCTTAAGCTCTTCGACGCTGCACGACGGCGCGGTGAACGGGTGGTGAAGCGGCGTCAGGCCGCCCTTGCCGTCGGCCTCAAACATCGGGAAGTCGACCACCCACAGCGGTGCCCAGTCACAGCTGTACAGATTGAGATCGGCGCCGACTTTGCAGCGCAGTGCGCCGAGCGCCTCGCTGACGACGCTAAAGCTATCCGCCCCGAAGAAAACGATATCACCATCTTGTGCCTGCAGCCGCGCCATAATGTCCAGTGTCACCTGATCACCGAGGAATTTGATGATCGGCGACTGCAGACCGTCGACGCCGGCGGCGAGCTCGTTGACCTTAATCCACGCCAACCCTTTGGCGCCATAAATGCTCACGAACTTGGTGTAGTCGTCAATCTGCTTGCGCGACAACTGCGCGCCGCCCGGCACTTTTAATGCGGTAACGCGGCAGGCGGGGTCGTTGGCCGGCCCGGAGAAAACTTTAAAGTCGATATCTTTGAGTAGGTCTTTAATCTCGACCAACTCGAGCGGCAGACGCAGATCAGGCTTATCTGATCCGTAGCGGTGCATCGCATCGCGCCAGGTGATCGACGGGAACTCGCCGAGCTCAACATCGAGGTGCTGTTTAAAAATAGCGCTAATCATTGCCTGGGTCAGCGCCATGATGTCGGCCTCGTCGATAAACGAGGCCTCAATGTCGATCTGGGTGAACTCGGGCTGGCGGTCAGCGCGCAGGTCTTCATCGCGGAAACATTTAGCGATCTGATAGTAG
Source organism: Gammaproteobacteria bacterium LSUCC0057 (assembly GCA_004535795.1). Classification (GTDB taxonomy): domain Bacteria; phylum Pseudomonadota; class Gammaproteobacteria; order Pseudomonadales; family Porticoccaceae; genus LSUCC0057. Next base: position 795,108 of record SPIA01000001.1, read on the forward strand.
CGGTCAAAGCCGGCCACCATCAGCAGCTGCTTAAATAGCTGTGGCGACTGCGGCATTGCAAAAAACTTGCCCGGGTGGGTGCGTGACGGGATCAGGTAGTCGCGCGCGCCCTCCGGAGTAGCGCGGGTCATGATTGGCGTTTCAATGTCCAAAAAGCCACTGTCGTGCAGGAAGTTGCGAATGGTCGAGGTGACCGCCGAGCGCAACCGCAATCCTTTCTGCATCTCTTCGCGACGCAGATCCATATAGCGGTACCGCAGGCGAACCTCTTCCCCAACCTGAACGTGGTCGTCGAGCTGAAACGGCGGCGTCGCCGCGCTGTTGAGAATCTCCAGCTCGGTGCCGTAAACCTCAACGGCGCCGGTATTCATGTTGGCATTAACGGTCGCCTCACTGCGCGCCCGCACGGTGCCGGTGACCTGCAGTACATACTCGCTGCGGCAGCTGTCGGCCAGCTGAAAACAGTGCTCGGCATCTGGATCGAACACTACCTGGACAATGCCCTCGCGATCGCGCAGGTCGATAAAAATCACGCCGCCGTGATCGCGGCGGCGATCGACCCAGCCGTTGAGGGTGACAGTTTGACCGATATCGGCTGCAGTCAAAGCGCCGCAGTAGGAGGTTCTTTTCATAACAGGATCTCTAATGGAGTCTATTGTGTGCGCATCGGCGCAAGCCGTCGCAACAGTGTAAATTAGTCGGCGCTTGGCGACGCACCGCCATCGTTGGCGATATTCTTTTTCTTGCCGGTTTTAAAATCGGTTTCATACCAACCACTGCCGGCGAGCCTAAAGCCTGCAGCTGAGATCTGTTTCTTCAGTTGTGGCTGTGCGCAGGCGGCGCACTCCGTCAAGTCGGGGTCGCTGATTTTCTGTAGCGCCTCTTGGTGAGCGCCACATGCCTGGCAGCGGTATTCATATATCGGCATGTTCTCTCCTGAAGTATCTGGTCATGCGCCGGGCTGGAGCGGCTTGTTTGTAGCGTGCAAAGCGGCTGCAGACGGCGGCGCGCATTATAGCTCAGCTGCAGAAAAGGGCGACCGCAGTTTGGCTTGCAATCGCGCAGATTGAAAAAAAAACGGCTTTTTTTTGGCTTTTTTTGCTAAAACCGCGCAAAAACACCCAAAAATAGCTGCATTGAGTGGCCAATTGACAAAACTACATGTTATAAAACGTACGTCGTGGCGGCAGTGATAGCGTCATTCGCCCGGCAAACGGTAAATCTCAAGTTGCTAATTGAAGGAATCAACCATGGTCGTAAAAAAGAAAGCTCCGGCGAAGAAAGCACCTGCGAAGAAAGCACCGGCTAAAAAACCTGCCGCTAAAAAACCCGCAGTAACCAAAGCAGTTGCAAAAAAAGCCGCACCGAAAAAAGCTGCACCGAAAAAGGTCGCAGTGAAAAAAGTCGCAGCGAAGAAAGTTGTCGCTAAGAAAGTTGTCGCTAAAAAAGTGGTCGCCAAGGCGCCCGCCAAAGCAGCCGCCAAACCAGCAGCAGCTAAGTTGGCACCAATGAAGACCACCGCTGTCAGCGGCAAGTCAATGACCAAGACCCAGATCGTCGAAGAGCTGATGGCGGCCACTGGCCTGCAGCGCAAAGAGATCAATGCGGTGCTCGACAACCTCTCCACACTGGTTGAGCGCCACGTCAAAAAGCGCAGCGTCGGCAAGTTTGTACTGCCGGGCCTGCTGCAAATTAAAACCGTCAAGAAGCCCGCCCGCAAAGCGCAGAAGAATGTCCCCAACCCGTTCCGCCCCGGCGAAACCATGGATGTCGCTGCCAAGCCGGCTTCTACTGCGGTTAAAGTACTGCCGCTGAAGAAACTCAAGGATATGGCCAAGTAAGCCCGTCGCTGAGTTAAAAAAACCCGCTTCGGCGGGTTTTTTTTGCTTCGGTTAAAGGCGCAGCTGCGCCGCCATAGCCGCCGCACGCTGTTGCAGTTGCTGCTCGGGGTAAGCCGCTGGCGCCACTTTGCCCCAGACCGGCGCCGGCCAAGCGGCATCGCTGCGAAATCGGCCAATATGATGAATGTGCAGTTGCGGCACCATGTTGCCGAGCGCAGCAATATTGAGTTTGTCTGGGTGGTAGAGCTCTTCTATGGCCGTGGCCAGCGCCGCCGATTCAACGATAATTTGCTGTTGCACGGCGGGCTTTAGGTGGTGCAACTCGCGAGTGCCGGCAATCGCTGGCACCAGAATGAACCACGGGTAGTTGGCGTCGCGGCTGAGCAGCACCAGGCTGACCTCTAGCCGCGCCACCTCAACAGTGTCGGCGGATAATTGCGGGTGAAGGGTAAACATCGGCTGCACCTTCTGTTGTATCGCTGAAAGAGGAGATTTAGCGCATTAAAGAGTAGTCGGCGCTGTACCGCAACTGATCGGCGCCGTAAAATACAGACAAAATTTAGTGGCGCGAAAGCGCTCCCATCTCTCACAGGAAAATTCATGCGCGCCAGTCAATATCTGCTATCGACGAAAAAAGAGACTCCTGCCGACGCCGAGGTGATCAGCCACCAGTTGATGCTGCGCGCCGGCATGATAAAAAAGTTGGCCTCCGGCCTCTACACCTGGCTACCGCTGGGGCTGCGCGTGCTGCGCAAAGTGGAGGCGATTGTCCGCGAAGAGATGGACCGCGCCGGCGGCCAAGAGTTGCTAATGCCGGTGGTGCAGCCGGCTGACCTTTGGCAGGAGTCGGGGCGCTGGGGGCAATTTGGCCCTGAACTGCTGCGCATACAAGATCGCCACCAACGCGACTTCTGCCTCGGCCCTACCCACGAAGAGGTGATTACCGATCTGGTCCGCAACGAGCTGCGCAGCTATAAGCAGCTGCCCGCCAATTTTTATCAGATTCAGACTAAATTTCGCGACGAGCGTCGGCCGCGCTTTGGGGTGATGCGCACTCGCGAATTTATTATGAAAGACGCCTACTCTTTTCATCTCGACCAAGACTCACTCGCTGCCTGCTACGAAAAAATGCACGCCGCCTACTCGGCTATCTTTACCCGTATCGGCTTGCAGTTTCGCGCGGTATTGGCCGATACCGGCAGTATCGGTGGCAGCTTGTCGCATGAATTTCACGTCTTGGCGGAATCGGGCGAAGACGCCATCGTATTTTCTGACAGCGGCAGCTACGCCGCCAACATCGAGAAGGCGACGTCACTGCGCAGCGAGGCGGTAGCGGCTGCACCGCAGCAGCCACTCGCGATTATTGAGACCCCGCAGGTGGTGACGATTGAGCAGCTCACCGAGCAGTTGCAAATTGCCCCCAGCTCGGTCGTTAAAACACTAGTCGTCGATTGCGGCGCCGCTGCCGAGCAGCGTTTAGTCGCAGTAGCACTGCGCGGCGATCATGAGCTCAATGCGGTCAAACTCGGCCACCTGCTCGGCCTCGGCGGCGCCGCAGAGCTGGCTGATGCCGGCAAAGTGGCCAAGCAGCTCGGCGTTGCGCCGGGCTCGATCGGCCCGGTCGGCTTGCAACTGCCTCTCTATATTGACGCCGATGCCGCCCTGCTCTCCGATTTTGTCTGCGGTGCCAACCGCGACCACCACCACTACACCGGAGTCAACTGGCAGCGCGATGTCGGCACCGGCACCGTTGCCGATCTGCGCAATGTGGTGGCGGGCGATGCCAGCCCCGATGGCCACGGCCGGCTCAACATCGCCCGCGGTATTGAGGTCGGCCATATCTTCCAGCTCGGCAGCAAATACAGTGAAGCAATGAAGGCCACGGTGCTCAATGAACAGGGTCAAGAGCAGCTGCTTATCATGGGTTGTTACGGCATCGGTGTCAGCCGCATAGTGGCCGCCGCTATCGAACAGAATCACGATGCCAACGGTATCATCTGGCCACAAGCGATCGCCCCGTTTGACGTCGCCATCGTGCCGATTAATGGCCACAAGTGTCCACACGTCGCAGAGCAGGCGGAGCAGCTCTACCAACAACTGCAGGCGGCCGGCTTTGAAGTGCTGCTGATGGACGAAGCCAAAGCGCGGCTCGGCGTGATGCTGGCCGACATTGAGTTGATCGGCATCCCGCACCGGATCGTGATCGGCGATCGCGGTCTGGCGGCAGGCGAATACGAGTACCGCGCCCGCGCCGCCAGCGACAACCAAGCGGTGGCGATCGATGCCATTGTCGACCACTTGCGCGCCGCGCAGCGCTAATTGACCACCATGGCGCTGGTTTATCTCAACGGTGAGTACTGTCCGCCCGAGCAGGCCGCCATCTCACCGATGGATCGCGGCTTCCTGTTTGGCGACGGCCTCTACGAGGTGATCCCCTGTTACCACCGCGCAGCGGTCGGCTTTAATCTCCACCTGCAGCGACTCACAGAGGGGTTGGCGGCCATCGACATTGCTGGTGCCCCTGCGCCCGAGCAGTGGCGTTCGATCTGTGACAGAGTACTCAGCAGCCACACTGAGCAGCACCTCGGGCTCTACTTGCAAGTCAGCCGCGGTGTAACACCGGTGCGCGGCCACGCCTTCCCCGCCGTTGCGACTGCGCCCACTGTATTTGTCTACGCCTTCGCCATTGCGGCGCCGCGCCCAATCAGCCGAGATCACGGCAGCGGCTACCGGGTCGTGACGCAGCGCGATCAGCGCTGGCAGCGCTGCGATGTCAAAACCACCTCGCTGCTGGGCAATGTGCTGCACTACCAACACGGTCGCAACCACGGCGCTGACGAGACGCTGCTCTTTAACAGCGCCGAGCAACTGACCGAGGCGAGCACCGCCAATGTCTTTGTGTTGCACAACGACACGGTATTTACCGCGCCCCTCGACCACCAACTGCTGCCCGGCGTCACTCGTCATATACTACTGGACCTGCTGCGTCGCGACGGCCGCTACCGGGTTGTTGAACAGGCAGTCAGCCGCGAACAGCTGGCCGTCGCTGACGAGGTGTGGATCACCAGCTCTTCGCGCGAGGTGGTGCCGGTGGTGGCGATTGATGATGTGCCGGTCGGCGACGGTAAAATTGGCGATGGCTGGTTGTACGCCTACACCCTCTACAGCAACGGCAAGTTCGACTACTAAAATGCCGCGCCCGACTCTCGCCACTATTGACCACCGCGCGCTGCGCGCCAATTTTACTGCGCTGGCCGAGCAGTCGCCGCACAGCAAACTGATACCCATGCTCAAAGCCGACGGCTATGGCCACGGCGCCAGCGCGGTGGCGGCGGCGCTTGGCGACGCGGCATTGGCCTATGCTGTGGCCGCACCCGAAGAGGCGCAGCGTCTGCGCAGCGACGGTGTCACGCAGCCACTGCTGCTGCTGGAGGGGGCTTTTGAGCCGGCCGATCTGCTGTTTGCCAGTGAAAACAACTGCTGGCTGATGGTCCACAACCAACGACAGGTGGAGTGGCTGCTGCAAGCAAAATTACCGGCAGCGCTGCGGATTTGGCTGGGGGTCGATACCGGCATGCATCGACTCGGTCTGGCGCCACAGCAGCTCCAGGCCACCTACCGAACACTGATCAATAGCAGCAATGTCCATTCGGCCATGGTGATCTGCACGCACTTTCACTCCGCGGAGCTGGGCGCCGAGCAGGTCGCCGAGCAGGTGGCGCTGTTTGACAGTGTCGCCGCCGAGCTGCCCGCCGAGCAGAGCTTAGCCAACTCCGCCGCCACACTGGCACTGCCCCACTGCCAGCGCGACTGGTGTCGCCCGGGTATCGCCCTATACGGCGCTGGCCACACCGCGCAACCGCCATCAGCTGGCGCCACCGCGCTACAGCCAGCGATGACGCTGTCCAGCGCGGTAATCGCGGTGCGCGAGGTACCTCGCGGCGATCGGGTCGGCTACAACGGCCGCTGGCAGGCGCAGCGCGATTCACTCATTGCTACTATTCCGGTCGGCTACGCCGACGGCTACCCGCGCCACGCCAAAGATGGCACCCCGGTGGTTGTCGACGGGCAGCGCTGCCCGCTGGCTGGGCGGGTATCGATGGATATGATTACTGTCGATGTCACCGACCTGGCGCGCCCGGCACTGGGTGCAGCCGTCGAGCTGTGGGGGCGGCAACTGCCGATCGGCGAAGTGGCGGCGGCGGCAGAGACGATCAGTTACCAGCTGCTCACTGGCATCAGCGCCCGCGTGAGGCGCCAGCAACTCATCTAGGGTTGCGTCACAGCCCCTGCCAGCGCTTGCTGTCGGGCTGTTCAATAGCCAACAGGTCGAGCACTCGACTAACCGAATGGTCGACTAGATCGTCGATTGTTTCGGGCAAATTGTAAAACGCCGGCATTGGCGGTGCGATCACCGCGCCCATCTGCGCAGCTTTTAACAGCAATTCGCAATGGCCGACATGCAGCGGTGTTTCGCGCGGCATCAACACCAGCGGGCGCCGCTCTTTGAGCATCACATCGGCCGCGCGCACCAATAAGCTGTCGGCGTAAGAGTGGGCGATCGCTGAGAGGGTCTTAATCGAGCAAGCTGGCACCACCATACCCATGGTGGCAAACGAACCGCTGGCAATAGTGGCGCCGATATTGCGATTGTCGTGGACCTGGTCAGCCAGCGCTTCAACCGCTTCGATCGACCACTCGGTCTCGACGCTGCAGGTGAGTTTGGCCGCTTTAGTCATCACCAGATGGGTCTCTATCCAGTCGATGGCGGCCAGTTTTTGCAGCAGACGAATACCGTACAGGGTGCCACTGGCCCCACTGATTCCTACCACTAAACGCGCCTGCTGCATGGCCACTACTCCTCAGGTAATATATTTTGCGCCGCTATGATGGACTAAAGGTCGAGCAAAGCAAACCGATCAGCATCTAAATGTGCGGCAAAACTGTCGCGGTAGCGCTGTAGTTGCAGGTGGCAGAGGCGCCCTACTGCCACCTCGTCGCGGCGGTGCATATCGACCAGCAATTCGCCGCGGCTGTCAATCAGCAAGCTATCGCCGGCATAGTCGAGCTGCTGACCATCGACGCCGACGCGGTTGACCGCTGCCACACAGGCGAGATTCTCCACCGCCCGCGCCTGCGCCAGTAGCCGCCAGTGGTGGCCGCGCGCAGCGGGCCAGTTGGCCGCCACCACCATTAAGTCGTAGTCGTCGCAATTGCGCTGCCAGACCGGAAAGCGCAGGTCGTAGCAGATCTGCGGCAATATCCGCCAGCTGCGCCAGTTAAACACTGGCCGTTCAACGCCGGCTGTGTAGCGCAGCTGCTCGCCAGCCATGCGAAACAGGTGGCGTTTGTCGTAGTGACCGCGTTTGCCGTCTGGCTCAACCCACTGCAGGCGGTTGACGGTGCCCGCTGCAGTGACCACTGCATAGCTGCCGCAGATTGCTGCATCGAGTTGGCGCGCCTGAGCAGTCATCCACTGCAGCGTTACACCGTTATCGGGCTCGGCGTGGCGACCGGGATCGCCGCCGAAGCCGGCGGTAAACATCTCTGGCAGCACTACCAGATCTACCGGCTGATCGAGCGCTTCGAGCAGCGCGGTGATTTTGTCGCGATTGGCGGCCGGCTGCTGCCAGAGCATCGCGGTCTGCACCAGCGCAACAGTGAGGGGTTGATCGGGCATGCTAGCTCCTGGTTATCAGCGCATTCTCAGACTTTAACAGAGCGCGCTGGGCGCTCGCCAGTGGGCGCCGGCGGTGGAGCGTTGAACACCCCTGACCAGTGGCGCACGCAGCCAACTATTTTGCCGCCGAGCGGGTAAATTCGGTTAGACTCTGCATCGTTTTCAACTGCCTATTCAGCGCCATCGGGAGCCCGCCATGCCGAGACTGATCCTACTTGTCGCCATCTTACTGCTGCTACTGTGGTGGTGGCGCAGTTTTAACGCTAAACCCGCCGAGCAAAAACGCTCTTTTTTAATCACCAGTGGCGCCTACCTGCTTGCCGCTATCGCCATCGCCGCGGCACTGACCGGCCGTATGCACTGGGTCGGCGCGGCGTTGGCAGCGCTGCTCGCCGGTGGTAAAACGGTGCTCGCTGTGGCGCTGCGGTCGGCACCTATTTTGCGGCTTGTGGCACGGCTGCGGCCACTGCGGCCGACCATGGCAACCTCGTTAATCCGGGTCACTTTTGACCTCGCCAGCTCGACAGTGAGCGGTGTGCTGCTGCCCAGCGAGAGTGCCGGTGAGCTGGCTGGCAGTGATGTTAAACAGCTCACCGAGCAGCAGTACCAGCAGCTCTGGCAGCTCTGGCAGCAGAGCGACCGCCAGTCGGCGCTGCTACTGCGCGCCTGCCGCCTCGGCCCGGCCGGATACACGCAATCAGCAGACAGCAGCAGTGATGACGGCGGCGCGCTCACGGTGAGCCAGGCCACGCAAATTCTCGGTCTCTCATCAGCGCCAAGCCGCGAGCAGGTGGTCGCCGCCCACCGCCGTCTCATTCAGCGCTTGCACCCCGATCGCGGCGGCAGCGATTACCTCGCGGCACAGATCAATCAAGCCAAACAGGTACTGCTCGACTCGCTCGACAATGCGTCCTAGCCACTACGCTGAGGAGGCCGACCGGGCGATCAACTGGCGGGTGTTGGCGCTGATCTGGCCCTATCTGCTCGAGTACCGCAGTCGTATCACGCTCGCCCTGCTCTGCCTGCTGGCGGCCAAGGCGGCCAGTGTCGGCGGCCCGTTTATTCTCAAAGCGGTAGTCGATCGGCTCGACTCGCCCGGCGAGCAACTGCTGGCTGCACCAATCGCCTTGGTGGTCGCCTACGGTCTGGCGCGACTGTCGATGACGCTGCTCGGCGAATTGCGCGACACCCTGTTCGGCCGCGTTACCGAGCGCGCCATGCGCCGGCTCGGCTTGCAGGTGTTTGAGCACCTGCACTCGCTCGATATCGGCTTCCACCTGGAGAGACGCACCGGCGGCTTGGCCCGCGACATTGAGCGCGGCACCAACGGCATCAGCTTTTTGATGCGATTTTTTGTCTTTAATATTGCCCCTACCTTTATTGAAATTGCCTTGGTGGTAGTGCTGTTTCAATTTAACTATGGAGTCGCTTTCGCGCTCATCCCGCTCGCAGCGGTCGTGCTTTATGTCGGGTTTTCAGTAGTCGCCACCGAGTGGCGTACCGAGCATGTGCGCGCCGCCAACCGCGCCGATTCAGCCAGCAACACCCGCGCCGTCGACAGTCTACTCAACTACGAGACGGTTAAGTACTTCAACAATGAGCGCTACGAGGCTGTTCATTATGACAGTGAGCTAGCCAACTGGGAGCAGGCGCGCCGGCGCAGTCGACTGTCGCTGTTTTGGCTCAATAGCGGCCAGGCGCTGGTGATTGCCGCAGCGATCACCGCCATGTTGGCACTGGCCGCCCAGCGGGTCGCCGCCGGCGATTTGACCCTCGGCGACTTTGTGCTGATCAACGCCTTTATGGTCCAGCTGTTTGTACCGCTCAACTTTCTCGGCTTTGTCTACCGCGAGATTAAAAGCAGCACGGCCAACATTGAGAATCTGTTTGCGCTGCTGCGCGTGCAACCGCAACTCGCTCAAGACGATCAGGCGCCGGCGCTGCAATTGCGCGGCGGCGAGATCTGCTTTAACCATGTCAGCTTCAGCTACCAGCGCGAGCGGCAAATTCTCAACAACATCAGCTTTACCGTTGCGGCCGGCAGCAGCTTGGCGATCGTCGGCGCCAGCGGTGCCGGCAAGTCGACGATTGCCAAACTGCTGTTTCGCTTTTACGACCCCAGCGCCGGCTCTATCACCGTCGACGGGCAGCCGCTGCCGAGCGTAGAGCTGGCCTCATTGCGCCGCGCCATTGGCGTGGTACCCCAAGACACCGTGCTGTTCAACGGCACGCTGCGTGAGAATATTCGCTATGGCCGACCCGACGCCAGCGATCACGAGCTGCTCGAGGCGGTGCGTCTGGCCCATCTCGACAGCTTCGTCGACAAGCTCCCCGACGGACTGGAGAGCGTAGTTGGCGAGCGCGGCCTGAAGCTCTCCGGCGGCGAAAAGCAGCGAGTAGCGATTGCCCGCACTATTTTAAAACGCCCCGCCATCTTGCTGTTTGACGAGGCCACCTCGTCGCTCGACAGCCACGCCGAGCAATCTATTTTACGCGCGCTCAAGCAGCTGGCCGCCGGCCACACCTCGGTGACTATTGCCCACCGCCTCTCCACCGTGGTCGATGCCGACCAGATTATCGTGCTCAGTGGCGGCGAGATCGTCGAGACCGGCACCCACCAGCAGCTGCTGGCCGCGCAGGGACACTACACAGCGCTGTGGCAGGCACAGCAGAGCTAACCGGGGTCGCGCTCGGCGACCACATGTAGGTAGCGACCGAGCCATTTGTATGGCTCCAGCAGAGAGTAGTTGAGCTCTTGTTCGAGCGTCGCAGCAGCGGACTGCAATCCGCCGCGCTGCTCGCGGGTGTAATCGCTGAACACCCGAATACCGCTGCAGCGGTGAACGCGCAGCTGGGCTGCGTGCAACCACTGCACTATCTGCTCAAAGCTAAAGGCGTGCTGGGGGGTCAAACTGCCGGGGTGGCTCTGATACGGCCTGCTCAGCAAGTTAAAATTACCGCGCATCAGGTTGCGATAGGCCCAGCCGTGGTGGTTGTAATAACTCAGCGACAGCAGCCCGTTTGGTGCGAGCAGCGGCGTTATCTGCGCCACCAGCTGGCTCGGCTTGGCCAGCCACTCAATCATCGCGTGACAGAGAACTAGGTCAAACTGCTGGGCATCGGCATGGGCGGCCTCGACCAGCTGCTGATAACTGCCGATACGCCACTGAATCGCCTCCAGGCAGCCGGCGGCCGCCGCGCGCTGCTGGGCCTGTTCGGCCATAGCGGCGGAGATGTCGTTGTAGACCACGCGGTGTCCCAACTGCGCCAGACGGCAGCTGAACTGGCCGAGTCCACCGCCCAGCTCCAGCACCCGCAACGGTTGTGCGGGGCTGCTGGTGGCATTTTCGGCCTGCAGCGCAACACCGCGCTGCGCGCAGCACTCCAGCAGGTCGCGCCAAATCACCGCTATGCGCACCGCACCTTTTTGCGAGGCGTAAATTTTGGCGGCGAATTTTGCCGCCAAATCGTCAAAATTGCGGTCTTGCACGGCCGCCGCTCAGCGGCTCGGCTGCAGGGCGCGCAACATCCAGGCGGTCTTTTCGTGCAGCCGCATACGGTCTGAGATCAGTGCCGCTGACGACTCATCATCGGCTTGCTGGGCGGTGGCCAGCACCTTGCGACAGGTGCGCACCACGCTTTCGTGCCCCTCGGTGAGAATGGCGACCATGGCACTGGCCTCTGGAATCTGGTCATCTTGCTGGATCGAGCTGAGCGCGGCGAGCTGGGCGTAGGTGCCGGGTGCATAGACGCCGAGCGTGCGGATCCGTTCGGCGATCTCGTCAACGGCCAGTGCCAGCTCTGTATAGTGCTCCTCAAACATCAAGTGCAGCTCACGAAACTGCGGCCCGGTGACATTCCAGTGGAAGTTGTGGGTCTGCAAGTAGAGCGTATAACTATCGGCCAGCAGGTGTTTTAGACCATCGGCAACCGCTTGGCGGTCAGCGTCGTTGATACCAATATTAATTGTTGTCACGGTTATCTCCTCAGGCGGGCTGTGAACATCAAACTGCGAGGCCATTATCGGCCAGCTGACAGTGGCTGAACAGTCGATTAAATCAATGTTAACGAGAGATTTTACTGCTCAGCAGCGACGCTTTATCATCATCGCAACAGCCGTTACACTGCCGCCACATTCAACGCTGCGAGCTCACTTATGACGCCGGTATTACAACTTGCCATCGACTTGATCAACCGCCCCTCGGTGACCCCAGAGGATGCCGGCTGCCAGCAGCTGATGATTGCCAGGCTGCAGCGCTGCGGCTTCGAGGTGACCGAGCTCAATTTTAATGAAGGCAGCAGTGCAGCGCCAAAACTGGTCCGCAATTTCTGGGCAGTGCGCGGCAGTGACGGCCCTATTTTGTGTTTTGCTGGCCACACCGACGTTGTACCAACCGGCGACCTCAGCCACTGGCAGAGTGATCCCTTTGCCGCCGAGATTCGCAACGGCATGCTCTATGGGCGCGGCGCCGCCGACATGAAGGGCTCGCTGGCGGCTATGGTGGTGGCGGTCGAAGAGTTTGTCGCCGCACACCCCAACCACACTGGCCGCATCGCATTTTTGATTACCAGCGACGAAGAGGGCCCAGCGGTCAATGGTACCGTCAAGGTGGTCGAGTGGCTGCGTCAACAGGGCATCGTCCCCGACTGGTGTATCGTCGGCGAACCCTCCAGTAGTGAGCGCTGCGGTGACACCGTCAAAAATGGTCGGCGCGGTTCGCTTGGCGCGCAGCTCACCGTCTACGGCAAACAGGGCCATGTCGCCTACCCGCAACTGGCCGACAACCCGATTCATCGCGCCATGCCAGCACTGGCAGCGCTCAGCCAAGAGGTGTGGGATAACGGCAACGCGTTTTTCCCCGCCACTTCGCTGCAGATCTCGAACATTGGCGGTGGCACTGGCGCCACTAACGTGATTCCCGGCGAGCTCTCGGTCACCTTTAACCTGCGCTTCTCGACCGAGCAGACTGCAGAGACGCTACAACAGCGTATTGTTGCCCTGCTCGACAGCCATCAGCTCAACTACCGGCTCGACTGGAACCTCTCCGGACTACCCTTTTTGACCGCACCGGGCGAACTGCTCGACGCCGTCGCCGCCTCTATTAAGAGTGCAACCGGCATCGTCACACAGTTGTCGACCGCCGGCGGTACTTCGGATGGACGCTTTATTGCCCAGCTCGGCGGCCAGGTGATTGAGCTCGGCCCAGTCAATGCCACCATTCATCAGGTCGATGAGTGCACCTCTGTGGAGGAGCTTGAACAGCTACCGGCCATCTACCGCGGGGTACTGCAGCGGCTGCTGGCCTGAACCGGCGGTTATTTAGGGATGGCGCTGTTGACGTAGATGTCATAGCGCACGGTTTTGCCCTCAATCGCGTGGCTGGGCTTTCGTGCTGCCAGCCAATCGGCTCCGCGCGGTCGCTTGACTACCACGCGGTAGCGGGCAGCTGCCAGCGCTGCCTGTAATAGCTCTGCGGCATCTTCGTCGCGCCCCACCAAGCGGTGGAATGCCGCCATCTCCTTTTTGACTTTGGCCGACTTTTGTCGCGGCGGGAACATCGGATCGAGGTAGACGACATCGCAGCGCGCAGTGGCACTGGACAAATACTCGATGGCATCTACCTCGAGCAGCGTCATGAGCTGTGCCAACGGCTGTAACTCAGGGTCGAGTTGTCCGCACTGGGCCAGCCGCCGCAAACCGTCGCGCAACAGCGCAGCCACCTGAGGGTGACGCTCTAGCAGTGTTACTGGCGCACCGAGCGAGGCGAGCACTAAACTATCGCGACCCATACCGGCATTGGCGTCACACAACTGCGGTTTAAATTTGCCCGAGAGACCACAGGCGCGCGCCAATGGCTGCTGTAAACCACCGCCAAATTTGCGCCGGTGGGCGCCGGCGCCGGCGACAAAATCGACGTAGATGGGGCCGTGGTTGGCAGCCTCGTCAACCAGGCAGAGTCTGCCCTCAGTATCGTAATCTAATATCAGTTCAGCCATCGGCTGGCTCCGCGTCGATTATGGTTGGCACTGTTGTAATGCTCACGCTCCAGGCGCCCAGTAAAGACTCTTAAAATATACTTGTACAGAGCAGTGTGGCTGTTCAAAAATCCTCGCCACAGCGACAAAGATATGCACAGATGCTGTGGATAACTTTGTGGATAGCCGCTTGAGAAGCGCGGCTATCGACCGTCAAAACAGCGCTTAAGTTAGATTGGTTATTTTTTAACCAATAAAATAAATTCAATAAAAACAATATTTTGCAAAAAACCAAAGATAAAAACAACAACTTACAGCGGTATTGTTATGCTAGATATAGAAGTAGCGGCTATCTGTGGAAAAGGGTCGATGGTTGACGCTACTTTTTTCATCTGCGTTTCTATTTGTCAACTACCCTGCGGACTTTTTTCTCCGACCGTCAGCCAATCAAAGCCCTGCTCTTGGCAGGCGTAGATCAACTGTTGCCAGCTCTGGGGCAGCTGCGCGATTGTCTCTTGCAGTAGATTTAGACAGTTATTTTTGGTGCTGACGTGGCCGATCACCAGCGTCGCTAAACGGCTGTTATCGATCTGTGCCAGCAGCGCGGCGGTCTGCTGGTTGTTGAGATGGCCCCAGTTGCCGGCCACCCGCTGCTTTAGAAAGTCCGGATAGGGGCCGGCAGCGAGACGGTCGAGATCGTGGTTGGCCTCTACCAGTAACCCGTGGCAGCCGCTGTACTGAGCCACCACGTGTGCCGTCAGCGAGCCGAGGTCAGTCAGTATGCCGAGCTTGCGACCACCGCTACAAAAAGTGTACTGCACCGGCTCGCGAGCGTCGTGTGGGACGGCCACTGGGTTGACGGTGATCGCGCCGACGTCAAAACTGGTGTGGCTATCGATGAGCTGAAAGTCACCGCTGCCAGCGCTCTGCGCGACGGCGTTAAAAGTGCCGGCTGTGAGGTAGACCGGCAGCCGAAAGCGCCGCGCCAGTGGTGCCACCCCCTTCCAGTGGTCGCTGTGTTCGTGGGTGACGAGAATGGCCGACAGTTGGCTGGGCTCTACACCCAGCTTGGCCATGCGCGCAGTGGTCTCTTTGATCGAGAAGCCACAGTCAATCAGCAGCAGGGTGTCGCCGCTCTCTACTAAAGTGCCGTTGCCGGCGCTGCCGCTGCCAATCGAGGCGAACCGCACCGGCTTAAGTCATATTGCCGCGCAATATTTGCAGCAACCGCTGCGCCTCTTTGCGCGCCAAGCTGCTGCCGTCCAGTGCCACTATGCGCACTTCGACATTGCCACCAACCGCTTTAAGGACAATTTGATAATCGCTGCTGAGCAACTGCTCGTCACTGCCAAACCAGCGCTGCCAGAACGAGCGCTGCTCGCCCTCGCTGTCATTGAAGTCGACCAACAGGGTGCCGGCGCTGCGGTTTTGATCGACGATAGTGAAGCCGCCGCGCTGCGCCGCGTAACTAATCGAGGCCCAGCTGCGGTCGAAGTTGAGCTGCACCACAATGAACGGATCGGCCACTTCGGGGCTCACCAGCTCTACCCGACCCTTGCCACCGATCGTCTGCGCCAGCAGCGAGACCGAGGAGATGCCGCTATTGCTGGCCAGCTGCCCCGCCACCATCTGCACCAACGCCTGCTCACGACTGTCACTGTCAGAGTTTTGCGGCCACTCGACGCCCTCTTCGGCGCCGCGTTCCACCGCTTGGTGCAGCACGGCGATTTCGGTGCTATCGACCGCGATACCGGGGATCACAGTAAATCGGAAACGGTGTGACAGCGCCTCGTCGTCGTTAAACTTGACCCAGACCGACTCAATCACACCGCGCTCGCCGTCGGCCACAGCTGCCGGCACGCCATTGCGAACTAAAATACTGCGCAACCGCGGCCAGATCTGTGCCGGCAACTGATTGACCAGGATCCAGCGACGATCCTCGTAACGCTGAATTTTAACGCTCTGCTCAAAGGTTAAGAACGCTGCCGGATCAGGGCGCGGCACATCCAGTTCATCGAGTGCGACACTGTCGTTGAGGACTGTCGGAATAGCGTAAATCTGCCCCAGCGCAGCACTGTCCAGATCGGCCGGCACCACAATCGGCGCCATCTCCTCCGCGAGCAGATAGTCGTGGGAACGATCGCGAATACCGAGCCAGCTGCAGCCGGTTTGCGTCGCTGTCAGTGCGATGAGGGTAATTGCCATAGCCTGTTTCATAGCTTGTCTCGTCAATCGCTGGGCGCGGCGGCCATCAGCGTAAAGTGATGCCGGCGGCGCGCATAGCGCGTTCGACGTCGGCGTGAAATTGTGTGGAGAGCGGCGTCATTGGCAGCCGCAATGCCGGCTGGCAGCGACCCAGACGCGCCACCGCCCATTTGACCGGTATTGGATTGGCTTCGAGGAACAGGTCGCGATGCAGTGGCGCCAGCTGCTGGTCTAACTGCAGTGCTCGTTCATGGTCGCCGGCCAGCGCCGCGGTGCACATCGCCGCCATCAGTGCCGGTGCGACATTGGCGGTCACCGAGATATCGCCGTGGCCACCCGCTAGCATCAGCTCTCGGGCAGTGGCGTCGTCGCCAGAGTAGATGGCAAAGTCAGCCGGGCAAGCGCTGATTAGTTGCGCCGCCCGCTGCAGATCGCCGGTCGCCTCTTTGACGCCGACGATGTTCTCCACCGCGCTGAGCTCAACGACGGTTTCGGGCAGCATGTCACAGGCGGTGCGCCCCGGCACGTTGTAGAGAATTTGCGGCAGCGCCACCGCGCGCGCTATCGCAGTATAGTGTGCGATCAGCCCGGCCTGAGTCGGCTTATTGTAGTAGGGGGTTACCAGTAGCGCCGCATCGGCGCCGGCCGCCGCC
This sequence comes from Gammaproteobacteria bacterium LSUCC0057, assembly GCA_004535795.1. GTDB lineage: Bacteria > Pseudomonadota > Gammaproteobacteria > Pseudomonadales > Porticoccaceae > LSUCC0057. The sequence goes on from SPIA01000001.1 coordinate 811,463, forward strand.
GCCGCCTCGGTGAGCTCAATGGCTTCGGCAGTGGCATTGGCGCCAGTGCCGGCAATCACCGGAATGCGCCCTGCCGCTTGTTTGACCACTTCGCCAATCACCCGGGCGTGCTCGGCCACGGTCAAGGTTGCCGACTCGCCGGTGGTGCCGACCGCGACAATCGCGGCGCTGCCCTGCTCGACGTGCCAGTCGACCAGCTCGGCCAGCGCCTGCCAGTCCACTTCGAGCGTATCACTTCTCATCGGTGTGACCATCGCCACGATACTGCCGGTAATCATCGCTCTCTCCGCGCTAAAAGAGCGCTATGGTATCGCCCGCGGCTAGAGCAGACAAGGGATTGCTCACCGCAGGGTAGAATTGGTCTGCCGCATTAGCGTTAGCGGCTGGCCGCGTAGACATCGGGCTCGCCCGGCGGGCGATTTTTGAACCGCTTGTGCGCCCACAGATATTGCTCGGGGGCCACTCTAATCATCTCTTCTAGCACTCGGTTGATACGGCTGGCATCGGCCAAATCGTCGCCGCTGGGAAACGCCTCGAGCGGTTCGCCAACTATCAGCCGGTAACCGCGCCCCCACGGCTTGCGATAGTGGCAAAACGGAACCACCGCGGCGCCAGTTTTCTCTGCAAACCGCGCGGTGGCGTAGACGGTGGCTGCTTGCTGGCCAAAAAACGGGGCGAACAGCCCTTGCCGCAGTCCGTAATCCTGGTCGGGGCCGTACCAGAGGGTGCGCCCCGCTTTCAGCGCCTTCATGGTGCCGCGCACATCTTTGCGCTCATAGACGACGGTCTGGTTGCGGCTCTGGCTGACTCGCCCGCGGGCCTGAACAAAATCCATTACCGGGTTCTTGTGGGCGCGGTACATACCATCCATAGAGTGGCTGGCGGCGATCGCCGCGCCACCGATCTCCAGCGTGGTAAAGTGGGCGCCCAGCAACATCACACCGCGGCCTTGCAACGCCTGCAACTGCTCTAGCCCCTGCAGCTCAATGAGCCGCATAAAGCGCCAGCGCGGCCACCACCAGGCGATGCCGGTCTCGAACAGCGCGATGCCCAAACTGACAAAATTGGCCCGCGCCAAGCGGTGCCGCGCCCGCTCATCCAGCTCCGGGAAGCAGAGCTGTAAATTGCGCAGCGTAATGTGGCGGCGCGCGGTCGGAATGGCGAATATCAGCAGCCCGATGGAGCGCCCCAACAGCAGCAGCAGCGGGTATGGCAGCTGCACCAGCAGCCACCAACAACCGATACCCAGCCAAGTGGGCCAGCAGCGCGGAGCCAACAGTCCGGTGTGAAAGCGGGTCGCTTTGGAGGTTGCCGTGGCCACCCGCGAGTTAGACCAGAGCCGCGATGGTGGCGTCGGTGGCGACATCGGCATCGTAATCGACACCGTTCAGCCCAAACCCAAACAGCCGTAAGAACTCGCTCTTATAACCGGCAAAGTCGGTCCGCTCAGCGAGGTTTTCATCGCTGATCGAGGCCCATGAGGCGGCCACTGCGTCCTGGATTTCCGGGCGCAGCTCGAGCTCATCGACGCGCAGCCGCCCCTCGTCGTCGAGCCGCGGGCTGTCGCTGTAGAGGCACTCGGCAAACAGCCGCTGCAGCTGCTCAATGCAGCCCTCGTGTGAGCCATCGCGCTTCATCTCTTTGAACAGCAGCGCCAGGTACAACGGCATGATCGGAATAGCGGAACTGGCCTGCGTCACCACCGCCTTTAGCACCGCGACGCGGGCATCTCCGCCCAGCGGTGCCAACAACTCGCGAATGGCCAGCACACGCTTGTCGAGATCTTGCTTGGCGCGGCCAATGGTGCCGTGCCAGTAGAGGTCCCAGGTGATCTTCTCGCCAATATAGGTAAACGCAGCGGTCTTGGCGCCCTCGGCCAACAGCCCCTGCTCGCTGAGCGCCTCCATCCACATCTGCCAATCTTCACCACCCATCACCGCCACGGTGTTGTCGATCTCCTCTTGGTTGGCCGCCTCAAGTGAAAAAGTCTGCACCACCTCTTTGTCGGTATTAACGCCGCGCAGGGTCACCGATTTGCCCACCGGCTTTAGTGTCGATCGGTGCAGTACACCGGTTTTGGGGTGCTGGCGAGCCGGGGCGGCGAGACTGTAGATCACTAGGTCAACTTGGCCGAGGTCGTTGCGGATAGTCTCCATGGCGCGCTGCTTGATCTCATCGGAGAAGGCATCGCCGTTGATGCTTTTGGCGTAGAGCCCCTGCTGTTCGGCGGCGTCATGGAAGGCGACCGAGTTGTACCAACCGGCGGTGCCGGGTTTTTCGGCGCTACCGGGCTTCTCAAAAAACACCCCCAGCGTGCTGGCTCCGCTGCCAAAGGCCGCGGTGATGCGCGCCGCCAAACCGTAGCCAGTCGACGCGCCAATTACCAATACTCGCTTGGCGGTGGTGGGCACTGGGTGGGCGACAATGTGCGCGATCTGCTCGGCAACATTGGCGGCGCAGCCGGCCGGATGGGCTGTGGTACACATAAATCCGCGAACGCGAGGCTTAACAATCATCGGTCTCTCCTAGGAGTTATCGGGCCGCCCTGCTGGGCATGCAAAAGCCGCTATGATAGCCGATTAGCAGCATTTTGTCGGGGCTAGACCAACGGCGCCGTAGGCTACCCTGCCATGCCGCCTAGGAATCAGCTAAAGCATTCGACTGCGCACCGGTACAAGTAAGATTTTTTTTGTACAATCACGCCAACTCCACCAACTGACTCGAGTGCCGCAATGCCCGACACTGGCAATAGCACCGCCCCGCTGCCCTACCCGTTTTTGCGCAGCGAGTTCTTTGCCGCGCTGGAACAGTCCGGCTCCACCAGCGCCGAGAGCGGCTGGCAGCCGCTGCATCTGGCAGAGGGTGATACCTTCATACCGCGTTACGCCAAAAGCCATTCGCGCGGCGAGTATGTGTTCGACTACAGCTGGGCCGATGCCTATCAGCGCGCCGGCTTGCCCTACTACCCGAAGTGGCTGACAGCGATACCGTTTACGCCGTGCGGCGGACCGCGCTGGGCAGGCGACGATCAGCGCGCGCTGGCGTTGATCGGCGAAGCGCTGGAGGTGGCCGTCGAGCAGCAGCTCTCTAGCTGGCATATTTTGTTCCCGCAGCGCAGCCATCTGGCGCTACTAGAAGGCGAGCAGTGGCTGCTGCGGCGCGGTGTCCAGTACCACTGGCAGAACCGCGATTACCAGGAGTTTGCCGACTTTACCGCACAGATGAACTCGCGCAAACGCAAGATGGTCAACCGCGAGCGGCGTATGGTCGCTGATTCAGGACTGCAGATCACTCTGCGCTACGGCGAGCAGATCGATGCAGAACTGTGGCGGCAGTTCCACACCCTCTACCAGTTGACCTACCTCAAACGCAGCGGTGGCCGCGGCTATCTCAATGAACCATTTTTTCAACAGCTGGGCGCCACCATGGCCGACCAGTTGGGGCTGGTTTGCGCCCACGATGGCGGCGGTAGGTTGATCGCCGCCTCGCTGTTTTTCTACGACGACAGCACGCTCTACGGCCGCTACTGGGGCTGCTTGGAAGAGTACGACTTTTTGCACTTTGAGCTCTGTTACTACCGCGGCATTGAGCTGGCGATCGCGCGCGGGCTGAGCCGCTTTGACGCCGGCGCGCAAGGTGAGCACAAAATTGTGCGCGGATTTGAGCCGGTCGAGACCCACTCGCTGCACTGGCTTGGCGAACCCAACTTCAGAGCGGCTGTCGCCGACTTTTTAGTCCGCGAGGGGGCGGTAATCGACGATCATTTAGCGGCAGCTGCCGAGCTGCTGCCCTACAAGCAGCCGGGCTGAGCGGCTACCAACTGCCGCTGTTTGCCATCGACAGCCACGGCTCGGCCGGCGCCAGCGGCACGCCGGCCTGCAGCAGCTCAATTGAGATGCCATCGGGCGAGCGCACAAACGCCATGTGGCCGTCGCGCGGCGGGCGGTTGATGGTGACACCCCGCGCCTGCAACTGCGCGCAGCTGGCGTAAATATCCTCTACCTGAAAAGCGAGGTGACCAAAATTGCGCCCACCGCTGTACTCCTCGCTGTCCCAGTTGTAGGTGAGCTCTAACAGCGGTGCGCTGCGCTCCGCTGCCGCGGGCAGATCGCCCGGTGCGGCGAGAAACACCAGCGTGAAGCGCCCAGCTGGGTAGTCATTGCGGCGCACCTCGCGCAGCCCCAATGCGTCGCAGTAAAAAGCCAGCGCAGCGTCGAGGTCGGCGACCCGGACCATGGTGTGAAGGTAGTTCATCTGCTCGCTCCGGTTGTGCGGTTACATCGCCAGCCAGCGCACATCGCCGAGCAGCTCGACAATGCGCACCATAAAGCGGCCGGCATCGCCGCCGTTGACCGTGCGGTGGTCGTAGGAGAGTGCCATTGGCAGCAGCTGGCGGGGCTGGAACTCGCTGCCGTCCCAGACAGGCTCAATAGTCGTTTTAGACAGCCCGAGAATACCGACCTCTGGGGCGTTGACGATCGGCGTAAAACCGGTGCCGCCAATCGCGCCGAGGCTGCTAATGGTAAAGCAGCCGCCCTGCATCTGCGCCGGCTTGAGCTTGCCGCTGCGCGCCAGTGCGGCCAGCTCGGCGACCTCGGCAGCGATCTGCCAGATCCCTTTCCGGTCGGCGTCGCGCAGCACCGGCACCATCAAGCCGCGCTCGGTGTCGACGGCGATACCGATGTGACAATACTGCTTTTCGATTAACTGCTCGCCATCGGCCGATAGCGCAGTGCGGAAAATGGGCTGCTCGCGCAGCGCCACCGCCACCGCTTTTACGGCAAATGCGACCGCACTGATGCGGGTATTGCGCGCCTCTGCGGCGCTGCGCAGACTGGCGCGGAATGACTCGAGCTCGGTGATGTCGGCTTTATCAAAGTGGGTGACATGCGGCACATTGAGCCAGCTGCGCACCATGTTGCGCGCCGTCGCCTTGGCGATATTGCTGGCTGGGCGGGTTTCGACAGCGCCAAACTGGCTGTAGTCGATCTCTGGCAGTGCCGGCAGCCCACTCCCTGCGGCAGCGCCAGCTGGCGCCGCCGGGGCGGCCAGGCTCTGCTTCACAAAGGCGCTGACATCGTCTTTGAGAATACGCCCGCGCGGGCCGCTACCGGCCACTTTGGTAAGCGCAACACCGAGCTCGCGAGCCAATTTGCGCACTGCCGGGCCGGCGTAGACATCTGCGCCGTCGTCATCGGCGGGCAACGCTGCGGCCACCGGGGCTGGCGTCGCCGCGGCCGCTGGTGCGACCGCCTGCGCGGCTTGGGATGCGGATTGGGGTGCGGATTGGGGTGCGGATTGGGGTTCGGCTTGGGCTGCGCTCGGCTGCTCAGCCGCGGCAATGCGCAGCACTGCCATGGCGGCACCGCTGGCGACCTTGTCGCCCTCACTGACGCGCAGCGCCAGCAGCGTGCCCGCCTGCGGCACCGGCACGTCCATGGTGGCCTTGTCGGATTCGAGCACCAGCAAGGTATCGCCCTCGGCCAGCTCATCGCCGACCGCAGCGGAAATCTCTATCACCTCGACCAAGCCATCGCTACCGATATCGGGAATCGCCACTTCTATTTCGCGGCTCTGCACTACCGCTGCCGCCGGGGGCGACTCTACAGGCTCAGCCAGCGCCGCTGGCGCTGCAGCAACGGGCTCGGCTGCAGGCGCCTCGCCTTCGCTGGCACCGACAACGTCGATCTCGGCCAGTGGTGCGCCGGCGGCGATGCGATCGCCCTCTTTGATTAAATAGCGCACCAGCACACCGGCCTCGGTGGCGGGCAGGTCCATGCTCGCTTTGTCGGACTCCACGACAGCGAGAGCATCATCTACAGCGATGGTCTGCCCAGCGTTGGCCGAGAGCTCAATTACTTCAACTTCGTCAACGCCGCCAAGGTCGGGCACGGTCAGAGTTATAATGGTCATAACGCTCTCCTTAGGCCTGCAATGGGTCAATTTTGTCGGCGTCAATCGCCAACTTCTTGAGCGCTTTGACAACGACCGCCATGTCGATTTCGCCACTGTCGGCGAGCTGGCGCAGTGCGGCAACCACTATGTAACGGCGATCGACCTCAAAGAAGCTGCGCAGCGCCTCGCGGCTATCGCTGCGCCCATAGCCGTCGGTGCCCAACACATGCAGCGGTCGGTCAATAAAGGCGCGCAACTGCTCGCCGTGGTTTTTCATGTAGTCGGTGGCAATCACCACCGGGCCATCGTGGCCATCGAGCTGCTCAGCCAAGTAACTGCGTTTGGCCGGCTCGCCGGGGTGGAGCAGATTCCAGCGCGCTGCGGCTTGGCCGTCGCGGGTCAGCTGATTGACACTGGTCAAGCTCCAAATATCGGCGCTCACCTGATAGTCGCGCTTGAGAATCTTGGCCGCCTCGCGGACTTCGTTGAGGATCGTTCCCGAGCCCATCAGCTGAACACGCAGCTTGCCGTTACCGCCCTTTTCAAACAGGTAACCACCCCGAATGATGCCCTCTGCAACTGCATCGCGATCACCCTCCGGCAGTGCCGGATGGGCGTAGTTCTCATTCATGGTAGTGATGTAGTAGAAGCAGTTCTCACCGTTTTCAAACATCCGCTCGACACCATCGCGAACAATCACCGCCAACTCGTAGCTGTAGGCCGGATCGTAACTGCGGCAGTTGGGGATGGTGTTGGCGAGCAGATGGCTGTGGCCGTCTTGGTGCTGCAAACCCTCACCGTTGAGAGTGGTGCGCCCGGCGGTGGCACCGATTAGGAAGCCGCGCGCCTGGCTGTCACCGGCCGCCCAGGCGAGGTCGCCAATGCGCTGAAAGCCAAACATCGAGTAGAAGATGTAAAACGGAATCATCGGACAGCTGCTGGTGCTATAAGCGGTTGCCAATGCGATCCACGCCGACATCGCACCGGCCTCGTTGATGCCCTCTTCGAGGATGACGCCCTTTTTATCCTCTTTGTAGTACATGATCTGGTCGCGGTCGTGCGGTACGTACTGCTGGCCGGCCGAGGAGTAGATACCGAGTTGGCGGAACATCCCCTCCATGCCAAAGGTGCGCGCCTCGTCGGGTACAATCGGCACTACCCGCGGGCCAATTTGCTTGTCTTTAATGAGGTTGGCGAGCACCCGAACAAACGCCATGGTGGTGGAGATTTCGCGCTCGCCACTGCTCTCGAGCTGCTTGGCAAACGCCTCCAGCGGCGGTGCCGGCAGCGGCTGCAGAGTGTTATTGCGGGCCGGCAGCGGTCCGCCGAGCGCCTCGCGGCGGCGACGCAGGTAGGCCATCTCTGGGCTATCTGCCGGCGGTTTGTAAAACGGCAGGCTCTCCAACTGATCGTCGGCGACCGGAATACCGAAGCGGTCGCGGAAGCTGCGCAGACTCTCGATATCGAGCTTTTTAATCGAGTGGGTGTCATTGGCCGCCTCACCCGAAGCACCGAGCCCATAGCCTTTTACAGTCTGGGCCAGAATGACGGTCGGCTGACCCTTGTGGGCAACCGCTTCGGCATAGGCTGCGTAGACCTTATAGGGGTCGTGACCGCCGCGATTGAGATACATAATCTGTTCGTCGGTCATGTCTGCAACGAGCTCCAACAGCTCGGGGTACTTGCCGAAGAAGTGCTCGCGGGTGTAGGCGCCGCCGTTAAATTTGTAGTTCTGCAGTTCGCCGTCGCAGACCTCATCCATACGCTTGGCCAGCAAGCCGGTCTTGTCCTTCTCGAGCAGCGCATCCCAGTGGCGGCCCCAGATCACTTTGATCACATTCCAGCCGGCACCGCGGAACACCCCTTCCAGCTCTTGAATAATTTTGCCGTTGCCGCGCACCGGGCCGTCGAGACGCTGCAGATTACAGTTGACGACAAATATCAGATTCTCCAGATTCTCGCGCCCGGCCAGTGCGATTGCGCCCAAGCTCTCCGGCTCATCGGTCTCGCCGTCACCCAAGAACGCCCACACCTTGCGATCGCCACGGGCGACCATATCGCGCGCCGACAGGTAGCGCATCACGTGGGCCTGGTAGATGGCTTGAATGGGGCCTAGCCCCATCGATACTGTGGGGAACTGCCAGTAGTCGGGCATCAACCACGGGTGCGGGTAGGAGCTCAACCCGTTGCCATCCACCTCGCGGCGGAAGTTGTTGAGCTGATCTTCGCTGAGGCGACCCTCGAGGAACGAACGGGCGTACATGCCGGGCGCGCTGTGCCCCTGGAAAAATACCAAGTCGCCGGGCTGGTCGCCCTCTTGGCCACGGAAAAAGTAGTTAAAGCCGACATCGTAGAGGGTGGCGGCTGAAGAGAAGCTGGCTATGTGGCCACCTATGCCCTCACTCGCCTTATTGGCGCGGGCCACCATCGCCATCGCGTTCCAGCGGATCAGTGAGCGGATGCGCCGTTCCATGAACAGATCGCCGGGCATCTTGATCTCGCGGGAGACTGGAATGGTGTTGCGATAAGGGGTGGTCACTGCCGCCGGCAGTGCTACGCCGTCGTCGACCGCTTTCTGCTGTAGAGCGCGCAGTAAAAAAGCGGCTCGCTCTGGGCCGTGAGTGCGGTAAGTGTCCGCAAAGGCACTCATCCACTCATCGGTCTCTATCTGGTCAATATCGATCTCGGTCTCTTTTTGCATAACACCCTCGCTGCGCAGTCGCAAACTTGTTTAAAAAATTTACGCTACAGTAGTGCAGCTCTCTTTCGTGGGCAATATTTCTCTAGAGAATATTTCTCAAAAAATCAAAAAATTGCCACAAAGAAATTTTATAAATAACTGTTTTTTTAATGATTTATCCTTTATTGATATATTGTATCGTTAATTATTTTAGATCGCTTACACTAAAGCGGATAGCGCCGCGGTTGTGCCGTTTTCGGCCTGACATGAGGGTTGAGCTCGGGGTCTATCTGCGGGCTTGCCAGCAGCCACCAGCGCTGCGGCTGCACGGCGAGGGTGTCGATCGCTGCGCTCAGCTGCTCTAGGCTGACAGCAGCCACCGCCGCGGCGACTTGCTGTCGAAAGTCAAAGCTGTTGTAGCCGTAAAGCAGCGACTCAACCCACTGGCCATTGAGTTCGGCAAGATTTTTCGGCTGTTCGGTGACCCGCCCGACTACCGAGGCTTTGAGCTGCTCGAGTTGCTGACTGTTGAGCGATTGCGCTCGCGACGGCTGCGCGGCGACAAACTCATCGACAGCCGCGGTAATCTCATCCAGCGAAAAATCGGGCGACTGTACCACCATGGCGATACCGGGCTGGCGGTAAAAGTTGCGAGGCACCGCCGCCACGACATAGCCGAGCTGACGCTGGGTGCGCAGCTCGGTGTAGAAAGGGTTGCCGAGCCACTCGGCGACCAGCAAGTTGATGGCGCGCGCCTCGAGGGTGTCAGCACCAGCCGGTAGGTAGAGCACCGCCGCTTGGTTGTTGCCGGGCACCCAGTACTCGCTGCGCTGCGGCTGATGCGCCAGTTGAGCCACTTCAAAATGGCCGGCAGCGCCGCGGTAGGGGTAGCGCTCCGCGATCTCTTCGGCAAACGACAAGGCCTGTTGCGAGGAGAAATTACCGGTCACCATCAGCCGTGGCAACCACTGCTGGCGCGCTTGTCGCGCCCATTCGGCCAGCGCTGGCAGCTCTACCTGAGCGGCTGTCGCCGCCTGCTCTTGCGGCAGCCAGCCCCCCTCTACGGCAACCGATAACAGCGAGAGCAACTGCCGAAACGGAAACTCGTTTTTAGCGTTACTAATATCCTCCAGATAGCTCTGGCGAATGCGCTCAAACCGCGACCGGTCCCACTGCTCGGTCTCCAGAGCATCGAGCAGCGCAGTCAGCACCAACGGTTGCTTGTCGGCATAGCCGCCGACCACCAGCCGCCAACCTCGACCGTCGCGCTGCAGGGCAAAGTTGAGCCCCGCCTGCAGCGCCGGATAGAGCTGATCGTTGATCTGATCGCGCAGATAGCGCATCAACAACTCACTGTAGACAGCGGCCTGCTGACTCTGCGCCGACTCGTGCTGCAGTTGTAGAATGATCTGCCCGTGCGGCACATTGAAGCGGGTGGTGGCGAGATGCCAAGTCTCTATGGGCGCCGCCGACAGCCGCTGCGGCACCGCGCCGGCGCTGTTGGCGACCTCAGTGCTCGCCAGCAGCTGAGTATTCTCAGCAATAAATGGATTGGCGGGGGGCAAACGCAACTCGGCGGCCAGCGCGCTGCCGCCAAAACCCAACGGTTGCTCGGTGGGCGCCCCTAGCAGCCGGTACTCCGACTCAAAGTAAGCCGCCTTGCGATCGACGGCGAGCTCTTTGGCGGTGACCATCACCAGCCGGTTGTCGGCGTTGAGCAGCGCTGTGTAGCGCTTAATCAGCGCCGCATCCCAGCCGCTCATCAGATAGGGGCCATCGAGTACTCTCGCCAACGGCAGCCGCTGCATGGTGTCGGCGAGTCGCGTGACGCGGTCGACCAGCGCCCCCTGCTGCTCAAACTGGAAGGCCTGTTGCAGCAGTGACGCTTGCTCCTGGTAGCGCCGCGCCAGTTCTGGATCGGCGGCGATCAGGTCGAGCCAGTGCTGTACTAACGGCACGATCACCTTGCGGTTCTCAAGCCCGGCCGGAGTCAGCTCGAGATTGACCACAAAGAGCGTCGCCGAGGCGTCGCTGAGGGCGCTGCCTGCGCTCAGCGCATTGACCCATCCGGCGCGGCGCAAAACATCTAACAGTGAACCACTGGCTTCTGAGCCGACCAGTGAGGCGAGAAAATTGATCGGTTTCTGCTGCCAGTGCGCTTCGCTGCTTGGCAGTGAATAGATAATTGAGAGTTCGCGCAGATCGGCCTCTGGGCGAAAGTGCACCTCAGCCGGCAGCGTGCCGGGGGCGAACAGTGGCCCCTGTTCGGGGCTCGCCACTCGCTGCCCGGCCGGCACCTCGGCAAACTTGTCGCGCACCATCGCTTCGAGCTCATCGAGACTCTCCCTGCCGCCCACCACCAGCTTCATCTGCTCGGCAATGTAATAACGACGGTAAAAGCTCAGCAGCTCCTCGCGCAGTGTCGGCCCACCAGCGACCAGCGGCTGTTCGCGCAGCGTCGACAGGTCGCCGACCATGAACAGGCTGTAGGGATGCTCGGGGTTGGCCAGCTCACGCAACACATAGCGCTGCCGCCACGGATCATTTTTAAGGTGCAGCTGGTACTCGGAATAGACGGCATTGCGCTCGCGCTCAACATACTCGGGAGCAAAGCGCGGGGCGATAAAAAACCGCGAAAAACGGTCGAGTGCCGGCTCTAAATGGTCGGCGTTGATGTCGAAATAGTAGTTGGTGTTGCGGTGTGACGTGTAGGCGTTCTTACTGCCGCCGCGCTGATCGATAAACTCACCATAGGAGTTGACCTCGGGGTACTTGTCGGTACCCAAAAACAGCATGTGCTCGAGAAAATGGGGCAGTCCCTCGCGGCCGCGCGGGCTGGAGTAGTTGCCTACCGCCACATCCAGCGAGGCCGCCGCTTTGTCGGCACTGGGGTCAGAGATGACTATGGCGCTGAGTCCATTGGCCAGGGTGAAGGCGCGGTAACTGCGCGAGTCGGCCGGAGACGGCGTCAGCTCTACGGTTTGTGGATCACCGCTGCAAGCGGCCAGAAGCAGTGCGCCCGCCAGCACCAGCCAGCGCTGGTTGAGTGGCCGCAGCTGAGCGGAAAACAGTCGTCGCGACATTACTTTAACTCCATGGTTTGTTGCTCAGTTAGCTCATGGCGCTGGCGCGGCCAGGCGGTATAGAGAGCCTTGACCAAAGTAGCCAAAGGAATGGCAAAAAATACCCCCCAAAAACCCCACAGACCGCCAAACACCAAAACAGCGACAATAATCGCCAGTGGGTGAAGATCGACCACCTCCGAAAACAGCAGTGGCACCAGCACGTTGCCGTCCAGAAACTGGATCAGCGTATAGACTGCAAACAGCCAGAAAAATTCACTGCCCGCGCCCCACTGTACATAGCCGACAAACAGCACCGGCGCCGTTACCACCAACGCGCCGACGTAGGGAATGAGCACTGACAGCCCCACCGCCAGCGCCAGCAGTGCTGCATAGTTGAGTCCCAACAGTAAAAACGCGCCGTAGGAGACCGCACCGACTACCATGATCTCGATCGCTTTGCCGCGCACGTAGTTGCCCAGTTGGATATTCATCTCGCTACCCACTTGCGTCAACACGCCGCGCTCGCGCGGCAGCAGTGCGGTGAGCAGCTCAGTGAGTTGTTGGCGATCCTTGAGCATAAAGAACACCAGCAGCGGTACCAGTACCAGATAGACCAGCAGTGCCACCAGGTCGAACACGCTGTTCAACGAGAAGGTGAGCAACTGCTGCCCCAACTCGCCAAACTGATTGGCCAGCTGCGACCAGAGCTGTTGCAGCTGTGCCGGCGAGATATACTCGGCGTAGCGATCGGGCAGCTCGTTGATCAGCGTGCGAATTTTCACAAACATCTGCGGGAGCTCGGCACCGAGCAGTGAAGCTTGGCGCACTAGCAGTGGCAGTAGACCAAATATCACGGCAAAAAATAGCGCGACGAACAGCGAATAGGTCAGCGCAAAGCTGGGCCGCCAGCCCAGACCGATCGCCATTAGGCGATTGATCAGCCCCTGCAGCACAAAGGCGATCACCAGCGCGGCAAAGACCGGCGCCAACACCGCACCTAACCCCCAGACGACGAGCCCGGCACCGAGCAACAGCAGCGTCATCAACACCGCCTGCTCAGAACCGAGGTAGCGATTAATCCAGCGCTTGACCACCAATTGCATAACCCTACTCTCCCGATTGACCTGCTTGCAGTATATCTGTTGGCCGCGTTGAACCTCTGAGTTGTACCAGGGTCTATGAACGGCGACTGTGGACAATACTAGCGACATGCCATAATAGCGCAACTGCTATGCAACCCGAGTGACGAAGAGGCACCGTGGCCGACCTAAGAAACTCTATTACCGCACTGCTGCCGGCGCTACTGCTGGCGGTAGTATGTATTGCCGCTGCGGCGCGCAACGATCTGCCGCTGCTCGGTGACGCCAGCTCTTCGAGCGTCTCGCTGCAGCAGGAGAAACTGCTCGGCTCGCTGTGGCTTAAGATGTTTCGCAGCCGCGTGCAGGCCCACCGCGATCCCCTGCTGCAAGACTACCTCGAGCGGCTGCTCTACAACTTGGCCACCTACAGTGAACTGAGCCGCGCCGACCTGCAGTTGGTACTCATCGACAACCCGAGCATGAACGCCTTCGCAGTTCCCGGCGGGGTAATTGGCTTTCATACCGGGGTCTTTACTTACGCCGACAATGAAGACCAGCTGGCCAGCGTGTTGGCCCACGAGCTCGCCCACCTCAGCTTGCGTCACTTTGCCCGCGGGGTCGAAAACGCTGAGAATCGTTCCAAGCTGAACATGGCAGGACTGTTGGCCGCGGTGGTGCTGGCGGCCACCGCCGGAGGCGATGCCGCCACCGCAGCACTGATGACGACTCAGGCGGCGAGCCTGCAACAACAACTCGCTTACAGCCGCAGCAATGAGCAAGAGGCCGACCGCGAGGGTATAAAAACACTGCTGCGCGCCGGGCGCGATGCCACTCAAGTGGCGGCGATGTTTGAAAACATGCTCAAAGCGACCCGCTACACTGGCAGTCGCCCACCCGAGTACCTACTCACCCACCCAGTTACCGAGCGCCGTGTCGCCGATGCGCTCAATCGCACCGGCTACGCCAGCAGCGGTATCGGCCCGCGCCGGGTTGACAGTGAGTTTGATCTGCTGCGCGCCCGCGCCCGCGCCAACAGCTGGCCGACACCCCAGCTGGCACTGGACGCCTTTCGCGCCGAGCGCGACAACGCCCTACCCGGCTCTGCACAGGCGCAGGCAGCTGAATACGGCATCGCTGTCATGCAGCTGCAGCTGGGCGATCTCGACGCCGCCCAGCGGGCAATTGCAACAGTTCGCCACAGCCGCCCCAACTCGGCGACGGCGCGCTACACCGAGCAGGAGATCGCCCTGGCGCAGGGCGATTACCGTGGCGTGATTGCAGCGCTGGAGCGTCAGCTTCGCGCCGACCCGGGCCACTACCCGGCACAGTGGCTGCTGGCCGAGGCGCACTGGCAGGCCGGCAACACGGCCACAGCCGCTCGGCTGTTGCAGCAGTTGAGTCGCCAGCGCCCTGAAGACCCCGCAGTCTGGTACCAGCTCGCCGAGCTGCGCGGCCTCGCCGGCGATATCGCCGGTGTCCACGCCGCACGCGCTGAGTATTTTATTTTGATTGGGGTATTTGACCGCGCCCGCGAACAGTTACAGCTGGCGCTCGGCCTGCTGCAGGACGACTTTAAACGCAGTGCGGTACTGAGGCAGCGGCTGCTTGAACTGGCCGATTACCAGCGCCGCGCCGAACAGCTGTGAGTGGCGAGCTAACGGCGGTTGAATTCCAACATGCGGCCCAGCGAGCGGCGTGCGAGGTGGGCAGTCTGTTCATCGACAGTGATCTCGCCGCTGCCAGTGGTCAGTGCCGTGAGTAGATTGTCTAAACCGTTCATCGCCATCCACGGGCAGCTGGCACAGCTGCGGCAGGTGGCGCCACTGCCGCCCGTCGGGGCGATGATCAGCTGCTTGTCAGGCACCGCTTGCTGCATTTTGAAAAAGATGCCCTGATCGGTGGCGACAATCAGTTGTTGCTGCGGCAACTCGCGAGCGGCGGCGATTAGTTGCGAGGTCGATCCGGCGACATCGGCTAGATCAACGACCGCCTGCGGCGACTCAGGGTGCACCAACACCGCCGCCTCTGGGTAGACTGCGCGCAGTTCCTCAATGCCGCGGGCTTTGAACTCTTCGTGGACAATGCAACTGCCCTGCCACAACAACATGTCGGCACCGGTCTGTTTGGCGACATAGCTGCCGAGGTATTTGTCCGGCGCCCAGAGGATTTTTTCGCCGAGGCTATCGAGGTGGTCGACCACATCGACGGCGATGCTAGAGGTCACCACCCAGTCGGCGCGCGCCTTAACCGCTGCTGAGGTGTTGGCGTAAACTACTACGGTGCGGTCGGGGTGCTGGTCGCAAAAGTCGGCAAACTCCTGCTCGGGGCAGCCGATATCGAGCGAACAAGTCGCCTCAAGGGTCGGCATCAGCACCCGCTTGTTGGGGGTGAGAATTTTCGCTGTCTCGCCCATAAACTTGACTCCGGCAACAATTAACGTCGAAGCGGGGTGCTGGCTGCCAAAGCGAGCCATCTCCAGTGAGTCGGCGACCACCCCACCGGTCTGCTCGGCCAACGCCTGAATCAGTGGGTCAGTGTAGTAGTGAGCGACGATGACAGCGTTGTGAGCCACCAGCTGCTGCTTGATCTCTGCGACCAGCTCACTCTGGCGCGACGCCGATAAGCTGGCCGGCAGCTGAACGCGGTCGAGGTAGTCGCTGACAACGCTGCGCAGGTGCGCCTGTTCACTACTCATAAGCTGTTTCTCAATGCTCTTGAGTCCCGCTAGTTACTGGTTGGAGAGCCAGTAGATGACGGTGGTCAAAACGATCGCAACCAGAGCGATGGCTGCCAGCGCATCTGCTTTGCCGTCGCTGCAACCGGTCTGGTTTTCTGAATGATCACTCATAACAATTTCTCTGCGTAGGTGGCGCAGCCACTGAGCTGCCTTTGTGTAACCGGCGGCATTCTAACAACAGGCGACGCTGAAATCACCTGTGCAAGGCGTCGCCGTCACTTTAGTCTAAATGGTTATTAGCTTATCGAACAAAATTAATTTTAATGCATAAAGCTAGCCTGTAAGATAGCCGCCTTGGCAGTTGCGCCGCGTTAGGCCTCTGCACATCTATCCTCAAAAGAGTCAATTGTCATGTATCAGTACAACGCCCGCGACCATCAACTTGTGCGCGAACGGGTTCAGCAGTTCCGCGGTCAGACCGAGCGCTATCTCGCCGGCAAACTCAGCGACGAACAATTTCTGCCGCTGCGTCTGCAAAACGGTCTCTACGTACAGCGTCTGGCACCGATGCTGCGCATCGCCATCCCCTATGGGTTGCTCTCCAGCCGCCAGCTGCGCAAGCTGGCCGACATCACCCGCCGCTACGATAAAGGCTACGCGCACTTCACCACCCGCCAAAACTTACAGCTTAACTGGCCGCAGCTAGAGTGCGTGCCGGACATACTCGCCGAGCTAGCCGAGGTTGAGATGCACGCCGTACAGACCAGCGGCAACTGCATTCGCAACGTCACCAGCGACCAGTTCGCCGGCGTCGCCACCGACGAGGTTGAAGACCCGCGGCCGTGGTGCGAGCTGCTGCGCCAGTGGTCTACGCTCCACCCCGAATTCGCCTTTTTGCCGCGCAAATTCAAAATTGCCGTCAACGGCTCACAGGCCGACCGCGCTGCCTTCCTGTTCCACGATGTCGGCGTTGAGCTGGTGCGCAACAGCGCCGGTGAGACGCGCTGTAATATATACGCCGGTGGCGGCCTCGGCCGCACCCCAGTGATCGCCGAACTGGTTCGCCGCGAACTGGAGCCGCAGCATCTGCTGACCTATCTCGACGCCTTGTTGAGGGTTTACAACAGCCATGGCAACCGCGCCAACAAATACAAGGCGCGCATCAAAATTTTGGTCAAGGCGTGGGGCGTGGAGCGCTTCGCAACAGCGGTAGAGGATGAGTGGCAGTTTGCCAAGGGCGGCGAAAACACCCTTACCAGCGCCAGTATAGAGGCGATGAAAGCGCATTTTACTCTGCCCGATTACCGCCAGCCCAACGCCGATGCTGAGCAGCAGTTGCAGCAGCAGGCGGCGTCAGAGTTGGCCTTTGCCCGCTGGCTTGAGCGCAATAGCCACAGCCACAAGCAGCCCGGCTACCGCGCCGTCACCCTGTCGCTGAAACCGACCGGGGTGGCTCCGGGCGATGTCACCGATCGCCAGCTGGAGGCGATTGCGCAACTTGCCGACGACTACTCATTTGGCGAGGTGCGCGCCACCCACAATCAAAATGTGGTGCTTGCCGATGTCCGTATCGAGCAGCTCTACGCGCTCTGGCAAGCGGCCAAGGCGGCCGGTTTTGCCACCCCGACGGTCGGCACCCTGACCGATATGATCTGCTGTCCGGGCGGCGATTTCTGCTCGCTGGCCAACGCCAAATCGATCCCGGTGGCCGAGTCTCTGCAGCGTCGTTTTGACGATATCGACTACCTCTACGATCTGGGTGATTTAGAACTCAACATCAGCGGTTGCATGAACGCCTGCGGCCACCACCATGTCGGCCAGATCGGTATTTTAGGTGTCGATAAAAAGGGTGAAGAGTGGTACCAGATTCAAATAGGCGGCAGCGCCGGCAAAGATGCTGCGCTGGCCAAGGTGTTGGGGCCGGCGTTCTCGCGCGATCAGGTGGCCGACACGGTCGCCAACTTGCTGAGTGTCTACACCGACAACCGCATCGATGGCGAGAGCTTTCTGGAAACCTACCGCCGCATCGGCCTCGACCCCTTCAAGGAACGCGTATATGCCCAAGCTAGTTGAACAGCAGCAGTTGTGCGACAACCGCTGGCAGGTGCTCGACGATCAGCAGCCGATCCCGCCGAGCCACTATCTGCTACCGCTGGCGCGCTGGTTGGCGGCGCGCGAGATCGCTGCCGACGGCGCCCCTTTCGGGGTCATTATCGATGGTGACCAGCCACTCGAAGAGCTGGCGCCCACCCTTGCCGAGCTGCCGCTGATCGCCATCCACTTTGCCAAATTTGCCGACGGCCGCGGCTTCTCGACTGCGCGTCTGCTGCGCGGCCGTTACGGCTACCGCGGCGAGCTGCGCGCCTGCGGCGATATCTTTAGAGATCAGCTGTTTTTTCTGCAGCGCTGCGGCTTTGACAGCTTCGAGCTGCCCGATGAGGCAGACCAGAGCTGGTTGCAGTCATTGCATGATTTCACCGTCAGCTATCAAGCTGCCGCCAGGTAGCAGCCGTGGCCGGCTCACTGCTGGAATCGTTCTTTCTCATCTTTAGCGGCGCAGCACTGCTTGCCACCCTGGCGATGTTTACCCGCCAACCACTGTTGGTCGCTTACATACTGCTGGGAGTGCTGCTCGGCCCGTACGGCCTCGGCTGGGTAGGCGATGTCGCACTGCTGGCGCAAATCTCCAGTATTGGCATTGTCTTACTGCTTTTTTTGATCGGCCTCGACATGCAGCCCCAGGCGCTGTGGCGCGTGCTGCGCGAGGCTTCGGTGGTGACTCTGGTCAGCTCGCTGCTGTTTGCAACGCTGAGCGCCGCTGCCGCGCTACTGGCGGGCTTCACCGCTACTGAGGCCGCCGTGGTCGGTGCGGCAATGATGTTCTCCAGCACCATTATCGGCATTAAACTGCTACCGACCACCGCCCTCCACCACCGCCGCAGTGGCGAAATGATGGTCGGGCTGCTGTTGTTGCAAGATTTTCTGGCGATTTTCGTCTTGATCGTGCTGTTTTCCAGTCAGGCCGGCACTATTGAGTGGCGCCAAATTGGCGTCAGCCTACTCGGTTTGCCGCTGCTGCTGGCAGTCACACTGGCGGCGGTGCGATGGCTGCTGCTGCCGCTGCTTAAGCGTTTTGACCGCATCGGCGAGTACATCTTTCTGCTCGCCATCGGCTGGTGTTTTGCCGCCGCGGAAACTGCCGAGCTGCTCGGCTTGTCTCGTGAGATAGGCGCCTTCTTGGCCGGCATATCCATCGCCACCAGCCCCATTGCGCAGTTCATCGCGCTGAGCCTAAAACCACTGCGCGACTTTTTCCTGATCCTGTTTTTCTTTTCGCTGGGCGGCGGCTTTAATATCGGTCTGCTCGACCAAGTGATTGTGCCGGCGTTGCTGCTGGCGGCGCTGGTGCTGGTCGCTAAACCGCTGATCTTTCGCGCGCTGCTGCGACGCCAGAGTGAGAGCCCGGCGCTGGCGTGGGATCTCGGCTTTCGATTGGGACAGAGCAGCGAATTTGCGCTGCTTATCGCCTATGTCGCCGCCGCCTCGGGGCTGATTGGTGAGCTCGCCTCACACTACATTCAGGCCGCGGCGATCATCACCTTTCTGCTCTCCAGCTATATTGTCGTGTTTAACTTCCCCAACCCGATGGCGGTCAGCGAGCGGCTGCGCCGCGACTGAGCTGTCAGACCGGCGGTCGCTGCGTGGCGCGGCCCAACCAGCGGCTTGCCAGCTGCTCGACGCTCTGCTGTGCGGCCACGCCGAGCTTTTCTTGCCAACTGCGTTTTTGCAGTGTGGTCAACTGATAGACGTCGCGTTCAGCGGCCGCGGCCACTAAGTAGTCGTCGCTGGTCGCCAACTGATCGACCAACCCCAGTGAGAGTGCCTGCTGGCCATACCAAGCCTCCCCGGTGGCTACTGCGGCGACATCGAGTTGCGGGCGGGCGTTGGCGACAAACTGCTGAAAGAGTTGATGAGTCTGCTCGAGCTCTTGTTGGAACTTGGCGCGACCCTGGTCGTTGTTTTCGCCAAACATGGTCACGGTGCGCTTGTATTCACCGGCGGTGTAGAGCTCGAAATCCACTTTGTTATCGCGCAGCAGACGGTTGAAGTTGGGCAGCTGCGCCACCACTCCGATCGACCCGATCAACGCGAACGGCGCGGCCACTATCTTATTAGCCACCGCCGCCATCATATAGCCGCCACTGGCGGCGACTTTGTCGACACAGATAGTCAGCGGTATCTGCTGCTCTATTAATCGATTGAGCTGCGAGGCGGCCAGCCCGTAACTGTGCACCATGCCACCGCCGCTCTCGAGTCGCACCACCACCTCGTCAGAGGGCTTTAACAGCCGCAACAGCGCGGTGATTTCATGGCGCAGCGAGGCCACCGCCGAAGCTTTAATATCGCCGTCAAAGTCGAGCACAAAAGTGCGCGGCCGCGGCTGTTTTGACGCTGCTTTGACAGCGGTTTTAGCCCGTTTTTTCTCTTCTTTGCGACGCTGTTTTCGGTGGCTCTTCAGCTCGCCCTCGGCCAGCGTGGCCTCGACCAGCTGCTGCTGATAGTCATCCAGTTGGTCATTGAGTTTTACCACTTCAAACTCGGGCGGCGCGGTGTCGCGGTGGCCGCGCCGCGCCACTGTGCTGGCAACCACCAGCAGAGGGATGAGCAGCGCCACCAACAGCGTAACCACTTTGGCCAAAAACAGACCGTATTCACTCAAAAATGCCACAGGTTAACTCCTCGCTATTGGACTTCTACTCAAGCACTCTCATGTGCAGTGGTGCGCGCGGCGACAAAGGCGCGAATTAACTGACCCGATATACTGGTCGGTGGCGGTATGCGCGGCAACTCGCGATAGTGGAACCACTGCGCCGCCTCCAGCTCAACGCCATCGACGACAATGTCGCCGCCGGCGTAGCGAGCAAAGTAACCGAGCATCAGCTGGCTGGGAAACGGCCACGCCTGGCTGGCAAAATAGCGCACACTGTCGGTGTCGATGCCGCTCTCCTCCATCACTTCGCGGCGCAGCGCCTGCTCGGCGCTCTCGCCCGGCTCAATAAATCCCGCCAGGGTACTGAACAGACCGGCTGGCCAGCTGCCTTGGCGACCGAGCAAGCAGTAGTCGCCGCGTTCCACCAAGGTGATGATGCAGGGCGAAATTTTGGCATAAAAAGAGAGGTCGCATGGCTCGCAGCGCAGCGCGTGGTCGCTGCGCGAGCTGCTGGTAGGGCGGCCACAACTGCCGCAAAAGCGGTGTTCGCGCTGCCACTGCAACAGCTGGCTGGCGCGGCTGACCAGGGCGAAGTCGCTGGCATCGAGCCGCCCGACTAGCTCGCGCAGCGTCAATAGTTCAAGCTCTAGAGGAGTTTGCTCTAGCCACTGCTCGCTGACCTGCCAGGCGTGGCCGCGGCCGACCCCAGAGAGGTAGCCCAGCGCTACCTGCTGCAGCGGTGTTGGCGCTGCCGGCAGCTGCTGTGGCAACAGCCTCGGCGAGCCCTCGGCGATGTCGACGGCGATACGCCCGGCCACCGAC
The DNA here is from genome assembly GCA_004535795.1 of Gammaproteobacteria bacterium LSUCC0057. Lineage (GTDB taxonomy): Bacteria > Pseudomonadota > Gammaproteobacteria > Pseudomonadales > Porticoccaceae > LSUCC0057. The sequence goes on from SPIA01000001.1 coordinate 832,392, forward strand.
AGCACCACAAAATCGGGGCCGCCGGCAGCGATGTCGGCGCTGGGGTAAAAGCCACCCAGTCGCTCTGCGATGAGTTCCATCGGCACTCCTTAATATGCTTTGATTTGGCGCAAATTAGTTGCATTAAGACTAAGGTTGAAAACAAATAAAACCGACTTAATGCTACCATAGCGCACTTTTTCTGACTGCCCGAATTTCATCTACCAAAGAGGGACCCTCCATGCCGAGGACCGCCACCCAGGCCCTGCGCAAAAACTTTCTCGGCAATTCGCCGGGCTGGTACCAAAGCGCCATTATTCTGTTTCTGATAGTCAACCCGATCATGTTAATTGTCGCCGGCCCGTTCATCACCGGCTGGCTGTTAATAGCAGAATTTATCTTCACCTTGGCGATGGCGCTGAAATGCTATCCGCTGCAGCCGGGTGGATTGTTAGCGATTGAGGCAGTGATCATCGGTATGACCTCGCCGGAGGCGGTCTACCACGAGGCAATCGGCAACTTTGAAGTGATTTTGCTGCTGATGTTTATGGTCGCCGGCATCTATTTTATGCGCGACATGCTGCTGGCCGCGTTTAGCCGCATGCTGATTTCGGTTAAATCTAAACTGCTGCTATCGCTGCTGTTTGCTCTCGCCGGGGCGACGCTGTCGGCCTTTCTCGACGCGCTGACGGTCACAGCGGTATTGATCACCGTCTCGGTGGGCTTCTACTCGGTCTACCACAAGGTGGCTTCAGGCAAACAGCTGGTCGACACTCAGCACGACCACAGTGAAGACACCCAGCTACACGATTATCACCGTGAAGATCTCGAACAGTTTCGCGCTTTTTTGCGCAGCTTAATCATGCACGGTGCAGTTGGCACCGCGCTGGGTGGGGTCTGCACTCTGGTCGGCGAGCCACAAAACTTGCTGATCGCCGAGAAAGCCGGTTGGGACTTTATTGAATTTTTCACAAAGATGGCGCCAGTCACTATGTCAACCTTGCTGTTTGGACTACTCACCTGTCTGGCGCTGGAGGCGACCGCCAGTTTTGGCTACGGCGCCAAATTGCCCAACGCCGTGCGCTCGGTGCTGGAAGATTACAACCGCGCCCAACAAGCCAAGCGCACCCAGCAAGATCGTGTCGCCCTGTGGGTGCAGGTGGCAGTGGCGCTGTTCTTGGTGGTGGCGCTGGCATTTCACTGGGCGCCGGTGGGGCTGATCGGCCTCACCGTGATCGTGCTGTTGACCGCCTTCAACGGTATCGTCGAGGAGCATCGCATCGGCCACGCTTTTGAGGAGGCGCTGCCATTTACGGCGCTGTTGATCGTCTTCTTTGCCATCGTCGCGGTCATTCACGATCAACACCTGTTCACCCCGGTGATCCACTGGGTGCTGGAACAGGAGCGCTCGCTGCAACCGGCGCTGTTCTTTGCCGCCAACGGGTTGTTGTCAGCCATTAGCGACAATGTCTTTGTCGCCACCGTCTATATCAATGAGGTGAAGGCGGCACTGGACGCCGGCGTGATCGATCGGCAGCATTTTGAGACATTGACTGTAGCGATCAACACCGGCACCAATCTGCCCAGTGTCGCCACTCCCAACGGTCAGGCGGCATTTCTGTTCCTACTTACTTCGGCGCTGGCGCCACTGATCAGGCTCTCTTATATGCGCATGGTGATTATGGCACTGCCCTACACCATCGTGCTGACCTCGGTGGGGCTCGGGGTAATTCTGCTGTTTTACTGAGTTGGCCGCCAAAAAAAAAACGCCTGCGGGCGTTTTTTTTGGCGGTTTCAGCGGCTACTTACTGAGCTGGGCGATGGCACCCTGTAGACCGTCGAGGGTCAGTGGGTACATTCGCCCTGCCACCAGCTGGTGGACCATTTCGATGGTCGGCGTGTACCCCCAATACTTCTCAGCCACCGGGTTAATCCAGGCCAGTTTGCTGTAGGTGTCGGTGAGACGGCGCAGCCAAACCGCACCCGGCTCTTCGTTGAAGTACTCGACGCTGCCGCCTTTGCTGGTAATTTCGTAGGGGGCCATGGAGGCGTCGCCAACCACAATCACCTTGTAGTCGGCACTGTAGGTACGCAACAACTCGTGGGTGGCAATGCGCTCTTGCTGACGGCGGTGGTTGTTGCGCCAGACATAGTCGTAGAGGCAGTTGTGAAAATAGAAATACTCTAAATGCTTGAACTCGCTTCGCGCGGCCGAGAACAACTCCTCGCAGAGCCGCACATAAGGGTCCATCGAGCCGCCGACATCGAAAAACAGCAACACCTTGATGGCGTTGTGGCGCTCGGGCACCATTTTTATGTCGAGCAGCCCGGCGTTGCGCGCCGTTGAACGGATAGTATCGCTTAAGTCTAACTCTTCGTTGGCACCCTGGCGGGCAAACTGGCGCAGCCGCCGCAGCGCCACTTTGATATTGCGGGTGCCGATCTCCACCGAGTCGTCGAGATCTTTGAACTGGCGTTGATCCCAAACTTTCACCGCCCGGCGCTGACCACCCTCGCCGCCGACCCGCACCCCCTCGGGATTGAAGCCGCCGTGGCCAAATGGCGAGGTGCCACCGGTACCAATCCACTTGTTGCCGCCCTGGTGGCGCTCTTGCTGCTCTTCGAGCCGCTTTTTAAACTCTTCGATAATTTTCTCTAAGCCGCCAAGACTCTCGATCTCGGCTTTTTCGGCGTCGCTGAACTGGCGCTCAAACTCTTGTCGCAACCAGTCGTCGGGGATCAGCGCCTGAATAATGTCGTCGATGTTCTCCAGCTGCTTAAAATAGGCGCTAAAAGCGCGGTCGAAACGGTCGTAGTACTTCTCGTCTTTGACCAGCACGGTGCGCGCGAGCAGGTAGAACTCTTCAACATCGGCAAAAGCCAAACGCTGCTCCAGAGCGCGAATGAGATCGAGTAGCTCGCGAATCGAGACCGGCACTCCGGCTCTTTTCAGCAGTGAGAAAAAATTGATCAACATAGCGCTAGCGCGCCTCGCGTCGCGCCATAAACGCCAGCCTCTCGAGCATATGGACATCCTGCTCGTTTTTCAGCAGCGCGCCGTAGAGTGGCGGTATCGCCTTAGTCGGGTCGCGGTTGGTCAAAATCTCATCGGGAATATCGTCCGACATCAGCAATTTCAGCCAATCGATCAACTCAGAGGTGGAGGGCTTTTTCTTTAAGCCGGGCACTTTGCGCAACTCAAAGAAAATCTCCAGCGCCTCGTCGACCAAACGTTTTTTCAGCGCCGGAAAGTGCACATCGACAATCTGCTGCATGGTGTCGCGGTCGGGAAAGTTAATGTAGTGGAAAAAACAGCGGCGCAAAAAGGCGTCTGGCAGCTCTTTTTCGTTGTTACTGGTGATGATCACTATCGGCCGCTGCACCGCTTTGATCGTCTCGCCGGTCTCGTAGACAAAAAACTCCATGCGGTCGAGCTCTAACAGCAGGTCGTTGGGGAACTCAATGTCGGCTTTATCGATCTCATCGATCAGCAGCACCACCTGCTGCTCAGCAGTGAACGCCTCCCACAGCTTGCCGCGCTTGATGTAGTTGCCAATGTCGTGAACGCGGTCATCGCCGAGTTGCGAGTCGCGCAGCCGAGATACCGCATCGTATTCATACAAGCCTTGCTGGGCTTTGGTGGTCGACTTGATGTGCCAAGCGATCAGCGGCATGCCGAGCGAGGCGGCCACCTCTTCGGCCAGCAGTGTTTTACCGGTACCCGGTTCGCCTTTGATCAGCAGGGGCCGCTGCAGTGCCACCGCGGCGTTGACGGCGGTGGAGAGCTCATTGGTGGCTACGTATTTCTCTGTACCGGTAAACTTCATAGTCTGCCCTTATTCTCTGTCTGTACGGTTGTCTGGCTCTGCCGCGCAGTGCGGCCGCGCCACATAGTACCCAATTTATACCGCTGCGCCCACGCCTCTATCGGCGCTCAGCAGCAAACCGGGCAGCGGAGGTTAATCGAGCGCTTTTACGCGCCCTTTTTGCATCATCAGACTGCTGCCCGGCGTCATCTGCAGCCAGGGTTCAGCGACGGTCAGCGGCTCAGTAGCTAGCACCGAGACAATATCATTGGGGGTGGTCTCGCGACTGAAATCGACCTCCATCTCGATATCTTTCAGCCGCGCAACCCCGAACGGCGCACGCCGTGTCAGCCAGTGCAGCCGGGTTGAGCAGTGCGCGTAGAGCGCGCGGCCATCACTGAGTAAAAAATTGGCGACACCCAGCTGATGCAACTGCCGCGAGCAGCCGGCAATAAACTCTCCGAGCAGTTTGGGGCTGCGCGGCCAGCTGTCGAAGCGCTGTTCTAACTGCGCCAATAACCAGCAGAACGCCCACTCGCTGTCAGTGCCCCCAACCGGCTGAAAACGACCCAGCGGCAGTGCCTTGCGCACACCGCGGAGCTGCCCGTTATGAGCAAATACCCAGTAGCGCCCCCACAGCTCGCGAACAAACGGATGGGTGTTCTCCAAGCTCACTGCGCCGACATTGGCCTGACGAATATGGCTGATGACCAACTCGCTTTTGATCGATTGCGACTTGACCAGCGCCGCCACGCGACTGTCTACGCTCGGTTGCGGATCGCGGAACTCCTGCACACCGCGGCCGCGGTAGAAAGCGATACCCCAACCGTCGCGATGCACATCGGTGCCGCCGCCGCGCGCCACCAAGCCGCTAAAACTAAAGCGCGCATCGGTCGGCACATTGGCCGACATCGCCATCAACTGACACATATCAACTTCGCCTCCAGAGTAGTTTGCGCAGCAGCCACAACAGCAGCATGAGAGGCCAGTAGAGCGACTGAGAGCCGACCCAGACCGTCGCCAGCGGGGCGCCGGCACGGGCAAAACTGCCGCCGCCCAACAGCCCCTCGAACAGCGCCACCCACAGTGCTGGGGCCAGTGCCGGCTCGCCGGGGTAGGCCTCAATCGGCCAGCCCAGCAACACCGCCAGAGAGAGCGCGAGCGCACAACTAACCGCTAGCGACCAGCCGCGCAACAACCATAGCTGAGCTGCCAACAGCAGTACTAGCCCCAGCGCATAGAGCGCCCAAGCGGTGGTGTAACCGGCAAATAATTCACTCATCGTTTCTCCTCGCAACAACGCTTAATCGGCGACATCGACCCACACCACAATCCGCTCTTGCAGCTGTTCGGCGGGCAGCTGCAACTCGCTGATCACCCGCCCTTGCAGCGAGGCGCCGGCGCGGTGTACGGAGTCGCCGTCGCCACTGACCAGGGGATGCCAGCTAGGTAGCGGCCGGCGCTCATAAACCCGCCGGTATCCACAGCTGTCCGGCAGCCAGGTCAGCTCAGCCACACGCTGCGGGGTCAGTTGCAGACAGTCGTCGACCCGCGTTTGGCGCTGCGCATAGTCGCTGCACTTGCAGCTATCGGCGTCAAACAGCTGGCAGGCGACATCGGTCTGGTAGACCTCGCCGCTCTCCTCGTCTTCCAATTTGACCAGACAGCAGCGGCCACAGCCATCGCAGAGACTCTCCCACTCCTGTGCGCTGAGCTCTTCGAGGCTTTTCGCTAGCCAGAACGGTTGCGCGGCCACCATCAGCTGGCCGGCCCATCGAGCTCACGACCGCTCCAGTGCGGATCAAGTTCTCCGTATCGGCTCGGTGGCATCTGTAGATAAAAGTGGTTGCTGTCGATTTCGCTGAGCACCTTAGTGACATCGGCGCGCGCCAGTTTGCGCTCGGCGGTGAGGTTGAGCAGCGTCACATAGCGGGCCTTGCCAAACAGCGCCAACAATGGCGCTGGCAGCTGCTCGAGATCTTGGCCGCGGCGTACATAAAGATACATCTCGGCCTTTTTTTCACTGGCATATATATCGCATAACATGGCGTTATCTCATCGGGTGTTACTGCTGAGGGGTGGGCTGCGCACTGGTGTAGACCTCAAGCAGCGGCGCGGCAAGTTGTTGGCGGCGCCAGCCGCGCTGCAAGCGCAGCGGCCACTGCAGCTGCTCAGCCGCGATGCCGTCACTGTGCTGACGCACCAGCTGTTCGAGCTCGCGCTTGTTAACTAGCAGCTCTTTGGCCACTTTGAACTGCTCAGCGCGCTGCTGCACCACGGCGCGCAACTGCTTGAACAGCGCCCCCTCGGCGCGGCTCAGCGGCCGCGGTGGCGCCATCAGCGGTGTAGCGGTGCTCTGCGCGTCCAGTCGCGCCTGTTGTAGCACCGCCAACAGCTGCTCACCGTATTTGCGCAGCGAGCTCGGGTGGGGGTCGGCGCAGCTGCGCAGCTGTTCAATCGTCGACGCATCGCGGCGCACCGCCTCGATTAACTGCGGGTCTTTAAACAGTCGCCCGCGCGGCAGATCGAGCGTGCGAGCGAGCTGTTCGCGCCAACTGCAAAGACGGTCGAGCGCAAACAGCTGAGCGTTGGAGAACTCCCAGGCCGCCGTCAGCTTCAGGTAGTAGTCGGCTGGATTGTTGCGTTCTCGAGCGCTGTCGAGCAGATCTTGCATCTCTTCCTGAAACCACTCAATGCGCCCCGCCGTCTCCAGCTCGGCCGCCAACGCGGTATGCATGGTGTGCAGAAAGTCGACATCACAGGCCGCGTAATGGCGCTGCTGAGCAGAGAGCGGGCGCTGCAACCAATCTGAGCGAGTCGCCTGTTTGTCGAGCGTGACACCGCAGAGCTGCTCTACCAGCTTGGCGTAGCCGAGCGAATAGCCGCGATCGAGATAGGCGGCCGCCAGCTGAGTGTCGAACAGCGCCGCTGGCACCACTTGCAAGGCGCTTTCGAGCACCTCAAGGTCTTCGCCACAGGCGTGCACCAGGGTAGTTACTTGCGGCTGGTTAAGCAGCTCGCGCAACGGCTGCAGCTGCTCCAGCGCCGGCACATCGAGCAACCAAATTTGCTCGCCATCGCTGAGCTGCAGCAGCGCCAACTGGGCGTAAAAGGTATCGGTGCGCATGAATTCGGTATCCAGCGCCAACAGTGTGGTGCCGCTCAAGGCCGCAATCATCGCCGTCAACTGCTCAGTGTTGGCGACCCAGTGGACCGGCTTAGACAATGCGCTGCTCACCTCATATCACCTTGCGGCTCTGCATCGCCAAACTCAAAGTGTTGCTGTCGATATACTCCAGCTCACCACCGAGCGGTACGCCGTGGGCGATGCGACTCACCGCCACGCCAGCGGCGCGGGCGCGACTGGAAATGTAGTGAGCGGTGGTCTCCCCTTCGACGGTAAGATTGGTCGCCAAAATGAGCTCGTCCACCTCACCGCTGGCCAATTTCGCCTCGAGAATAGGCAGGCCAATCTCTTCTGGACCGATACCATCGATCGGCGACAGGTGGCCCATCAGCACAAAATAGTGGCCGCTGTAGCCGCCGGCCTGTTCGATGGCAAACAGATCGGCGGGGGTTTCGACAATACAGAGCTGCTGCGCCGAGCGGCGGCTGTCGCTGCAAATAGTGCAGCGCTCGCCCTCGCAGAGGGTGCGACAGCTGCTGCAATTGCCTACTTTGTCGACGGCATCGATGAGGCTGGCAGCCAACTCGGCGGCACCGTCGCGATTGCGCTCTAACAGCTGCAGCGCGATGCGTTGCGCGGATTTGGCACCGATGCCGGGCATCACCCGCAGCGCAGTAATCAGGCGGTCAATCGAGGGGCCGTACATAGCGTATCCTTAAATGGGTGGGAGTGGACGGCTATCAACCGCCAAAGGGGAATTTAAAGCCGGGCGGCATCTGCACCCCAGCGGCCAGCTCGCCGAGTTGTGACTGCTGGAGTTTTTCGACGCGGCGCACCGCATCGTTGACTGCAGCGGCGAGCAGATCCTCGAGCAGCTCTACCTCCTCCTGAAGCAGCGCTGGATCAATCGTCACTTTTTTAACATCGTGGCGGCCAGTCATAGTGACTTTAACCAGCCCCGCGCCCGCCTCGCCGGTCACTTCGGCTTGCGCTGCTCGCTGCTGAGCGGCGGCCATATCGCTCTGCATCTGCTGGGCTTTCTTCATTAATTCGTTAATATCCATCGCTCTGCTCCACGCTAATTAACTGTTGTGCGGCACCATTTAACTGCCCTCTTTGACCTGCCGAGCTGGCACTACCGAGTTCTCGTCGAGTACGGCCGCCAGCAGCTGCTGCGCCTGCTGCACTTGCGGGTCGGCGTACAGCGCCTGCAGCGCTTGCTGGTGTAGCTCACTGTTGGCCTGTTGCGCAGCGCTGCGCGGCGTCGCGGTGGCCGAGCTGGCGACGACAATCTCGACAGTCACCGGCTGGTCAGCCAGAGCGTTGATCGCCGCCGCCAACTCGCCGGGATGCTGATCGCGCAGCAGCGCGGTAGCGTCGGGGTCGAGGGTAAAGGTCAACTGCTGCGCGCTGACACTGTGCAGCGCGCAGTTGCTGGCTATCTCGCCCAGCGCACCGCCTAAATGGAGCTGTCGCCGCAACGCCACCCAGCGCTCGGCAGTGAGCTGGTCAATGGCGAATTTTTCCGAGGCAGCGGCCGCAACGTCATCGACAGGCTGTTCATCGCGCAGCCACGGCGGCGGCGCAGCGGTGTCATCACTCTCTGTTGGTATAGGGGGTTGGCCGGCGATGCGCTCTGCTTGACGCACAGTGGGCTGAGCGGCATGGGCGGCGGTCGGTGCAACGGCAGCGGTAGCGGCGCGGGCATCAGGCGCTGGCGCTACCGGTTGTGGCTTTTTTGCCGGGGTCTCTCCCATCTCTGTCGCAGCGGCCGCTGCTGTCGATGCAATCGGCTGTTCAGTGCCGTTGCCGGGAATAAAAGCCAGACAGCGCAGCAGCAGCATTTCAAAGGCAGCGCGCAGATCGTGGGCGTGCAACATATCTTTGCGCCCCATCAGGGTCATCTGATAGCAGAGCTGTATCTGCTCACGGCTGAACAGCTCGGCCAGTGCCACTAGGTCAGTGAAATAGACCATGCTGCGATCGACCGCCTCTGGAACCGTCTGAGCGATGGCGATCTGGTGCCAGAGCGATAACAACTCGGCAGCGGCGGCATCAAAATCGGGCCCCTGCTCAGCCATCGCCGCCACCACCGCCAACAGTGCGGCGCCATCCTCCGCCGCCAGTGCGCGGGCGATATCAACAATATGGGTGCGCTCGATCACGCCGAGCATAGCGGTGACATCTTTGTCGGTGACCGTGCCGTTGCCGTGTGCGATGGCCTGGTCGGTGAGACTCAGCGCATCGCGCATACTGCCCTGGGCAGCGCGGGCCAGAGCCCACAGCGCATCTTGCTCGGCTGGCACCTGCTCGCTGCTCAAAACCGTAGCGAGATGTTCGGCAATGCGTTCAGGGGCGAGATTTTTTAAATTGAACTGCAGGCAGCGCGATAGCACCGTGACCGGCAGCTTCTGTGGATCAGTGGTGGCGAGCAAGAATTTAACGTGCGGCGGCGGCTCTTCGAGTGTCTTCAAGAGCGCGTTAAAACTGTGCGCCGAGAGCATGTGCACTTCATCGATCAGGTAGATTTTGTAACGGCCTGAGGTCGGTGCATACTGCACGTTGTCGAGCAGCTCACGGGTGTCGTCGACCTTAGTGCGCGAGGCGGCGTCGACCTCAATTAAATCGACCATACGGTTGGCGGCGATGTCGCGGCAGATCGAGCAGTCGCCGCACGGCAGCGACGAGACACCCTGCTCACAGTTGAGACACTTGGCTAAAATTCTCGCCAGAGTGGTCTTGCCGACCCCGCGGGTACCGGTAAACAGATAGGCGTGATGCAGTCGATTGTTGTCGAGAGCATTGACCAGCGCCTGCAGCACATGCTCCTGACCGACCATTTCGGCGAAGTTGCGCGGCCTGTACTTGCGTGCCAGTACCTGATATTCCATGCACAGTTCCTGCTGAAGAGGGCTTTTACCAAGCGTGCTGCGGCCGAACTCGTGGACAGCGCAGGGCTGATGGCAGTGAGCGGCCATTATAGGCGGCGGCGCAGGTTAGGCAAAGCGCTAGTCGGCAGTGGTTACGGAGGGCGTTAACTACGGGGGGGGGAGTCGATGGAGGCGGGCTACCAGCCACACCCCGGCACACAGCGAGTCTGCTACCGTTGCTCCCTTCCGGGCCTGGCGGGGTTTACAGGTCACTGTTGCGAGGGGACCGGCAGCCCACCATCGACGGCGCGGATTATCCGCACTTTACCCTGCCGATGCAACCAAAGCGGCTGGAGCCAAGCGGTTATTTGGTTATAATCGGCCTCGGCCAAGTCACAGGCTCGCCGCTTCAACCAAGGAAATGCACTGCCATGTCTGATCACCCCCAGTTGCTCCGTCGCGCGCTGTTACTGCTGTTTGCTGTCGCGACCATTGTCGCCTGCTCGCCAGCACAACCGCCGAGCGACAGCGCTGACGACCGAACGCTGACCATCGGCATCACCCAGTACCCCTCAACGCTTCATCCCAATATCGACAGTATGGTCGCCAAGTCCTATCTGCGCGGTATGACCGCCCGTGCGCTGACCATATATAACCACGACTGGCAGCTGCAGTGCTCACTCTGCACCGAACTGCCAACGCTTGAGAACGGCCTCGCCAAGCTGCAGAAAACCCCCGACGGCGAGCCCGGAATTGCTGTCACTTACACCCTGCCGGCCGATCTCAAGTGGGGTGACGGCACCGCGCTGACCAGTGGCGATTTTGAGTTTGCCTGGCAGGTCGGCCGCAACCCTGCCGTCGGCGTCAATAATTTAGAGTTTTATCGCAGCGCTTATCGGTTCGATATTATCGATGCCCAGCGCTTCACCCTACATTTGGATCGTGTCACCTTTGGCTACAACCAGCTCGGCGATATGTACCCGCTACCGCGCCACCTCGAAGCAGAGCTCTACGCCGCCGACCCAGCCGAGTACCGCCACCGCACACTCTACAATAGCGATGTGACCCGACCCGGCCTCTACTACGGACCCTACCTAATCACCGCTGCCGAGCAAGGGGCATCGCTAACCCTAGCCCGCAATCCGCATTGGCACGGCCAATCGCCCTATTTTGACCGCATCGTAGTCAAAGCGATTCAGAACACCTCAGCGCTGGAGGCCAACCTGCTCTCCGGTACCATCGATATGGTGGCGGGCGAGCTCGGCTTGCAGCTCGACCAGGCGATCTCTTTTGCCAAGCGCCACGGCGACAAGTTCAACATCGTCTACAAACCCGGCTTGCAGTATGAGCACATCGACCTCAACTTAGACAACCCGATCCTTGCCGATCTGCGGGTGCGCCAGGCCCTGCTCTACGGCATCGACCGCGAAGAGATGAACCAGCGCATTTTTGCCGGCCAACAGCCGCAGGCCGACGGCCCGGTGAGCCCGCTAGACCGCGTTGCCAGCAGCGAGTTAAAGCGCTACAGCTACCAGCCACAGCGGGCGGCGCAACTGCTAGAGGCGGCCGGCTGGCAGATGACCGACAGCGGTATCCGCAGCAACGCCCAAGGGCAGCCGCTGCGGCTGGAAATTATGTCCACAGCCGGCAATAAAACTCGCGAGTTATTGCAGCAAGTGATTCAGGGGCAACTGCTGCAGATCGGCGTCGACTTGCGCATTAACAACCAGGCGCCGCGGGTCTTTTTTGGCCAGACCACCCGCGAGCGACGTTTCTCGGCTTTGGCGCTCTTTGCCTGGATTAGCGCCCCAGAGAGTGTGCCGCGCTCAACCCTGCACAGCAGCGAAATACCGACCGCCGCGAACAACTACGCCGGACAGAACTACACCGGTTTTCGCAATGCCGAGATGGATCAACTCCTTGAGCAGCTAGAGACCACCCTAGATTTTTCCCAACGACTGCCGCTGTGGCATCGGCTGCAGCAGATCTATGCCGAGCAACTGCCAGTGCTACCGCTGTTCTGGCGACCCAACAGCTACATCTATCCGCTCTGGCTGCGCGGCGCCAAGCCGACCGGCCATCTCGACTCAAGCAGCAACTGGATTGAGGAGTGGCACCGCCAACCATGAGCGCAGAGCCGCTGTTGCAAGTCGACCGACTCAGCCTGCAGCTGCACAGCGAGCAGCACGCCACCACGCTGGTCGACAATGTCTCGTTCACACTCGACCGCGGCGAGACACTGGCGCTGGTGGGTGAGAGTGGCTGTGGCAAATCGCTGACCGCTCTGGCGCTGCTGGGGCTGCTGCCCACTGCCATCGAACAAAGTGGCGGCGAGGTTCGCTGGTGCGGTCAGCCGCTGAAGTCGCTCGACAGTCGCGGCTGGCAGCAGCTGCGCGGCGAGCAGATTGGCATGATCTTTCAAGAGCCGATGTCGGCGCTCAACCCCGCCTACAGCGTCGGTGCGCAGATAGCCGAAACGCTGCGCCTGCACCGCGCCCTGACCCGCCGTCAGGCACAGCAGTACTCCGTCGAGGCGCTGGCCGCAGTCGGCATCGCCGACCCGCGCGCGCGCGCGCGGCAATACCCGCACCAGCTCTCCGGGGGGATGCGCCAACGGGTGATGATCGCCATGGCTCTGGCCTGCGAGCCGGCACTGCTCATTGCCGACGAACCGACCACCGCACTGGATGTTACCATCCAAGCGCAGATCCTCGATCTGCTCCACGACCTGCAGCGCGAGCACAACACCGCGATCTTATTTATCAGCCACGATCTCGCGGTGGTCGCCAAAATGGCCGACCGACTGGCGGTAATGTATGCCGGGCGCATGGCCGAAACCGCCCCGGCGCAGCAGCTGCTGCAAGCGCCACAGCACCCTTACAGCGCGGCGCTGCTGGCCACCACACCGCGCCTCAGCCTGCGCCAGCAGCGACTGCCAACTATTCCCGGCCGAGTGCCGCCCGCCCATCTGCGCGGCGCGGGCTGTCACTTTGCCCCGCGCTGTGAGCGGGCCAGCTCGCGCTGCCAGGAGCGACCAGAGTGGCAGCCGCACGCTGCCGCGCACCATCAACTGGCCTGCTGGCACCCACTGGAGAGCAGCTTGTGAGCAGCGCGGGCGACACTATCGCCGCCGCGCACCAGCTCAGTGTCGGCTTCGCCCTGCCCGGCGGCCAGAGGTTGACAGCGGTCAACAACATCAACTTAGAGATCCGACGCGGCGAGACCTTAGCGCTGGTCGGCGAGAGCGGCTGCGGCAAGAGCACTTTGGGCCGCACCCTAGCGCTGCTGCAAGCCCCTACCACCGGGACAATAACCGTCGGCGGCCAGAGTATTGCCGCCGGCAGCAGACTGCCCCAGGCCGCGCGGCGGGCACTCTATGAAAATGTGCAGATGATCTTCCAAGATCCGGTGGCAGCGCTCAATCCGCGCCAAACCGTCGGCGCCATCGTCGGTGAGCCGCTCGAGCTGTTTTGCCGCGGCAGCCGCGCCGAGCGCCAACAGCAGGTGGTGGCGCTGCTCGAGGCGGTCGGCTTAGGGCACGACGATCTCGTCCGCTACCCACACCAGTTCTCCGGCGGCCAGCGCCAGCGCATCGCTATCGCCCGCGCGCTGGCACTGCAACCGCAGCTGATAGTCGCCGACGAACCAGTATCGGCGCTGGATATTTCGGTGCAGAGCCAGATCCTCAACCTGTTTAACGAGCTCAAACAGCAGCACCAGCTCACTTATTTGTTTATCAGCCACGACATGGCGGTGGTCAAAACCATGGCCGATCGGGTCGCGGTGATGTACCTCGGCGAAATTGTCGAGCTCGGCAGTCGCGAGCAGATTTTTGCCCAGCCGGCCCATCCCTACACCGCTGCGCTGTTGGCTTCGGTACCTGACATCAGCAGCCGCAAGGGTAAATTTGGCCGCATCCTCAGCGGCGACCCGCCGAGCCCAGCCCAGCCTCCCACTGGCTGCGCCTTCCACCCGCGCTGCGGCTACGCCAGTGAGCGCTGCCGCAGTGAGCGACCGCAGCAACAACTGCTGGCAGGCGATCACCGCGTCGCCTGTCACCACCCGCTGCGGCAAGCCGACCGCGAGCAGCCATTGTGAGCCGTTTTATTGTCGGCCGTATCGCCCAAGCGCTGCTGGTTATGGTGGTGATGTCGGTGGTGATCTACGCCCTGATTGGTCTGATGCCGGGCGATCCGATCGACCTGATGATCAGCGCCGACCCCAACATGACCAGTGCCGATGCCGCGCTGCTGCGTGAAATATATGGCCTCGATCAACCGCTTTACCGGCGCTATTTGGCCTGGTTGGGCAACGCCGTGCAGGGGGATCTGGGCTACTCGCGACTGTTTGGCCAGCCGGTGCTGCAGGTGTTGCTGCCGGCGCTGGGCAACACGCTAATACTGATGGCCACCGCGTTTATCATCGCCATTGCGATCGCTCTACCGCTGGGTACTCTGGCAGCGGCCAAGCCGCGCTCGGCGTTCGACTACAGCGTCAATATGTACGCCTTTGCCGGCATCTCACTGCCCTCTTTCTGGTTGGCGCTGCTGCTGATCATGCTGTTCTCGGTCAATTTAGGCTGGCTGCCAGCTGGCGGCATGGCCGCCGCCGACGCCTCTTTTGGTGAGCAGTTGCGCCATCTGGCACTGCCGGTGGCGACCGTGGCGACTCTGCATATCGGTGCCTACTCGCGCTACATGCGCTCGGCCATGTTGGAAGTGCTGCGCCACGATTACATTCGCACCGCGCGCGCCAAAGGGGCCAGCGAGCGGCGGGTGATCTGGGTGCACGCCTGGCGCAACGCCCTAATCCCGGTGGTGACCGTGCTGGCGCTGGATTTTGGTTTTCTCTTCTCTGGGGCGCTGGTCACTGAGACTATTTTCAGCTGGCCGGGTATGGGCAAGCTGATCTTTGACGCGGTGATGGGCAACGACTTCAACCTCGCCGTGGTGGCTCTACTGTTTGCCACCGCACTGACACTGCTCGGCAACCTGATCGCCGACCTGCTCTACGGCCTGCTCGATCCTCGCATTCGCGCCGGTGGAGGACGCTGATGGCCAGCGCAACTACCAAGTCGCCGACTCAACTGGCACTGCAGCGCTTTCGTGGCCACCGCCTGGCGCTGGCCAGCGCTGCACTTTTAGCGCTGCTGGTCACCGCGGTCATCTGCGCGCCACTGATCGAGTGGCTGCTCGGCCACTCCGCCAACCAAGTCGACCTTTACAACCGGCTGGCGCCGCCGTCCTGGCTGCACCCGCTGGGCACCGACGAACTCGGCCGCGACACCCTGCTGCGACTGCTCTACGGCGGCCGCGTATCGCTGCTCACTGGGCTAGTAGCCGCTGTCGCGGCCGCCACCTTGGGGACCTTTATCGGCCTCTGCGCCGGTTACTTTAGCGGCCGCACCGACACCGTACTGATGCGTTTTACCGACAGCGTAATCGCGCTACCGCTGCTGCCGCTGTTAATCGTCTTGGCCGCTATCGATCTGACCAAACTCGGGCTCTCCGAACAGCTGGCCAACGCCGAGAGCGTCAGCCTCTACCGGATTATCGTGATCGTCGCTCTGACCGGCTGGACCACCGTGGCGCGCCTGGTGCGCGGCGCCACGCTGAGCCTGCGCGAGCGCGAATTTGTGCTGGCAGCACGGGGGCTCGGTGCCAGCCACGGGCTGATTATGCGCCGCCATATTCTGCCCAACCTGCTGTCGCCAATCATTGTCGCGGTGACCCTGTCGATTGGCAGTGTGATTCTGCTGGAGTCTGTGCTGAGCTTTCTCGGTCTCGGCATCCAGCCACCACTGGCCAGCTGGGGCAATATGCTCACCAACGCCCAGCAGCTGATTTGGGAAGCGCCGCAACTGGCTATCTACCCCGGTTTGCTGATATTTATCACTGTCATCTGCTGCAACTTTGTCGGCGATGGCCTGCAAGACGCTTTCGATCCCAAGGCCGAGAGCTGATGTTGCTCTACCGCGCCCAACGCTGCGCCGCGGTGCTGGCCATCGTCGCCCTACTTGGCGCCTGCAGTCCCGCGGAGCGACGCGCCGATCTGGGCAGTGAACAGGGTGTATTGCACTGGGGCAATGCCTCAGAACCGCAGAGCCTCGACCCGCATATCGCCAATGGCGTCCCCGAGCAGAAGATCCTCTCGGCGCTGTTTGAGGGGCTGGTCGGCAAAGATCCGCAGACGCTGGCGCCGATCCCGGCCGGCGCCAGCCACTGGCAGGTCAGTGACGACGGCTTGCGCTACCGGTTCTTCTTGCGCCCGCAAGCGCGCTGGTCGAATGGCGACGCGGTCACTGCCGAGGACTATCGCTGGGCTTGGTGGCGGGCGCTGCAGCCGCAGCTGGGCAACCCATTCGCCACCTTGCTGTTTGTCATTGCCGGTGCCCAGCAGTACTGGCAGCAACAGCACGGCGACTTTGACCAGGTCGGCATCAGAGTGCTCGACCGCCTTACCCTAGAGGTGGAACTGGCACACCCCAGCGAGCACTTTTTACAGCTGCTGGATATGCCGACCCTCTACCCGCTACACCGCGCCAGTATCGAGCGACACGGCAACCCCAGCGCTCGCGCCAGCCGCTGGACCCATCCCGGCAATTTGGTCAGCAACGGCCCGTTTCGGTTGCGCCAATGGCAGATAAACCGCCGTATTACCGTGGAAAAAAACCCACACTACTGGGAGGCGCAGAGCGTAGCGCTCAACCAAATTGTCTTTTACCCGACCGAGAACATCACCACTGAGGAGCGGCTGTTTCGCGCCGGCCAGCTGCACTACAGCTATGATGTGCCGGTTGACAAACTGCGCTACTACCAGCGCTACCACCCCGAGCAGCTATCGCTGGCGCCTTATCTGGGCAGTTATTTTTACCGCTTTAATACCCGCCGTCCGGAGTTGGCCGATGCCCGCGTGCGCCGCGCGCTGGCGATGGCGATCGACCGCCAGCTGATCACCGAGCAGGTGCTGCGGGCCGGACAGCTGCCAGCATTTGCTATGACTCCGCCCAATACCGCCGGTTACTACCCGCCGGCAACGGCGCCACAGCAGCTGCGTTTTGACCCCGCCGCGGCGCGGGCGCTGCTCGCCGCAGCCGGCTACCCCAACGGTGAGGGGTTGCCGTCGCTGGAGATTCTCTACAACACCCAAGAGGAGCACCGCAAAGTCGCTGTGGCGATTCAGCAGATGTGGAAGCAGCATCTCAATGTCGACGCCACCCTGCACAACCAGGAGTGGAAGGTCTATCTCGACACCGAACGCCGCGGCGATTACCAGATCGCCCGCGCCTCGTGGATTGGTGACTATGTCGATGCGCGCAACTTTCTCGAAATCTGGCTCTGCGCCAGCGACAACAACCGCACCGGCTGGTGCGACCCCGAGTTCGACCGCATACTGCTCGAGGCGCTGCCGCGCGCCAACTCCACTGCGCAGCGCCACCAGCTGCTGCAACAGGCCGAGCAGCGTCTGCTCGACGGCCTGCCACTGTTGCCAATCTACACCTACACCAGCAAACATCTGATCCACCCCGATCTGCGCGGCTACAGCGCCAATCTGCTCAATCAGCCACTCTTCAAGCGGCTATGGCTGCAGCCCCACAACGAGCTAGGCGATGAATAGCGCACTGCTGAGAATGATCGCCGGCCGCCTGGCCAGCGCCGCGCTACTGCTATTGCTGGTGGCGGCGGTGACTTTTGCCCTGATACACGCTGCACCGGGCGGACCATTTGCCAGCGATCGCGCAGTGAGCGCCGAAGTTGAAGCCGCTCTGAATGCTCAATATCGCCTTGATCAACCGCTGCCCGCGCAGTTTTTTGCCTATCTCGGCCAAGCGCTACAGGGTAATTTTGGCCCCTCGTATCGCTACCCCGGCCGCACCGTCAGCGAGTTGATCATCGCCGGCCTGCCGGCGACGTTAGAGCTGGCCTGCTACGCACTGCTGCTGGCACTGCTGATTGGCATTGTTGCCGGCAGCCTGGCGGCGCGGCGCCCGGGCAGTGCCGCCGATCAGCTTTCGATGGGGTTGGCGCTGCTCGGCATCTGCCTACCGGCCTTTGTGCTCGGGCCGCTGCTAGTGCTGGTGTTTGGCGTCTATCTCGAGTGGTTGCCGGTCTCCGGCTGGGGCGAACTGGCCGGCGACAAGTGGCTGCCGACGGTGACACTCGCGGCAGGCTACTGCGCTTATATCGCCCGTTTGACCCGCGCCGGGCTGTGCCAGCAACTCAGCCAGCCCTACATTATCACCGCTCGCAGCAAAGGCTTGAGCGAGCTGGCGATTATCGTGCACCATGCCCTGCGCGGCGCGCTGCTGCCGGTGGTCGCCTACCTGGGCCCCGCTTGCGCCGGACTGATCGCCGGTTCGTTCGTGGTGGAGACTATCTTTCAAATACCCGGTATCGGTCGTTTCTACATTCAAGCGGCGTTCAATCGCGACTACACGCTGATTATGGCGTTAACCCTATTTTTTGCCGCACTGATCATCTTCTTTAATCTGCTCGCCGACCTGGTGGCGCTGTGGCTGGATCCGCGCCAGCGCGAGGCGCTGTCATGACCGGCAAACTGGCCACTAGCGCAGCACTGTGGCTGCTGGCGACCATCACCGCGGTCTGCTTACTGGCGCCGTGGCTGGCCCCTTACGACCCGAGCGCGCAAAATCTGCTGCTCGGCGCACAACCGCCTTCGCTGCAACACTGGCTCGGCACCGACAGCTTTGGCCGCGATCTGCTGTCGCGACTGCTCCACGGTGGTCGCCTGTCGATGCTGATCGGTCTTTGCGCCACGGCGGTAGCGCTGTTGCTCGGCGTCAGTTGGGGCGCCACCGCCGGCTTTGTCGGCGGGCGCACCGATGCACTGATGATGCGTGTGGTCGATGCCCTCTATGCGCTGCCGTTTGTAATGTTTGTGGTGCTGCTAATGGTGGTGTTCGGCCGCAGCCTGGCACTGCTGTTTATCGCCATTGGCGCGGTGGAGTGGCTGACCATGGCGCGCATAGTCCGCGCTCAGGTGCGCGCCCTCAAGCAGAGCGAATTTGTCGAGGCGGCGCGCTGTATCGGCCTTAGCAACCGGCAGATACTCTGGCGTCACGTGTTGCCCAACTGCAGCGGCCCGATCATTGTCTACACCACCTTGACCATCCCCAGCGTCATGTTGCTGGAGGCGTTTCTCTCTTTTCTGGGTCTCGGCGTGCAGCCGCCGCAAAGTTCCTGGGGGGCTCTGATTAGCCAAGGGGTAGAGACCATGGAGGAGTACCCATGGCTGCTGCTCTACCCGGCCGCGGCACTGACCACCACACTGCTCTGCTTGAACCTGCTCGGCGACCAGCTGCGCGACTGGCTGGAAAATAGCTCACCAGGCGGCGCGGCATGAGCTTGCTGGCGGTGGAAAAACTCTGCGTCAGCATCGCTGGTCAGCCGCTGGTACACGGTATCTCGATGAGTGTTGAGCGCGGCCGCTGCACGGCAATAATTGGTGAGTCCGGCTCCGGCAAGTCGCTGTCACTGTCGGCGTTGCTGGGGCTCGCCCCGGGGGTTGTCGCCACCGCGCAACGCGCCTGTTTCGACCAGCGCGTCGAGCTATTGGCCAATCCGGAGGCGCGCCGAGCGCTGCTGGCCAGGCAGATAGGCTGGGTCAGCCAAGAGCCTATGAGCGCCCTAAACCCGTTTAAAACCGTCGCCGCACAGATCACCGAGGCCTACCGCGGCGCGCAGCCGCCACGCCAGCGCGCCGCCCAACTGCTCGCCGAGGTGGGCATCCGCGATCCGCAGCAGCGGCTCGACGACTACCCGCACCAGTTCTCTGGCGGCATGCGCCAGCGGGTTGCTATCGCCATGGCGCTGGTCAACGATCCGGCGCTGTTAATCTGTGACGAACCAACCACGGCGTTAGATGTCACCGTGCAGGCACAGATCCTGGCACTGCTGCGCCAGCTACAACAGCAGCGCGGTCTCGGTCTAATATTGGTCTCACACGACCTCGCCGTGGTGGCCGCTGTCGCCGACCGGGTGCATGTCATGCGCAACGGTGAATTTGTTGACAGCGGCACCCCTGCCCAGCTATTTGGCGAACCTGCCCACCCCTATACGGCGTCGTTGGTGGCGGCACTGCCGCAGCCCCAACAGCGCCGCACCGCCGCACCGACGCCACTGCTGTGCGCTACACAGCTGCAGGTCTGGCGTGGCTCTGGCCGCCGCGCCCGGGCGGTGGTCGACGGCGTTACGCTGAGTGTGGCGCGGGGTGAAATCGTCGGTTTGGTCGGCGAATCGGGGTCCGGCAAGTCGACTCTCGGTCGCGCCCTGCTGGGGCTGCTGCCCGTCGCTGCTGGCACTATTCAATTTGCCGGCCAGAGACTCGAGGCCAACGCCGTCACTGCCGCCCAACGCGCCGCTCTGCAGCTGGTCTTTCAGGACCCTTTGGCCTCGCTCAACCCGCGCTACAGCGTCTATCAGACGCTCGCCGAGCCGCTGCAGCTGCACAGCCGCCAGCCACAACCGCTGGCCCAGCAAGTGCGCCGTCTGGCCGCTGACGTCGAGCTGCCGGAGCGGCTGCTGCAGCGCCGCCCCAGCCAGCTCTCCGGCGGCCAGCGCCAGCGGGCCGCCATTGCCCGCGCTCTGGCGTGCCAACCGCAACTACTGGTCGCCGACGAGGCGGTGTCGGCGCTCGACCTATCGGTGCAGGCGGACATTTTGCGGTTGCTGCAAAAGCTGGTTCGCGAACAGCAGCTGGCGGTGCTGTTTATCTCTCACGATCTCGCCGTGGTTCGCGCTATTGCCGACCGCGTTGCGGTTATGTGTGACGGCCAACTGGTCGAGCAAGGCGATACCGCCACACTCTGGAACGCCCCGCGTCACCCTTATAGCCAAAAGCTGCTGGGGGCGGTGTTGAGCGTGCCAAGCTGAGTGAAACTCACCAGTCAACATGCGCACTGCCGCAGCGCCAGCCATCTGGTTATACTCGCAAGCAGTTAAAAAATGCACCAAAACCGACAGGAGATGCCAGCATGAGCACCGATATCGCTATTAGCCGCGAGAGCGCTATCCTCACTATTAAACTAGACCGCCAGAGCAAAAAGAACGCCGTCACCCGCGCCATGTACAGCGCCATGGCCACAGCACTGCGCGAAGCGGCCAGTGACGACAGCACCAAAGTGGTGGTTTTCAAAGGTGACCGCGACTTCTCTTCGGGCAATGATCTGGTCGATTTTTTAGAGGTGCCACCCAGCGACCACGACGCGCCGGTGTTCCAATTTATGATGGCGCTCTCTGAGTGTCCGCTGCCGGTGGTGGCTGCTGTTGACGGCTTTGCGGTCGGCATCGGCAGTACCCTGCTGCCGCACTGCGACTTTATCTACGCCAGCGACCGCGCTCAGTTTATGATGCCGTTCATCAACCTTAATCTGCGTCCGGAGTTCGGCTCGACGCAACTGCTGCCGCAGCTGGCCGGCTATCCGATGGCGGCTGAGATGCTGCTGTTGGGCGAGAAATTTGACGCCGCCACGGCGCTGCAGGCGCGGCTGATCACCGCCATCGTCGCCCCCGAGGAGCTCGACGCCAAAGTGGCCGAAGTAGCGCACAAGTTGGCCGGCAAGTTGCGCCCGGCGCTGATAGAAACCAAACAGTTGCTGCGCCGCCAAGCCGAGCCGATGGCCGAGCGCATCAAAGTTGAAGGGGCCGCGTTTATGGCCACGCTTAGCACCGACGAGACCAAAGCCGCCTTCAACAAAATACTCCATCGCTGAATGCAACCAGCCAGCCCAGCAACAAAAAACCGCGCTAGCCTCTAGCGCGGTTTTTTTTATCGCCTGACAGCGGCTAACAGCTAATGCCGGTGCCGCGCAGACCGCAGTAGCCGTTGGGGTTCTTCGCCAGATATTGCTGGTGGTACTCTTCGGCGTAATAAAACGGCGCCGCCATACCGATTTCGGTGGTAATGGCGCCGCGGCCGAGCGCCGTCAACTGGCTCTGCATCTCCGCGGCCAGTTGTTGCGCCGCTGCTAATTGCTCAGCGCTGCGACAGCCGATCAAAGACCGGTACTGAGTACCAATATCGTTGCCTTGACGCATCCCTTGAGTGGGGTCGTGGCGCTCCCAGAACGGGCTGAACAGCTCGCGGAGGCTGAGCTGGCTGGGGTCGTAGACCACCAGCACCACCTCGGCGTGGCCGCTGACACCGGTACAGACCTGCTCATAGCTGGGGTGTGGGCGGGCGCCGCCACTGTAGCCGACCGCGGTAGTCACCACGCCGGGCAGCTGCCAGTAGACGCGCTCTGCCCCCCAAAAGCAGCCCATACCGAGTAGCAGCCAGTCGCTGCCGGGCGCAAACGGAGGTAGCAACGCACTGTGATTAACCCAGTGGCGGCCGCTGAGCGGGTGTTGCGGCTCGTTGAGCAGACCGGTGTCGAATGTGTCGCTCACGGTTGCAACTGCGCCAACGCCGCAGCCAGATCGGCTTGAATATCGGCGAGCTCTTCCAGCCCCACCGAAATGCGCACCAAGCCATCGACGATACCGGCGGCGGCGCGGCTGTCGTCACTGAGACGGCCGTGAGTGGTGGTGGCCGGGTGGACAATGGTGGTCTTGGTATCGCCGAGATTGGCTGTCAGCGACAGCAGCTGACAGCTGTCCAGCAGCCGCCAAGCGGCCTCGCGACCACCGCGCACGACAAAGCCGACCACCGCGCCAAAACCGCTCTGCTGTTTGGCCGCCAGGGCGTGGCCGAGGTGGTCGGGCAGGCCTGCGTAATAGACTTTTTCAACGGCCGGCTGTTGGCGCAACCACAGTGCCAACGCCTGGGCGCTGTCGCAGTGGGCGCGCATACGCAGACGCAGTGTCTCCAGCCCTTTGAGAAATACCCAAGCGTTGAACGGGCTCATACTCGGGCCTGCGGAGCGGACAAAACCAACCACCGGCTCGAGTAGCTCGCGGCTGCCAACCACAGCGCCACCGAGGCAGCGCCCTTGGCCGTCGATGAATTTGGTGGCCGAGTGGATGACCAGGTCGGCACCCCAGCGCAGCGGCTGCTGCAGTGCCGGGGTACAGAAGCAGTTGTCGACCACCAACAGCGCGCCGGCAGCGCCGGCGATCTCAGCCAGCGCGGCGATATCGGCGACCTCGGCGAGCGGGTTGGAGGGGGTTTCGCAGTAGAGCAAGCGGGTGTTGTCTTGCACCGCACTGCGCCAGGCGTCGAGATCAGTGAGCGGCACATAGACGATCTCGACACCGAACTTAGCGATGGTTTTTTCCAGCAACACATGGGTCGAGCCAAACACGTCGCGCGAACAGATGATCTGGTCGCCCTGGCGTAGATGGCCCATCACTACC
The DNA here is from genome assembly GCA_004535795.1 of Gammaproteobacteria bacterium LSUCC0057. Lineage (GTDB taxonomy): Bacteria > Pseudomonadota > Gammaproteobacteria > Pseudomonadales > Porticoccaceae > LSUCC0057. The sequence goes on from SPIA01000001.1 coordinate 855,487, forward strand.
GACAGAATGGCGGCCATGCCGGAGCTGGTGGCGACGGCCCGCTCGGCCCCCTCCAGCGCGGCTAAACGCTGCTCAAAATTGCGCACAGTCGGGTTGGTGTAACGGGAGTAGACGTTGCCCTCGATCTCGTTGGCAAAGTGCGCGGCCGCAGAGGCGGCGCTGTCAAACACATAACTGGAGGTGAGAAATAACGCCTCGGAGTGTTCGCGCTCGGCGGTGCGCTGCTGGCCGGCGCGCACCGCCAAGGTGTCGGCGCCGTAGCGGGTTGGGTCGTCGTGATTCATGGCGTCCTCTGCAGCTATGAGCGGTTGTTGTGGATGCCAACCACCTGATTGAGACGGGCGTTGGCACTAGCTTGGCTGCGGGCGGTTTTGGCGCTGTCGTTGCGCGACTGCTCGAGCCCCTCTAAATAGGCGCTATCGACATCGCCGGTAATGTACTCACCGTTAAACACCGAGCACTCAAACTGCTCAATACCGTCGCAGCCCTCGGCGGCCGCGGCGACAAGATCGTCGAGGTCTTGGTAGATAATCCAGTCGGCACCGATAATTTCGCCGACCTGATCATCGCTGCGACCGTGAGCGATCAGCTCCTTTGCGGAGGGCATATCGATACCGTAGACGTTGGGGTAGCGCACCCCTGGCGCCGCCGAGGCCATATAAACCTTTGCCGCACCGGCGTCGCGAGCCATCTGGATAATCTCTTTCGAGGTGGTGCCGCGGACAATGGAGTCGTCCACCAACAGCACGTTTTTACCCTGAAACTCGAGCTTGACGGCGTTGAGCTTCTGGCGCACCGATTTTTTGCGCTGGGTCTGCCCCGGCATGATAAAGGTGCGGCCGATGTAGCGGTTTTTCATAAAACCTTCGCGCAGTTTGACACCGAGCGTCTCAGCCATCGCCTGGGCGGCGACGCGGCTGGTGTCGGGGATCGGAATCACTACGTCGATATCGTGGTCGGGGCGCAGACGCAGCACTTTTTCCGCGAGTTTCTCGCCCATGCGCAGTCGGCTCTTGTAAACAGAAATATTGTCGATCATCGAATCGGGGCGGGCAAAGTAGACGTGCTCAAAGATACACGGTACCAACTGGCTGTGTGCCGCGCACTGCTTGAGGTGCAACTCGCCATTTTCGTCGACATAGAGCGCCTCGCCGGGCGCCAAGTCGCGCACCACAGCAAAACCGAGCGAATCGAGCACCACACTCTCGGAGGCGACGGCGTACTCGTTGCCCTGATCGGTGTGGCGCACACCAAAACAGAGCGGGCGAATACCGTAGCTATCGCGAAACGCAAACAGGCCGTAACTGGCAATCAAGCCGACCACCGCATAGGCGCCGACACAGCGCTGATGGGTGGCGGCCACCGCGGCGAAGACATCGCTGGGGGTCGGTACTAATTTGCCCTGGCGCTGCAGCTCGTGGGCAAATACGTTGAGCAGTACTTCGCTGTCAGAGTCGGTGTTGAGGTGGCGCAGATCGGCGCGAAAAATGTGCTGACGCAACTCGTCAGAGTTGGTTAAGTTGCCGTTGTGGGCCATACAGATGCCGTACGGCGAGTTGACATAAAACGGCTGGGCGAGCGCCGGCCCCGAGCTTCCCGCCGTCGGGTAGCGGACATGGCCAATACCTTTGTTGCCGATCAGTCGCTCCATATCGCGCTGGCGGAAGACATCTTTGGCCAGACCGACATCCTTGCACTGGTGCAGTTCACCGTTCGACTCAGTGACGATACCGGCGGCGTCCTGGCCGCGGTGCTGGAGGATGGTTAAAGCATCATACAGTTGTGTATTGACACCTGAGCTCGCTGAAATTCCGACTACGCCACACATCGCTCGAGGTTACTCCCAGATCAGTGATTTTATTGTGTAATAGAGTTCTATCCCCCACCCTTCAAACTGTTTGAACAGCGGGATAATTTGCGACTGCTGCCACCACAGGTCCTGCTCTACCGGCAACATTTGCGGCAGCAACACGGTTGCCGCCAACACCAGCAGCGCGCCGCGCAGGGTGCCAAACAGCAGCCCCAACAGCCGGTCGGTGCCGGTCAGGCCGGTGGCTGTCACCAGCCGTCCCAGCAGGTAGTTAACCATCGCCCCGAGCAACAGCACGGCGATAAAAATCGCCAGCCATGCCGCGGCGGCGCGCAGTGACGCCAGCTCTATCCAAGCGCTCAGCAGCGGCGCGACATCTTCGCGCAGCCAGCTGGCCACCACAAAGGCCAGCAGCCAGATAGAGAGTGAGAACGCCTCTTTGACAAAACCGCGCACCACACTGATGACCGCAGAGAGCGCTACAATCGCCAAAATAATCCAATCGACGGTGGCCAACACGGTCATTGCTGCGCCTTGAGCAGTGAGCTTATCTGGTATTGGTTGTCGATCTGTCGCTGCAGCGCCTCGGCTTCATCGCGTTGAAGCAGCGGCCCTATTAATACCCGGTGGGTCTCCCTGCCCTCGACCTCAACGCTGCGAATATAGACTCTATAACCCGCTTCGAGCAGCTGCTGTTGTTTCTGTTCGGCCACGGCCAGATCGGGGTAGCTGCCAAATTGCACGGCGAAACGACGGCTGCCTGCGCTTACCTCTTCCATAGTAAAAAGCGGGCTGGGTGGCGCACTGCTCTCCAGCAGCTGCGGGCGCAGTGCCACTTCGAGCTCGACCGGCGCGGCAGTGGGCGCAGAGGGTATCTGGGTACGGCGATCGAGCGGCTGATCGCGGCTGAAGTCGAACAGCAGCGGGATAATGACTAGGCCCAGAGAGACTAACACCACTACCCCGACCAGGCGCCGGCGCAACTCGTAGCTCACGCTGACTCCTCGGCGACGACAGACAACACTTCGGCGACCACCATAAACGACCCCAGCACCACAATTAAACAGTCAGGCGGCGACTCGACAATGGCTTGTTGCAGCGCCGCCGGCAACGACTCACAGACCGTCGCTCTAGCGCCGTCATTGTATAACAGTTGCGCCAGCTTATGGGCGTCGGCGGCGCGCGGATTATCGCGAATAGGCCCCAGCCACCACTGCCCGATCAGCGCCAGTAGCGGCGCTGCCATGGCGGCAAAGTCTTTGTCGGCAAATGCCGATGCCACCGCTACCGCCGGCTGCCCGGCCGCAGTCAAACTGGCGGCCAACTGCCGGCAGCTGGCCGGGTTGTGCGCGACATCGAGCAACAGCTCGCGACCGCGGTAGTACAGACGCTGCTGGCGCCCCGCTACCCGCAGCTGGCGCAGCGACTGGGCGGCAATGCCAGCCTCAAACGGCAACCGCAGCTGGCGGTAGGCGGCGATCGCCAACGCCAGATTTTCTGGCAACAGCGGCCCGCGCTCGAGCGGCGCAAGCGCCAAATCGCTATCGCGATAACGCCAGCCACCGGCTCCCTGCGGCTCACAGAAAAAATCATTGCCCAGCCACAGCGGCCGCGCCTCGGTGGCGGCAACCGCGGCGATAAAGCCGTCGGGGTGGTCGCACTCGCCAATCACCAGCGGGCGGTTGGCTCGGGCAATGCCGAGTTTCTCCACGGCAATGGCGGCGCGGGTGGTGCCGAGAAAAGCTTGATGATCGAGATCGATCGAGGTGACTATGCTGAGATCGGCGTCGACGATGTTGACGGCGTCAAGACGGCCGCCCAGCCCCACCTCGAGCACCACCAGATCGAGCGCCTGCCCAGCAAAAATGACCAGTGCCGCCAAGGTGGTGTGTTCAAAGAAAGTCAGCGCAATGGCGCCGCGGGCACGCTCCACCTGCTCTAGAGCGGCGACCAGCGCACCGTCGTCGATATCACTGCCATCGATGCGCACTCGCTCATTAAACCGCAGTAGATGTGGCGAGCTGTAGCAGCCGACGCGCAGACCGTGGCCGCGGGCTAGCGCCTCGAGCGCTGCGACTGTCGAACCTTTGCCGTTGGTGCCAGCCACCGCAACCACCGGCGCGGCGCCGAAGGGTTTATTAGGATCGCCGCGCAGTTGGCCTTGCAGCACTGCCCAGACCGCTGCCACCCGCTCTAAACCTAGCACTATTTCAGCGGGGTGGGCGCTCTGCAGTCTTGCCAGCCAGCTCGTCAGCGAGTGGTCAGCCACCACTGGCCGGCTCTGCGGCAGCACCATCGGCCAACGGGTTTTGTAACCCTTGAAGTTTAGCCAGCAGCTGCGCCAGCCGCGCGCGCATGTCGGCGCGGGCAATGATCATGTCGATGTGGCCGTGCTCCAACAAAAACTCACTGCGCTGGAACCCCTTCGGCAGTTTCTGGCGAATGGTCTGCTCAATGATATTGGGGCCGGCAAAACCGGCGCGAGCGCCCGGCTCTGCGACGTTGAGATCACCGAGCATTGCCAAACTGGCCGACACCCCACCGTAGACCGGGTCGGTCATAAACGAGACGTAGGGCACCCCGCTCTGCTTGAGCCGCTCGAGGATGGCGCTGGTTTTCGCCATCTGCATCAGCGAGATCAGCGCCTCCTGCATGCGCGCGCCGCCGGTAGCTGAAAAACAGACCAGCGGGCAGCGCAGCTCCAGAGCGCGCTGCGCGGCGCGGGTAAATTTTTCGCCGACGGCATAGCCCATCGAGCCACCGTGAAACGAAAACTCGAAGGCTACCGCAACAATCGGATTGCCGTGCAGCGTACCCTGCATCGCCACCAGTGCATCTTTTTCGCCGGTCTGCTTCTGTGCATCGGCAAGCCGATCGCGATATTTTTTGACATCTTTAAATTTCAGTTGATCGACCGGCTCGACATCGACGGCCAACTCCTCGCGCCCCTGCGGGTCGAGGAAGATATCGAGTCGACGGCGGGCGCCAATGCGCATGTGATGATCGCATTTTGGACAGACATCGAGATTGCGTTCCAGCTCGGGGCGGTAGAGCGGCGCCGTGCACTTGGGGCACTTTTTCCACAGTCCTTCGGGAACGCCACTGCTGCGCTCAGCCTTGGCCGCCGCCGGTCCTTTGGGTTTAATACGCTCTAACCAACTCATAACGATTTCCTATTTTTTACGCTTTTAATCTGCAGTGATCGAGATTCTAGCACGCCGCTAGGTTGCCAACCCCTTGGCCGCGGCAATAAAAGCCGCCATCTGTTGCGGGCATTTAACTCCCGGCGACAGCTCGACGCCACCGCTGACATCGACCGCGTAGGGCGCTACTACCGCCACCGCCGTGGCAACATTGACACTGTCCAGACCGCCGGCCAATATGAGCGGTGCTGGGCAGTTTTGCGGCAGCAGCGACCAATCAAACTGGCGGCCGGTACCACCAAACCGCTGCGCGTCCCAGGCATCAAACAACAGACCGCGGGCGCGGTGGTAGGGCTGGCAGAGCTGCTCGATATTATCGCCGGGCTTCACCCGAATGGCGCGAATATAGGGGTAGTCAAACTGCTGGCAGAACTCGGCGCTCTCATCGCCGTGAAACTGCAACAGCGAGGGCTGCAACTGGTCTATCACCCGCTCGACGGCGGCGCTATCGCTATTGACTAACAGTGCTACGCTACTGACAAATGGCCCGAGACCGCGCTTAACCTGCACTGCTTGCTCGAGGGTCACCGCGCGCGGACTCGGCGGGTAAAGTACCACACCAACGGCGTCGGCACCGGCGCGCTCAGCCTGCGCTGCCTGCTCGGCGCTGGTAATCCCACAAATTTTTACTTTAACCATGGCCCACTCTCGCAATCGTCGTTGCCATTATCCGCCACTGTCGCGCCGCTCGCCAGCTTTGCCGCTATTGGCGGCCACAGGCAGCCACACTGGACCGCGCGGCAGCTGTGGCAGACCGCAGGCGGCGGGATAACCGACTTCGACCAGATAGAGACCGCGACCGCTGGCGGTGGGGGCACCGGCGCAGCGGTCGCGGCCGGCCAGCAGCTGCGCCAACCAACTCGGCGGACGCTTGCCGCTGCCCACCCACAACAGCGCGCCGACAATATTGCGCACCATGTGCAACAAAAAGGCATTGGCGGTGATTTCGAGCACCAACAGCTGTCCGCACTCGCTCAACTCAACGGCCCTCACCTCGCGAAAAGGTGTGTGCGACTGACAGCCGGCGCCGCGCACCGCAGTGAAGTCCTGTTCGCCGAGCAGCGCCGGTAACGCCTCACGCATCGCCGCCACATCGAGCTCGCCGCGCACCCAAGTGAGCCCGTCGGCGAGTACTGCTGGGCGAGTCGGCGAAACCACAATACAGTAGCGATAGGTACGCGAGTGCGCAGAAAAACGGGCGTGAAAGTGCTCATCAACCTGCCCCACCCAGCTGATGGCAATGTCGTCCGGCAGCAGCCGGTTGGCGCCGGCCAACCAGTTGCGCGCAGTGCGCGGCGCGGCGCTGTCCCAGTGCACCACTTGACCGGTAGCGTGAACACCGCTGTCGGTGCGCCCAGCGCAGAGTGTCACCACCGGCTGGTTGGCGATCGATGAAAGCGCCTGTTCGAGACTCTGCTGCACCGACGGGCTATGTTTTTGCCGTTGAAAACCGCAGTAGTTGGCGCCGTTGTAGCTAACCACCGCAGCCCAGCGCTGGCAGCCGGCGGCCAGCGGGTAAACCTTTGCGCTGTCGGCGCGGTTTACCGGCGGGCGGTTCACAACTGCTCCTCATTAGCGAGCTTGGCGGCGGCGCGCACCCGCGCGGCCAACTGCGGTTCAGCCAGCGCCGTATAGCAGTCGGCGAGCTGCTCGGCCAGTGAAGGTTGCGGCGTTGGCGGCGCCGGCTTGGCTCCAGCGCCGGCAGCCGGTTGCGCAACTGCGACCGGTTCTCGGCTCCCAGAGAGCGCTGGCGCCACTGCGGCGTCGGGGACAAATTCGAGGGTGCGCGGGGCAGCAGCTGGCTCTGCAGTGACCGCCGCGGTAGCGGTTTCAGCTATTGTAGCTGCGCGCGGCTGCAGCGCTGGAGTGGCCTGCGGATAGGGAATTTTGCCGGCGCTGGGCGCACCTGCTGAAGCCGCCCTGCCCGCTGGCGCGGCTTGCGCGCGGCGCCGATAGCGCACCGCGATCAACACCAGCAACACCAGCAACAATGGCAGCGCTATCAGCAGCAGCCAGCTGCGCTGCACTAGCGGTACCGCCGGGCGCGGCTGATGCTCAGCCGGTGCAGCCACGGGCAGTTCAGATGGGCTAACTGCGGCTGCAGCGGCTGGCGCAACCGCTTCAACAGCGAGCGACTGCTCTGGGGTAGAACTAGCGGCAGCGAACGGTACTGCCGCGAACGGGTCAGCGGCTGGCGCCGCGGCTTGATCGACGGATAGTGGCTGCAGCGGTGGGGTTTGGCGGCCGCTCAGTTGCGGCAGTGGCAGCGCCACAGTGTAGCGGCGCTGCAGCTGTGCGGCGGGCGCCTGCACTGTCAGCTCTATGGCAAACAGCGGGACCTGAATAGCCGTGGCGCTGCTGACCAGCAATGTGGTTGCCGCCATACTCTGGGCGACGGTTACCGTCAGCCGCTGAGCGGGCAGATCCGGCAGTTGCGCCACCGCCACGGCACTGATTTGGCGCTCGCGCCAGTGGCTGGCGCCGCGCAACTCAACACTCGCCTGCAGCGGCTCGCCCAACACCGAAGCGAGAGCCAATTCACCCAGCCCCAGCCCCCAGCTCGGCAGCGGTAGCAGTAGCAGCGACCACAGCGCCAGCGGGCGAAACAGCATAGCCACAGCGGTACGGATTAACTCAGCGTTGCAGCAGAATGCGCAGCATACGCCGCAGTGGTTCGGCAGCTCCCCACAGCAGCTGATCACCCACTGTAAAGGCGGTCAGATAGTCGCCACCCATCGCCAGCTTGCGCAGACGTCCGACCGGCACCTGCAGCCCGCCGGTCACCGCTGCCGGAGTCAGCTCTGCAACGGTGCGCTGGCGATCGTTGGGGACCACTTTCACCCAATCGTTGCCTTGTGCGATCAGCGCTTCAATATCGGCCATGGGCAGATCGCGGCTCAATTTGATCGTCAGTGCCTGACTGTGGCAGCGCATCGCTCCGACCCGCACACAGAGGCCGTCGAGTGGTATCGGGTTGCCTTCGCGGCCGAGAATTTTGTTGGTCTCAGCTTGGTTCTTCCACTCCTCGCGACTCTGGCCGTTGTCCAGCTGTGAATCGATCCACGGCAGCAGGCTGCCCGCCAGCGGCTGACCCCACTGGGCGGTCGGCAACGAGCCGTCGCGCAGCGTCGCGGTCACTTGGCGGTCGATATCTAAGATAGCGGCGGCAGGGTCGGCCAGCTGGTCGGCGACGGCGTGATTAATCGCCCCCATCTGCGCAATCAGCTCGCGCATGTTCTGCGCACCCGCGCCCGAGGCGGCTTGATAAGTCATCGACGTCGCCCACTCAACCAGTCCGGCATTGAACAGCCCACCGAGCGCCATCAGCATCAACGACACCGTACAGTTGCCGCCGACAAACTCCTTAATGCCGCTCTCCAGCGCAGTGTCGATCACCGCGCGATTGACCGGATCGAGTACGATCACCGAGCTCGACTGCATCCGCAAAGCACTGGCGGCGTCGATCCAATAGCCCTGCCAGCCGCTGCTGCGCAGCTGCGGGTAGATCGCTTTGGTGTAGTCACCACCCTGACAGCTGATGATGGCATCCATCTCGCGCAGCGCCTCGACACTGTGCGCATCCTCCAGCAGCGAACTGCCGCAACCGACATCGGGTGCCGCTTGGCCCGCTTGAGAGGTGGTAAAAAAGACCGGAGTGATCAGCGCAAAATCACCTTCAGCGCGCATCCGCTCCATCAGCACCGACCCGACCATACCGCGCCAACCGACTAAACCTACTTTCATGGGAGTGTTCTCTTGGTTGTGAAATTATTCTGCTGCTGCAGAGCGATCAGGCCGACAGCAGCCGTTGCAACGCTGCCAACACGGCATCGCCCATCGCTTGAGTGCCGACCAACTGCTCGCCGGGGTTAAAAATATCACCGGTGCGCAAGCCGCTATCGAGCACCTCGCCGACCGCTTTTTCGATCAGCCCGGCGGCAGCTGGGGCGTTTAGCGAATAACGCAGCATCATAGCAACCGAGAGGATGGTCGCCAATGGGTTGGCTTTGTCTTGGCCACTGATATCTGGCGCCGAACCGTGGCACGGCTCGTACATGCCGGCGTTGTTTTTATCTAGCGAAGCCGACGGCAACATACCGATAGAGCCAGTCAGCATGGAGCCGATATCGGAGAGAATGTCGCCAAACATATTGCCGGTGACAATCACATCAAACTGTTTTGGACGCATCACCAGCTGCATGGCGGCGTTGTCGACATACATGTGGCTGAGTTCGACATCGGGGTACTGCGGCGCCAACTCATTCATTACTTCGCGCCACAACATAGTCGCCTCGAGCACGTTGGCTTTGTCGACTGAACAGAGTCGCTTGCCGCGTCGCTGCGCCGCCTCGAAAGCAACTCGGCCAATGCGGCGGATTTCACTCTCACTGTACTTGTAGGTGTTGAAGCCCTCGCGTTCGCCATTCTCTAACTCGCGGAAACCGCGCGGCTGGCCAAAGTAGATGCCGCCCACCAGCTCGCGAACGATGAGAATATCCAAACCAGAGACAAATTCAGGCTTGAGCGACGAGGCGTGCGCCAGCTGCGGATACATGATGGCTGGGCGCAGGTTGGCAAACAGCTGCAGCTCTTTGCGAATGCGCAGCAACCCCTGCTCGGGCCGCAGCGGGCGATCGAGCTTATCCCATTCAGGGCCACCCACCGCCCCGAGTAAAATCGCATCGCTAGCGCGTGCCAGCTGCAGAGTCTCCGCCGGGCACGGGTCGCCGGTCTGCTCATAGGCGGTGCCGCCGAGCAAACCGTGGCGCAACTCAATGCCCAGGTCAAAGTGCTGGTTGACCGCCTCTAACACGCGCACCGCTTGCGGGACAATCTCTTGACCAATGTGGTCGCCGGGCAGAATTAATACTTGGCTCATCGCTACTCCTCAGAAACAGTTGTTAGCACCCACTAGGCGCGTTTGATGGCGCCAAACACCCACGGGTGCTGTGCCGCACGCGCACTCTCGTAGGCTTTAATGGCACTGCTCGACTGCAGTGTCAGGCCAATCTCGTCGAGCCCCTTGAGCAGGCACTCTTTGCGGAAGGCGTCTATCTCAAAAGAGAAGCTCAACTCCCCGGCAGTGACGGTTTGCGCCGGCAAGTCGACGCAGATCTGCAGCCCCGGCGTGGCGTAGACAGCGGCAAATAACTGTTCGACCTGCGACTCAGTCAACACCACCGGCAGCAGCCCATTTTTGAAACAGTTGTTGTAGAAAATATCGGCGAAGCTCGGTGCGATAACGGTGCGAAAGCCATAATCCTCAAGCGCCCACGGGGCGTGCTCGCGGCTGGAGCCGCAACCGAAGTTCTTGCGCGCCAGCAGCACCGAAGCGCCCTGGTAGCGGGGCTGATTGAGCACGAACTCACTATTCAGCGGGCGGCCACTGTTGTCGCTGTCAGGCTCGCCGACATCCAGATAACGCAACTCGTCAAACAGATTCGGGCCAAAGCCGCTGCGTCGAATCGACTTCAAAAACTGCTTGGGGATAATCATATCGGTATCGACATTGGCGCGATCCATCGGCGCCGCGAGACCTTGGTGGGTAGTAAAAGCCTGCATCTTAATGCTCCTCCATCATGGTGCGGACATCGACAATATGGCCGGCCACCGCGGCGGCAGCGGCCATCGCCGGGCTGACCAAATGGGTGCGGCCACCATTGCCCTGGCGCCCTTCAAAGTTGCGATTAGAGGTGGAGGCGCAGTGCTCGCCAGCGCCCAGCTTATCGCTGTTCATGGCGAGGCACATCGAGCAGCCCGGCTCTCGCCACTGCATGCCGGCGGCGATAAAGATCTTATCCAACCCCTCGGCCTCGGCCTGCTGCTTGACCATCTGTGAGCCCGGCACCACCAGCACCTGCTTAACAGAGTCGGCGACCCGGCGCCCTTTCGCCACGGCCGCCGCCGCGCGCATATCTTCAATGCGCGAATTAGTGCACGAGCCGATAAAGACCCGGTCGACGGGGATATCGGTGATCGCACTGCCACCCTCTAGCCCCATATACTCGAGCGCCCGCGCCACTGCCGCGCGCTGTTCGGCACTGGCCTGCTGCTCAACCCGCGGAATGGTGTCGGTAACTGCCGCGACCATCTCTGGGGAGTTACCCCAGGTGACCTGCGGCGCTATATCGCTGCCATCGAGCACCACCTCGGCATCAAACTGAGCGTCGCTGTCGGAGACCAGCGTGCGCCAGTACTCGACGGCTTGCTGCCACAGGTCACCGGTGGGGACAAATTGGCGACCCTGCACATAGTCGATAGTGGTGTCATCGACCGCCACCATGCCGACCCGCGCGCCGGCCTCAATGGCCATATTGCAGACCGTCATACGCCCTTCAATGCTCATATCGCGAAACACTTGGCCGGCAAATTCAATGGCGTAACCGGTGCCACCTGCGGTGCCTATTTTGCCAATAATGGCCAGCACCACATCTTTTGGCGTAACCCCAAAGCCGAGCTTGCCATCGACGGTGATGCGCATATTTTTCATCTTTTTAGTCACCAGGCACTGGGTGGCCAATACATGCTCCACCTCCGAGGTACCGATGCCGTGCGCAAGACAAGCGAGCGCGCCGTGGGTGGCGGTGTGTGAGTCGCCACACACCACTGTCATCCCCGGCATAGTCACACCCATCTCCGGCCCCATGACATGCACAATACCCTGGCCGAGCTCGTTCATTTTGTATTCGACAATGCCAAAGTGGTCGCAGTTGTCATCTAGGGTCTGCACCTGCAGGCGCGAGGTTTTATCGGGGATGCCCGCCACGCCCGCCTTTCGCTCGGCGCGATCGGTGGAGATATTGTGGTCGGGGGTGGCGATGTTGGTATCCAGCCGCCACGGCTTGCGGCCAGCCAGACGCAGCCCTTCAAAGGCTTGCGGCGAGGTCACCTCGTGCAAAATATGTCTGTCGATATAGAGCAGCGCCGAACCGTCGTCGCGACTTTCAACCAAGTGGCTCTGCCAAAGCTTGTCGTAGAGGGTCATTCCAGCCATTACATGCTCCCGTTGTTTTTCAGGCGGCTATTGTAGGGTTCTGCATCAATGAAATAAATTCATATTTATACTCAAAGCCATTCCAATATAGAATAAAAAACCAAAGCGATTGCGAGTCAGAGAATGCAAGATACCAACTTACAGGCGTTTCTGGCGGTGGCCCGCGAGCATTCGTTCTCACTGGCCGCCGAGCAGCTCCACATCAGCCAGTCGGCGGTGAGCAAGAGAATCGCGCTCCTCGAGCAGCAGCTCGGTGCATCGCTGTTTGACCGAATCGGCAAACGAGTGATGCTGACCGAGGCCGGCAACGCCATGCTGCCCCACGCCGAGGCGATTTTGCAAGGTTATCGCGATGCCCAACAGGCGGTGGTCGACCTCGACGGCGTGGTGTGCGGCGAGCTGAGCATTGCCATCAGCCACCACCTCGGACTGCACCGACTACCGCCTCTGCTGCAGCGCTACAACCGTAGCTACCCCGAGGTGCGCCTAGCCGTGGAGTTTATGGATTCGGAGCAAGCTTACGCGCGGGTGTTGCGCGGCGATGTCGAGTTGGCGGTTGTGACGCTGGCCACCGAGCGGCAGGAGCGCTTGGTGGCAGAACCGATCTGGGAGGATCCGCTGCGATTTGTCTGCGCCCGAGACCACCCGTTGGCGAGCGCCAGATCCCTCGACCTGGCGGCGCTGGCGGCGCAGCCGCTGATTCTGCCGGGAGCGGCGACCAATACCAGCGCGCTGGTGCGCTCGGTATTTAACACCCAGCAGCTAGTGCTGCAATCGGCGATCTCCACCAACTACTTAGAGACCATCAAGACCATGGTAGCGATCGGCATGGGTTGGAGCTTGCTGCCAGTGACGCTGTGCGGCGAGCTGCATCAGCTCGAGGTCGACTGCCCAGCCATTGTTCGCCAGCTCGGCTATTTGCACCTCGCCAAACGCTCGCCCTCCAATGCCGCGAAACGCTTTATTGCTCTGCTGCAGCAGCAGCGCCGCGACGCCGCGGCGCACGGCGCTTGACCCGCAGGTGCCAACCGCGTTCGGCGACCTCACCGCACTCATCTAGCGCTGGGTACGGCAGCTGTTTTTCTCTGCAGAAACGGGCCAGCACTGGGTGCAACCACTCAAACAGCGTCTGCTCATACTGCGCGTCGTGCACCACTGGGCGGACATAACAACCGGCCGCCAAGCGCTGTCGGCGCGCCTCGGCGAGAATGATCGCCGCCGCCACCGAGACATTGAAAGATTCCACCATGCCCAACATCGGCACGGTGATGCGCCGGTCGATAAATGGTGCCGCGGCGGCGCTGACCCCGTCCCTTTCGTTGCCCAACAGCAACGCTGTCGGTCGGGTGTAATCGATACTCTGGTAGTCGACCGCGTCATCGCTCAGATCGGCGGCAATCACCTGCATACCGGCCTCTCGGCAGGCCTGCAACGGCTCCTCTACGCTGCGGTGGACGAGGGTTTTAACCCATTTATGCGCCCCCATAGTGGTGCCCTTGTGAGCGCGATAACCGCCCTGCGGGTAGACCGAGTGCACCACCCCAATACCAACCGCGTCACAGGTGCGGGTGATCGCCGAGAGATTCTGGCCTTTGTGAACTTGATCGGCGACCACAGTGAGGTCGCGCTGGCGGGCGTGAAGCACGGCCAAGACTCGCTGGTAACGCTGCGGGGTCATGAGCTATCCGTTAGCTCGATACCAGTTGACGCCGTGTGGGTCGGTGGTGACGGCGAGATCACCGGCTGCCAGCAGGTAGTTCATATTGGCCTGGCTCTCGCTCAACGCCATAATCAAATTGTGGTTGCCTATTTCACTCTTAAATAAGATATCAAACAGATCCATAGCCCGCAGCGGTTGCAACGCGGCGCGCTGGCGAATCGCCGCAAAAGCGGCGTGATGCTCGTCAATTAAATGTTGTAAACGGGCCTTGGCACCGCGAAATGGCAGGCCATGTGAAGGCAGCACCAGCACATCGGCCGGCAGTAGCTCTCGCAACTTTTCACAGGAGGCGAGCCAGCGCCGCAGCGGATTCTCCTTTGGCTCCAGCGGCCAGACCCCGACAATCGAGCTGATAGTTGGCAGCAGCTGGTCGCCAGAGATGAACAGCTTATCTGCCTCACTGTAGAGGCAGACATGCTCCGGAGAGTGGCCCTCGCCGATCACGACCCGCCAGCGGCGACCGCCGATCGCCAAATAATCATCCTCGTGCAAGCGGTTAAACACTCGCGGCAAGCTTCGAATCATCTGTTTAAAGCCACCAAAGCGACCGCGGTAGTAGTCGATCTGGTCTTCGTTGCAGCCCATCGCCCGGTAAAAATCCAGCGCCTCAGGCGGCGCGTTGCGCATGGAATCAGCCATCAGCGTCTGGCACATAAAAAACTCGCTGCGCGACATATAAAACTGAGCGCCACTGCGCTCGCAGATCCAGCCGGCCAAGCCGACGTGATCGGGGTGCAAGTGAGTGCAAATCACCCCATTCACCGGCTTCTCACTACCGCACAGCTCGGCGGCGTGGCGCCACACCGAGCGCCAGACCTCCATACCTTTGTCGGTAGCCATGCCGGTATCGACGATATACCAGCCGTCCTCATCTTCCAGCAGCCACAGGTTGATGTGGTCAATACCGCCGGGAATCGGCATCCGCACCCAGTAGACGCCGGGCGCCACCGCGGTAAAGTTACCGGTTTCCGGCGGCTGTGAAAAAGGGTAATCCAAATCGGGGCGAGGCAGGTGTACCGCCATGGTCGTGTTCTCCTTGTGCCAGCTGGCAGAATGGTGGTGCAAGAATAACAGATAGCGCAGCCGCCATCAGGCAGTGGCCCTGTCCAGTGTGAACCGCTGGCCGCACAAAGTGGTGCTGAGCGCTTGCTCAACCGACCAGAATAGTTACTCTAGTCAGCTACTAGCCACCCGAGTGCAACAGCGAGGAGCACCCCCATGATTGCCGACTTAGCCGACAGGCGCCCACAACTCGACCCCGATACCTTCGTCGCCAGCAACGCCACAGTCGTCGGCTCGGTGACACTGCACGCCGGCGCCAGCGTCTGGTTCAATGCGGTCATCCGCGGCGATGCCGAACAGATCACCATCGGTAGCAACAGCAATATCCAAGACGGTGCGGTGGTGCACGCCGACCACGGCTCGCCGACGGTGATTGGCAGCAACGTCACCATCGGCCACCAAGCGACTGTGCACGGCTGCACAGTCGGCGACAACGCCCTGATCGGCATCAACGCGGTGGTGCTCAACAACGCCGTGGTTGGCGCCAATTCGGTGATCGGCGCCAACAGCTTGGTGCCTGAGGGCATGGTGATCCCCGAGGGCTCACTGGTAATGGGTTCGCCGGCCAAAGTGAAACGCCCGTTGAGCGAGCGCGAGATCGGTTTCTTGGCGCTGTCAGCACAACACTACGCCGACAACGGCCGCCGCTTTAAAGCTGACATGGTGGTGCGCAGCGACGAGTAATCGCTAGCCCAGCAGTGTCGGCCAACCCGGGAACTGCGCCAACCGTTCAAACACCCACAGCGCCGCCAAGCTACCGGTGGCGTAAAGCGCCAGCGCGCGCACCGCTCCCTGTGGCGGCTGCGTCAGCAGCTGTCTGACGCCGGCCGTGGCAGGCTTGGCGGCGGCGCCGACGCGGGCCACTAGAGCCGCGGCCGCGAAAAGCACCATCAGCGCGGCGATGAATAACAGCTGGCCGAGTTCAACGCCCAAATTAAAGCCGAGCAGCGCGGTAATAAACTGTTGTTCTGGCAGCCCTATCTCTTGCAGTACCGCGGCAAAGCCAAAGCCGTGCAACAGGCCAAAGGCAACCGAAACCAGCAGCGGTTGACGGTAGGTGAGCGAATCGCGCTGCTGGCGCGCCAGCTCCACCGCCAGAAACAGCACACTCAGCGCAATCACCGCCTCCACCGGCGCTATCGGCAGCCGCACCCAATCCACCGCAGCCAGGGCTAGAGTCGCCGAGTGGGCTGCGGTAAAACCGGTGATGGTCAGCAACAGCCGACGCCAATTGGGTAGCGTCAACAGCACCAAGCAGCTGACAAACAACAGGTGATCGATACCCTTCCAGATATGCTCGACACCCAATACCAGATAGTCGCGCAGCACATTGGCGGAGATCGCTCGCCCAGAGAGCTGCCAGCTGAGCTGGTCGGGGCGCAGCAACTCGGCCATCAAGACGCTGCCATCGGCGCCGGTAAAGCGAAACAGGGTAAACAAACCGGGGTTGGCTTGTGGGTAGTGCAGCGCCAGCGTCTGCCCCTTCAGCGGCGTCGTACAGACCACAATGCCGCGCTGGGTGCGGCTATCACTGCGGTACTCGCTACGCTCGCTCTGCCAGCGGCACGGCTGCGGCAACACCAGTGCCGGCGGTTGGGTTAGGCGGCCGCTGTTGGGTACTTTGAACAACACTTGGTAACGCGGCTGCTGGCTGTCATCGCTGCCCAGCGCGGTGAGGCTGACCAACACCGGACGGGCGTCGTCGGCGACGCCGTGGGCCGACCAGCCGAGCCAACTCAGCAGCAACAGAACAAAGAGACTAAGGCGCATAGCGGTAGTCAATAGCGTATTGTTGGATGATGGCGTCAATGGCGCGCTGCTGCAGCTCGCTCTCCTGCTCGCGACGCATGTCGCTGGCCACTTGCGCCGCCACCTCGGCAAACGCTGGCAACTGGCTCGGCTGAAAATGGCTGACTAAAAACAGGTGCCATCCATAGGCGGATTCGATCGGGCCGAACCACTGCTGCAGTGGCAGCTGTTGGCCGGCCAAGCCTTCAAATAAGCGGCTGGCAGCGGCGCTGCCGAAGTGGCTGGCGATCACCTGCTGGCTCTTTTCAATGTAGTTTTTATGGAACGGAAAATAGTCACCGCGCCCCAGCGCAGCGGCAAAATCGAGCGGCTGCAGCTCCAGTTGCGCCAGCTCGCGCTGCGCCATCTGGCGGGCGTCGCCGTGCCGCTCGCGATCAAAAAAGATATGGGTTAGGGTCAGTTCGGCGGGCTGGCGATACTGCTGCTGGCGCTGTTGAAAGAAGGTTTGCAGCTGCTGCTCGCTCGGCGATTGCTCGAACTCGCTGAGCCCGCGGGTAATAAACTCCAGCTTCTGAACCATGCGCCGGCGGATAATATAATCCTCTCGATCCATACCTAGCTTCAGCGCCTCGCGGTAGAGCACCTCTTCGCGGATATACTCATCGATCAGCGTCTGGCGCGGTTGCGCGGCCATCGCCGCCAACTCGGCGCGAAAGCGCGGCGGGTCAAACTGCTTGGCGCGAAACTGCATAAAACTGACCAGTGCCGCCTCATCGACGACGATCTGTTGCTCAAGCTGCTCGCCACTGCGGGCGTCAAGCCAGCTGTAGAGTGCAAAAAACAGACCGCCGATCAGCAGAAAATGCAGCAGCGGTTCGCGCCACCAACGAGTTTTAGGGTTTGCAGACATAGCCACTCCTCGACAACTAGGCGGGTAATTTACAGGCCGATAGCGACAAAAGCCAACCCCGCCAGCAGCGCCGCCAGGAGCGCGTAAGGCAACTGACTGAGCGCATGCTCCATCACCCCGCAGCCAGCACTCTGCGCCACCAGTGCGGTGGAGTCACTGTAAAAGCAGGCGTGCGAGCCAAAACTACTGGCTGACAGCAGCGCGCCTATCAACAGCGCCGGTTCGACCCCCATCGCCGCACCTAGCGGCATCACAATGGGGATGGCGATAGCGAAGACCCCCCAGGAGGAGCCGGTGGCAAAGCAGATTGCCGCCATGGTCAAAAATACAATCAGCGGCAGCAGCAGCGGCGTCATCAGTGGCTGCACTGACTCGATGACGTAGAGTGACAATCCCAGCTGGTCGTTGACGCTTTTAAACATAAAAGCAAAAAACACTATCGCCAACGGCGCCATCATCATCTTAAAGCCATCCATGCAGGCGTCCAGGGCATCGCGCAAATTGATCAAGCGCCGTGCAATTAGATAGGGAATTGTCAGCGCCAGCGTCACCATTACCCCCTTAAGCAGGTCGATATCAAATGCCCAAGAGAAGCCGATTAGCGCCAGCAGCGGCAACAAAAAAGCCCACAAGTCGCTGCGCTGCTCACCGCGCTCTTCGATCTCAGCGACCGGTGTCAGCGCCAAACGACCGCTGGCGGCGGCAGCCTCGGCGCGGCGCATCGCCCCCCACAGCGGCACACGGCCAATAACCACTAAGGGCACCAGCAGCATCGCGATCCAGGCGTAAAACATATAGGGGATAGCAGTGATATAGAGCGCCAGCCCCTCGCCGCTGGCGGCCGCCCCGCTCTGCTCTAACAGCGCGGCAAAAAAGACCGCCCAGGTGGAGATAGGCACAATCACACAGACCGGCGCCGCGGTGGAGTCGACGACATAAGAGAGCATCGAGCGCGACACTCGATAGCGGTCGGTGACCTTTTTCATGGACGCGCTGATAGCGATGGCGTTGAGGTAGTCGTCGATAAAAATAATAATGCCGAGCAACCAAGTGACCAGCAGCGCGCGCCGCCGGGTGTTGGCGTGTTCGGCCAGACGGTTGGCAAAAGCGGTGGCGGCACCGGTGCGAATCAACAGAAAGATCAGACTGCCCATCAAGCCGCACACGGCGATCACCCAAGCGACCGTCTCATCCTGCAGCGTGGCGGTTGTCAGTGCGGCAAAATTACCGATCAACTCGCCGCTGTCGAGCATCGCCAGCCCTACTATCACCCCACATATCAAGGCGATCGCCGGCCGGTGTAACCACAGCGCCACCACGACCACCAAGGCTGTCGGCAGCAGACTCCAAGCAGCATAATGTTCCATCGACCACTCCGTGCGCGCCAGCGCCTCTGTAATGTCAGTTACTCAAAAATGGTGGCTGACTGCCAGCACAGCTCAATTGTCAGCCACTGCTCGGTGCAGCGCGGCATAGGCCTCGATGACAGCGCTCGGCGCCTGCACCAGCTCGACCAACACACCCTGCGAGCTGAGCGGAAACTCATCATTGCCCTTGGGGTGGATAAAACAGACGTCGTGGCCGGCGGCACCGGCGCGAATGCCCCCTGGGGCAAAGCGTACACCGCGCTCGCGCAGCCACTGGTGGGCGGCGTGAATATCGTCAACCCAGAGACCGACATGGTTGAGCGGTGGCGTGTCGACCCGCGGCTTACGCGCGGCGTCTAGAGGCTGCATCAGGTCGACCTCGACAGCAAACGGGCCGCTGCCCAATTCGCAGATATCTTCGTCGACATTCTCTGATTCGCTGACAAAAGTGGAGCGGTAACGCAGCCCCAGCAGCTCAACCCAGAACTGCGACAGCTGGCTTTTGTCTGGGCCGCCAACGGCAATTTGTTGTAATCCGAGCACCTGAAAGGGGCGTGACTCACTCATAACTCAATCCTATAATTTGGTTTATATAGTATCTATAAAGCATTGAAATGGGTTGATAGTTTTTCGATAAATTGTGTTTTTTCTGCCTCTGGCAAAACATTGATACCGGCTGCAGCAGCGCGCCCACCACCACCGGCGAACTGCTGGCAGAGCTCAACCGCGCCGCGCGGTTGTGCCCGCGGCGCGCGAACGCTGACCAGATAACCACCCTCTCGCTCGGTCAACAGCGCGATCGCCTGGTGCGGATTGTCGCGCGCCAACTGGTTGGCCCAGACACCGCTGATACGGCGCGCCCAAGCCCGGTTGGGCAGCTGCTTGACGATGCCGATGTCGCTGTGCAGCAGCGTCTTCGCCTCCGCCAAAGCGGCGCTGTCGGCGGCGCGCCCCTCGCGCAGTGCAGCGATAAACGGTGGATTGGCTGCCAACAGCGCCAGCGGTGAGCTGAACGGTGACATCTGGCGGTAGAGATCGGCCGGATCGAAGTGCAGATCAGCCAGCGATTCACCGTAGCCGTTGTAGTTAAGCAACTCACCAAGCTCACACAGCGCGGCCCTCTCTGCCTGGCTGAGGCCGATCTGCGCCGCCAGCCGCGCCGCGCTCTGATGCAGATTGTCGCCGTAGGCGCCGACCACCGCCCAGGGCGCATAGCGTCCGCGCAGGTAACCGTTGACCAACAGACTGGTGCAGACCTCGGGAGACTCGTTGATGAGGCTGAGCAGGCGACTGGAGTGCGGCAGCTGGCCAGCGAAGTGGTGGTCGCAGTAGAACACTTCGGCCTCAACGGCCAGAAGCTGCTCCAGCGCGGTGCGGTTCTTGTCTAGCGACAGGTCAAGTACGGCAACACGATCACCGGACGCGGCGCGCTGCTGTACCACCCGCTGCAGCAGTGCGATATCGCGCTTGATACCGGTGATCAGCTGCGCCGCGCGTGGCTCGGCAAGGCGCAACTGCAACAACGCGGTGATGCCATCGGCATCGCCGTTAAAGACATCAAAGTCGGCCATAAGCAGTTAGGCGCCCGCTTCACTCTGGTAGTAGTCCATGAGAATTTGCGCCACCTCTGGCCGCGAAAACTCCGGCGGCGGCGCAATGCCGTTGCCGAGCATCTCGCGCACTTTGGTCCCCGACAGCAAAATAAAGTCTTCCGGGCTGTGGTCTGGCGCTTCGTTCATCATCACCACGCGGCCGAGTTTTTTCGAATAGGCGGTGTGGTCGGCCTTAAAGATCTCAATCTGCAGCGCCCCTGCCGGCACCTGCTGGTCAAAAATTGTCTGCGCATCGAAGGCACCGTAATAGTCGCCGACACCGGCGTGGTCGCGGCCGACAATCAGGTGTGTGGCGCCCATGTTCTGCCTGAATATGGCGTGCAGCACCGCTTCGCGCGGGCCGGCGTAGAGCATGTCGAAGCCGTAACCATTGACCATGACGCTGTTGGCGGGAAAGTAGTTGTCGACCATGGTGCGAATCGAGGCGTCGCGCACGGCGGCGGGTATATCGCCCTGCTTGAGTTTGCCGAGCAGCATATGCACAACACAACCGTCGGCGCCGAGTCGCTCCATGGCCATCCGACAGAGCTCCTCATGGGCGCGGTGCATCGGGTTGCGGGTCTGGAACGCCACCACCTTCTGCCAGCCGCGCGCCGCGATCTCGTCGCGAATCTGCACCGCGGTGCGAAAGGTATCGGGAAAATCCTCCTTAAAGTAGCTGTAGTTGAGCACCTCAATCGGGCCGGAGAGCATCACCCGACCGGTGCCGTTAAAGGCGGCCACCCCGGGGTGTTGCGGGTCATTGGTGGCAAAAATTGCCGAGGCCATTAGCGCCATCTGCTGTTCGCTGACCGGCTCTGCGGCGGCCACTGTCATCACTGCTAGCACCGGGTTGCCGGCAACGTTGGGGTCGCGCAGCGCCACCCGGCTGCCCGCCTCTAGACCCTCGGCGCTGTCGACCATATTGATGATTGGCACCGGCCAGAACAGCCCAGCGGTAGTCTGCATCGACTCAGCCACCGACAGCGCATCGGCGAGATTCATATAGCCCTGCAGCGGATTAAAATAACCGCCGGCCAACATCACCGCATTGGCCGCGGCCGCGGAGCAGAGAGTAATGCTGGGCAGCGCTGCCGCCTCTTGTTGCAGCGCTTGGCGGCGCTGCTGGTCGGCAACAAAAAGCGGGTTTAACTGGTCGGATCCGTGCGGCTTAATCAAAACAAACTCCTGAACTGGGTCAATGGTGAAAGCCGCACATGATAACGGAAATCAGCCCTCGATTAGCACTCCAATTTGCTCCAGGTAAGCGATGATCGCCGCGACCTCTTCGGCCAAGCTGAGCTGGTCGGTGCGCAGTGTCAACTCCGCCGCTGGCGGCGCCTGGTAGGGGTCGTCGATGCCGGTAAAGTTGCGGATCTCACCGGCGCGCGCTTTCTTGTAGAGCCCCTTGGGGTCGCGGCGCTCAGCCTCGTCCAGCGGGCAGTCGACGTGCACCTCAATAAACGGCAGGCCAGCGGCGGCGTGCAGTGCCCGCACGCCATCGCGGTCGGCGGCGTAGGGGCTGATAAAACTCGACAGGGTAATCACCCCGGCGTCGGCAAACAGCTTGGCTACTTCGCCGATGCGGCGAATATTCTCGGTGCGGTCGTCGGCAGAAAAACCGAGATTTTTGTTGATGCCAAGGCGGATATTATCACCGTCCAACCGGTAGCTGAGCTTGCCGCGGCGGTGCAGCTCAGCCTCCACGGCGACCGCAATGGTGCTTTTGCCACTGCCGGAGAGGCCGGTAAACCACAGCGTTGCCCCGCTCTGGCCAAACATCTCGGTTCTATCGGCGCGGCTCACCTCGCCATCGTGCCAGGTTAAGTTGCCGCCGCCACTCTGCTGCACATTCATTACTAGTCCTTAACAGTACGAAGCTGTACTCGTTGGGTTACAGCCAGACCACACCGTCGATGCTCTCATCGGCAATGTGGGCGGCAAATTGTTGCTCAACCTGATCGCGCTTCACTTTCAAAGTTGGCGTGAGGATGCCGTTTTCCGGCGTCCACGGCTCTGAGGCGACAATTAAGCCGTCGAGCACTGCGTGCGACTCCGAGTGCGCATTGGTCGCAGCTAAAATGGCGCCCAACTCAGCGCTGAGGGCCTCGCGCGAGTGCCCTTCAGCGGCCTCTGCCGAAAGCACTACCACCGCCAACGGCTGCTTGCGAGCGTCGCCGACCACGCAGGCCTGTTCCACCAAGCCAGTACCGAGCAGGCGGTTTTCGATCGGCGCTGGGACAATATATTTGCCCTTACTGCTCTTAAAGATATCTTTGATGCGACCGGTGATGCGCACATAACCGTCGCTGTCGACCTCGCCCTTGTCACCGGTTTTAAAGTAACCATCGACCATGCAGTCGGCGGTCAGCTCCGGCTGGCGGTAGTAGCTATGGAAAACGCCGTCACTCTTAATGAGGATTTCGCCGAGCTCAGAAATTTTGATCTCGGTACCCGGCACCGGCTTGCCAATAGAGCCAAATTTGGCCGGATTGACCGGCGCGTTGCCGGTCGACAGACCGGCGGTTTCGGTCATACCCCAGCCCTCGCCGATGTCGATGCCGAGCCGATGGAACCACTGCATCAAGCCAACACTCATCGGTGCCGAACCGGCGCCGCAGAAACGCGCGCGGGAAAGACCCAGCTGGCTGCGCACCTTGCGTTTGACCAGGGTGGCCACTACGGGGATTTTTAACAACAGGTTGAGCTTGCGCTGCGGCAGTGCCGCCAAGATCCCCGACTGGAAGCGCTTCCACAACCGCGGCACAGAGATGAATACCGTCGGCTGGGTAAAGCGGACGTTGTCGGCAAAGGTCTCCAGCGAATCAATAAAGTCAACCGCCGCCCCCGAGGCCAGCGACACTCCCTGAATCACGGTGCGCTCGGTAATGTGCGCCAGAGGCAGGTAGGAGAGCAGCTGATCGTCCTTAAAAACGCCAAATTGCTCAATCGGCGCCAGCGACCCATAAGCGTAGCCACTGTAGTTCATCACCACCCCTTTGGGCCGGCCGGTGCTGCCGGAGGTGTAGACAATCGACATCATCTGGTGTGCTTGCGCATAGACCGGGTCGGGCAGCGGCTGGTGGGCCGCCAGCAGCTCGTCCCAGCGCAGCTGGGCGACAACGCCCGGGTAGTCAAAGCCGACAGTAATCAGCGACTCGGGCAGACCCTGCAGCTGCTCGGCGGGGTTGCCGAGCTTGCCGACAAACAACAATTTAACTTCGGCGTGGTCGATAACGTAGTCGATAGTCGGCTGCGCTGCCGTGGCATAGATCGGCACCGAGACCAATCCGGCCGCCTGAATAGCCATATCGGCGATAAACCACTCCGCGCAGTTGGCGCCGAGAATACCGACCCGCTCACCCGGCTGCAGCCCTTGGCTGCGCAGCGCTGCGGCCATCTGCAGCGCTTGATGACGAAAGTCCAACCAGCTGATTTCGAGATACTGGCCGTTGCGCGGCTGGCGCAGATAGACCCGCTCGCCCTGCTCTGCACACCAGTGATCTACCCACGCTAACGGGACTGTTCCTGTTGCTGCCATGACACCCTCACACTGTTGAGTTTTTATTGTTTGATGAATCGAGATTGTAAACGCGCACCGCAGTCGTGACTAGCCTGCGCGGCGGCCGCTATTTATTTCGGCGCCGCTGCACTGAGCAATTTAGTGACTGCTCGGTTCAGCGCCTTTTGCACATAGGCCAAAGCGGCTACACTCGAGCTCAGCCTGAACATACCCACATGGCCGCCGCCGGCACCACCACCACAAGGAAAACCTCATGCAGTTCGAATACACCCCCAAGGTCGAGGCCCTGCGCCAGCAGATCCAAGCGTTTATGCAGGAGCACGTTTTCCCCAACGAGGCGCTTTACGAGCAACAAGTTGAAGAGTGCGGCTGGACCACCACACCGCTGATGCATGAGCTCAAAGCCAAAGCCAAGGCAGCCGGATTGTGGAACTTCTTTCTGCCGGTCAGCTTTGGTCAGTACAGCGGCGGTCTGACCAATTTAGAGTATGCACCGCTGGCCGAGTTAATGGGCCACAACGGCTGGGCCTCGGAAATTTTCAACTGCTCGGCACCCGACACAGGCAATATGGAGGTGTTGGCAAAATACGGCACCCCAGCACAGCAGCAGCAGTGGCTGGTACCGCTGCTCAATGGCGAGATCCGTTCAGCATTCGCCATGACCGAACCCGATGTCGCCTCCTCAGATGCCACCAACATCGAGACCACTATTACTCGCGACGGCGACGATTACATCATTAATGGCCGCAAGTTCTACATAAGCGGCGCCTGCCGAGATGAGTGCAAAATTCTCATTGTGATGGGTAAGACCGACCCCAACCATAGCAACCGCCACCTTCAGCAGTCTCAGGTGCTAGTGCCTATCGACACTCCCGGGGTGACGGTAGTGCGACCGATGAAGGTATTTGGCTACAACGACGCCCCAGAAGGCCACGCCGAGATTGTTTTTGAGGATGTCCGCGTGCCAGTGGAGAACATCATTCTCGGCGAAGGGCGCGGCTTTGAAGTGGCGCAGGGCCGCCTTGGCCCTGGCCGTATTCACCACTGTATGCGCAGCATCGGCGCCGCCCAGCGCGCTCTCGAGATGATCTGCCAGCGCGCTAACAGCCGCGTGGTTTTTGGCCGACCAATGAGCAAACAGCAGTCGGTCCGCGAAGATGTCGCCCGCGCCGCGGTAGAGATTGAGCAGTGCCGCCTACTGACCCTGAAAGCCGCCGATATGATGGACAAAGCCGGCAATAAAGGGGCGCGGGAACTGATCGCGATGATCAAAATTGCCGCGCCCAGCATGGCACTGAAAGTGATCGACCGCGCCATTCAAATACACGGTGCCGCCGGCCTCGGCCAAGACACCTTTTTGGCGCAGATGTTCGCCTGGCAGCGGGTGCTGCGGCTCGCCGACGGCCCCGATGAAGTTCACATGATGCAACTCGGCCGCGATCTGATGGCCCGCCACCAGGAATTTTAGTGGTGGTTGCCGACATCAATTGCGCCAGCGGCCAGGCCATAGTGGCTGACTACCTGAGCGCTCAGGTTGCAGAGTTTGAAGGGCCCGCTCACTTTGAAAAATTTGCCGGCGGCCAGTCCAACCCCACCTATAAAGTGACCACCAGCAGCGGCTGTTACGTATTGCGCAGCCAACCGCCCGGCAAACTGCTGCCCTCCGCCCACGCCGTCGACCGCGAGTTTCGTGTCATCTCAGCGCTGGCCGAGGCCGCCGTGCCGGTGCCGCGGGCGCTACATCTGTGCAGCGACCTCAGTATCACCGGGGCACAGTTTTATCTGATGGAGCACCTCGACGGCAATATCCACTGGGATGCGGCACTGCAGGGCGCTGCAGACAACAGCCAACGCTGCCGCATCTACCAGCAGATGACCACGGTACTGGCTGCCATTCACTCCGTCGATGTCGACCAATGCGGCCTTGGCGACTACGGCAGAGCCGGCAACTACTTTGCCCGCCAGCTGCAGCGTTGGACTGGCCAGTACGCCGACACCCAGACCGACAAGATTGCAGCCATGGATGCGCTCTCGCACTGGCTGCAACAGCACCTGCCCGCCGATGACGGCAGAGTGGCGCTGGTGCACGGCGACTACCGGCTCGACAATCTCATCTTCAGCCGCGACAACGAGCAGATTATCGGTGTGCTCGACTGGGAGCTGTCGACCCTCGGCCACCCCTACGCCGACCTTGCCTACCTCTGTATGAACCGTCGCTTGCCTGCACAATCTGAGGGCAGCCACAGCATGAGCGGCCTAGGCGGCCTCAACCCAGAGACGCTGGGCATTCCCAGCGAGGCCGAGGTGGTCGCTGACTACTGCGCAAAAATGGGCATTGCCGGCATAGACAACTGGCCGTTCTATTTGCGCTTTAGCTTCTTCCGACTGGCGGCGATCTGCCAGGGGGTGGCCAAACGCGCCATCGATGGCAACGCCTCTTCAAAAAATGCCAGCTTTGCCGCCGGCTTAGTAGAGCCACTGGCGCAGATGGCAATGGCCATCGACGCATAAATCACCTAAACAAACGACCCTAACAACCCAGCAAGGATAACCCTATGGACAGCGCCAACGGACTTGATCCGATGCTCGACTTTACCGACCAAGTGGTACTCATTACTGGCGCCGCCAGCGGCTTTGGCGCCATGCTGGCGGCACAGTTTAGCGAGCGCGGCGCCAAGTTGGTGCTCGGTGATATCGACGAGGAGGGGCTTGCCGAGGTGGCTGCGCAGCTGCCTGGCGACAGCGTCACACTGCGCTGTGATGTCACTCAAGAGGCCGACTGCGCAGCGCTGGCACAAGCGGCCGACGAGCTGTTCGGCGGCCTCAACATCGCCATCAACAATGCCGGTTTTGGCCACCCTTTGGGTAGCATCGAGCAGCTCGACGAGGCCGCTTACGACACTATGTTCGCCGTCCACGGCAAAGGGGTGGCGCTGGGCATGAAGCACCAGCTGCCGCTGCTCAAGCGTGGCGGCGGGGTGATTATCAATGTCAGCTCAATGGCCGGCATCGGCGGCGCACCGATGCTAGGCGCCTACTCGGCGGCCAAGCACGCCATCGTCGGCCTGACCAAAACTGCCGCAGTCGAATACGCCAGCGATAAAATTCGCGTCAACGCCGTCTGCCCGTTTTTCACACTCACCCCGCTGGTCACCGACAGTGGTATTTTTGACAAAGTTGAAGCTATGGTGAAACGCTCGCCGCTGCGCCGCCTGGCTGAAACCGAAGAGGTCACCAGTGCCATCTTACTGCTCTGCTCGCCGGCCAACAGCTACATGACCGGCCAGGCGATCGCCATCGATGGCGGCATTTCAGCCTTCTGAGCCCCGTATTTATCTAACCTCGAACCACAGGAATTCTTATGAGCAACTCCGCTGCCCTTTTGCGTCCGTTTGTCAGTGACAAATTATCTCTGCGCAACCGTATCGTCATGGCGCCGATGACCCGCACCGCCAGCCCCGGCAATGTGCCGCACGCCGGCAACATCGAGTACTACCGCCGCCGCGCCGCCGGCGGGGTCGGCCTGATCGTCACCGAGGGTACCTGTGTCGGCCACAAAGCGGCCAACGGCTACCCCAACGTTCCCTACTTCTACGGTGATCAGGCGCTCGCCGGCTGGGCCAAAGTGGTTGAGGCTGTGCACGCCGAGGGCGGCAAAATAGCGCCGCAGCTCTGGCATGTCGGCGCCATCCGCCGCGCCGGTACCGAGGGGCCGCAACCCGAGCTGCCCGGCTACTCGCCCTCAGGCATGGCAGTGCCGGGCAAAGTAACCGGACACGCCATGACTGTCGAGGATATCCAAGAGACGGTCGCCGCCTTTGTCCAAGCGGCGCTAGACGCCCAGCGGCTCGGCTTTGACGCCGTTGAGATCCACGCCGCTCACGGCTATCTGATCGACCAGTTCTTCTGGCCCGGCACCAACCACCGCGACGACAACTACGGCGGCTCAATGGCCAACCGCCAGCGTATCGCCGTCGAGATCGTCGAGGGTATTCGCGCCGCCTGCGGTGAGCAGTTGCCGATTATTTTGCGTTTTTCGCAGTGGAAGCAACAAGATTACAGCGCCCGGTTGTGCGAGACCGCAGAGCAGCTCGACGCTTTTTTGCAGCCGCTGGTCGCCGCCGGAGTCGATATTTTTCACTGCAGCACGCGCCGCTTCTGGCAGCCCGAGTTTGACGGCAGTGATCTCAACTTAGCCGGTTGGACCCGCAAACTCACCGGCAAGCCGGCGATCACTGTGGGCAGCGTCAGCCTCAACAGCGACTTTTTGCCCGAAGACGGCACCGCAAACTTCAAGTCTGGCCACGCCGCCTCTATCGACAATCTGGTCGAGCGCATGCAAGCCGACGAGTTTGACCTGGTCGCCGTCGGCCGCGCATTGATCGCCAATCCCGACTGGGTCAACCACCTCACCGCCGGCACCTTGGATCAGCTCGCCCCCTACAGCGCCGAGCTGCTGCAGAGCCTCGATTGAGCACCGGTGCGGCGCAGCTCTGCACAGTGCTGCGCCGCGCTAATCAGAACTGGTAGTCGAGGGCGAGCGCCAGCGTGCGCCGCGCACCGGGGAAATAGCGCTCGGCGCTAAAGGTGGTGTAGTCGGCCCGGTCGGCGTAGAGCTCATCGGTTATATTCAACAGCCTCAGCGACAGCGCCACCGCCGCGCTAGCCTGCCAGCGGCCGCGCAGATTCCACAGACGATGGCCGCTGTAGCGGTGCTCATTTTCGATATCGAGGTAGTACCCCGCCTGGGCTCGCCACTCCAGCTCGGCGGTCAGCTCGTCGTGGGGCTGCCAGACCAGCGCCGTGCGGCCAAACCAGCGCGGCGCGCCATCCATCTCATTGCCGGTGATATCGCTGCTAACCAGGCCGGGGCTGTTATCGTAGCGATGGCGAGCGAGTGTTGCGGCCAACTCTAGCCGCCACTGCGGCGACAAGCGGTAGCCCGAGGAGAGCTCTAAGCCGCGGTGTTCGGTCCTGCCGCGGCTGACGTTGTAAAAGTCGCTGTCGCGAAAGATCACATGGCGCTTGTCCATCTGGTAGAGCGCCAGCTGGTAATCCCAGTGACCGACACTGCCCGACCAGCCCAGCTCCAGCGCCGTCAACTGTGGCGAGTCGAGCTCGGCGCTCAACTGCTGGCGCTGCAAGCGGTAGAGCTCAGTCGCCTGCGGGGCGCGGAAGGCCCGCGAGTAACGGGCAAAAAGTCGCTGATCTGCACTGATCTGGTAGTTGAGAGCCAACTCGGTAGAGCTGTTGTCAAAGCGGTCGCTGCGATCGCTGGGACGGGTGTAGCGACAGCCTGCGGCACACGGCTGGCCCAATTCGTTGGTACGGCCGTCGCTCATGCGGTTATCGTAGCGGTAGTCGAGCTGTTCAAAACGCAGCCCAGCGCTGACCGCCAAGGCATCGCTCAGCTGCCAGTTCAAGCGAGCAAATGGCGACAGCTGCCAGCTGTCAACCCGGTAGTCGTAGTGTTTACCGGTCGGTATCTGGCTCTGCAGAAAGCTCGGCGCCTCACCTAGCTGGTACTGCTGCAACTCGCCCTCAGTGAGCTCGCCGTCGACACCCAGCAGCCAGCTGCGGCCGCCCTGCTCGGCACTCTGCCAACGCAGCTGCAGACCGACACTGTGCTGACGGTTCTCCTCAATCGGCGTGCCGGGCAAAAAATGCATCAAAAAATCCATATTGGCACTGCGCAGGTAAGGTTTAACACTGAGCGTGCCTCCCTCGCTACTCTTGCGCCAGTGGCTCCAGGCCCGCACCGCGGTGGCGTTGCGGTAGGCCTGCGGGTCGAGGTTTTGGCGGCGCAGAGTTTTGTCGGCATAGCTCTCAAACCCCTCGACATAGCTGGCGGTCTCTTGGTTGAGGTGGGTGTAGACCAAACCGCTCTCCACCTGCCACTGCACACCGCGGTAGTGGTGCTGCAGGGTCAACTTGTTCTGCTTGTAGCCCGAGGAGTCGCGGCTGCCGCCATCGACCGCGGTGGTCACAGCCAGCCCCAGCCGCTGGCTGTCGTCACCGCCGTTGACGGCGAGCGACAGGCGCTGAAAATCGCGCTGCGCCCACTCGGCGCGCAGCGTGTTGGCGGCGTTCAAGTCGGGTGCGGCGACATCGACAACCCCGTGCAACGCGTTGCTGCCGTAGAGCACCGTACCGGGGCCACGAATCATCTCCACCGCGGCGGCGCGCTCAGTGTGGGCGTTAAACAGCTCGTTAATATTGCAAAAGCCGTTGGCATTGAGGGCGATGCCCTGCTCCATAATCAGCAGCTCACCACAGGCGCCGGCACCGGTAAATACCGGTGAGCGCAGCGCCGGCAGATACTCTTGGCCGCTGCCGCGCTGCAGCAGCACACCGGGCTCGCGGTTGAGCAGTTCAGCGGCGTGCTGCGCACCCAGCAGCGCAATCTGCTCAGCGTCAATCAACGCTGCGCTCAGCGCCAGCTGGTCGAGCGGCGCGGCGCTACCGGTGGCGATGGTCACCACCTCCTCCACCGGGTTGGCTAGCGCGGCGGCCGGCAGCGTGCAAAGCAGCAGGTTGCGGAGGGCTTTTTTGATCATAGCGACGATCTCTCAACTAGTGGTGGCAGGGCTCAAAAAAAGAGCCGCAGTGCGGCTCTTTGAGTGCAAAAACGTATGATTCTACAGTGCGCCGGGGAAAACGCCACCGTCGAGCAACAGATTCTGCCCGGTGATAAAACCGGAGTTGGCCGAACACAAAAAAGCGGCTGCAGCGCCGAACTCTTGCGCCGTGCCAAAGCGCCCAGCCGGTACCGCGGCCAGCATCGCGGCGCGCACCTGCTCGGCGTCAACACCGCGCGCCTCGGCCT
Source organism: Gammaproteobacteria bacterium LSUCC0057 (assembly GCA_004535795.1). Lineage (GTDB taxonomy): Bacteria > Pseudomonadota > Gammaproteobacteria > Pseudomonadales > Porticoccaceae > LSUCC0057. The sequence goes on from SPIA01000001.1 coordinate 886,243, forward strand.
GAGCGGCAAATAGGCTGTCGAGCCGCTCGGTCTCATGCAGCCCCGGCAGAATATTGTTAATAGTGACATTGCGCGCCACATAGTGGTTGGCAATACCGCGGCAGAAGCCGGTGAGGCCGGCGCGGGCGCCGTTGGAGAGATCCAGCCCGACCATCGGCATTTTTACCGAACCACTGGTGATATTGACCACGCGGCCGAAGCCGCGCTCAGCCATGCCATCGAGCGTCGCCTGCATCAGCGCAATAGCGCTGAGCATATTGGCCTCCAGCGCCTGCTGCCAGTCGCTCAGCTGCAACTGGCGCCAGTCGCCGCTGGGCGGCCCACCGGCGTTGTTAATCAGGATATCTGGCGCCGGTTGCGCCGCCAACACAGCGGCGCGCCCCTGTGCAGTGGCGACATCGGCGGCCACCGCAGTCACCTCGGCGCCACCGCCGCTGCGCAACCGCTCGGCAGCCGCCGCGATGGTATCGGCGTGACGGGCCACCACAGTGACCGCTACCCCGGCCCGGTGCAGCTCAGCCGCGGTGGCGAAGCCGAGACCGCGGCTGGCGCCGCAGACGATGGCGCGTTTGCCCTGCAACCCTAAATCCATGCTAGCTCCTCGCTGTCGGCAGTCGCCATTAGCTCTTCATTTTCACCATAAAGGCGTAGGCTTTGTCGGCAAACTTGCCGTACGGCGGGCGCAGGTACTTCATCGCCGTCCAGCCGGCCTGGTAGAACACCGGACGCATCTTCGAGCAGGCGACAAACCCTTCATAGCCGTGGTAGTGGCCCATACCACTAGGGCCGACACCGCCAAATGGCAAGTCGTGTTGGGCGACGTGGAACAGGCAGTCATTCACCGAGACACCACCCGACATGATGTGGTCGATATAAAACTGCACCAATTTTTTGTTGGTGGAGAATGGGTAGAGTGCCAGCGGGCGATCGTTGCGGTTGACGTAAGTGACCACGTCGGCCGGCTCTTTGTAGGGCAACACCATCAACAGCGGGCCGAAGGTCTCGCGCTGGCGAATAGTCATCTCCGGCGTGGTGTCGAGAATAAGCGTCAGCGGAATTTTGCGCAGCTCCGGGTTGGCCTGCTGCTCGCTCAGCGAGATGACCCGCGCACCCTTCTGCTCGGCGTCGTCAATGGTAGCCATGATGCGCTGGTAGGAGCGGTCGTCGATCACCGAGGTGTAGTCGGTATGGTTGATATCGGGACAGTGCCGTTGCGCGTAGGCGCGCGCCTTGTCCACAAACGCCTCGATCTGGCTCTCGTGGACAAACACGTAGTCGACGTTGGTACAGATTTGGCCGGCGTTAAACTGTTTGGTGAACATAATGCGGCCGACCGCTTTCTCGAGGTCGTAGTTGGGGTCGATAACCGCCGGCGCCTTGCCGCCCAACTCCAAGATCACCGGGGTGAGGTTTTGTGCCGCCGAGGCCATCACTGCGCGGCCGGTCTGCCCGGAGCCGGTAAAAATAATTAGATCAAACGGCAATTTTGAGAACTCAATGCCGACCCCGCCGGTCTCTTCAAAAAACTGCAGCTTGGTGGGCGGGAAGTATTTTGGCGCCAACTGCTGCAGCAGGCGGGTTAAGGCAATCGAGTTTTCCGACATTTTCACCATGGCGCGGTTGCCGGCGGCAAACACCGCGGCCAGCTGCGAGAAGGACAGGTTGATGGGGAAATTCCACGGCACGATCATACCGACCACACCGAGCGGCTGCGGAATGAGGCGGTTCTTGGCGCCGGGGTACATGCCAACGTCGATGTGGCGGCGCTCCGGCTTCATCCACCCCTTAACCTTTTTGATGGTGTCGTTAATGCCGTCGGTGACCGCAATCACCTCAGCAAACAGCGACTCATGGTAGCTGCGGTTACCGTAATCTTCAGAGATGGCGCTGGTGATCGCCTCTAAGTTCTCCGACAACATCGCCTTGAGCTGCTTGAGGTCATGCTTGCGCTCGGCGGCTGTGGGGATCGGCGCGGCGAAGTAGGCATCGCGCTGCAGCTGCAGTGCTTCATTAAGCATGGCGGTATGCGGGCTGGCCTGGGTATGCTCTGCGGGGTTGATTGAACTGTTCATATTCCTCACCTTGTTGTCAGCTACTATTTGGGTAGAAACTCTCAGCTGCTAGCATTGCCACTGGCAGCGGTTTTTGCAAGCGACGCCACAACCGGTTTGCGACTAGTTGGTCGGTCGACAATTGTGCATACTAGCGCGGCGCAGTGCTCAACATTGTCAGCTTAGCGACCTTCAGCGGCCCGACAAACAGCTACACTCGGCGCACTTTTATTATTTTTGGACTTACCGAGGCCTGCTATGAGCTTGTTCAATATCGCTCCCGTCACCGTTGACGACTATCGCCGAATCGCCCAACGTCGACTGCCAAAATTTCTCTTTGACTACATTGATGGTGGCGCCAACCGCGAAGAGATCCTCGCCCGCAACTGCGGCGACTTTAGCCAGCTGCAGCTCAAGCAGCGTGTGCTGCGCGATGTCGGCTCAATCGATACCGCCACCACCCTGTTTGGTCGCTCCATGGCGATGCCGGTGGCATTGGCCCCTGTCGGTATGGCCGGGCTGTTCCGCCGCCGCGGCGAAACCCAAGCGGCGCGGGCTGCCGAACGCTGCGGCATCCCTTTTGCCACCTCGACTGTTGGTGTCTGTCCAGTCGACGAGGTGGCCGCCAGTGTCGCCGAGCCGATCTGGTTCCAGCTTTATATGCTGCGCGACCGCGACTTTGTATTGGAGATGCTGGAGCGCGCCCGCAATGCCGGCGTCGACACACTGCTGTTTACCGTCGACCTACCGGTGCCTGGCATGCGCCAGCGCGATTTTCGCAACGGCATGATCGGTGGCGGTACCGCCGGCAAGATCAGCAAGTTAGCGCAGATTCTCAGCAGCCCGCGCTGGATCTACGATGTGGGTTTGCGCGGCAAGCCCCACACCTTTGGCAACGTCGCCAGCAAGGTGGAAAACCCCAAAGATCTCGACCTCTACAAGTCGTTCATCGACGGTCAATTCGACCCCACTGTGACCTGGAGTGATATCGCCTGGCTGCGCCAACAGTGGCACGGCAAGCTCATTATCAAGGGGGTGATGGAGAGCGATGACGCGCTAGCGGCGATCGACTGTGGCGCCGAGGGCATCGTCGTCTCCAACCACGGCGGCCGCCAGCTCGACGGCATCGCATCGCCAATCGCCAAACTGCCCGGCGTCGCCAGAGCTGTCAATCGGCAGTGCTCTATCATGCTAGACAGCGGCGTGCGCAACGGCATAGACGTGGTCAAAGCGCTGGCCTGTGGTGCCGATGCGGTACTGCTTGGACGCCCCTGGGTCTACGCGATGGCCGCTGGCGGCGAACAGGGGGTAGTCGATCTGCTCGAGATGATCAATAAAGAGGTGGAGATCGCCATGGCGCTGATGGGCGTCAACCGCATCGATGAGATTACCGGCGAGCTACTCGACAGCGATCTCTGGTAAGTAAAACGCCATGTTCAAAAAACAAAACAAAGACAAGGGTACGCTATGACAGCTGTGGACGTTTTTGGATACGCCGGCCTGCTGGTCGCTCTGGTGGCACTGATCGCACTGGCGATGCGCGGCGTAGATATTATCTTTGCGGCACTGTTCAGTTCGCTGATTGTGATTATCAGCAACGGCCTGCCGCTGGCCACCGCCCTCAACGACTATTTTGCCTTCGGCAAACTCGGCGCCTTCACCTTTGCCGGCAGCTTCTTTTTGCTGTTTGCCGCCGGGGCGATGTTTGGCCGCACCATGGGTGACAGCCAAGCGGCCACCAGTATTGCTCAGGCGCTCAGCGCCAAACTCGGCGCCCGCCACGCCCTGACCATCACGGTACTGGCCACCGGCCTACTGACCTACGGCGGCATTGTGGTGTTTGTGGTGATCTTTGCCGTCTACCCGCTCGGCATAAAACTCATCCAGCAGGCCAACATTCCCAAGCGGCTGTTCTGCGGCGCACTGGCGCTCGGCGCTGGCACGTTTACCCTCACCGCACTGCCGGGCACCCCCTCTATCCACAATGTCATCTCATCGGTCAACCTTGGCACCTCGCTGTTTGCCGGCGCTGGTTACGGCCTACTGGCTGGCGCCATTATGCTGCTGGTCGGGCTCTGGTACCTGGAGCGCCAGCGGGTCGCGGCGGCGGCGGCCGGCGAATCGTTTGTGGCCGGGCCAATGGACAGCAAAATTGTCGGCAACGACCAGACGCTGCACACCCCAGCCTGGGGGCTGGCGCTGCTGCCACTGGTAGCGGTGATAGGCCTAATTATGCTGCCGCGGCTGTTCAAAGGCAGCTTTGAGCCGCAGTCGTTACTGGGCCAGTCGCTGATGTTCGCCAACAGTCAGCCGCTGCTGTGGCCCTCGTTGGCGTTGATGGCCGGCACTGCCCTGGCACTGCTGCTGTTTCCCAGCGTGCGCAGCAAACCGCTGCAGACCATCGGTGATGGCACCCGCGACAGCATTATGCCGCTCATCAACACCGCTGCGGTGATCGGCTTTGGCGGCGTGGTGGTACAGACAGCCGGGTTTGGCGCCTTCTCGCAGGGGCTGCTGAACTTAGATATGCCGCCACTGCTGTCGATGTTTCTGTCGGTCAGCACCCTCTCGGCGATCACCGGTTCTGCATCGGGCGGGCTACAGATCTTTATGAGCAGTATGGCCGACAACTATCTGGCACTGGGCATCCCCGTCGAGACTCTGCACCGCATTGCCACCATCGCTTCGGGCGGCTTTGATTCGTTGCCGCACTGCGGCGCTGTGGTAGCGATGCTCACCATTACCGGCTTGAGCCACCGCCAAGCCTACAAAGATGTCGCGGTGGTCACGGTGGTGATACCGGTTGTCGCCACCCTGGTCTGCTTGGCGATCGCTGCCGCTGTTTAACAGGAGCCCACCATGAATTTACTGCAACAAATCGAAGCCATTGTCGGCGCCAACGGCCTGCTGCAGGGTGAAGCGGTCACTGCGCGCCCCAACCTCAGCATGGGGCTGGGCAGCTGCCCGGCCCAGGCGATTGTGCGCCCCGCCAACACCGCCGAGCTGGCCGAGGTAATGAAACTCTGTCACCAGCACCGCCAGCCGGTGGTGGCGATGGGTGGACTCACCGGTTTGGTTAGTGGCACCGCCTGCGAGCCCGAACATCTGGGGATTTCACTGGAGCGCATGCGCAATATCGAAGCGATTGACGAGATTGCCGGCACCATGACAGTGGAGGCCGGGGTGGTGTTAGAGACCGCGCAGCAGGCCGCCAAACAGCACGGCTGGCAGTTGGCGATGGACTGGGGGGCGCGCGGTTCGGCACAGATTGGCGGAGCCCTGGCCACCAATGCCGGCGGCAACTCGGTGGTACGCTACGGCATGGCCCGCGAACAGGTGCTGGGGATAGAGGCGGTGCTGGCCGATGGCACCGTGGTCACCAGTCTCAATGAGATGCTCAAAAACAACACCGGCTACGACCTCAAGCAGCTGTTCATCGGTTCGGAGGGTACGCTGGGCATTATCACCCGCGCGGTGCTGCGTCTGCGCCCGGCGTGCGATGCGGTGCAAACCGCGGTGATAGCAGTCGACAATTTTGACCATGTCGGTCAGATTTTACGCCAACTCGGCAGCTCGCTGGAGGGCAAGCTGAGCGCCTTTGAGGTGATGTGGAGCAGCTTCACCAGGCTGTTAATTGACGATACCGGCCGCCACCAAAAATTGTTTGACGACCCCCACCCCTACGCCATATTGGTTGAATCGGCTGGGGTCGACCAAGCCCGCGAAGCGGCACACTTTGAGGCAGTACTCGGCGAGTTGCTGGAGCAACAACTTGCCAGCGACATTTTGATTGCCCAAAGCAGCCAGCAAGCGGCGCAGATTTGGGCGATGCGCGATGATATCGAGGGCATGGTGCACGCCCTTTTCCCACCTGCTGCGTTCGATGTCAGCCTGCCGATCCGCGATATGGAGCGCTATATCCAAGCGGTAGAGCGGCGCCTCACCGAGCTACAGCCTCAAGGCCGACTGCTGGCGTTTGGCCACCTCGGCGACAGCAATATTCATCTGGTATTTGGCCCTACCGAGAATAAACCCGAGGTCGAAGAGGTCGTCTACAGCGAACTGGTGCCTTTCAATGGCGCTATCTCGGCGGAGCACGGTATTGGACTGGATAAACGCGTTTACCTTCACCACTCGCGCAGCGAAATCGAAATCGCCCTTATGAAGAGCATCAAACAGGCAATCGACCCCCACAACCTGCTCAATCCCGATAAAATCTTTCTTTAGGGTTAGCTGGGGTCGTGATAGCTGGCAGCGAAAGGGGCACTGCTGACCAATGCTGCGTACTCCTTTTCGAGCGCCGCCAAACTGTGGATAAGCAGCTTGTTATAGCGGATGGTAATTACCCCCTCGCGTTCGAGCGCTTTCAGCTCTTTACTAACACTCTGTCGCGAGGCGCCAAGCAGCTTAGCTAGCTCCTCGTGAGAGGTAGAGACCATCACCCCGCCCTCGTCGGTGGAACTGCCGTGGCTGTGGCCGAGCCGGCAGAGCGTGCGACCAAGTTTTTGGTGCAAATTCAGGCTTTTCGCCTCCTCAGAAAACTCGTAGAGCAGCCGCACATGACGACTCATAAATAGATTGAGCGCGCGACTCAATTCTGGGTATTTCTGGTAGAAAAACTGGAATGATGAAGCCCGTAAAATACGCAACTTGGTGGGCAAAACTGCCACCGCACTGGTCATGCGCGGCAGGCCATCGATAAGTCCCAGCTCACCAAAACAGTCACCACTGCGAAAACTGGCAGTGATGATCTCGCGACCCTCGGCAGAGTAGATGCAGAGTTTAACTTCGCCGTCGATCACCTGCGCCATAAAGTCCGGGCTATGGCCCTGCTGGTAGACTAACTCCTCAGCGGCTACTTGGCGAAAGTGGGTAGCCGCATAAATTTCCTCACGGATCGTCACAGGCAGATCGGTGAGGAAATCATGCAGATGCAGAATCGGCTGCACGGCGGTTACTCGCTGTCGAAACCGGCCTCTTTAAGCTCTTCGCGCAGGTCGTGCGAACGCTTGATGAGATAGTTCTGGATGTCGGTCATCTCCTCCACGCTGAGGCGGCCGGCAAAGCTAGGCATGCCGTTTTGTTGCAGGGCACCCATCAGCGTACCGAGATACATATCGTGCTTCTCTTGGGTGAGCATACGCAAGTCTGGCAGCAGGCCACCGCTGATAGCGCTGAGGCCGTGGCAGGCAGCGCAGCGCAAACCGTAGAGACGTTCTCCGTTCTCAAGAGAAGCCTGATCGCCGCGCGGCTCAATCAGCGGCGGCATCTCAATCGTGCGGCGCTTAAACTCTGGCAGCGGTTGGTCGCCCTGCAGCTTAAAGACATAGAGGCGCGAGTCTGGCAGTACTTTAGTCAGCTGCGACAACGCGCCGAAGGTGATGCCAAATGAGCCACCGTAACCGACGTTGATCGCCACATACTGCTCGCCATCCACTTCATAGGTCATCGGGCCGGCGCCCACCCCACTGGAGACCGGCACCTCCCAGAGTTTTTCACCGCTGTCGGCGGCGTAGGCGACAAAGCGGCCATCCGCAGTACCTTGGAACACTAAGTTGCCCGCAGTCGCCAACGTACCACCGTTGGCGATATGGTCATGGGGATGCGACCACACCTCTTGCTGCTTGATCGGGTCCCAAGCTTGCAATTTACCGCGATAAATCTGGTGCAGCTGCGCAATCTCTTCCGGTGTCTCGGGTACCACCGGCACCACCATACCAATATTGAGATCGTACTTGCTCGGTTTGACAATTTCGTCACTGGGCAGCGGTACAAAATGCTCTAGTGTCACCTGCTGGGGGATATAAACCAAACCAGTGATCGGTGAATAACTCATCGGGTTCCAGTTGTGCGCCCCTTGTGAGCCTGGGAACACCACCTTGCCCTCGCCTGACTCCCAGTAGTTGGCCGCATCGTTGTCGACAATTGGACGGCCGGTTTCAGGATCGACACCTTTGGCCCAAGTGACATAACCAAACTTTTCTGCCGAGATCAGCTCGCCGGTGGCGGCGTCGATAACATAGAAGAAGCCATTTTTAGGTGCCTGCATCACGACTCGGCGCGGCTCGCCGTCAATCGGCAGAGTGGCGACGGTAATAGTCTGAGTGGCGGTGTAATCCCAAGCGTCGCCAGGGGTAGTCTGGTAGTGCCAGACGTACTCGCCGGTGTCCGGGCGCAGCGCCACAATAGAGGAGAGGAACAAATTGTCGCCCTTAGCCTCACTCCGCTCTTTGTAGTTCCACAGCGAGCCGTTGCCAACCCCTATGTAAAAAAGATCTAATTCTGGGTCGTAAGCCATTGAGTCCCAGACGGTGCCGCCGCCACCCTGCTCCCAGTAACTGTCGCCAAACCAGGTCTTTTGCGCCATCGCCATCGCGGCATCTTCAGGCGGCAGCGACGGGTCACCGGGCACGGTGTAGAACCGCCAAGCCATTTCGCCGGTGTTGGCGTCGTAGGCGGTAATATAGCCGCGCACCCCGTACTCACCACCGCCGTTGCCGATGATCACTTTGTCTTTAACTACGCGCGGTGCGCCGGAGATGGTGTAGTTGCGCTCGGCATCTATCACCGTGTCGACCGACCAGACCAGCTCGCCGGTAGCGGCATCGAGCGCCTCCAAGCGGCCGTCGTAGACACCGACAAAGACTTTGTCGTTCAACAGCGCCACACCGCGGTTGGCGGCATCGCAACAACCGGTGCCAGCCACAGCTTTAAACACTTCAGGGTCGTACTTCCACAGCAGCTCACCGGTAACGGCGTCGAGCGCGTGAACAATACTGAACGCGCTGGTGGTGTACATCACACCGTCGGCAACCACCGGTATGCCCTGTACAACGCGATCGAGATCGTACTTAAAGCTCCAGGCCAGCCCGAGCTGATCGACGTTGTCACTGTTGATCTGATCCAGCGTGCTGAAGTGCTGCTCACCGTAATCGCCGCCATAGCCAAACCAGTTTTGCGGCTCTGCTGCGGAGTTAACTAACCGCTGGTGGGTGACGCCGCTCGGTTCGGGGGCTTTGTCTGCGCAGCCGCTCAGCGCGACCAGCGCCGGCACCGCCAGCAGCATGGCCAAAGCACTTATAGGTGATCTATTAAGCATGGGTCTACCTCTCTGCAGATTACTGTGAGTATCCAGCTGTGACGCTGGTTTAGTTATTATTGTACTTGGCTAATCTAACCAACCGGGCGGGTGTTGCCAAGTACAAAAGCGGCGTGGTTTGTGGCCAGTTGGTCGCGTTGCGGCGAGCTAGCTCAACCCCTGGCTGGTCAACAACCTGGCCGGCAAGCTGGAGAGAAATTGGCCACTGCGCAGCGTGCTGGCCAGCTGCGCGGTACCGCTCCACAACTGCGCTTCAATACCCAAGTCGCTGTAGGCCATGCGACGCGTCAGCGCGCCGCCGGCAGTGATAATCAGCTGCTCGGCCGTCGAGTTGCTGCCCACCTGTAAATGCAACTGGTCAGTTGCCGCACTCAGGTCATCGCCATCGGCCAGCCCCGCAGCACTGTATAGACCGACGATATCGATAGCGCCACTGTCACCGACGATCACCAGTTTGTCGCTGGCGGTCAGGTTGGCGCCACCACTCCAGCTGCCCCAGCCGCTGCCGGTACTGGTCAGCTGGGTGGTGTCGCTGTCGACTAGCAGATAGATGGTGTAGTCCACCGCACTGCTGAAATGACGCCCGGAATGGCTGGAGCTGGCGCCGTTGACCAGGTCAAAGAGCACAACACTGGTGTCGATATCGACGATCGGGTAGTTAATTCGGGTAATGGTCCCTTGATTGCCCGCCAAGTCGACAACTTTAAAGGCGATTTCGCCACTTTCAGCCAGACTGACGCCACGGCTCCAGCTCACCTCTGTGCCGGTGACCGCATCGTTTATCAGCCGCCAGCTGGTGCCGCCATCGAGAGAGCCATAAAGTAGGTCATATTCAGCCAAGGGTTGAGAGAGTGTTGCAGTAATGGTCTGTTGGTCTGACGCGATCGCTACCCCATCTATCACCACTGCGGGCGCTACCTGGTCGACAGTAAACGGGTCGTCGAGCAACAAGGTCTGGTTGCCGGCGCCATCTTCCACCATCAATTGCAGCCGGCCACTGGCCGGCAGCGTCACCGCCCAGCTCAGTTGCTGGCCGCTAATAAATGGGCGCAGATCACTCCAGCTGGCGCCGCCATCAACACTGCCCAACAACCACTCGTCGGCCGCCAGCGGGTTAATTAATGTAGCGGTGATGGTCTGCTCGGCGGTGGCGGTTATTAAGTCGTTATTAAAGCGGCCACTGTCAACCGAGAAGCGCAGCTGCGGCGCACCGAGTAGAGTGTCGTCGTGGCTAAACTGGTAGACCTTAATAGCGTTGTTCAACGCCACCCCGGCCTTGGTGAGCGCCACCGCATACTCGCCGCCGGCCAACTCGACCATAGAGAAATCCGATGTATTACCGAGTAGGCTTATAGCGTCACCGCGCAGCTCGCCCAGGCGGCTGAAGCGCTGGATGTAAAACGCCGATTCATCGCCAGCTGAGGTATTCGCCCAGCCGACCAGCAGGTCGCGACGCTCGCCCACCTGCAAAAAAATTGGATCGCGTGAGATGTGCCCGTTATCGAACGTATAAATATCACTCACAGCAGCGCCGTTGGCATCGTAAAAGCGCAATTGCAGAATATTATCGCCACGCCAGGCCAGCACAAAGCCACCGCCGTCGAGACTGTGCAGTACTGGGTCAGTGTCGTATCCGGCGTTCAGCGTGACCGGCGCCGCCAAACTCTGCCCGGCGGTATTAAAGCGCTGTAGATTGATCACCCCATACCTAGCCCACGCTACGGCAAGATCGCCGTCGCTGTTGTAGCTAGTCACAGTTGACTGGCCGGGGTCGCTGCCCGTACTGAACTGGGTCGTTGACTGGCCGCCACTGCCGGGCCAAATCTCTAAGTAATTGCGGTAACCGCTGGAATGGTTATTCGAAAAAACACGCGCGGTACCCTGGGTTGCGCCCAACCAAGTCCACTCAGCAGGATCACCTGTGCCGTAGGGAGCTGTCACGCTATTGAGCTCGGCATCAAAGCCGTAGCTGTGCATAGCATCCCCAGTCGCATTGGACGATTGAGAGTACGTTCGACCACCGGCCAACACCAGCACCTCACCCTCTTGACCATAAGCGACTGCATCCAATGTGTAGTAATCCACCAGGATGCTTGAATAATTGGTCCGGCTCCAGCTGTTGAGCACGCTCTGGGCTTGGTAGTCGTACTGGTAGAGACGCACTTGGTCACCCGCCCAGTAATTACCAGCATCCACCGACGCCACCGCCAGCTGACTATCACCTGTCACCGCCAACGCTATTAATGAGCTACTCTCATTACTGCTAATGTGCTTCATAGCATCCAGCGGCTGGCCGTTGGCATCGAACCGCTGCAGGTAAAGATCATAGCGAGTCGAGGGAGATTTTTTAGCGGCGGCGCCAAGCAGATAACTGCCGTCGGGCAGTGCCACCAACTCCATATCAAAAGAATAAGTGAGGCTTCCAAACACTGCCGACGGGCTGGTGTCGAGCAGCCGGTTATTGGGCGCGCGGGTATCGATAGTGAGTTGCTCGACATTGCTGTAACTAATATTGCCGGCGCTATCGGTGAACACGGCGCGAAAGTAGTAAAGCCGGTCGGACAGGCTGGCCTGTAGTGTTTCGGTGGCACTCCACAGCGTGCCATTGGTGGAGCGCTCAAAGCTGACCAGTGCCGTGGTGTCACCCCCGGTCACTGTTAGACTGAAGTCGCGATCACTGGTGAGGTTGCTGCCATCGCTGCTGGTAATCTCCAAGTCGGCAAAACTCAACTCGCCGGCGGTTGGCGGCGTCAAATCGACTGTTACCTCGCTGGCGTCGGTGGTGGCATTTATCAATGCACTGCGGTTGCCGGCAAAGTCCTCGGCTTGCAGCGCCAGAGTCACCACCCCTTCGCTGGTCTCGCTAGTGACCGTATAGCTGGCGCGGTAATGGTACTGATCGCCGTCACTGGCTAGTAGCTCTAGGGCGAGACTCTCGTCGTTGATCAGCACCTGAGTGGTATCGCCGAGAAGCTCACTACTGGTAAAGGTTAAGTCGATAATATCGCCCAGCTTGGCCAGCGCCTCGCCATCGCGCGCGGCCAGTGCAACGGCACTGACTGCTGGTGCCACGGTGTCGATAATAATACCCACCGCAGCGCTCGCTGCACTGTTGCCGGCGGCGTCGGTTACCAGCGCCCGCAAACTGTAGGCGCCATCGCTGAGCGCAGTGACCTCGGCAGTTTGGCTCTGCCACAGCGGCTCGGCGGCTGTGGCGGCAATCTGGTAACTGATCTGGCTACCGGCCTCGGCGCCGTCGACCGCTAGGGTAAAGCTGTTGGTATTGCTAATCGGTACCGGGCTGTCGCTGGCACCGCTGTCGCTAAAGCCGTTCAGCTGCAAGGTGCCGGGCGCCGGCGCAGTTTGGTCGAGGATGTAGTCGGCCACTGCTACAGCACCCTCGTTGCCGGCCAGGTCGACCACCTGCAGGTGGATCTCACTGCTGCCGGCCAGCCGCGAGCCGGTGGTCCAGCTTATAGCGGTGCCATCGACCATGTCGTTAATTGGCCGCCAGTTTAGGCCTCCGTCGACTGAGCCCCACAGAGTATCGTCGGTACCCAGCGGCGCCGACAGCGTGGCGGTGATGGTCTGTTCGTCTTGGTTGGTGAGCCTATCGCTGTCGCTGCTGCCGCTGTCGTTGCCGAGGGCAATATCGCTAATAGTTTGCAGCGGCGCTTGGCTATCAACCCGGAAGGCTCGGTCTAACAGCAACATCTCGTTGTTGGCGGTGTCGGTCAGCTTTAACTGCAACTGACCGCTAGCCGGTAGCGTCAGCGTCCAGCTCAACTGGCTGCCAGTGAGCTGGTCGCTGATATCCAGCCAGCTGTCGCCACCATCCAGCGAGGCGAGCAGCCGTTCGTCGCTAGTGGGCGCCGCCGCCAGTGTTGCGGTCAGCGTCTGCGCCGTCTGGTTAACAACAAAGTCTGTGGCAAAGCGGCCGCTGTCGGCACTAAAGGCCGCGCCGCTGTCGACAACCGGCTGGCCATTGGCGTCAAACAGCTGCAGCACAGCCGCAGAAACGTTGGTGCCGTAGCGACGCCAACTGAGCACAAACTCATCGTTGGCGAGTGGCTGCAGTACAAGGTTGCCAAGCAAGTCTAACCCGCCGCTGGGCGGCGACACATAAAGTTCGCCGAGCGCGTTGCCGTCGCTGCCGTAGCGCTGCATAAAAGCATAGCGTTCAGCGCTGGCGGGGGTCGGCCCGCCCACATGGCCGTGCCAGGCAACTACCAAGCTGCCATCGCTTAGCACGATCGCCTGCAGATCCCTAATAGCAGTATCCCGAATACTGTAGAGAGGTTCACCGCGAGCACTGCCGTCGTTATTGAACCACTGCAGCACGTAGGAGTAATCGCTCAGCCATAGCACGGCGAAGCTACCATCTTCGCCCGTACTGAGAATTTGCGGTTGGCTGCCACGGCCCAATGCAATGGGCAGTAAAATAGTGTCACTATCGAGCTCTGTGCCGTCGTTGCTAAAACGCCGTACAGCAATATTGTTTTGCTGTTGCCAGGCCACAACAAAGGCGTTAGCTGAAATCACCGCAGCGGTGAGCGGTGTCTCAATGCGCTCTGTTGAGCTCCAATAGACCGGTGTTTCCGCTGTACCATCAGCAGAGAACAGCAACAAAGTAGGAAAACCGCCGCCACGGCTTGGATCAAAGCCGTTCAAACCACTCTGCACTACGGTGCCATCGTCCAGCTCAAGCAGCTGGGTCTGCGCCATAAAGTCGACTGTCTGGCTGAGCACCTGCCCGTCTCTGGCGGCCTCGACGTAAATTGCTTGATAAGGGCTACTGGCTGACGGGACATAATTTGAAATGGCATAGCGCGCAGCGTCGTCCACCGAAATAATATCCAGCGCCTGCCAAATTTGGTAAGCAGCAGGTTCACCCAGACTATTACGCTGAGAGAGCGTCTCCAGCGTACTGCTGTCGAACTGTTTAGCCGCCAGATAACTCGTGCCTGAGCCATTGTTATAGCGATAGAACAGTGTCCAGGTGCCGTCATCAAACGCCATCAGCTGCGGCGAGTTGTCGCTGTAATCTGCGCTGGTGGTGGAACCTAACACCGAGCGGGCATCGACTACACTCTCACCACTGCTGTCGAACCGCTGCAGGTAGATGTCGCGGTTAGTGCCGGAACTGTTGTTTGCAGACCACGCGGCTATATAACCGCCGTAACGGTCGCCGGTGAGCGTCAGCTCTAACAGGGTATTGTCGCTAATCAGCGCGGTTATACCCAGATCGCTGCCGCCCGCCACCTGTAGCCTATTGCTCGGGGCGCTAGTATCCACCCGCAATTGGCGAGCCCCGCTGTAGCTGACATTGCCAGCGGTATCGGTAACAACGGCGCGGAACCAGTAGCTGTTGTCGGCAATTGCGCTCTGGCTGGCTAAGGTGTTCACCCAGTCGCTGCCGTTGAGTGAGCGCTGGTAGCTCACTGTAGCGCCAGGTTCTGCGCCGCTGCTGCTCAGCGCAAAGCTGTTGTGGCTGGTCACCAGCGTGTCACCGCCGCTGCTATTCACCAAGTCGACAAACAGTAACTCGCCAGCGGCTGGCGGGGTAAGATCGACTCTCACTGAGCTTGCGTCGGTGGTGGCATTTATCAGCGCACTGCGGTTGCCGGCAAAGTCCTCGGCTTGCAGCGCCAGAGTCACCACCCCTTCGCTGGTCTCGCTAGTGACCGTATAGCTGGCGCGGTAATGGTACTGATCGCCGTCACTGGCTAGTAGCTCTAGGGCGAGACTCTCGCCGTTGATCAGCGCCTGGGTGGTGCCGTCAAGAAGCTCACTGCTGGTAAAGGTTAGGTCGACAAAATCGCCCACCTTCACAAGGGCGTCGCCATCGCGCGCCGCCACTGAAACGCTGCTGACCTCTGGCGCCGCGGTGTCGATAACAATACCCACCGCAGCGCTCGCTGCACTGTTGCCGGCAGCGTCGATAACCACCGCCCGCAAGCTGTAGGCACCATCGCTGAGCGCAGTGACCTCGGCAGTTTGGCTCTGCCACAGCGGCTCGGCAGCAGTGGCGGCAATCTGGTAACTGATCTGGCTACCGGCCTCGGCGCCGTCGACCGCTAGGGTAAAGCTGTTGGTATTGCTAATCGGTACCGGGCTGTCGCTGGCACCGCTGTCGCTAAAGCCGTTCAGCTGCAAGGTGCCGGGCGCCGGCGCAGTTTGGTCGAGAGTGTAGTCGGCCTCCAGTACGGCGCCTTGGTTACCGGCCAGGTCGACCACCTTGAGTTTTATGGCGCTATCACCTGCCAACTGTACGTTGTGTCCCCAGCTAATCTGCGTGCCAGAGACGCTATCGGTGATCAACTGCCAACTGTCGCCATTGTCGAGTGAACCGTATAGTGCCTCGTCGGCGTCCAGCGCTCTCGATAGCGTTGCTGATAGAGTCTGCGCCGCCACTGAGGTAATCCGGTCACTGATACTGCTGCCGGTATCATTGCTCAGTGCGATATTGGTGATGAAAGCTTCAGGGGCGCTCTGGTCAATGAGATAGCGCACGCTAGCAAGCAGAGTCTCATTACCTGCAACATCGACCAACTTAAGTACTAACTGGCCACTACCGCTGAGCGTGGTTTGCCAGCTAAATATTTTATTTTCTACGCTTGTAGTCAAATCTTGCCAGTTACTGCCACCGTCAACCGAACCCAGTAGTATCTCCCCACTCTTCACTGGGTTTTGCAGAGTGGCGGTAATGGTCTGCTCACTATTGGCGGTGATCAGATCGTTATTAAAGCGCCCAGTGTCAACCGAGAAGCGCAGCTTCGGCGTCACCAATAGATTATCGTTATGGTCGAAATGAAAGAGCTTTATTTGGTTATAACTGCCAGTGTTTGGTTGAGTGAGTGCAACAGCGTATTCCCCGCCGGCAAGTTCAACAGCGGACAGATCAACCGCAATTCCAGCGAGGCTAGTCGGTTCACCAAGCAGCTCACCTTGGTCACTAAATCGTTGAATATGGAAGCCCCGATCAACGGTTGATGTGTTTGACCAGCCAATCAGTATGTCGCGATTTTCGCCAACCTGTAAAAAAAACGGATCGCGTGAGAGTCGTCCGTTCTCAAGTGTTTTGGCGTCGCCAAGCGCAGCACCATTTTGATCAAAAAATTGCAGCTGTAAAATACTGTCGGCGCGCCACGCCAATACAAAACCACCGCCATCGAGGCCATAAAGAATCGGCTGGAGGTCGACGCTAGCAGTATTGATATCTAAAGCGACATCGATACTCTGACCAGTGATATCAAAGCGTTGTAGATAAATTCTATCTAGTCCACTCCAAGCTACGGCAATCTCTGTATTGTTGTTATATGTCGTTAATGTCGGCTGGCCATAGCCAAGATCGTCACTGAGCTTAATCGTAGAACTTCTACCGGATGAGGGACTAATTTGAAGAAAGCTGTAATAAAAGCTCCCTGAGACAGTGGTAAAGACGCGTGCTCGGCTGCCACTATCATCTAACCAAGCCCACTCTGTTGAATCTCCCGAACCAGTCGCAGTACTAATAGGATTCAACTCAGAATCAAAACCATAGGCAAAGTCGTACGCATTGCGAGTCGTAGAATTTTGCGTATAGCGAACCCCTTCGGCAAAAAGAACTAACTCACCCTGAGAGCCAAAACTGCCCATATCCAAGGTAGAGTAGTCAGTGATTTGCGGGTAGTAACTGGTCTGTGACCAGACCAAATTAGCCGTCTCTGTTTGGTAATCATAGCGATAGAGGCGTAGCTCATCGCTAAGCGATGAGCCGCCATCATTTACTACCGCCACTGCCACCTGGCCATTGTCCGATACCGTTAAGGCAACAACGTTACTCTCTAAAAGTGCAACAACTTGTTTAACATTACCTACCGGCTGACCGTTGCCGTCAAAATACTGCAAATGCACGTTAGACGTTGAGCTACTTTTTGCTGCTGCGCCCAGTAAATAACCACCATCGGGCAGAGCGACTAGTTCCATGTCGTATGTTCTCGACAAAGTGGTCAACGATTCAGAAGGACTGCTATCCAGCAGACTATTGTTCGGCGCCTGAGTATCAATAATCAGCTGACGGCTAGCGCTGTAGCTGACATTGCCAGCGGTATCGGTAACAACGGTGCGAAACCAGTAGCTGTTGTCGGCGATCGTGATCTGGCTGGCAGAGGTGTCCACCCAGTCGCTGCCGTTGAGTGAGTGCTGGTAGCTCACCGTTGCGCCAGGTTCTGCGCCGCTGCTGCTTAGCGTAAAGCTATTGTCGCTGGTCACTAGCGTTTCACCGCCGCTGCTATCGACTAGTACCGAGGTGTCTATGTCGGCAAAAGCTAAAAAACCTGCGGCCGGCGGCATGGTGTCTAACTCAGCTTGATAGCTGGTCGCCTCACCAATATTGCCAGCGGCATCGACCACTCGCAGAGAAAAATGATTATCCCCGTCGTTGAGAGTCAACGCGTGGGCGACAGTTTGACCGCTCACCGCGCTGGTAATATCGACCCACTCGCCGCTGTCGCGCTGCAGTTCCAGCCGGTCGCCCGCTTGCAGCTCGGCAGTGAGCTGCGCCTGCAACGTCTGGCTGGCCGTTTGCGTTAAATCGTCGCTGCTGCTACTGCCGCTGTCGGCGCTCAGCGCGAAGCTGCCGGCGGTGACCGTAGGTGCGGTAGTGTCCAGCTCGGCTTGGTAGCTGGTCGCCTCACCAATATTACCGGCAGCATCGACGACGCGCAGGGCAAAAAGGTTATCCCCGTTGTTGAGGGTCAGCGCGTGGGCGATGTTTTGGCCGCTCACCGCGCTGGTAATATCGACCCATTCGCCGCTGTCGCGCTGTAGCTGCAGTCTATCGCCCTCTTGCAGCTCGGCAGTGAGCTGCGCCTGCAACGTCTGGTTGGCAGTTTGCGTTAAAGCGTCGCTGTCGCTACTGCCGCTGTCGGCGCTCAGCGCGAAGCTGCCGGCAGTCACCGTTGGTGCGGTGGCGTCCAGTTCGGCTTGGTAGTTGGTGGTTGTGCCAATGTTACCGGCGGCATCGACTGCGCGCAGGGCGAAGTGGTTATCACCTTCATTGAGGGTGAGCGAGTGGGCGACAGTTTGGCCGCTCACCGCACTGGTAATGTCGACCCACTCGCCGCTGTCGCGCTGCAACTCGAGCCGGTCGCCCGTTTGCAGCTCGGCGCTGAGCTGCGCCTGTAACGTCTGGCTGGCCGTTTGCGTTAAATCGTCGCTGCTGCTACTGCCGCTGTCAGCACTCAGTGAGAAGCTACCGGCGGTCACCGTAGGTGCAGTGGTGTCCAGTTCAGCCTGGTAACTGGTGGTTGTACCGATATTGCCGGCGGCATCGACTACCCGCAGCGCAAAAATATTGTCCCCGTTGTTTAGGGTAACTAAGTGCGCAATATTTTGACCCCTCACCGCGCTGGTAATATCGACCCACTCGCCGCTGTCGCGCTGCAACTCGAGCCTATCGCCCACTTTCAGCTCGGCAGTAAGCTGCGCCTGCAGCGTCTGGCTGGCAGTCTGGGTTAAAGCGTCGCTGCTGCTACTGCCACTGTCGGCACTCAGCGCGAAACTGCCGGCGGTCACCGTAGGTGCAGTGGTGTCCAGTTCGGCTTGGTAGTTGGTGGTTGTGCCAATGTTACCGGCGGCATCGACTACGCGCAGCGCAAAGTGGTTATCCCCATTATTAAGAGTGAGCGGGTGGGCGATGTTTTGGCCGCTTACCGCGCTGGTAATATCCACCCACTCGCCGCTGTCGCGCTGCAGTTCCAGCCGGTCGCCTACTTCCAGCTCGGCAGTGAGCTGCGCCTGCAGGGTTTGGCTGGCGGTTTGCGTTAAATCGTCGCTACTGCTACTGCCGCTATCGGCACTCAGCGAGAAGCTACCGGCGGTCACCGTAGGTGCAGTGGTGTCCAGTTCGGCCTGATAACTGGTGGTTGCACCGATATTGCCGGCGCCATCAACTACCCGCCACTGCAGGGTGTTCTGTCCTTCTGCCAGCGTCAGCGCAAGGCTGAAATAGCTCTCATCAATATGGTCGCTTATATCTTGCCAATTGCTGCCGTCGGCGGTGAAAAAGAGCCTCTCAGCAGAGTTGAGCGGCTGTGAAATTCGTGCCGTCAGGGTCTGGTCACTTGCCGTGGTAATGCCATCGCTCGCCGAGCTACCGGTGTCATTCGAGAGGGAAATTTCTTGTATCAGCGCGGTGGGCGCGAGACTGTCGACCTCGATCGCTGCCACCGCCTGTTGGGTAACTGCGGCACTGAGGTTGCCGGCAATGTCTGCGAGCACTAAGTTGAACTGCACTGGCCCCTGCAATGCCGCGGCAGTTACGATCACCGTAGCGGTGAAGCCGTTTTCGCCGAGCGGGGTAATCTCGCCAGCGAGCCCAGCCAAGGTGACTGATTGAGGCACAACAATGGCCTCATTGCTGACTACTGTCAGGGTTAAGCGATCGCCAATACCGGCAACACCGGGCAGCGCATTGCTGCTGAGCAGTTGTACCGAGGTAACCTCGGGCCGTTGCTGGTCGAGCAGTGCGCTGTAGTGTGACTCTGCACTCACATTGCCGGCAGCATCGATAACCCGCAGCGCAACCGCGTTATCGCCCGCGCTTAGCTTTAGCGCATAGTTGATAGCCTGCTGGCTAACCGCAGCGGTGATATCGCGCCACTGGCCGGCCACGTTGAGCTGCACCCGCTCGCCCTCAGCCAAGGGTTGGCTGAGGCTGCCGAGCAGCTGTTGTTCGGCAATGTTGGTGTGGTCGTCCTCGGTATCGACACCACTGTCGGCACTGATGGCGGGGTTTAACCATAACTGGCTGGGCGCGGTCTGGTCGATAACCACCGTCGGCTGGTTGCCATCGCTAGTCCAAGCTGTGCTGTTGCCGGCGCTATCGGTCAGCGCAATGCTGTAACTCAGCACTCCATCCGGCATCGCCGCAGTCACGGGTGTAGACCAGCGATAGCGATTGTCGCCAAGCGCTTGCGCCGTACCGGTTATGCCGAGCAGAGTAATTTGTGGCAGCGCCAACAGTGACTCACTGACGGCAAACTCGACAATCAGTTGGTCACCCAGTGTGGCGTGTTGGCTGGAGTAGCCATTGTCTGAACTGAGCGCAACGGCTGTGATCGTTGGCGGGCGGTTATCGGCGTCGGCGCTCGCTGAGGCAGTGAGCAGATTAGCGTTGCCGGCGCGGTCCACCACCACCGCCGGCCGCAGTGCAATCTCCACCTCGCCGCTGTAACCTGGCTCGACAGCAAACAGTAACTGCCACTGCTGCTGGCTGAGCTGAACCAACTCGGTCAAGGTGCCACCACGGGTATCAAAGTCGGCAATGGCTAAGCCGGTAATGGGCTCGTCGGCTGTCAGCAAAAAGCTGCCGTGCTGCTGCCATGTTGGCTCGCTGGGCTGCTCCATCTGTAGAGTGAGCTGGGGTGGGTGGTGGTCGATGGCCAGCGACAGCCAGTAATGGCTGTTGAGTTCGAGCCTGTCAGCGGCGCCGATAAGCTGCTCTACTGCAGAGCGGCTGAGTAGCAGCTGGTCATCGACCTGCTGCAGATCGACGAGTAGCTGCAGGTAAAACGCGTTGAGATCTAATTCACTGCTCAGCGCCGCTTGCGCCAACACCTGCTCCAGCGCCAAATAGCGCTGCGGCTCAGCGGGCAGCTGAGTAGAGTCGGCGGCACTCTGCTCGCTCTGCAGCGCACTGCGCTCAAGCAGCTCGAGCGTGAACAGTTGTGCTATCTGCTCATACGCCGTAGGCAGTTGCTCGGCCAGCTCGGCATCACCACTGCGCGCAAGCGCCAACTCATAGGCCAGCGTCGAGACGAAACTGACGGTGACAGTAAGCTCTGAATCGGCCGCCGAAATCGGGCAGGCGGCATAGAGCGTACCGCGCAACGGCTGGCCACCACCAATCAGAGCCATATCACCGCGCTCGGTGCCCTGCTGCCCCGCCTCGACAGTAACGGCACAGACCAACCAGCCCTCTTGGCGGGGTAGCGTCAGCGAACTGCTGCCGTCAGCAGCCAGCGGTAGCGGCTCTTGTAGCAACTCGCCGCTGACACTGTAGAGCGACAACTGCAGCCGGTGGTCAGCGGCAATCAATTCGCTGATGGCCGCCACATCAACCCGCACGGTTGCATCGTCCGAGTTTTGGTAGGTGTAGTAGCCTAGCCCCAGTGAGGCTGCCGCCGGCAGATAAACATAACTCTTCTGCCACCAGGCTATTTCTTGGTCGGACTCTGGCGCGCCTAAATACCGCCACAGCTCGGGCGGCAACTCGCCACTTTGCACGAGCGCTAGGCCGGTATGTTCAAGGGTTTGTTGCAGCTCAGCGGTGAGGCTAACGCTGTTGGCATCCGCGCTGACAAGGACAGTGCCATTGTGGCTATTGGCCAGTGCGCGCGCCAACAGTGCGCCCTGCTGATTGACCGCCAGCAGCCAGAATTGATTGTCGGGGTGAGCAAAAAAACCCTCAATGCGCAATTCGCCACTGACTATCTGCAGCAGTAGGTCGTCGCCACTGCGGGCAAGCGCCGGCTCAACCCATAGACCAGACTCAGCTACGCCGACCGGCAACCAAAAACGACCACCCAGCAGCGCCGCCTGCGCTGCCTTATCGCTGAGCTCACGGTGCTCGGCTGCCGCCAAAATGACATCGTGTCTGGCCAATTGCATCCTTACTTACAGTAGTGGTGTCGACAGCCCTAGCGGCATCCACTGGTACCCTACTGATACCCCATTGTACATCCATTGGGCTATATAAATAGAGTTACTTGGAGCGACAAGAGAAGTTGCAGCAGTGGTCGAGCTAGCATTAACCGCGGCCATCGAGCGCTAGAGAAATGCCGAGTTTATTGCTTTTGCATCAGCAGTTGTTTAGAGTGCGCAACCTACGGTGAGGTGGCCGAGCGGCTGAAGGCGCACGCCTGGAAAGTGTGTATACGTTAATAGCGTATCGAGGGTTCGAATCCCTCTCTCACCGCCAAAACAAACCCCGCAAGGGGTTTTTTTGGTTGAGAGCGGGTGAGAACCCTCGCCAGGGTTCGACTGATTGCGCAGCAATCAGGTCAAGCCGCACAGCGGCGCAGCCCCGCAGGGGGCTTTGCAGCGCAGGCGCTGCAAAGAGCAATCCCTCTCTCACCGCCAAAACAAACCCCGTAAGGGGTTTTTTTGGTTGAGAGCGGGTGAGAACCCTCGCCAGGGTTCGACTGATTGCGCAGCAATCAGGCCAAGCCGCACAGCAGCGCAGCCCCGCAGGGGGCTTTGCAGCGCAGGCGCTGCAAAGAGCAATCCCTCTCTCACCGCCAAAACAAACCCCGCAAGGGGTTTTTTTGGTTGAGAGCGGGTGAGAACCCTCGCCAGGGTTCGACTGATTGCGCAGCAATCAGGCCAAGCCGCACAGCGGCGCAGCCCCGCAGGGGGCTTTGCAGCGCAGGCGCTGTAGAGTGCAATCAATCTCACCGCCAAAAAAGCCCCCTGCTCCAACAAACAACAGACTCCAACCAGAACTGGTTTTAGGGCAATTTTCTCAGCAACGGCAAAATCTCACCAGGCACCGGTGCAGTAAAGAAATCCTCCATTTGCTGCGCTTGAGTGAGCCGGTTGAGCTCGGCTTTGGGCTCCCTAACCGGCTCATCGGTCAAAATGAAAGTCCCCCAGTGCATACCGAACGCTTTGGTGACGCCGAGATCTAGCGCCACCTGTAGGGCCTCTTCCGGGTTGATGTGCTGGTTTTGCATAAACCATCTTGGGCTGTAGGCACCAATTGGGATAAAGGCGAAATCAGGCGCACCGAGCCGCTCGCGGGTGGCAATAAAGTCTTGCGAATAACCAGTGTCGCCAGCGTGATAGAGATCTAACTGCGGGTGGTGCATGTACCAGCCGCCCCACCAGCTGCGATTGCGGTCGGTCAAGCCGCGGCTGGACCAGTGTTGTACCGGCGTAAAGGTAAACTCAGTGTCGTTGATGCGGGTGGTTTGCCACCAGCGAAACTCGGTGACATTAGCGATACCTGCGCGAGCAAGCAGCTCGCGGTCGCCCTGCGGCACCAACACCTGTAGCGCGGGGTTCGCTGCTGCCAGCGCTTGCAAGCTGGGTATATCTAAGTGGTCGTAGTGGTTGTGGCTGATGACTACCACATCGATCGCCGGCAAACTGGCCAGCGGTATCGCCGGCGCGATCAGCCGCTCCGGCCCAGCCCAGCTAACTGGCGATGCTCGCTTGGAGAAAATGGGGTCGGTCAACACGGTGACGTCGCCGTTGTTAATTAAGTAGGTGGCGTGGCCGATCCAGACCGCGTAGTTGCTGGCATTGGCTTGCAGCTGCTGCCACTGATCAGAGCGCTCAATGGCGATGCGCGGCGGCGCTGGCTCCTTGGTCACGCGCCATTTTAAGAACTCATAAAACGATTTTTGCTTTGCGGCTGGGTCCGAGTTGCTGAACGTCTCGGCAACGCTGCACCCCTGTAGACTCACTGCCAATCCCAGGGTGGCCAGCAGTGTGCCGAGCATTTTGCTGGTCATCCGTAGGGTGTAGATCTTCTGACCTCTCATGGCGACCCCCCTGATTGAGCGCAATGGGTAGCAGATTGTGCGGGCCGCCAGTTACTGGCGAACCTGGCGCACCCCAAACGAAATTGGCGGGCCCACACTGCGCTGCGGGTTGATGTCGATACCCCCGCGGCGGGTGTAGCGGGCAGTGACGGTGAGCTGCTGCGGCGCACACTGGTTGATAAGATCGAGCGTGATGGCTTCGACGCACTGTTCGTGAAAATCTTGATGGCTGCGGTAGCTGACTAAATAGCGCAGCAGCGATTCGCGGTCTATCTTGGGGCCGCTGTAAGCGATATAGATACTCGCCCAGTCTGGCTGGTCGGTGACTGGGCAGTTGCTACGCAGCAGGTGCGAGTAGAGCATTTCGGTAGCAGGGGTGCCGGCCTCTACCGCTACTGTTTGGCCGTTGCGCTGGTAGCTGTCGATGACGATATTCTGTTGGTCGAGGCAGTGGCCGTAAGGCTCGCCGAGTGGGCGACAGGCGGCGTACTCCTCAAGCCGAAAAATCTGAACGGCTACGGCGGCGCCTACGGCGGCGCTGAGATCTTTTTGCAGCAGATTCTGCAACGCCAACTCACTCTCTAACCGCTGCTGGTTAAGCGAGTTGAGATAGAGTTTGAGACTTTTCGACTCAATAATGTTGGGGCTGTCGGCCGGCACTGTAAATTCGGCAATGGCGACTTGCGGCAAACCGTTGTTGGCCAGCCATGACAACTCGTAGGCGGTCCAGGTGTCGACGCCGGCAAATGGCAGCGCCCCACTCTCTAAGCCTAGCTCGGCGCGGCCGCGCTGGCGTGCTATAGGATAGAGCAGCGAGGCGTCGTAGCTGCGCGGATAGACAGTGGCGTCGCCCAGTGCGGTGTCGCGGTAGTCGGCCATTAGCTGCGCAACCGGGCGCCGCGCTCGAGCAGATAGAGCGCCCAGCCAAACAATAGGCCAGAGAATAGCGCCAACATGGCGAAGGCCCAGACGATATTGATGTCGGTGATACCGGTCAGCCCGTAGCGGAAAGCGTTAACCATGTAGAGTATTGGGTTGGCCAGCGAAACCGTGACCCAGAAGCTGCCGAGCAGATTGATCGAGTAAAACACGCCGCCCAAGTAGGTGAGCGGGGTGAGCACGAATGTGGGAATAATCGAAATGTCGTCGAAGCTGTTGGCAAATACGGCGTTGATCAAGCCGGCCAGCGAGAAGGTCAGCGAGGTCATCAACACGATGGCGATAGTGGTCGGCAGGCTGTGCAGCGACAGGTCGGCAAAAAACATCGCCACCGTGGTGACAATGAGCCCTACCCCGAGCCCGCGGCACATACCACCGGCCACATAACCGGCCAAAATGACCGCATTGGGCGTGGGCGACACCAGCAGCTCTTCAATATTTTTTTGGAATTTACTGCTGTAAAACGAGGAGACCACATTAGAGTAGGAGTTGGTGATCACCGACATCATGATTAGACCCGGCGCTACAAACTGAATATAGGGCAGCCCCGCCATCTCGCCGATACGCCCGCCAATTAACTTACCAAAGATAACAAAGTAGAGCACCATGGTGATAACCGGCGGCAGCAGTGTCTGCGGCCAAATGCGCAAAAAACGCCGGATCTCTCGCCGTACAATGGTGGCAAACGCAGTCCACAACTGCTGATTATTCATAGCCCACTCCCGGCACGGCTCTCTAAACTGGCATCGACCAGCGACAGGAACAGTTCCTCTAAACGGTTGCTCTTGTTGCGCATACTCACCACGTTAACGCCCTGCTCGCCGAGTGCAGCAAACAGTGTGTTGAGCGCTCGCTGCTTCTCGACCTCTACCTCTAGACTGTGCTCGTCGAGCAATGTTATCGGGTATCCGGCCACCTGCGGCGCAACCTGCAGTGGCTCGCTGATATCGAGGATAAAGTGCTCTTTATTGAGTTTTTTCAGCAGCGCTTTCATCGAGGTGTTCTCGACAATATTGCCCTGGTCGATAATGGCGATATTGCGACACAACGACTCAGCCTCCTCCAGGTAGTGGGTGGTGAGAATAATTGTGGTGCCATCGCGGTTGATCTGCTCGAGAAACTCCCACATGGAGCGACGCAGTTCAATATCGACGCCGGCGGTCGGCTCGTCCAAAATTAACAGCTTGGGGCTGTGCATTAGGGCGCGGGCAATCATCAGTCGGCGCTTCATGCCGCCAGACAAGTTGCGCGCCGGTTGGCTGCGCCGCTCCCACAGCCCCAGCTGTTTGAGATAGCGCTCGGCACTCTGCAAGGCCTGACGCTGCGGTATACCGTAGTAGCCGGCTTGGTGAACCAATATATCGATCGGCTTTTCAAACTGGCTAAAGTTAAACTCTTGCGGCACCACACCGATCAACTGTTTGGCGGCAGAGAAATCGCTGTCGACGTCGATACCGAACACCTTGACCGCACCCGCCGTTTTGCGCACCAGCGAGCTAATAATGCCAATGGTGGTGGATTTACCGGCGCCGTTGGGGCCCAGTAACGCAAAAAAGTCCCCTTGCGCCACGGTAAAACTGACCCCTTTGAGCGCGTGAAAGCCGTTTTGGTACTGTTTGCTTAACTGTTCGATGGCCAGTGCTGGCTGCATAATCGGTTCCGTTGTTCTGCTTGCGCCCAATTTTGGCGAGCGGCTATTCTAACTGGCAACGCCGCTTGGCTCTAGCCGCAGCGGCAATTAACTGGAGGCGCCAATGATGACACCCACTCTCTACCACCAGAGTGTGGCGACACCGCTAGGCACGGTTACCGTGACCGCCAGCGATAACGCGCTGCTTGCGCTGGCAATGGGCAGCGCCGAGCCGCTCTGCGGCAACGCCGTCACAGCGGCTGCAGTGGAGCAGTTGTCGGAGTATTTTGCTGGGCGCAGGCGCCACTTTGAACTGTCGCTTAACGCCGCTGGCACGGAGTTTCAGCAGCGCTGCTGGAGGCTGCTGAGCCGCGTGCCCTATGGCGAAACGCGCAGCTACCGCTGGCAGGCCGAGCAACTCGGCAACCCCTCGCTGGCGCGGGCCGTGGGCAGCGCCAACGCTGCTAACCCGCTGCCGATCGTGATCCCCTGCCACCGCATTATCAACAGTAGCGGCGGACTGGGCGGCTATAATTTGGGCTTGCTCAACAAAGGCTGGTTGTTGGCGCACGAGCAGCGCCAATAACAGTGGTTCGTCCGCGCCAGCAGCGGCATAATAACGCCCTTACACAACCCGTGAGTGGAGTGGTCAACTGTGCCGCGCAAGACTCTTCGCAAGATACTACCCGACTTGCCGTCACTGCTGGCCAAGCCCTCGCTGCGCTGGCTAAATCGACTGACAGGTGACCCCAATCTACTGCATATCAACCGCCAGTCGGTATCGCTGGGAGTTTTTATCGGCGTGTTTTGCGCTTTTTTGCCGCTGCCGGTGCAGACCCTGGTGGCGGCATTTACCGCGCTGTGGTGGCGGGCCAACCTCGCCCTGGCGGTGATTCTGGTGTGGATTAGCAACCCGCTCACCATCCCGCCAATCTTCTACCTCAACTACCGCCTCGGCGCCTGGCTGCTCGGCCGACAACCCAGCCAACATGAGGTGACGCTGAGTTGGCAGTGGTTCGACAGCGTCGGCAGCCATATTCTGCTGCCGCTGGCGTTGGGCAGTTTGGTGGTGGCGCTGGTCGCCGCGACCGTCAGTTACTGCGCAGTGTTTTGGCTGTGGCGGTGGAAGGTGGTGCGCAACTGGCAGCGCCGCCAACAGCAGCGCAACTACTAACCGCTACTCGCTGCGCAACTCGGTAGCCGGCAGTATCGCGCTGGCGCGTCGCGCCGGGTAAATGGCCGCCAGCAGTGTCAACAGCAGCGTGGTAACACTGATGACCAGCAGATCCCCAGTGCGAACATCGACCGGCAGATAATCGATCGGGTAGACCTCGGTCGACAATAACGGCCACTCTAGCCATCCCTGCAGCGCGGCGAACAGCGGCGCTACCGCTTGGCAGAGCAACAGCCCGGCAATCAACCCCAGCGCCACCCCAGCGCTGCCAATACGCAATGCCAGCAAGCTGTACAGCGCCACAATACCACCGCGTTGTAGGCCTAGTGTCTGCAGTATGGCGATGTCGCCGCGCCGCCGCTCAACACTCATCACCAACATCGCCACCACATTAAATGCAGCTATGGCCACGGTAAGCAAAATTAGCAACACTACCAGCTGCCTGGAGAGCTTGATCGCCTGGTAGAGGTTGCCGTGGCTCTGGCGCCAGTCGTTGAGCCGTGCGTCGGTGGAGAGCGCAGGATAGACAGCGCGACTCCAGCGCCGGCTGTCGAGTGGCTCATTGAGCTGGATCTGCCAGCCGCGGCGCACCGCAGCAGTCGATGCTAGGCTCGACTCCGCCACCAACACTGTGTGTTGGTCGAGTTCGGTGTGGGTATTAAACAGCCCGACTATCTGGCGGTGCCCAATGGTCGCCGCGCGCTCTGCCCCACTGCCCAGCAGTAGTGTCAGCCGCTCGCCAATCGCCAGTTTGAGTTGCTCGGCAAGCGCAGCTGACAGCAGTATGCCATCGCCCTGCAACTGTTGCGGTGTTGCCAGCACCGTCGCCCAACCGCGCGGCAACTGCTGCGCCTGCAATCCCAACACGTTGATAGCACGGCTGCGGCCACCGACATAGAGCAATCCTTCAGTCTGGGCAAATGGGGTCATTTGCCGCAACTGTGGCTCGCCGAGCAGCTGCTGGTAGTCGCTCTGAGCCCTCTCGCCGCTGTGGTAGTCGAGTTCGACATGGGGGACAAAAGCTAGAATCCGCTCGCGCAGTTCACGCTCAAAGCCGTTCATCACCGACAGCACCACAACCAACAGCGCGACACTGACCGCCAACCCCCCCACCGCCAGCCGCGCCAGACCGGCACCAACCAGCAGCGCCGACCAGCCGCGCAAACCGCCACTAAAGTAGCGCTGCGCAATCAGCCGACTAGGTAAATGCTGCAACGCGCTCAACTGCGCGGCTGCCAGGGCTGAAGTTGACCGTCGACCAACTCCAGCTGACGCCCCATGCGGGCGGCCAGGCGGTGGTCGTGGGTAACAATAATAAACGCGGTACCACTGTGTTGATTGAGCTCTAACAACAGCTGTTCGAGCTCGCCGGCGGTGGCCGGGTCGAGGTTGCCGGTCGGCTCATCCATCAACACCAAGCTGGGCTGGTTAGCCAGTGCCCGGCAGATCGCCACGCGCTGTCGCTCACCGCCTGAGAGCGCCATTGGTCGGTGGCTGGCGCGGGCGCTGAGACCCACCTGCTGGAGCAGCTCGTTGGCGCGCTGGCGCGCCGGCGCCGCGGCCACACCGGCGATGAGGAGCGGCAGCTCGATGTTCTCTACCGCACTAAACTCCGGCAGCAAGTGGTGAAACTGATAGACCATGCCGATATGGCGGTTGCGCCACTGCGCGCGCTCGGAACTATTCTGCTGCGCCCAGCTGCGCCCGGCCAGCGTAATCGCCCCGCCACTGGGGTCGTCTAGGCCGGCCAACAAGTTGAGCAGCGTACTCTTACCCGAGCCGGAGACCCCGACCACCGCTACGCTATCACCGCCAGCCACGGTTAAATCCAACTGCTGCAGCACGGTGACTTCGGCGCCACCCAGCGCAGCGTCACCGTCGCGGTAACTGCGCGAGAGCTGGCGTACCTGTAACAGTGGATTAGCGGTCATAGCGCAACGCCTCCGAGGGCAGTATGGAGCCAGCTCGCCAAGCCGGCGGCAGTGTCGCCAGCAGCGTTAACAGCAGCGCACCGGCAATAATAGCGACAACATCGGCCCACAGCAGCTGGGTGGGCAGTGAGTGGATCATAAACACCGTGGGGTCGAACAGATCGCCGGCGCCCCACTGCTGAAAGAACTCGATAAGCTCTGGCAAGTAGTATGCCAGCGGTAAACCGAGTAACAAACCGCTCAGTATACCGCTGCCGCCCAGCGCCAGCCCCTGCAACATAAACAGGGCTACCACGTCGCGCCGCTCTAGTCCCAGCGTGCGCAATACCGCGATCTCTTTGCGCTTGGCGGTTACCGTCATTGCCAGCGTAGCGACAATATTGAAGCCGGCGACAATCACAATCATCGCCAACAGCGCCGCCACCACTCGCTTCTCAAGCGCCACCGCGGCAAAAAAACTGGCCAGCGGCGCATACCACGGCTGCCAGCGAGCCTCGGCCAGTGCCGCTGTGCGGTAACTGGCGGCGCTGGCGCTGCGGATAAACGCGTCAACTGGCTGCGACTCAACTAACTCGATGGCGACTTCGCGCTCAACAGCCCTGCCGGAGAGCAGCCGGTCGGCGGTCTCTGCCGAGACCAGCAACACCGCGCTGTCGAGCTGAGCACCGAGCGCAAAGGTATCGACCACCTGCAGCCGGCGACTGCGCGGGAAGAGACCCAATGGGGTAGTGGTCACCCGCGGCAGCGTCACCACCAAGCTGTCGCCTGGGCGCACACCCAGCTGGCGCGCCAGCTGCGCACCGACTACCGCAGTGAACGGCTGCGCCAACAGTTTGGCATGGCCTGCGTGCAGCGGCTGTTGGCTGGCGACCGAGCGCAACTGGGCACCGCGCTGACCGCCGCGACCGGCGGCCATCACCGCAGTGACCAGTTGCGGGTAGGCGTGGCTAACACCGGGTAGCTGGTTCAGCTCAATGGCTATTTGCTCTGCTTGTTGCGGGCTTAAACCTTGCAACGACTGCACGCTCACCGCGGGCAGCAGCTGCAACAGACGCCCCTCGATCTCGCGCTGAAAACCGTTCATCACCGCCAACACAATCACCAGCGCAGCCACACCCAGCGCCATGGCAATGATGGCGAACAGCGACAAAAACGAGAGGTAGCCGGCGCCGCGCACGGCGCCAAAATAACGGCCGCCAAGCCGCAACAGCAGCGCCAGTTTAGCCCTCACCGCGGTGGCCACAGGCGCTCAGCGACTGTGCACTTGGCGGTGTTCGCGACTGATGCGGTTGAGGCCATTGATCGCAGCAATGCGGTAGGCCTCGGCCATGGTCGGGTAGTTGAAAGTGGTGCGAACAAAGTATTTGATGGAGTTGGCCTCGCCTTGCTGGCTCATAATAGCCTGGCCGATGTGGACAATCTCGGCCGCCTCGGCGCCGAAACAGTGCACGCCCAGAATCTCCAGTGTCTCTTGGTGGAAGAGTATCTTGAGTATCCCCACCTCCTCGCCAGAAATTTGCGCGCGGGCGATATTTTTAAAGTAGGCGCGGCCGATCTCATAGGGCACCTGCGCGGCGGTCAGCTCTGCCTCGGTTTTGCCGACGTAGCTGATTTCAGGGATGGTATAGATACCGGTGGCGACATCGTCGACGCGGTACTGATCGGCCATGCCACACATGTGTGAGGCGGCAAACCGGCCTTGATCGTAGGCGGCACCCGCCAGTGAGGGCCAGCCAATGACATCGCCGGCGGCGTAGATATTGGCCACGCTGGTCTGATAGTCGCCATTGACCTTGAGCAGGCCGCGCGAGTCGGCCTCTAAACCCAACGCCTCGAGACCGAGGTCGTTGGTGTTGCCGGTGCGGCCGTTGCACCACAATAGCGCCTCGGCGTGAATGCGCTTGCCAGACTTCAACTCGAGGGTGACGCCGTTGTCGCGCGGGATAACCTTGGCATATTCCTCGCTGTGGCGCACCATCACATTGAGATCGCGCAGGTGGTAGCTGAGTGCGTCAGAGATCTCATCGTCGAGAAAGTTCATCAGCCACTCGCGGGTGTTAATTAGATCGACACGGGTATCAAAACCGGAAAATATTGAGGCGTACTCGCAACCGATCACCCCGGCGCCGTAAATAATAATATTGCGCGGGGTACTTTTCAGGCCGAGGATGGTGTCGCTGTCGAAAATATGGGGGTCTGAAAAGTCGATATCGTCGGGGCGGTAGGGCCGCGACCCGGTGGCAATAATGAAGTGCTTGGCAGCGATTCGGGTCACTTTGCCGGTCTTGGCGGTGACCGCAATCAGGTTGCTGTCGAGAAATTTAGCCCGCCCCACTTTAATCGCCACACGGTTGCGCGCGTACTCTTTGGTGCGCCCCGCCACCTGCTTCTGGATCACTCCATCGGCGGTTTTCATCACTTCTGGAAACGAGAACCAGCGCGGCTCACCAATGGCGCGAAACATCGGCAGAGTATTGTACTGCACCATGCGCCGCACCGAGTGGCGCAGCGCTTTGGAGGGTATAGTGCCCCAGTGAGTGCAGTTGCCGCCCGGCTCGTCGTGGTCATCGACCACACAGACCGTCCAGCCCTGCTTGATAGCGGTCAGCGCTGCCCCCTCGCCCGCCGGACCACTGCCGATAACACAAAGATCGTAACTAAAATCTGCCATTGTCTGCTGACACCTTGTCCATAGAGTCGGTCGTTATTACTTGCCGGAACCCACCTCGTAACCGAGCGCTGGCTCGGCGCTGAGCTGCTCGCATTTGTTCGGGTCGTCGCCGCAAATTTCGCAGCTGTAGTCGCTGACGCCCAGCGCTTTGCCAACGCCACCACAGCTGCCAGTAATGGGCGGGCGCCCCATCAATACGCCGATCGCCATACCAGTGATCAACAACCCGACGACTATAATGGCCAGTAAAATCTCCATCGGCTATTCCTCTTTAGTCTTGTGTAGTGTGCAAATAAGGCACAAACGCAGAGCTGGCATGAGCTTTCAGCTCACCCTGCTGCAAACTCAACAGATAAACCGGCAGCTCGAGCTGCTCGGCCAAGGCCAAACCGCGCTCCACGCCGAGCACCGAGATCGCCGTGGCCAACGCATCGGCGCGCACTGACTGTGCATCTAGCACCGTCACCGACAGCAGCTCTCTTGGCACCGGCCAACCGCTGCGCGGATCGATGGTGTGTGAGTAGCGCACCCCGTCGACCTCAAAATAGTTGTGGTAGTCGCCAGAGGTTGCCAGCGCCGTATCGGTGAGGCTGAGCACCCGCTCGACCTGACCAAATTGAAGCGGTGACTCCACAGCAATACGCCAGCGGCTACCACTGGCGTTGCGCCCAGCCAGGCGCAGCTCACCACCAACTTCTACCATGTAGTCGTTGAGGGCGTTGGCCTCGAGTAGCTCGGCGATACGATCGACCGCATAGCCTTTGGCGATGGCCGAAAGATCGATGGCGACCGGCGCATTCAACTGAACACGGCGATCACCGAGTAGCTGCAGGTGGTGGAAACCGACCGCGGCCAGCGCTCGCTCAATCGCCTCGGCCGGCGGCAGCTGATCGCTGCTGGCGGCGCGGCCAAACCCCCACAACTCAACCAGTGGGCCAACCGTGGGGTCGAAGGCGCCATCGCTGAGCTGGTAGATTTCTGCCGCTTCGACGAGCACCGTGTAGAGCTCGGCTGAGACCTCGAGCGGCACACCGACCGGCTGGCGGTTGAGCGCCATCAGCTCGGAGCTGTCGCTGTAGGTGGTAAAGCGCTGGTCGAGCGCCTGCAGCTGTGCGGCCACTTCGGCCTCTAGCGTCGGCGCAATCGGCTGGTCGGAGGTGATGGTGATGTGGTAGCGGGTACCCATCACTCCACCCTGCCAGTGCACACTTTCCGCGCTCGGCTGACAGCCGATTAACAGCAGTGCGACAAACAAAAACGAGGCTTTAAGTAGCCTCGTTGTTGTTACAGCTGTGAGATTAACCACCAAAGTCATCGAGCAGTATGTTCTCTTTTTCGACGCCCAGATCAATCAGCATTTTAACCACCGCGGCGTTCATCATCGGCGGTCCGCACATATAGAACTCGCAGTCTTCCGGCGCCTCGTGGTCCTTCAGATACTGCTCGTAGAGCACATTGTGAATAAAGCCGGTGAGACCGTCCCAGTTGTCTTCGGGCTGCGGGTCGGAGAGCGCCAGATGCCACTCAAAGTTGTCGTTCTCAGCAGCCAGTTCATCGTAGTCTTCATTGTAGAAGCACTCGCGCAGTGAACGGGCACCGTACCAGAACGAAATCTTGCGCTTGCTGTGAAGCCGGCGCAGCTGGTCGAACAGGTGCGAACGCATCGGCGCCATACCGGCGCCACCGCCGATGAAGACCATTTCGGCCTCGGTATCTTTGGCAAAAAACTCACCAAACGGGCCGTAAACGGTAATTTTATCACCGGGCTTGAGGTTGAACACATAAGAGGACATCTGTCCGCAGGGAATACCCTCGCTGCCGGGCGGCGGCGTGGCGATACGGATGTTGAACTTAACCACACCGCGCTCTTCTGGGTAGTTGGCCATCGAGTAGGCGCGGATGACCGGCTCGTCGACCTTCGACTCCAACTTAAAGAAGCCAAAGCGCTCCCAGTCACCGCGATACTCCGGCTCAATATCAAAGTCGGCGTATTTGACATGGTGCGGCGGGCACTCGAGCTGCACATAACCACCGGCGCGGAAGTTGACGCTCTCGCCCTCGGGCAGACGCAGGGTCAGCTCTTTAATGAACGTGGCGACATTGGGGTTGGATTCAACCGTGCACTCCCAGCGTTTGACACCGAATACCTCTTCCGGCACTTCGACCTGCATGTCCTGTTTGACCGGAGTCTGGCACGACAGGCGCCAGCCCTCTACCGCCTCGCGCTTAGTAAAATGCCCCTCTTCGGTCGGCAGCATAGAACCGCCGCCTTCGGAGACAATACATTTGCACTGTGCGCAGCTGCCACCACCGCCGCAGGCAGAGGGCAGGAACAAGCCGGCGCCCGATAGCGTCTGCAGCAGTTTGTCGCCAGCGGCGACGGTAATGGTTTTCTCACCGTTGATGACGATGTTGACGTCACCCGAAGAGACCAGCTTACTGCGCGCAACAAGAATAAATGCCACCAGCGCCAAGATGACGGCGGTGAACATCACTACACCAAGAACAATTTCCAAACTCATGGGCTTTCTCCTGGAGGGTTAGATGTCGATGCCGCCGAAAGACAAGAAGCCGAGTGATATCAGTCCCACCGAAATGAAGACAATACCCAGCCCCTGTAGCCCTTCGGGAATATCGCTGTATTTAAGTTTTTCGCGGATACCTGCCAGCACGACGATGGCCAGCGCCCACGAGGTGCCCGAGCCGAAACCGTAGACCACACTTTCGGTAAAGTTGTAACCGCGCTCAGCCATCAGCAGCGAGCCGCCAAGGATTGCACAGTTGACCGTAATCAGCGGCAGGAACACCCCCAGCGCGCCGTACAGTGCCGGTACGTATTTGTCTAAGAACATCTCCAGTATCTGCACGATGGCAGCGATAACGCCGATAAAACACAGATAGACCAGAAAGCTCAAATCGACATCGGGCAGGCCCGCCCAGGCCAGCGCGCCGTCGCCGAGCAGATAGCCCAACAACAGGTTGTTGACCGGTACAGTGATGGTTTGCACCACGATAACGGCGATACCCAAGCCAAACGCGGCGCCGATTTTTTTCGACAGCGCGATGTAGGTACACATCCCCAAGAACATGCTCAGGGCAATATTGTCGATAAAAATCGAGCGTACTAACAGACTTAAATAATGTTCCATCAGGCCACCTCACCCGCTTGTTTGGTGTTGGGCGCGATCTTGAACTCTTCGTGCTCAACCTGTGATTTTTTCCAGACCCGCAGACCCCAGATCAGCAAGCCGATCAGGAAGAACGCGCTCGGCGGCATCAGCATCATGCCATTGGCGACATACCAGCCACCTTCAGTGGTGGAGGCCAGCACTTCGACACCCCACACCTTACCGGTGCCAAACAGCTCGCGGACAAACGCCACCGCCATCAAAATGACTGAGTAGCCCAAACCGTTGCCTATGCCGTCTAAAAAGCTCGGCAGCGGTGGGTTTTTCATGGCAAAAGCCTCGGCGCGACCCATCACAATACAGTTGGTGATGATCAGGCCAACAAATACCGAGAGCTGCTTGCTGATATCGTAGGCAACCGCCTTGAGCACCTGGTCGACCATAATGACCAAAGAAGCGATTATGGTCATCTGGACAATAATGCGGATATTGCTCGGAATCTGATGGCGAATCAGCGAGACAAACAGGTTGGCAAAAGCGGTGACGGTGGTCAGAGCGATACACATCACAAAGGCCACTTTCATGCTCGAGGTGACCGCCAGCGCCGAACAGATACCGAGGATCTGTAGGGCGATCGGGTTGTTGTTAAAAATGGGGTCTAAGAGTGTCTGTTTAATCTTGGACATGTTACGCCTCCCCTTGCTTGAGGTGGTTGATGAAGCCGGCAAAACCGCTCTCACCCAACCAGTAACGAATCAAATTATCGACGCCGCGGGTAGTCAATGTGGCACCGGCCAGACCGTCTATCTGGTAGTTGGCGCCCTCGCGCTCGGTATCAACGCGGCCCTTAATTACCTTCAGTGCCAATTGACCGTCGCTGTCGTAAGCACGCTTGCCCTGCCAGCTCGCCTTCCAGCTGGGGTTGTCGATCTCCCCTCCCAGTCCCGGAGTTTCGGCGTGCTCATAAAAACCGATACCCGCGACGGTGGCGAGGTCAGCCTCGAGGGCGACAAAGCCGTACATGGTCGACCACAAACCATAGCCTTTGACCGGCAGTATCACTTTGTCGATGCCGCTGTCGGTCTCTATCAGATAGACCGTGGCGTAGTTGGCGCGGCGCTTAATCTTGGCAATATCTTCATCGCCACTAAGGGCCTGCGACTGCGCCGGATCTTTTGAGGCTTTGCGCTGGTTGTAGCTTTGTGGGTCGACAGCGTCGGTAAATTTACCGGTGGCCATATCGACCACTTTCACCGTGACCGCCTCAAATTGCTTCTCGATCGGCACACCAGCTTGCAGCAGGCCGGCCGAGGCGAGGATATTGCTCTTTAAGTCGAGCTCTTTATTGAGTTGCTGTTGCGGGCGCAGCGACACCGCAGCCGTCGCCACTACCACCGCGCAGACCACACAGAGCACTGCGGCAACAGTGAAGGTTTTTCCTACAGTATCTTTAGACACGTGCTAGCCTCCGGTTAATGTTGGCTTGTACCACGACATGGTCGATGAGCGGCGCGAACAAGTTGGCGAACAAGATCGCCAGCATCATCCCCTCTGGGTAGGCGGGGTTCACCACGCGGATCAGAATGACCATGATACCGATCAAGAAGCCATACCAAAATTTACCCGCTTCGGTCATCGATGCAGAAACCGGGTCGGTGGCCATAAACACCGCGCCGAAGGCAAAGCCGCCGATCACCCAGTGCCAGTAGAACGGCAGCGCAAACATCGGGTTGGTCGATTCCAGAGCGTTGAATAGCATCGACAGTGCCGCCGAGCCAACCAGGGTGCCAAGGATGATTCGCCACGAGGCAATGCGGGTCAGCAGCAGCAACACCGCACCCATCAAGATACCCAGTGTCGAGGTCTCTCCAATAGAGCCGGGGATGCGGCCGAGGAACGCGTCCCACCAGCTGCCAACTTGCGCCAGCGCCGCGGCGCCCTCAGTGGCGGCGACCGACAGCATAGTGGCGCCGGTGTAGCCGTCGACGGCGGTCCATACCGCATCGCCACTCATGTAAGCTGGGTAGGCGAAGAACAAGAAGGCGCGGCCGGTCAGCGCTGGGTTTAAGAAGTTTTTGCCGGTACCGCCAAACACCTCTTTACCGATGACAATACCAAAGCTGATACCGACGGCGACCATCCACAGCGGCAGGTCGGGCGGGCAGCACAGTGCAAACAGGATTGAGGTGACAAAAAAGCCCTCGTTGACCTCATGGCCGCGCACCGAGGCAAACAGCACCTCCCAGAAACCGCCGGCGATAAAGGTAACCATGTAAATCGGCACAAAGTAGACAGCACCGTGGATGATGTTGTCCCAAATGCTGGTGGCGTCGTAGCCGCCCAACATGGCGATAATGGCACCGCGCCAGCCCTCTTGGCCGGTCATGCCCATATCGGCAATGATGGTATTGGCCTGGAAACCGACGTTCCACATACCAAAGAACATTGCTGGGAAGGCCGCCAGCCAGACCGTGATCATCACCCGCTTGAGGTCGATGTTGTCACGAACGTGCGCGGCGCTTTTGGTCACCGATCCGGGCTTAAACAGGCCGGTATCGACCGCCTCAAACAGAGCAAACCATTTTTGCCACTTGCCACCGGGGTGGAAGTGCGGCTCAATTTTATCCAGTTGTTTACGCAACACGGCTTAACCCTCCAGCTCTATTTTGGTTAAATTGTCACGCAGAATCGGGCCGTACTCGTACTTGCCAACACAGGCATAGGTACACAGCGCCAAATCTTCCTCATCTAGCTCCAGGCAACCGAGCGCCTGAGCGACCGCGGTGTCGCCAACAATCAGCGAGCGCAGCAGCTGCACCGGCAGAATATCCAGCGGCATCACCCGCTCGTAGGCACCGGTCGGCACCATGGCGCGCTCACTGCCGTTGGTGCTCGACGTCATTGCGAACAACTTGTTGCTCAGCGCCGAGGCAAATGCCGGCAACACCGAGTGTTTGTTGCTGCCCAGACGCAGGTAGTGCAGGAAAGGCCGATCGCGATCTTCGCGGATCACCGAGATCTGCTGGTGGTAACGGCCCAAGAAGGCCAGACTGCCCTCGGCGGTTCTACCCGCCAATACCGAGCCGGAGATGACTCGGTTATCTTGGTTGACCAGCTCGCCGATCACCATTTGATTGATGTTGGCACCCAAGGTGGTGCGCAGCAGCCGCGGGGCATTGACCTGCGGGCCGGCCAGGGCCACTACCCGGCGGGTATCGATCTGGCCGCTGGTAAACAGCGCACCGTAGGCGATGACATCTTGGTAACCGATGGTCCAAACCGTTTTGTTGGCATGTACCGGGTCAATAAAGTGGATATGGGTGCCCGCTAAACCGGCCGGGTGTGGGCCGGCGAATTGCTGCACAGCAACGCCGTCGACATCGCCGCCGGGCAACTGCCACTGCGGATCGACGCAGAGGTGTACCGCGCCCTCGGTGAGACGGGTTAGCACACGCAAGCCGTTAACGAAGTCGGCGCTGCGCTCGGCAATGATCACTTTGGGATCGGCTGCCAGCGGGCTGGTATCCATCGCGGTGACGAAAATACTGGCCGGGGTAGTCTCCGGCGCGGGAACTTTTGAGTAGGGGCGCGTGCGCAGCGCCACCCATTGGCCCGAGTTGACCAGATTATCGACCACTGACTGGCGGTCGAGGTCGGCCAACTGCTCGGCGCTGTAGCTATTGAAGCTCTCGGCGTCGCTGCCATCGATATCAATAACCAGCGACTGGAATGAACGGCGCTCACCGCGGTTGATGGCGGTGACCAGTCCCGCCGCCGGTGCCGTGTAGCGCACGCCGGGGGTCTTTTTGTCGGTGAACAGTAGCTGGCCTAATTTGACCCGATCTCCCTCACGAACCGCCATAGTGGGCTTCATACCGTGGTAATCTGCCCCGACTACAGCGACCTGACGGATCGCGGGCCCATCGTGAATCACCTGCTCCGGGGCCCCGGAGATGGGCAGATTCAATCCTCGACGGACGTTTATCATAGGAAGTGCCTATAGTTGTGGAAAGTGTTCGCGGATGGCTCTGCCATCGCGCTTCAACCCCACGCGGCGATGGCCGCCAACAGGTTGATAAATCGGGCGGCATTATAATGCCGCAGCGGCTGTGAATCCACCCCGAGCCATGCGACTAAAGTCCGCATTATCCCATCCACAGCGCCTTTCGGCCCAGCGCCACCCACAAAAAAAAGCCGCCCACGAAGGGCGGCTGACAGAGACGACGATAACGCTTAAGCGACCGGCTGCGGGTAGAGTGGCCAACTGACCCCGGCCATCTTCTCCAAGCAGCGCAACACCTGGCAGCTGTAGCCAAATTCATTGTCGTACCAGCAGTAGAGCACCGCGCTCTTGCCCTCGACGATGGTCGCCTGCGAGTCGAGCACGCACGCTTGACGAGAGCCGACAAAGTCGGTAGAAACCGCCTCGGTAGAGATGGTGTAGCCGATCTGCTGCATCAGCGATGAGTGCAGCGCCTTGTCGCGGATAAACTCATTGAGCTCAGCAACCGTGGTCTCACGGCCGAGCTGCAGGTTCAAAATCGCCATCGAGACATTGGGGGTCGGCACGCGGATGGCGTTGCCAGTCAATTTGCCGGCCAACTCAGGGATTGCCTTGGCGACCGCTTTGGCGGCACCGGTCGAGGTCAACACCATATTCAGAGCTGCACTGCGGCCGCGGCGGTCGCCGCTGTGGTAGTTGTCGATCAAGTTTTGATCATTGGTGTAGGCGTGCACCGTCTCGACATGGCCGTGTTCGACGCCGAACTCATCGAGCAGACATTTTAATACCGGCACAATGGCGTTGGTGGTGCAGGAGGCCGCCGAGACCACCTCGCGGTCGGGGGTGATTTCGTGGTCGTTGATGCCGTAGACAATATTGGGAATATCACCTTTGCCTGGGGCAGTCAGAATCACCTTGCTGGCGCCGGGGCGCAGATGGCCGCGCAAGCCCTCTTCGTCGCGCCAGACACCGGTGTTGTC
Source organism: Gammaproteobacteria bacterium LSUCC0057 (assembly GCA_004535795.1). GTDB lineage: Bacteria > Pseudomonadota > Gammaproteobacteria > Pseudomonadales > Porticoccaceae > LSUCC0057. The sequence continues at coordinate 926,380 of SPIA01000001.1, forward strand.
GACCACAATCGCGTTGCTGATGCCGTACTCGGTGTAGTCGACTTCAGACGGCGCGTTGGCGTAGATCACCTTGACCGGATTGCCGTTGATAACCAGGACATTCTCCTCTTCCAGCACGCGAATAGTACCTTTGAAGGAGCCGTGCACCGAGTCGCGGCGCAGCAGTGCGGCGCGCTTTTCCAGATCGTTGGCAGCCTTGCTCTTGCGGATCACAATCGCTTTCAGCCGCAGCACATCGCCGCCACCGGCTTTCTCGACCAGCAGCCGCGCCACCAGCCGGCCAATGCGACCAAAACCGTACAACACCACATCTTGAGCTTGCGGCAGCGGCTTGATATCGGACTGGATGATATCGGCCAACTCCTCGCGGACGAACTCCTCGACGGTGCGCGAGTCTTCTTGGCGCTGGCGCTTGAGCACCATTTTGCCGATATCGATATGCGCCGGGCCCAAGCTGAGACTGGCCATCGATTCAATGATAGGGTGCGAATCGAACTCCGACAGCTCACTCTGTTCCACTTGGCGGACAAAGCGGTGGGCTTTCATCAGGTCGGTGACCGACTTGTTCACCATGCTTTTGCCGTACATGTAGCAAGAGACATTGCGTTCGCGATAGAGCTTGCCAATCAGCGGAATCATCGATTCAGCCAGCGCCTCGCGCTGTTTCCAGTCCTTGAAAAAATCCGACGGCAGAGGTCTTTGTTGTTCGGTCACGGCGCTGCTCCTAAAAGTCAAAGATACGAGTGGGTGTTGCAACAGACACCACACATACAATGTCTGAATAGCTACATTATCTGAGCAACACCCAGTAGCGGCAACCGCAAACGGCTATTTGCAGCGCCAAATAGGCCATAGAGATTATTAGTCTGACGAATAAGGCGCTATCATGCCCAGCCCAGCAATGAGGCCGCCAAGAGCATTAGGAGCAGACCCATCAAGCGCACCACTGTCACCGATATCGTCCCCCGCACACTGCCGCCAGCCGGCGCCAAACGCCGCTGGAGCGGACTGGCCGGCTCGGCCGGCGCCTTGGCCGTTTGCACCGCTGCCAGAGACCACCACGGCCTTACGGTGGTAGTCACCGCCACCGCGCGCGAGGCCACGGCACTGCGCGAAGCCATCGACTTTTACGCCGCTGGCGAGCCGTTGACAGTGGTTGAGCTGCCAGACTGGGAGACGCTGCCCTATGATATTTTTTCGCCCCACCAAGATATCGTCTCGCAGCGCATCGCCACGCTGGCAGCGCTGCCGACCCTCAGCCGCGGTATCTTAATCGCCCCGCTGACGACGCTGCTGCAGCGATTGCCACCGGTCGATTACGTTGCCAGCCAGAGCTTCAGCTACCAGGTCGGCGCTCGGGTCGATCGCACCGCACTGCTCGAGCAACTGACCCGCGCCGGTTATCAGCGCGTCGAAACAGTGTTTGAACACGGTGAATTTGCGCTGCGCGGCGCCCTCATCGATATTTTCCCCATGGGCCGCGAGCTGCCGCTGCGTCTCGACCTGCTCGACGACGAACTCGACACCCTGCGCACCTTCGACCCCGAGAGCCAGCGCACCATCGACAACATCGCGGCCATAGAGCTGCTGCCGGCGCGCGAGTTTCCGCTCGACCGCGAGGGCATCAACCGCTTCTTAAACAACTGGCATCTGCAGTTTGATGGCCGCGGCGACCGCTCTACCCTCTATCAAGATGTCCAGGCCGGTATCGCGCCACAGGGTATCGAGTACTATCTGCCGCTCTTTTTCGACCACACTGCCACCCTCTTTGACTATCTGCCAGCGAGCGCGCTGCTGTTCAACTCCGGCCCGTTGGCAGTGAAAGCCGAAGAGTTTTGGCAGGATGTCAACGAGCGCCACAGCGAGTACGGGGTCGACCCGGAGCGACCAATCCTGCCGCCAGCGGCACTATTTTTAAGTGTCGACCAGCTGTTTGCCGGCTTTAAGCGCTGGCCGCTGATAATTTTAGAGCCGCAGCTCGGCGATGGCGCCCACCGCGACCCGATCGACTGCGCGCCGCTGCCGCCGCTGGCGATCGACGCCAAACTCGACAATCCGCTCACCGCGCTGCAGGCCTTTCTCGGAAGTGACAGCCAGCTGCGGGTGCTGCTCTGCAGCGAATCGGCCGGGCGCCGCGAAGCGCTGCTGGAGCTGCTCGCCAAGGCGGCGCTGCGACCGACCGCTGTAACCAGCTGGCAAGAGTTTGTCGACAGTTCAGCGCCGCTGGCCATCACCGTCGGCGCGCTCGACGAGGGTCTCTGGCTAAATCGCCACCAGCTGGCAGTGGTGACCGAGTCGGCGCTGTTCGGCCAGCAGGTGCTGCAGCGGCGGCGGCGCAGCAAAGTCAGCGAGAACAGTGAGAACGGCTTTAAGAGCCTGGCTGAGCTACAGATTGGCGCACCGGTGGTGCACCTGGACCACGGCATCGGTCGCTATCAGGGGTTGGTTACCTTGGAGGTAGACAAGTCGGCCCAGGAGTTTTTGCAGCTAAGCTACGCCGATCAGGCCAATATCTACGTGCCGGTCGCCTCGCTGCACCTGATCAGCCGCTACGGCGGCAGCGACCCGGAGTTGGCGCCGCTGCACAAACTGGGCAGCGACCGCTGGAGCAAGGCGCGTGCCAAAGCCGCCGAACAGGTGCGCGACAGCGCCGCCGAACTGCTGGAAATTTACGCCAAACGGGCCGCCCGCAGAGGATTTCGCTGCAGTGACGACGAGCGCGACTACCTGGCTTTTTGCGCCGACTTTCCGTTTGAGACCACCGCCGACCAGCAACAGGCCATCGACGCAGTGCGTGCCGACCAACTGGCCGAACAGCCGATGGACCGGCTAATCTGCGGCGACGTCGGCTTTGGCAAAACCGAGGTGGCAATGCGCGCCGCCTTCACCGCAGTCAATAGCGGCCGGCAGGTGATCGTATTGGTGCCGACCACCCTGCTCGCCCACCAACACCTGGAAAATTTCCGCGACCGCTTCGCCAATTGGCCGGTGCGTATTGAGGAGCTATCGCGGTTTCGCAGCGACAAGCAACAGCGCGAGGTGCTCGAGGCGCTCAACAGCGGCCGTGTCGATATCCTCATCAGCACCCATAAATTGCTGCACAGCAAGATAGAGAGTGAGCGACTGGGGCTGCTGATCATCGACGAGGAGCACCGTTTTGGCGTCCACCAGAAAGAGCAGATCAAAGCTCTGCGCGCCGAGGTCGATATTCTGGCAATGACCGCAACGCCGATTCCGCGCACCCTCAATATGGCCATGCACAGCATTCGCGACCTGTCGATTATCGCCACGCCACCGGCGCGCCGACTCTCGGTTAAAACCTTTATTCGCCAGCACGAAAACCGCGTGGTCCGCGAAGCGGTGCTGCGCGAGATACTACGCGGCGGCCAGGTCTATTATCTGCACAACGACATCAAATCGATCGGCCGCTGTGCCGACGAGCTGCGCACCCTGCTGCCCGAGGCGCGCATTGAGATTGCCCACGGCCAGATGCGCGAGCGCGAGCTGGAAAAGATCATGTCGGACTTCTACCACCAGCGCTTCAACGTGTTGGTCTGTACCACCATCATCGAGACCGGCATCGACATTCCCAGCGCCAATACTATTGTCATGGATCGCGCCGACAAGCTCGGCCTGGCGCAGCTGCACCAGTTGCGCGGGCGGGTCGGCCGCTCGCACCACCAGGCCTACGCCTATCTGCTCACTCCCGACAAACGCGCGCTGAGCCGCGACGCCGAGAAGCGTCTCGAGGCGATCGCCGCCGCCGACCACCTCGGCTCCGGCTTTACCCTAGCCACCAACGACATGGAAATTCGCGGCGCCGGCGAACTGCTCGGCGAGGAGCAGAGTGGCCACATTCAAGCGGTTGGCTTTACGCTCTATATGGAGATGCTCGACCGCGCGGTGCGCGCCCTGCAGAGCGGCAAACTGCCCGACAGCGCACTGGAGAGCCCGGTGGTAACAGAGATCGATCTACACAGTCCAGCGCTGATCCCCGAGGATTACCTGCCCGACGTCAACGCCCGATTGATGCTCTACAAGCGCATCGCCAGTGTCGACAACGACCAACAGCTGCACGAGCTACAGGTTGAAATGATCGACCGCTTCGGGCTGCTGCCAGCGCCGGCCAAGCAGCTATTTGCCATCACCGCGCTGAAATTGCGCGCAGCGCCGTTGGGCATTGCCAAGTTAGAGCTCAATAGTAGTGGCGGGCGCGTGCTGTTTACCCACAGCACCCCGATCCAGCCGCTGGCCATTATCCAGCTCATGCAGAGCGATCCGCAGCGCTACCGGCTGCGCGGAGGCGACCAGTTAATCCTGCACAGCGAACAGCCCAGCGCCGCCGAGCGACTTAGCGCAGCCGAACAGATCATTGATATACTGCAACAACTCGCAGAGCAATCTGCCTAACCGCACTCGGGGATAGAACGTGCCAAGATTATTCGATGCGCCGGGCGCAGCACTGGTCGCCGCCGCGCTACTCGGCTTGCCGGTGGCGGTGGCGCAACCTGACCCGGCGACGATAGTGATCAATGAGCGCAGCTATCCACTCCACCCCGAACAGAGTACCCCGCCATGGCTGCAGATCGAGGTGGTTATTTTGCGCCACACCGGCGCCGTCGACGAGCGCGCCAGCAGACCGGTTAATCTCAGCTACCCCGAGCCACTACTGGTATTGACTGATCCCGAGCAGATCGCCGCTGAGCGCGCCGCAGCGGCACAGCAACGCGGCCTTGAGCTACTCGGCGAGCGCCTGACAACGCAGCCGCACAACCGCTGGCAGGCGGCGCTGATTACCGACTTGACCACCCTTTACGACCCGTTCTTCGACCCCGAGCAGCAGCCCAGTGCAGTGGCCGACCAGCCGACAGCGGCGCCGGCAGTAGTGCCGCTAGACGAACCGCCGCAACCGCCGCGCATCGATTTTAGCCAGCTGCAGATCGAGCCGGCATTCTGGCAGCTGCGCCAATCGCAACTGACTCTGCGCGACTCGGCGCGCGCCATTGCCAGAGATGACAGCTATGAACTGCTCAGCCACTTCGGCTGGCGTCAACCCAGCGATGAGAGCTCGGCGTGGATTGCTGTGCGCGGTGGCGACAAGGTGCTCGACCGCCATCCTTTAGAGGGGGCGCTACGGCTGGTCAAAAGCCGTTTTCACCACCTCGAAACAGCGCTGTGGTGGGCACAGCTAGAGCTCGAGCAACATGACGCCACTCAAGCCGAGCCCGCCATAGCGATCGCCGCCGAGCTCGATGCACTGCTGACACCACCGCTCGCGCTGCCCCTGCTGCCCGAGCAGCTCAGCGCGCCGAGCAGTGACGCCGAGGCCGACAGCGAGCAGCCGCGCTGGTCGCTCGGCCGCGCCTTGCTGACAGCGCCGAGCAATATGGCCTGGACACCGCCGGTGACACCACTGCAGCGCTGGACGCTGAACCAGAGCCCGTTCAAACTCACCACCCGAATCCTGACTGCCCCCTACCGCGACCAGCCGCTAGCGGTTGCCAACGGCTATCGCGATCTGCTGGCGGCGCTGCAAGACCAGCCCCCCGCCACAGCGCTGGCAGCCACCGCAGACCAGACCGAGCTGCCAGCGTCACCCGCAGAGCCCGCCGCGCCGCTTACACAGGAGGTGAATTCGTTGCTGGAGAGCGAGCAGAGTGTTGAGGTTGCGAGCCAACAACCGCTACCACCGCGGTTGCTGGTCGAGCAGTTGTGGACAGTGCAGGAGCGGCGCCGAGTGGAGGCCGGCAATGACTACTACATCGACCACCCGGTGCTGGGAATTATTGTCAGGGTTAGCGAAGTGGCGCCGCACTACACCACCCTGCCGGGAGTAGAATTACCGGCGGGACTGACTGAGCTGGCGACGCCGCCGTAGTCGACTACTGCTGACCCAACCCGGCAAGGAACAGCTGGCGGGTGCTGTGCAGCTGGGCGGCGACGTTGTCGCTGTGCCAGTGGCTGGTATCAATCGGCGCCAGCAGTTTAATGGTAACCGTGCCGCCATAGACCAAAAGCCCGCGCATCGCTCGAGCATTGCCCTGCATCAACATCGGCACCATGGGCACCTTAAGCTCGCTGGCGAGGTGAAATGGCCCAGTTTTAAAGGGTCCGAGCTGCTCGCTGTTGCTGCGAGTACCCTCGGGGGCGACCAGCAGCGTCTTGTGTTCAGCGCGTATCACCTCTGCAGCGTTGGCCAGAGTTGCCACCGCGGCGGCGCGATTGCGTCGATCGATCGGCAGTAAGCCGAGAAACTGCATGGTGCGGCCAATCAGCGGAATATTGTTGAACTCCTGCTTGTAAATGGCACTCCAGCCGCGCCGCCACAGCGAGGCGAGCACGATCAGATCGAGCATATTGATATGGTTAAAGGCGAGAATCTGGCCCTGCAGTTGTGCCAGCCGCTCGGGGTTTTCGATGCGAATTTTGATCCCCAGCAACCAGCAGCTAACCACTCCCAGTGAGCGCACCCAGCGCTGCTGAGTGCGCAGAATAAATTGCGGGGCCACCAGCGCCGCCAACATCACCACCGCCACAGCGCTGAACACCCAGCCAAAGGCTAACGGCAGCAGCAGTGTTCGCCACGCGGCCACGGCTACTACTCGGCGCCTGCTGCGCTGTCGACCATGTGCAAAGTGCGGGTCGGGAAAGCCACCTCGGCACCGTGCTGGGCAATGATAGCGGCTATTTTTAGCAACACATCCTGCTTGATCTGGTGGAACTCGGTCCACACCGTGGTCTTGGTAAAGGTGTAGATAAAGAAATCCAGCGAGCTCGGGCCAAACTCATTGAAGTTGACCATCAGCGTCTGGTTGGTGTCGATCGCCTCATGGCTGCGCAACATCGCCTCGACATCGGCCAAAATAACCGGCAATACCGCAACGTCATCGTAGCGCACGCCGATCGTCTCTTTAATACGACGGTTGCTCATACGCGTGGGGTTTTCCAACGAGATACTGGCAAAAATCGAGTTGGGGACATAGAGCGGGCGTTTGTCAAAGGTGCGAATGCGAGTCAGTCGCCAGCCGATATCCTCGACCGTACCTTCAATATTGCGGTCTGGTGAGCGCACCCAGTCGCCCACTTTAAACGGCCGGTCGAGGTAGATCATCAGACCACCAAAAAAATTGGAGAGCAGATCTTGTGCAGCAAAACCGATCGCTAAGCCGCCGACGCCGCCAAAGGCCAACAGCCCCGAGATACTAAAGCCGAACAGCTGCATACCGATCAGCGCCGCAGTGACCAGTACCGAGGCACGCAACACTTTTGCCACCGCTTTGATAGTCATCGCATCGCGCGGCTTCTCGCCCGGCTCTGGTGTAATCAGGTTCTGTTCGGCGCGGTTGATAAAATTCACCAAGAACAGCGCAAACAGCGCTACCACTGCCAATTTATTGACATAGAGCAGAAACGGCGTCCAGCCGCTGTCGAGCTGCTCCGAGGCGATGGTGGCGGCAAAATTAATACCGACGATCCAGATCAACCAGACCAGCGGACGGCGGCACGCCTCAATTAACGCGTCGTCCCACAACGTTTTGCTGTGACTGGCTTTGGCCTCTAATTTGTCGATGGCGAAGTTGACCAGCCGCGCCAACACCAGCACGGCGGTGACGAGAATAAACATCTCCAACATCCAGCCGTATTTTTCGCCGGCCAGCAGCTTCATCCACTGTTCAAATGTTCCACGATCCACGATTAAACGTTCCTTGCGTTGGTTGGGGGTGCCGCTACCGGCACCGCACAATGATTAAAAATGCCAGCGCTAACCGGCCAACAGCCCCAGGCTGAGCTGCTGCGCCTGCTGCCAGCGCTGGCTGGCCAGCAACTCTGGCCACTGCGGCCGCTGGCGGCGGCGCATAGCGGCAAGCCGTTGGCCGCAGCGCTGCGGTTGGCGCTGTAGCCAGTCGACCACCTCTAAGGCACCCTGGCGGTGGTTGCAGACCAGCACCATGTCACAACCGGCCTGCAGCGCTGCCGCCGCTCGCTGGCAGTAACTGCCGATCCCAGCGGCACCCTGCATCGACAGGTCATCACTGAAAATAACCCCGTCAAAGGCCAACTGGCCGCGCAGTTTATCGCCCAACCAGTGCTTTGAAAACCCCACCGGATGGTCGGCATCAACCGCCGGGAAGAGAATATGCGCCGGCATCACCGCCGCCAGCTGGGGGGCGAGTGCACGAAATGGCAGCAAGTCACTGCACAGCAACTGCTGCCAGTCGCGCCGATCGACCGGCAACTCGAGATGGCTGTCACCGACAACCCTGCCGTGGCCGGGAAAGTGTTTGCCCGTCGCCGCCATACCGGCGTCACTCATGCCGGCGATGAACGCGCCGGCCAGCTCAACCACGGCGGCCGGGGTGTCGGAGAAGGCGCGGTCGCCGATCACCGAGCAGTAATCGCGATCGACATCCAACACCGGGGCAAAACTCAAATCAAAGCCGCTGGCCAATACCTCGGACGCCATCAGCCACCCCAGCTGGCGCGCCGCCGCAGCTGCGCCGGCCTGATCGCGCAGATACCACTCGCCCAGTCGCTGCATGGCCGGCAGTGGCGTGTACCCCTGGCGCAACCGCGCCACGCGCCCGCCCTCTTGGTCGACGGCCAACAACAGCGCTGGATTGACGTCGCGAATACTCTGGTTGAGCTGGGCAACCTGGGTGCGATCGACGATGTTGCGCGCAAACAGAATCACCCCGCCCACCGCCGGCGAGCTGAGCAGCTGGCGCTCTTGAGCGGTCAGCTGTGGCCCCTCGAGATCCAACATCAACGGTCCCGGCGGTTGCAATACAGCGGTCATAGTCTCTTCCAAACGGGTTAACAGCGGCGGCTTGAGCCGATCTCTCGAACGGCTGTTTAGACAAAGTTTATCTTTGCAATAAGCAGTTTATTCCAGCTGGCTATTTTACTGTTCTCGGCCACCCCGCGGTCAACCGTTATATCTTATTGATTCAACGGTTGTTTTGGTGAAATAGCTACGGTGACCCGAGCACTTAATTGGGTCGAGAACCCAGAGCAGGATCTGGGTTCATCAATTAGCGGCGGCATCGCGATGGTGCGGTGGTAGGGTTGAAACTCTACACAACTAGCTCAGAGCTGTTAGCGGAGGGGTGAGTGATGGCAAAGATCTCGGCAGTAATCGGCCAGTGGTACCACGATGTCGCACGCGAGCGGCTGTTCGAGGTAGTGGCATTCGACGACTACAGCGGTGCTATAGAGGTGCAATACGAAGATGGCACCGTAGATGAATTTGACAGCGAAACCTGGCGCGAGCTGGTCCTACTAGCCGCCGCGCAACCCGACGACTGGCGCTCCTCGCTCGAACTCAGCGAGGAGGACCGGCTGTTTGCCGACGATGTGTTGGTGCCGGCCAACAGTGGCGATCTGCTCTCGGCGCTGGAGATGGATGACCCCCTCGAGTGGGACGAATTTTAGCGCTGCCAAACCGCCCTCGCGCACTATGAGCGGTGCATATTGATATGGCGCAAAATCACCAAGGCCGCCTCTTCCGCGCTATCCACCAACTCCAGCAGCGCCAGGTCTGACTGAGCGACACAGCCATTGTTGAGCAGCTGCTCGGTCAACCAGTCGAGTAACCCCTGCCAAAATTGCCGGCCGACCAAGACAATTGGAAACGGCTCGACCTTGCCGGTCTGCACCAAAGTCAGCGCTTCAAACAGCTCGTCGAGGGTGCCAAACCCGCCGGGAAAAATGACAAAACCGACCGCCTGCTTTACAAACAGGTACTTGCGCACAAAAAAGTACCGGAAGGTCAGCTCAAGATCTTGATAGCGGTTGGGCTGCTGCTCGTGCGGCAACTGTATATTGAGCCCGACACTGGTCGCCGGTGTGGCGGCACAGCCCTTGTTGGCCGCCTCCATCACCCCCGGCCCGCCCCCGGTAATAACCGCAATACCTTCGCGGCCGAGCCGCTGTGCCAGCGCTTGCGCCTGCTGGTAGGTGGTGCTGTCGGCCGCCCAGCGGGCGCCGCCAAAGACGGTGACTGCAGCACCTAGACGACGCAGCTTCTCGGTGCCATCCACCAGCTCAGCCTGTATACGTAGCGCGCGCCACGCCTCTCCCTCTAACTGTTTGTCCATGCTCTGCTCTCGGTTAACTGTAATGTCATTAAAGCCTCTGCCGAACGCGGCGTCGAGTACTTGCCAAAAGCTAATTACTGTATATACTCACAGTTACTGTTAATTTAACCAGCAGTTACCACCCCGTCAGCTCCAGAGGTTACGCCATGTCACAGCTCACTTCGCGCCAACAACAGATTTTTGATCTGATCCGGCAACATGTCGATGACACCGGTTATCCGCCCACCCGTGCCGAAATCGCCAATGCGCTCGGGTTTCGCTCGGCTAATGCCGCCGAAGATCATCTGCGCGCGCTGGCCCGCAAAGGGGTGATTGAGATGATTCCCGGCGCCTCGCGCGGCATTAAGATCGTCGAGCAACAGAGTTATATGGGGCTGCCAATCATTGGTCGTGTCGCCGCTGGAGAGCCTATTTTGGCCGAGCAGCACATTGAGGCCTACCAAGAGATGGCCGGCGAGTCGTTTCACCCTCACGCCGACTACTTTTTGCGCGTACAGGGCCAGAGCATGGTCGATGCCGGCATTATGGATGGCGATCTGCTCGCCGTGCACCAGCAACCGACTGCAGAGAACCACCAAATCATTGTCGCTCGGGTCGATGGAGAGGTAACCGTGAAGCGGTACAAACGGGGCAAAATTCGCCACGAATTACAGCTGCTGCCGGAGAATCGCGACTATCAGCCGATCACCGTCGACCTGCGTCACCAGCTGTTCAGCATTGAAGGGTTGGCGGTGGGGGTGGTGCGGCTGGCGCTGTAACAAACCGCGCCACAGGCCAACTACACAGCGTCGAGCGAGCTCTGTGCAAACTGGTACTCGGCCACTGGCTGGCCACCGAGAATATGCTGCTGCAAAATTTGCTCAATCACCTCGGGGGTGCAGTGGCGATACCAGATGCCTTGCGGATAGACCACCATGATCGGACCCTGCTGGCAGATGCGCAGACAGTCGACCGGTGAGCGGTAGACCCCCTGCTCGACATCCATCAAACCCAGCTCGCGAATCCGCCGCTTGAGATACTCCCAGGAGTGGCTGCCGTCGCCATCGCCGGCACATTTGCCGCGCGCGCACAACAACAGGTGGTGGCGGTAGCTGGCCAGGCCACGGCGCTCGGCCAGCGTTTGTAGCTGCTCGGCGTCTGCTTTAGTGTTGCCGCTCATTAACCGTTTCGCCGTGGCGCTTCAGTGCAGCGTGCTGGGGGTTTCAAACAGCTCGTCGGCGATCGGTGCCGACTCACTCTGCAGCTCGGTGACACGGGCGATACCGGCGTCGATCATAACTTTGGCGATATCGAGTTGATCGTCGGCGATAAAGTCGAGCAGCTCTTGGGCAAACTTTATTTCCACCAGCGCGGCATCGTCGTCGCTGCGGCGCAGGGCAATCTCACCGGTGTCGAGCATCACAAGTTCTAGGCGCGTCAGGGGCATGGGCTGTCCTTATTTGGCGGTGGAAGGGGTGCAGTCGAGACTGCCGGAAGAGCTCAACACTCCACCGCCTGTTCGCGATGGCGCATTATCATCTCTGCGCTGCCATCGTACCATCTTTGTGCCGCAGCGACACTCCAGTCGACCGGCTGCAACCACTGTTTACCACTTAAGTTGACCACCACTAAACGGTCGACGGTGGCGTCGCTGGCCTGCGCTGCTGGTAACAGATACTGGTAGGCTTGATAGCCGGCGCGGGCCAGCTCGACCAGCCAGCTGTCGGCACCGGCCAGTTGTTGCAGCTCAACCACCACCGCGTCATGGGCGTTGGCCTCTGCGCTGACATAGTAGTCGCAAAGCTCAACCAGCGTGGTCTGTTCAGACCAGCGGGACGGTTCGGGCAGCACGCTGAGCAGGTGCCACTGCAGGGCACAGGCCAGTTCAGCGGCAATAGCGCGCTGCAAAGGTTCACGGCTGGCGCGCGCGCTGCAGGCTGAGGCCAGCGCCAACAGCTCTGCGGCGGCGGCTAAACGCTGGCCGCTCAGGCGCGCCAACGCTTGGCGATCGACAGCCATGGCGGCTACTTTTTACCGCGCTTAGGCGGTTGCGACTGCCACAAACCCTTGCTGAAATAGGCCGCCCAGCCACTGGGTTTGCCGTCATTCTCGCTGCGCACATAGTGCTCGCGGGTTTTGCGATCAAAGCGCACCACCGTCGGCTGCCCGTCCGGGTCGGCCACCGGGGCATCGAGCAGAAACTGAAACTTTTTATCGATCTGCGCTTTGTAAGGGAGCAGCTCGCTAACCAGCGGAGCTCGGGTTTCGCGGTGTTTGGGGAACTGGCTGGCCGCCAAAAATAGCCCCGAGGCGCCATCGCGCAACAAGTAATAATCGTCGACCTTTTCGCAGCGCAGCTCAGGCATCGGCACTGGATCGACCTTCGGCGGCGCCGCTTCGCCACTGCGCAGCAGCTTGCGGGTGTTTTTGCATTCGGTGCAGCCAAAATACTTGCCAAAGCGGCCGGTTTTAAGTTGCATCTCGGCACCGCACTTGTCGCAGTCCAAGCGTGGGCCGTCGTAACCTTTTATGACAAAACTGCCCTGCTCGACGACAAAGCCGCTGCAGTCGGGGTTGTTACCGCAGACGTGCAGTTTGCGCTGTTCGTCAACCAGGTAGCTGTCCATCGAGGTATTGCACAGCGGGCAGCGTTTGCGCGCCAGCAGCGCTTTAGACTCCGCCTCTTCATCTTCATCAATATTGACCGCTTCATCACCTGAGGTGAGGTTGATAGTCTGCTTGCAGCGCTCTTTGGGCGGCAAACTGTAGCCCGAGCAGCCCAAAAATACCCCGGTGGCAGCGGTGCGAATCATCATCGGCCGGCCGCACAGCTCGCCCTCTTCGTTCTTGTGGGTACAGGGAATATCGGTGAGTGTCGGCGCATTGGGACGCATACCGCCTTCCGCCAGCTTGGCTTTTTCCAGCGTCGCGACGAAGTCGGCATAGAACTCATTGAGCAATTCTTTCCAATGCTTGCCGCCCTTGGCAACTTGATCGAGGCTCTCCTCGAGGGCGGCGGTAAAGCCGTAATCCATCAGTTCTGTGAAGCTCTCGGCGAGCCGCTCGGCGACTACATCGCCAATTTTTTCAGCATAAAAACGCCGGTTTTCAACCCGCACATAACCGCGCTCTTGAATCGTCGAAATAATTGCGGCATAGGTGGAGGGGCGGCCAATACCGCGCTTCTCCAACTCTTTAACCAGCGAGGCCTCCGAATAGCGCGGCGGCGGTTTGGTAAAGTGTTGTTGTGGCAGCAGCTTGTGCAGCGCCAGCGCATCGCCGGGCTGCAGCTCTGGCAGCTCGCGGTCGTCGTCACCTTTGCGATTGGCCGGCAGCACCGCCAAAAAGCCCGGAAACAGTGTTACCCGCCCTTTTATCGCCAGTTCAAACTGGCCTGAGGTGACGGTGATGGTGGTCGAGGTAAATTTGGCGTTGCTCATCTGGCAGGCGACAAACTGCTGCCAGATCAGTTGGTAGAGTTTGCGCGCGTCGGCGTCGACATCGCCGAGATCGCCCGGCTTGATGTCGACATTGGAGGGCCTGATCGCCTCGTGGGCCTCTTGGGCGCCGGCCTTGCTGCCGTACTGCACCGGCTTGGCGGCCAGGTAGTCGGCGCCAAACCGCGTCTTGATAAAGTCGCGACAACTGGCCACGGCGTCTTCGCTCAAGTTGGTCGAGTCGGTACGCATATAGGTGATAAAGCCCGCTTCGTACAAGCGCTGGGCCAACATCATGGTCTTCTTTACACCAAAGCTCAGGCGGGTGCTGGCCGCCTGTTGCAGGGTCGAGGTAATAAAGGGGGCCGAGGGTTTCGATGAGGTCGGTTTATCCTCGCGCTTGGCGACGACAAAATCGCCCTGCTGCAACTGGGCCATCAACGCCTCGCTCTGCGCCTGCGAGGTGGGCCGATAGGCGTTACCGGCATATTTGCGCACCTCGAAGCGGAGCAGCGAAGCCGCCTCGTCGCTGGCGCTAGGCGACTCTAGATCGGCCTGGGCACTCCAGTACTCATCGGGGATAAACGCGTGTATCTCCCGCTCGCGCTCAACAATCATGCGCAGCGCAACCGACTGCACGCGGCCGGCCGACAAGCCGCGACCGACCTTCTCCCACAGCAGCGGTGAGACCATATAGCCGACCACGCGATCGAGGAAGCGCCGGGTCTGCTGCGCCTCAACCCGCGCCATGTTCAACTGACCCGGCTGCTTAAATGCATCGCGAATAGCATTTTTGGTGATCTCATTAAACACCACCCGCTGGTAGCGGTTGATATCGCCGCCGATCGCCTCTTGCAGATGCCAAGCAATCGCCTCCCCCTCGCGGTCCAAATCCGTCGCCAAGTAGATGGTGTCGGCCTTTTTGGCGAGTTTTTGCAGCTCGCTAACCACTTTCTCTTTGCCGGGCAGAATCTGGTAGTTGGCCTGCCAATCTTTGTCGGGGTTGATACCCATGCTGCGCACCAGCTGCTGCTGGGCTTTTTTGGCTTGGTGGCGCTGCTTCTGCGCCGGGGTCATTTTGCGTGTTGCCGCCGCCTGCTTGGCGCGCTCTTTGGGGTCGACAGCTTTGCCACCGCCGGTGGCCAAGTCGCGGATGTGGCCGACGCTCGACTTGACAATAAAATCGTCACCCAAGTAGCGGTTGATGGTCTTTGCCTTTGCGGGCGACTCTACGATTACGAGGGCTTTAGCCATGGGAGCAGTTCAAATCCTTTATCGATGCGGCGGCAGCACAGCGCTGCCAAGGTTGTCAGAGCGGGCACGGCAACAACCGCCGCGGCGAAAATGACAAGCAAGGTGGGCAAAAATACGCGGACAGAGATACCGAGGTCAAGTTTTCGCCAAAATAAGTCTCTCTCGCCACAGTTTCAGCTGCCGCAATCGATCAGCGATGAGCTCGACATCGCCGACATCGCCGCTCTCGTCCCAGATCACGCCGACACTGCCGCCATCCCAACTCAGCGCCAACACTGCCGGCGGCAGTGTTGCAATCAGTGCCGTGAGCTGCGGATCGGCGGCGCGCTGATGAGGTTTGTCGCGCCACACCCAACCCGGGTAGGCCGACTCCCAGCCGTTGCTGTCGATACGGTGCAGTACCGCGCCTGCACTCTGCTGAGGCTCAGCCAGCGGCAGCCAGTAGCGGGCAAACTGCTGATCCTTGACCTCGTCGCGAGTGCTGCTGCCGCGCCCAGTCGGTCGCGCAATCAGCGCCACTTTCACCCCTTGTGTAAGCGCTGCGCTGCGCAACCGGCTAATACGGCGCTGGCGGGGGGACTGGCGCATCATCATAATCGGCGAGATCGCCGCCACCAGTAAAAAAACCATTAACAACCAAATCATTGTTGGTTACTCTTGCTATGCTGAAATTAAAACCCGATAGTTAATAAGGTATTGATCACAGAGCCACTCACTCAGGGAGCGCGAACCATGTCGGCCTACCAACACATCCTCATCGGATTAGATCTCTCTACTGAATCGCAGCAGATTATCCAACGGGTTAAGACCCTGTTTGCCCAGAGCAGCGCCAAACGCTCGCTCTGCCACGTCCTCGAGCCAATATCATACACCTACGGTGGCGATGTACCGATCGACTTGACCGGTATTCAGAACGAAATTGAGACGCAGGCTAGGCGCCGCCTCGCCGAAGTGGGCGCAGAACTGGGTATTGCACCGGCAGATCAGCACATCGCCATTGGCCAACCGGCCCACGAGATGCACAAGCTGGCCAAACAGCTCGACGTCGACTTAATCGCCGTCGGCAGCCACGGCCGCCACGGCTTGGCGCTGCTGTTCGGCTCCACCTCTAACAGCGTGCTGCACGGCGCCAACTGCGATGTACTGGCGATACGTGTTAAAGAGCCCGACGAGGAGTGACCAGCGGCCTTATCGATATCGGCGTCAATCTAACCAGCTCGCGCTTTGACGACGACCGCGAGGCGGTCTTGGCGGCCGCTTTGGGCGGCGAAACACCGCCGCTGGCAGCTCTCATTATTACCGGCACCTCACTCGCCGAGAGCCGCGCCGCCGTCGCGCTTTGCGACCAGTACGGGCAGCACTACCCGCAGCAGCTCTCAGCCACCGCCGGCATCCACCCGCACAGCGCCAGCGACTACAGCAGTGGCAGCATTGCCGAGCTGGCCGAGCTGGCGCGCCACCCAAGTGTCGTGGCGATTGGCGAGACCGGGCTCGACTTCAACCGCAATTTTAGCCCGCCAGAGTCGCAGCAGCGGTCGTTTGTCGGCCATATAGAACTGGCCGCCGAGACCGGCCTGCCGCTGTTTTTGCACGAGCGAGACGCCAGCGCGCGCCTGCTCGATATCCTCAGCCAGCACCGCGACCACTTCCGCGGCGGTGTGTTGCACTGCTTTACCGGCGATAAAAAGGCGCTCTACGGCTACTTAGATCTGGACCTGTATATTGGTATCACCGGCTGGGTCTGCGACGAACGGCGCGGGCTGGAGCTGCAGCGGCTGGTCAGGGAGATTCCCGCCGAACGGCTGCTGCTGGAGAGCGACGCCCCCTATCTGCTACCGCGCACACTGCGGCCCAAACCCAAACAGGGCCGCAACCAACCCTGCTACCTAACCGAGGTGTTGACCACCGTTGCGGCACTGCGCGGCGACCGCGCCGACCAGCTGGCGGCCACCACAGCGGCCAACAGCCGACGGCTGTTCGGGCTGCCCGACGCGCCTTAAGCCGGGGGCTCGGCCATCAGCGAGCGCACCACCTCGGCGCGCTCACGCGGACCCAAGCCGCGCAACTGCGCCACCATCGCGGCGGTCTCTTGGGGGAAGATAATCTCATCCTCACCCGCCGCTATACCGTCGAGGATAAGCGTCGCCGCCTCTTCTGGGCTGTTGGACTGCGACACCGCAAAGGCGTTTTCATCCAGCATCTGGGTGGTGATAAAACCCGGGTAGATGCCGGTGATCTCAACACTGCTGTCGAGCAGCTCGGCGCGCACCCCGTCGAGCATCATCCGCGTGCCGGCTTTGCTGGCGTTGTAAACGTGCTCATAAGGGCAGCCGGCGTAGCTGCCAAGGCTGGACACCAATGCAATGCGGCCGCCGCCGCGGGCCAACAAATAAGGCACCAACGCCGCCAAAAAGACATAGTTGGCGGTGAGGTTGGTGTCAATCTGGCTGCGCGCGATGCGCCAATCGAACGCAGTGATGCGCTGCGGCAGATCGAGACCGGCATTGAGTATGATCAAGTCAATATCGTCGTGCTCGGCCAGTACCGCCGCCAAGCTGCGCTCGAGCTGCTCAAACTGGCTGACATCGGCCAACACCGCCGACACACGCTCGGGCTGGTTGAGCTCGGTCAGCAGCGCATCGAGTGGCGCCGGCGAACGGTTTAGGGCAATCAAATCACTGCCGCGGGCCAGCAGCTGGCGCGACAGTGCCGCGCCGACACCGCGGCCAGCGCCAGTTACCAAGGTCTTTTTATAGGGGAACGCGCTCATACTCTCTTCCTTTTAGTATTTAACAGTGCCACTCGCTGGCCGCCGTCACAATTTGCCAAATATTGGCGGCTCTGGGGTTGCACCGGGACGCACCAGAAAATCGAAGTCACAGCCCTGGTCGGCTTGGTTGACGTGCTCAATAAACAGCGCCCCCCAGCCGCGCACATAGTGCGGTTTGGGCGGCTGCCAAGCGCTGCGCCGCGCCGCCAGTTCGGCGTCATCCACCAGTAGGTTGAGGGAACGGGCAGCGACATCGATCTCGATCTCATCGCCACTGCGCACCAGCGCCAGCGGCCCACCCACCCAGGACTCTGGGCTGACGTGCAGCACGCAGGTGCCAAAGCTGGTGCCGCTCATGCGCGCATCGCTAATGCGCAAAACATCGCGTACACCCTGTTCGGCGAGCTTTTTCGGGATCGGCAACATACCGTTTTCCGCCATCCCCGGGCCACCCTGCGGACCGCAGTTGCGCAGCACCAGCACGGAGTCGGGGGTCACCTCGAGATCGTCGCTGTGAATGCGCGCAGCCATATCGGCGGCATCTTCAAACACCACCGCGCGGCCGCGGTGTTGCATCAGCGACGCGGTCGCGGCACTGGGTTTAATCACCGCACCATTGGGCGCTAAATTGCCACTCACCACCACCAGTGCCTCGCTGGCCACCGGGTTACTGAGCGGCCGAATCACTTCGTCGTCATCTATCTGCGCCTGCTCTATCACTTCACTGAGGGTCTGCTTCATTACCGTTTGGCTACTGCCATCGAGCAGCGTCTGCAGCTGATTTAACAGCGCCGGCAGGCCGCCAGCGTCGGCAAATTCGTGCATCAGGTAGGCCCCAGAGGGCTGCACATTGGCCAACACCGGCACGCCGCGCACCACCGCATCGAACTGCTGCAGGTTAAAGTCGATGCCGGCGCGGCGCGCGATGGCCACCAAGTGAATCGCTGCATTGGTCGAGCCGCCCAGCGCCACATTAACCTTGGCGGCATTCTCCACCGCGGCGCGGGTCAAGATATGGCTCGGGCGCAGATCCTCCCAAACCATATCGACCACTCGCCGTCCCGCCGCCGCCGCCAACTGGTGGCCTTTCGAGGCGGTCGCCGGCACCGATGAGGCGCCCGGCAGCGAAAAGCCCAGCACCTCGGCCAGCGCCGTCATCGTCGAGGCGGTGCCCATCACATTGCAGGTGCCGGGGCTGCTCCAAATTTTCTCCTCGATCTTCTGCCACTCGGTGACTGGCAGGCGCCCGGCGATCAGATCGGGAGCCCAGCGAAACGGCCCGGTACCACTGCCAAAGCTCTCGCCGCGATAGCGCGCCGCATTGGTAAAGCCGGCCGGGCAAAATATGGTCGGCAGGTCGGCACTGATCGCACCGAGCAACAGCCCGGGGGTGGTTTTGTCGCACCCGCCGAGCAAAATTGCACCATCGACCGGTTGCGCACGCAGCATCTCCTCGGTCTGCATCGCCAACATATTTCTGTACATCATGGCCGAAGGCTTAAAGAAACCCTCACCCAGCGCCAGCGCCGGCAACTCCACCGGGTAGCCGCCCGCCTGCCAGACGCCGCGTTTAACCGCCTCAGCGCGCTCGCGCAGATGAGCGTGGCAGGGGTTGAGATCACTCCACGTGTTGATAATCCCAATCACCGGCTTGCCCTCAAACTCCTCACGCGCCAGCCCCGCCTGCAGGGCGTGGCCGGTGTGCTCAGCGTCAAACGGAGTGCCGCCAAACCAGCGCGCACTGCGCAACTGCCGTTTATTTGTACCGCTCATACAATGCTCCCAACACAATAAATAGAAACCGCGTTTAAGTTGCCACGCCCCGCGCCAATAAAATAGCTGCAAGGCGACAATTGAGCCGCGACAGTGTTCAGGTAAACTAGCCACCATGAACCCACCCGACCGACACCTGCTGACACTGCACGGCATCCACGCCATGCGCGCCAGCCATCCCGCGGCGCGGCGGCTAAAACGCCAGCAGCCAGGCCACAGCGCTCACGGCAACAAGGTGTGGCTGTCGAGCTTTGTACTGCTCGACTACCTTCACGACAACCCGCCACCCACCGCAATAAAGGCCATGGATCTCGGCTGCGGCTGGGGGTTTAGCTCAGCATTTTTAGCGAAAAAGTTTGCCGCAGAGGTCACCGCTGTCGATCTCGACGGCTCACTGCAGCGCTATGTTGAGTTGCAGTGCCAGCTCAACCAAACTGAAGTGACCTTTAAGCGCGGCCGCTTTCAACAGCTCACCGCCCGCGAGCTCGGCCAACACCACACCATCATCGGTGCCGATATCTGCTTTTGGGACTCACTCGCTGAGGTGCTCTACAAACTGATTCGCCGGGCACTGCGCGGCGGCACTGTGCAAATAATCTTGGCCGATCCTGGCCGGCCACCCTTTTGGGCGCTGGTCGAGCAAGTGGCTAGTGAGCTCGAGGGCTATCACGGCGCCACGGTAGAAGTGCTGAGCCGACGCCTACAGAGCCCACTCAAGACCGAGAAATACCTCCTTACCATCAACCGCTAACGCCTACCACTTTACTGCGAGCTTCTATGTCAGATCCTATTGAAATAACTATTGATCAACAGATCGCCACTGTCCGCCTCAACCGCCCAGAAAAGCTCAACGCGCTCAACTTCGACATGTTCACACAGCTCAGCGAGGCCGCTCGCCAGTTAGCTGCCAACCGCCAGGTGCGTGCGGTAGTGCTACACGGCGAGGGGCGCGGTTTCTGCGCCGGCCTCGACCTCGCCAGCCTGCAGATGGATGAAGAGTTTTTAGCACCGTTTAGGCACGGCAGTAGCAGTTACCCCAACCGCTTTCAAACACCCGCCTACCTCTGGAAGCAGATACCGGCGCCGGTGATCTGTGCACTGCACGGCCCGGTGTTTGGCGGCGGGCTGCAGATCGCACTGGGCGCTGACATACGTATTGTCCATCCCCAGGCGCAACTCTCGGTGATGGAGATCAAATGGGGCATCATCCCCGATATGAGCGCCTCACAGACGCTGCGCGATCTGGTGCGGCTGGATATCGCCAAGCGGCTCACCTTCACCGGTGAAATTGTCGACGGCGAGCAGGCCGTCGAGCTGGGGCTGGCTACGCAGTTGAGCGACGACCCTCTCTCCGCCGCAATGGCGATGGCCGAGCGCATTGCCCAAAACAACCCGCAAGCGATAGCCCTCGCCAAAGCGCTCTACGAACAGAGCTGGCACGGCGACAGCGCCGCCAGCCTGCGACTGGAAGAGCGATTGCAGAACCAGGTGATAGGCTCGAGCAGCCAAGCGGAAGCTATTTCGGCACAAATGGACAAACGCCCCGCCAACTTTGCCGACCGCGACTTCACCGACTATTCAGAGCTCGCTGCCCGGCTCTAACCAGCCACCAATACCGCAGTCACGGCCTTGAGCCGGGGTCTTGTGTAGCGACTGCGGTTGATTCCATGCCGTCACCCCGGCCTTGAGCCGGGGTCTTGTATGGCGATAGCATTTGATTCCATACCGTCACCCCGGCCTTGAGCCGGGGTCTTGCATTGGCGAACTGAGATCCCGGATCTGGCGCTGCACGCCGTCCGGGATGACATTGATGGAGAGTAACGCACTGTCCGAAATGACTGCCCTGGTTAGGACAGAAAACAATAGCCAGATTCGTTATAACGCCGAAAACCTTGTAATTATGCCAGTGAAGAATAGAGATCTTCCCACGTTGGATTCGACCCTTCTATGAGTGCCAATTTCCAATCTCTGCGCCATCTTTTGAGCTGCTTTTCCCTTGTGATTGCGCTGTACATATCCTTGTAGCACTCGAAATAGACTAGTTTGTACAGGCAATAATGTGACGTAAAACCAGGAATATTGGCGTACTTATGCTGCCAAACACGCTTGGTGAGGTCACTGGTGACGCCTACATACAGCACCCCTCGGCACTTGTTAGACATAATATAGACACAGGGTTGCTTCATCATGATAGTAAAGCCTCCACAAAGAGTCTCTCAGCATAGCTCGTGTCCCATATTTTAGTGTGGTGAGCACTGTTGGCGAACCGAGATCCCGGATCTGGCGCTTCGCGCCGTCCGGGATGACATTAGCCGGCGACCGCGACCGAAACCAAAATCGTCACCCCGGCCTTGAGCCGGGGTCTTGCATCGGCGAACATCGTCACCCCGGCCTTGAGCCGGGGTCTTGCATTGGCGCACTGAGATCCCGGATCTGGCGCTGCGCGCCGTCCGGGATGACATTAGCCGGCGACCGGGATGACATTGATGGAGAGTAACGGGCGCTACCGGGTAACGTTCATGGACAGTGGTCTGCAATCCGCGATGACGGTAGTAGTGAGCACAGCGCGCTAAATTACCTTCATCGTCACCCCGGCCTTGAGCCGGGGTCTTGCATTGGTGAACCAAGATCCCGGATCTGGCGCTGCGCGCCGTCCGTGATGACATTGATGACATTAGCCGGCGACCGCCGGCCAAAACCAAAAAGGCCACCCGAAGGGTGGCCTTTTTGGTTTTATTTGGTCGGGACGGCAGGATTTGAACCTGCGACCACCACACCCCCAGTGTGGTGCGCTACCAGGCTGCGCTACGCCCCGAGAAGAGTCGGCATCATACCGATCGCCGGTTTTATTGCAAGTCAAAAGGGGCTCAATTTGGCTATTTGAGCGCGACCAACAGCTCTTCTAACTCGGCAATGGTCTGTTCGATTAGCTGTTTGTATGGGGTCTGTTCCTGTTTATGGCTGGCACCGGCAATACGCTGACGGGCGCCGCCAATGGTGAACCCTTCGTCGTAAAGCAGTGAGCGGATCTGGCGGATCAACACCACATCTTGGCGCTGGTAGTAGCGGCGATTGCCGCGCCGTTTAACCGGGTTGAGTGTTTCGAACTCCTGCTCCCAGTAACGCAGCACATGCGGCTTAACTGCACAGAGCTCACCCACTTCACCGATCGTGAAATAACGTTTGCTGGGGATTGGCGGCAATTCATTGTTGTGGGTGGGTTCTAACATGTCGAGCTGGCTATTCCTTGGCTTGGGGTCACTCATGGGCTATGAAAGTGAATCACTACTCACTGAGCGATTCGGGTGCGGCACAATTTTCAACCCGCGCCTTGAGCTTCTGCCCGGGTTTAAAGGTGACCACACGGCGCGCCGAAATGGGTATTGGCTCGCCAGTTTTGGGGTTCCTGCCCGGGCGCGAGCGCTTATCGCGCAGATCAAAATTACCAAATCCAGAGAGTTTAACCTGCTCGTTGGCCTCCAGCGCGGCACTAATCTCGGCGAAGAACATCTCGACGATCTCTTTCGACTCGCGCTTGTTTAAACCGAGCTCTTCGAAGAGCATTTCGGCCATGTCGGCTTTGGTCAAGGCTGGCATTACTGTTTCCGTTTTGTTCGCTCAGATGGGGCTGACCCAAGTGTCTGAATTTATAGATTAAGGCGGCGACCGTCAATTGCTCAACTGCGCAACTCTCCGCCGTGCTCTGCCGCTACCGCGGCGATGACCGCGGCGGTCGCGGTATCTATTTCAGCGTCGCTTAGCGTGCGCTCTCGCTCTTGGAAGGTCAAGCCTATGGCGATACTTTTACTGGCTGGCGCATCGCCGGTTCCTTGTTTGGGTTGATAGAGGTCAAACAGGGTTATATCAACCAGCTGCGGCCCTGCCGCTTGCTTGGCGGTCGCCAACAGATCACCAGCAGCAGTCGCTGAAGCAACGATGAAGGCGAGGTCGCGGCGCACCGCCGGCTGATTGCTAAGCGGCTGAAATTGCGCCACCGGACGCTGGCTCAGCGCACTGTAGTCGAGCTCAAACAGGTAGACGGTTTGGTTGAGTGCCAGCGGCTTGTAGAGCGAGGGATGTAATGCCCCCAAGTAGCCGATAGCTTGGCCATTTAACTCGACCCGCGCCGCTTGGCCGGGGTGCAGTGCCGGCTGCTCAGCGGCATCAATAGGACGATAGGCAACCTCCCCTCGCAACGGTGCTAACAGCGCTTCGACGTCGGCTTTGAGATCGTAGAAATCGACTTTGTCGCGGCCGCCATTCCAACTCTCTGGCAGCCGCGCACCGCAAATCAGCCCGGCAATAGCTTGGCACTGCCGCCGGCCGTCGCTCTGGGTGGCATCTTTGCTGAACTGCAGTCCGCTCTCAAACAGTCGCACCCGTGGCTGCTGGCGCTTGAGGTTGTAGCTGGCGGCACCGAGCAGACCGACCCAGAGATTGTTGCGCATCACCGCCATCTCCGCCGAGATAGGGTTCTGTACGGCAATACTGTCAAGGTGCGGCGCTACCAGCTGCTGCAGCGTGGGGTCGACAAAACTGTAGGTGATCGCCTCGTTGTAACCGCGCGCCAACAGCGGTGCGCGAATCTCGCTGAGCGAGCGGGCACCCTCGTGGTTGGCGGCAATATTGAGCGCCACTTGCGGTGTAGAAGTGGGCAAATTGTTGTAACCGTAGATGCGCGCCACCTCTTCTATGAGGTCTTGCTCAATGGCCAAATCAAAACGCCAGCTCGGCGCTCGCCACTGGCTGTTACTGTCATCGGCGGCGAGTTTTTCCAGCCCCAGACGCTGCAACATAGACTCAACTTGCTCGCTGGGCAGTGCTATACCCAGCTGCTGGCTGAGCCGCGCACTGCGCAAGGTGATCTCTGCCGGTTGCGGCAGATGAGCCGGCTCTGAGCACTCAACGACCGGCCCAGCCTGACCGCCGGCAATACCGACCAACAACGCCGTGGCGCGCTCTAGCGCCTCGCGCTGCAGCTGTGGGTCGACGCCGCGCTCAAAACGGTGTGAAGAGTCGGTGTGTTTGCCGTAGCGACGTGCTTTGCCGGCGATCACTAGCGGGTTGAACCAGGCGCTCTCTAGCACCACATCGGTGGTGGCCGCCGTTACCGCTGAGGCGGCACCGCCCATTACCCCAGCAATCGCCAGTGGGCCGTGGTCGTCGGCAATCACTAGAGTGTCGCTGTCGACTACCACTTCGCTGTCGTCGAGCAGTGTCAGCGATTCGTCGCGACCAAAGCGCACAGTGAGTGGGCCGTTGAGCTGCTTGGCGTCAAAAGCGTGCATTGGCTGGCCGAGCTCTAACAAGACATAGTTGGTCACATCGACGGCTGGCCCCAGCGAGCGCACGCCAGCGCGGCGCAGCCGCTCCTGCATCCACACCGGGGTCGGCTGCTGTAGATCGAGACCAGTGATTAAACGGCCACAATAGCGGGCACAGCCGTGCGCCGCTTGCAGCTCTATCGCCGGGGTGCGCTGCTCTGTGACCTCTACCGGCTGCCAACTCGGCGCGGTGACAGCGCTGTTGTTGAGGGCGGCGATCTCTCGCGCCAAACCGCGCACGCTCAGACAGTCGCCGCGGTTGGGGGTTAAATCGATCTCAATGATGGTGTCGGCCAGCGCCAGGTAATCGGCCAGTGCGGCGCCGACCGGGGCGTCGGGCGATAACTCCCATAGACCGTCGTTGGCCTCACCCAGCCCCAACTCCTGCTGCGCGCAGAGCATGCCGAACGACTCAACGCCGCGCAGCTTAGCCTTTTTAATTTTGAAGTTATCTGGCAGCTGCGCGCCGACAGTGGCAAAAGGCACTTTAATCCCGACCCGGGCATTGGCGGCACCACACACCACTTGGGCGTGGCTGGCAGCGCCGTGGGCGACCTGGCAGATGCGCAATTTGTCGGCGTCGGGGTGCTGCTCGCAGCCGACAATTTCGCCCACCACTACCCCAGGCAGCGGCTCACTGGCCGGTTCAATGCCGTCGACTTCAAGGCCGGCCATGGTCAGCTGCTCAGCCAGAGCGGCGGTCTCTATGCCGGGCTGCACCCACTCTCGCAACCAAACTTCACTTAATTTCATCGCATAACCTTTACTGTAATGGTGTTGTCGCGCGTTACTTGCCGACGCTAGGCAAACTCAGTGCCGTTAAAATTGGTTCAAAAACCGCAGGTCGTTGTCAAAGAACAGACGCAGGTCGTTGACTCGATAGCGCAGCATCGCCAGCCGCTCTACCCCCATACCAAAGGCAAAACCGGTAAATTCATTGGCATCTATGCCGCTCATTTCCAGCACCTTGGGGTGGACCATACCGCAGCCCAAAATCTCCAACCAACCGCTCTGCCCGCAGACTCGGCAGCCCTTGCCATGGCAGCTGCTGCACTGCACATCCACTTCCGCTGAGGGTTCGGTAAAAGGGAAATACGAAGGGCGAAAACGCACCGGCAGCTCCTCTTCGAAGAACGCCTTAATAAACTGGTCGAGAGTGCCTTTGAGATCGGCAAAACTGACGTTGCGGTCGATCAGCAGCCCCTCCACCTGGTGGAACATCGGCGTGTGGGTGAGATCGGAGTCGCAGCGGTAGACGCGGCCGGGGCAGACCACGCGAATGGGCGACTCGCCGCTCTCCATGGTGCGTACCTGCACCGGCGAGGTGTGGGTGCGCAGCACTGTGGTGGGGTCTATGTAGAACGTGTCGTGCATCGCCCGCGCCGGGTGGTGGGCGGGAATATTGAGCGCCTCGAAGTTGTGGTAGTCGTCTTCGATCTCCGGCCCAGTGGCAACGCGGTAGCCGATCTGGGTGAAGAATGACTCAATGCGCTCCATGGTCTGAGTGATCGGGTGCAAGCGACCGAGCGGCTGGCCGCGGCCGGGCAGCGTCACATCGATGCGCTCAGCGCTGAGCTTAGCATCGAGCGCCGCCTGCTCCATCGCCGCTTTGCGCTGGTTGAGACGGGCCTGTAACTGCTGCTTCACCTCGTTAATCTTGGCCCCTGCGGCCGGGCGCTGCTCTGCCGACAGCGCACCAAGGCCCTTGAGCAGGTCGGTAAGGCGCCCTTTTTTGCCCAACAACTCTACCCGCAGCTGCTCGAGCGCGGCGAGGTCGGGGGCGGCATCAATAGCGGCGGCAGATGCACTGGCAATTTGCTCTAACTCTTGCATGGGCGGCTTCCCACTCCTTTATTAACTGGCTCGCCGGCAGCGGGCCGGCGGGCAAAAAAAAGGGAAAGAGCCTGCGCTCTTTCCCTGTGGTTGCTTAGCAACCTTTGTTGTACACAGTGCAGGCAGAGGGGTGCACCCTCTCCTGCCGGCAGTTAACCCAGGGCAGCTTTTGCCTGTGCAACTACCGCGCCAAAGGCGGCTTTGTCGTGTACTGCCAGGTCGGCGAGGACGCGGCGGTCCAGCTCGATACCGGCTTTGTTGAGGCCATCGATCAGACGGCTGTAGCTCAACCCTTCAACGCGCGACTGGGCGTTGATACGGGCAATCCACAGACGACGGAAAGTGCGCTTTTTAACGCGACGGTCGCGGTAAGCGTATTGACCGGCTTTAGTGACGGCTTGTACCGCTACTCGGAAAACGCGGCTGCGCGCTCCGTAGTAACCTTTGGCTAATTTAAGAATCTTCTTGTGTCGACGGCTGGCCTCGACACCACGTTTTACGCGGGGCATATTACTCTCCTACCGAAAATGTTAGTGGCTTAAACGCGAAGCATGCGGTCAACACGCGGTGAATCCGAAGGATTCATGATGCTGGTGCCGCGCAGCTGGCGCTTACGCTTGGTGGTCATTTTGGTCAGGATGTGGCTCTTATGAGCGTGCTTATGCTTGTAACCTGCCGCCGTTTTTTTGAAGCGTTTTGCCGCTCCACTGTGGGCTTTTGCTTTTGGCATTGCTGTTCTCCAATGTTGAGAGGTTTAAGTAAATTAAGAAGTGACGCCCGGACAGCCTGCCAAAATCTGGCTGCGCGCGGGTCGTACCGGCTACTTCTTAGAACGTGGAGCCATAACCATGGTCATTTGACGACCTTCCATCTTTGGGTACTGCTCCACTTGGGCGAGCTCCGACAAATCTGCTTCAATGCGCTTCATCATCTGCATACCGAGCTCTTGGTGAGCCATCTCACGACCGCGAAAACGCAGCGTGATTTTGGCTTTGTCACCATCTCCAAAAAAGCGCACCAAGTTGCGTAATTTCACTTGGTAGTCGCCATCATCCGTACCAGGACGGAATTTCATCTCTTTAACCTGAGTCTGCTTCTGCTTCTTCTTTTGCAGGTTGGCTTTTTTCTTCAGGTCAAAGATGTGTTTGCCGTGATCCATAATTTTGCAGACTGGCGGCTCGGCGTCGGGAGAGATCTCCACCAGATCGAGCGCAGCTTGTTGCGCTGCAGCCAAAGCCTCGGCAATGGTGACTACACCTACTTGTTCACCATCGGCGGCAATCAGTCTTACTTGTGGGGCGGTTATATCGTCGTTAAGACGCGCCCGTTTATTATCTTTTTTAATGGATACTTCTCCGTTGTTAACAAAAACTCATATTCACACGCGCGTTGCGACATCGCTGCGCAGCAGGTCGGCAAAGGCTTCCACAGCCATAGTGCCCAACTCCTCTCCGCTGCGGCCGCGCACAGTGACTGTGCCGGCATCGCGCTCTTTGTCTCCCGCCACTAACAGGTAAGGGGTGCGCTGAATAGAATGCTCGCGGATTTTAAAGCCGATCTTCTCGTTTCTCAAGTCCGAATTGACTCTAAACCCTTTATTTCTCAAAGATTTTGCCACTTCTTCGACATATTCGCCCTGCGCGTCGGTAATGTTCATCACCACCGCCTGCTGCGGCGCCAGCCAAACCGGGAAGGCGCCCTCGTAGTGTTCGATGAGAATACCGATGAAACGCTCAAACGATCCCAGAATAGCGCGGTGCAGCATCACCGGCACTTGGCGGCTGCCATCTTCGGCGACATATTGCGCATCGAGCCGTCCCGGCATAGAGAAGTCCACCTGAATAGTGCCCAGCTGCCACACCCGGCCGATGCAGTCCTTCAGCGAGAATTCAATTTTAGGGCCGTAGAAAGCGCCCTCACCGGGCAGCTCCTGCCACGGCAGCTTGGCGGCGTCGAGGGCATCGGCGAGCGCCTGCTCGGCGCGATCCCAGCTCTCGTCGGAGCCAACCCGCTGCTCGGGGCGAGTCGACAGCCGGTAGATAATCTCTGCAAAGCCAAAGTCGCGGTAGACCTGGTGCAAAAATTCGATAAAGCTCGCCACCTCGCTCTGGATCTGCGCCTCGGTGCAGAAAATATGGGCATCATCCTGGGTAAAGCCACGCACCCGCATAATGCCGTGCAGCGAACCGGAGGGCTCGTTGCGATGGCAGGCGCCAAATTCGGCGAGGCGCAGCGGCAGATCGCGGTAGCTTTTCAAGCCCTGGTTGAACACCTGAACGTGGCAGGGGCAGTTCATCGGTTTAATGGCAAATGCCCGCTCTTCGCTGTGCAGCGCGAACATATCGTCGCCAAATTTGTCGGCGTGGCCGGAGCGCTGCCAGAGCGAGAAGTCGACAATCTGCGGCGTTTTAATCTCTTGATAGCCGTGCTGGCGCTGCGCCTCGCGCATGTACGCTTCAATGGTGTTGTAGATGCTCCAGCCGTTGGGGTGCCAAAACACCGAGCCGGGCGCCTCCTCTTGCATATGGAAAAGGTCAAACTTTTTACCCAACTTGCGGTGGTCGCGCTTCTCCGCCTCGGCCAACCGGTTGAGGTAGGCTTTCAGCTCTTTAGGGTTGCTCCAGGCGGTGCCGTAAATGCGCTGCAACATGGCATTGTTACTATCGCCGCGCCAGTAGGCGCCGGCCACTTTGGTCAGCTTGAACGCCTTCAACTTGCCGGTGGAGGGCACGTGGGGGCCGCGACAGAGGTCGATAAAATCGCCCTGGCGGTAGAGGCCAATGGTCTGGTCGTCGGGGATTGAGGCAATAATTTCTGCTTTGTACTGCTCGCCAATCGACTGGAAGAAGGCGACCGCCTCATCGCGCTGCCACTCTTCGCGAGTCACGGCGATATCCTCGGCGGCCAACTCGCTCATACGCTGCTCAATGGCGGCCAAGTCCTCGGGGGTGAAGGCGCGCTCAAAGGCAAAGTCGTAGTAAAAGCCATCGTCAATGGTTGGGCCGATGGTCACCTGCGCACTCGGATAGAGCTGCTTTACCGCCATCGCCAACAGGTGGGCGGTGGAGTGGCGAATCAACTCCAGCGCCTGCTCTGAGCGGTCGGTAATAATTGCCAACTGTGCGTCACTGTCGATGGTGTAGGAGGCATCCACCTCGCGGCCATCGACCACGCCAGCGAGGGTCGCCTTGGCCAGCCCGGCACCGATATCGGCAGCCACTTGAGCAACGGTGACGGGGTGTTCGAATGCGCGCTGTGCGCCATCGGGCAGAGTAATAACCGGCATGGGGGTTCCTTGGTCAGTGGTGGCCACTACCAAAGGCCACGTGCAGAGTGATCAGGCGGTGCGGTAACACCGTCGCCGGCAATTTTACTTGCTTGATGGCCAGTTTCAAGCACAATGCCGCCATGAGTGAACTTTCCCCCGGCGCTGCTGCAGCCACTATTTATGTCGATGCCGACGCCTGCCCGAAGGTGATCAAAGAGATCTTGTTCCGCGCCGCCGAGCGCACCGGCATTGCGGTGGTGCTAGTCGCCAACCAAGCCATCGCCATCCCGCGCATTCCGTCACTGCGCGCGGTGCAGGTGGCCCAGGGGTTTGATGTCGCCGACAACTACATTGTGCAACAGGTAGTGGCCGGTGACTTGGTGATTACCGCCGATATACCGCTGGCTGCTGAGGTGATTGAAAAACAGGCTGCCGCACTCAACCCACGCGGCGAGCGCTACACCGCCGGAAATATTAAGGCGCGGCTGACCATGCGCGACTTTATGGAGACTATGCGTTCCAGTGCGCTACACGTTGGCGGCGGGCCGCCGCCGTTAAATCAGCGCGACCGCATGGAGTTTGCCAACCAGCTGGACCGCTATTTGGCCAAAGTTACAAGCCGCTGACCCCGGCTTGCTGCAACAGCCGCCGCAGCTGGCCGCGGCTAAACGGCCAACCCTTTTCTAACGGCTCGGGCAGCGCCGGCACGCTGACCACTGGGATGGTGTAGCGCAACCGCTCATAGAGCAGCGGGTCGCTGTTGATGTCTACCTTGCGCAAAGCGACTCCACACTCCGCCAGCAGCGGCTGCAAAATAGCCTCGGCCTGTTCGCACAGATGGCAGTGCGGGCCGGTGTAGAGCGTGATCACCACTTACTGCGATCCCACACCGACTGTTTGCCCGCGCTCTGCTCAGCGTTGCCGCGATTGCTACGGCGTTGCGGCCGGGCACCGTCGCGAGCAGCGGCATAGGGGTCGCGCGGCTGGGGCTGATGCAGGTGCTCAATACGCCAGACGTTGTGCAGGCGCGCATCGCGGGCGAAGTCGGGATCAAAGGTAGCGGCGGTGATGTCGCTGACTCGAAAACTGTCCAGCAGCG
This sequence comes from Gammaproteobacteria bacterium LSUCC0057, assembly GCA_004535795.1. Lineage (GTDB taxonomy): Bacteria > Pseudomonadota > Gammaproteobacteria > Pseudomonadales > Porticoccaceae > LSUCC0057. The sequence goes on from SPIA01000001.1 coordinate 957,214, forward strand.
CTTCATCCAATTTAAATTTGCGGAAGTTATTGGAAAAAATAAGCACCCCACCCGGCGCCAATTTAGCCATAGCGCCCCGAATCAACTCACTGTGATCGCGCTGGATATCTAGCGAGCCGGCCATTTTTTTCGAGTTAGAAAAAGTCGGCGGGTCGAGAAAGATCAGGTCAAACTCGCCGATACCGCGCTCCAGCCACTCCTGAACGTTGGCGCGCATCAGCGGGTTGTCGCGCTCGTCGAGATCGTTCAGTTCAAAATTGCGCCGCGACCAGTCCAGGTAGGTGTTGGAGAGGTCGATACTCAAGGTCTTCTCGGCACCGCCGAGCGCGGCGTGAATGGACGCAGCCGAGGTGTAGCTAAACAGGTTTAAAAAGCGCTTGCCGGCAGCCAGCTCGCCGATCATTTTGCGCACCGGGCGGTGGTCGAGAAACAACCCGGTATCTAGATAGTCGGTAAAGTTTACCTCCAACCGCGCCGGCCCCTCCTGCACCACTAGCTGTTTGCTGTTGGCGCTGCCGAGTTTTTGATACTGGTCGCTGCCCTTCTGCTGGGCGCGCTCTTTATAAAAGCGCTGCGAATTGGGCAGGTAGGCTTTTACCGCCGCGCGCACATCCTCAAAATTGCGCCGCGCCTGGCCGGCGTCGATGGTCGCTGGCGGCGCATATTCCTGCACGTGTAGTACATCGCCGCCCTGCTCGAGCCGGTAGTAGTCAATCGCCACTGCGTACTCGGGTAGGTCGCGGTCGTAGAGCCGGTAGCAACTCACCCCACTCTGCTCCAGCCAGCTTTTTAACCGGCGGTGATTTTTGCGCAGCCGGTTGAGCAGCATCTGGGCGCCGGGCGAGATCTCTTGGCGGGGCGGTGCCGTTTTCAGGCGCTCAGCAATAGCCGCCGATTTCGAGGTCAAATCATCAAATAACAGCAGCTTGCACTCTATCGAGCCGTTGTAAAACTTGTACTGCTTGCTCGGCGCCAGGTCGAGCTTGCGGGCCAACTCGAGGTTGCCGGTAAAAATAGCCGCCCGCCAGCCAGCAAAGTTTTTTTGCAGCACTAAACCGAGCTTTTCGTAGAGCGGCACCAGCGTCTCTTGCTCACCAATGCGCGCCCCGTAGGGCGGGTTGGTCAGCAGCAGTCCACGCTCGGCGGTGGGCTTACCAAACTGATCGATCGGCTTGAGGGCTATACGGATGTGCTCGTCGAGGCCGGCGTTGACGATATTTTCGATGGCGTAATCGACCATGCGCGGGTTGCTATCGTAACCGGTGATATTGAGCTCGAGCCCTTCCATACCGACGCGCCGGCGCTCCAGCGCCTCATCCAGCAGCCGTCGCCAGAGCTCCGGCTGGTGGTGCTGCCACGCTAAAAACCCGTAACGGTGCGAGGCTCGCAAGGTGCCGGGGGCGATATCGGCGGCGATCATGGCGCCCTCGATTAACAGCGTGCCACTACCGCACATCGGATCGAGCAGCGCCTCGCCAGCGGCGGCGCGTTCAGCCCAGCCGCTGCGCAGCAGCAGTGCTGCTGCCAAGTTTTCTTTAAGTGGCGCATTGCCCTGGCCACTGCGGTAGCCGCGGCGGTGCAAACTCTCTCCCGCCAAGTCTAGCGAAATAGTCACATACCCTTTGTGCAGCCGCGCCTGAATACGGATGTCGGGGAGCGCCAAATCGACGTTGGGGCGGTTGCCATCGATTTCACGGAAGCGGTCGACAATGCCGTCCTTAATACGCTGGGCACCAAAGGTGGTGTGGTCAATCGACCGCGAGGTGCCGACAAAATCGATGGCAAAACTGGCATGCGAACTGAAGTGTTGCTCCCACTCGATGCCCTTGGCGGTTTCATAGAGTTGGTCGGAAGTGTCGATCTCTCTGCGCACCAGCGGTAACAATAAACGGTTGGCCAACCGCGACCAGAGACAGACCTGGTAGCCAACCGTCAGGCTACCGGTAAACGACACCGCCGCCACCGTTTCGCGCACATCCTCGGCGCCGAGCGCGACCAGCTCGGCGGCAAGCAGCGATTCGAGCCCCTTCGGACAGGTGGTTAACCAGTGATGTGACGACGACATAGGCGGCTCTAAAGTAGATGCAACTAGGGGCCGCAGAGGCGGCGACGATGCGGTCACCCATCATAAACCGGTTTGCCAGTGGGGTCATTAACTGGGGGGCCGAGCGGCGACTAAAAAAGGTTTTTTCTGGCTGCATTGAACTTCTTTGCCAAGACGTTGGTCGTAATCTGTGCGGCCGGTCGTGCCGCACATTCTGTGTGATCTAGGAGAGAGTTATGCGAAGCCACAAGAGAGACCCTTCCCAACGTTCTTTTACCCGCGGTTACCAAGCCGCCATCCACGATAAACCCCTCAGCAGCAACCCGTTTAACCGCGACAACCCACAGGCCTTCCACTGGACCCGCGGCTGGCGCGAGGGCCGCCACGACCACTGGAACGGCTACAACGAGATGACCGCACAGGCGAAAGTGGTCAACATGTAGCCAGCTGCGCTGCCCACCCACAGCCCTCGGCAGCCACCGAGGGCTTTTTTGTAACCGCCTCTGCGGGTTGATAAATCTTCTCCCAGACCACATTATTCAACCGCGTTCAGTGAGCGCCACCCTTTCATTGATGCAACTAAGGAGCCCTCTGTGCTGGCTACATCGCAACCGACCGCCGCCGATCTGCAACCACTCAAAGAGCACCTCAGCCGCCAAGTGGTGGGGCAACAACACCTGGTCGAGCGGTTGCTGGTAGCACTGCTAGCCGATGGCCATCTACTGGTCGAGGGTGCCCCGGGGCTCGCTAAAACTCGCGCAGTAAAAGCCCTTGCCGAGGCCATCGAGGGCGATTTTCAACGTATACAATTCACTCCCGACCTGCTGCCCGCTGACATTACCGGCAGCGACATCTACCGCCCGCAGAGCGGCGAGTTCGAGTTCCAGAGCGGGCCGCTGTTCCACAATATCGTGCTCGCCGATGAGATTAACCGCGCGCCCGCCAAAGTGCAGGCGGCGCTGCTGGAGGCGATGGCCGAGCGTCAGGTATCGGTCGGCAAGACCACCTACCCGCTTCCCGCGCTGTTTATGGTAATGGCCACCCAGAATCCGATTGAACAGGAGGGCACCTACCCGCTACCCGAAGCGCAGATGGACCGCTTCCTCATGCATGTCGAGGTCGCCTACCCCGCCGCCGATAGTGAGCGCGAGATTCTCGCGCTGTCGCGGCGCGAGGCTCAGAACAGTACAGTCGCAGCACCGGCGCCGGTGAGCCAAGCCACGCTGTTCGCCGCCCGCCAAGCGGCGCTGACGGTGCATATGGATGAGCGTGTCGAGGAGTACTTGGTGCAACTGGTGCTGGCCACCCGCCGCCGCGACCAGCAACTCGGCGAATGGCTAGACTACGGCGCCAGCCCGCGCGCCACCATTGCCCTCGACCGCTGTGCGCGCGCGCTAGCCTGGCTAAACGGCAAAAGTTATGTCACCCCCGACGATATTCGCGCCGTCGCCCACGACGTGCTGCGCCACCGCTTAATCCGCAGTTTTGAGGCCGAGGCCAATGGCATAAGCGTCAATCAGGTTATCGACCAATTGCTGCGCCAAGTGCCCTCAGCGTAGGTGCCCGGCGTGGCTCGCTACAACGCGGCAACCGCTGTTAACTCGGCCACCTATGCCGAGATAGCAACACTCATTCAGCTGCGTCACGCTGCGGCTCAGTTGCGCCACTTCCCTAAAATTAACGCCAAGGCGCAGTTGGCCGGTGGCCAGCGCTCGCGTTTTCGTGGCCGCGGCATGGACTTTGATGAAGTGCGACTCTATCAGCCTGGCGACGACATCCGCGCCATCGACTGGCGGGTAACTGCGCGCACGCAGGTGCCGCACACCAAACTCTACCGCGAGGAGAAAGAGCGGCCTATCGTCATCGTCACCGACCTGCGCCCAACCATGTTATTTGGCAGCTGTGCGCTCAAGTCGGTACTCGCCTGCGAAGCCGCGGCGCTGCTGTGCTGGGCCGGTCTGGCTGCCAATGACCAGGTCGGCGGTATTGTCGCCGGCGCTGAGCAACAGTGGGAGGTACGCCCGCGCCGCTCCGCCCACAGTGCGCTCAACTACCTGCACCGACTCAGCGAGGCCAGTGCAGCACTGAGTCAAGGGACCGAGCCCAGCGGGCAGCCAGCGCTCACTCTGGAGGCACTGCTGGCCGAGACCAAAAAGATCGTTAAACCCGGCAGTAGCTTGTTTATCCTCAGCGATTTCACCGATATTGACCAAGACTGTCAAAAGCACCTTGCTGAGCTCTGCCGCCACGCCGATTTAACCTTGCTGGCAGTCTCGGATCCCCTCGAACACACTCTTCCCGAGCGCGGCCGCTTTACCGTTGCCGACCAGCAACAGAGCATTAACTTTAACGCCGCAGATGCGCAGCTGCGCCAGCGCTTCCGCGAGGCGCGCAGCCAGCAACAGGCGCTGCTCGACAATGTGGTGGAGCGCCACCGCGCTGCACTGCTGCAACTCTCAACCGCTGAGCCAGCGTTGTCGCCGCTGGGCAGAGCTTATGGCCGCGCAGCGAGGAGCCGTCGATGAACGCCGAAGATCCTCTCGCAGCGCTGCGCGATATCACTCTACCCGAGGCGGTATCGTGGTGGCCACCGGCGCCCGGCTGGTGGCTACTGCTAGCGCTGCTGCTGGCTTTGGCCGGCCTGTTGTTGCATGCCGCCTGGCGCCGCTACCAACGCAACCGCTACCGCCGCGCCGCCGTAGCGCTGCTGCGCACCGCCAGCCAGCACTACCAACAGAGCCGCGATGCGGCCGCCGCGATTACCACTGCGCTGGATATTTTGCGCCGAGTGGCCCGCTATCACCGTCATTTCGCAGAAGCTGTGGCACTCTCTGGCAGTGAGTTAATCGCCTCGCTCAATCGCCACGCACGATCGGGCATGGCGCTGTTGCCCGAGCAGCCAGCGCTATTGGAGCAGGTGCTGTACGCCGCGGGCCACCAGCAATCCGAGCAACTGCACCACTACTGCGAACAGCTACTGAGCGGCGCCGAGGCATTGGTGCAAGCACTGCCGGCCCCAGATACTGCAGGCTCAGGAGTTGGGGATGTTTGAACTGCACTGGCCGCTGTTACTGCTGGCGCTGCCGCTGCCACTATTGCTGCGCCGTCTGCTGCCACCGCAACCGGCGCCGCGCCGCGCGGCACTGCTGGCACCCACACTGGTGCGCCAGCTCGGTCAGCAGAGTAGCGCGACCTCGGCTCGCGCCAACCTCACCGCCGGCGCCCTGCTGTGGCTCTGCTGGCTGCTAGTGGTGGTCGCAGCGGCCCAGCCGCGCTGGCTCGGCGAGCCGACCAGTCTGCCCACAGAGGGGCGCGACCTGCTGCTGGCGGTGGATATCTCCGGCAGTATGGAACAGGAGGATATGCGTTTTAATGGCCGTCAAGTCAATCGCTTGCTGGCAGTCAAGGCGGTGGTTGGCGACTTCGTCGCAGAGCGCCGCGGCGACCGTCTCGGGCTGGTGCTGTTTGGCGAGCGCGCCTACCTGCAGTCGCCATTAACCTTTGACCGCGCTACCTTGCAGCAGCTACTCGAAGAGGCACAAATTGGTTTTGCCGGCAACGGCACCGCTATTGGTGAGGCGATCGGCTTGGGGATTAAACGGCTGCGCGAGCGTCCAGCCAGCCAGCGGGTGATGATTCTGCTCACCGACGGCGCAAATACCTCGGGCGAGCTCGACCCTTTGCGTGCCGCTGAACTGGCCGCCCGTGCCGGGGTTAAAATCCACACCATTGGCATCGGCTCAGACAGTGCCGAACGCGAGAGCATCCTCGGCTTTATACGCCCGCGCAGTGGCTCAGACCTAGATGAGACCACCCTCACCGCCATCGCCGACACCACAGGTGGGCGCTATTTCCGAGCGCGCGATCTCGGCGAATTAGTGGCCGTCTACCGCGAGCTCAACCGCATCGAGGAGATCGAGCAACAGGGTGAACGCATTCGCCCACATATCTCACTCAGTTATCTACTACTGGCGCTCGCCGCACTGCTGCTGGGTGGGTTGCAGCTGCTGCGGCTGCGCGGAGCTGAGCATGGTTGAGTGGCTGAATGATTTTCATTTTTTGCGCCCGCACTGGCTCTGGGCGCTGCTAGCGGTGGCCGCACTGGCACTCTGGCAGCGCAGCCGTTGGCGCAGCGCCAAAGGCTGGGAGCAGTACATTGCCCCAGCCCTGCTACCGCTGTTGACCCGCAGCGATGGCCGCGCAAAGTCGCGACTACCCCTGCTGGCATTCATTACCGCCGGCCTAGTTATTGGTGCTGCCGGGCCCAGCTGGCAACGGCTGCCGCAACCGGTCGAGGTCAATCAATCGGCTCTGGTAGTCATTCTCGACCTCTCGCCGTCGCTCTATGCCAAAGATATCGCGCCGAGCCGGCTGGTGCGGGCGCGTTTCAAGCTGCTCGATCTGCTCAACCTACGCCAAGATGGCTTAACCGCGCTGGTGGTCTATGCCGGTGAGGCGCACGTGCTGTCACCACTGACCGAGGATACCAATACCATCGCCCATCTAGTGCCGGCATTGAGCCCCAGCCTGTTGGTAGAAATTGGCAGCAATCTCGAAGATGCTGTTGAGCAAGCCGTGAATCTACTGCAGAACAGCAGCGAGGGGCGCGGCGATATTATTCTCATCAGCGACGGCGCCACCGCCACCGCTGCGCGCGCTAGCAGCGATATTTTGGCGCAGCACTCAGCGCTACGACTCTCTATTTTAGGCGTCGGCACCCGCGCAGGGGCGCCGATTCCACTGGCCAGCGGCGGCTTTTTAAAATCGGCCGATGGCGCCATTGTGCTGCCCAAGCTCGACAGTGCGCTGCTGGCTGATCTCGCCAACAGGCATCGCGGTATCTACCGCGAACTTTCGCTCGATGACAGTGATATTCGCGCGTTGTTGGCGCACATAGAGAGTCGGCCCATCGCCGACAGCAAGGCGGTTGATCGCGACTTTGACCAGTGGCGAGATATGGCCCACTGGGTGGCGATTATTTTACTGCTCCCGTTGGCGCTGAGTTTTCGCCGTGGTGTGCTGCTGCTTGCCGTTGCCGTGCTGTTACCCAGCGGCTTCACCCCCACTGCCCACGCGGCGCAGCAGGGCGAGGCTGAGCCCGTCTCTGCCGGCGCCAAGCTGGCTCAAGGCTGGCAGGACTTCTGGTGGCGCCGCGACCAACAGGCGGCGCACAAGCTAGCCAACGGCGACGCACAAAGGGCGGCCGAGCTGTTTGAACGCCGCGACTGGGCTGCGACTGCCGCCTACCGCCACGGTGATTACAGCGCTGCGGTCGAAAACTTTTTGGCCGACGAAAACGCTCAACAACAGCCCACGGCCCTCTACAATGCCGCCACGGCACTGGCCCGCGGCGGCGATTTGGCCGCGGCACTAGCTACCTACAACCAGCTGTTGGCACTGCAGCCCGACCACCGTGACGGGCGCTACAACCGCGATATTGTCGAGCGGCTTCTCGAACAGCAACAGCAACAAGAACAACAGCAACAACAGTCAGCGTCCGACCAGCAGCAACCCCAAGGCGAACAACACGACCAAAACCAGCAGAGCCAGAGCCAAGATCAGGCCGGCGAAAACCAACAAAACCAACAGTCACCCAATCAGCAGAGCGCTGCTCAGCAACAGCAGCAGCAACCGCCCGACCAAGCGCAAGCCGCCGACCAGGGTGATCAGCAAAACAACGCTGAACAGCAGCAGAACAGACCAAGCCAAGCCGACCAGCAGCAAGCCGACCAAGCGACTGCCGGCGAGTTGGCCGAACAGGGCGAGCAGAGTGAGCAGCAAGCCGGGCTCGACACCGCCAGCTCGGCTGAGCAGCAGGCGGCCGAGCGCGAGTTAGAGCAGTGGTTGCGCAAGATTGATGACGACCCCGCCGGTCTGTTGCGGGCCAAATTTCGTTACCAGTCGCAACAGCGTGCCCGCGAGCAAAAACTGCGACCACCGCCCAACAATGACGACCGCGAGCGCTGGTAGCGAGGCCCGCAGATATGCATAGAGAGCTTAAAAAAATGGAGCTAAAACCGTTGTCACCGCGCCGTTATCACTGGCTGGCATTGTTGTTGGCGCTGTTGTTGAGCCACCTAGCCAGTGCCGAACTGACGATCACCACCGACCGCCAGACCATTGCCGCCGACGAATCTCTGCAGATGGTGCTGCGCTACGACGGCCAAGTGCTCAGCGGCGAGCCCGAGCTGGGAGTGCTATTGCGCGACTGGGAGATTATCTCCAACAACCGCAACCAGCAGTACTCCTGGGTGAATGGCGAGTCGATCTCCTATACCGAATGGCAGCTGACGCTAATGCCGCGCACCACCGGCACACTGTTGATCCCCTCAGTCAGGTTCAAAAACGATATCAGCAATGCCCTAGAGATTGAGGTTGTAGCCAGCCGCGCCGCCAGCAGTGTCGCCCAAACTATTTTTGCCGAGAGCAGTGTCGATATTGCTGAAGTCTATCCGCAGCAACAAATTATATTTACCGCACGGCTCTACAGCGCCTCGCGACTCAGCGACCTAGCGCTGACCGAGCTCAACATCGACAACGCCATTATTGAACGCATCAACGAAAACCAGTACCAGAAGTCGATCGGTGGGCGCGCCTACAGCGTCGTCGAGGTGCAGTACGCGCTGTTCCCCAGCCAAGTGGGTGAGTTGGTCATTCCACCGCTGCGCTTTAGCGGCTACGAAGTGAGCGGGCGCAGCTCATTTTTTAACCGTGGCAACCGCATTATTCGCACCACAGAGAGTCAGACCGTCGTCGTCAAGCCACTGCCCAGCGGCCAACAACCGACCCGCTGGATACCCGCGCAGCAGCTGCAGCTAGAGCAGCAGTGGAGCCAGCCGCCAGAGCAACTCACACTGGGCGAACCGATCACCCGCACCATTATCCTGCGCGCACGCGGACTCACCGGCGCCCAACTGCCACCACTCCCCAGTGCCGACAACAACGGCTACAAAAGCTACCCCGACCAACCCAAAATTACCGAGAGCATCGACCGCACCAGCGTAGTGGGCCAACGCATCGAGTCGGTAGCGATTGTGCCGCAGCAGAACGGCGAGCTACTGCTGCCGGCCATCACTGTAGAGTGGTGGGATACCGCGGCCGATCAAGCGCGGCAGACCACCCTACCCGCCACCCGCATCAACGTCATTGCCCCTGCACCAACGCGGCCAGCATTGCCGCCCACTGCCGAGCAGCGCCCGCCACAGACTCCATCCGCTCTGACACCAGCCGAGCGCAGCGTTACTGCAGAGGTGGTTGCTGAGCGCCCAGCAGATCGCTGGTTGCAGCTATCGCTGGTCGCCAATGCCTTGTTGTTGGCCCTGCTCTGCGCACTACTGATCAGCCAGCGCCAGCGACGCCGCAGCACTGCCTCACAAAGCCACCACAGCGCAACCACAGACGACAGCGCCACCGAGCAACAGTTGTGGCGACAGATAGAGCAGCAGGCCGCAAACCAAGCACTAGCCCCGCTTTGCGAAACTATCGTCGCCTGGGCGCGACAGCTCAGTAACGAGCAGATCACCAGCCTTACCCAACTGGCAGAGCGGGTAGCCAGTAGCGACCCACAGCTAGAAGAGCAACTGCGCACGCTCGAGCAAGCGGCCTACAGTAACGGTGCCGACGTCGCACCTCTCGACACTCGGCTGTTGCTCGGCGCACTGAAAAAAAACCGCCGCAAAGTGATGCAGCTAGTACATTTGCAGCCAAAAGAGATCGCACTGCCGCCACTTTATGAGTCGACCTAGAAAGACTGATCTGCTGGTGCGCACAGTTTAGCGGCGCGGCATGCCAACTTCCTGTTGGCAATCGAACTCGCTGTCAGCGGTTCGGCTCACTCTGTTCGCCCAACAAAAAACCCCCACGCGGTGCGTGCGGGTTGTTTGTTTGGTGGAGCTAAGCTCGGCCGCTTGTGCACATCCTTGTGCTGCGCGGCATGCCAACTTCCTGTTGGCAATCGAACTCGCTGCCAGCGGTTCGGCTCACTTTGTTCGCCCAAACAAAAAACCCCCACGCGGTGCGTGAGGGTTGTTTGTTTGGTGGAGCTAAGCGGGATCGAACCGCTGACCTCAACACTGCCAGTGTTGCGCTCTCCCAGCTGAGCTATAGCCCCAAAAAAGGAGTCGGCATATTAGGGGCGGGCAGCGAAGCTGTCAAGCCTGTGGGCTATCTTCTTGCACTTTTTCGCTGCCGAGGCCATCGAAGCGTTTTTGCAGTTTTTTCAGCTTTTTATTGCCGAGCCCGCCGAGCAGATCGATGGCGTGACGCAACCGTGCGCGGGTCATATCGGGGCCGAGCAACTGCATGGAATCCATCACTGAAATCGATGCGGTGGTACCGGCGATGGCGATAAACAGCGGCGCTAAAAACGCTTTAAGCTTTATCTCGAGATGGTTGGCGAGGGTCTTGAGGGTGTCAAAAATAGTATCGCGCTGCCACTCTTGCAGCTGCTCGAGTCGCCACAGTGAGAACTGCAGCACTTCAATCAAACTCTCTTCATCGAGACCGCTATGGATGAGCTGCTCAGCGGTAATCGGCAGTTTCCCGGAGAGCAAATAAGCGCCCAGTGGGGCAATATCGGAGAGCCGTTCCATCCGTGCGCGGGCGTGCGGTATGAAAGCCATTAAGTTGTCGCGATTGAGCGCCCAGTGGATCAGCTGATCGGCCAGTTGCTCGTCGCTGAGCTCTTCGCGTATCCACAAACCGTTGAGCCAGCTGAGCTTGTCGACGTCGAAGATCGGCCCGCCGAGCGAGATGCGGTTGATATCAAACGCGGCGATCATCTCTGCCAGCGTGAATTTTTCGCTCTCGTCGGGCATCGACCAACCCATACGGCCGAGGTAGTTGAGCAGCGCTTCGGGGAGAAAACCCATGCGCTGGTAATAGAGAATGCTAGTGGGATTTTTTCGTTTTGATAGCTTGCTTTTATCCGGGTTTCGCAGCAGCGGCAGGTGGCAAAATTGTGGTGGCTGCCAGCCGAAATACTGGTACAAGAGAATATGTTTGGGGGCTGAGTTGATCCACTCTTCACCGCGAATGACGTGGCTGATGGCCATTTCGTGGTCATCGACGACATTGGCAAGGTGGTAAGTGGGCAGACCGTCAGCTTTGAGCAGTACCTGCATATCGACCTGCGCCCAATCGATGACTATCTCGCCGCGCAGCATATCCTCAAAGCGGCACTCGCCCTCACTGGGCACTTTCATGCGCACAACATGGCTGTCGCCGGCGGCAAGCTTGGCGGTGACCTCTGCGGAGCTGAGTTGCAGGCAGTGGCCGTCATAACCACTGCTGCGCTTCTCAGCCATCTGCTCGGCCCGCAGCGCATCGAGACGCTCGCTAGAGCAGAAACAGTGAAAGGCGTGGCCGTGTTCGACCAGCTCAGAGGCGCGCTGGCGGTACAACTCGCTGCGTTCACTCTGCCGGTACGGACCGCTGTCGCCACCGATGTCGGGGCCTTCGTCCCACTGCAGGCCGAGCCACTTCAGCGCAGTGAGAATTTGTTGCTCGGACTCTGCAGTTGAACGCTGCTGGTCGGTATCTTCGATACGCAGCAAAAACTGGCCGCCGTGCTGTTTGGCGAACACCATATTGAATAGCGCCACATAGGCAGTGCCGACGTGCGGGTCGCCGGTGGGTGAAGGGGCGATACGGGTTCTGACGGTCATAGCGGGCCTATAGATCAATGGTGGGCAATTAAATCGGTATCAGCGGGCGCCTATTATACGCACTGGGTTTTAACTCGCTATAATCGCAATCCTTTTCCTCGATAACAGACCGCTCATTCCGTGACTTGTACCGCCGCCAACCCCTCGCTCGCTTTCAACCGCCGTTTGAGCGTGGCGCCCATGCTCGACTGGACTGATCGACACTGCCGCTTTTTTCACCGCCAACTCTCCGCCAATGCCTTGCTCTACACCGAAATGGTCACCACCGGCGCCCTGCTCCACGGCGACCGCGACAGCCACTTGCGCCAGCACCCCGACAGTGGTCCTGTCGCGCTGCAACTGGGCGGCAGCGATCCCGCGGCGTTGGCGCGCTGTGCGGCGATGGCCGGCGATTACGGCTACAGCGAGGTCAACCTAAACGTCGGCTGCCCTAGCGATCGGGTACAGAACGGCAGCTTTGGCGCCTGTTTGATGAAGCAGCCGCAGTTGGTCGCCGAGTGTGTCGCCGCCATGGTGGCTGCGACGCCGCTGGAGGTGACGGTTAAACACCGTATCGGTGTCGACGATTGTGACAGTTACCCGCAGTTGCAGCAGTTTGTCGCCACTGTCGCCAGTGCCGGCTGTCAGCACTTTATTGTTCACGCCCGCAAAGCTTGGCTGCAGGGGTTGAGCCCTAAACAGAACCGCGAGGTGCCGCCGCTCGACTACAGCGTGGTTGAGCAGTTAAAAACCGACTTCCCCACGCTCAGCTTTACCCTCAATGGTGGGATTGAAAACTTGACTGCGGCCAGCGAGGCGCTGCAAACCCTCGACGGCGCCATGATAGGCCGCGAGGCCTATGCCAACCCCTACCTGCTGGCGGCTGCCGACCGCGACATTTTTGGCAGCGCAACAGCGGTGCCGAGCCGCGGTCAGGTGGTGGCGGCGATGGCTGACTACATCAGTGCTGAGCTCGCCGCCGGCACCCGCCTACACCACATTACTCGGCATATGCTCGGGCTCTACCGCGAGCTGCCGGGTGCGCGACAATTTCGTCGCCACCTCAGCGAAAACTGTTACCGTGATGACGCCACCATCGAAGTGTTGTGGCGCGCGCTCGAATTTGTCCCAGGAGAGATGTAATGGAAAACCTGTCGCTGCTAGATCAGCTGAAAACCATGACCACAGTAGTGGCCGACACCGGCGATTTCGCCGCTATCGAGCAGTATCAACCACAAGATGCCACCACCAACCCGTCGCTGGTATTGAAGGCGGCACAACTGCCCGCCTACCGGCCACTGGTAGAGGCGGCGCGCGCCGAGGCAGCCAATAGCGCCGGTAGCAGCGAGGAGCAGATGGCGATATGTATGGATGCGCTGGCGGTGGCTATTGGTCACCGCGTGCTCGAGGTGATCCCGGGACGTATCTCAACCGAGGTCGATGCGCGGCTATCGTTCGACACTGACGCTTCGGTAGCAAAGGCTCGGCAGTTAATTGCTCGCTATGAGCAGCTTGGGGTTGGCCGCGAGCGGGTACTGATTAAAATGGCCACCACCTGGCAGGGGGTGCGCGCCGCCGAACTGCTGGAGCGCGAGGGGATCAACTGCAACCTAACGCTGCTGTTTAACCTCAGCCAAGCCGCGGCCGCCGCCGATGCCGGCGCCTTTTTAATCTCGCCATTTGTCGGCCGTATTCTCGACTGGCATAAACAGCAGAGCGGCCGCGACCACTACACCCCCAGCGAGGACCCGGGAGTGGTGTCAGTGACGCAGATCTACCGCTACTTCAAACAGCGCAACTACGCCACCATTGTCATGGGCGCGAGTTTTCGCAACATCGGCGAAATCACTCAGTTGGCCGGCTGTGATCGTCTCACCATCAGCCCGGCGCTGCTGCAAGAGCTCGCTACCACGATAGCACCGCTGAAGCGCCAGCTCAGCCCACAACAACTCGGCAGTGCGATTGACTACTGCCCCCCCACTGCCAGCGAGTTTGCCTACCAGCTCAACAGCGATGAGATGGCTCACGCCAAGCTCGGCGAAGGGATACGGGCTTTTGTTGCCGATCAGGAAAAACTTGAACAGTGGTTGCTGGCGCTGGATTAGTTGAGCGCAGCTTGCTCGCTCTCGAGCGCGGCGATGAGGTCGGTAAACTCACTGCCGCTGTCGGGGTTGAGTGCCACTAGGGTGCGGTGGGCGTCGAGCACCTGTTGGCGCATTTCGTCAACCGGCGCCGAGACGACCTCTAGCTCGGTCAGCGGCGGGCGCTGTTCAGGGGTTTGGCGATAAACAACAAACAACTCGTCGAGGCTCATGCACTCGAGCAGCCGCAACAGCCCCGGGTCGGTGCAAAAGAGTTGCGGCTGTAGTTGATAGTGGCGCTGGCAGTGCAGCGCCAGTTTGGCCAACAGCCCCAAGGTGGTGCTATCTAAGCCCTTGGCCTCGAGCAGATCGACCACCACCGAGTTGACCTTACTACTGGCAAAAATTGTCTCTAAGTAGCGGTTCAGCGAGCCACACAGCGTCACTCTGAGGTCGCCGCAAAATTTCAACAGGAAGTCGCCGCTCTGCTGCGCAACCAGAATCTGGCCCTGGCTCATGGCTGTATTTGCCGCGGTTTGCGCTGCAGCAACAGCATCGAGACATCGTCTTGGAGCTCGTCGACATAGCTGACCCCAAGACGATCTTGCAGCTCATCCAAAGACTCTACCGGACCTTGCAGTTGCGCTAGTAGCTGCTGTTCTTTGGCGACTAAATTGTCGCCCTCAACAAAGTCCAACACCCCGTCGGAGAGCAGCAACAGCGAGCTATTTTCAGGCAGCTCGACCTCCTCTACCTGCCAGCTGGCCTGCTCAAAAATACCGGCTGGACGCCCCTTGCCGGGCAAGTAGCTGGCGCGGTTATCTGCAATCAACAGCGGTGGTGGCAGTTGGGCACCCACCACATAGCGCAGGGTGTTACTGTGCAGGTCGAGTGAGCCGGCAAACAGCGTCAGATGCTTGCCAAGACCGGTGGCCAACAATTGGCTGTTAATATGCTCAACTAGCCCTTCTGGGGCGCGCGCCAGTGCTTGGTAGTCGCGCTCATAGGTATGGCGGCGAATGACCCGGCCAATCATAAAGCGCAGCAACACGGTGACAAATGCCGATGAAGCGCCGTGGCCAGAGACGTCGGCAAAATAAAACAGTAAGTAGCGGTCGAGCACAAAGTTGTAGCCGACGAAATCGCCGCTGAGGTAGAGCGAGGGGCGCACCGCATGGGAGATCTGATAGTCGCCAAACTGCAATGGGCTGTCCGGCATCAGACTTTTTTGCACTTCGAGACCGGCGAGATGATCTTGCTTGAGCAGCTGCAGGCTCTCTTGCAGTTGGCGGTTGGCACTCTCTAGCTGCTCGCTGTAAGCCAGCGCGCGGCCGCGTTCCTGAACGGCGTAGTGCAACCGCGCCACCACCGCCTGGACTTGGGTGTCGAGGTCATTGACCGCGACTACATCGACAGCGCCGAGCCGAAAGTAATCGCTGCCAGCAGCGCTGTCTGCCGCGGCCAACACCACCACTAACAGGTAACCTTGCGCCAGACGCTGCATTTGCTCGCGGCCGCCGGGGTGGCTGAGATCGAGCTGTTCGGCACCCAACAACAGGCACTGCAAGGTTGGCGTGGCCTCTGTCAGGGCGGCCAGATCGATGCGCTGGCAGCCGCCCAAGCTGCGCTCAAAGCTCTGCAGCAATTCAGGCGCGGCGCTCAGCCAGTCGCCACACACCAGCGTTGCGACTGGCAGGTTGGCGGTGACAGCGTTAGCGGCGGCCACAGCTGCCCGCCGCGCGACTAATAGTCGTCATACTCACCAAAATCACCAAAGTCGTCCTCTACCACGCCGTCATTAATCAAAAAGTCGCGGCGCTGCAGGTAAACTTGTTGTAAAAAAAGATAGCGGTCGCCACTCACAGCCGCCTCGGCATTTAATAACCCCGCGCGGGTGTCGACCAGCTGCAAACCCAGTAGCGCGTTGCGCGCAGCGACATCGTCGAGCTGCTCACTCAAACCGACCCAACGGTCGACCAGCCGCGACGGCAGCTCACGCACCGTGGAGGGACCGAGCAGTGGCAACATCAGATAAGGGCCTTGCGGCACACCCCAAACCGCTAGCGTTTGACCAAAATCTTCGCCGTCGCTGGCAGCGATACCCATCCGTGTAGCGACATCAAAAAACCCGCCCATACCGACCGTGGTATTGATCAAAAAACGGCTGCTATCGCGCCCCGCCTGCAACAACTTGCCCTGCAACAGATCGTTGAGCACGTTCTGCAGCTCGCCAATATTGCTAAAAAAATTGCTCACGCCCCACTGCAAACGGGTCGGAACTGCGCGCTGGTAGCCCTGTGCTAGCGGCTTGGCGACAGCGTTATCGATTGCCTCGTTAAAGCGGAAAACCGCGCGATTGACATCGCGCAGCGGATCACCGAGGTCATCCAGTGCCATTGCGGTTGACGGTTGGCCGTGTGCCGCGCAGGAACCACAAGTAATAGCGCGCATGGAAGCGTTGTTAGCCACTGCGGGGTACGCAGCCATCTCAAATTAGTCAATATTCTCTCCCTGAGCCAGATAGCACCATTTTACTGCCGATATTTCTCTGCTGTATAGAACCAACCCGCCGCCCGCACGGTTTTTAGCACTATAGCCTGCGCAGCTGATCGGCGACAGCGCTCCAGCGTTTGTGCAGCCGCACCGCCGACACCGGCTGAGCCGTTTTCAGCTGCTGAGCAAACAGCGAGACCCGGTACTCTTGCAGCAGCAGCAACAGCTCATCGAGCTGCTCGCGCAGCGCCAGCGGCAGCCATGGGTGCTGCAGTGGAATGCGTGCAATCGGTAGTTGATACTCGGCGACTTCAGCCATCGCCTGATCGTCGCGGAGCCGCTGTAGCGGGCGTTTCTCGCAGCGGCTGAAAATGGCCTTGGCATAGCGCGGGTAGTGGCGCAAGCTCGCCTCATTGACGCGCGCCAGCGGCTTGCCGAACAGCCAATCACACTGCATTAAAATATCTTCGCGGGCGGCGTTGTCGGCGGCTGGCCAGGCGCTGTAAAGCTGCCGTGCTTGGTGCAAAAATGGCAGGCAGTTCTCTACCACGCCAGCCATCGCTTGGGCACTGGCCACCACTTTATTAAAACCAGCCAAGCGGCGCTCAAACTCGGCGGCACTGCGCACGCAGCGCTCGTTGCCGGCCCCTGGGAACAGCTGT
Organism: Gammaproteobacteria bacterium LSUCC0057; assembly: GCA_004535795.1. GTDB lineage: Bacteria > Pseudomonadota > Gammaproteobacteria > Pseudomonadales > Porticoccaceae > LSUCC0057. Next base: position 974,138 of record SPIA01000001.1, read on the forward strand.
TCGGCCACTGCCGCACTGATCAGCCGCGGCACCAGCTGCGCGCGCTCGGGCAACCCTGCACCGCGCAGCGCCAGTTCACTGCCGCGCAACAGCTGTTTCTGCAGGTACTTGACCTCTTTACTGGCGATACTCTCGGCCAGCGCGATCTGGCCGCGCAAATGTTCGGCTGCCGCCCGCTGCGGGTTGTCGTAGAGCACCAGATCGACCTGGCTTGGCTGCGCGGTGAGGGCCGGCCAAGCCTGCACTCGGCGCTTGCCGGCGTCCAGCTCAACCTGCTCTGGCAGGTCGCCAAAATCCCACTTGCACAGCGCCTGGCGCTGCCACCCAGCGCCGTCGGCGCGGTTGATCTGCTCGCCCACTTGGCGGCTGAATTCGCGCTGCAGCGAGGCCAAGTCGCGGCGGCTGGCCAACCGTTTACCGCGGCTGTCGAGCAGTTCGATATTCATCAAATACCAGTCGTCGATAGCGCTGTCGCGCTGCCACTGCTGCCAGTCGATAACCAGGCCGCTCAACTGCTGCAACTGCTCTGCCAACACCTCACACAGCGGTCGATCGCAGGCACTGCAACGGGCGATCAGTTTGTCGGCGTAGAGCGGCAGCGGTACCAATGCTTTGCGCTGCTGTTTGGGCAGCGCTTTGAGCAGCAGCAGACACTTCTCTTTGAGCATGCCGGGCACCAACCACTCAAAGCGAAACCGCGGCGCTTGGTGGAGCTGTTCGATAGCGACCGAGACGGTGACACCGTCGTTGTCAGCACCCGGCTCAAAATGGTAGCTGAGCGGGTACTCTAACCCCTGCTCGCGGATAGACTCAGGGAACTGCGCCAACTCCTGCGCATCGACCCGGCGGCGCAATAACTGCTCGCGGTCGAGAAACAGCAGCTGTGGGGTTGCTGCCTCAGCCTGTTGGCGCCAGTGGTCAAAACCGGCGCGGTTGACTATATCTACCGGCAGTCGCTCGGCGTAAAAAGCAAAAATGACCTCATCGTCGCAGACAATATCGCGACGCCGTGTGCGCGCCTCGAGCTCTTCTAGCTCGGCGATCAGCTGTTGGTTGTGCTGGTAGAAAGCCGCTTGGCGCCGGCCACTGGGTTGGTACCCCCCCTCAACCAAGGCTTGGCGAATAAACACCTGGCGCGAGGTTTGCGGGTCAATTTTGCCGTAGCTGACACGGTTGCCCTCGGCAACGGTAAGGCCAAACAGCACTTGGCGCTCGGAGGCCATCACACAGCCACTTTTGCGCTCGTAAAACGGTTCGCTGTAGCTGCGCTTTATCAGGTGGCCGGCCAGCTGCGAGATCCACAGTGGCTCAATTTTCGCCACACCGACGGCAAATTGGCGGCTGGTCTCGAGTAATTCTGCGGCCATAATCCACGGCGGTGGTTTTTTGTGCAGGCCAGAACCTGGGAACAGCGCAAACTTGCGGTTGCGGGTAGCCTCGTAGTCGCGTCCCTCCACACGCTTGGCAACCTGACCGAGCAGTCCGGCCAGTATCGCTTGGTGCAGCGCTTCATAACTGGCCGGCTGGCGGTTTTCCGGCAATTTTAGCTGGCGACAGGCCTGATGGATCTGGTGGTGGAGGTCGCGCCATTCTCGCATGCGCAGGTAACTGACAAAATTTTTGCGGCAGTACTTGGCGAACTGGTTGCGCGACAACGCCTGGCGCTGCTCTTCGAAGTGGTTCCACAACAGCAACCAGCCGGCAAAATCTGACTCCGGATCGCGCCAGCGGGCATGGGCTTGGTCGGCGGCAGCGCGTTTGTCGGCCGGGCGATCGCGCGGATCTTGAATGCTGAGCGCCGCTACTACCACCATCACTTCTGCCAGCGCACCGCTGCGGCTCGCTTGCAGCAGCATAGCGGCAAAACGCGGATCGACGGGCAGCCGCGCCAACTGCTGGCCGAGAGCCGTCAACTGCCCCTTGGCGGTCACCGCTTGCAGCTCCCCCAGCAGCTGGTAACCGTCGCGAATGAGCCGGCTGTCGGGGCTATCGACAAACGGAAAGCGCGCGATATCTCCCATCTGCAGCTGCAGCATACGCAATATCACCGCGGCCAAATTGGTGCGCAGTATCTCCGGCTCGGTGAACTCCGCGCGGCTGTTAAAATCGTCCTCGCTGTAGAGGCGGATACAGACCCCCGCCGAGACCCGACCACAGCGGCCGGCGCGCTGGTTGGCGCTGGCCTGCGAGATCGCTTCAATTGGAAGCCGCTGCACCTTGCTGCGGTAGCTGTAGCGCGAGACCCGCGCCCTGCCGCTGTCGACCACATAGCGAATACCCGGCACCGTCAGCGATGTCTCGGCGACATTGGTGCTGAGCACCACTCGGCGGCCGCGGTGCGGGGCAAAGATTTTCTGTTGCTCGGCACTGGTCAGCCGCGCGTAGAGCGGCACAATCTCCAAGTCGCGCAACTGGCGTTTGCGCAGCGCGTTATTGGTCTCGCGAATCTCGCGCTCGCCGGCCAAAAAAACCAGAATATCACCGCCGCCCGGGCGCTGGTGCAGCTCCTCTACCGCCTCGACAATCTGCTCCTCGAGCTCGAGGTCGGCATCGCCAGGGTCGCGGTACTCAATGGCCACTGGGTAGGTGCGCCCCTCCACCTCAATGATGGGCGCGTTGTCAAAGTGGCTGGAAAACTTCGCCATGTCGATGGTGGCCGAGGTGATAATCAGCTTCAAATCGGGACGTTTGGGCAGCAGCTGGCGCAGATAACCGAGCAAAAAATCAATATTGAGACTGCGCTCATGCGCTTCGTCAATAATGAGTGTGTCGTAGCGACTCAAGTAGCGATCGCGCTGAATCTCTGCCAGTAGAATGCCGTCCGTCATCAGCTTAATCAGACTGCTCTCTGAGCTCTGATCGGTAAACCGCACCTGATAACCGACCTGTTCACCGAGCGGGGTCTGCAGTTCGCTGGCGATGCGCTCGGCAACCGAGCGGGCAGCGATGCGGCGCGGTTGCGTGTGGCCAATTTGGCCGCACAGACCGCGCCCGGCTTGCAGGCAGATTTTCGGCAGCTGGGTGGTTTTACCCGAGCCGGTGGCGCCGGCAACAATGATCACTTGATGCTGCTGCAGCAGCGCGGCGATCTCGTCGGCGCGGCCACTCACCGGCAGTTCCGGGTAGCTCAGCGCCGGCAGTGAGGCGTGGCGCTGAGCGGTCACCGCCAGCGACTGGTGCACCTGGCGACACCACTGCTGCCACTGCGCGGCAGTCATCGGCGCGCGACGGCTGCGCTGCAATTTACTCAGCAGACGAAAGCGCTCGCCGCTCTGCAGCGCCGGCGCCAACCACTCAGCAAAGCGATGCAGCTGCGCCGCCGGCGGCGGTGTTGACGGCAGCTGCCAATGGCGAGCGCCGGTGCCGCTAGTCAGCCCGGCCAGTGCATCGACACAGTTGTCAGGGCTGAGCGGCGGCGAGGTTAACGGCGGCGCGAGCGCCGGGTTATCGGTAGCGGCGCGGTCACTGGCCACTGCGCCACAAACAGCCTGCGCCGCCCTGTTCTAATTGATCTAAATAGGCGTTGTGAGCGGCCAGCTCTTCGTCGCTGAGACGAACCAACGGCAGCGCTGCACGGTTGCTGTCGAGCCGACGAATACCGCCGCTGCGGCCATCGCCGCCCTGCTCTGACTGGCTGTCACCCATCATCAATGCCACCTGGCCGCCGGTCATGGCCAGATAGACATCGGCCAAAATCTCGGCATCTAGCAGCGCGCCGTGGAGATCGCGCTGTGAATTGTCGACAAAGTAGCGTTTACACAGGGCGTCGAGGCTGTTGCGTTGGCCGGGGTGTTTTTGTCGCGCCATCACCAGGGTGTCGGTAATTTTACAGAGGCTGTCGATGGCGCTGGGGGCGGGATTGAGCTTGCTCAGCTCGTGGTTGATAAAGCCAACATCAAAGGGGGCGTTGTGGATCACCAGTTCAGCACCTTCGACAAAGGCCATAAACTCGTCGACGATCTGACTGAAGAGCGGCTTGTCGGCCAAAAACTCATCGCCAATGCCGTGGACTTCAAAGGCGCCGGCGTCTACCGCGCGCTGCGGATTGATGTACTGGTGGTAGTGGCGGCCGGTGAGCTTGCGGTTGACAACCTCCACACAGCCTATTTCGATAATGCGGTGGTCTTGAGAAGTCTCAAGCCCAGTCGTTTCGGTGTCGAGGACAATCTGACGCATACCGTTAGCTCCCGAGTTGATCAATACCGCGGTTGGCCAGCTGGTCGGCCAACTCGTTTTCGGGGTGGCCGCTGTGGCCTTTGACCCACTGCCACTCAATGGTGTGTTGAGCGATCAACCCATCGAGGCGCTGCCAGAGGTCGACATTTTTAACCGGCTGCTTGCTGGCGGTTTTCCAGCCGCGTTTTTTCCAGTTCGGCAACCACTCTTGAACGCCTTTTAGCACGTAAGTCGAGTCGCTGGTGACGCGCACCTGACAGGGCCGTTGCAGCGCCGCCAACCCCTCGATGACCGCCATCATCTCCATGCGATTGTTGGTTGTCTCAGGCTCGCCACCGCACAGCTCTTTGCTGTGGCTACCACTGCGCATCAGCACCCCCCAGCCACCGGGACCGGGGTTGCCGCGACAGGCGCCATCGGTAAACAGTTCAACATCGACAGGCGGCTGGGATCTGGTATTAGTCATGCAAACTCTCGTTGTGGTGCTTGCCACTGGCGCGCGGAGGCGCAGCGGTGGAATGTGTAGACTGCCCCGCTTTGACCGCGCGTGAAGCCGGCAGCGCCAGCGAGCGCCGCCATGGGGCCGGGCGCGTTGGCAGACGGGCCGCGCTGCGCTTGATGGCGTGAATCACCACACAGCTGGCCAGCGGTGCATTGCGCTCACGCAGCCAGCGCTGCCAGCGCCAGTCGCTGTGCAGCGCCCACTGCCACGGCAGAGGGGGATTGTAAGCGCCATAGCTGATCGAGGCCACCTGTAACTGTAGCAGCGCCAACCAATCGACCAGACGCGCAGCCCGCAGGCGATGAAAACGACCCACCGGCGCCAACTCGATACGACCGCAGCGCCCGAGGCGACCGAGCAGTGGCGCCACACTGCCCCATGGGCTGAGTGGGTTAAAACCGATCAGGGTCAATTGGCCGCCATCGGCCAGTACCCGCGCACTCTCCGCCAACACCTCGCGCGGGCGACGCGAATACTCCAGCGCATGGTGCAAAATTAGATAGTCAATGACGCCACTGGGCAGCGGCAGTTCGGCAAAGTCGGCCAGTGCCGCCGGCAACTGCGCGCGATCACCGGCCAGCACTGTCGGATGCAGTGCAAACGGGTGGCCGGCTGGCGCTTGGCCGCTGCCATTGGGCAGCACAAACTGGTGGCCAAAACTGCTCAGCTGCAGCTGATGATAACCGCCAGCGTAATCGAGCGCTGCCAGCAACTGCGCCTGCTCACTAGCGAGGTAGTGACCACAGGGCCCCTGCCACCACTCGGCCAACGCCTCGGCGCGCAGTGCAAACGATGGCATGTCACTGTCGAGCAGCGGTAAAATTGCCATACCACAACCTCTAAAACCCATGGCAAGCCCAACTGGACTCTAATGTGCCATTTTCGCCTGCTCGGTTTATCATGTCGAGGGCGTTACAGATCAATCTGTGGCGGCCGCCATTTGACTGCACTTAGGTCTATCTATTTTGTGAGGATGGCTATGCCAGCGACTACTCCGATACACGTCACCCCGATACACGTCACCCCGATACAGGTGACCCCGATACCCGCCTTTAATGATAACTATATCTGGCTGTTGCGCTCGGGTAGCGAAGCGGTGGTGGTCGACCCCGGCGATGCCGAGGTGGTGACCGAACAGCTGCAGCAGCTCGGCATCGCGCTCACCGCCATCTGGATCACCCACCACCACCCCGACCATGTCGGCGGCGTTGAGCGACTGCTGGAGCGCTGGCCAGTGCCAGTCTTTGGCCCCGCCGGCAGTCCCGCAGAGCAGTTATTCTCTGTACACCTCACGGCTGGCCAGCAACTGCAACTGGGTACCACCCGCTTTGACGTGCTGGCCATTCCCGGCCACACCCTCGATCACATCGCCTTCTACTGTGCCGAGAGCGCCATGCTGTTTTGCGGCGACACGCTGTTTGCCGGCGGCTGCGGCCGTGTTTTTGAGGGCACCTTCGAGCAGATGTACCAGTCGCTGCAGCAGCTCGCTGCGCTGCCAGCCGATACCGCAATCTACTGCGCGCACGAGTACACATTGGCCAATCTGGCCTTCGCCAGCGCCGTAGAACCAGACAATGTCGATCTTCAACAGCGTCTGCAACGCGACCAGCAGCTGCGTCAGCACGGCCAACCGACGCTGCCCTCGACACTCGCCAGCGAGCTGGCGACCAACCCATTTTTGCGCTGCGAAACGGCCACCGAGGCGATGACCAGAGCGTTGCTGGAGGCTGGATTTGGCGATAGCACAGCCCTTAACGGCGCCGCCCGGTTTGCAGCGCTGCGGCGCTGGAAGGATAGTTTTTAACTGCTTGGACGCTATAATCCTCGCTGCTACCTCTACTTGCCAACGCCACTGCCGCACTGAGCGCCGATGCCCAAACTACTGAATCTCTGCCACCGCTTATGCCTGCGCCACTCTACGTCACCCGTGCAGCGCGGTCTGGCTCTGCTGCTGTTGGCGGTGTCGCTGTGCAGCTGCGCTGTCACCACCGCGCCGCCACCGATCCCGCCCACTCTTCCAGCCGCTGCACAGCCGCCAGTGGCGACAGTTGCTGTTGAAGAGGATCTGTGGGCGCGAATTCGCCGCGGCTTCGAAATATTGCCCGCTGGCGGCGACCGCCTCGCCAACGGCGAACTGGCTGCCGCGGTCGCGAGCCAGCTCAACTGGTACAAAAACAACCCCAGTTACTTGGCGACTGTTTTTGCCCGTGCCGAGCCGTTCATTTTTGAGGTGGTGGAACAGTTACAAGCCGCGCAGCTGCCATTGGAGCTGGCACTGCTGCCGGTGGTAGAGAGTACCTACGACCCTCTGGCTTATTCCAACAGTCACGCGGTCGGGCTCTGGCAGTTTATCCCCAGTACCGCCAGAGCGTTTGGTTTACAGCGCAACGACAGCTACGAGGGGCGGCGCGATACCCTCGCTGCCACCGCTGCGGCAGTGAAGTTTTTAACCTACCTCAACCGCCAGTTCGACGGCCAGTGGCTGTTGGCGCTAGCGGCCTATAACAGTGGCGAGGGCAACGTGCGGCGCGCAGTGGCGCGCAACCTACAAAGCGGCGGCGATGGCAATTTTTGGGCGTTGCAGCTGCCGCGTGAAACGCGCAATTATGTGCCGCAGCTACTGGCGTTGGCCGAGTTGGTGGCCGACCCGCAGCGACACGGTGTCACCCTGCCGACGCTGGCCAACCAACCGTTCTTCACCGCTATCTCCATCGACCACCCGCTCGACTTGCGGCTGGCGCAACACCACAGCGGCACCGAGGCCGAGTTGTTTACACGGCTCAACGCCGCTTATCGTCGCTCGGTAACCCCGGCCGGCAAGTCGGTCATTTTAGTACCCCGCGACCGCGCTGCCGCGCTGCAAAAATTTTTACAGCAGACGCCGACTTCGCAGTGGGCCCCCTACCGCGAGGTCGTCGTGGCGTGGGGCGATACGCTGTCGCAACTGGCCGAGCAGTACAACTCCACCAGTGCCGCTATTGTCGCCGCCAATCAGCTGCCCTCAGAGCAGTTGCGCGCGGGTCAGCGCTTGGTGATTCCACCGCGCGGAGAGTTGCATGAAGACCTGCGCGAGCTGCCGCGCGGCCACAACAAATACATTGTCCGTGCGGGGGATTCACTGTGGTTACTTGCCAACCGTTTCGCCACCAGTGTGGAGAGATTGCGCAAGCTCAACAACCTCGACAGTGCGGTTTTGCGCCCCGGCGACACCCTGATGGTACCGGCAGCTCGGGCGCCTGATGCGATTACAGAGCAACCGGCTGCGCTGCGGCGGGTGACCTACCGGGTGCGCAGCGGTGATTCGCTGGCGCGCATTGCCGCGCGCTTTGCAGTAAAAACCGCGGAGATTGTCAATTGGAACCAACTCGACCGCGACCGCTATCTACAGCCCGGTCAGCAGTTGACACTCTATGTCAATTCGCTTGAGATCTAGCGCTTGATATCAGCGCTATCGAACAGCGCCGTCTGGTAGCTGCCCAGCTCAGCCAGCACACCACTTTGCAACAGACCGGCGCGTACCGCGCGGCGGCGCTCAGCACTCATCCGCTCGACACTGCCCAGCGTGACCTCGCGCAACGCCACTACCGCCAGATCTCCGGAGGCTAGCGGTTGCAAGGCAAAACTGCCGCGCTGCTCGGGGTTGGCCATGGCGAACACCCGCTGCAAAATCTCTGCCTGCACTTGCGGTTGCGCCATGCTGGCATCGCTCACTACCTGCCAGCTGAGTTGATCGCGCTTGGCGAGGGCTTCAATGGTGGCGCCCTGCTCCAGCTCGGCAATATAGGCCATACCGCGCTGCTGCAGCGCGGCGGCTACACGCTGCTGGCGCAGCTCTGCAGTGATGGTGTCGGCCACCTCAGCCAGCGGCAACAGCGCCGCGGGGATACTCTCGACCAGTTTAATGACCGCGTAGCGGTCATCGCCCAACTCCAGCACCTCACTGGCAAAACCATCAACTCGCACGTCATCGCTAAAGGCCGCATCAACCACCGCCGCGCTGGCTGCTATGTCGCTGCCGCCGTCGCGGCTGAAGGGAGCGCTGCGCTGCACCGCAACACCGAGCTCTGCCGCGACTGTGGCGAGCGATTCGGCGTTAAAGCTGAGCTCTTTGAGCGCTGCCAACTGCTCGGCCAGCTGGCTCTGGGCCAGTTCGGCGCGCAGCGCTTGCTCAACGCTGCGGCGCTGCTGGGCAACATCGACGACGCTGCTCTCAACCGCTAACAGTTTAATCAGGTGGGTGCCTGCCTCGGTCTCAACCGGGGTCGATACCTCACCCACCGCCAAGCTGGCCAACGCCTGCTCGAAGGGCTCTGGGAAAGTGCTGCCATCGCTAAAGCCAAGTTCGCCGCCGGCACTTGCGGAGACAATATCGGTGGAGTACTCGGCCGCCAGTGCGGCAAATTCTTCACCGCTGGCCAACCGTTGTGCGATCTCGGCGAGCAGTTCGGCACTGGGCTGTTCGAGCAAAATATGAGCGGCACTGCGCAGCTCAGTGGGAGCGCTGGCTGCCTCGAGCTGCTCTAGGCGCTGGGCTATCTGCTGCTCGGAGAGCTCGATGGCAGCCGCCACAGAGGCCAGCGATAACTCGATGTAGTCGACACTGAGCTGCTCAGGGGTACTAAAACGGGCGCTGTTGGCGGCATAAAAGGCCTCGACAGCGGCGCTGTCAATTTCGACCTGCTCAGCCTGCTGCTGCGCCGACAGCAGCAGATAGTAGTAATCGCGAGTCTGCTCAATGATCTCTGCCAGCTGGTCTATTTCGCTGTCGGTGACAAAAGCACTGTTGATGAAGCCACTGCTGAACTGCTGCGTCAGCAGCTCCTGCGCGACGGTATTTTTGAACTCGGCGCTGGTGTAGCCTTGGCTCTGAATCACATAGCGATAGCGGTCGGGGTCAAAGCGGCCATCGCTTTGAAAGGCGCCAATCTGCGCCAGCTGTTCCGCGACTGGGCGCGGGCCAATGGCCATACCGGCCTGGCGAGCGGCCTGCTCGAGCAGTTTGGCGGCGATCAGTTGCTGTTCGGCGCGGGGACGCAGTAGTTGGTCTTCGAGCAGCGCGGCATCGAGGCCGGGGTTGGCGTCGAGAATGGCGCTGCGCTCACTGGCAATGGCGCGCTGTACCTTCAACTCAGAAAGAGTTTCGCCGTTGACCACCAGCGCCGACTCGGCCGCTGAGCCACTCAAAAACAGCGAATCTACGCCGACAAAAGCGAACGGAATAGTGAGAAGGCCGATCAAAAAGATGGCGGTAAAACCTTTGATGTTGTCGCGAAAACTCTGCAGCATGGTGGGCCTTGTGGTTTGAGTAAACGGTAGATTGCGGTTTGCCAATAATAAACCGACTGGCAACAAAAAGGCGCACCAAGTGATGCGCCTTTTTGTTGCCAGCCGCACAGTGGCGGCTGGAATCAATCAGACAATTAGTTGTTGACTGAATCTTTCAGCGCTTTGCCGGCTTTGAAGCTGGGCACGGTGGCTGCGGCGATTTGAATTTCGGCGCCAGTCTTGGGGTTGCGGCCAGTGCGCGCAGCGCGGTGCTTGACAGCGAAGGTGCCAAAGCCAACCAGTGAAACTGAGTCGCCTTTTTTCAGGGCGCCGGTCACTGCTTCAAGAGCGGATTCCAGAGCGCGACCTGCAGAGGCTTTAGAGATGTCTGCGCCAGTGGCGATTGCGTCAATGAGTTCTGATTTGTTCATTCTATTATCCTTTTAGTTTTTTAAATTGAGACAAGATTAACGGAGTCCTTTCGCCAACCCTCTCTCACTCTGGGCCGTAGCGGTAAACTTTATACCAACTGGCCGCGCGGTTATCAAGCCACAACGGCTGAAATCACTACATTGTTAGCCCATTTGATTAATTTCTAAACAAACCGCGCTCAATGTGCCAACTGCCCGCGGGCGGCATCGCCTAATGCTGGGGCGCTGAGGCGATTAAACTCCTCCTCGGAGAGCGGCTGCGGCGCCCGCTCAAGCGCTAACGCCAACACCTCATCAATCCATTTCACCGGGCGAATGTCCAGATCGGCCTTGATGTTGTCGGGGATCTCTTTGAGATCGGCGGCGTTGTCGTGGGGGATTACCACCAGCTTGATACCACCGCGATGGGCAGCGAGCAGTTTCTCTTTGAGACCGCCAATCTTCAGCACTTGGCCGCGCAGCGTAATCTCGCCGGTCATAGCGACATCGGCGCGCACCGCAATGCCGGTCAGCGCCGACACCAGAGCCGTACACATACCAATACCGGCCGAGGGGCCATCTTTGGGGGTGGCGCCCTCTGGGACATGGATATGCAGATCGTGGTGCTGATAAAAGTCTTTAGCAATACCGAGTTTTTGCGAGCGGCTGCGCACCACGGTGAGCGCCGCTTGGATAGACTCCTGCATTACATCGCCGAGCGAGCCTGTTTTCACCACCACCCCTTTGCCGTGGGTAGCAGAGGTCTCTATAGTGAGCAGCTCGCCGCCGACTGAGGTCCACGCCAAGCCGGTGACTTGACCAATTTGGTTGTCTTTTTCGGCTCGTCCGTAGTCAAATTTGCGCACACCCAGCAGCGTCTCGAGCTGTTTGACGCCAATTTTCTCCACCCCAGTGGTACCGTTTTTGACATGCTCAGTGACCACTTTGCGGCAGATTTTCGCCAGTTGACGCTCCAATCCGCGCACCCCAGCCTCGCGGGTGTAGTAGCGCACCACATCGCGCAGCGCCGCCGCACTGAGCTTGATCTCGCTCGGCTTGAGGCCATTGGCTTTAATCTGTTTGGGCAGCAGATAGCGCTCGGCGATGGCGATTTTCTCGTCCTCGGTATAGCCGGGGATGCGGATCACCTCCATGCGGTCGAGCAGCGGCCCAGGGATATTCATGGAGTTAGCGGTACAGATAAACATCACATCGGAGAGGTCGTAGTCGACCTCTAAGTAGTGGTCACCAAAGGTGTGGTTCTGCTCCGGATCGAGCACCTCAAGTAGTGCCGAGGCGGGATCGCCGCGGTGGTCCATGCCCATCTTGTCAATCTCATCGAGCAAAAACAGCGGGTTTTTAACGCCGACTTTGGCCAGCTTTTGGATCGGCTTGCCCGGCAGCGAGCCGATATAGGTGCGGCGATGGCCGCGGATTTCAGCCTCGTCGCGCACGCCACCTAAGCTCATACGGGCAAATTTGCGCCCGGTGGCTTTGGCGATCGACTCACCCAACGAGGTTTTACCCACACCCGGCGGGCCTACCAGGCAGAGCACCGGCCCTTTGAGCTTCTTGACGCGCTGCTGCACGGCAAGATACTCCAAAATCCGCTCTTTGACTTCGTCGAGACCAAAATGGTCGCTGTCCAACACCTTCGCGGCGGCCAACAGGTCGTGCTTGACGCGGCTGCGTTTTTTCCACGGCACCCCGACCATCCAGTCAATATAGTTGCGCAGCACCGAGGCCTCGGCCGACATCGGCGAGGTCATCTTCAGCTTGCCAAGCTCCGTTTTGGCCTTATCTAGTGCCGCGACCGGCATGCCGGCAGCATTAATTTTTTTCTCTAAAAGCTCCAACTCGCCGGCGCCCTCATCGTCGCCGAGCTCTTTCTGGATCGCTTTCATCTGCTCATTGAGATAGTACTCGCGCTGGCTCTTCTCCATCTGCGCTTTGACGCGACCGCGAATTTTTTTCTCAATCTGCGCCAAGTCGACCTCGCCCTCCATGATATTCATCAACAGGTCGATTCGCTCGCCGCAGTCGGCCAATTCGAGGATCTCTTGCTTCTGCTCTAAGCTCAAAGCGAGGTGAGTAGCGACGGTGTCAGCAAGCCGCTCTAGCTCTTCGATACCGGAGACGGTGGCAATCACCTCGGCGGGGATTTTTTTATTGAGGTTGACGTACTGCTCAAACAACCCGACCACCGCCCGCGACAGCGCCTCGCCCTCGCGATCGGAGACTGTCTCGCCATCGAGCAGCTCGACCTGGGTGTGCATAAAGTTCGCCCCCTGCTGCGGCTCGAGCAGCGCCACACGCTGTTGGCCCTCTACCAGCACTTTCAGCGTGCCATCGGGGAGTTTGAGCATCTGCAACACGGTCGCCAGAGTACCGACCTCGTAGACGGCGTCGATACCGGGGTTGTCATCGGCTGGATCGCGCTGTGCCACCAGCACTACGCGCTTGTCCCCCTCCATGGCCTGCTCTAGAGCGCGCACCGACATCTCGCGGCCGACAAACAGCGGCACCACCATCTTCGGAAATACCACCACATCGCGCAGTGGCAGTAACGGGAATTGCGTTTGCGCTTGTTGCTCTTGTGTAGCCATAGCCACCTCACAGTATTGGATGCAGTAAATATTGGGACGCGCGACTCGATTACAACCATAGCACCAATAATTTATCGCTACCGCGACACTGTGGCTAGCTAAATCGCCAGGCAAAAAAAAGGCGGCCGAGGCCGCCTTACTCACTGCGCCTGCGGCTACTCTTCGCTGGCGGCCTTTTTGTCAGCCTGCTGATAGACCAGCAGCGGCTCGTTTTCGCCATTGATGACGGCGGCGTCGACGACCACCTTAACCACGTTGTCCGCGGAGGGGATCTCGTACATGGTATCCAATAACACAGTTTCGACAATCGAGCGCAGACCGCGCGCGCCGGTTTTGCGAATGATCGCTTTGTCGGCAATGGCCTCGAGAGCGTCGGCGCGCAGATCGAGCTCGACCCCCTCCATTTCGAACAGCGACTGGTACTGTTTAACCAGCGCATTTTTTGGCTCGGTGAGAATGCTCACCAAGGCGGCGCGGTCGAGCTCGAGCAGTGTTGCCACCACTGGCAGACGGCCAATAAACTCAGGAATGAGACCGTAACCGATCAGGTCCTCGGGCTCCACCTCAAGCAGTGTCTCACCGACACTCTTCTGGTTCTCTTTACTTTTTACCTCGGCGCCAAAACCGATGCCGCCTTTCTCTGAACGGTCGCGAATAACCTTTTCAAGACCGGCGAAGGCGCCACCGCAGATAAACAGAATGTTAGAGGTGTCGACCTGCAAAAACTCCTGTTGCGGATGCTTTCGACCGCCTTGCGGCGGCACCGAGGCGACGGTCCCTTCAATCAGCTTGAGCAGCGCCTGCTGGACACCCTCACCGGAGACATCGCGGGTAATGGAGGGGTTGTCAGATTTGCGTGAAATTTTGTCAATTTCGTCGATGTAGACAATACCGCGCTGCGCCTTGTCGACGTCGTAATCGCATTTTTGCAGCAACTTCTGGATGATATTTTCGACATCCTCACCCACATAGCCCGCTTCGGTTAAGGTGGTAGCGTCAGCCATGGTAAACGGCACATCGAGCATTCGCGCCAGCGTCTCGGCCAGCAGTGTCTTGCCACTACCGGTCGGGCCAATCAGCAGAATATTAGACTTACCCAACTCGACATCGCCCACTTTGCCGGTCTCTTGCACCTGCAACCGCTTGTAGTGGTTGTAGACCGCCACCGAGAGAATTTTTTTCGCTCGCTCCTGGCCAATCACATACTCGTCGAGTTGGGCGCGTATGGCAGTGGGCGCCGGCAGTTCGCGCTCGGCGGGCTTGTCGGCGCTGACATCGGCCTCTTCGGTGATAATGTCGTTACACAGGTCGACACACTCATCACAGATATAGACTTCGGGGCCGGCGATAAGCCGGCGCACTTCGTTTTGATTTTTTCCGCAAAATGAGCAAAACAGCAACTTGCCGTTATCTTCTGTGGACCCATTTTTAGACATAACACTCTCCAATACTTGGGCGCTACAGCACCTCAATTAGCTCGCAGCCAGTGACTTTTAACGCCAGCTATTTTGAGCCTAACTAAGCTAGACGCGCTTGTCTAGAACCTCGTCGATCAAGCCATAAGCCTTCGATTCATCAGCGCTCATAAAGGTATCGCGCTCGGTATCGCGCTCAATGGTTGCTAACTCTTGGCCGGTGTGGTGAGCCATTAGACGATTGAGGCGCTCGCGGATCTTGAGAATTTCCTGCGCCTGAATATGAATATCTGAGGCCTGCCCTTGGGCTCCGCCGCTCGGCTGGTGGATCATGGTGCGGGCGTTGGGCAGCGCGTAGCGCTTGCCTGGGGCGCCAGCGCCGAGCAAAAACGCTCCCATGCTGGCTGCTTGGCCGATACACATGGTGCTGACATCGGGTTTGATGAACTGCATGGTGTCATAAATAGAGAGACCCGCGGTAACCGAGCCGCCCGGCGAATTGATATAGAGATGAATATCTTTATCGGGGTTCTCTGACTCCAGAAACAACAGCTGGGCGACAATCAGATTGGCCATGTAATCCTCGACTTGACCGACCATAAAAATGACCCGCTCCTTGAGCAGCCGCGAGTAGATATCAAAAGAGCGCTCACCGCGCGAGGTCTGTTCGATAACCATCGGCACCAAGCCGACACTGTTAACATCTATCATATTGCCTCGTCCTCTAGTTCAGTTCGATCACTTTAAAATGGCTCAGACAACAACGGCGGCAAGAGCCGCCGTTGGTAGGGTATTACTCGCTGTCCGCCTGCGGCTCGGGGTCGGGCTTGACCGCATCCTCGTAGCTTTCGGTGACATCGGTGACACTGCCTTTACTCAACACCAGTTCGGTTACCTGATCTTCGAGTACCGCCGCCTCTACCGAGCCGAGCAGCTGCTGCTGGCTGTAGTAGTAGTCGACCACTTCGTTGGGCGACTCATAGGTGGAGGCGATCTCGTCAATGCGGGCGCGCACGGCTTCGGCATCGGCTTTGAGCTCCTCCTGCTTGACGATCTGGCTGACAATGACACCCAGTGAAGCGCGGCGCTTGGCCTGCGGGGTAAACATCTCGTCTGGCAGCATATTGAGATCGAACTGCTGGCCACCGCCAAACTGCTGCAACATCTGCTGCTTGAGCTGATTGACCTCGGCTTTGACCAGTGCTGCAGGCAACTCGACACTGTTCATTTCGAACAGCTGGTTCATCACGCGGGTTTTTACTTTATTGCGCACAGCATTGCGCAGCTCGCGCTCCATGTTGTTGCGCACCTCTTCGAGGAACTTGTCGTGGCCGCCTTCGCTGACACCGTAGAGTTTGAAGAACTCGTCATTGAGCTCGGGCAACTCGCGCGCTGCCACCTCTTTGACGGTGACGGTAAATTCCACCGCAGCACCCTTTAACTCCTCGGCGTGATAGTCGTCGGGGAACGACAGCGCCAGCAGTTTCTCGTCACCGGCGAGGGCGCCGACCAAGCCATCTTCAAAGCCGGGGATCATGCTGCCAGAGCCGAGTACCAGCTTCTGATCGCTGCCACTGCCGCCGGGGAACTCCTCGCCGTCGCGACGACCGACAAAATCGATAGTGACTTGGTCATCTTTGGCCGCGGCGCGGTCAACGGCGGTAAATTTGGCCTGCTGCTCGCGCAGTACACCGATCATTTTTTCGACATCGGCATCGACCACCTCTGAGATCGGGCGCTCGATAGCGACCTTACTCAGATCGGCCAGCTCGACCTCCGGGTAGACTTCAAACAGCGCGGTGAACTCGAGGTCGCGGCCTTCGTGGTCTTCAACGCTCTCGATGGTCGGCGCGCCGACCGGCTGCAGGTTTTGCTGCGCTAGGGCCTCGTAAAAGCTTTTGTTGACCAGCTCACCGACCACCTCTTGGCGCACACCTTTGCCGTACTGCTGACGCACCACTTTGATCGGCACCTTGCCCTTGCGAAAACCTTTAATGCGCACGGTTTTAGCGGCTTTCTCAAGACGCTCAGCGACTTCTTTTTCAACGCGTTCGGCGGGGATGCCTACTTTGAGTTCGCGCTCCAAGTTAGAGCGTGAGGTGACGGAAACCTGCATGGAAATTCCTCGTGACTACTGTCTACTGTCGGTGTATTGGTGCGAATGGAGAGACTCGAACTCTCACGGGTTACCCCACTAGAACCTAAATCTAGCGCGTCTACCAGTTCCGCCACATTCGCAAATTTAGGACTCACACCCAGCCATTGGGTGAAGTCAGGTCTAACTGTTGGCGGAACATATGCTCTTCTCGCCGTTTTCGGGGAGTTGTACTGCCACTGCAGACGATCTCGTTGCAGCGCTGGTACAGAGCACAACCCCTGAAAGGGGGAGAATTTTGCCACACCCCCCCAACGGCGGCAACCAAAGATTATCGGCCAGGCTACCAACGGCGAGAAAACCGTGGGCGACGGCGGCAGCGACCCTCAACCACGGCCATGACGAGCTCGACCGCAGGGTCTGAAACCTCCATCGACCGGCTCAGCGCAACTGCCTACAATCGGGCCCATCGGCAATAAAGCCGCGCCCAGCTACTGATTAGATGAGGATCACCATGAACGCAGCCGCCCCCAACGCTTTTTTTCCCCACCTGTTTCAACCGCTCGACTTGGGCTTTACCCAGTTGAAAAATCGCGTGCTGATGGGATCGATGCACACCGGCCTCGAGGAGCTGCCCGACGGCCACATCCGCATGGCCGCCTACTACGGCGAGCGCGCCCGCGGCGGTGTCGGCTTAATTGTCAGCGGCGGTTTTGGCCCCAATGAAGAGGGTAACACCCACGAGACCACCAAACGGCTGGTCGATGAACAAGACATTATCAAACAACGGGTGATCACCGACGCTGTG
Organism: Gammaproteobacteria bacterium LSUCC0057; assembly: GCA_004535795.1. GTDB lineage: Bacteria > Pseudomonadota > Gammaproteobacteria > Pseudomonadales > Porticoccaceae > LSUCC0057. The sequence goes on from SPIA01000001.1 coordinate 991,415, forward strand.
CACGCCGAGGGTGGCAAAATTTGTTTACAGATACTCCACACTGGTCGCTACGGTGGCTCGCCCAAGCTGGTCGCCCCCTCGCCGATTCAGGCACCGATCAACCCCTTCAAGCCCAACCCACTCGACGAAGCAGGGATCTTGAAACAGATAGATGACTTTGTCTTTACCGCCGTACAGGCACAGCGAGCCGGTTATGATGGCGTCGAAATCATGGGTTCCGAGGGCTACTTCCTCAACCAATTTATCGCGCTGCGCACCAACCAACGCGACGACCAGTGGGGCGGCGACTACCAGAACCGCATTCGCCTGCCGATCGAGGTAGTGCGACGAGTGCGCGAGGCGGTCGGCGAGAACTTCATTATTATCTTCCGCCTGTCGATGCTCGACCTGGTCGAAGGTGGCAGCAGCGCCGAAGAGGTAGCACAGCTCGGCCGCGAACTGGAGAAGGCCGGGGTCACCATTATTAACACCGGTATCGGCTGGCACGAAGCACGCATTCCGACCATTGCCACCAAAGTGCCGCGCGCTGCATTCAGCTGGGTCACCGCCCATTTCCGCCAACAACTCAAGGTGCCGGTGATTACCTCGAACCGTATCAATACGCCCGAAGTGGCCGAACAAGTGTTGGCGCGCGGCGATGCCGACATGGTGTCGATGGCCCGTCCATTTTTAGCCGACCCGGAATTTGTGATCAAAGCTGAACAGAACCGCAGCGACGAGATCAACACCTGTATCGGCTGTAACCAGGCCTGCTTAGACCACATCTTTAGCGGCAAGCTGACCAGCTGCTTGGTCAACCCGCGCGCCTGCGCCGAGACTGAGCTGGTCATCAACCCCTGCGATCAACCGCGCAACATCGCGGTGGTCGGCGCCGGACCAGCGGGGTTGGCCGCTGCCACCACCGCCGCACGTCGCGGCCACCGGGTGACTCTGTTCGATAGCGCCAGTGAGATTGGTGGCCAGTTCAACATCGCCAAACAGATCCCCGGCAAAGAGGAGTTCTTTGAGACACTGCGTTACTTTGCTGTGCAAATCGACAAAACCGGTGTCGACCTACAGCTCAATACCCGCGTGACGGCCGAACAGCTCAACAACAGCGATTTCGACGAGGTGATCATCGCCACCGGTATCGCGCCGCGCACCCCGCAGATCGAGGGTATCGATCACCCCAGCGTCATCAGCTACCTCGATGCAATCAATAACCCCAGACGGGTCGGCAAACGGGTCGCCGTAATCGGTGCCGGCGGTATCGGTTTTGATGTCAGCGAACTGCTCAGCCACAGCGGTGAATCGGCCAGCCAGAGCATCCCCGTCTTTATGCGGCAATGGGGGATCGATATGAGCCTGCAGGCGCGCGGCGGCATCGAAGGCGTAACCCCGGCCTTCCCACCGTCGCCGCGACAGATCTACCTGCTGCAGCGCAAAGCAAAGCGAGTCGGCTCTGGGCTCGGCAAAACCACCGGCTGGGCGCACCGCGCCGAGCTGATTGCCAAAGGGGTGGAGATGATCCCCGGCTGCGAATACCACTTGATAGATGACCGCGGCCTCCATCTAACGGTCGGCGGCGAACAGCGGCTGCTCGAGGTGGACAGCATTGTTATCTGTGCCGGTCAGGAGCCATTGCGCGAACTCACCGCCGAATTGACCAAACCGATGCACCTGATTGGCGGCGCCGATGTCGCCACCGAGCTCGACGCCAAGCGGGCCATTAAGCAAGGCACAGAGATCGCCGCCGCACTGTAAATCCCCCCAGCCACTGCTGCTCGGACGCCCTCTCCGAGCAGCAGCCGGCTGCACGGCTGCAGGCCGACTACGTTCACCTGCACTGCCAGCGTAGGCCCAGCAATGGCTTGCAGTGCACATTTTGCTCTCGTTACTCTGACCCAAACCGTCGAGACGGTTCTCACTAAAACAGCCGCCTTAGTTGACGCTTGCGTAAAGGTAAATTAAATTACGCAAACGTTAAGTTTACCGGTGGCCGCTGTGGCCCCTAGCTGAGAGGTCTGCCTCATGGTCGAAAAATACCGCCAATACAGCATCTCGCAACTGGCCAAAGAGTTTGATATCACCCCGCGCGCGATTCGCCATTACGAACAGATCGGGTTGATCACCCCCACCCGAGTCGGCCAAAACCGTATTTACAACAGCGCCGATCGCACCCGGCTCAAGCTGATTGTGCGCGGCAAGCGTCTGGGTCTGTCACTGGAGCAGTCGCGCGAAATCATCAATATGTACGAGCCGGGCGCCAACAACCACGCCCAGCTGGAAAAACTGATCGACGCCATTCGTCTGCAGCGCAAACGTTTAGAGCAGCAGCTAGAGGAACTCAACAGCATGCTCGGCGACCTCGATCAAGCCGAAGCCGAATCACTCGCCGCCCTAGCCGCGCCCGAGGTCAAAGTACGCCACAGCGCCTAACGGCCAAACAATCACTTATCTCACACTCAGCATTAGCCCCTATAGGAGTCACCATGAACGCCAGCTACCCCTCACTAAACTTCAATCTCGGCGAAGAGATCGACATGCTGCGCGATGCGGTCTACCAGTTTTGCCAAGCCGAGTTGGCGCCGCGCGCTGAACAGATCGACCGCGACAACCAGTTCCCCATGGATATGTGGAAAAAGTTTGGCGACATGGGGCTGCTCGGTATCACTGTCGAGGAGCAGTATGGTGGCTCTAACATGGGTTACTTGGCACACACTATTGCCATGGAGGAGATCTCTCGCGCCTCCGCCTCGGTCGGGCTCTCTTATGGTGCCCACTCCAATTTATGCGTCAACCAAATCGCCAAGAACGGCAGCCACCAACAGAAGTTGAAATACCTGCCCAAGCTCTGCAGCGGCGAGCATATTGGCGCGCTAGCCATGTCTGAGCCCAACGCCGGCTCTGATGTGGTCAGCATGAAGCTGAACGCGGTTAAACAGGGCGACCACTATGTACTCAACGGCAACAAAATGTGGATCACCAACGGCCCCGATGCCCACACCTATGTGATCTATGCCAAAACTGATATTCACGGCGGCTCCAAAGGAATTACCGCGTTTATTGTTGAGCGCGATCTGCCCGGTTTTAGCCGCCACCAAAAACTCGACAAACTCGGTATGCGTGGCTCCAACACTTGCGAGCTGGTCTTTCAAGACTGTCGTGTGCCAGCCGAAAACATTCTCGGCGGCGAAGGGCGCGGCGTGGCGGTGCTGATGTCGGGACTCGACTACGAGCGCACCATTCTCTCCGGCGGCCCAGTCGGCATCATGCAAGCCTGTATGGATATTGTTGTGCCCTACATCCACGACCGCAAACAGTTTGGCCAAGCGATCGGCGAGTTTCAGTTAATGCAGGGCAAAATTGCCGACATGTATACCGAGCTGAGCGCCTGTCGCGCCTTCCTTTACGCGGTTGCGGCAGCCTGCGACCGCGGCCAGGAGTCGCGCAAAGACGCCGCGGCGGTGATCCTTTACACCGCAGAAAAAGCGACCCAGATGGCGCTGCAGGCGATTCAGACGCTCGGCGGCAACGGCTATATCAACGAGTACGCCACCGGCCGGTTGCTGCGCGACGCCAAGCTCTATGAAATCGGCGCTGGCACCTCCGAGGTGCGGCGCATGCTGATCGGTCGCGAGCTATTTAACGAAACCCGCTAACGCCCACCACCCGAGGAGTTTGCTATGGCAGTTATCGCCAGCCAAATAAAGACCCAGAGCAGCGAGTTTGCCGCCAATAGCCGCCACATGCAGACGCAGGTGGACGACTTGCGCGACAAGATAGCCGCCATTCGCGAGGGCGGTGGCGCCGCCTCCGCGCAGCGCCATATCGAGCGCGGCAAATTGCTGCCGCGCCAGCGCATCGATGCCCTACTCGATCCCGGCTCGCCGTTTTTAGAGCTGTCGCAGCTGGCCGCCTACCAGGTCTATGACGAACTGGTACCGGCCGCCGGCATTATTACCGGCATTGGTCGCGTGGCCGGCCGCGAGTGCCTGATCGTCGCCAACGACGCCACCGTCAAGGGCGGCTCTTACTACCCGCTCACGGTCAAAAAACACCTGCGCGCACAGACCATCGCTCAACAAAATGGTCTGCTCTGCATCTATCTGGTCGACTCCGGTGGCGCTAATTTACCGCGTCAAGACGAGGTCTTCCCCGATCGCGACCACTTCGGCCACATCTTTTTTAACCAAGCCAATATGTCTGCCGAGGGTATCCCGCAAATCGCCGCGGTGATGGGCTCCTGCACCGCCGGCGGCGCCTATGTACCGGCGATGGCCGATGAGTCAATTATTGTCAAAAATCAGGGCACTATTTTTTTGGGTGGCCCGCCGCTGGTCAAGGCTGCCACCGGCGAGGTGGTCAGCGCCGAGGAGCTCGGCGGTGCCGATGTCCACTGTCGCACCTCTGGGGTCGCCGACCACTATGCGCAGAACGATCACCACGCCTTAGAACTAGTGCGCCGCGCAGTGGCGCGCAGCAACTTCGTCAAGCCTACCCAGCTCGATGTCGCTGCGCCGCTGCCGCCTCGCTATAGCGCCGATGAGCTCTACGGTGTCATTCCGGCAGAGAGCCGCACCCCTTACGATGTTCGCGAGGTGATCGCGCGCATTGTCGACGACTCCGATCTGGACGAATTCAAAGCGCTATACGGCACCACGCTGGTGTGTGGCTTTGCCCGCCTGCACGGCTATCCGGTCGGCATTGTCGCCAACAATGGCATCTTATTTGGCGAGTCGGCCGAGAAAGGGGCCCATTTTGTCGAGCTCTGTGCCCAGCGCAAGATTCCACTGGTGTTCTTACAGAATATCACCGGCTTCATGGTCGGTCGCCAGTACGAGGCCAGCGGTATTGCCAAGCACGGTGCCAAGATGGTCACCGCGGTGGCGTGCGCCAAAGTGCCTAAATTTACCGTGCTGATTGGCGGCTCGTTTGGCGCCGGCAACTACGGTATGTGTGGCCGCGCCTACGACCCAAATTTTTTATTCATGTGGCCCAACGCACGCATATCGGTGATGGGTGGCGAACAGGCGGCCGGCGTCTTGGCCACGGTTAAACGCGACCAGATAGAGCGTCGTGGCGAGCAGTGGAGTGCCGAGCAAGAGCGCGAGTTCAAACAGCCCACCATCGATGCCTATGAGCACCAGGGGCACCCCTACTACGCCTCGGCGCGACTCTGGGACGATGGCGTTATCGACCCCGCGCAAACCCGCGAAGTACTGGCTCTGGCCATTTCTGCCAGCCTCAATAAACCCATTGCCGAGACACGCTTTGGCGTGTTCCGCATGTAAGGAGCGACGGTGAGCGATAAATTGCAGCTACAGGTCGATGCCCGCGGTGTCGCCACGGTGACTCTCGACAACCCCGAGCAACACAACGCCTTTGACGACCAGTTGATCGCTGCGCTGAAAGAGTGCTTCGACCGCTTGGCCGCCGACAGCGCTGTGCGGGTGGTGGTGTTGGCCGCTACCGGCAAGAGTTTCTCGGCCGGCGCCGATCTGGGTTATATGCAAAAAATGGCCGGTTACAGCCACGCCGACAACCAGCGCGATGCCGAGCAGCTGGCAGCCATGTTGGCGGCGCTCAACAACTTGCCGATGCCGACTATAGCCGCTGTGCAGGGGGCCGCTTTTGGCGGCGCGGTCGGTTTAGTTAGCTGCTGTGATATGGCCGTAGCCAGCGAGCGCGCCAGCTTCTGCCTCTCCGAGGTGAAGCTCGGGCTGATTCCAGCGACCATCTCGCCCTATGTGCTGCGCGCCATTGGCGAACGCGCGGCGCGGCGTTACTTCACCACTGCCGAGCGCTTCTCCGCCGCCACGGCCGCTCAGCTCGGACTGGTCAGCCATGTGGTGGCAGACCATGAACTGGCCGCCAGCTGCGCACAGCTGGTCGAGACACTGTTGGGCAACGGGCCGCAGGCGCTGCGCGCTGCCAAAGCGCTGGTACTCGATTACGCCGGCCAGCCGATCGACGCAGCACTGATCCGAGACAGCAGTGAGCGCATTGCCCGTCTGCGCGTCTCAGCGGAGGGACAGGAGGGGTTAGCCGCCTTCTTTGCCAAACGCCCGCCCCGCTGGCAACAGTGATCCCGCGCGACGCCCCTACCCTACCCATAGAGAGTGATTTTATGTTTAGCAAAATACTCATTGCCAACCGCGGCGAGATCGCCTGTCGCATTATTCGCACGGCGCGTGCCATGGGCATTAAAAGTGTCGCCGTCTACAGCGATGCCGATGCTTGCGCCCAACATGTCCTGCAGGCCGATGAAGCGGTACATATCGGCGGTTCGGCATCGCGCGACTCTTACCTGCTAAGTGAAAAGGTACTCGCCGCCGCCAAACAGACCGGCGCCGAGGCGATCCACCCTGGCTACGGTTTCTTATCGGAAAATGCCGCATTCAGCCAGCTCTGCCAAGACAATAATTTAGTCTTTATCGGCCCACCGGTAGCGGCTATTGAAGCGATGGGCTCGAAGTCGGCGGCCAAGCAGATTATGGAACAGGCCGGTGTGCCGCTAGTCCCTGGCTACCACGGCAGCGACCAGAGCCCCGCCACACTCAAGGCGGCCGCCGATGAGATGGGCTACCCGGTACTGCTCAAAGCGGTCGCTGGAGGCGGCGGTAAAGGCATGCGTCAAGTGTGGAACAGTGCCGAGTTCGACGAAGCACTAGCAGCGGCCAAACGTGAGGCTCTGAACGGCTTTGGCAACGACGACATGTTGGTCGAGAAGTACCTCACTCAGCCGCGCCACGTCGAGATTCAGGTGTTCTGCGACAACCACGGCAACGCCGTCTACCTGTTTGAGCGCGACTGTTCAGTGCAGCGCCGCCATCAAAAAGTGCTCGAAGAAGCCCCTGCACCGGGCATGACAGCAGAGCTGCGCCAGGCGATGGGCGAAGCGGCGGTTACCGCCGCCCAGGCCATTGACTACCGCGGAGCCGGCACCGTCGAGTTTTTGCTCGATGTCGATGGCCGGTTTTACTTTATGGAGATGAATACCCGCCTACAGGTCGAGCACCCAGTGACCGAGATGGTCACCGGCGAAGATCTGGTGCAGTGGCAACTGCTGGTTGCAGCCGGCCACAGCTTGCCAAAAACCCAGCAGCAGCTAACCCTCAACGGCCACGCCGTCGAGGCGCGCATTTACGCTGAAGACCCCGACCGTGAATTTCTGCCCGCTACCGGCACCCTGGCCTATCTGCGCACACCGGCTGAGTCGGCACATGTGCGGGTCGACAGCGGCGTGGTAGAGGGCGATGAGGTCTCGGTATTTTACGACCCGATGATAGCCAAGCTGATTGTTTGGGACCAAGATCGCGAGCGCGCCATCGATCGCCTCTGTCACGCGCTGCGCGACTACCGCATCGCCGGCTTGACCACCAACATCGACTACCTGCACCGCATCGCCGACAGCACCCCGTTTCGTGCCGCCGATCTCGACACCCGGTTCATTGAGCGCCACAGCGAACTGCTTACCGCCGACAGCGACAATGCTGGCGAGTTGACCACACAACTCGGCCTGCTCGCCGCGGCGCTGGCAGAGCCTGCCACTGACGCTGCTGCACAGCCTCCACACTCGCCGTGGCAGCGCGGCGACGACTGGCGATTAAACTACCGGCACCAGCGCCAAACCCGCGTAGAACTGGCAACGATTGAATACCTGATCAGTAGCCAAACCGATGACAGTGGCGCAATCCATTGGCATGCCAGTGCCGGCGGCGAACCGGTCGCCGCCGGCGAGCTGCGCTGCCGGCGCTGCGCAGACACCCTGCATGTCACTCTCAACGGACACCGCACAACAGCGACCTGCTACGACGACGGCCAGCAGTTGACACTGTTCAACCCACAGGGCCGGTTCACGGCGACGCGGCTATTGCCGGATCTTGGCGACGACAACAGCAGTGACAGCAGCGGCGGCTTGCAGGCACCGATGAATGGCACTGTTGTCGCACAGCTCGTCGAACCCGGCAGCGAGGTGGCCGCCGGCACTACGCTGCTGGTGATGGAGGCGATGAAAATGGAGCACGCCATCAAAGCGCCCAGCGACGGTGCGGTTACCGAGTTCTACTACCAGCCGGGCGATCTGGTCAGCGGCGGCGCCGAGCTGCTCGCTTTTTGTCCCGCACAGTAAAGCTAAACCGACCCAGCACAGGGAGCGCCCATGACACTACCGAGCAGCGTTAAAATTGTCGAAGTCGGCCCGCGCGATGGGCTGCAAAATGAACCGGGCGAACTGACCGTCGCCACTCGCGTTAAACTGATCGAGGCGCTCGCTGACGCCGGTTTGCGTCACATCGAAGCCGGCAGTTTTGTCAGCCCCAAATGGGTGCCGAAAATGGCCGGCAGCGACCAGGTTTTTGCCGCCCTCAAAGCCCGCCCTGAGGTTACCTACTCGGCACTCACCCCCAACATGCAGGGGCTAGAGGCGGCGCTGGCGGCCGGAGTTAAAGAGGTGGCGGTTTTTGGTGCCGCATCAGAGGCGTTCAGTGCGAAAAATATTAACTGCACTATCGCCGAGAGTCTCGAGCGCTTCAGGCCGGTGGCGAGCGCCGCGCTAGACGCAGGCGTAGCCGTGCGCGGCTATATAAGCTGTGTGGTCGGCTGTCCCTACCAAGGGGCGATCGCACCGCAGGCGGTAGTCGAGGTGGCGCAACAGCTGTTGGATATGGGCTGCTACGAGATCTCTCTGGGCGATACCGTCGGCGTCGCCACACCCAACCGCATCGGCGCACTGTTAGAGGCAGTGCAGCGCAAAGTAGCCAACCAACAGCTGGCCGTGCACTTTCACGACACCTACGGCCAAGCGCTGGCCAATATCTACCGCGCGTTAGAGATGGGCATCAGCACCATCGATAGCTCGGTAGCCGGGCTCGGCGGCTGCCCCTACGCCGCCGGGGCCTCGGGTAACGTCGCCACCGAAGAGGTAATCTATCTGCTCAATGGCTTGGGCATTGCCCACGGCGTCGATCTCGCGGCACTGGTTCAAGCCGGAGCGGCGATCTCGGCCAAGCTGGGGCGCGACAACGGCTCTAAAGTTGGTCGGGCGATGGGATAAAAAAAAGGAGACGCGGGCGTCTCCTAATAAGGGTCAGATGTCACTCTGTGGCTGCGTTGACGCTACGGGGTAGCAACAGCCGTTGCCTCACGGTCAGATGGTGCAACAGCAGACACTCTACAGACTCAAATATCTTGCACCTTGACCTCAATCAATAACTGCCGATCTCTGCCCGCTGAGTTATCGCGGTGGTTGAGTTGTGTCATGGTTTGCCCCTGTTGATGACAACCAGACACTCTTATGAGCATAACCGAGCAAGCTTTGCCCCGCTGCAGCGCTGTGGTGGTGGCGGCAGTAGCGGCAGCCAGCTGGTGACACTGTTTGACGCCGGCGCCACCGCCGCCAAAGCACTGGAGTTAACGTCCAACGGCCACTGTCTGGTTAGCCGCCGAGCGACTTCTCGACCTGCTCGGCAAGATCTTTGGCCAGCTCGCCACAATTGCCAATAGCCGCCAAGTTCTCGCGCATGGCGGTGCGATAAGGCTCGGCAAACTTAGCCCATGCGGTCAGTGGTACAACCAACCGCGCCGCAATTTGCGGGTTGATAGCATTGAGCTGAATAATCACCTCGGCCAACAGCTGGTAGCCGCTGCCGTCGCGGCGGTGGAACTGGCCCAAGTTGGCCATCGCGTAGGCGGCGACAACACTGCGCACTTTATTGGGGTTGGTAAGGGAGAAATCGGGGTGCTGCAGGAGTGCGCGCAGCTGCTGCGGCTCAACACCTGGCGCAGTAGCCTGAGCGCGGAACCACAGGTTGAGTGCCAGCGGCTCGTGCCGCCACTGCTGGTAGAAGCTGCTCAGCGCAGCACCAGCAGCGCTGCTGTCGGCAGCGGCCAACAGCGCTGTCAGCGCCGCCAACTGGTCGGTCATATTGTCGGCTTGCTGGAACTGTGCAACCGCGAGCGGTTCTCCTTGGGCAAATTCGCACAGATAGCGCAGCAGCGTATTTTTCAGTGCTCGCTGGCCGATCTGATCGCTGCTCGGCGCGTAGGGTTGATCGCTCTGCAGGGCATAGTAGCGGCTGCGCACACTCTCCGCGCTGGCGGCGACCAGCTGCGCGCGCACGCTGTTGCGCGCCGCTGTAATCTTCTCGGGGTCGATCGGCTGCCAGCGTTCAAATAGCTCAGACTCGCCCGGCAGCGTAAGCAGCTGTGCAGCGGTGGCTGCGTCGAGATGCGGGTCGTTGAGCAGCTGCTCAAAGCGCGCCACCAGAGGCGCCGAGACCGGGCTATCGGCGCCCTGCGCAAGCGCGGCATGCACCGCCAGTTGGTAGAGTTGCTGCATCGCCTCCCAGCGGTTGAAACCGTCGCTGTCGCAGCCGGCTAAGTGCAATAACTGCTCTTCGCTATAGTCGACATGCAACTTAACCGGTGCACTAAAACCGCGCAACAGCGACGGCACCGGTGGCTCGGTGAACGGTCCAAACTGCCACTGCTGACGCCTTGCAGTGAGCTCGAGCAGCTGCTCTGTGGCACCGTCGGCACTCAGTGCCAGATCGCCGTTGGCGCCGACCATGCCAACCCGAATAGGAATATGAAACGGCACCTTAGTCGCTTGACCGGGGGTTGGCGGACACTGTTGTGCCACCGTGAGGGTGACCATACCTGTCGCTTCGTGCCACTGCCAGTGGCAGTCGAGCTCAGGGGTACCCGCTTGCCAGTACCATTGGCGAAACTGCTGCAGGTCGCGCCCAGAGGCCTCTTCCATAGCGCTGACAAACTCTTCAATAGTCACCGCTTGGCCGTCGTAGTGCTCAAAGTAGCGGTCGGTGGCTTGGCGAAAGGCGCGCTCACCCAACAAGGTGTGCAACATACCGACGACTTCGGCACCCTTTTCATAGACGGTAACCGTATAAAAATTGTTAATCTCAACGTAAGACTGCGGTTGTACCGGATGCGCCAACGGCCCGGCGTCCTCGGCAAACTGCAGAGTCCGCAACAGACTGACATCTTCGATTCGCTTCACCACTGCCGCGTTCATATCGGCCGAGAACTGCGCATCGCGGAACACCGTAAAGCCCTCTTTGAGGCTGAGTTGAAACCAGTCGCGACAAGTGACACGGTTGCCCGACCAGTTATGGAAGTATTCGTGGGCGACAATGCTCTCAATGCGCTGGAAGGTGGCGTCGGTGGCAATGCTGGGGTTGGCCAACACCGCCGAGGTATTGAAGATATTTAACCCTTTGTTTTCCATCGCACCCATATTGAAGTCATCGACGGCGACAATCATAAACAGGTCGAGGTCATACTCGCGCCCGTAGCGCTGCTGGTCCCAAGCCATGGCGGCCTTGAGTGAACGCATGGCGTGGTCGCACTTGTCCAAATCTTTCTCTTCGACATAAATTTTTAATGCCACTGTGCGCCCAGAGGCAGTGACAAAGCTGTCGCTGACTACCGCTAGATCGCCGGCGACCAGAGCAAACAGGTAGCAGGGCTTTTTAAATGGGTCGTGCCATTCAACAAAGTGGCGACCGGCGTCGAGGTCGCCGCTGGCGACACAGTTGCCGTTGCTCAGCAGCACCGGAAACGCCTGCTTGTCAGCGCTGATACGGCAGCGGAACTCGGCCAACACATCGGGGCGGTCGGGGTAAAAGGTGATATGCCGAAAGCCCTCCGCTTCGCACTGGGTACAGTACATTGCCCGCGAGCGGTAGAGCCCTTCAAGACGGGTGTTGGCGGCGGGGTCTAACTGCACCCGGGTGGTCAACTCGGCCGACTCGCCGAGGCCGCTAATGGTCAGCGTCTCGCCCTGGCGCTGGTAACGGTCGGGGCTGAGCGGTTCGCCGTCGCAGTGAATCGCCAACAGCTGCAACTCGGCGGCACCGTCCAGCACTAAATCGAGTGATTGTGCGCTCTGGCGGTTGCGACGCAATGCCAGTGTCGCAGTGACCACAGTGTGGCTATCGAAAAGCTCGACCTGTAGATCGACCCGGTCGACCCAAAACGCCGGCGGCCGGTAGTCGCAAAGGCGCGTGGGCTCAATCGCTGTGGTGGGGGCAATAGCTGGCTGCATATTAAGCGCTCTCACTAGCCGGGTTGTCGCTGGCAGTATTGTCAGCTGTATCAGGTTTGTCTGTGGCAGAGTCGTCATTGAGTAACTCGCCATAGTGGCGGCTGCGCGCCCACTCTAAGAAGCGGTGAACGCCGCGCACCACCACTTGACTGCGCCAGCTGTTGGGCACATCAAAGGAGTGCTCTGTCGCCGGTAGTTCAAGATAGACCACGGGGTTGCTGGAGGCTGCAGAGAGCTGGGTGACAAACTTCACGGCGGTATTGACCGGGACCAAACTGTCAATTTGACCATGGATCACCATCGCCGGTGGCAGCGGCTGTTGCAGGTAGTTGATTGGGCAAGCGGACTCCCAGAGCTGGGGATTCTGCTCCGGACTCTGGTGGAACAGCCGCTGGTTAAGCAGGCCGATAACCAACTCGTCGTTGGGCTGCTCACCGCGCGGCACCAAGTCGTAGAGCCCATAAAATGGCACCATCGCCTGAATGGAGGTGTCGCCGCTGCCGTCGCTGAACAGCTCGCTATCGCCGGTCATCGCCATCAGTGCCGCCAGATGGCCGCCCGCTGAACCGCCACTGACGGCGACAAATTCAGGGTTGGCTCCGTACTGGCTACCCTCACGACGGATCCACTGCAGCGCTTTTTTGCAGTCCTCTATCTGCGTTGGAAACGGTTGTGAGGGCGCCAGCCGGTAGTTGATGGCAAAGCAGATCCACCCTTGGCTGGCGAGATAGTTCATCAGCGGTAGACCCTGCTCATTCTTAGAGCCAAACATCCATGCCCCGCCGTGAATTTGCAGCAGCACCGGGCAGCCGCTGGGCGGTCGTTGCGTAGGCCGATAGATGTCAAGCTGAGTGCGGGTGCCGTGCGGGGCGTAGGCAATGTTGCGCAACACTTCGACGCCGGGCTCGGCAAAACCGACCGGGTTGACCACGCGCAGCCAGCTCGGCAATGGTGATAGCGGCTGGTTGTCCGCTGTCGAAAGCTGCGCCTGATAGTTGGCGCCCAACCCCTGGCGCAGTGACTGCTCGACCCGTTCAGGCACTTGGCGACTGTGGTAGATGGCCCACAGCAGTGGCAGTGCCGCCAGCGCCAACAGCAGCAGCGCTGCCGAGCTCGCCGAGCCGAGCCAGCCGGCCACCACAGCCAGCAACAACAGTGCCAATAGCTGCGGGGCCAACTCACTGGTCAGCAGTGCCCAGCCAAAGGTCAGCCACGGCACACGCTGCAGTTTGCGGCTGCGCGAGCGCACTAAATTGAATCCCAAGGCGGCATAGATTATTGCGATTATCCACCAGATCATTCTCTCTCCCCTATAACCGTAGCGCCGGCCGCTCAGGCCAACCGTGCCAACACCACTTGGTAGCCGGCAAATTTGCGGACGTTGATCACACCGCTGTCAAAAATCAGGTACTGGCCCTTTATACCCTGCAGCTGACCACTGATTTCAGCATTTTTGTCCAAGTTAAAACTTTTCACTTTTTCCGGGTAGTCGCTCACCGGAAAACTAAACTGCTGCGGCTCGGCGTCGTCTAACACCACAATATCAGTGGGGCCTGCCTCGCTCATCAGAGCGTCGATCGCCTCTTCAGCATAACCAAATAGCTGTTCGCGCGCGGCGACAAGGTCGACAGCAGCCGGCGGCCCTTTCAGCATCGCCTGCCACTGGGTGCGGTCGCTGACATGGGCGCGCAGCTGCTGTTCTAACAACCCCGCCAAGCGGCGGTTGGCAACTCTAAAAATTGGCAGTGCCGCAACCGCCCCTTGATCGATCCAGCGAGTCGGCAGTTGGCTGCCGCGGGTGATACCCACTTTGACCCCCGAAGAGTTGGCCAAGTAGACGAAATGGTCGGTGAAACAGTGGCGCTGCGCCCACTCTGGCTCACGGCAGGTGCCGGCGGCAAAGTGGCATTTCTCAGGGCTGACAATGCAGCTGTCGCAGGCCGCCAACTTGCGAAAACAGGGGTAACAAAAACCTTGATTAAAACTCTTCTTGGTCGCTCTGCTGCAGTGCAGACAGTTGATGGCGCCGGTGTAGCTAATTTGCAAGCGGGCACCGATCAAGGCATTCATATCGACCAACTGTTCGCCGAGCGGCAACCGGTAGCTGACCGGCGCGCTGTCAGCCACCACCATTTTACCCAGGGCACCGCTGAGTGGGCTGTTGGCCTGCAGCTGCACCACCGCTTCGCCACTCATCTCAGTGCTTCCAGGTGAGCGGTTGTTCGGAGGGCACAGTATCGGCACAGGCGGTCGATTTTGGCGGTACATAACCGGTGCGCTGCTCTTCGGGTTTGCGCTGATCGTAGGCGATGATCGCCTGCAGGCAGCTCTCGCGCTGCTCGGCAGAGAGCACGCGGCCGTCGGGCCAGCGACCAATTTCCACCGCGCGCACCAAGCGCTGGTAAATCTCTGGAGTAATCGCTTGTAGCAACTGGTTGAGATCCATAGACACCTCTAAATTGACAAGAGTTTACCGACGCAGCTGACTGGCGACTGCAAACAGCAGCCCAAGCGCTACGCCACTCAATAAACCACCAGCATGGGCGGCATTGGCGATACCGCTGCCCAGTAGCAGGGTCGGCAAGCCGGTCATGCACAGCAACATCCAACCAACCATAAAGCCGATCAGCTGGTTGGGCAGCTGATAGGCGGCAATAGCGTTGAGGCGGCCGCGCACATAGAGGTAGCCGAGCAGGCCGTAGATCACCCCCGACATGCCACCAAAAGCGCGACTGCCACTCCAAGCGTACTGGGCGGTGTTGGAGAGCAGCGCCATCACCACCACCAACAGCAGCAGGTGCAGTGCACCGCTGTAACTTTCAATGCGCAGGGCCAAAATCAGTAGCCACAGGGCATTAAAAGCGAAATGTGCGAAACCGAAGTGCAGAAAAATAGGGCTCAGCGACTGCCACCAAGCGCCGCGGTCTGGCGGCAAAAAGAACAGCTGCGAGGGCGGCTGCATATGGCTGGCGACAATGTAGCCGAGCAGTGATGCGGCGATTAACAGCGCCACCAGCGGGCTGGCGCGCAGCTGCTCGGCGAGCGAGCGCGAATCGGGCTGGATCAACTCACTGCTCCTTGAGGGGTCTACCCAAACGCCCGCCCCAGCCCAATTTAGAGCGACAAATCTGGTAAAAATTATGATCTTGTGGGTGAATCAACAGCAGCGCATCGGGGTGTTTGGTGATGGTGATGACATCGCCGGGCTGGGTGACAAAGTCGTTGTGGCCGTCGCAGGTAACCAACGGCATCAGCTCGTTGCGGGCACTCACCTGCAGCTCAATACAGGCGCTGCCGGACAGAGTGATCGGCCGACTGCTGAGCGTGTGCGGGTTGAGCGGCACCACAATGATGGCGTCCAGCTCCGGGAACAAAATAGGCCCCCCCGCCGACAGCGCGTAGGCGGTCGAACCGGTCGGGGTGGCGACAATAACGCCATCGGAGCTCTGGCTGTAGACAAACTGTTTGTCGACATAGAGGTCAAACTCCATCATCCGCACTGAGCGCCCGGGGTGCAACACCACATCGTTGACGGCGCGGCCGCGGTTGAGCAGCTCGCCGTTGCGGCTGATACGGGCGTCGAGCATAAAACGCTGACTGACAGTGTAGTGGCCGCGCAACACCGGTGCGACCCGCTCTGCCAGCTCATCGGGGGAAATATCGGTGAGAAAACCGAGCCTGCCGCGGTTAATACCCAACATCGGGATACCGCTGGCGGCAATCTTGCGCGCGGCACTGAGCATACTGCCGTCGCCGCCGACAACAATCGACAAATCAACGCGGCCGGCAAACTCGGCTATCGGCAGCGACGCGGGGTTGTGTGCCATCAGCTCGGCGGTACTCTGCTCAAACAGCACCTCGCAGCCCTCTGACAGCAGGTACTGTTCGAGTTTTTCCAAGGTGGCACTGACCGCCTCGACCTTGACGCTGGCGAGCAGGGCAACGGTAGTAAAGTGCAGCGGGGCTTGCTTGGACATACGCCGATCCAGAGGTAATATGGGTAACCAATTATACAGAAAGGGCAGCGCAATCCAGCCCGTTGCGCCAGACTTCTGCCGATTCTTTTAAGTAAAGGCGACCATGACTCCCAGCACCACCCCGCCACCCCACTCGCCGGCTCTGCGCTCACTGGCGCTGATCGGCATGCCCGGGGTCGGCAAAAGTACCATCGGGGTAGTTTTAGCTAAGTTGTTGGGGCTGCGCTTCATTGACACCGATCTTCTCATCCAGCAGCGCTGCGGCTTAACGCTACAACAACTGCTAGATCAGCGCGGCGTCGTCGCGCTGCGAGAAGCTGAGCAACAGGTGCTATTAGAGGAGGAATTTAGCGCCGCAGTGATCGCCACCGGTGGCAGCGCCGTCTATTCGCAACCGGGCATGGCGCGGTTGTGTCAACTCGCCGATATGGTCTGGCTGCGGCTGCCGCAGGCGGCTTTGGCGCAGCGGCTCGGCAACTTCGCCGAGCGCGGCATCGCCACTGCCCCCGGCACGAGCTTGGCGCAGCTCTACGCCGAGCGCCAGCCGCTCTATGCCGGTTGCATTGAGGCACAACCCAGCGGCATTACCATCGACTGCCAGGGCCTCACTGCCGAACAGATCTGCGCAGTGATCAGCGCCGCGCGTCACACCAGCACCTGATAGAGCGCCTCGCTGAGGTGGTCGATGTTGGTGCTGTTAATCCCGGCCAGGTTGATTCGCGTAGAGTCGATCATATAGACCCCAAACTGCTCGCGCAGCGCCACCACCTGAGCCGGGCTGATGCCTAAAAACGAGAACATTCCGCGCTGGCTGAGAATCGGGCTAAAGTCGATGCCGGCGCGGTTGCCATTGGCGCGCGCCACCAACAGCTCTCGCATCGCCACTATACGCTGGCGGACACTCTCCAACTCGCTGCGCCAGTCACTGGCCAGCTGCCGGTCAGCTAGCAATGTAGCGACAATATCGGCGCCGTGCGCGGGTGGCATCGACCAGATCTGGCGCGCCGCCACCATCGCCTGGTTGGCGGCCATTTCAGTGGCGCGGCGATCGGCAGCGACAATGGCCAAGCCACCGCAGCGCTCGCGGTAGAGACCGAAGTTTTTCGAGCAGGAGCTGGCGACAATAAATTCAGGGAGCCGCTCGGCGAGAAGCCGCAGCGGTGCGCTATCCTCCAGCAGCCCAACACCGAGACCCTGGTAAGCGACATCGACAAACGGCAGCAATCGGCGCTGCTCACAGAGCTCGACAACCGCGAGCCACTGCTCGGCAGTTAAATCGACCCCGCTGGGGTTGTGACAGCAGCCGTGCAACAGCACCACATCGCCCGGCGCCGCGCTGTTGAGCGCCTCGCTCAGCGCAACCATATCGACACCACTACCAGCACCGTCGAGATAGTTGTATTCCATCATTGGCAGGCCGGTGCTGGCTAACAGCGGCATGTGGTTGGGCCAAGTTGGGGTGCCCACCCAGAGCCGCGCCGCCGGGTTGGCCCGGCGCAACAGCTCGCCGCCCAGTCGCAGCGCCCCCGAGCCACCCGGGGTGGAAATAAAGCGCACCCGCTGCTGCTCCACTAATGCTGGCAGCTGACCGCGCTGGTCGGCAAACAGCAGTTCGATCATCGCATCGCCAAAAGCCGGGTTACCGGCAATGCCCTGATAGGTTTTAGTGGTCTCGCCAGCGTAGAGCTGTGCCTCGGCCTCGCGCACCGCAGCCATCACTGGGGTAGCGCCGCGCTGGTCTTGATAGACACCGACGCCGAGATCTACCTTTTGTTGCCGCGGGTCGGCGCGAAACTGCGCCATCAAACTGAGAATTGGATCGGGTGGAGTCGCATTGAGCTGTTCAAACATAGCAGAAACCTATCGGCCGCCGTGGCCAGTGAGAAATTGCACCACCGCAGTATTGACTGCTGTCGTCTGCTCGGCGTGCAACCAGTGGCCGGCGCCGGCAATAATTTGCAGCTGAGCGTGTGGAAATAACGCCTCGATCTGCTCGCGGTGTTTGGTTTGGATATAAGCCGACAGCTCGCCCTTAAGGAACAACGCAGGGCCGTTGTAGGCGGGGCCGCTGACAGCGGCAGCCAGCTCGCTGTAGTAGTTGGCGGCCAGCGCATCGAGATTGAGCTTGAGGCGGTAGCTGCCATCGGCTTGTCGAGAGAGATTTTTCAGCAAAAATGCCCGCGTCATGGTGTCGTCGACAAACCCTTGCAACAGCGTATCGGCCTGTTGACGACTGCTGATCGGCGTCGCCGCCACTGCTTGCAACCCAGCGATGACCGGATCGTGGCGGGGCTGGTAGCTGACCGGGCTGATATCCAACACCACCAGCGCCGCCAGCGCAGCTGGGTAACTGAGCGCCAGCTGCATGGCGGTTTTGCCACCCATCGAGTGGCCGATAACAAAGGGTTGGTGTAGCTGCAACTGCGCGATCAATGCCCGCACCTCTGCGGCCATCGAGGGGTAGCTCATCTCATCGCGGTGAGGCGAGTCGCCGTGGTTGGGCATGTCCACAGCGACCACTCGACAGCCCTCAGCCTGCAGAGCGCGACCCAGAGCGGCCAGATTGCTCAACGAACCGAACATGCCGTGCATCAGCAGCGCGCTCTGCCCAGCGAGGCGCCCCTGTTCGGCGCTGCCGCTGTCGCTGTAGTTGAGTGGCGCCGCCATCAAGCTGACAGCCCGCCCATGCAGAGGTATTTAATCTCCTGATAGTCGTCGAGGCCGTATTTAGAGCCCTCACGGCCCTGCCCCGACTCCTTAACGCCGCCAAATGGTGCCATCTCATTAGAGATCAGCCCCTCATTGATGCCGACAATACCGTACTCCAACTGCTCGGCAACCCGCCACACCCGTCCGATGTCTCGCGAATAGAAATAGGCCGCCAAACCAAACTCGGTATCGTTGGCCATAGCGATCGCCTCGGCTTCAGTGTCAAATTTAAACAGCGGTGCCACCGGGCCAAAGATCTCTTCCTTGAAAAGCCGTGCCTGACGACTCATGCCAGCGACAATGGTCGGCTCGACAAATGGCCCCGGGCGATCGGCGCGACCGCCGCCCAACAGCAGTTCGCCGCCGTGGTCGCGGGCGTCGTCGATCAGCGCGCAGACATCGTTGGCGGCACCCTCGTTGATCAGCGGGCCGATCTCAACATCGGCGTCGGCGCCGTTGCCCATGCGCAGCTTTGCCACCTCTGCGGCAAAGCGTTCGGCAAACTGCTCAAAAACCCCAGACTGCACTAAAAAGCGGTTGGCACAGACGCAAGTTTGCCCGGCGTTGCGGTACTTTGAGACCATCGCCCCGGCGACTGCCGCATCGATATCGGCATCGTCAAAAACAATGAACGGCGCATTGCCACCGAGCTCCATTGAGGTCCGCTTGACCGTCGCAGCACACTGCGCCATCAGCGTTTTACCCACCGGCGTGGAGCCGGTAAAGGTCAGTTTGCGCACCACCGGGTTGGCGGTGAGCTCGGCGCCGATGGCGGCAGTATCACCGGTGACGACATTCAACAACCCCGGCGGAAAGCCCGCCCGCTCGGCCAGCACCGCCAGCGCCAGCGCCGACAGCGGCGTGGCGTTGGCAGGCTTGCAGACCACTGCACAACCGGCGGCGATCGCCGGTGCAATTTTGCGCGTCAGCATGGCGTTGGGAAAATTCCACGGAGTGATTGCGGCGACCACACCGACGGGTTGTTTAATGGCGAGAATACGCTTGTCGGCCGCCGGCTCGGGAATCACATCGCCGTAGCGCCGCTTGGCCTCTTCGGCAAACCACTCAACATAATTGGCGCCGTAGACGATTTCGCCGCGCGCCTCTGCCAACGGCTTGCCCTGCTCGGCAGTTAACATCGCCGCCAGATCATCGGCATTGGCGATGATCAGCTCATACCAGCGCCGCAACAACCCACTGCGCTGCTTACCGGTAGAAGTTGCCCAACTGCGCTGAGCCCGTTCAGCAGCGCTGATCATCCTCGCAGTCTCTGCACCGCCGCAGCGGGCGACTTGCGCCAACTGCTCACCGGTGGCGGGGTTGTCGACCGCCAAGGTTGCGCCGTGGTCGGCATCGATCCACTCGCCGTCAGAAAAATTTTTCCCAGTCAACAAACTCGGATCACGCAGTTTCATCACTACCCTCTCGGTGCTCTAGTCGGTAACAGCTGAGCATTGTCACCGAAAAAACCGCGCCGACCAAACGCTTTTCGCTGCGCCGCGGCGAACTGCAACACTAGTCTGAACGGCTCTGAGCGCTTACCATATTGAGCCAATTGAGCGCTGCGGAGCCAACCATGACGATTCATCTCAGCTACAGCGCCGAGCAGCGCATTGCCACCCTCACCATCGACCGCCCGGCGCAGCGCAACAGCCTCAATACGGAGGCGCTGAGGGCGCTGCAAGCCATCGCTGTCGAGTTGGCAGCGGCGCAGCGCTGTCGAGCAGTGATTGTTACCGCCAGCGGCAGCCAGTCGTTCTGTGCCGGCGCCGCGCTCGACCAGCTTGGCAGCGGCGAGTTGAGCAGCGAGCAGTATGCCGATGCTATGGATGTGGTGGCTGCCATCCGCCAACCGACCATCGCACTGTTGAATGGCAACGCCTATGGCGGCGGCGCCGAGCTGGCGCTGTGCTGCGATTACCGCATCGCTGCGGCGCCCTTCCAGATTGTCATACCGCCAGCGGCGCTGGGGCTCTGCTACCCACCGCGAGGGCTGGCGCGCTATGTTGCCCGCCTCGGTGGCAGCGCTGCGCGCCAGTTGTTTTTGTCCGCACAGCCGTGCCCGGCCGAGCAACTGCTGCGCATCGGATATCTGACCCATCTGGTCGATGCCAGCCGACTGGATGCAGTAGCGCAGCAACTGGCCGAGCAGCTCTGTTCGTTGTCGCCGCTGGCAGTTCGCACCATGAAAGAGATATTTAATCTCTTCGAGCAGCCCGATTTACAGCAGCTACAGCGCGCCCAACAGCTCGCCGAGCAGTGCAACAGCGGCGCCGATCTGGCCGAGGGATTAGCGGCAGTGGCAGCCAAACGGCCGCCGGTTTTTAGTGATTGAGCGCAAAAATCCGCTAAACTTGGTGAATTCACCGCAACCTCTGAAGAGAATCTAATGATGAGACAAATAGCGTTAGCCATCGTGTTGAGCTGCCTGTCAGCGGCTGCCAGTGCGCAGTCGTTACTGGTGCTGAAAAGCCCTACCTGCGGCTGCTGTGAGGGTTGGATTGATCACCTCGACGCCACCGGCTTTACCACTGAGCACCAGCACCCGGACAATCTTGCCGAGCGCAAACAGCAGCTGGGTATCGCACCGCGCTACCAATCCTGTCACACCGGTATCAGCGAGCAGGGGTTTGTCTTTGAGGGCCATGTGCCGGCTAAGTTTATCGCCGCGTTTATCGACAACCCTCCGGCCGGTGCAATCGGCTTGAGCGTACCGGGCATGCCTGTCGGCACCCCGGGCATGGAGAGCGGCGAGCGGTTTACCCCCTATACCATCTGGGCGCTCTACCGCGATGGCAGCGCCAGCCCCTACGCGCAAATCGGCAGCGCCGACCAGCAGTTCTAAACCAGCGCAGCGGCAAAAATAAACGGCGCCTAGGCGCCGTTTATTTGTTCGGCGGTGTTAAATACCACCACACCATCCTGCAGCTCGCCGACAATGCGGCTGCCTGCGGCGTAGCGGCCGGCCAGAATACCCTCGGCCAGCGCGTTCTCCACCCGTTGCTGGAGCACCCGCTTGAGCGGCCGCGCACCGTAGACTGGGTCGTAGCCCTCCTCTAGCAGCTGGTCGAGCAGTGCATCGCTGAGCTGCAGGGTGAGGCCGCGCTCGGTCAGCCGCTGCTCGAGAATGGAGAGCTGAATCTTGGCGATGCCGCGCAGCTGCTCTTTGGCCAGCGGGTGGAACACCACCACTTCGTCGACGCGGTTGATAAACTCCGGGCGGAAGTGGTTGCCTACAGCACCCATCACCGCCTCTTTCATCGACTCGTAGTTGGCCTCACCGGCCAGCGTCTGAATAATGTCAGAACCCAAATTGCTGGTCATGACAATCACGCAGTTTTTGAAATTAACGGTACGCCCTTGGCCATCGGTGAGGCGCCCGTCGTCGAGCACCTGCAGCAAAATATTGAAGACATCGGGGTGAGCTTTCTCGACCTCATCGAGCAGTAGTACCGAGTAGGGGCGCCGGCGCACCGCCTCGGTGAGATACCCCCCCTCTTCGTAGCCGACGTATCCCGGCGGTGCACCGACCAATCGGGCGACCGAATGTTTCTCCATAAACTCGGACATATCGATGCGCACCATCGCCTCTTCACTGTCGAATAGAAAGTTGGCCAGTGCTTTGCAAAGTTCGGTCTTGCCGACCCCGGTAGGGCCCAAAAATAGGAACGAACCACTCGGCCGATTGGGGTCCGAGAGCCCTGCGCGCGAGCGCCGCACGGCGTTGGCCACCGCCACCACCGCCTCGCTCTGGCCAACTACCCGGTCGTGTAGCACCGCCTCCATGGCGAGCAGTTTTTCGCGCTCGCCCTCGAGCATCTTGCTGACCGGTATTCCGGTCCACTTAGAGACCACCTCGGCGATCTCCTCCTCGGTGACTTTGTTGCGCATCAGCCGCGGCGAGCTGCTGGCTGACTCGGCACTGTTGGCCGCCTCGACCTCGGCGATCTGCAGCTCCAGTTTGGGGATAACGCTGTACTGAATCTCGGCCATTTTCTCTAAATTACCGCTGCGCCGAGCGCTGTCGAGGTCGAGCCGGGCCTGCTCGAGCTCGCTCTTGAACTGCGCCGCCCCCTGCAGGGTGGCTTTTTCGGCTTTCCAGATCTGTTCGAGGTCGGAGTACTGGCGCTCCAATTCAGCACTTTCTGCATCTAGTTTGGCGAGGCGGGCACGGGCATCGGCATCCTTCTCTTTAGAGAGCGCCTGATGTTCAATTTTTAACTGAATAATGCGCCTCTCGAGTTTGTCCATCTGCTCGGGCTTGGAGTCTATCTCCATGCGAATGCGGCTGGCCGCCTCGTCGACCAGATCGATCGCCTTGTCCGGCAACTGGCGGTCGGTGATATAGCGCTGCGACAATTTGGCGGCACTGATAATGGCGCCGTCGCTAATGGCGACGCCGTGGTGGACCTCGTAGCGCTCTTTGAGCCCGCGCAAAATAGCGATGGTATCCTCTTCGCTGGGTTCATCAACCAGCACCTTCTGAAAGCGACGCTCAAGTGCTGCGTCTTTCTCGATGTACTGGCGATACTCGTCCAACGTAGTAGCACCGACGCAGTGCAGCTCACCGCGCGCTAGCGCTGGCTTGAGCATATTTCCGGCATCCATCGCCCCTTCACCCTTGCCGGCGCCGACCATGGTGTGCAGCTCGTCGATGAAGAGAATAATCTGCCCCTCTTGCTTGGCGAGATCGTTCAGTACCGCTTTGAGTCGCTCTTCGAACTCGCCGCGAAACTTGGCGCCGGCCAGCAGCGCGCCAAGGTCGAGACTAAGCACCCGCTTGCTCTTTAACCCTTCTGGCACTTCACCGTTAATGATGCGCTGTGCCAACCCTTCGACGATCGCAGTCTTGCCCACACCGGGCTCGCCAATTAATACCGGGTTATTTTTGGTGCGGCGCTGCAACACCTGAATGGTGCGGCGAATCTCGTCGTCGCGACCAATCACCGGGTCGAGCTTGCCGGCTTCGGCGCGCTCGGTGAGATCGATGGTGTACTTATTGAGCGCCTCGCGCTGCTCTTCGGCGTCGGCACTGGCGACGGTGTCGCCGCCGCGCAGCTTGGCGATGGCTGCCGCGACCCGCGCCGGGTCACCAAATTTGCCGAGCAGTTTGGCAGTCGCACTACTGCCCTCGAGGGCCACCGCCAGCACCGTTTCGCTGGCGATAAACTGATCACCCTGCTGTTGCGCCTTGCGGTCGGCGAGGTTGAGCAGTTTATTGAGCTCGCTGCCCAACGCCGCCTCGCCGGTCGGCTGTGACACCTTGGCGAGCTTATCGAGCTCGCCGTTGAGTGCTTGACTGAGCCCGGCGACATCGAAGCCGGCCTGATTGAGCAGCGGCCGAACACTGCCACCCTGCTGGTTGAGCATGGCCAGCAGCAAGTGCGCCGGCTCAATGGTGGTGTGGTCGCGGCCGATCGCCAGCGACTGCCCCTCGGCCAGTGCGCTCTGCAGTTGGCGGGTTAATTTATCAAATTGCATAATCTACCTCACAAGTTAGTGCGCCAGTTGCACTGGCGCTTAACAGAGAGATAGGGATGGCGCGAGGTGAATTCAATGGCGGCGCACAGCGCGCTGCCGACAACCGCGTTTTACTTGATCTAGCTCAACCGCGGTAGTAGCGCTGCGCGACAAACGGGGTTTTACAGACTGTGACCGGCAGCAATTTACCGCGCACCCGTGCAAATAGCTCGCTGCCGAGCGCTGCGTTGGTAGCTGTTACGTAACCCATCGCGATCGGCTTATCCAGACTCGGCGCAAAACCGCCGCTGGTCACCACGCCAACCGCTTGGCCGTCGCCGTCGAGCAGCTCTGCACCCTCGCGGACCGGTGCGCGGCCGCTCACCGCCAGCCCCACCCGCTGGCTGGCTGGGCCACCGTCCAGCTCGGCAAGGATCCGCGCTGCACCCGGAAAACCGCCAGCGCGGGCGCCGTCACTGCGCCGTACTCTGTTGATAGCAAAATTAATCGCTGCCTGCACAGGGGTTTTGTCGGCATCCATGTCGTGGCCGTAGAGACACAATCCGGCCTCTAGACGCAGCGAATCGCGCGCACCCAGCCCTATCCACTTAACCGCCTCCGCGGCGAGCAGCTGCTCGGCCAGCCAGACCGCGCGCTCAGCCGGCACCGAGATCTCAAAGCCATCCTCACCGGTGTAACCGGAGCGGGTGATAAACAGCGCTACGCCGTCGAGGCTGGCGGCGCAGCCGTGCATAAAGGTCAACTCGCCAACCACAGGCAGCAACGCAGTCAACACAGCAGCGGCTGCCGGCCCCTGCAGCGCCAGCAGTGCATGCTGGGCGCGGTACTCCACGGTTGCGCTGGGCAGTTGGCTGCGCAGATAGGCGATATCGTCGTGCTTGCAGCCGGCATTGACCACCAGATAAAAACTCTGCTCGGTCAGCCGGCAGATTATCAGGTCATCGCGCACAGTGCCCTGTTCGGTGAGCAGCACCGAGTAGCTCTGCGCACCGATCGGCATGTCGATCAGATCACTGGGCAGCAGCGCCTCGAGCTCAGCGGCGGCGTTCGGCCCGCTGACTACCACCTGGCCCATGTGCGAGACGTCGAACAGACCGGCGGCGGCGCGGCAATGAAGATGCTCGGCCTTGATGCCGGCTGGGTACTGCACCGGCATCGAGTAACCGGCGAATGGCACCATTTTGCCACCGGCGGCGACGTGCATGGCGTGCAGTGGCGTTGTCGCTAACGCTGAGTCACTCATACTCTGGTCCTATTGGTAATCAGACAGTGGCGGGCAGCTGCAGACCAGCTGGCGATCGCCGTAGACGTTGTCAATCCGGCCGACGGGTGGCCAGTATTTATGATCGCGCAGATAGTCGGCGGGGTAAGCCCCCTGGGCGCGGCTGTAGCGACGCTGCCAGTGGTCGTCGAGCAGCACCTCGGCGGTGTGCGGGGCAAAGTGCAGCGGGCTCTCGGCGGCGCTGAGCTCGCCGGCCTCTACCGCAGCTATTTCGGCGCGGATCGCCAACAGGGCATCGATAAAGCGATCTAGCTCGGCCAGCGATTCACTCTCGGTCGGCTCAATCATCAGCGTGCCGGCGACTGGAAATGACATCGTTGGGGCGTGGAAGCCAAAATCGATCAACCGCTTGGCGATATCATCGACGGTGACCCCGCTGCGCTCGGTGATCGGGCGGATGTCGATAATACACTCATGGGCAACGCGGCCGTTACCACCGGTGTAGAGTACTGGGTAGCTTTGCTGTAGCTTAGCGGCGATGTAGTTGGCGGAGAGAATCGCCACCTCGGTGGCGTGGCGCAAGCCGCGCTCTCCCATCATGCGGATATACATCCAAGTGATCGGTAAAATCGAGGCACTGCCCCACGCCGCCGCGGAGACAGCGCCAACCCCGCCGCTGAGGCCGGAGACGGCGTGGCCGGGCAGGAATGGCGCCAGATGCGACTTGACGCCGATCGGGCCGACCCCGGGGCCGCCGCCGCCGTGCGGGATACAGAAAGTTTTATGCAAATTGAGGTGAGAGACATCGCCGCCAAACTTGCCCGGCTGGCAGAGACCGACCATGGCATTAAAGTTAGCGCCGTCGATGTAGACCTGCCCGCCGTGGTTGTGGACGATCTCGCAGACCTGCGAAACCTCAGTCTCAAAGACACCGTGGGTGGAGGGATAGGTGATCATGATCGCCGCGAGGTTGGCACTGTGCTGCTCGGCCTTGGCGCGCAAATCCGCAAGATCGACATTGCCATCGCCATCGCACTTAACCACCACCACCTGCATGCCACACATCTGCGCCGAGGCGGGGTTGGTGCCGTGCGCAGAGCTGGGGATTAAACAGATGGTGCGGTGCAGATCGCCGCGCGCATGGTGGTAGCCGCGGATCGCCAACAGGCCGGCGTACTCGCCCTGTGAGCCGGCGTTAGGCTGCAGCGACATGGCGTCGTAACCGGTGATATCGCACAGCATCTGCTCAAGCTGAGTGATCATGGTGTGGTAACCGGCGACCTGATCGGCGGGAGCAAACGGATGAATCTGACCAAATTGCGGCCAGGTGACCGGCACCATCTCAGCGGTGGCGTTGAGTTTCATGGTGCAGGAACCGAGCGGAATCATAGCGCGGTCGAGGGCGATGTCGCGGTCGGCGAGCTTGCGCAAATAGCGCAGCATTTCGGTCTCGCTGTGGTAGCGGTTAAATACCGGGTGGCTGAGCACCGCATCGCTGCGCAGCGACGCGGGCGGCAGTGCCATTGCACAATCCAACTCGCTAGCGCCGCGCTCAGGGGCAAAAATCGCCAGAAGCTGCTCGACGTCGTGCGCCGTGGTGGTCTCATCGAGCGAAACGCCAATATGCTGATCATCTATCTGGCGCAGATTGATACCGGCCGCCAACGCCCGGGCGTGTACCGCGGCGGTGGCACTGCCAGTCTCTACTGTCAGCGTATCGAAATAGTGGCGGTTGGTGGTGGTGAGAGCTGCCTGTGCCAAACCGCGCTGCAGCGCAGCGGTGAGCATATGGGTGCGCTGGGCGATGGCGCGCAAGCCTTCAGGGCCGTGATAGAGCGCATACATACTGGCCATAACCGCCAGCAGCACCTGTGCCGTACAGATATTACTGGTCGCCTTCTCGCGGCGGATATGCTGCTCGCGGGTCTGCAGTGCCAGCCGGTAGGCTGGCTTGCCACTGCTGTCGATCGAGACACCGACCAGGCGACCCGGCAGTGAACGCTTGAACGCTTCGCGGGTGGCCATATAAGCGGCGTGTGGGCCGCCAAAACCGAACGGCACGCCAAAGCGCTGAGTGGAGCCAATCGCGACATCGGCGCCGAGCTCGGCGGGGCTCTTTAGCAACAGCAAACTGAGTACATCACAGGCCATCACCGCCAGCCCAGACTGCTGGTGTATGGCATCGATAATGGCGGAGAAATCGCGGATCTCGCCGTCGACACCCGGGTACTGTAGCAGCGCCCCGAACACCCCGTCTGGCAGCGGCTGGTCGGGGTCGCCGACCACCAGCTGAAAGCCGATCGCCTCGGCGCGCGTAGCCACGACTTCAATGGTTTGTGGCAGGCAGTGCTGATCGACCCAGAAGATGTTGCCTTTCGACTTAGCCATGCGTTTGCACAGCGCCATCGCCTCAGCCGCTGCGGTGCCCTCGTCGAGCAGCGAGGAGCTGGCCATGTCCAAGCCGGTCAGGTCGGTGATCATAGTCTGAAAGTTCAACAGCGCCTCGAGACGACCTTGCGATATTTCCGGTTGGTAGGGGGTGTAGGCGGTGTACCAAGCGGGGTTTTCTAAAATGTTGCGCAAAATCACCTGCGGGGTGTGGCAGCCATAATAACCTTGGCCGATAAAACTGCGGTTGACCACATTCTGCTCGGCAATCGCTTTGAGCTCGGCCAGTGTCGCCACCTCACTCTGCGCGGGCGGCAGCCGCATGTCGGGGCGAGTGAGGATATTGGCCGGCACGACATCGGCAATGAAGCTGTCCATATCGGTGTAGCCCAATGCCGCCAGCATGCTCTGCTGAGCTTCATCACTGGGGCCGATATGCCGCGGAATAAAGGCGTTGTGCTCAGCCTCGGCGAGCGGTTCAAACAGCGAGAGTTGTTGAAACGGTACGGGGTTGGCTGCAGTGGCGTTAGCTGTGGTCACGGCGACTCCTCAATGCGCGGGAAAATAGGCAGTGAAGTTATTTTAGTCAACCGTCATGCATTAATTAAATTTATATTTATAATATAAACATTTACATTACTTATGGAACAGCTGGCGCTGTAGAGCACTATGAAAAATCTCCCCACCGAGCTGTTGCGCAGTTTTGCCACCATCGCCGATGTCGGTGGTTTTACCCCTGCTGGCGAGCTGCTGGGGCGCTCTCAGCCGGCGGTTAGCCTGCAGATTAAACGGCTCGAGGCACTGGTTGGGCAGCCGCTGTTTCGTCGCGGCAGCACACCCCTGGAGCTCACCGCCGCTGGAGAGACCCTGCTCGGCTACAGCCGGCAGATTCTTGCGCTCAACGACTCCGCGCTGGCACAGCTCAGCGACAGTCCGCTGTCGGGCAAGATCCGTTTTGGTATTCCCAGCGAGTTCGCCTCTAGTCTGATGCCGAAAATTCTCGGCCGCTTCAGCAAGTCCTACCCCAACATCAGTCTCGAAATCACCTGTGCACTGAGCCGTCAGCTGCTGGCCGATAAACAGCGCCAGCGCTACGACTTGATTCTGGCGCTGCACGACGATCCGCGCGACTCACTGAGCGAGCTGATCCTGGTCGACGAGTTAATCTGGGTTGGCGGCGCCGCACCGCTGCTGGCCAACCACACCGCGCTGCCGCTGGTGGTGGCGCCAGAGGGGTGCATTTACCGCAAACGCGGGCTCGAGCGATTGCGGCAAATTAACCGCAAATGGCAGATCAGTTACACCAACCCCGACCTCAGCGGCCTGCAGACCGCTATCGAGCAAGGGCTCGGCATCACCGTACTGGCCAAGAGCACAGTACCCGACTCGCTCTACCCGCTGGCCAGTAGCGCCGGTCTACCCGAGCTGGGTCAGATTGGCATCAGCCTGATTGTGCCGGACAACGGCAATAATGCCGCCGTCGACCGGCTCAGCGAATTTGTGCGCAGCTCGCTGCAGAGCCCTTGAGTTTGCAGCGGCCATAAAAAAACCGCCCGAAGGCGGTTTTTTTATGGCTCTCAATTGGCGCGTTTACGCGTCGTTGAGTGCACTGGTCATCTCGATGATGGCTTTTTTGCCGTCGCCATAGACCATATAGGTGTGATCCATTGCGAACAGCGGATTGGGCAGACCGGCAAAGCCGGGGCTCAGCGAGCGCTTGACCACCACCACATTTTTGGCCTTATCGACGTTGAGAATTGGCATGCCATAAATCGGGCTGCCCTCGGCGTCGCGCGCCATCGGGTTAGTGACATCGTTGGCACCAATCACAATAACTACGTCGGTCTCTTCAAAGGTCGGATTGATACGCTCCATCTCGACAAGCTTGTCGTAGGGAACTTCGGCTTCGGCGAGCAGCACATTCATGTGGCCCGGCATGCGCCCAGCCACCGGGTGAATACCAAACTCAACTTCAACCCCGCGCTTTTCCATGGCGTCCATCAATTCGCGAACGGCGTGTTGCGCCTGCGCCATCGCCATGCCGTAACCGGGGACAATAACCACCCGCTTGGCCATTTCTAACATCATGGCGATCTCTTCGGGCTGGGCACTCTTCACTTTGCCGGCATAGACCTCATCGGCATCGATGGTCTCGCCGCCCTCAGCCATCTTGCCAAACAGCACATTGGCCAGCGAGCGATTCATCGCCACACACATGATTTGCGTCAGAATAAGACCGCTGGTGCCTACCAGTGAGCCGGCGACGATCAGTACTGTGTTGCCCAAGATAAAACCGGCCAAGGCTGCAGCAATACCTGAGTAGGAGTTGAGCAGCGCGATCACCACCGGCATATCGGCACCGCCAATCGGGCCGACCAAAAACAGCCCCAGCACCAGTGCCGCAACAATAACCACCAGCATTGCGGCGAGGTTACCCGGCGCCACCACCAGTGCCGCCACCGCCGCTAACCCAACCAGCAGCAACAGGCCGTTGCCAATTGGGCCGCCAGGCAGACCAAAGCTGCCTTTCAATAGCTCTTGCAGCTTGGCAAAAGCGATCAGACTGCCGGTCAACGTCACCGCGCCGATCAACACCGTCAAGCCGATCGACAGCAGCGCCACCGACCCCTCAAAACCGGCGCCAAACAGACCAGGGGTGAGTGTAAGCTGGCCGACCAGGCCGTCGATGTGGCCGACGTCGCCCTCGACTTTGCCGTAGTATTCAGCGGCGGCGATAGTCAGCGATGCCGCGCCGCCAAAGCCGTTTAACAGCGCCACCATCTGCGGAATAGAGGTCATCTGAATGCGCAGCGCCATCAGCGCGCCGACGATTGCGCCGACCGCGACACCGGCGATAATCAACTCAAAATTGACCACATCGAGCAGCGTCACCACCACCGCCAGTAACATACCCAGCGCCGACAAAATATTGCCTCGCACAGCCGTTTTTGGCTTGCCGAGCCCCTTGATACCGAGGATGAATAACACGCCGGCGACGAGATAGGCCAAGCTGACCCAGTGTTGCATGTTGGCTTGATCTAACATCGCTTACTTCCTCTTAAACATGGCGAGCATGCGGTTGGTTACCAAGTAACCGCCTACTACGTTAATAGTTGCCAGCGTCACCGCGGCAAAACCGAGCGCACCGACCAGCAGCGACGAGCCATCGGCACCGGCGGCCAACAGTGCACCGACCAGAGTAATCCCAGAGATGGCGTTGGTACCCGACATCAGCGGCGTGTGCAGCGTCGGCGGCACTTTGGTGATCAATTCGACACCGAGAAACAGCGCCAGAACAAATAGCGCCAATAACAAAATTAAGGTTTCCATCAGTAGCTCCTTAGCTTAATTGGCTGTCGCTGCAGGCTCTGCAGCGAGTTCTGGCAGGCCGAGCAGTTTGCGCATATGCGGGTGAACCACCTCACCATTGTGGGCGACTACGGTGCCGGCAATCACCTCGTCGGCAAAGTTTAAGTCCAGCTGCTGCTCGTCGTTGATCATAAGATTGAGCAGGTTCTCAAGATTTTTGCCGTACATCTGTGAGGCGTGGTACTCGACCGTAGCCGGCACATTCTCTGGGCCAATAATGGTCACACCGTGCACGACAACTGTCTTGCCCTGCTCGGTCAGCTCGCAGTTGCCACCGCGCTCGGCGGCCAGATCGACGATCACCGAGCCCGGCTTCATCGCCTTGACCATCTCGGCGGTGACCAAAATGGGTGACTTGGCACCCGGCACTGCAGCGGTGGTAATGACCACATCTTGCTGGGCGATTACCGCGGTCATCAGTTCGCGCTGGCGGGCCAGGAACTCCTCGCCCTGCTCTTTGGCGTAGCCGCCAGAGCCCTCTGAACTGCCGGTATCCAAATCGAGCTCAATCGGCTTGGCACCGACCGAAATAATTTGCTCTTGGGCCGCCGGCCGCACATCGTAGGCTTCGACCACTGCCCCCAACCGTTTGGCGGTGGCACAGGCCTGCAGGCCGGCGACACCGGCACCCATCACAAATACCCGTGCCGGCTGCAGCGTGCCGGCAGCGGTCATTAGCATTGGGAAGATACGCGGTGAGGCCATAGCGGCAGTCAACACCGCCTTGTAACCGGCCAGGGTGGCCATCGAAGACAGCACATCCATACTCTGGGCGCGGCTGATACGCGGTACCAGCTCCAGTGCCACCGCGGTGGCACCGCGCTCGGCGACCTGCTGTGCCGCTTGCGGCGCGGCGAGCGGGTCCATAGAACCCATCAGCAACTGCCCGGGGCGCACACGCGCCAGATCGGCCTCGCTGTTGACACGGTTGGCGCCAAAGCTCTGTACTTGCAGGACAATATCGGCGTTGGCAAACAGCGCATCGCGATCACTGCTCAGCTGCGCACCGGCCTCGAGATAACTCTGATCGGGATAACCAGATGCATCGCCAGCACCGCTCTCTACCACTACGGTATGACCGTTAGCGGTTAACGTCGCAACATTGGCCGGAATCATTGCAACGCGGTTTTCACCGGGCGCAATCTCTTTAGGAATTCCAATATTCACTCTCTACTCCCCTACATAAACGCCCGCAGAGCGGGCCGGGTGATGTGGCTACAACAGCCCCAAAATTTGCACAGATCGAAAAAAATATCAGCACTCACCCGAGGGCAATGCTGATAACGCTGCAAAGGTTAACGCAACGTTAACCCCAAGAATAGTCGCAAAATAGCTACTATTTGCGACCTTTATAGTATTGCTAGAACCGATACGGCTATGTTATGCGGCTATGAGTGCCGACAAACTCAGTGGCTGCGAGCCAGCGCAAAATCTGCCAATTCGCCCAACAGGGTCTTCTCAGGGCTGTCGGGCAGCGCCGCCAGCGCCGCTTTTGCGCCGACCACTTGGTCATGCGCAGCCTGCTTGCAGTAGTCGATGGCACCACTGCTGGTAACCGCCGCCAACAGCTGGACAAACTGCTGATTGGATTTGTCGTTAATCGCGCCAGTGATCAGCTGCGCCTGCTCCGCGCTGCCGTGGTCGCGGGCATAGATCAGCGGCAGAGTCATCTTACCCTCGGCGAGATCGTCGCCGAGCGACTTGCCAATTTCACTCTCATCCCCACAGTAGTCGAGCAGATCGTCGACTATTTGAAAGGCGTTGCCCAGTTGGCGGCCGTAATCGCCCAGCGCCTTAACCATTGCCGGCGAGGCACCCGCCACCGTGGCGCCGAGTTGTGCGCCGGCCTCAAATAATTTGGCGGTCTTTTTGTGGATGACCGAGTAATAAGCGGGCTCGCCGAGCTGACCATTGCCGGCGTTGACCAACTGCTCAACCTCACCCTCGGCGATAACATTAGTGGCATCGGCCATAATCTGCATCAGCTGGAGATCGCCGAGTTCAACCATCATCTGGAATGCGCGCGAATAGATAAAGTCGCCAACCAGCACGCTGGGGGCATTGCCCCACTCGGCATTGGCGGTTTTKCGCCCGCGCCGCATTGTCGACAAATCGACAACATCGTCGTGCAGCAAGGTGGCGGTGTGGATAAATTCGACAATGACCGCCGCGCTGATATGGCGCTCGCCGCGGTAACCGCAGGCCCTGGCAGCTAGCAGTGTCAGCACCGGGCGCAGCCGTTTACCACCCCCCTCGACAATGTAGTGGCCGATATTTTCGACCAGTGCCACATCGGAGTGCAGGCGGTCGACGATCATCTGATTGACAGCGGCAAACTCTGGCGCAACTGCATCGTGAAAAGAGGACATGGAGGTGCCGAAAGCAGAAATATTAGCCGCGAATGCTAGGCACCGCACCGGCCGCTGTCAACCGAAAACTCCCCAGCACAACCGCAAGTGATGGCCTGCAACTTCCAGCATAAGTTGCCGCCACAACCCTTTGCCGGTACGATTCACCCTTTCTAGCTGACCAATGCGAACCACCTCATGACATTTACCCCGCAAAACGCCTACAACAAAGAAGAAATTCTCGCCTGCAGCAACGGCGACATGTTCGGCCCTGGCAATGCAAAACTGCCGGCCCCTGACATGCTCATGATCGATCGCATCGTCACCATCAACAACACCGGAGGCAGCGCAGGTCTCGGCGAGATTGTCGCCGAGCTCGATATTCGCGAAGATCTGTGGTTTTTCGGCTGTCACTTCAAGGGTGATCCAGTCATGCCCGGCTGTCTGGGCCTGGACGCGCTGTGGCAACTGGTAGGTTTCTTCTTGGTCTGGAACGGCAACAAGGGGCTCGGCCGAGCGCTTGGCGCGAGCAATGTAAAGTTTTTTGGGCAAATTTTGCCGACCGCGAAAAAAGTCACCTTTAAACTCGACATCACCCGGCTAATTCAACGCAAGTTAGTGATGGGTATTGCCAACGGCACCGTTGAGGTCGATGGCCGCGAAATTTACAGCGCCGAGGGGCTAAAGGTCGGTCTGTTCGAGAGCACCGATAACTTTTAAGTCACCGTTTATTTAGCGCCAACTGGCGCCACCCGTACAAGAGGAATTGCAATGAGAAGAGCCGTGATTACCGGGATGGGCATTGTCTCATGCTTGGGCAACGACCGCGCCAGCGTCACCCACGCACTGCGTAACAGTCTTTCGGGCATTCGCTTTCGTCAAGATTTTGCTGACGCCGGTCTGCGCTGCAATGTCGGAGGGGTCTTGGACCTCGACCTTAAAGAGCACATTGACCGCAAAATATTGCGCTTTATGGGCCCCGCCGCCGCTTATGGTTACATCTCTGCTGAGCGCGCCATCAGCGATGCCGGCCTCAGCCCCGAACAGGTTTCCAACCTGCGCACCGGCTTGGTGATGGGCTCGGGCGGTGTATCCGGCGAGATGTTTACCGAGACCATCGATGTCATGCGCGAGCGCGGCATCAAGCGGGCCGGCCCCTACCGGGTCACCCAGATCATGGCCAGCAACGTCTCAGCCTGTGTCGCCACGCCGTTAAAAATTAAAGGCGTCAACTACAGCATCGCCTCGGCCTGCGCCACCAGCGCCCACTGTATTGGCCACGCGGTTGAGCTGATCCAGATGAATAAACAAGATGTGGTGTTGGCCGGCGGTGCCGAAGACATGCACTGGTCGATGGCCGGCATGTTCGACGCGATGGGTGCGCTGACTTCAAAATACAATGACACCCCAGAAAAAGCCTCGCGCGCCTACGACGCCGAACGCGACGGTTTTGCCCCCGGCTTGGGGGCAGGCACGCTGGTGGTTGAAGAGTTGGAGCACGCCCTGGCACGCGGCGCCAACATCATTGCCGAGATCACCGGCTACGGCGCCACTTCGGACGGCTACGACATGGTCGCCCCCTCGGGCGAGGGTGCCGAGCGCTGCATGAAAATGGCCATGGCAACCGCCACGGGACCGATCGACTACATCAACACTCACGGCACCAGTACACCAGTGGGCGACCTCGCCGAGTTGCGTGCCATTCACTCAACCTTTGGCGACAAATGTCCCGACATCAGCTCAACCAAATCGCTTTCAGGCCATGGCCTTGGCGCTGCCGGGGTGCAAGAGGCGATCTTCAGCTTGCTAATGCTAGAGAACAACTTCGTCGCCGCTTCAGCCAACATCGACCAGCTCGATCCAGAAGCCGAGGGCTTGCCGATTGTACTCACCAGCAAAGAGAAGGTGCTGCAGCGGGTCATGTCCAACAGCTTCGGCTTTGGCGGCACCAATGCCACCTTGGTGATGGAGCGCTACAACGGCTAACTCTGCCGCTCTCAACACCGAAAAAGCCGGCAACTGCAGTTGCCGGCTTTTTTGTACCGCCGGCGCAGTACTAATAGTGCGGCGGGCGTTGATCGACGCCACCGACATCGCTGTCGCGGTCGTCGGCAAACTGCTCAAAACGCTCCAGCAGCTTGCGGTGCGCCAACTGCAAAGCGGTCAGCTCACGCTGCTGCCGATAGAGCTCATCGCTCATGTCGCTGTGAGCCAATTCTAAAAAAGCCAGCTTCTCTTGCAATTGGGCTATCTCCTGCTGAGGATCCATCTCTCTCTCCGTGCGGTTGCTGCTCTACCCAGCATGTGCCAGACAACCTAGGCTGTGGCTGGGGACTGTTTTGCGTATACTGCGCGGCAGTTAGTTTAACCCAACGCGCCGGTGCATACCGCAAATGAGAGTTAGCCTGTGACCATCCCGCACCCAGCCCACCCAGTCGACCCGACCGCGCTGGCGCCGTGGCGCGCCGCTCTCGCCGACGGCGAGTTTGCCGACACCGCCATTGACTACGCACCGCTGCTGGCCGCTCTGGCCGGCTCGGGTAACGCAGCGCTGCGGCAGTGGGCAGAACAACTGCCGATATTGATCAAGCAGCGCATAAACACTGCCCGCTGGGGCGATCTCGACAGCTGGTTGAACGCACTGCGGCAGCTGCCCGATATCGATCCGATCGCCGTTGAGCTAGGTAGTTGCGTCGCGATTGGCGACCCGGCTCTACTCGATAAGGCGCGCCGCGAAACCCTGCGCAAAACCTTGATGGCGCTGCACCCGTGGCGCAAAGGGCCATTTGAGTTGTTCGGCTTGACCATCGATACCGAGTGGCGCTCGGACTGGAAGTGGCAGCGTTTGATCGCCGCCATAGAACCGCTGCAAGGACGGCGAGTGCTGGATGTCGGCTGCGGCAGTGGCTACCACTGTTGGCGCATGCTCGGCGCCGGTGCGCAACGGGTGGTGGGCATCGATCCGGCGGTAAAATTTGTCTGTCAATTCTATGCGTTAAAACACTTTTTAGCCGCACAGCTGCCGGTCGATGTACTGCCGTTGGGTATCGAACAACTGGCACCCGACAGTCGCGCCTTTGACACGGTGTTTTCGATGGGCATTCTCTACCACCGCCGCTCACCGATGGACCACCTGCGCGAACTGCGCGCACAACTGCGCAGCGGCGGCCAGTTGGTTTTGGAGACACTGGTAATCGACGGCGAGCTCGGGCAGCTGCTGGTGCCTGAGGGGCGCTATGCCAAAATGCCGAACGTCTGGTTTATCCCCACCGTGGCGACACTGCTCAGCTGGTTGCGCAAATGCGGTTTTCGACAGGTGCAGTGTATCGACCAGAGCGCCACCAGCAGAGCGGAACAGCGCACCACGGAGTGGATGCAATTTGAATCACTGAGTGATTTTCTCGACCCCAGCGATGCCAGCCGCACCGTGGAAGGACACCCAGCACCACTGCGCGCGATAGTGACCGCGATCGCCCCTTGATGCACCCCCTTTAGGACTAAAGTAGACCGCTAAGCTACCAATTTAGACTTAACCCTTTTTTTTCATATTTTTTGTGGTTTTGTTGAGCTGAGTCGCGGTTATTCGCTTGCAGCTTTGCCAATCAGGTCTATTCTCAGAGGTATATTCACTGTCAACAGACCGAGGTAACCTTGATGAAGCAGAGCCTGGATCACTATCTGAATCTGCTCAACCGTGTTGACGAGTCGGCCAGACAGCTGGGGCTGAGCGGGCTCAGCGAATCCGACCGCGCTGTAGCCATTATCATTTGGAACCACCGCGACAAGAGCAACCACCACTGTCATATCGGTTTCGATGAATTTCAACATCTCGCCGCACAGCGCCAGGTGTCTATTTCGCGGGCGCAATACTTTAAGTCGCTAAAACAACTGGAACTGCACAACGTTATTCGCCGCGTCAACGGCGAGCGCTCTGCACACTACCGGTTTATGCTTGACTAGGTCGCGGCAAAAATAATCCCCGCACCAAGGTGAGGTTAGTTAGAATGGCTCAAAAAATAGCTACAGTGAGCCATAATGCTAACTCTCTTTCGCCGTGCTTCCCCCCTACAATTAACCCTTCTGCTTTCGCTCAGCACCCTGTTGCTATTTGCGTTGACTCAACGCAATGACAGCGATGCCGATAGCGCCAGCCAGCAGACACCCAACTTAGCGGTGATTACCAGCCGCGCCGTGCAGCTACAGCAGTTCCCATTACAGCGCAGCTATTTGGGCCGCGTCGAAGCCGACCAAAATAGCCTGCTGGGGTTTGAGTTAAACGGCTTGATCAGTGGTGTGTTTGTCGAGGAGGGCTCATCGGTGCGCAGCGGCGATCGGCTCGCACAGCTGGACACCCAGCTCTTGGAGCAGCGCCAAGCCAGCGCCCGCGCCGCGGTTGAAGTGGCCGCCGCGCAGTTGCAACTCGCGCAGCTCTCGGCCGCGCGCGAGCGCGAAACCTTTGCCCGCCAACTCAGCTCACAACAAGCACTCGACCGCGCCGAGAGCCAACTGCGCGCGGCTCAAGCTCAACGCAGCGCCGCCACTGCACAGCTCGCAGCTGTTGCCACCCAGATCGACAAGAGCCAGCTTCGAGCGCCGTTTGACGGCGTTATTGCCGACCGTTATCTGGATGCCGGCAGTGTCGTCAGCGCCGGTAGCGCGGTGCTGAAAATCTTGTCGCAGGGGCCGGCAGAGGTGAAAGTCAGTGTCGCCCAATCCGCGCTACCAGCGCTGCCAATTGGCTCGCTGCACACTGTAGTAGTGGCCGAGCGCCATTACTCCGCCACTGTGACTGCAGTCGCCCCAGAAAACACCGCCGGTACGCGCGGCGTGACGGTGCTACTGCAACTCCAGCAGCCGATCGGCGCACTGTTGCACGGCGCCACCGCCACACTGGTGGTTGAAGAGCAGATCGAGATGGCGGTCTTTCAGCTGCCGATCACGGCAATGACCGAGAGTGTGCGCGGTCTCTGGGCAGTCTATGTGGCGGTGCCGCAGAGTAACAACAGTGACAGCTTGATACTCGACCGCCGCCAAGTCGAAGTTATTCACCAGAGTGGCGATCAGGTCTTTGTCCGCGGCGGCTTAGCCGACCAAGAGCTAGTGGTAGTAGCTGGCTTGCAGCGGCTGGTACCCGGCCAGACCGTGCATTTAGCGGACCAGAGCAGCAGCCATGAGTGAGCCGACCAACCGCTCCACCTTGCACAGTCTGAGCACGCTGTTCTACCGCAATCGCACCCTGCTGGTGCTGGCGATCGCCATTATCTTAATTGGCGGCTGGTCGGCACTTAAATCGCTACCGCGCATTGAAGATCCTCGGATCACCAACCGAGTGCTGACCATCATCACCGCCCTGCCCGGCGCCTCGGCTGAACGGATCGAGACTTTGATTACCGAGCCACTGGAGCGCGGCATTCAAGAGGTGGAAGGGATCAAACGCATCGAGTCGACCTCCAGCTCTGGCACCTCACTCATTAAAGTGGTGTTGCTCGACAGCGTCGGCCCAGCAGATAACAAGCAAATATTTGGCGAAATCCGCGATAAAGTGAGCCAGGTCGCAGCCCATTTCCCAGCCAACACCCCAGCGCCTTTAGTCGACGACAAACGTAGCACCATCGCCTTCACATTACTGACCGCAGTCGGCTGGTCGGGCCCGGGCGAGCCCAACCTGACTATTCTCAACCGCACTGCAGAAGAGTTGGCCAACCGCTTGCGCACCGTCGCGGGCACCGAGCTGGTGCGTATTTATGGCGCCCCCACTGAAGAGATCAGTGTCACCGTGGAGGCCGACACCACCGCCGCTCTCGGGCTGAGTTTGCATGCTATCGCCGAGCAGTTGAAACGCGCCGACGTCAAGCGCCCCGCTGGGGTCTACTACGGCGCCAACAGCAATATCAACATTGAGGTCTCAGGCCAGCTCGACAGCAGCGCCCGCATTGCCGAGCTACCACTGCGCGTTGGCGCCGCCGGCAATGCTGTTCGGCTCGGCGATATCGCCACCATCAAACGCCACTGGCAGCAGCCCGAAGCCACCATCGCACAGGTCGATGGCCGGCGCGTTATCTATGTCGCTGCGCGCATGAGCGCTGGCCAGCGCATCGACCAGTGGGCAGAACAGAGCAACGCCAGTGTAGCGCTGCTGCAGCAAGAGTTGGGTAGTGGCATCACCCTCAATAATATCTTTCAACAAGAGCGCTACACCACTGGGCTGCTCAACGATCTCACCGGCAATCTAGTTGCCGGAGCCGCCGTGGTGGTCGCGGTGGTGTTGATCATGATGGGCTGGAAGCTGGCACTGATCGTCGGTTCGGTGCTGCCACTGGTGATCTGTGTGGTGCTGTTGGCGCTGCAAATTAGCGGCAATGCCATCCACCAGATGACCATTTTCGGCATGATTATCGCCATCGGCCTGATGATCGACAACGCCATCGTGGTCGCCGACGAAATCATGCAGCGGCGCCGTCGCGGTGTCAGCCCAATCGCGGCGGTGCAAGAGTCGGTTCAACACCTGTTTGTGCCGCTGCTGGCCTCGACGCTCACCACCGCACTAGCGTTTGCGCCGATACTGTTACTGCCCGGCAACGCCGGCGATTTTGTCGGCTCAATCGGCAGCACGGTCATTGTCGCCATTATTGCCTCGTTCTTGATCGCCATCACTTTAATTGCCGCACTGGCCGGCCATTACACCCACCCCGACACCGGTCGCGACAGCCACTGGTGGCACAACGGCATTCACCCCAGTGCGCTGACCCAGCGCTATCGCCGCGCGCTGATGGCGGCGATGCGCAACCCCGCCGCCGCTATTGTCATCGCTATCAGCTGGCCGCTGCTCGGTTTTGTCGCCGCCACCGGTTTGGGCAAAGAGTTCTTTCCGCCGGTAGATCGCGATATGTTCCAGATCCAGGTGATTCTACCCGAGGATGCCAATGTCGCCAGCAGCTTTGCCACGGCGCAACGGGTGGAGCAGCAGGTTCGCCAGTTTGAACAGGTTGAGTCGGTGTGGTGGATGGTTGGCGGCAGTTTTCCGACCGTCTACTACAACTTGATCATGAACCGCGATGGCGCCGCCAACTACGCCGAGGCAGTCATCAAAACACGCGACAGCGACAGTGCCAAAGCGATGATTGAGCCACTGCAGAACCAACTCAACGAAGCCTTCCCAGAGGCGCAAATTGTCATCCGCCAGTTTGGCCAGGGCCCGCCGGTAGTCACCGACATTGAGTACCGTCTCTACGGCCCCAGTCTCGACCGCCTGCAGCAGCTCGGCGAACAACTGCGCCTAGCCCTGCAGGCCGACCCCGATGTGGTCGCCACCAGTGTCACTATGCCGCGCGGTGAGCCCAAACTGTGGTTTGACGCCGACCAAGATACCGCCCGCTCGCTCGGCCTGACGCTGGACGATATCGCCAGCCAGCTCTACGCCAATTTGAACGGTGCGGTGGGCGGCGTGGTGTTGGAAAACCTCGAGCAGTTGCCGGTGCGGGTACGCTACGACAATACTCGGCGCAGCGACCTCGACGCCATTGCCAGCCAGCAGCTGATCACCCCGCGCGGCGAGATGATCGCCGCCAGTGTGCTCGGCCGCTTTGTGCTGCGCCCGGAGCTCGGCGGCATGACTCGCTATGACGCCCAGCGCACCAACCGCGTACAAGCCTATACCCGCAACGGCGCGCTGCCGATCGATGTCACCTACCGGGTGTTGGCTGGCCTCGACGCCAGTGGTTTCACGCTGCCGAGCGGCTACCGCCTCGAGTTGGGCGGCGCCTTGGAGCAAGATGCCGATACCAGCGGCGATCTGATGATTTACGTGCCGCTGCTCATCACTCTGACGGTGGCGACACTGATACTGCTGTTCCGCAATCTGTTTCTCGCCGGGCTGCTCAGTAGCGTAGCGCTGTTATCGGTTGGGCTGGGGCTATTCGCCACCTGGACCATGAACTACCCGATTGGCTTTAACACCTTTTTAGGCACGCTCGGTCTGATTGGCCTAGCCTTTAACAACAGCATTGTGGTGCTGGCCAGTATTCGCGCCGACAGCCGCGCACGGTGCGCCGACAGTGAGGCGCTGGTGGCCGCCACGATCGGTTGCACCCGCCATATTCTCTCCACCACGCTGACCACTATCGGCGGCTTCTTGCCACTGCTCATTTTTGTCGAGGGCGATTTCTGGCCCTCGATCTCAATTGTGTTGGTGGGTGGCGTCGGCGGCTCGATGATCCTGGCACTGCTGATGGTGCCAGCCGCTTACCGACTAAAATACGGCAATCACCAACCGATCGCCTAACAACTGGCTGCCGAATTTGCCAGTACCACCGCGCAGCGCAGGCGAGCGGCGCCAAATTGCGACATCTTGTCAAAGTCGGCGCGGGCAATAGGCAGGTGCTGGCAGTCGATCGGCTGCTGCCAGTCGCTCTCGACATCGGGGTCATGTAGATAAATACAGTGCTGGTCGAGACCGGTCACCAGCACCCAGTGGGGCGCTTTTTTTCCGTCCATGCGGTAGGTGCTAATCAACATCAATACCGCACTACCGCGCTGCAGCCACTGCTGCAAAGCGCTGTCGTCAAACTCTCGGTAGTGGATCGGCAGCACCGCCTGCTGGCACTGCTGGAGAAATGTCTGGTGGACGAGCATCATCACCTGTTTCTTGTCGTCGCTGCGCACTCCATCAATAAACAGCGGCTGTTCACTGTTGAGATAAACCGCAGCCGCTAAGCCGCGCCGCGCCGCCGCCAGTGCCAAGCCAAACGGATGGGTGCCGCCCAGCCCCGAGGTCATAAATATAGTGGTGGACTCGCGCCACAGCTCCAGCTCAAGGGTTTGGTTGGGTTCAATGCTCGCATCGAGCGCTGCCATCGCCATCATCAGTGCCGCTGGACCGCAGCTGAAATGGGTGGTTTGGCCGTACCACGGCGCCTCCTGCACCGGCAGCTGTTCGCGCGGCGCACGCAGCAACTTTTGCAACCGCAGAGCATCTTGATGGTCTTGGTAGTAGTCGCTGTAGAGGCCTAAGCGGCGGTAACCACAGCGCTCGTAGAGCCCAATGGCGGCAGCGTTGTTGACTGCCACCTCTAAGCGCATAAATACCCGCCCACGGGACAGTGCGTGTTCCTCTAGCTGCTTTAATAGTTGCTCGCCAATGGCTTGACCGCGCGCCTGTGGCTCTACCGCCAATGAGTAGACGCGCGCCAGACGGGTACCCCGCAGCAGCAACAATAGTCCGTAACCGAGCAGTTGCCCGCCCTGCTCGGCCACCAGCAGCGCACTGTGGCGGCCGCGCAGGTGGTGGCGAAAGCTGCGCCGACTGAGGCGGTCACTGGCAAAACAGCGCTGCTCAAGCGCTGTCAGAGCCTGCAGATCACCGGGCTCAGCGCTGCGTATGTGGCATTTGCAGAGGGTGGGCTCAGTCACGGCCGCGCGCTTCAAGACGACGCAAGAACTCCGACATCACCTGCATGTAGAGCTCCTCCCCCATATATTTATCCTCG
Organism: Gammaproteobacteria bacterium LSUCC0057; assembly: GCA_004535795.1. GTDB lineage: Bacteria > Pseudomonadota > Gammaproteobacteria > Pseudomonadales > Porticoccaceae > LSUCC0057. The sequence continues at coordinate 1,034,443 of SPIA01000001.1, forward strand.
ACGCCAAACTCCAAACTAGGATTGTCGTTGACCTCCAGCACATAGGCTCTGCCTTCATGCTCTTTGACATCAATGCCGTACAGGCCGTTGCCGACTACCGCGGCGGCACGCAGCGCCGCGCGCAGCACCTGAGTCGGTACTTCAAAGGTTGGGTAGGTGTMAAAACCGCCGCTGAAGTTGCGTTTCGAGCCGTGGTTGTAAATCTGCCAGTGACCTTTGGCCATGTAATAGCGACAGGCGAACAGCGCGCGGCCATTAAGGACACCAATGCGCCAGTCGTAATCGGTAAACAGGTACTGTTGAGCAATGTAGAGCGCCGAATCGGTCAGCAGCTCGGCGGAGGCCTGCTCAAGTTCTGCGCGCGATTTTATTTTAAACACCCCTTTGGAGAAGGCACCCTCGGGGATTTTCAAAATTAACGGATAGCCGAGCTCTTCTTGCAGCTGGTCGAGTGTCGCCGGCTGGTTGTCGGCGACGATCACCGTGCGCAAGCTAGGAATTTTTTTATAGCTGAAGGCATCGTGCAGGTAGACTTTGTTGCAGCAGCGCAAGATCGAACTGGGATCGTCCATCACCACCAGACCGGCTTTCTCCGCCTCGCAGGCAAAGCGGTAGGTGTGGTGGTCGATGGCGGTGGTTTCGCGAATAAATAGCGCATCGAACTGGCCGAGCAGGTTGAAGTCGTTGGGGGTGATCTCTACCGCGCGAATGCCAAGCTTGTCGGCGGCACTGATAAAGCGGCTGATCGCCCCGCGGTTGCTGGGCGGTACCTGCTCTTGCGGATTGGTTAAAATAGCCAGCTCCCAGCGGTAGCGCTTTTTATCGGCCGGTGTGCGCCAAGCTTTATCGCCATAAAGCTGTAACTGGGCGAGACAAAATTGGCGCTGCGGCTCACTCAGTGAGGCCAGCGACACCCGCGTCAACGAGAGCTGCAGGCCGGCACTGTCGGCATTCACTTTAACCAGCAGCACCGGTGCCGCGAAGCGCTGGTAAACCCAGCTGGCCAGCTTTTGGTAGCGCTTGTCGGCCACCTCGCCCATACAGATAACAATCTGCTCTGGCAGCGGCTGTTGGTCGCTATTTTTAGGCAGCAATGTCGCATTGACCACCAGCGCACTCTGCGTTTCGCGCAGCGCATTAATGGTTTTCACGGTCGGCACCACCGGATGTTGACGCGCCTCGGCCAACAGCGAGCAGTAGTAGCCCTGGCTGAGATAACGGGAGGTGTCACACAAATTGATAATGCGCACCTTGGGCTCATTGAGCTTGGGATAATGTTGCAAGTAATCGTTGAAGGTAATGGTGTTGATATCACTGTCGGGCAGTGTCGACTGATCGTCTACGACAAACAGAACTGAGCGCATGAATAGAGACTCGAGGGAAAGCGAACCGCGGTTAGACGGCACAGAGATGGGCACCCATTGCAGTGCTCGCCAAAGTCGGCATAGTAGGTCGCTTTAAGCCAATTTGCGTGGATTTTTTACCAACAAAAATGACCCAAAATGCGCTTAGAGTTAGCGCTTAGAGCAGAGTAGATAGTCGCTGCAAGGCCGAGTGGCACTGCCCGCAGAGCAGTCAGGACAAACAACTGCCGTCGTAGACCCGCACGTAGTCGACCAACATCCACGCCGGCAGGGTCTCCTCGACCACGTCACCGCCGAGTGTGCCACCTACCGCCAGGTTGAGGATGATATAAAATGGCTTGTCGTCGAACGGCCAGCGGTGTGGCGCGATATCGGCACGGCGCACTTCGCCGTACTGTTTGTCGTCGACAAACCATCGGATCACGCCCTCTCGCCACTCAATGGCGTAGACATGCCAGCGATCGGCAAATGGCGTGGGGCGTGTGATCGACTCGCTGTAGTGGGTGTTGTTGGGCCATTTTTCGCCAAAGTGAATAGCCCCTAACACTTCGCGCTTGCTCTCGCGACTAAACCCCTTTTGCTCAAGGATATCTATCTCACCTTCGAGTGGCCAAACCTGTTGTTTGTCGGCGGGCAACAGCCAAAACGCTGGCCACAAACCGAGGTTGGGTGGCAGTTTCATCCGCGCCTCAAAGCGGCCGTAGCGCTGGCTAAATTTGCCCTCGGTGGTGAGGCGCGCCGAGGCGATCTGTTTGCCGGTGGCCTGATAGGCCATTAACTGCAACATACCGCCCTGCACCACCGCTGCCTCGCGGTTGTAGACCTGCTGCTCGTTGTTGCCCCAGCCGCACAGGTTGAGCTCGCAGCCGTCGCCGGTCACCACGTTCCAGCGAGCGCTGTCGAGCTGCGCCGCGTCAAACTCATCGGCAAATGTCGGCGCACCGCACTGCCCATCGGCAGCACTGGCAAGCGCAACACTGCTGGCCAAGAACAGCACCAGCGCGCAGGGTTTGGCGAGCATTGCAGTCATCGACAGTCGGCCTGTGTGGTTACCACCAAGTAATATAGAGCGCACAGAGGATCAGTACCACCGCCAGCGTGGCAGCGTTAAAGCTCGCCGAGGTGCGCATGTCGATATCGCCCAATTCCACCGCACGGCCGCTGTCGGCCGCCTGCGGCTTGTAGTGCGAGACCCACAGCGCCAAACCCGCGCAGAGCAAAAAGACAATACCGACGCGGTCGATAAATGGCAGCGCCGGGAACAGCAGTTTGCCGGCCAAGGAGAATACCGCCGAGCCGATCGCTGCCGCCAGCGCGCCGTCGGCGCTGGTTTTTTTGTAGAAAATACCGAGCAAAAATATCACCACAATGCCTGGGGTAAAGAAGCCGGTAAACTCCTGTATATACTGAAACGCCTGGTCGAAGTTGCCCAGCAGCGGCTTGGCGGTGATCAGCGCCAGCGCCATCGCCACAAAGGCGGCAACACGGCCCACCACAATCGGCTCTGCGCGGCTGTTTTTAACCAGCGAAGGGTAGATATCCATGGTGAAGATAGTCGAAATCGAGTTGACCATTGACGCCAGCGACGAAACGATGGCAGCAATCAACGCGGCAAATACCACCCCTTTAATGCCATCGGGCAGCAGCGCCATGGCGCTCGGGTAGGCTTGGTCGGGCGAGCTCAGTTCGCTGTTAATGACAAACATGGCGATACCCGGCAGCACCACAATCACCGGCATCAGCAGTTTTAGGAAAGCGGCGAAAACAATCCCCTTTTGCGCCTCTTGAACATTTTTAGCCGCCAGTGCGCGCTGAATGATGTACTGATTAAACCCCCAGTAAGAGAGATTCATCACCCACATACCACCAACCAGCACCGACAGCCCGGGCAGGCTCATGTAGTGAGGGTTATCTTTGGCCAGAATCATGTCGAACTTCTCTGGCGCCCGCTCACTGATCAACCGGAAGCCCTCCAGCACACCGCCGTTGTCAGAGACGATATTGAGCGTCATGTAGACAATTAACAGCCCGCCGGCGACCAGCAGCACTACCTGAATAATATCGGTGAAGGCCACCGCTTTGAGACCGCCATAGAGCGAGTAGGCAATAGCAAACAGCCCCAGCAACAACATACCGTGGACAATATCCAACCCGGTCATAGTGTTAATCGCCAACGCCCCCAGCCACAAAATAGCGGTGAGATTGACAAACACATAGACGCCCAGCCAAAAGGTGCCCATTACCATGCGCACCCGGTGGTCAAAGCGCTGCTCCAAAAACTGCGGCATGGTATAAATTTTGGCGTGCAAGAACACCGGCAGCAGGTATTTACCGACCAGAATCAGGGTAATCGCCGCCATCCACTCGTAAGAGGCGATCGCCAGCCCCACCGCGTAACCAGAGCCGGACATGCCGATAATCTGCTCGGCACTGATGTTGGCGGCAATCAACGAAGCGCCAATCGCCCACCACGGCAGCGAGTTTCCGGCCAAGAAGTAATCGTTGGAATTTTTGTGGTGGCCCACCTGCTCGCGCGATACCCACTGTGCCAAGCCAAACAGTGCCAAGGCATAAACACCAACAATCCATAAATCCAGTTCAGACATCATCACTCATGACCCTCTTCTAATTTTTTTAATGGCTCTGCAGCCGCTAGACTTACTGGCAACTCAATACCTGTGCCGCTTCACCCACAGGCGGTTCGGCGGTAATAGCGACGCGGCGCAGAGTTAACTCTAGCATGCCGCTAGTACTGAACAGCAGCGGCGTATTAACACGACTTAAGTCTACCCCTTGCGCGGCAAAGCAGCTCAACGGCACCGCTAAGCTCTGCCAGTTTGCGACGGCGGCGCTGTTCAGCGACTGAGTAATATCAACTGCACCCGAACAGGGATAGCCGCAATCCATACGCAGCGCCACCGGCTGGCTAGGGGCGCGTTGCAATTGGTAGTCAACCACAAGTTGCGCCCGCTGCTCGGAGAGCTGGGTGAGATCTACCCCTTGGTCGGCCTGCCAGTAAAATTGGCTGAGTCGCGCGCCACTGCCACTCCAGCGCAGTTTGCGGCCATCCTCTTGCACGGCAATATCCACCGCAGAGACCTGCAGGTCGCCGTATTGGCTGGCGACCACGCCACCGCTGTAGAGTTTGCGCCAGTCACTGGCATCGCCCACATAGGGGCGCCACGGCGACTTAGTGCCGCGCTCGAACACCACCACCTCGCTGGCTACCGCCGCCACCGTCGGCTGCTCATTGAGCGCCTGCAGCGGTTGGCTGTGCGGTTGCGCCGCGGCTAAACCGTAACCGTAGGGGAACAGAATATCGTCGACCGGCAGGTTGTCGTCGCTGGCATTGACATCACTATTGGGCCAGTCAAATGACAGCCGCCCAGTAAAGTTGTGCTGAATCTGCCCAGCGCGGTCGCGCAATAGCAGATCGGCAACACCGGCGCCCTCGGTGCCCGGCAGCCAAGCGGCAACGAAGGCATCGGCGGCATTGATCTCGGCGTTAACCCACATCGGTCGCCCAGAGAGGAATACCGCTACAGTGGGAATACCCTCAGCCTTGAACTTGCGCAACTGCGCCAGCCCCTGTTTGCTGCCAGCATCAAACTGCAAGTTATCGATATCGCCCTGCCCCTCGGCATAGGGCTGCTCGCCAAAGACCACAATCGCCACATCAGGCTTTGTGGTGTAGTCGCCGTTGGCACTAAACGAGGCAGTACCGCCGGCCGCCTCAATCTGCGCCGCAAGCCCTGCGTAAATGGAGGTACCTCCGGGGAAATCAGCATTGCTATTACCGGTCCCTTGCCAGCTGATGGTCCAGCCGCCCGAGGCGACACCGATATCGTCTGCCAAGCCAGTGACCAGTACATTTTGCTGTGGCGACAACGGCACTAAGCCGTTGCTGTTTTTCAGCAACACCAGCGATTCACGCACCGCTTGGCGGGCGATGGCGCGGTGCTTTGCACTGCCAATCACACCGCTGCCAACCGCACTGTGGCGGCTGGAGGGGGCCGCGCCGTCGAGTAGACCGAGCTGTTTTTTGACCGACAAAATGCGGTAGACGGCATCATCGATACGCGACATAGCGATCTCACCGCGTTCAATTTGCGCCAAAGTGTTGGTTAAGAACGGCTGCCAATCTTCCGGCACCATAATCATGTCAATACCGGCGTTAATCGCCTGTGCACAGCTCTCATTGCTGCAACCGGGAATTTGGCCGATACCGTTCCAGTCGCTGACTACAAAGCCGTCAAAGCCGAGCCCCTCTTTGAGAATGGTGGTGATCAGGTCATAACTGCCGTGTAGCTTTTCACCGTTCCAGCTATTGAACGAGGCCATCACAGTCAGCACATCGGCGGCGATCGCTTCGGAGTAGCCGATGCCGTGCTCCAACAACAACTGCTCTAAGCTTAGCCGGGTGTCACCTTGGTCAATACCGCGGAAGGTGCCGCCATCGCCAATAAAATGTTTGGCCGTAGCGGCGATGTTCTGCTGCTGCATGGCGCGCACCACTGGGCCTGCATAGCGGCCGACAATATCACTGCGGTCGCTGTAGGCCTCGTAGGTGCGGCCCCAGCGGTCATCTTTGGCAATCGCCACGGTGGGTGCAAAAATCCAGTCAATACCTGTGGCCGCCACTTCACGAGCAGTCGCTGCGGCAATGTCGGCGACTAATCGCGGGTTATTCGCCGCGCCCAAGCCAATGTTATGCGGGAATATAGTCGCGCCAATCACATTGTTGTGGCCGTGTACCGCATCGGTACCCCAAATAATAGGGATACCGGCAGAACCTTGGCTGCGATCGAGTGAAGCGGCATGAAAGGCGTCTGCCAACTCGACCCAATCTTGCACTGTGGCGTATTTATTGGACTGCGGGAAAGAACCGCCGCCATTGAGAATACTGCCGATACCAAACTCCACCACCTGTTCCGGGGTAATGTATTTAATTTCGGCCTGAATCATCTGCGCCACTTTCTGCTCTGTGCTCATGCCAGCGATTAACGCCAACAGTTCAGTGTCGTTCTGCTCGGCCCAGCTCGGGCTGAATGGCAACAGGCTACAGACAACGGCGGCGAAAAAATGGGGGGCGCGACAAAACATACTGAGCAGTTTCCTTAACAGATGGGGCAAAAATAACGGTGTTTGAAGGAGTAGCGCTCACCCCCGCAAACGCAGGGGTGAGCACTCTCACACAGGTTTAGAAGCTAGTGCGCAAGCCTAACTTGTAAACCGGACCGTGGTCTTGTGCCAAGAACAGCATCTCGGGGTGACGCACGTAGAGACGGGTCTCTTCATCCAGAATGTTCATCGCATCGAAGAACACCGTAGTGTTTTCGCTGTAACGGAACTGGTAAGAGAAGTCGACTTGGTTACGCTCTTCTACAAATACCGGCTGGTCGTAGTTGGCAAAGCCCGCTGCAGTTTCAGCGCGGTGGTTCAGCGCTAAACGCAGGGTGTGCTTGTCGTCTTCATAGAAGACCGAGGCATTACCCGAGTCACCCAGGCCCGGCAGTATGAACTGACGGCCAACATCAGCGCGGTCGGGTTCAACATTACCGCCGCTGACCAGTGTGTAGTTGAACGTAAAGCCGTACGGCGTGCCTTGGAACAGGTGCTGCCAAGCAAACTCCCAGCCACTAACACGGCCTTTTTCCATGTTGTAGGGCTGAGTGATGTCAAACAGCGCTACGGGGTCGGTTGATTGACCTAACAGAGGATCTTGGCACAAGTAGTAGGGATTACCCGGAGCTCCGTTCGGGAGTGTATTGCCACTACAGGTTGACACTGCGGCACCATTAAGAGTGTCGAAAGTTAAAGTGTTATCAAAGCCGTTGGCTAACATCATAGCGGCTGCAGTAACATAATGCTGTTCAATCGGCCAACCGGCGCCACGCTGTCCCCAAATAAACCCTTGCAGAACACCAAAATCAGGGTTGCCGAGGGTATCCCATGGCTGGCCGGCAGCTACCCAGGCATCGACAATCTCTTGTGCCTGCTGGCCGATTTCACCGGCATAGGGGTTAGTTAAGCCGTTAAAAGGCTGGTCGCGAGTAGTCTGAGAACCGATGAAATCTTTGATCTCTTTGCGGAAGTAGTTGACCGCTAGGTAAGAACCTTCATCGTAGTAGTTCTCGTAGCTGATATCGAGGTTGGTCGACATCAAGGGGTTGAGGTCCGGGTTGCCACCGGTAGCCGTCAGGCTAAAGAAATCTTGCGCACCAATGTTAAGTTGGGACTCCAGATCACCCAAGTTGGGGCGCGCCATGCTCTTGCCCCAAGAGAGCCGCACGACTTGGTTGTCATCAAGGCCCAGCGACATATTGATAGCCGGCAAAACTGTGCTGTGGCTGCCGTATCGCGAACCGTCGGTGACATCGCCGCGAATGCCATAAAGGCCATCAATACCCCAACCAATCTGATTGACTAGTGGGTAGAGGCTGGTTGAGGTGGTATCGACACCCTCGTAACGAAGGCCAGCAACAATATTCAACGGCATACGGCCAATATCAGCTGCCATCTGCACTTGAATAAACGCTGAATCGAGCTCTTCGCGGACGCGCTCGTTAGAGTCTATACCCCCTGCACCACAGCAGACTGCGCCATCGGCATTGTCGACGAGGCCAGCAGCCAGTGCAGCATAAGCATTGAATGCAGCAGCAGCGTCGACTTCAAAGTAGTAGTTGGTGCCCGGCGTAAAACTAAACGAGTCCATGAAGTCGCCGTCCAACAGCGTGCGCTGGAACAGTGCGTCGTCAAATGCGTCAGCGCCGTAACGTTCGCCCGGCGCAAATCCTGCGTTGCGCTTTATGCGGTTAAACTGATTGTCGGAGGTGGACAAACCCATATTGACCGCTCTGACAAAGCCGGCATCGGGGTTGGTCCAGTTAACTTTTAGCTGATACTGCTCGATTTCGTTCACCTGAGCTTCGTCGTTCATCACCAAGTTGGAAACTTGCATATCTGCTGCGGTGAAGTCGCGGTCAAAAGCGAAGCTCTGAATACCACTCGTTCCGCCGTTGGTGTGAGTGACGGTGTCTGTCGGCGAGGTCACACCCATCTCGTTATCAAAGATGTTGCCGGCCAGCTTGGCGGTTGAGTTGTGGGCATCAAACTCAATTTGCCAGCTGTCCGAAAGATCCCAAACCAAGTTGAGACCGTAAGAGTTATTGCTGCTCTTTGAGTCGCCCCAGGTGACAGTGTGGTCATAACCGCGGTCACCCACCACCACATCGGTATAGACACCGTTAGCATTAATGGTGGCCTGTTCAGTTGTCCAACCTCCTAGCCAAGGGCCAAACATGGTCCCTTCAGACTCAAACTCGACACCTGAGTAGGTGTAATCAACAGTAGCGGTTAAGTTCTCCGTTACCATCAATTGGAAAGTGGTCTGCACATTAGTGCGAGTGCGGTCGTTGTCTTTAATCAGGTAAGCCGTCGGCTCCTGATAAAAGGTTACATCATCATCGCGAAGGCTATTGTTGGTAATAACGGCGGTCGATGGAATACGATTACCTTCATGAGCAGAGTCGCCGGCCGGGATAATCCAGTTAGACTCGCGAGTGCCTGTCTCGCGGTTGGTGCGCTCTTGATAGGAGGCTGACACCGAGAAACCCCAGTGGTCTTGGTTGGTCGCGAACAATAGCGAGGTCTCAATCGGCAGGCCGCCCTCTTCGCTGGTGGTATCTTCTACGCCGGCAATGCTAAAAGAGGTGAGCGTGCCGTCGACATTGAGAGGCTTAGTGGTAACCATATTAACGGTTGATCCGATACCACCAGAGGGCAAGGTGATATTTCCACTCTTAAAGACCTCTACCGCAGCGACACCCGGCGAGGCAATATCGCCAAAGTTGAACGAGCGGCCACCACCGTATCGACCGGGGTTGGTCGGCATCTGCCGGCCGTTGAGGGTGACCAGGTTAAACTCTGGGCCAAATCCACGCACGGCGATGGTCTGTCCTTCGACGTTGCTGCGGTCGATAGCAATGCCGGGCACGCGGGCCAGCGATTCAGCTAGGTTGCCGTCGGGGAACTTGCCAAAATCTTCGGCCGAGATCGCCTCCATTACGCCAACATTGTTGCGCTTAATCTCGATGGCGTCGATCAAACTCTTTTTAATACCGAGCACCACAACTTCGGAAATGGCTTCCTCAGTTCCTGGCTCTGCGGTTAAGGCTACCGATGATACCAACGCGGCCGCAACGGCCAGCGCCAACTGCTTTTTCTTGATTAAAGTGGTTGTTTGCACGTCGTCTTCCCCTGTTAATTTTGGTGGCGTCGCTAACAGCTGAGCTGCTGCGAAACTTCTGCGGTTTTGCCGGCATCTGAAATTTGGCAAAATTCCGTAGCTGATAGTTTCAAAGCGGGGCTGTCAATAACAGCCATAAAAGACCAAAGGGGTTACAGCTGCGATGAATAGGTCTAAACAGGTAGAAATAGCGGTTGTTTAGCGCTCTATGGGCGCCAAAGTATCGCGATAATTGCGGCTCACCTTAAGTTTGGCACCGTTTTCCAGCGTTAGCTGCCGCTCGCCTTTGGCGAGTACGGCAATTTCGGTGACTTTGTTTAAATTGACCAGTGTTGAGCGGTGTATGCGCACAATGGCGGTGCCTGCCAATTTTTCCTCTAAGTGCTTGAGGGTACTGCGCATCACGTAGGTTTTACCGTCGCTGTGAACACACATGTAATCGCCGGCCGCGTCCACCCAGTCAATGCTGTCGAACGCCAGCAAGGTGGTGGCACCGCCATCGGTAATCGCCAATTTGCCTGCATTAACTGCCCCAGCGGCTACCTGCGGCTGGTACTGCTCTAGCGCCGCCAACAGTTGGCCCTTGCTCTGCCAAGCGCCACCGTCGCGCAGCGTATCACTGAGCAGACGGGTGCGGGCGCGCGCCACACTCTCTGCCACCCGGGTGGGGTCAAACGGCTTGAGCAGGTAGTCGACCGCGTGCAGATCGAACGCGGCCAGCGCGTATTGATCAAAAGCGGTGGCAAAGATCACTAGCGGCATGGTATCTGCTTGCAGGGTTTTTACCAGATCAAAACCGCTGCCGCCGGGCATCTCTATATCCAAAAAAATCAGCTCAGGGCGCAGCGTTTCAATCAGCTGTTTGGCTTGACGAATATTGCCCGCCTCGGCGACTACCTCAAGCGATGGGTCTGACGCCAACATAGACACCATCAACTGCCGAGCCAGTGGCTCATCGTCGACCACCATCACCCGCAACGGGTCACCCGCGCTCATTGGCTGCCCTCCCCTACCGGTATGCGAATTTCAACCTGATAACCGCCAAAAGAGGAGTTGGCGTGCGTTAACGAGAACTGGTCGGCGTAGAGCGCCGCCAAGCGTTCGCGAATATTGCGCAAGCCAGTGCCGGTGCCGGCGGCAGGTTTAGCTGTGGGGTTAGCACTAAAGCCCGGCCGGCTGCTGCCGTCGTCACTGCCGGAGTCGGCCACTACCAGCAGCACATTGTCGCCGTCGCGGCGCGCCTGAATCAAAATATCACCGCCGCGCTCTGAGGCGGCCACCGCATATTTAATGGCATTTTCAACCAGCGGCTGCAGCAGCAGGCTGGGAATCAGAAAATCAGCCACCTCCTCTTGTAGGTCGATACAGACCGTCAAGCGCTCGGCAAAGCGCACTTTTTCAATATCCAGATAGAGTCGCAACATCTCTATTTCGCTTTTAAGCGGCACCTGCTGGGCGAGATCGTTCTCTAGCGAGTAGCGCAAAAATCGGCTCAGGTGCAGCACCATCTCACTCGCCTGCGCTGGGTGCTGCGCCGCGATCAGCGAATTGACGGCATTGAGGGTATTGAACAAAAAATGCGGGTTAATCTGGTAACGCAGCATTTTTAACTGAGCGTCGCGCGCCTGAGACTCGGCTCGCAGCAGTGCCAGGGCACTTTCGCGCTGTTCGGACTCGACCCGCACCAACCGCTGGTGTTCTTCCTCAAAGAGCTGGTAAAACTTAACCCCGTAATAGAGTGCAGTCCAACAGAAAAAAATAAATATAGAGGGAAAATACCAGCCGCCAAAGTCGGCCCACAAGCCGGTTTCGTCGGTGAGCACTAAAAATAGTACCAGCCGCAGTGCCGCCCAGATCAACGACAACAGCAGCACCACCACCACGGTCAAGACCAAACGCAATACCAGCTGGGTCTTCCATAGCGCCCGATAGATGCCGCGCATTGGCCAGCAGACCAACATACCCAGAAAAGACTGCAAGATGTTGTGCGCTACATACTCTACCTCGGGCTGGTTGTACCAGAGATTGAGGCTGACAAAGCTCACCACCGCAAAGCCCAGCCAGCCACCGGTATTAAATAACCAGAAAAACAGCGTGCTATTGCGCTGCATTACCCCAGCCACCGAGCTTGTTTTACGGCTAATGGGGTAATCTGGGGTCTCGGCTACAGGGGTATCGCTCATACAGGGGTCACAGTAGTTGGTGTGCAAGTTATCGTAGTGGATTTAAGCTGCGGGGTATACCGGGAGCATATAGCGGGCTTTGCCTTTCCTATCTAAACGCACTGGTTATGGAGAGTATTGACCATTAGCGGCGCCTGCGCCGCTAATCCAGCCTGCGGCTGCTGCGGTCCAACTGCTGGCGCAGTTATCGAACCTGAGGAGGTTCTCACCTCCCTTGTGCTGCCCATAAAAAAACCCTGCATGAAAATGCAGGGTTTTTAATATGGCGCACTCGGCGAGAGCAGCTTAAACGCAACATTAAAGCAGGGCTGACGCCAACTACCAGTCTCGGGAGGATTGACGATTAGCGGCGCCTGCGCCGCTAATCCAGCCTGCGGCTACTGCGGTCCAACTGCTGGCGCAGTTGTCGAACCTGGGGAGGTTCTCACCTCCCTTGTGCTGCCATAAAAAAACCCTGCATAAAATGCAGGGTTTTTAATATGGCGCACTCGGCGAGAGCAGCTTAAACACAAATTAAAGCAGGGCTGACGCCAACTACCGGTCTCGGGAGGATTGACGATTAGCGGCGCCTGCGCCGCTAATCCAGCCTGCGGCTGCTGCGGTCCAACTGCTGGCGCAGTTGTCGAACCTGAGGAGGTTCTCACCTCCCTTGTGCTGCCATAAAAAAACCCTGCATAAAATGCAGGGTTTTTAATATGGCGCACTCGGGAGGATTCGAACCTCCGACCGCTCGGTTCGTAGCCGAGTACTCTATCCAGCTGAGCTACGAGTGCGTGTTCTCTTTGAGAGCGCGCACTATAGTGCTGAGCCCTTGATGAGTCAAGCTTGTGCGGCTAAAAAGTGTAGCCGACATTGATTTGGTAGACCCACGGATCGAGCTCGATATTGCCAACCGTAATAACATCGCCGGCGTTGCTAAAACTCGCTTTGGTGTCGATATCGATCCAGCGCACACTGCCATTGAGGTGCCATTGTGGGTCGAGTGCGACATCTACGCCGAGCTGTAAGGCCACCCCCCAGGAGTCGTCAAGCTCGAGTTTCATCGCTATCGGATCAGCGCCCTCGCCGGCTGCCAGCACTCCGGTCAGCGCCTCTAGTTCTGGCGCGACATCCTCGCTGAAAAATCGGGTGTAGTTGATGCCGGCACCCACATACGGCTGCACCGCGGAGCTGTTATCTGCTAGGGGGTAGTAAACCGCAGAGACGGTGGGAGGTAGATGTTTGGTTGAGCCGGCCGGCACTTGTAAACCTGCGGTATGGCCGTCGAGATTGGCGGTGATATCGTGCTCAAACGGCGTGGCGGCGAGCAGTTCAACGCCGAAATTGTGGCTGTACATGTAGGTGAGGGTGAGGCCGAGCTGGGTGTCGTTATCGACCCGGGCATCGGTGCCGGCAATGGCCGACACGTCGAGTGCGGGAATGGCGATACCGCCGCTGCTCTCATCCGGGGCGACTTGAACTGCACCGGCGCGGATAAACAGATCGCCGGCCTGGTAACTCATCGCCGGGCTGGCAACGGCAACGGCCGCCAGCGTCGACAACGCCAACAAGCCACAGCGACTGGCTCGCGGGGTGCGGCGGTTAGTGACAAGGTTAACGGGTGACTTGACTGGGTGCATGCGGGGTTCCTCAGATAGGTTGGATAGTGATGGCGCCATTCAAGCGCGCTCAACACCCACCTACCTTGACCTGCATCAACGCTCCGCAGTGACCCCGCGCATTAGCGGCTATGCTTTAGATGTAGATCAACAAAACCGTCTTTACTGGCGTTAGTCCGCTTTAGAGCCCCCCAGGCAGTTCGGTGAATCTGGCACGCTAGCCACTGCCTGCCACTCTGTGGGGGTATGTGTATGCAGAGCCAGCGCGTGTACCGGTCCGGCCAGCTGTTCGGCCAACAGTGCGTAGAGTCTTTGGTGGCGCGCCACTTTGCGCTGCCCCTCGAAGGCGGTACTGACCACCAGTAGTTTAAAATGGCTCTCTGAGCCAGGCGGCACCGAGTGCATATGGCTCTCGTTGCTCAGCTGCAGATGGGTGGGCGCCAGTGCAGCGGTTACGATGTCAGCTATCTGTTGTTCTACAGGCCCCATGGCAGCAGCTACTCCGAATTAGTTGGCGGTGATAAATTTGCCGCCGACTATAGCAACCGCTGCGCGCCAGCGGCAACAGTGCTTTGCATCTGTGCTGCGCACCACTACAATTCGCCCCCGTGCTGTGCTGCGTTTTTTACCGCTCTCAGCTGCCACTCATCACTGCTGCGAGCCCTGTTATGTCGGTAAAATCTCTCCTCGAAAATGCTGTGCGGCGCGCCATGGACAGCGCCGGCATCCCCGCCGACTGCTCGCCGGCGGTCACCCGCAGCAACCGCCCAGAGTTTGGCGACTTTCAGGCCAACGGCGCCATGGCCGCCGCCAAGCAGCTCAAAACTAATCCGCGCGCGCTGGCCGGCGCGATTGTCGAACAGCTGCAACAGCAGCTACAGGGGCAAGTGGACAAACTCGAGCTGGCTGGCCCTGGCTTTATCAACATAACGCTCAGTGCAGCATTTATCGGCGACCAGTTGGCTGCCAAGCCTACCCCAGACTCCCGCCCAGCAGAGACGGTGGTGGTCGATTACTCGGCGCCCAACTTGGCCAAACAGATGCACGTTGGCCACCTGCGTTCCACCATTATTGGCGATGCTATCGCCCGTGTGTTAACCCATCTCGGCGACACAGTGATACGGCAGAACCATGTCGGCGACTGGGGCACACAGTTCGGCATGTTAATCGCCGAACTGGAGGAGCAACTGAGCAGTGGCGAGCAGGCAGAGCTGGCGCTGGCTGACCTGGAGCAGTTTTACCAAGCCGCCAAACTGCACTTTGATGCCGACCCCGCCTTTGCCGACAAGGCGCGCGCCTATGTGGTTAAACTGCAATCCGGAGACAGCCATTGCCGAGCGCTCTGGCAGCAATTTATTGCTATCTCTATTGCTCACAATGTCTCACTCTACCGTCAGCTTGGCGTGCTGCTAACCGAACACGACACCATGGCCGAGTCGGCCTACAACGACCAGTTAGCCGATGTCGTCGCAACACTGATGAAAAGCGGTATCGCTGTTGAGGACGACGGCGCCAAGGTGGTCTTTATCGATGAGTTGGCCGACAAGAATGGCAACCCATCACCGATGATTATTGAAAAACGCGGCGGCGGTTACCTCTACGCCACTACCGATCTAGCCGCAGCGCGCTACCGCGCGCAGGTTTTGCGGGCCGACCGCGCACTTTACTTTATCGATGCGCGCCAATCGCTGCATATGAAGCAGGTATTTGCCACTGCGCGGCGCGCCGAATTTGTCCCCGCCACCATGCAGCTGCAACACCTGGCGTTTGGCACCATGATGGGGGCCGACGGCAAACCGTTTAAAACGCGCAGCGGCGGCACAGTTAAATTGGCCGACCTACTCAATGAAGCGATCGAGCGCGCCACTGTATTGGTGGCTGAAAAAAACCGCGACAGCGACATCAGTGCCGACGAGCTCGCCGAGATCGCGCGCAAGGTGGGTATTGGTGCAGTTAAGTATGCCGATCTGAGCAAAACCCGCACCAACGACTACATTTTTGACTGGGACAGCATGCTCTCTTTTGAGGGCAACACCGCCCCCTATTTGCAGTACGCCTACACGCGTATCGTCAGCATCTTCCGCCGCGCCGACATTGAGCTGAACAGCTTTGCCGCCGCCATCGCCGTGGAGCTGCCGCAGGAGCGCGCGCTGGCGCTGCACCTGCTCGGCTTTGAGGATCTCCTCGCCCAGGTGGCCAAAGAGTGCTACCCGCACCTGCTGTGCAACTACCTCTACGAGCTGGCCAGTCTGTTTATGAGCTTCTATGAAGCGGCGCCGATGCTCAAAGAGGGCGTCGCACCCGCGGTCAAAGCGAGCCGGCTGGCGCTGGCCAAACGCAGCGCCGACACCCTGGCGCTGGGGCTAGAGCTGCTCGGCATAGAGACCATGCAACGAATGTAAACCGCCCGTGGTGGGCGGCAACTGCTTTCAACCTAAGGGGATGCCAATGTTATTGTTATCGGTTTGGGATAGATCGCGTTTTACCGTCACACGGTCGTTACTGCTCTGCTTGGCGCTGCTCATCGGCGCTTGCGACAGCAGTGGCAGCCGCTCCGAGTCGGCCGGGTTGCGCGCGGTCGAGCGCGGGCTCGACCAAGCCACCGCGCAACTGCGCGCAGCGCAACTCAGCCAGCTCAGCTACCAGCTCGATATCACCCTCAACGATCGCGGCGAGCCGTTTAGCGGCGAGGTGGCGATCGCCTTTCAGTTTACCCCGCAGGGCCAGCCGTTAACGGTCGACTTCAGTGGTGGCAGTGTCGAGCAGCTGCTACTCAACGGCACTGCCGTGGCATTTGACTACAACGGGTATTTCATCAGCCTCGACGAGGCGCTGTTAACCCCGGGCAGCAATACCCTAACGGTGCGCTACAGCCACCCTTACAGCAGCGATGGCGCCGGGCTCTATTATTTTGTCGACCCCAGCGATCAGCGCGTCTACACCTACAGCGATCTGGAGCCCTACGACGCCAACCGTATATTCCCGCTGTTCGACCAGCCCAATCTCAAGGCGACCTTCGCCCTCAATGTCACCGCCCCCGGCCACTGGCAGGTGGTCAGCAATGTCCGCGAGAGTCAGATTAGCGCCGTTGGCGACCAACGGCGCTGGCAGTTTGATGCCGGTCTGCCGATGAGCAGTTATGTCTTTGCCCTGCACGCCGGTGAGTATGGCGTTATTGAGCTAGAGGAGTACCGCGACGGTGAGCTGGCCATTCCACTGCGGCTGTTTGCCCGCCAGTCACTACTCGAACACGTGCCGGTGGCCGAGTGGCAGCAAATTACCCACCACGGCTTGGCCTTTTTCAATGACTTTTTTGCTATCGACTACCCGTTTGGCAAATACGACCAGCTGGCGGTGCCCGACTTTAACTCCGGGGCGATGGAGAATATTGGCGCGGTAACCTTTAACGATAGTTACTGCTGCCTGCCCGGCGAGCGCTCACTGAGCGAGCAATCATTTTTTAAAAATGCTGTGCTGCACGAGCTGGCACATATGTGGTTTGGCAACTTGGTCACCCTCGACTGGTGGGACGACTTGTGGCTCAACGAGAGCTTTGCCGAAATTGCCGGCTACTTTGCGCTGGAGGCGATGGCCAACAGCGAACATGAGCGCGAACAACTGTGGACCGATTTTCTCTGGCAGCGCAAAACATGGGGTTACCGCGACGACGATTACGTCACCTCGCACCCGATACGCGGCGAGCTAATCCACACTGATGGGGTGCGCAGCGCCATTGATGGCATCACCTATGCCAAGGGTGGTGCAGTGCTGCGGCAGCTGCGCCAGCGCCTTGGTGATAAGGTCTTTATCGACGCCATTCGCAACTATATGGCCAACCACGCCTACCGCAACAGCCGCTACGACGACCTGCTCAACGCCTTCTCAGCCGCGGCTGGGCAAGATCTCAGCGACTGGTCACAGAGCTGGATGAAGAGTATCGGTGTCAACCGGGTCGCCGCCAACTTTGACTGCCGTGATGGCGCCATCAGCCAGTTTAGCCTGCTCCAGAGCAGTGGTAGCAACAGCACACTGCTGCGCCAACACACGCTGGATGTCGCGCTCTATTACCGCAACGCCGACGGCGTGTTACTGCAGCAGCGGCTCACCGCAGAGCTACGTGGGCAAGACAACCCACTGGCTGAAGCCATCGGGCTGCCCTGCCCGCTGTTGGTACTGCCCAACGCCAGCGACTTAGCCTTTATTAAAGTACTGCTCGACACTGCCAGTGTAGAAGCGCTGCCTCAGCTACTAGCGGAGATCACTTCGCCGCTGCAGCGCTCTCTGCTGTGGATTGCGCTGGCCGACAGCGTCAGCGACGGCGCCACCGCACTGCCGGACTATATCGAGCTGGCGCTGGCTGAACTGGCCAGCGAACAAGACCTGCAAATTTTAACTGGAGTGACCCAGACTCTCGGGCTATTCGACGGCTATCTAGAGCGCATCGCTGCCACCGGCGACAGCGCCGCTGAACAGCTCAAGCAGCAGCTGCGCAGCAGCGGCCGCCAGCTCGCACTGCAAGGCATGGCTGGCCGCTTGGCCGGCGCCGACACGGTGGCGCAACAACTCTGGTTCGACTTTTATCGCTCGCTGGCCGATGCCAGCCAGATTGCACAGCTTGAACAGTGGCTGCAGAGCGGCCAACTGTTCCAGCGCCAGGCCGACGCTCGCGACCGCTGGTTGCTGCTGGCGCTGCTTGGGCAGTTTCATGGCGGCAACATTGACGCTCAGCTAGAGCAAGAAAAAGTGCGTGACCCCAGCGCCCGCGGCCACCGTTTCTATCTGCGCGCCAAAGCGGCGGCGGCCGATAACCAGCACAAACTGACCATTCTCGGCCAGGTCAATAAAGCCCACAGCGAAGAGTCGCTGGCTAACCGCCGCGCGCTGCTCAGCGGTGTCCGCTACGCCACTTTGCAGGGCGAGGACAACTTAACCATCGCCACTCTAATGGTGGATCGCGTTCTCGCCAGCGCCGGCCAGCTAGACCCCGGCATCGAAGATTTTTACGCCCGCGCACTGCTGCCCAGCCTCTACACCTGCCAAGCGCAGTGGAGCGCCCGCATCAGCAACCGCTTGGCCGCTCACGCTACTGCCGGCCAACTGCTAATCAACGCACTGCAAGAGTCGCGGCAAAACAACCAGCGCTGTATGGCGGTAAAGAAACGGCTCGGTAGCAGCTAATTGCGCCGCAGCGCAGTAAGGCGCGCATCGCAGTCGCCGTGCGCGCCCAATGCACTCACCGCCACCACTGCCAACAGCGCCGCGACAAAGGCGGGCAGCAGCTCATAGAGATCGAACAGGCCGCCGCTGAGATTACCCCACACCAGTACAGTGGTGGCTCCGACCAGTAACCCCGCCACCGCCCCAGCTGCGGTCATGCGCGACCAAAATAGGCTCAGCAGCACCACCGGGCCAAGACCGGCACCAAGCCCTGCCCAGGCGTAAGAGACTACACCTAGCACTGAACTCTCTGGGTTGAGTGCCAACAGCGTCGCCACTGCGGCCAAACCGACCACCGCCAGCCGCGCTACCCAGAGCCGCTCGCGCTCGCTCTCGCGGCTGTGAGGGGTTAACCACTGGCGCAGTTGCGGGTAGAGATCCTCAGCCAGTGCCGCCGAACTCACCAGCAGCTGTGAGTCCACCGTGCTCATAATGGCCGCTAAAATAGCCGCCAGCAGCACCCCGGCCAACAGCGGGCTGAACAGTGCATTGGTCAGCGCGACAAAGACCTGCTCGGCATCGGCCAGCGGTGCGTAGCTAGGCGGCGCAAAATACTGGTAGCCGCTAATGCCCACCGCGATGGCGGCGGCCAGCCCGGCGAACGACCAAAACACTCCGATGCGAGTCGCCAACGCCACCTCATCGGCGCTGCGGATCGCCATAAAGCGCGCCAGAATATGCGGTTGGCCAAAGTACCCGAGCCCCCAGGCCAGCGAGCTGGCAATCGCCAACAGCCCCAGCGACTCACCGCTGGCGTTGCTGAACGGGTCGAGTAGTGCCGGCGGCAGCGGTCGTTGCGGGCCGTCGCTGCCAAGCAGGCTGACCACCAGCGGTACCGCGATCAACGCCACCATCATCAGCAGACCCTGAAACAGATCGCTCCACGAGACCGCCAAAAAGCCGCCAAACAGCGTGTAGAGCAGAATCACCGCGGCGCCGAGCAGCACCGCCAGTTGGTAGTCGATGCCGAACACCACATTGAACAACTTGCCGCCGCCAATCAGCCCGGCGCTGACATAAAACAGAAAGAACAGCAAAATGACCGCCGCCGCTAGCGGCTGCAGCCATCGCGAGCGGCCATTGAAGCGGCGCGCCAAGTAGGCCGGCACGGTGACCGCATCATCTAATTGTGCTGAAAAATTGCGCAGCCGCGCCGCCACTAACCGCCAGTTGGCGGCCACCCCCACTACCAGCCCGATGGCGATCCAGATCGACTCCAGACCGGCCAAATAGGCAAAGCCCGGCAGCCCCAGCAGTAGCCAACCACTCATATCGGAGGCGGCGGCACTGATTGCGGCAACGGTTGGCGACAGCGAGCGTCCGCCCAAGAAGTAATCGCTGCCACCGCGGGTGCGGCGCCAAGCGACCACCGCGATAGCGAGAATAACCAACAGATAAATTAAAAATGCCGCCGTTGTCGCGGGGTTGAGGTCGGCCATCGCGGCATTAGTCATGCGGCTACTCCTGGGCAATTGCAAAAAAATGGTGAGCGGCGCAGGTAGCCACTAGCTGAGCGAGAGTGTGGGCTAGCATGGCGGCACTGTCCAATCGCTTCAGATATTGAGTGCGCGGATCTCTTCGCTGAGATCGTCGCCGGCTGGCGCTGCCCCGAGCGACGCCGTGCGGTCGAGCTGCAGACCGGCAAAATCAAATAGCGCAGTGTCCGCCAGCTGTGACGGCGAGACATTTTGCAGGGCGGTAAAGATTGACTCGACCCGCCCCGGGAACTGCCGCTGCCACTGCTGCAGTAGTGCTTTAATCTCTTGGCGCTTGAGACCGTCTTGGGAGCCACACAAATTGCACGGGATAATCGGGAATTGGCGCAGCTGTGCATAGGCCTGCATATCGGCCTCACTGCAGTAGGCGAGCGGGCGAATCACCATATTGCGGCCGTCGTCACTGCGCAGCTTGGGCGGCATCGCCTTCAACTTGCTCTGGTAGAACATATTCAAAAACAGCGTCTCGACCATGTCGTCGCGGTGGTGGCCGAGCGCTATCTTGGTAGCGCCGATCTCTTCAGCAAAGCCGTACAGTGTGCCGCGGCGCAGCCGCGAGCAGAGGCTGCAGTAGGTTTTGCCCTCGGGAATCACCCGCGTCACGACGCTGTAGGTGTCTTTCTCAAGAATATGGAACTCAATGCCGAGCCCGCGCAGATAAGCGGGCAGAATATCCTCCGGGTAGCCCGGCTGCTTCTGGTCAAGGTTGACCGCGACCAGTTCAAAGTCGATCGGGGCGCTCTTCTGCAGGCCGATCAGAATATCCAGTAGACCATAGGAGTCTTTGCCGCCCGACAGGCAGACCATCACCTTGTCACCCGGCTCAATCATGCTGTAGTCGGCTATCGCCTTGCCGACATTGCGCCGCAGCCGTTTAGCCAGCTTGTTGTTCTCTAGCTGCTGCTTGCGGTCA
The DNA here is from genome assembly GCA_004535795.1 of Gammaproteobacteria bacterium LSUCC0057. Lineage (GTDB taxonomy): Bacteria > Pseudomonadota > Gammaproteobacteria > Pseudomonadales > Porticoccaceae > LSUCC0057. The sequence continues at coordinate 1,055,462 of SPIA01000001.1, forward strand.
TCGGTGGTGGCGGCTGTCGCCGTTAGCGTTGCGCTCATGGTCAAGTTACCCTGTGTTTCGAGGCGGCATTGTAATCGATTTGCCTGCCGCGAGAACCCTTGGTGGTGTGGCATAATGACCGCGCGCAACCACTCACCAAGCGACTGCGAGCCTGCCATGACCATGCCCTCTGCCACTATCAGCAAAGACCAACAGTACCTCTGGCACCCCTATTCGTCGATGATCGACCCGCCCCCGCTGTTTGAAGTGAGCCACGCCGAGGGCTGCCGGTTACACCTCGCCGATGGTCGCACGGTGATCGATGGCATGTCCTCGTGGTGGTGCACAGTGCACGGTTACAACCACCCGGTGCTCAACACCGCCGTCACTGAGCAGCTGGGCAAGATGAGTCATGTCATGTTCGGCGGGCTGACCCATGCACCAGCGGTAGCGCTCGGCGAAAAACTGGTGGCGCTGACCCCGGCCGGTTTAGATAAAGTGTTCTTGTGCGATTCCGGCTCAATCAGCGTTGAGGTGGCAATTAAAATGGCGCTGCAATTCTGGTTGTCACAGGGCGTGCGCGGCAAGAGCCGGCTGCTCACCGTGCGCAACGGTTACCACGGCGATACCTTTGCGGCGATGTCGGTCTGCGATCCGGTCAACGGCATGCACCACCTGTTTGCCGATGTGCTCCAGAAGCAGCTGTTTGCACCGGCCCCGGCGACCCCCTTTGGCGAGCCACTCAGCGCTGGCGACTGCGACGAGCTGGAACAGCTATTGGCCGGCCACCACGGCGAGATCGCCGCACTGATTATTGAGCCGATTGTGCAGGGCGCCGGCGGCATGCGCTTCTACTCAGCCGACTACCTGCGCCGCGCCCGCGAGCTCTGCAGTGAGTACAACGTGCTACTGATCGCCGACGAGATCGCCACCGGGTTTGGCCGCACCGGCAAGCTGTTTGCCTGTGAGTGGGCCGGTATTACTCCCGACATTATGTGCCTGGGCAAAGCGCTGACCGGCGGCTACATGACCATGGCCGCCACCCTCTGCAGCGAGCGTGTGGCGCTCGGTATCAGTGCCGGCGAGGCCGGCTGCTTTATGCACGGGCCCACCTTTATGGGCAATCCACTCGCCGCCGCTACCGCCAACGCCAGTATCGATCTGCTGCTCAGCGACGACTGGGCCGCCAAGGTGGCGCGTATCGAAGCTGAACTGCGCGTCGGATTGGCACCGCTGCACGGCCACCGCGGTGTCGCCGATGTGCGCTGTCTCGGCGCCATCGGCGTGGTCGAGCTGCAGCAGCCGGCCTTGCTAACCGAGATACAGCCGCTGCTGGTCGAGCGCGGCGTGTGGCTGCGCCCTTTTGGCAAACTGCTCTACACCATGCCGCCGTTTGTCGCCAGCAGCGCCGAGATAGCCGCCATTACCGCGGCAATTTGCGAGGTCGTTGAGATAATCAGCTAAGCGGATTACTTGTCGAGCTCAATCTGATAGATAGGATCTATCTGTTCTAAGGATGAGTAACGGCAATTGAGCTCTTTCAAAATTCCATCTTTAATCGAATAGATCCAGCCGTGCACCATCAATTTTTTGCCCTGCTGCCAGGCGCGCTGCACGATCTTGCTGTGGGCGACATTGGCAGCCTGCTCGATCACATTGTTTTCACACATAATGTCGATACGACTGTCGCGGTCTAACTGGCGAAAGCCTTTATCGGTGCGCAGGTAAGCGTCTTTTACCGAGCGCAGCCAATAGTCGGCGACGCCGGCGTTAGTCTGTCCCAATGCCGCGGCTATGCCGCCGCAGCCGTAGTGGCCACAGACAATAATATGTTCCACGCCGAGCACATCCACCGCGTACTGAATCACCGCTTGGCAGTTCATGTCGGTGTGCTTGACCAAATTGGCAACATTGCGGTGAACAAATAACTCGCCGGGTAGTAACCCGACAATTTCGTTGGCCGGTACGCGGCTGTCGGAACAGCCTATCCATAGATACTTAGGCGACTGCTGCTGTGCCAACTTGGCAAACATCTGCGGGTCGAGCTCACTGGTGGTATTGGCCCAGCGTCTGTTGTTGGTGAGTAAGTGGCTCAATGGCACGGTATTAGTTCCTTATAGGTTATCAGCGGCCCAATTTTTTGCGGCTCTGCTCCAGTTGTTCAGCGGTGCGCAATCGCGTCTCACTATTTTTGCGCCACAGCACATAGCAGGCGCCCAAGCCGCCGTGATGACGTTGCGCACTGTGAAAAGCCAGTACTTCATCTATCTGCGGCAACCAGTGGGCGACACAGCTTTTTAATCGCGCCTCGCGTTCCCTGCCAGCGCCTTTACCGTGAGTAACCAGCGCACAGCGGACACCGTTTTTTTGGCAATCGCGGGCAAACTGCCAGAGTGCGGTGCGCGCCTGCTCGACGGTGAGACCATGCAGATCTAGCCTCGCCTGCAACTCATATTTTCCCAAGCGCAAATTGCGATAGACCCCAGCCTGTACGCCGGGGCGGACAAACTCGAGAAAATCGTAGGGCTGCAGCTGTGGCGGCTGGTCGGCTGAGTCGAGCGGGTTGCCGTCACCGCCGGTCGCCGCCAGCGCTGCGCGGCGGCGCGCCTCAATAGCCGCAGCACTCGGCTTAGTCGCCGTTTTCGGCGCTATCGGATCGCGTTTTAGCGGGGTGACATCCTCACCCAGCAGTGCAGAAAAATCATCGTCTAACGACACAGCAGCGCTCCTCGGTTGAATAGTCAATTACGGCTCTCCGCGGTCGAAAGTATAGCGCCGGCGGCGGCGCGAACAAGGGGGCGTGCGCCTCTACGCGGTTGCCGTATAATGGCGAGCCTTCGCCGAGACCACAACATCGCCCAATGACTACTGCTCAGCTGTTTGCTCAGCCACTTGCCACGCTCGCCAGCTTTGCCGCTTGGCAACTTGTCGCTATGGCGGCTATTTTTATCTGGAGTGGTTTTGTCCGCTCAGGGCTCGGCTTTGGCGGATCGCTATTTACTCTGCCACTACTGCTACTAGTACACAACGATCCGCTGTTTTTTTTGCCGATCATCTCCCAGCATCTACTGTTTTTTGCCGCGCTCACCGTCGCCCAGTCGCAACTCAAACAGCGCCGTGCCGCCAGCGAGAGCAACAGCCACAACTCGGTGCACTGGCAGTTTGTCACCATCGCCTTGGCGGTGATGCTGCTACCCAAATTGGCTGGGGTGATCGGGCTGATTATATTGCCCACCGAAATCATGAATGTGGTGATATTTTCGCTAATCTCGCTCTATGCACTCACCTACATATTCAACCGCCCGTTCACCAGTAACAGCCGTTTTATCGATGTCGTACTGCTGACGCTGGGCGCCTATATCAGTGGCATTTCGCTGATTGGCGGGCCGCTAATTATTGCCGTGGCGCTGCGTTACATCGCCCCGTTTCAGTTTCGCGACACCCTATTTGTGATCTGGTTCGTACTGGTCTCTATCAAGATGAGTGCGTTTTATCTGGCCGGCGTTGAACTGCACTGGCAGCTGTCGACGCTGCTGCTGCCGATCGCCGCCATCGGTCATGTGGTCGGGCTGCGCTTTCACCAGCGGCTGGTAAAGAACGACAACCGCGCTTTTTTTAAAGTGATCGGCTGGGCGCTGCTTTCAGTCAGCACTCTCGGCGTTGCCCGCGCCCTGCTCGCCCTCTAGCGGCGCCAGACGATAGCGCTGTCCGTGACGCTGCACCACCAGCGCCATACCAAACAGTGCCGACAATGTTGCGTCGGTCAGCAACTCTTGCTTACTGCCATCGGCGACAATACGGCCGTCGTCAAACAGCACCACCCGCTCAATGGCCGCCGGAATCTCCTCAATATGGTGGGTGGCTAACAGCACCGCAGTACCGCCGGCCAGAAGCTCATCGAGCAGGGTTAAATAACTGGCGGTGGCGGCGATATCTAGACCGCTGGTCGGCTCGTCCAATACCAGCACATCGGCGCCGGCCACTAGAGCGCGGGCAATTAAGGCGCGACGCTGCTGTCCTGTCGAGAGCTGGTGAAATAGCCGCTGACCGAGCCCGCCAAGACCGACCCGCTCAATCCACTGGTCGGCAGCGGTCAGCATCTCAGCGCTGATATTCTGAAAGTGGTAGAGCCCGTTGGAGCCAAAAAAGCCCGACACCACCGCTCCCCTGAGCGACACATTGGGTTCAAACTGCTGCTGCTGGTCGTTGCTCACCGAGGCGATGCGGCGGCGCAGCTCCGCCACCACGGGTCGCTGCTGGCCGAAGATCGACACCTTAATACCCTCGCTTTCGACGGCATAAATTTCGCGCGTCAGCAATTTTAACAAGGTGCTCTTGCCGGAGCCGTTGCGGCCGAGCAGCACCACACTCTCACCGTGGCCGATACTCAGCCGCAGTTGCGCCAACACCTTGACGGCGCCCCGATAGACGGTGGCGCCGCGCAGCTCCAGCAGCGGCGGTTTCACTGGTGGAAAACGGTGGTATCGCTCAGTGGCGCACGCTCGGTGCGGAACTCGTTGGCGGGGTCGTTGAGATCGGGGTAACCGAAAGAGAGCCCCATCAACAGCCGGAAGCTATCGTCGACCCCACACGCCTCGCGCACCACGTCGGGGAAGAAGCTCAGCGATGTTTGCGGGCAACTGGCTAAACCTGCGTCAGTCAGCGCCAACATCAAGGTCTGCGCATACATGCCGACATCGCCGGCAATGCGCAGCTCTTCAGCAAAACCGGTCGGTAAAAAGATAAAGGCGGCGTGCGGGGCATCGAAAAACTTAAAGTTGCGCATCCACGACCAGTCGCGCTTGGCGCGATCTTTGCGATCAACCCCCTGCTTTTCCCACAAACCCAGTGCAGCGCAGATCTGCCGCTCTTGGTAGGGGCCGGTAAATTTGCCCGACCAGGCAAAATCGGGCGAGCCCGCGGGATTTTCCGTGATCGCCGCCGCCATTTTTTCCCGCATAGCATCACACGCTGCGCCACTGACAACGTGGGTGTGCCAGGGCTGCACGTTGCAATTTGACGGCGCTCTGCCGGCCAGTGCAAAAATTTGCTCTAACTGCTGCTGGGGGACGAGATCGGGCAGAAACGCTCGGCACGAATAACGTTGATTGACGGCATCAGAAAATTGCATGAAAACTCCTATAACGGTAGTGGCAGCTTGTTCGAGTGGCCGACTTTAGCAACAGCCCCGCGCCGCTGTCTATCGTCGTGAGTGGTTTTAACCGCTGCAGGCTAGCTGGGCAGCCGCTCGCAATGGCCGTGCAGGTGCAGCGAGCGGCCGTCGCGGGCAGCGACGGCAAAAGCCGCCAACTGTTCACCGCGCGCCTCCCTGTCTAACCCCAGCAACACCTCGGCCGGCAGCCCAATCGGGCGCATAAACTGCACCTCGGCACTGTAGCCAGCGGCGGGCAGCTGCTCCTCGAGCGCCGCCAACGCGCGCGCCTTACTCCACATACCGTGAATAATAGCCTGTTTAAAACCGAACATTCCGGCGGTGACATCGGCTAGGTGGATGGGGTTAAAGTCGCCCGAGACACGGGCATAGCGGCGCCCCAACTCGGCGGGTAGTTGCAGGGCTTGGCGCTCCTGAAAGCCGGTAAATTTGACCTTGTTGACGCTGCGACTGCGCGGCAGACCGGTGCGACAGCGGTGCAGTGAGGTGGAAACCGCCTGCCAGACCTGCTCGCCCTCGGCATAAACCGTACTGATCAGCTGCCACTCCAGCCCAGCGGCTGTCAGCACTGCCTCGCCCAACTGCACCTCGACGGTCAACGGCGCAGCTAAGTCGAAGGCGGAGCAGACCGCTATGCGGTTGCGCAGATGCACCTGGCCCATCATCGGCAGCGGCATCTGCGGACTTAACATCAACCGCAACATCGGGGCGAAACTGGGCAGTGCCAGGTAGGTGGGCGGCAGTTTCAGCTCGCGGCTGTAGCCGCATAGCTTGCGGTAGCGCAGCAGATGGTCGCGGTCGATGCGGCAATCATCAAGGCGCTCGATCAGGGCCGGCAGCGGCGCCCCTGGCTGGTAGTGGTCGCGCTTGAGCATGGCGCGGCCAATCAATCCCGGCAGCGGCGAAACAGTGGGTAGCGCCGAGCGCAGTCGCGGCACCCACTGCTCTTTCACCCGATCAATTGGTAATTCAAACATGACTAATCCATTAATAGTGGGGCCAGCTCACCCAGAGTTAACCATTATAACCGACAATTATTGTTAGCCGGCCAACAGGCACTCTGCCACCCTTGTGGATCGGAGTAGTTGCCGTAGAATAGCGCGCTGGTGATTACAGCCACATTTTTCAAATTCAACCATCGACGAGAGCCGCCAATGAGTGAAATTTCGCCCCGCGACTGCCACAGCGCCTTTGACTGGGTAAGAACCCAGCATATCGCCTCACTCAATATTTATTATCAGGAGTTTCGTCACCGCGCCACCGGTGCCCAGCACATCCACCTGCACGCCGACAACAGTGAGAATGTCTTTCTGGTGGCGCTGCGTACGGTGCCTATGGACTCTACCGGGGTCGCTCATATCCTTGAGCACACCGCGCTGTGCGGCAGTGAAAAATTTCCGGTTCGCGACCCGTTCTTTATGATGATTCGCCGCTCGCTCAACACCTTTATGAACGCCTTCACCAGCAGCGACTGGACCGCCTACCCGTTTGCCAGCCAGAACCGCAAAGATTTTAACAATCTGCTCGAGGTCTACCTTGATTCGGTCTTTTTTGCCCGTCTCGACCCGCTCGACTTCGCCCAAGAGGGCCACCGCGTCGAGTTCACCCAGCCCGACGACAGCAGCACGCCGCTGCAGTACAAAGGGGTGGTCTACAACGAAATGAAAGGGGCGATGAGCTCCGTCAACTCGGTGCTGTGGCAGACCATGAGCCGACACCTCTACCCAACCAGCACCTACCACTACAACAGCGGCGGCGAGCCGGCCGATATACCTAACCTCGATTACCAGCAGTTCAAGGCTTTCTATCAGCGCCACTACCACCCCAGCAACGCCATTTTCATCACCTACGGCGACATCGCCGCCGCAGAGCACCAAGAGAAATTTGAGCAGCTGGCGCTGTCGCGGTTTACTGCCTCAGCGTGCCACATCGGCGTCGAGCCCGAGCAGCGCTACACTGCGCCGCAACAGTTCACCGAGCGCTACGCCGCAGAGGCCGACAGCGATAACCAGCGCCGCAGCCATATCGTCTTGGCGTGGCTGCTCGGCGACTCTACCGACTTAGCCGCCACCATGCGCGCCCGCCTGCTCTCCAGCGTGCTGTTTGATAACAGCGCCTCGCCGTTGCAACAAGCTCTGGAGACCACCGAGCTCGGCCTGTCGCCCTCACCGATGTGTGGGCTGGAAGATTCCCAGCGCGAAATGTGTTTTGCCTGCGGCATTGAGGGGGCGCTCGATGACGACGCCGAGCAGAGTGCGGCTGCGCTGGAACAGCTGGTGCTCGACACCCTCGGCAAGGTCGCCGAACACGGCCTGCCTTACTCACAAGTGGCCGCCAGCTTGCACCAGCTCGAGCTACAGCAGCGCGAGATCTCCGGCGGTGGCTACCCCTACGGGCTGCACCTGATTCTGACCGCCCTGACCAGTGCCACTCACCGCGGCGATCCGGTCGCGCTGCTCGACTTAGAGCCGGTGCTCGCCGAGCTCAAAGAGTCGATCAAAGACCCCGAATTCATTAAAACCTTGGTGCGTGAACAGCTACTCGACAACCCGCACCGTATTCGCCTGCTGATGACCCCCGACGAGCAGCTCAACGCTCGCAACGACGCCGCCGAACGCGCCCGCTTAGACGCCATGGCAGCAGCGCTCAGCGACACCGACAAACAGGCGATAGTTGAGCGCGCGGCGGCGTTGAAAGCGCGCCAAGAGCAGCGCGAAGAGATGGAGATACTGCCCAAGGTTGGCCGCGAGGATATCCCCGCCACCATCCACTACGTCGAGCCCAGCGTCCGCAACGAACAGCCACTGCCGCTAACGCAGTACGGCGCTGGTACTAACGGGCTGGTCTACCAGCAGCTGGTGATGCCACTGCCGCCGCTGAGCGACGAGCTGTTTGCACTGCTGCCGCTCTATGCCGCCTGTGTCACCGAGCTGGGTGTCGGCCAGCGCGACTACTTGGCCACCCAGCTGTGGCACTCGCAATTAATTGGCAGCTGGAGTGCCGCCGCCGCCGTGCGCGCCGAACAAGACGACGCCAACCGTGTCACCGGTACCGTCACCTTTAGTGCCAAAGGGCTGGCCGACAACCAGGGCGAGATCTGCGCACTGATGGAGGAGTCTCTGTCGCAGGTGCGTTTTGACGAACTTGAGCGCATCCGCGAACTGATCGCCCAGCTGCGCGCCCACCGCGAGGCCAGCTTGGTCGGCAGTGGCCACCTGCTGGCGATGGCTGCCGCCAGTGCGCCACTGTCGCGCTATGCCGCCATTAACCAGCAGTGGAACGGCACCGATGGCGTGATGGCGCTAAAAGCGCTCGACAAAGCGCTCAACCAACCCCCTGCACTGCAGCAATTAGCCGACCAATTTGCCGCTATTCATCAAGCGCTATTGGCACAGCCGCGGCGCTATCTGCTGGTCGCCGAACCGGACCGTTTGGCACCCTTTGCCGAGACCCTGCAGCACCGATTTGCCACCGCCGACACACCGCCCTGGCAGCAGCCGCTGGTGAGTGCGGCCGGCGCTCAACAACCGGCCAACCCCCACTGCTGGGTCATTAACAGCACCGTCAACTACTGCGCGCGAGCCTACCCGACGGTCTCGTTTGCTCACGCCGATGCCGCGCCGCTAGCGGTGCTGGCCGGAGTACTGCGCAACGGCTACCTGCACCGCGCCATTCGCGAACAGGGCGGCGCCTACGGTGCCGGTGCCAGCCAAGACAACATGGCCGCCACCTTCCGGCTGTTCTCCTACCGCGACCCGCGCATTGACGGCACCCTCGCCGACTTTGACGCCGCGCTCGACTGGATCGCCAACAGCGCGCCCAGCCAGGACGCTATCGACGAAGCGGTGCTCGGCGTTATCAGCGCCATGGACAAACCCGGCACCCCCGCCGGCGAAGCGATTCAGGCCTTTCACAGCGAGCTCAGCGGCCGCAGCAAGGCCGATATTGAACGCTACCGCGCCGCGGTGTTGGCGGTCAGCAGCGAGGACCTGCAGCGCGTTGCCCGCCACTACTTAACTGCCGAGCGGGCCCAGACCGCAGTGGTCACCGGCGCCAGCGCCGCCGCCCAAACCGGATGGAGCAGTAGCCATGTTTGAGTGCCAGATCGAACCGCGTTACAACGAAACCGACGCCATGGGCCACATCGGCAACACCACCGTGCCGGTCTGGTTCGAACACGCCCGCAACCCGCTGTTCAAACTCTGTCACCCAACCCTGACACGTGAAGATTGGCCGCTGATCGTCGCCAAAGTCACCATCGACTACCGCGCACAGACCTACTACGACCACCCGGTAACGGTAAAAAGCTGGGTGAAAAGCATCGGCGGCAAGTCGTTTGTCTTCTACCAAGAGCTCTACCAACAGGGCCAGTTGACCGCCAGCGGCGAGACCGTACTGGTTTGGTTTGACTACGCCGCGGCCACCACTGAGCCGCTGCCCGGCTGGGTCCGCGACAGACTCAGCGCCCATCTGCTGGAGGGTTAACCGTGCAAAAGACTCACAGGCTGCTTGCGCTGCTCTGCCTGACAACACCGCTGGCCGGCGCTGCCGAGCTGGAGACCATCGTGATCGAGGGGCGCCAAGTCAACCTGCTCGGGCAGGCGGTCTCGGCCTCTGAAGGGGTTGTCGGCCAGCGCGAGCTGCAGCTGCGGCCGCTGCTGCGCACCGGCGAGGTGCTGGAGTTAGTGCCGGGGCTAGTGGTCACCCAGCACAGTGGCACCGGCAAAGCCAACCAGTATTTTTTGCGCGGCTTTAACCTCGACCACGGCACCGATTTTGCCACCTGGGTCGACGCCATGCCGGTCAATATGCGCAGCCACGGCCACGGTCAGGGCTATACCGATTTGAACTTTATCATCCCCGAAACCATCGCCCAGTTGACCTATAAAAAAGGTGCCTATTACGCCGATATCGGCGATTTCAGCGGCGCCGGTAGCGCTGCCATACAGACCCTCAGCCACGTCGACCACGGCAGCGCGCTGCTCACCGCCGGTGCCGACAGCTACTACCGACTGCTGCTGATGGACGACTTGGCCAGCGCCAGCGGCGACACTCTGTTTGCCTTGGAGGCGACGCGATATCACGGCCCGTGGCGAGACATCGATGAGCAACTGGACAAAACCAACCTGTTGATCAAACACACCGTGACTCTCGACGACGGTTTTTTCAGCGCCGCGCTGATGGCCTATGACAACAGCTGGAACAGCGCCGACCAGATCCCGCAGCGCGCTGTGCAGCAGGGCATCGTCGACGAGCTGGGCTCACTCGACAGTGACCTTGGCGGCAACAGCTCGCGTTACAGCCTCAACGCGCAGTGGCGACAAGGTCGCTGGCAGGGCTCCGGCTACTGGCTACGCTACAGGCTAAATCTCTGGTCTAATTTTACTTACTACCTCGACAACCCGCTGCAGGGCGACCAGTTTGAACAGGTCGACAAGCGCGACGTCTACGGTGGCGAGCTCAGCTACACACTAGCGGCCGCTGGCGAGCGCCGCGCCACAGACCGCTTTGGCCTGCAGTTGCGCGTTGATGATATCGCCGAGGTGGGGCTCTACAACACTGCACAACGGCAGCGGTTGGCGGCGGTGCGCAGCGACGCCATCGAACAGGCGAGTGTTGGCGCCTACTGGGAGAATCGCCGCGACTGGAGTGCGCAACTGCGCAGTGTGGTCGGCATCCGCTACGACTACCACCAGTTTCGGGTGCGCGACCAGCTCGGCCGCAACAGCGCCGGAGTTGAGTTGGCGGCCAACAGTGGCGAGCGCTCAGACGCCCTGTTCTCGGTTAAAGGCAGCCTCATTTACCGCTTTGATAACGCCTGGGATGGCTATATCTCCTATGGCCAGGGCTACCACTCCAACGATGCGCGCGGCACCACCATCACGGTAGACCCCTCTTCCGGGCTGCCCAGCCAGCGCGTCGACCCGCTAGTGCGCTCCAGCGGTTACGAGCTGGGCGCACGCGGCTTTATCAGTGACAAGCTCAATACCTCGCTGGCACTCTGGCAGCTGAGTCTGGACAGCGAGTTGCTGTTTGTCGGCGACGCTGGCAACACCGAGGCCAGTCGCGGCTCATGGCGCCGCGGCTTCGAGTTGACCGGCTACTACCATTTCAACTCGCAAGTGAGCGCCGATCTCGAATACGCCTACACCGACGCGCGCTTTCGCGACGCTCAGCCCGAGGGCAATAAGATCCCCGGGGCGCTGCAACAGGTGCTACAAGCGGGGCTCAACATCGAGCGCAGCGACGGCTGGTTTGGCAGCGTGCGACTGCGTTACTTTGGCGAGCGGCCACTGCTGGAGGATGGCAGCGTGCACTCCAAGCCGACTCTAGTCTGGAACCTGCGCGCCGGCTGGCAGCACCGCCACTGGACTCTCACGGCCGACCTGCTCAACCTCACCGACAGCGACGACCACGATATCGACTACTACTATGCGTCGCGGCTGGCCAGTGACAGCGAGGGTGCTGCCATCGAGGATATTCACTACCATGTCATTGAGCCGCGCACGCTGCGGCTCTCCATGCAACGACAACTGTAGAGGGCCGCTAGACCATGACAACCGCACTGCAGCAGTGGCACCAGCTGGTCAGCGAGCAAAACCCCGCCGGGTTGCAGACGCTGCTGGCCGACGAGGTGGTCTTTTACTCACCGGTAGTGCACACCCCACAGCGGGGTAAAGCGATCGCCATGAAGTACCTCAGTACCGCTTTTGGCGTGTTGTTTAACGGCAGCTTTCGCTATGTTGGCGAAATTGTTGGCGCCCAACAGGCGATGTTGGAGTTTGAACTGGTCATGGACGGTGTCGCCGTCAACGGTATTGATCTCATCAGCTGGAACGACAGTGGCCAAATTACCGAATTTAAAGTGATGTTGCGGCCGCGCAAGGGGCTCGAAGCGGTGGCGATAGCGATGCGCGAGGCACTGCAAGCGAGCGGCTGACTGCCCTTCACCGGGCACCGCAACAGGCGCAGTTGAATTTGTCGCCCTAAGCCCCATCTTAATGAACATTGATCAACCTGGAGTGACAGCATGGAACAGTATCGCGGAACCACTATTTTGTCGGTGCGCCGCAACGGCAAAGTTGTCATCGGCGGTGACGGTCAAGTCTCTCTTGGCAACACCATTATGAAGGGCAACGCCCGCAAGGTGCGCCGGCTCTACAACGGCCAGGTTATCGCCGGCTTTGCCGGCGGCACAGCCGACGCCTTCACCCTGTTTGAGCGCTTTGAAGCCAAACTGGAACAGCACCACGGCCAGTTGACCCGCGCCGCAGTGGAGCTGGCCAAAGATTGGCGCACCGACCGCATTTTGCGCCGCCTTGAAGCGCTGCTGGCGGTGGCCGACGCCGAGGCCTCGCTGATTATCACCGGCAACGGCGATGTCATTCAGCCGGAGGATGATCTCATCGCCATCGGCTCCGGCGGCCCGTTTGCCCAGTCGGCCGCCCGCGCACTGCTCGACAACAGCGCGCTCGACGCCCGCACCATCGTCTCTGAGGGGTTGCGCATCGCCGGCGACATCTGCATCTACACCAACCAAAACCACACCATTGAAGAGCTCGACAGCAAACGCTGAGCGAGCCCTACCCACCTGCATACAAAGAGCATCCGATGACCGACAGCAGCCCGATGACGCCGCGTGAAATAGTCCACGAACTCAACCGCCATATTATTGGCCAAGAAGCGGCCAAGCGCGCCGTGGCGATTGCCCTGCGCAACCGCTGGCGGCGCAGTCAGCTCGGCGAAGAGCTGCGCGGCGAGGTGACGCCAAAAAACATTTTGATGATCGGCCCCACCGGAGTCGGCAAAACCGAAATTGCCCGGCGCCTGGCAAAACTGGCCAATGCCCCGTTTATTAAAGTTGAAGCGACCAAGTTCACCGAAGTGGGCTATGTCGGCAAGGATGTCGAATCGATCATTCGCGATCTGGTTGAAACCGCCATCAAGCAGCGCCGCGAGCAGGCGATGGCTAAGGTTGAATCGCGCGCTCAAGACGCCGCCGAAGAGCGTATCCTCGACGTGTTACTGCCAGCGGCCCGAGACGGTGACAAAGTCGACAGCAGCGCCCGGCAGATCTTTCGCAAAAAGCTCCGCGAGGGTGAGCTCGACGACAAAGAGATCGAAATTGATCTGGCCCAGCTTGGCGCCGGCGTCGAAATTATGGCGCCGCCAGGTATGGAAGAGATGACCTCGCAGCTGCAGCAGATGTTCTCTTCTATGGGCAAAGAGAAGCGTAAAACGCAAAAATTGACCGTTGCCGCCGCCTTTAAACACCTGCAGGAGGAAGAGGCCGCCAAATTAGTCAACGAAGAGGATATCCGCGCCGCCGGTATTGAAGCCGCTGAACAGAGCGGCATTGTCTTTCTCGATGAAATTGACAAAGTCTGCCGCCGCGGCGAGGCCGGTGGCGCCGATGTCTCCCGCGAAGGGGTACAGCGCGATCTGCTGCCGCTGATTGAAGGCAGCACAGTCTCCACCAAGTACGGCATGATCAAGACCGACCATATTCTGTTTATCGCCTCAGGCGCCTTTCACTTGGCCAAACCGTCCGATCTGATTCCCGAGCTACAGGGACGGCTGCCGATCCGCGTCGAGCTGGAGTCGCTCGGCGCCGACGAATTTGAGCGTATCCTCACCGAGCCCAAGGCCTCGCTGACGCGCCAATATCGCGCCTTGATGGCCACCGAGGAGCTCACTATTGAGTTTGCCGCCGAGGGGGTAAGGCGCATTGCCCAGATCGCTGCCGAGGTCAACGAGCGCACCGAGAATATCGGCGCGCGGCGGCTGCACACCATCCTCGAGCGGCTGCTCGAACAGACCTCGTTTGAGGCCGCCGATCTAGCCAGTCGCAAACAGCAGGTCATCATCGACGCCGCCTTTGTCGACGCCCAACTCGGCGAGCTGGCCAGCAATGACGATCTCAGCCGGTTTATTCTCTAACCATGAGTCGGCCGAGCAAAATTACCCTCAACGCCGCGCGCGATCAGCTGCTGCTCAGCTATGCCAACAGCGTCGAGGGCGACACTGCGCAGTACGTCTTGGCGGCTGAATATTTGCGTGTCCACTCTCCCAGCGCCGAGGTGCGCGGCCACGGGCGCGGCCAAGCGGTGCTGCAGCACGGCAAGCGGCTAGTGACCATCGACAAACTGGAGATGGCCGGCAACTACGCGCTGCAGATCCATTTTAGCGACGGCCACAACTCCGGCATCTACACCTGGCAGTATCTACAACAACTAGTCGCCGAACAGCCGCAGCGCTGGGCTGCCTATTTAGAGCAGTTGCACAACCGCGGTCTATCGCGCGATGCCGATGTCGCTGTCGTCAAGTTGATCGACTGAGCGCACCGCAACAGCTCCACGGGGCAATTGCCCCTGCGGCTGTCATTATTCTGTCACCGCGATGTCAACCCGCTGCCATCTGCGAGCAACATACTTTGCCATCTCATGCGCAAAGGTTGCAGCCATGCTCAATGTCGAGTCTCTGTTCAATCAACGTTTTCCTGGCTTTTTAGGCGCCAAACCGCGTTTTGGCCGTCGCTTATTGCACTTTTTGCGCCACCTATTTCACGAGCGCGAGCTGCGCCAATTCAGCGAACAATACCCACACTTAGAGGGCTTTGACTTTGCCGAGCAGGTGCTCGAGCACTTTGACTTTAGTTACACGGTGCGCGCCGCAGAGCGCAGCCACATCCCGCGCAGCGGGCGGGTAATTATTTTTGCCAACCACCCTATCGGCACGCTCGATGGACTCGCGCTGCTGACGCTGGTGCGCGAGCTGCGCAGCGACGTCAAAGTGGTCGGCAATGATCTGCTCACCGCCATCAAGCCACTGTCACCACTGCTGTTGGCGGTGGACGCACTGGGCGGCAAAACTGCCCGCGAGTCGTTGCTTGCCATCGAGCAACACCTGGTCGCTGAGGGCGCGGTGATTATCTTTCCAGCTGGCGAGGTGTCGCGACTGAGTGCGCGCGGCATCCGCGATCGACACTGGCAGAGCGGTATTGTCCGCTTCTGTGAAAAGACCCAGTCACCACTGGTGCCGATTCACATCAACGCCCGCAACTCGGTGTTTTTTTATGCACTGTCGCTTGTTGCTCGGCCATTATCGACCCTGTGGCTGGTGCGGGAAATGTTCAAACAGACACACAACTGTGTCGATCTGCGCATCGGCCGCACCATTGCCAGCCAAGACCTGCTCAAACTGCCGCTGACCAAAAAAGAGAAAGCCAAGTTATTGCGCAAACATCTCTATCGCATCGGCAAGAGTGGCAAGGGGGTACTTCCCGAGCAGAGTGCCACTGCCGCGCCCGAAGAGCGAGCTATTCTGCGGCGCCATGTCAGAGCCGGCGAGCCTCTCGGCACCACCAGCGACGGCAAACAAATTTTCCTTTTCCACGGTGATGAAGACCCACTGATTTTGCGCGAAATTGGCCGCCTGCGTGAGATTTCGTTCCGCGCGGTCGGCGAAGGGACCGGCAAGCGGCGCGACAGTGACAGCTTTGATCGCTACTATAAACAACTGTTGCTGTGGGACGATGACGATCTAGAGATCGCCGGCGCTTATCGCTTTGCCCCCTGCCAATGGCTCGACGGCGAGCCGCTCTACACACAGACACTGTTTCACTTCAGCGACGCCATGCAGCCCATTCTTGCCGAAGGCATAGAGCTTGGCCGCAGCTTTGTGCAGCCGCGTTACTGGGGTCGGCGCAGCCTCGACTACCTCTGGTACGGCATCGGTGCCTTTTTAGCACGACACCCAGAATTTAGGTATCTGTTTGGCCCGGTGTCGCTGTCAAATAACTACCCCGCCTACGCCATGGCTCTGATTGTTCACTACTACCGCAGCCACTTCCCCGCCAGGTGCCACTATGCACAGGCGCACACCCCTTATCATATCGAGCCACAGCTGTTGGCACGCTGCCAGCAGTTGCTGCCGGGCGTTGACCCCCAAGAGGAGTTTATACAGCTCAAAGAGCAGTTAAATCAGATGCAAATGGCGGTGCCGACGCTCTATAAACAGTACGCCGATCTCTGCGAGCCCGGCGGCGTCGAGTTTGCCCAGTTTAATCTCGACCCGCAGTTTGGCCACTGTGTCGACGGCCTGATTATTGTCGATTTAAGTAAACTCAAAGCACCAAAACGCGCTCGCTACCTCTCGGCCAACGGTTGATTACAGGCTCTGCCACTGTACTCAACACCAGTAAAGGCAGGTACAATGCACAGGCATAAATTTGAGGCCTGCGCAGATGAGCGAAGAGACCACCCACTTTGGGTTTAAAACCGTACGCCGCGAAGAAAAAGCCGCCAAAGTGGCCGATGTTTTTCACTCCGTAGCGGCCAAATACGACCTCATGAACGACCTGATGTCTGCCGGTATACACCGTCTGTGGAAACGCGTGACCATAGAGTTTGCCGGTGCCAGACAGGGCCAGACAGTGCTCGATATCGCCGGCGGCACCGGCGATCTAACCGCTAAATTTTCCCGCTTGGTCGGCGCCGATGGCGCGGTAATATTGGCCGACATCAACGCCTCAATGCTTCAGGTTGGCCGCGACAAACTCACCGATAACGGCTTGGTTGGTAACATCCACTACCTGCAGGCCGACGCCCAGTACCTGCCGCTACCGGACCACAGTGTCGACCTCATTACCATCGCCTTTGGCCTGCGCAATGTCACCGACAAAGCGCTGGCACTGGCCTCAATGCAGCGGGTACTCAAGCCCGGCGGCAAATTGTTGGTCTTGGAATTTTCGAAACCGAGCAATCCGCTGCTGGCAAAAGTCTACGACGGCTACAGCTTTTCACTGCTGCCCAAGCTCGGCCAGCTGATCGCCGGCGATGCCGACAGCTACCAGTACCTCGCCGAGTCGATCCGTATGCACCCCGACCAAGAGACTCTCAAAGCGATGATGGCTGACGCCGGATTTGAGCGCTGCGACTACCAAAACATGACCGGGGGTATTGTTGCCCTGCACCGCGGAGTCAAACCGGCGTGAGCGGTTCCGCGTTGCAAGGGCTGTTCGAGCAGTTCACTGCGCTACTGCCGTCGGCCGAACGCCACGGCTTAAAACTGGGCGAGTTAGCACTGCAAAGTGCCGCCAATCGCGGTCAACGACTGCTCGATATAGCGCTGGCTGACTCGCCACTGGCACGGCTGCAGCTGCGCAAACTAGAGCCGGGCAGCTTGGCGGTTGCCGTGTCCCAACCGCCACTGACCGTCACCCTCACCGTCGATGCCGAACAGCTGCAACTGGCGCTGACGCCGGTGCAGACGGATGAGTCGCCAGCGCAGCGCAGTGGCACTGCTCGCGCCGCTTTGCACGGCTCCGCCAGCGCGTTGTTGGCGCTGCTCAGCGGCGAGCCCAAACACAGCTTTGCCGGTACCGGTGTCAGTGCCAGCGGTGATCTCATCTGGCTGGGTAAATTCAATAGCGTATTGGCCAATCTCGATATTGACTGGACGGCGCTGCTGGCAAAACCCCTTGGCAATGTCGCCGCGCACTGGCTCAGTGATGCGCTTGGCAGTGCCGTTCAGCACGGTCGGCGCACGGCTGAGCGCGGTGCCGCCACAGCCGTTGAGGTAGTGCAACAAGAGTGGCAGCTGCTACCGAGCCGCCAGCGTTTCAGCCGTTTTAGTCGCGATCTGTTGCAGCTGCGCCGCGATGCCGATCGCCTGCAGGCGAAACTCGACTACACCCTGCGCAAACGCCAGCGCCAACTCAACGAGCGGCAACCATGATCAGGTTGCGGCGCCTGCTGGCTATTTATCATGTCATCGGTCGCTACCGACTCGACCTGTTGCTAAGTCGACGACCGCTGTGGTTGCGACTGCTGTGGCTGCCCTACGCCGGTCGTGGCGACAGCGCCGGGCGCGGCGATCGGCTGCGCTGTGCGCTGCAGGCGCTGGGCCCGATTTTTGTTAAATTTGGCCAGCTGCTGTCGACCCGTCCGGACATGATCCCCAGCGACATCTGCAGCGAACTGCGAGAGCTGCAAGACAACGTTGAACCGTTCTCCAACCAACAGTTCGCCGCGCTGGTCGAGCAACAGCTCGGCGCCCCCATTGAGCAGCTATTTGCCAGCTTTGAGCAGGCCCCGCTAGCTTCGGCCTCGGTGGCGCAGGTGCACGCCGCCACGTTGCGCGATGGCCGCGAGGTAGTGGTGAAGGCGATCCGCCCCGGTATCGACAAGATTATCGACAGCGATCTGTGCCTGTTGGCGACACTGGCAGCGCTGTTGCAGCGCTTCTTTGCCGACGGCCGACGGCTGCGACCGGTCGAAGTGGTGGCCGATTACCGCGCCACTATTCTCGACGAACTGGATCTGCGCCGCGAAGCGGCCAATACCAATCTGCTGCGACACAATTTTGCCGATTCACAGCAGCTCTATGTGCCAGAGATCGTCTGGTCGCATTGCGCAGCACAAGTGATGGTTATGGAGCGCATTTACGGCGTACCGGTTACCGATGTCGCCGAGCTGCGCAGCGCTGGCGTCGATTTTAAAAAGCTCGCTGAGACCGGCGTGGAAATTTTCTTCCGGCAGGTGTTTAGCGACAATTTTTTTCACGCCGATATGCATCCGGGTAACATTTTTGTCGATGTCAGCGCACCGCAAGCGCCCAGCTACTACGCCATAGATTGTGCCATTATGGGCTCGCTGAGCCGCGAGGACCGCTACTATTTAGCGCGCAACTTGTTGGCAATTTTTAGCCGCGACTACGAGTTGGTGGCACAGCTGCATATTGAGTCGGGCTGGGTGGCCAACACCACCACCGTCGCCGAACTCTCCGGGGCGGTGCGCACCGTCTGTGAACCCATTTTTCAGCGGCCGATCGGCGAAATATCGGTGGGGCTTATGCTAATACATCTCTTTCAGATCGCCCGGCGGTTTGAGATGGAGGTGCAGCCGGGTCTGGTGCTGCTGCAAAAAACCCTGCTCAATGTTGAGGGGTTGGGGCGCCAACTCTACCCCGAGTTAGACCTCTGGCAGACCGCTTACCCGTTCTTAAAACAGTGGCTGAAAGAGCGCTACGGAGCTCGCGGAACCTGGCGACAGATCAAACAACAGCTGCCTGATATCCTCGAACACCTGCCGGAGATTCCACAGCTGATCTACCACGGCCTGCAACAGCAGGCCGGGCGCCAGCTTGCGGTGACTGATAGAGCAGCGCAGCCGGCCAAGCCGCGGCGGTTGCAGCGAGGCTTGGGGGCAGCGGCGCTGGGCGCGGGTTTGGCGCTACTCGCTGCCAACCCGTTAAACCAGCTGCTGACACTACCGCTCGCGCAGTGGCCAGCTGCCGCCACGCTGCTGGTCGCGGCGGGTGTGGTCACTCTGCTGTTGGCATAACCGTACGGCAATGTGAGACGAGGGAGCCATGGACAACGCACTACTAGACGCAGTTAAATTCAATAGCGAAGGGTTAGTGGCCGCTATCGCGCAAGATGCCGACAGCGGCCGTGTGCTGATGATGGCGTGGATGAACCGCCAAGCACTGCAGCTGACCATCGCCGAGCAACGCGCCGTTTACTACTCGCGCTCGCGCCGTGCGCTGTGGCGCAAAGGCGAAAGCTCGGGCCATGTTCAGCAGCTGCACGCCATTGAGCTCGATTGCGATGGCGATACCCTGCTGCTGCAGGTGACCCAGCGCGGCGGCATCGCCTGCCACACCGGCCGACAATCGTGTTTTTATCGCAGCTGGCAACAGCGCCAGTGGCTTGCCACCGAACCGGTCTTGAAAGACCCAAAAGAGATTTACTGAGTAACGCCATGAATAATCAGCAGCTACTGCAGCAGCTCTGCGCAGTGATCGCACAGCGTCAACAAGCCGACCCCAACGACTCCTATGTCGCCTCGCTACACGCCAAGGGGCTGAACAAAATACTGGAAAAGGTCGGCGAGGAGGCGATCGAGACGGTGCTGGCGGCGCGCGACAGCCAACAGAGTGGCGACACCCAACCGCTAGTCGGCGAAGTGGCCGATCTGTGGTTTCATTCACTGGTGATGCTGGCGTATTTTGACCTCGATGCCGATGCTATACTCGCCGAACTGGCGCGCCGCTTTGACCTCTCCGGGTTAGTCGAAAAAGCAAACCGCCGCTAATTTTCCAACACCGATTGAGGAGCGTACTATGCCGGGCTGGCAAGAATTACTGATTATTTTAGTCATCGTCGCGCTGATTTTTGGCACTAAAAAATTGCGCGGAATCGGTGGTGATCTCGGCGGCGCGGTCAAGGGCTTTAAAGACTCACTGCAGGGCAACGGCGACGACAACAGTGACGATAAGCCCGCGGAGAAAAGCAGCGCGGCCACAGACGACGACCCCGCCGCTCCAAAAGGGTAAACCACCACTACCATGTTTGATATCGGTTTCACCGAGCTGCTACTGATCGCCATTATTACCCTGGTGGTGATGGGGCCGGAGCGCATGCCGCAGATGATCCGCTCGCTGTCGCTGTGGGTCGGCCGCGCTCGCCAGACCTTCTCTAGCGCCAAGCGCGAGCTGGAGCGCGAGGTCGGTATGGACGATATCCGCCAACAGCTGCACAACGAAAAAATCATGCGCGATATCGCCGCTAGCAAAGAGCAGCTGGGGCAGCTGAAAACCGACATCGACAGCGCTGTTGGCGACAACCAAGACCGTGCTAATGACCCGGCTACAGGTGGCCAGCCGTGACCGACAGCGACAGCAGCGGCGCTGAGCCACTGCCGCAGCAGCCACTGATTGCACATCTGTTGGAGTTGCGCGACCGGCTGTTGCGCAGCGTCATCGCCGTTCTGATCATCTTTATCGCGCTATTCGCCTTTGCCAACGACCTCTACCAATATATCTCGGCACCGCTGCGCGCCTTTATGCCGGCCGGTAGCAATATGATTGCCACCGAGGTCGCCTCACCGTTTTTTACCCCATTTAAGTTGACACTAGTGGTTTCGGTGTTCACCGCTATGCCCTACCTGCTCTACCAACTCTGGGCGTTTGTCGCCCCTGGGCTCTACCGCGAAGAGAAGCGCATCGCCCTACCGCTGTTTTTTTCTAGCATTGCGCTGTTCTATGCCGGAATGGCTTTTGCTTACTATGTGGTGTTTCCGCTGGTGTTTATGTTCTTTACCAACACCGCGCCAGAGGGGGTATCGATCATGACCGATATCCGCAGCTATCTCGACTTTGTGCTCAAGCTATTCTTCGCCTTCGGGTTGGCGTTTGAAATACCCATTGCGGTGGTGATACTGAGTTGGGTCGGAGCGGTAGACCCTAGCCAGCTCGGCAAAAAACGCCCTTATGTCTTTGTCGGCTGTTTTGTCGTCGGCATGCTGCTGACTCCACCCGATGTCATCTCACAGGTGCTGCTGGCGGTGCCGATGTGGCTGCTATTTGAGGTGGGATTGGTCTTTGCGCGGCTGATTAAACCGCGCGCTAATTGATTTCAACCCAGCTCGTCGTCGGCGACGAAGTACTTGGGGTCTTCAATAACATTGACCTCCACCATCGCTCCAGCGCGCTTTAACAGTCGCCGGCACTCATCGCTCAAATGGACCAAGTGCAAGGTTTTGCCAGCTGCCACATAGCGGTCGGCTAGCGCATCGATCGCCTCTAAACCGGAGTGGTCGGCGACCCGCGAGCGGGCAAAATCGATGATCACATCTTGGTTGTCTACAGCCGGGTTAAAGGCCTGCGAAAAAGAGGTGACCGAACCAAAAAAGAGCGGCCCGGTGACCGCATAGACGGTCGAACCTTTGTGGTCCTCGCGGCTCTCAATACGGATATGTTTGGCGTGCTCCCAAGCAAACACCAGTGCCGAGACAATCACCCCAACCACTACCGCAACCGCCAGATCAGTGGCGACGGTAACCGCCGAAACCAGCACAATAACCAGCGCATCGCTGCGCGGAATTTTGCCAATAATGCGAAAACTACTCCATTCAAAGGTGCCTATCACCACCACAAACATCACCCCGATCAGCGCCGCGATAGGAATCTGCTCAATCAGCGGCGAAGCAAACAGAATAAATGCCAGCAGGCAGAGCGCCGCAGTGATCCCGGAGAGTCGACCGCGCCCGCCAGAATTAATGTTGATCATACTCTGGCCGATCATGGCGCAGCCGCCCATACCGCCAAAAAAACCGGTGGCGATATTGGCGATGCCCTGGGCACGGCACTCGCGGTTGCCGCGGCCGCGAGTCTCGGTCACTTCGTCGATCAGCCGCAGCGTCAGCAGCGACTCAATCAAGCCGATCGCCGCCAGCACCAGCGCGTAGGGAAAGATTATCGTCAGTGTCTCGAAGGTATACGGCACCGCTGGGATCGAGAAGCTCGGCAAGCCGCCCTTGATCGAGGCGACATCACCGACCACCCGGGTCTCAATACCAAAGTAGATCACCGCCACACTGACCGCCACAATCGCCGCCAGCGATGACGGAATAGCGGTGGTGATGCGCGGCAAGAGATAGATAATAGCCATAGTCGCCGCCACCAGCAAAAGTAGGTTGCTCATGGCACTGCCCTGCAGCCAGGCGACATCGACGATGGTGCCGGCCAACGCCGTATCCGCCAGCCAACCGGGCTCACCGGCGACGCCAAACTGATTGAGCTGGGCGAGGAATATGACAATGGCCAAGCCGTTGACAAAACCGAGCATCACCGGGTGCGGCACCATGCGGATAAACTTGCCCAGCTTAAACCAACCGGCCAGTAGCTGCAGAAAGCCCATCAGTACTACAGTAATAAACAAGTACTCGACGCCGTGGTCGGCGACCAGCGCCACCATCACCACCGCCAGCGCCCCAGTAGCGCCTGAGATCATGCCGGGACGACCGCCCATCACGGCGGTGATAAGACCGACCATGAAGGCCGCGTAAAGGCCGACCAGCGGTTCGACACCGGCGAMAAAGGCAAAGGCGACCGCCTCTGGCACCAGCGCTAGCGCCACGGTTAAACCTGACAGAAAGTCGTTTTTGACCGCGGTGACTCCGCCAAGACGTGCCAGTGGTGAAGCGAACAGTGAAACAGACATCGGTATTCCTTTTACTACAATTTTACTGTCGACAGGGCCGAGCAGACCCCACCGTGCCAGTGGCGCTTAACGGTTGCCGTTGACCTCGCCCTGTGGGCGACGGGGGCCATTGCCGCTGCGACGTTGGCCAGCGCTGTGGCCAGGGCGATTTTGGCTGTGCGGGCGCGCACCACTGCGCGCAGCCGGGCGGCCATTGCCGCGCGGCGCGTCTGGGTTGCGACTCGGCGCGCGGTTGCCGTTGACTTCGCGGTTGCCGTTAACCTCGCGCTGGCCATTGCCGGCAGCGGCAGCGGCACGGCTGCCGCGGTTACCGCGGTTGTCGTCGCGGCCGGCGTAGGCGCTGTTAGTGTTTGAGCGGCTGTTGGCGCCGGCGCGGTTGCCGCGGTTGTCGTCGCGGCTGCCGGCATTGCCGTTGGCTGCACGCCCTGAAGCACTGGCGCCACTGTGGCCGCGGCCACTGCTGCGCTCACTGCGGCTGATCTCGCTGCGTCCGTCGCTGCGTCCGTCGCTGCGGCGGTTACCACTGTTATGGCGACCGGTGCGGTTGCGTCCACGGCTCTCGCGCGGCGCTTGTTTGGGGCCGCGCACCGCCTTGTGCAACCAGGTTTCTGGCAAGCTGTGTTCGGGCTCAAAGCCGTCGACAATTTCACGGGGTATTAATTGGCCTATCAGCCGCTCAATGTCCGACAGTAAGCCGACCTCGTCATGGCTGACTAACGATACCGCTTCGCCACTGGCACCCGCGCGGCCGGTGCGTCCGATGCGGTGCACATAGTCCTCAGGAACATTGGGCAGGTCAAAATTGACCACGTGCGGCAGCAGATCGATATCCAAGCCGCGAGCCGCGATATCGGTCGCTACCAGTACCCGGCACTGGTTGGCTTTAAAGTCTGCCAGCGCTTTGGTGCGCGCCCCTTGGCTCTTATTGCCGTGAATGGCGGCGGCGACAATGCCCTCGCTCTCGAGGTATTTGGTCAGCTTGTTAGCACCGTGTTTGGTTTTAGTAAATACCAGGGTCTGGCCCCAGTCACCCTTGCGAATCAGCTCGACCAGCAGCGCCGGTTTAGCTTTTTTATCGACCGAGCAGAGCCGTTGCGAGACCAACTCAGTGGTGGTGTTGCGCGGCGTCACCGAGACCTCAACGGGGTCTTTCACTAGCCCTTTGGCCAATTTGCGGATCTCTTCAGAGAAGGTTGCTGAAAACATTAAGGTTTGCCGTTTGGCCGGTAGCACAGCGAGAATTTTGCGAATATCGTGAATGAAGCCCATGTCCAACATGCGGTCGGCTTCATCTAACACCAGCACCTCAAGTTGCTCAAATTTGATCGCGCGCTGCTGGTAAAGATCCAACAAACGACCGGGGGTAGCGACCAAGATATCGACACCGGAGCGCAACTTCATCATCTGCGGGTTAATTTTTACCCCGCCAAACACCACTGCACTGCGCAGCGCCAGGCCGGCGCCGTAGGTTTGGACACTCTCTAAGATTTGCGCTGCCAACTCGCGGGTCGGGGTCAAAATAAGTACCCGCGCCTGGTTGGCGCCAGCACCGCGTCCCTCTTTGAGCCGCTCGAGAATCGGCAGGGTAAAGCCTGCTGTCTTGCCGGTGCCGGTCTGCGCGGCGGCCATCACATCGCGGCCGGCCAGCACATGTTCTATGGCTTGCGCTTGAATCGGTGTCGGGGTGGTGTAGCCCTGTTTCTCAATAGCAGTAAGGATGGGCGCACAGAGGCCCAGGTCGCTGAATGTCGTCATTTTCATTTCCAAGGTAATTAAGGTGTTGCTAAGGGGTCAGAGCTTGGAGTGAAAAGTAACCGTGAGCGAAAGGATTTGCTAGGGACAACACAACAGGACTGACAAGAGCGCGCAGCTTACCCAGTTAGCGGTAAAAATGCCAGCGCTATTCACCGCTGCGCCAACAGCTGCCAAAGTTGGTTTAACCCTGCACTCAACTCACGCACCATCGGCTCGAGCGCTTTGTCGACACTCTCCTCGGCCAGCCACTGCAGATCGAACGCCGCCGTCGACAGCCCAGCGTACTCCCAATCGAGAATAACCAGCCCGCGCGGCGAGTCGATCACATTGGCGGCGCTCAAGTCATGGTGCACTAGCGTGCGGCCGCGGCTATCGAGGTAGCAGTCGAGATCCATCGCTCGCTGCAGCAGTGGCTGCCAAGTATGACACTGCGACACTGGCAGCTGTTGTAGGTAGTCATTGCAGTAGGCGCTGTATTGGTAGCGGCGCAGCGACGGCGGCGCGGCGCGTTCATCGATGGCAGTGTAGTCATCGATTAGTGCGCGCAAGCGCTGGCGCTGGCGCGGGTCGTCGCAGTCGCGCTGCTGCCACTGGCGACCAACAATGTACTCGCTGACCAGAAACCGTTCACTAGCGTGGTAGAGCGTCGCCAGATAGGGCTTGCCGGCCAGCAGCTGGTAGAGCGCTGCCTCGCTGCGCCGGTCGATACCCAACTGCGCCGAGCGAGGGTTGTTGAGCCGTAAAACCCCTCGCCACGGCCCCGCGGCCAGTAAAAAACTCTGATTGACGCGACCACCCGGCAGCTCTGCCAACACCGACGGACGCTGCGGCGGTGGCAACTGCCACTGCGACCAGCTGTCGAGAGCCTCTTGCAGCGCTATTGCTGTCACCGTTTATGCCGCTTGCAGACGGTAGTTGCGCCGCCAGCGCCAGTAGCCATAGCTGGCCATCAGCGTATAGACCACAAACAACAGCGCGGTCTGCTGTAGGTCGCGAGCCAGATAAAGATAAATTGCGGCGGCGTCGAGAACCACCCAGTAGAGCCAGTTCTCCAGCACCTTGCGGGTCGCCATGACGGTAGCCGCCACCGCCCCCCAACTGATCAAGCCGTCCAACAGCAGCCAGCCCAGCGGGTCGCCACTGTGGCGTAGGCCGTAGGCCGACAGCAGTGTCAGTGCGGCAATGGCCGCTATCAACAGTAAGTGTCGGCGCAGTGGCCAGCGCTGAATGGCCAGCTCGGCCTGCTCGCCGTCGCCGTGGCGCCACGCCCACCAGCCATAGAGCGCAGTGACTAGGTAAAAACCATTGAGCGCCGCCTGCAGCGGCAGCTGCGCGCGCCAAAACACCACCATATAGACAACGCTGCTGACCACTGCCACCGGCCAACAGAGGCTGTTCTCGGCGGTTGCCAGCAGCAAAAACGCCAGCGCCAATACTACCCCGAGCGTCTCTAAGTTGACCCATGCCAGCGCTGCCAGCATTAGTCTAGCGCCCGGTAGTCGGGGATATACTTCACCACAAATACGGCGCGACCAAACTCCTCATAACACTGCAGCAGTGCCTGTTGTACGGCGGCCATCGCCGCCATGGTGGGCCCTTGCACAATAGTCGAGGTCGGCGTGGTCACCACCTGTAGCCCGGCGACGGCGTTGACCAACTCAATAAAGCGGTTGATCGGCGCGATATACTCCTCGCGCAGCGGATACATACTGATGTCGATTGTAATCTGTTGCTCGCTCACGGTGCGCTCCTTAAAACTGCCAGCGTGCGCTGGCGCCAAAACTGCGCCCAGGTGCGAGCTGGCGGTAGCTCTCGTTGATCCATGTGCGCGGGTCGCCGGCAAAATAGAGGCCGTGTACCGCGTAATCGCGATCGGCGAGATTGCGCCCCCACAGTGACAGCTCAACGCCGCCGAGCTCGCCACTGACAAACAGGTTGAGCAGATGGTAGCCGGGCAGCTGGCCGTCGTGATAGTAGCCGTAGTAACTGTTGTCGGCGCCCTGCAGCTGTAACTCAACCGCGATGCGGTCAGCGCGGTAATTTATTCCAGCACTGTACTGGTAGCGCGGCGACTTAGCCTGATCGCGGCCGCGGCGCTGGTTGAAGCCCCACTGATCGAGATCAAAGCTGGTGATCGCCTCGACCTCTGTGCGCAGCACGCCGAGATTGACGTAGCTGCTCACCTGCTCACCCCAGCCCTGCTGCCACTCCAGCTCGAGTCCGTAGTTATCGGCATCGGTGGTGCTATCCAGATAACCGATCCACAAGCCGGCGCCGTCGTCCCACATCCAGCTCTCGAGCTGGGCGTTGTTGCGCTGGTTGTAGAACAGCGTGGCGCGCAGCTCGGCATCCCCCGACTGCCACTTGTAGCCCAGTTCTAAAGAGCGCAGCTGCTCGCTGTCAAAGCGCAATTTGTCGGCGGTAAAAGCTTGGAAGGCGGGCGACATCCAAACTTGGTTGGCGCTGGCCGAGGTATTGATACCGCCGGGCTTCTGCGACTGGGCGAGCCGCGCATACCAGAGCTGGTCTGCGCCCGGGCGGTAGTTGGCCGTCACCGCCCAGTGGCGCAGCCACTCGTCACTGGATGAGTCAAACGCGTTGCTGTCGCGGTAGTCATCGCTAAACCGCTCAAGGCGCGCCGCGGCGATCCACTCCAGCGCGCCCCGCTCGCTGCGCCACTGGCCGTAGAGAGCCTGCTGCTCGCTCTCATAATCACCGCGCGAGACAAAGTCGCCGTAAAAAACGCTGTTGTAAATGTAGTGCAACTGCTCATCGGCGCGGCGCAAGTAAAGACCTGCGGTGAAACTGCTGTCGCCGGTGACGGCACTGTTCCAGCGCAGGTCGAGCGCAGTGTGGCTCTTGTCGCGCAGGAACCGCTCAGTGGCGCGGTCGGCATCTTCATGGAAACCGACAAAAACCCAATCGGCATCGTAGCCGTAGTCGCTATCGCCATCACTATGGCTGACCATAATCTCCGATACTGCGCCCGAGTAGTGTGTACGCGCTACAGTAACCCCCACCAGGGCGTGGCGCAGCTGGTCGCTGCCGGGCTGATCACTGAGCGTGGCGCGCTCGTCGTCCAGCGACCAGGCGTCGTAACCGTTGTCGGCATCCAACCACTGGGCGGTGAGGCCAACCTCGGTCAATGGCGTCACCTTAAAACTCGCCGTCAATCTCGCCAACTGCTCGTCGCGGCCGGCGGTATCGTCGCGGTTGAGGGTGAGGTTGCGGGTCTGGCCATCTTCGCTCGATTGATAGAGCGCCAGACGCACCGCGCCATCGCCCAGCGCCGCACCCGCGGCGACACCGGCCTGCCAGAGACCGTCACTGCCCAGCCCCAACTGCAGATAGTTGCGCTCACTGTCGGCATCGACACTGCGCAGCGCCAAGGCACCGGCGTGGCCAACCGCCCCCTGACTGGTCGCCTGCGGACCGCGCGCCAAGCTCACCTGATCGACATCAAACAGCAGTGCGGCGCCGGCATCGCCGAGCTCAACGCCGTTTAAGGTCGCCACCACCGAAGGGTAGTTTTTCGGGTCTTGAAACTGCTCCAGATCGCCTACCCCGCGCACCTGCATAAAGCGCCCGCGCGAGCCGGCCGAGCTAAAGCTGACGTTGACCAGCGCATCCAACACGCCGTCGAGGTGTTGCGGTACCTGGCGATTGAGTAACTCATCGTCAACCGCCGACAGCGAACCGGCCAGCTGGTTGATCGAGCCGTCGATAAAATCAGCGCTGACAGTGATCTCTTCGATCGCCATCAGCGTTGGGCTAGCGAGAGTTACAGCGCTGGCGAACAGAGTTTTAACAGGTAGTTTAAACATAGTGTGAGCCTCTTTAACAGGGTTAAAAAGACCCGGCATACTGCGTATTGGAGAGACTGCGGCGCGACTGCGCTAGATCCTATTCCTACGCCGGCATTATCCGGATCAGGTTCAAGGGTGCATCTCAGGCCGTGGTGTGGCCGCCCCTTAGGAAAAACTGCGCAGACTGTACACTGCGAACTGGTGCTTTTCAACCGCCGCGCGCGGATCGTGCGCCAAAAAAAACGGCCCTGTTCGCACAGAGCCGTTTGCGCACAACGCGGTTATGCGGCACTACTGGTTGAGACGGTTGCCCACCAACTCATCGACCACGCTGGGGTCGGCCAGAGTGGAGGTGTCGCCCAAACTGTCCAGCTCATTGGCGGCGACTTTGCGCAAGATGCGCCGCATAATCTTACCCGAGCGAGTCTTTGGCAAGCCCGGCGCCCACTGAATAAGATCTGGCTTGGCGATCGGGCCAATCTCTTTAACGCAAAGCGCAATCAACTCGGCGCGCAGCGCTTCGTCTGGCTCGACACCGGTCATCGGCGTCACATAGGCATAGATACCCTGCCCTTTAATGTCGTGTGGGTAGCCGACCACGGCCGCTTCAGCAATTTTGGGGTGCAGCACCAGCGCACTTTCCACTTCGGCAGTGCCCATGCGGTGTCCGGAGACATTAAGCACATCGTCGACGCGTCCGGTGATCCAGTAGTAGCCATCCTCATCGCGACGGGCACCGTCACCGGTAAAGTAGTAGCCGGGGAAGGTACTGAAATAGGTATCGATAAGCCGCTGGTGATCGCCGTAGACGGTGCGAATCTGGCTCGGCCAGCTGGCCTTAATCGCCAACATACCCTCTACCGCGCCCTCGAGCTCATTGCCCTCTTGGTCGAGCAGCACTGGCTGGACACCAAAGAATGGACGGGTCGCAGAGCCGGGCTTGAGTGCGGTGGCGCCGGGCAGCGGCGTCAACATGTGGGCGCCGGTCTCGGTCTGCCACCAGGTGTCGACGATCGGGCAGCGGCTGTCGCCAACCACTTTGTAGTACCACTCCCAAGCCTCTGGGTTGATCGGCTCGCCGACGGTGCCGAGCAGCTTCAACGAGCTGCGCGAGGTCTGCGCCACCAATGCATCGCCGGCCGCCATCAATGAGCGGATAGCCGTTGGTGCAGTATAGAACTGGTTGACCTGATGTTTGTCGACCACCCGCCAGAAACGCGAAGCGTCGGGGTAGGTGGGAACCCCCTCAAACATCAGCGACGTGGCGCCGTTGCAGAGCGGCCCGTAGACGATGTAACTGTGGCCAGTCACCCAGCCGACATCGGCGGTACACCAGTAGATGTCGCCCTCTTGGTAGTCGAACACGTACTTGTGAGTCATTGCCGTCATCAGCAGATAACCGGCGGTAGTGTGCAGCACCCCTTTCGGCTTACCGGTAGAACCTGAGGTGTAGAGGATAAACAGCGGATCCTCGGCCTCCATCAGCTCAGCTGGGCAGTGGCCGCTGACCGCTGCGGTCGCCTCGTGGTACCAGATATCGCGAGCGCCATCCCAAGCGATCTCGCCGCCGGTGCGCTTCACCACCAGACAGGTGTGAAGATTGGGGCAGTCGGCCAGCGCCTGATCGGCATTGGCTTTGAGTGCAATGGCTTTGCCGCCGCGCACACCCTCATCTGCGGTGATCAACACCCGGCAGTCAGAGTCAAGAATGCGATCTTTGAGCGCATCGGGCGAAAAGCCGCCAAATACGATTGAGTGCACCGCGCCAACCCGGGCACACGCCAACATGGCGTAGGCGGCCTCGGGGATCATCGGCATGTAAATACATACGCGGTCGCCTTTCTTGACGCCGCGGTCGCGCAGCACGTTGCCCAGCCGCGAGACCTGCTCGTGGAGCTCAGCGTAGGTGATTTTTTTGTCGTCAGCCGGGTCGTCACCCTCCCAGATAAGCGCTACCTGATCGGCGCGCTCAGGCAGATGGCGGTCGATACAGTTGGTGGCGACATTTAACTGACCGCCGCCAAACCAGGTCGCGGTGCCCTGCTGCATATCGCTCTCCAGCACTCGATCCCAGCGCTTGTCCCAGCTCAAAAATTGCTCGGCCTGCGTCGCCCAAAACTGTTCGGGCTGCTCGATAGACTGGGCGTAGAGCTCGGCGTACTTGGCCTCGTTAATCCAGGCGTTGGCGGCCCATTCAGCGGGGACAGGATGGAGAGGGAAATCAGACATAACAAAACCCTTGTGTAAGTGTGTGACGGATCAATAGTGACTCAATAGAGAGTGGCCGGTGCGCTGCTGTACACCTAGCGTCAGGTGTGCATGATCGCCAAAGCACTGCGCAGAGGCCATTAGACCTTTAGCCTAACTGCACTCGCCGTTGCCGGCCCCGCGGCAGCTACTGCTTGCCGGGCGGGAAGCGGGTTGGCTTCAGGGACGCTTTGATACGCTCAAGATGTGGCAGAAACTCTGGCCCGCGGCGCAGGGTCACCCCAGTGGCGAGCACGTCGAGCATCACCAGATGAACGATGCGCGAGCTCATCGGCATGTAGTCGTCGGTATTCTCTGGCACCTCGACAGTGAACTCTAGGGTACAGGCGGCGGCCAGCGGCGAATCGGGCGCGGTCAGCGCGATAACAGTAGCGCCGCGCTCGCGAGCGGCTAACGCGACCTCGACTAGTTCGCGGGTGCGGCCGGTATAGGAGATGATAAAAAAGATATCGCCAGCGCTGCCGGTGGCCGCCAGCATCCGCTGCATCAGTACATCGTCGTGGTGAGATACCGGCAGATTAAAGCGGAAAAACTTGTGCTCAGCGTCGCGGGCCACCGCTGCGGAGGCACCCAGACCAAAAAAATAGATGCGTTTGGCCTGCACCAATTTATCCACCACCTGACTGACCCGCTCATGGCTGATGCGGTCGCGCACCAGCGCCAAGCTGTTAATCGTGCTGTCAAAAATCTTTGCCGTATAGGCGGTGACATCGTCGCCCGGGTCGACGTTGCGGTTGACAAAGCGAATGCCGCTGGCCAGCGAGCGCGCCAAACGCAGCTTAAAGTCGGGAAAGCCGGTGCTATCGAACCGTTTACAAAAGCGGTTGACGCTCGGCTCACTGACTTTGGCCGCCTTGGCGAGGTTGGCAATACTGGAGCGGGTGGCGGCCTCGGGGTCGGCGAGAATCACCGCGGCCACCTTGCTCTCTGAGCGATTGAGAGTGGGCAACTGGTCGTTGATCACATTGAGAAGATTAACTGATTGCATAGCGTATCCGTTATGGCATTGGAGTGGCGGATTACCCGCCACTGTCACGAGGTAATAATATTTCATAATCACCACGATTAATCGACAGATCCGTGCTAAAAACCCTATTTTTTGTAATTTTTACAAAAATTTGTCGACTTTTGCCGACCAATTGCCTACTATTTTTGTAATTTAATTACATTTAGCGAATACCCCTGCTCCCGGTAACGCCCACTTCGAGAGGTTTGCAATGTACCAACTAGCAATTAATGGTTTTGGCCGCATCGGCCGCAATATTCTCCGCGCCCTCTACGAGCGCCCCGAGCTGCGGCAACAGCTGCGAGTGGTCGCCATCAACGACTTAGGCGATGTCGCCATCAACGCGCACCTACTGCAGTTTGATTCGGTGCACGGCCGTTTTGCAGAACCGGTGACGGTGGATGGCGACTATCTCTGTATTGGCGAAGAGCGCATTCTCTGCACCTCTGAGCGCGACCCAGCGGCGCTGCCGTGGCGCCAGCTGAGCGTCGATCTGGTCTGTGAGTGCACCGGTCTGTTCACCCATCGCGACAAGGCGGCGCTGCATCTGGCCGCCGGCGCCAGCAAGGTATTGGTCTCAGCGCCCGGCACCCAAATGGATGCCACCGTGGTCTACGGCATCAACCACGGGGTCATTAGCGGCGACCAGCAAATCATCTCCAACGCCTCCTGCACCACCAACTGTCTGGCCCCGATCGCGGCGCCACTGCACCATACGCTGGGCATTGTCAGCGGCTTTATGACCACGGTGCACTCTTACACCAACGATCAAAATCTCTCTGACGTCTACCACAGTGACATCTATCGCGCCCGCTCTGCCACCCAGTCGATGATCCCGACCAAAACGGGTGCTGCTGCAGCCATCGGCGAGGTGATTCCTGAACTCAATGGCCGCCTCGATGGCATGGCGGTGCGGGTGCCGACCATCAATGTGTCGCTAGTCGACTTTACCTTCAACGCCGCTCGCGAGACCAGCGTCGACGAGGTCAATCAGATCATCGCCACTGCAGCAGCCGGCTCGCTGGCCGAGGTACTGCACTACAACGACAAGCCGCTGGTTTCTATCGACTTTAACCACATCCCCTTTTCAAGCAATTTTGACGCCACGCAGACCCGCGTGCAGGGTAACTTAGTCAAAGTGATGGCGTGGTACGACAACGAATGGGGGTTCTCTAACCGTATGCTAGACAACGCCCGAGTGATGTTGACGGCGCAATAATTGCCATTTATGTAATGACATCGGGGTGGTGGCGGCCAAAGCGCTGCTCTAGCTGCAACAGCTCTGAGATAGCAGCAATGGTTGCCGCCAAGGCCTGTTGCGGCGCTAACCAGTACTGTGCGGAGTCGCTGCTGTAGCGGTCAAAATAGAGTCGCAACGTCGCGCCCGAGGTGCCGGTGCCACTAAGCCGCAGCACCGCGCGGCTGTCATCCTCAAAAGTAAAGATTAAACCTTGTTTATCGGCACGGCTGTTGTCGACCGGATCGGTGTAAGTAAACGACTCCAGCTGTAGCAGCGTCAACGCCCCCCAGCGTCTACCTACCAGCGGCTGTGACGGCTGGTGTAGATCGGCCAATAGCGACCGAGCGTCGTCACTTGGCAACCCTTCATAATCGTGGCGGCTGAAAAAATCACGGCCGTATTCAGTCCAGTGTTCGGCCAACAATTGCCGAGGCGACAGCCCGCGCACAGCAATAATATTGAGCCAGAACAGCACCGCCCAGAGGCCGTCTTTCTCGCGAATGTGGTCAGAACCGGAACCGAAACTCTCCTCGCCGCACAGAGTGATTTTGCCGGCATCGAGCAGGCTGCCAAAATATTTCCAACCGGTCGGGGTCTCATAACAGGGCAGCTGGAGCTTTGCCGCCACCCGATCCAGTGCGCGACTGGTCGGCATGGAGCGAGCCACACCGGCTAAGCCCTCTCGGTAAGCCGGTACGCAGTGGGCATTGGCCGCCAACAGCGCAATACTGTCGCAGGGATTAATAAACAGCTCGGATGCCAGCACCATGTTGCGGTCGCCATCGCCGTCCGAGGCGGCCGCCAGAGCAAACTCCCCAACCCCAGCCAACGCCGCTATCAGATCGCCAGCATGGGCCAGATTGGGGTCTGGATGGCCGCCGCCAAAGTCGAGTTGCGGCTGACAATTAAGTAGCTGCTGCGACGGCAACCCCAGCCGCCGAGTAAAAATTTCCTCAGCATAGGGGCCGGTTACCGCGTGCATAGCGTCAAAGACAAATTTAAAATCGGGCTTGGCCAACAGCCGGGCAATTGCTGCAAAGTCAAACAGGCTAGCCATGAGCTCGGCGTAGTCGGCAACCGGATCGACTACCTCAACCTGCATCGCAGCGATCTGCTGGCTGCCAAGTTTATCTAGCTCGAGGTCGGCGCTGGCCACCGTGCGGTAACTGTCAATCTCCAAGCTGGCGGCATAGATAGCATCGGTCACTGCAGCTGGCGCCGGGCCGCCGTTGGCGCTGTTGAACTTGACGCCAAAGTCACCGTCGGCACCGCCGGGATTATGGCTGGCGGAGAGAATTAAGCCACCGGCGGCGTGGCGCTGGCGGATTAGCGCCGAGGCCGCCGGCGTGGAGAGTAGACCACCGGCACCGACAATCACCTTGGCGACGCCGTTCGCGGCAGCCATTTTGATGATGGTCTGAGTCGCTTGTAAATTGAAGAAGCGGCCGTCACCGCCAACCACCAGGGTAGCGCCAACCAGCGCTGGCACCGCCGTAAAAACCGCTTGGATAAAATTTTCCAGATAGTGCGGTTGTTGAAAAACGGTCACTTTTTTACGCAACCCCGAGGTTCCCGGCTGCTGGCCGGCAAAGGGGTGGCTGGCGACTACATGCATTGGCTGTCCTTGTGCGGGTGCGGCGAGCAAAGGACAAATTGTAGGCGATTTCAGCCACTCGGGCACGCCGGCTGAATTACTGGCCACTCCAGTATATCGTTACCGGTGCCGCGTGCTGGCGCAGCACCGCGCGGATCGGCAGTTCAGACACTTCGCCGCTAGCTCTCGCCCGCTCCAGCACTTGCTGCTTGTTGGCGCCGACAATATGAATAAAGATCTCGTCGCTGTCGAGCAGTCGCGGCAGCGTCAAGGAGACCCGCAAATGCGGCGCGGTGAGCGGTTCGACAATAATACAGCTGCGCCCAGAGTTGATATCCAGCCCCTGTTGCAGTGCCGTAGCGCCGGGGAATAGCGACGCGGTGTGGCCGTCGTCACCCATACCCAATACCAGTGCGGCAAAGCGCGGCGCCCGCATCAAGCGGTAGTCGAGCTCGCTTACCGCGCTGTCGATATCGGTAGAGAGATCAGCCAGCGGCAAAAACTGAGCGGCTGCGGCGGGACCGCACAGCAGCTGTTCGCGCACCAGTTTTTCATTACTGTCGAGGTGATGGTTATCTACCCAGCGCTCATCGGCGAGGGTCACTATCACCTTCTCCCAGCGCAATGGCTGTGCCGCTAACTGGGCAAAAAAACCCAGCGGTGTGCGCCCGCCAGAGACCACTAGCCATGCTTCACCGCGGCTTTCGATGGCCGCCGCCAACCTCGCAGCAACCGCTATAGCCAGTGCCGCATCGAGCTGCTTTGGAGTGTCAAACTGCTGTTCGCACGGCGCCATGTTAACCCCCATGCCAGCTGCGCTGGTCTTTTTCGATGAGCATTTCCGCTTTTGACGGGCCCCAGCTACCGGCACTGTAAGGTTTAACCTGTAAATTTTTAGCCCGCCAAGAGTCGATCAATGTGTCGCACCAGCGCCACGAGGCTTCAATTTCTTCACGGCTGACAAACAACCACTGATCGCCGCGGATCGCCTCTAAAAACAGCCGCTCATAGGCCTCGGGGATGCGCGAGCCGCCCGAACTGTCAAAAAAGTCGAGGTTTAGGGTGCGTTTTTCTAATTTCAACTCGTTGCTGAGGCTATGTTTTTTCGAGATCATCTCCATCTCAACCCCTTCGTTGGGTTGTAGACGGAAGATCAAGCGGTTGGCCTTCTCGACATTAGAGCCAGGGAAGATGCCGTGCGGATTAGCTTTGTAGGTAATCACCACCTCGGTCATCTTCTCGGCCATGCGCTTCCCGGTGCGCAGATAAAACGGCACGCCGGCCCAGCGCCAGTTATCGATGTAGGTTTTCAGCGCGACAAAGGTCTCGGTATTGCTGCTGTCACTCTCACTGCCCTGCTCTTCCATATAACCAACCACCGGTTTGCCACTGATCCAGCCGGCGGCATATTGGCCACGCACCACGCGATCGGCGACATTATCGGGGGTAACCGGTGATAGCGCGCGCAGCAACTTCACTTTTTCGGCGCGAATCTCATCGGCATTAGTAGAGTTTGGCGGCTCCATGGCGATCATACAGAGCAGCTGTAGCAGGTGGTTTTGCACCATGTCGCGCAGCTGGCCAACCTTGTCGTAATAGCTCCAGCGCCCCTCAATACCTACGGTTTCGGCGGCCGTTATCTGAATATGGTCGATACAACTGTTGTCCCACTGCGAATTGATCATGCGATTGGCGAAACGCAGCACCAGTAGGTTTTGGACAGTCTCTTTGCCCAGGTAGTGGTCGATACGGTAGATGTTGCGCTCGGGGAAATAACGGCCAATCGTGGCGTTGACCTCTCGCGAGCTCTCCAGATCGTGACCGATCGGCTTTTCCAAGACGATGCGAGCGCGACTATCAACACAGCCGGCATTGTCTAAATGTTGGCAGATCGGACCAAACAAGCTCGGCGGTGTCGCCATGTAAAAGATAGCGGTGCGCCCTTCAACCAACCAACCTTTCAGCGCCGGGTAATTATTTTTTTGCGCAAAATCGATCTTAATGAATGTCAGTCTGCGGCTGAATCGACTCCACGCCCCCTCGTCCCAATCTGCCGCGGGCAGTGCCTCCTGCAGACGCAGTTTGACGTCGTCGATAAACTGCTCAGAGCTGAGCTGCTCACGGGCGACCCCGGCAATGCGAATACTGTCATCCAACAGCGCCGCGCGCTCGAGCTGATAGAGCGCTGGAAAGAGTTTGCGCTTGGAGAGATCGCCACGCGCACCAAACAAAATTAAGTCGACATTACTGCTCACATCTCACCCCTTGGAGCTAAATCGCTCGTTAAAACAGCACTCAGCTGCGCAACGCTGCTGCAGCGGCGGCCAACTCCGTTATTTTATCCCACTGCTGCGCAGCCACTAGCTCGTTAGGACAGACCCAAGAACCACCGACACAGAGCACATTGTCGAGCGCGAGGTAGTCCAACACATTGCCGGGGCCAATGCCGCCGGTAGGACAGAAGCGCATATCAGCAAATGGGCCGGCAATCGCTTTCAACGCTTTGACTCCGCCATTAGCCTCGGCGGGGAAAAACTTTACCTCGCGATAGCCCTGCTCCTGGCAACGCATTAGTTCACTGGCGCTGGCTATTCCGGGCAGCAGCGGTATTGGTGCTTTGGCTGCCGCCATCAACAGCGCATCGGTAGCGCCCGGCGACACCATAAACTGGCAGCCTGCAGCAACTGACTGCGCTATCTGCTCGGCGCTACAAACGGTGCCACTGCCAACTACTGCACCTGGCACTTGCTCAACCATGGCGGCAATAGCCGCCACTGCCACCGGCGTGCGCAATGTCACTTCCAGCACCGGCAGACCACCGGCGACCAGTGCCCTGGCCAATGGCACAGCGTCTTCTAGACGGTCGATAACAATCACTGGGACAACGGCAACCGACGATAACAACTCTCGCATAAATAGACTCTTTCAGTTAACTCTAATAATTTCAAATGGGGCCTTAGTGCCCCTCGCCACTTATCGCTTGTAAGTGTTTAGCCGCGCCGAGCAGCCCGAGCTGCTCGCGCACCACCAAATACACCGGTATAGCCGCCAAGTAGTCGGCAAAACGCCCCTTGGCCTGAAAAAATTCTCTGAAACGGCTGGCGCAGAAAAATTCCGCAAAGCGCGGTACCACGCCACCAGCTAGATAGACCCCACCGCGCGCACCCAAGGTCAGCGCCAAGTCGCCGGCCACGGTACCCATAATCTGGCAGAACTGCTGTAGTGTCTCCACGGCCAGAGGGTCGCTATCTTCTATCGCTGCGGCGGTAATCTGCGAGGCCTTTTGCAGCGGCGCCGGCAACTCGTCGATCTCGGCCAAAGTCTGATAGAGCGTGACTAAGCCACCGCCGCTGAGGATCCGTTCCGCCGAGACATGGCCGCCAAAACGCTGCTGCAGACGACGCAGCACCTCAGCTTGACGCTGGTCGCCAGGGGCAAAACCAACATGACCACCCTCGCCGTCGACAATGGCATAGCGCTCTTGCACGGGGATAACTGCCGAGACACCCAGGCCGGTACCTGCGCCCAATATCGCTATGGCTTTGTCGGCAACCGGGGCTCCGCCGCCCAGCTGCATAACATCATTGGGCTTGAGCTCGGTAACGCCGTGGGCGATAGCGGCAAAGTCATTGATCAGCTCTACCCGGCACTGAAGAGCCGCTTCTACTTCGGCTTTACTGAAATGCCAATGGCTGTTGGTAAATTGAATCTCCGCGCCATCAGCCGGGCAGGCCACCGCTAGGCACGCGGCGACAGGGGCGGTGTGCCAACCGGTGGCGGCGCCAATATCACTGCGCAGCTGGGCCAGCAGTTGTAAAAAATCGGCGTGCTCGGCGACCGTGTAAAAAAACTGGTACTCACTCTCCAACTGCCCCGGCAACAACGCCGCAAAACGGGCATTAGTACCACCGATATCGGCGACTAGAGACCACGCTTGCACCGCCATTATTGTTGCTCGCCAAACAGATAAGAAGCACCCTGTTCAGCACTGCCAACCGCGCCGCGATTGAGTGCGAACAGTTCGCGACCGCAGCCGCGCTCACCCATCTGCGGTGACTGCGCCACTGCGCGGCGGGCAAATTCGTCGGCGTCACCCAGCCACTCTAGCGTCCCAGCCGCAGCATCCAAACGCAGCCTGTCGCCGCTCTGTACCCGCGCCAACGGCCCGCCAGCGGCCGCCTCGGGGACCAGGTGAATGGCGGCCGGCACTTTCCCTGAGGCGCCAGACATGCGCCCGTCAGTGACCAACGCCACCTTAAAACCGCGGTCTTGCAGCGAACCGAGCAGCGGCGTCAATTTGTGCAGCTCCGGCATGCCCAACGCTTTTGGGCCCTGAAAACGCGCCACCACAATCACATCGCGGTCGAGCTCGCCGGACTGAAACAGTGCCGCCAGATCATCTTGATTTTCGATCACCAGCGCCGGGGCCTCTACTAGCCGGTGCTCGGCGGCTACCGCAGAGAGCTTGACCACGCCGCGCCCCAAGTTGCCACTGATCAAATTGAGACCGCCCTCGGCCGAGAACGGGGCTGCCACCGAGGCCAGCACCTCGCTGTCGAGCGACTCGGCAGGGGAAGGCTGCCAGCTGACGCGACCATCGCGCAGCGTCGGCTCGCTGGCAAAATCGGCGAAGCTCTGCCCCCACACGGTTTTTGCATCGCCGTGCATCAAGCCGGCCGCAACCAGCTGGCCAAACAGGCAACCGGTACCGCCAGCGGCGTGGAAATGGTTCACATCGGCGTGGCCATTGGGATAGACCTTGGCCAGCAGCGGGACCACGGCTGAGAGTTCGGAAAAATCATCCCAGTTAATAATTAACCCGGCGGCGCGCGCGATGGCAATAAGGTGAATGGTATGGTTAGTCGAACCGCCCGAGGCCAGCAGTGATACCACTGCATTGACGATGGCGCGCTCGTCAACAATGGCACCGATCGGTCGATAATCCTGGCCCAAACTGGTTATACGCGCTACCTGTTCGGCTGCCGCCGCAGTTAGCGGCTGGCGCAGCGGATTGTTCGGATTGACAAACGAGCTGCCCGGCAGTTGCAGCCCAAGCGCTTCGAGTAACACCTGGTTGCTATTAGCGGTGCCGTAAAAGGTACAGGTGCCGGCGCTGTGGTAGCTGTCGGATTCGGCCTGCAACAACTCTTCACGACCGACCTTACCCTCGGCGTATAGCTGGCGTATGCGCTGTTTCTCTTTATTGGGCAGCCCACTCTCCATTGGACCGGCCGGGACAAAAATGGTCGGCAGGTGGCCAAAGCTGAGCGCACCGATCAACAGACCGGGAACAATTTTGTCGCACACGCCAAGTGCCAATACCGCGTCGAACATCTGGTGTGACAGCGACAGCGCGGTGCACTGGGCAATTAAGTCACGGCTGAACAAGCTTAACTCCATACCGGCTTGACCCTGGGTGACACCGTCACACATCGCCGGCACCCCCCCAGCCACTTGCGCGGTCCAACCCATCGCACGCAGCGTCGCTTTAATCTGGTCTGGGTAGTCGGCGTAGGGGTGGTGTGCCGAGAGCATATCGTTATAGGCGGTGACGATGGCGACGTTGCCGGCCTCCATCAGTCGCAAGGTATTCTTGTCACCGGCATCGCAGGCAGCGAAACCGTGCGCCAAATTACCGCAACTGAGCCGGCTGCGGGTCGGCTGATTCTCTGCGGCATCACGCATCTGGTTGAGGTAGTCATCGCGCAGCTCACGGCTGCGCGCGGCGATACGGTCAGTGACGGCGGCGACAGTTGCGTTAATAGCCATAGAGAAACCCTCGAAAATTGGGCCGGCTCGCAGCCAGCACGTCGTTATTTTAGATCTTTGTGTAATAAAATTACATAAAAAGTGCCAAATTTCTCAATTATTTTTGCATTTTATGTAAATTAACAACAAAATGTTGTGATTGAAACAATCTACAACAATAGATTATCGCCCAACCAAAACGCAATTGGCGCAGTCACGCGGATGAAATCGATCAACTAGCCGCCAAATGCGCCAAATTGACCCTTTCGCTGCCCTGTGCAGCAGTTACACTACGCCCACATCAAGCAAGGTGACAATCGCTATGACCACCCAGCCCCGCCACTACTCACCCCGTCAGACACCCGCATGGGGTCGGCTCGAAGCACTGGCCAGTGCCGGTGTACCGTCACTGCGCGAGCTATTTAACCAGCCCGACCGCGCCTCGCGCTACCAGCTGCAGTGCGCAGGGCTGTTGCTCGATTACAGCAAAAATCGTATCAGCGATGCGGTGTTGGAAGCACTGTTAGCGCTTGCAGCTGAATCACCCCTGACCCAGCAGCGTCAGGCGATGTTCAGCGGCGCAGCGATCAATACCACCGAACAGCGCGCGGTGTTGCACACCGCACTGCGTGCCCACAGCGGCGATGGTGTCGACAGCGCCATAGCCGCTGAGGTCGCCGAGCAGCTCGCCGCGGTTGAACGGGTTAGCGAGCAAATACGCGCCGGACAGTGGCTTGGTGAGAGCGGTCGAGCGATTACTGACATTGTCAATATTGGCATTGGCGGTTCCGATTTAGGGCCGAAAATGGTCTGCTCAGCGCTGGCTGAATTTGCCCACCCCGATCTGCGGATGCACTTTGTCTCCAATGTCGATGGTGCGCAGATACTGCAGCTACTGAAAACACTCGACGCGCACACCACGCTGGTCGCGGTGGCCAGCAAAACGTTTACCACCCAGGAGACGCTGCTCAACGCCGCCACTGCGCAGCGCTGGTTTAGCGCTGAACTCGGGCTTACACAACCGCAGCGCAGCCGCCATTTTTTAGCGCTCACCGCCAACCGCCAGGCCGCTATTGACTACGGGGTAGCCCCGCAGCAGGTGCTGGAGTTCGCCGAGTGGGTGGGCGGGCGTTATTCGCTGTGGTCGGCGATCGGCCTGTCGATTGCCATCTCGGTAGGGTTTGACCGATTCCGCCAGCTGCTCGATGGCGCGCGCGCCATGGATCGACACTTTGTCACCGCACCGGCGGCAGAAAATATGCCGCTGCTGCTGGCGCTTATCGGCCTCTGGGAGAGCAACTTCAACCACAGCGCCAGCTATGCGGTAATCCCCTACTGCGAGCGGTTAGCGCTGCTGCCCGCTTATCTGCAACAGCTAGACATGGAGAGCAATGGCAAGTCGTGCCAGATCAGCGGCGAACCGGTCGACTACCGCACCGGACCCATCTTGTGGGGACAGACCGGCACTAACGGCCAGCACGCTTTCTTTCAACTCTTGCACCAGGGCACTCAAGCGGTACCGATAGACTTTATCGCCGCCATCAACGACAACTTAAGCAACCCCGAACACCACACCGTGCTGCTCGGCAATATGTTGGCACAGAGCAGCGCACTGATGAGCGGGCAGCCGGCTCCAGCCGGGCAGCCACACCGTTATTATCCCGGCAACCGCCCCTCCAACACAGTGCTACTGGAAGAGCTCACCCCCTTCAACTTAGGGGCGTTGATCGCACTCTACGAGCACAAGGTATTCGCCCAAGGGGTGATCTGGAACATTAACTCTTTCGACCAATGGGGAGTTGAGCTGGGTAAAAAGATGGCCAATCAGCTGCTACAGGGCGACAGCCCGAGCGACCCCTCGACCCAAGCGCTGTTGGCGGCGATCGAGGCGCGCCGACGCTAATCGTCGCGCAACTCGCGCGGCAGACTAAAGTGGACGTTTTCGCGAATGCCAGCCAGCTCGCACGGGGCACTGGCCCCGAGCATTTGCAGTCGCTCGACCACGGCCAGCACCAACACTTCCGGCGCCGAGGCTCCGGCGGTGACACCGATGGTGTCGACACCTTGCAGCCAGCTCGGGTCGATGTCTTCGGCACCATCAATCAGATAGGCACTGCAGCCGCAGCGCTCGGCTAACTCGCGCAGCCGGTTGGAGTTGGAGCTGGCAACAGAACCAACCACCAGTACCAACTGCGACTCCAACGCCAACTGTTTAACGGCGTCTTGGCGGTTTTGGGTGGCGTAGCAGATGTCGTCTTTGCGTGGCCCTTCAATCTCTGGGAAGCGCTGGCGGAGGCGGTCAATCACGCGCGCGGTGTCGTCCATAGAGAGGGTAGTCTGGGTGACAAAGGCCAACTGCTCGGGGTTGACGACCTGCAAGGCGTCGACATCTGCAGGGCTCTCAACCAGATAGATACGACCGCCGAGTGCGGCGTCGTACTGGCCCATGGTGCCCTCGACTTCGGGGTGACCGGCGTGGCCGATCAGTACACATTCTCGCCCTTCAGCGGCGTACTTGGTCACCTCGAGATGGACCTTAGTGACCAGTGGACAGGTGGCGTCAAAGACCCGCAGTCCGCGCTGCCCAGCCTCGTTGCGCACCGCCTGTGAAACTCCGTGGGCGCTGAAAATAACGATCACGTCGTCGGGCACTTCGCACAACTGGTCGACAAACACCGCGCCGCGGGCGCGCAGATCATCGACCACAAATTTATTGTGCACCACTTCGTGGCGGACATAGATTGGCGCACCAAACAGTTCGAGAGCGCGGTTGACAATATCGATGGCGCGGTCGACGCCGGCACAAAAACCGCGCGGGTTGGCCAGCTGTATACGCATTAGTGCACCACCGCGCTGGCGACGGCGACAATTTTGACGCTAAAGGTGATGGTCTGGCCGGCCAGTGGGTGGTTGAAGTCGACCAGCACCTCATCGTCGCCGATCTCCAGCACCACGCCGGGTAGCTCACCATCGCCATTCATAAACGAGAACACCATCCCCACCTCGAGCTCCTCGTCGTTGAAGTTGCCGCGCGCAACCGCTTGCACATTGCTCTCGTTGTGCTGGCCAAAGGCGTGCTCGGGGGGGATGGTAAAGGTCGCTTCACTGCCCGCAGTAAGGCCGATCAACGGCTGTTCAAAGCCCGGCAGTAGCGAGCCGTCGCCAAATACAAAGGTCGCCGGATCGGCGTCAAAATTGCTGTCGATAAGATCGCCACTGGCCAAACTCAGTGAAAAGTGCAGCGTCACTTTGGTCTCTTCACCCACCGTTAAGTTGCTCTCGCTCATATTCGGCCTCCGCGACCCTTGCGACTCTCTTTATCAAAAATTAACGAGAGTAAAATAATGATTGCACCGGCGCTGATGGCCATATCGGCGACATTGAATGCCGGCCAATGGTAGCCGCCGTAGTGCAGATCCAAAAAGTCGACCACCGCGCCAATGCGCAGACGGTCGATAACATTGCCCAGTGCCCCACCAAGAATCAGCGCCAACGGCAGCGCCTCTTGCCAGCGCTTGGCGGCGCGGCTGATCCAAACCACCAACACCGCACTCAACACCAGCGCTAAGGTGCTCAATGCCCAGCGCTGCCAACCACCGGCCGCGGCCAAAAAGCTAAACGCGGCGCCCTCGTTGTAGGTGAGCAACAAATTGAAGTAACCGGTCACCGGTAATACCTCGCCGCGGCTAAAGCTGGCTACTATCGCCCATTTGCT
Source organism: Gammaproteobacteria bacterium LSUCC0057 (assembly GCA_004535795.1). Classification (GTDB taxonomy): domain Bacteria; phylum Pseudomonadota; class Gammaproteobacteria; order Pseudomonadales; family Porticoccaceae; genus LSUCC0057. Next base: position 1,099,753 of record SPIA01000001.1, read on the forward strand.
GAGCTGATCTAGCAGCACAACAACCGCAGCCAGAAGATACCAGCGCTGCGCCGGGCTGTGAGCAGTGTTAGGCATAGTGGCGCAACTCCCCGGCACCCTCGATATTGTCCACGCAGCGCTGGCAGAGTTGCGGATGCGCCCCCTGGCTGCCGACATCGCTGCGACAGTGCCAGCAACGGGCACATTTACCCGCCGCTGAATGACTCACCGAGACCCGCAAACCGGCCAGTGGCGAGGCGCTGCCGGCATGTTCCTGCAGCGGCGCCAAAGTGGCCGTCGAGGTGATGGTGACAAATCGCAGCTCGCCATCCAGCTTGCTCAACGCTGCCTGCAGGGTCGGGTCGGCGTACAGCGCGACATCCGCCTCCAGCGACCCTTTGATGTGGCCGGCGCTGCGCTGCTCTTCGAGCACTTTGTTGACCGCCTCTTTCGCCTCCAAAATTAGCTCCCAGTCATCACTGCTGATGGCCGGCTGGGTGGCAAACTTTGGCAGCGAGTACAACTCGGCCAAGAACACGGAACTATCGCGCTGACCCGGAAGGTAGCCCCAGATCTCCTCGGCGGTAAAGCTCAAAATTGGGGCAATCCAGCGGGTGAAAGCCTCGGCAATATGGAACAGCGCGGTCTGGGCCGAGCGCCGCGCCAAGCTCTCGGTCGGGCAGGTGTAGATGCGGTCTTTGATGATATCCAGATAAAAGCCACCCATATCGCGCACACAGAAATTGTGCAGTTTCTGGTAGATAAGATGCATCTGGTAGCTGCGGTAATCCTCTACGATCTCTTTTTGCAGCTGCGCGGCGCGCTCGACCGCCCAGCGGTCGAGTGCCAACAGGTTGTCGCCCGCCACCAGATGCTGGGCGGGGTCGAATCCGTCGAGGTTGGCGAGAAAATAGCGCGCAGTGTTGCGAATACGCCGGTAGGAGTCACCGGCACGCTTGAGGATCTGATCGGAGACCGTCATCTCTCCGCTGACATCGGCCGAGGCGACCCAGAGCCGCAGCACATCGGCGCCCAGTTCGTTGATCACCGTCTGCGGGGCTATCACATTGCCGATCGACTTGGACATTTTGCGGCCGTTGGCATCGACGGTAAAACCGTGGGTCAACACCGCCTTGTAAGGGGCGCTGCCGTTGATGGCGATGGCGGTTTTCAGCGAACTCTGGAACCAGCCGCGGTGCTGGTCGGAGCCCTCTAAATAAAGGTCGGCCGGGTACTGCAGCTGCTCGCGAGCGGCCAGCACCGCCGCGTGCGTCACCCCGGAGTCGAACCAGACATCTAAGGTATCAGTCACTTTACTGTAGCGCTCACTATCGGCGCCCAACAAGGTGGCGCTATCAAGATCGAACCAGGCGTCGATGCCCTCTTGCTCTATGAGCTGTGCTACTTGTTCGATCAGCTTGGGGGTCTCGGGATGCAGCTCTCCGGTCTGCCGATCGACAAATAGTGCAATCGGTACACCCCAGGTGCGCTGCCGCGAGATACACCAGTCGGGGCTATTTTGCAGCATGGTGGCAATACGCGCCTGTCCCCACTGCGGGTGCCACTCGACCCCGGCTATCGCCTGTAACGCTTGGTTGAGCAGACCATTTTGTTCCATCGAGACAAACCACTGCGGGGTGGCGCGATAGATCAGCGGCGTTTTGGTGCGCCAGCAGTGGGCGTAACTGTGGGTAAATTTACTGCAGGCCAACAGCGCGCCGCGCTCTTTGAGCAGCTCAATGATCGGCTCGTCGACTTTGTAGACGTGCTGGCCGGCAAATAGCTCAACATCGTCGCGATAGAGACCGTTATCGGTGATGTAGTTGATGGTCTCAATACCGTAGCGGCGCGCCACCACAAAATCTTCCATACCGTGGTCGGGGGCGGTGTGCACACAGCCACTGCCGGCATCGGTGGTGACATGCTCGCCCAACAGTAGCGGAATATCGCGCTCATAAAAGGGGTGCTGAGCTACCACCTGCTCTAATGCACTGCCGGCACAATCGGCCAACACTGTGTGCGCCTCAATGCCAGCGCGCTGCAGTACCGCCTCGCGCAGCTCGGCGGCAACAATTAGCCGCTGGTCACCTACTTGCAGCAGCTGGTAGTTCAACTCTGGCCCCACCGATATTGCCAAGCTGGCGGGCAGCGTCCACGGCGTCGTGGTCCAGATGACGACACTGACCGGACCGCTGCCGGGCAGGCCGGCAAAGGCACTCTCCAGTTGCCGCAGAGCGTGCGGCTGCGTCACGGGGTATTTGACATCGATCGAGTAAGACTCTTTATCTTGATACTCCACCTCGGCTTCGGCCAACGCCGAGCCGCCCACCACACTCCAGTAGACCGGCTTGTAACCCTTGACTAGGTGGCCGTTCTCGGCAATTTTGCCCAGCGCGCGGACAATATCTGCCTCGACCTTGAAGTTCATGGTCAAGTAAGGGTTGTCCCACTCGCCAAACACCCCCAAACGGATAAAGTCGCGGCGCTGACCGTCGACCTGTTTCATGGCGTACTCGCGACATTTGGCGCGGAACTTGCGATAGTCGACTTTAACCCCAGCCTTGCCGATTTTTTTCTCCACATTGTGTTCTATCGGCAAGCCGTGACAGTCCCAGCCAGGCACGTAGGGTGCGTCGTAACCCATCAGGGTGCGCGATTTAACAATGATATCTTTCAGCGTTTTGTTGACCGCGTGGCCGATATGAATATCGCCGTTGGCGTAGGGCGGGCCGTCGTGCAGAATAAACTTCTCGCGCCCAGCGCGGGCCTTGCGGATCTGACCGTAAATATCGTTTTTCTGCCAGGCCTTGAGCATCTCAGGCTCGCGCTGGGCGAGATTGGCACGCATCGGAAAGCCAGTGGTGGGCAGGTTAAGTGTCGCTTTGTAATCGGTCATTGTCGCTCTGGCATCAGTGGGTTTAAGTGGGTTTGCGGGCGTCGAAAAAGGCGCGAGTGGTGGCGACATCGCGGCCGATCTGCGCCACTAAGTCGTCAAAAGAGTCGAACTTTTGCTCTTCGCGCACTTTGTGCACAAACTCCACCGCCAGTCGCCGGCCGTAGAGTTCGCGGTTAAAATCGAGCAGGTGCACTTCTAAAATGGGCTTATCTAAATCACCCACGGTCGGCCTAACGCCGACGTTGGCTGAGCCAATGTACTCTCTGCCATCGACCTCTACCGTCACCGCGAACACCCCAGACAGCGGCGCGCGGTAACGCTGCAAATTAATATTGGCGGTGGCATAGCCGAGTTTGCGACCGAGCTTTTKGCCGTGTATCACCCGCCCGGCGATCACAAACGGCCGCCCCAACAGCTCGGCTGCGCCGGCAAAGTCGCTGGCGTCGAGTAGCGCGCGTATACGCGTGCTGCTAACCCGCTGATTGTCCACCGTCACCGTCGGGCTGTCTTCAACGGTAAAGCCCCAGCGCTGGCCATTGCTCTGCAGCGATTGGTGGTCACCGCCGCGATCACTGCCAAATTTAAAGTCGTCGCCAATCACCAAGTGCCGAGTCGCCAGGCGCTCAATCAGCACCTGCTCAACAAACTGCTCGGCATTGAGACCGCGCAGTTGTTCGTCAAAGCGCAGACAGACCACTTCGTCGAGTCCCAGCGCACGCAGCGCTTCGACCTTGTCGCGGATCCGCATCAACCGCGGCGGACAGACCTCGGTGGAAAAGTACTCCTGCGGGTGTGGATCAAAGGTGACCGCCACCGCCCGTAACCCGCGCTGGCGAGCGCCCGCGATGACATGGTTGACCAACAGCTGATGGCCGCGGTGGACACCGTCGAAACAGCCGATAGTCACCACCGAACCGCTGCTGTCGCCACGCCGCGCAGCGATGCCGCGCGAAAAACGAAAAGCGTGGTGATTTAATGGCTGCACAGACACAGGCGAACTCGGCAAAAATGAGCTCCGAAGTATAACGGTAGCCGTCGCCAAAGGTAACCCAGCAGCCGCGGCAAAATGCTCTCGCAATCCCGTTTTGACAACACCGCCACGGCCGCGACGATCACTGCCGCGACACTGCTTTGGCCGGTCCGGCAAAGTCGTCGCGACGCAATCCAACCAGATACAACACCAGCAGATAGCCGGCGGCGGCGAGCACACAGACCGCCAGTAGTCGCCAGCCACGCTCTGCCACGCCCCAGGCGTGCCACTGAGCCTGATCGAGCAGCTGCCAGTGCATGGCCAAGGCTACGGCTACCGCCAACATCGCCGCCACTGCCAGCGACAGCTGTAAGGCAAAGCGACCCCAACCTGGCTGCGGCGTGTAAATGCCGGCGCGGCGCAGACCACGCAGCAACAGCGCCATATTAAGTGCCGCGGACAGCGCGGTGGCCAGCGCCAGGCCAGCGTGGCCGAGCCGCAAAGTGTGGTGCAGCGCCAACACAAACAACAGATTCAAGCCCATGTTAGCGACCATCGCAATTACCCCTATACGCACCGGCGTGCGCATATCTTGACGAGCATAGAACCCTGGCGCCAACACTTTAATCAACATAAAAAATACCAACCCCAGCGCATAGGCGCGCAGGCTGAAGGCCGCCATGGCGATATCGTTTGGCTGCATCACATCGCCGTAGAAAAAAAGTGCCGCCAAGATTGGCTCGGCTAACACCATCAGCGCCAGCGCCGCCGGCAGCGCAATCAGCACCACCATACGCAGCGCCCAGTCTAACGTGGCAGAAAACGCCTGCTGCGAAGAGGCACTGTGGTGGCGCGACAAATTCGGCAGTATCACCACCGCGATAGCGATGGCGAACACCCCCAGCGGTAGCTCGGCGAGCCGATCGGCATAGTACAACCACGAGACACTACCGGCTGGCAAAAATGTCGCCAACATTGTGTCGAGCAGTAGGTTGATCTGGCTGACCGAGACACCAAAGATGGCTGGCGCCATCAGCCCGAGAATTTTTTTCACCCCCGCATCGTGCCAGTCCCAGACCGGGCGCGGCAGCATATCGATACGGCGCAAAAATGGCAGCTGGAACAGTAACTGCACCAGACCGGCGGCGAATACTCCCCACGCTAGCGCATAGACTGGCTGACTAAAGTACGGCACTGCCAGCAACGCCGCCGCGATCAACACCAGATTGAGCAGCACCGGGGTAAAGGCCGGTGCTGCAAAGCGGTCGTAGCTGTTCAATACCCCCCCCGCGACACCGGCCAACGAGACAAACAGCAGATACGGGAAAGTAATCCGCAGCAGCTCGCCAACCACCGCAAATTGCGCCGCTCCCTGCCACCACCAGCTGGGGGCAAACAGCGCCGCAAACAGCGGTGCCGCGGCAACCACTAGCGCGGTTAGCAGTAGTAGCACACCGCCCAAACTGGCGTAGACCCGGGCCAACAGCGCTTGCACCGCCGCGTTGGAACCGCGCTCACGGTACTCATTGAGCACCGGCACAAAGGCTTGGGAAAAGGCGCCCTCGGCAAACAGCCGGCGAAAAAAGTTGGGGATCTTGAAGGCGACAAAAAAAGCGTCGGCAGAGGCGCTGGCGCCAATCACTTGAGCAAAGATGACGTCACGCAACAGCCCCATCACCCGTGACACCAGCGTTAACAGACTGACCACAGCGCTGCTGCGCAGCAGCCCAGCATCGCGCACGGCAGGTGCCGCGCTAGCCACCTCCGCGGGTTCAAAACGTTTGTCGCTATTTCCCCCAGACACACCCTACCCCGTCAACATTGGCAGCCGCGCCAGCGGCCGTAGTGCAGTGTAACCGCAGCGCAGCGCCCAACAAAGTGCCCGCGGTCAGAGAGGCGATTAAAAGTCACACTAGCTGTTGAATCGAGTGGGCAAAAACTGTATCCTTGCGCGCCTTCAGTGAACCCCTTTTCAGAGGAGTATATTAAGTGGCCAATTCGCCCCAAGCACGCAAACGTGCACGCCAGAATGAGACGCGCCGTCAGCACAACGCTAGCTTGCGCTCAATGGTTCGCACCTACATCAAAAAAGTTGAAGCTGCCATCGTCAGCGGTGAACACGCCGCCGCCCTGGAAGCCTATAACACTGCCGTACCAGTGATCGACCGCATGGCCGATAAAGGCATCATTCACAAGAATAAAGCCGCTCGTCATAAGAGCCGCCTCAATGTTCGCGTGAAAGCTCTCGCCGCATAAGTTTTCTGCGCATAAAAAAACCGGCTTCAGAGCCGGTTTTTTTATGCATGGGATTTAGTCAGCTGACGCCATTATGGCGGCGATCAGCAAATAGTACCTAGCCGTAAAAACAGAGATAGGCCGTGGGCTGAGCAATTTTAGCTTGGAAGGCGCTGTTGGCCGCCACCTCAAACTCTTCACCAGCCAACACCGTATGCCAGCTCTCCTCACCGGCCAGCAGTACTCGCATCTCGCCGTAAATTACTCGCATCACCTCCGCCGCTGCGGTATTAAAGGTATAGGACCCAGGCAGCATTACGCCGCTCGACGCTCGACCCGAGGGGCTGTCAAAACCGATGGACTTAACCGCGCCATCAAAATATTCGCTCACCGTTAACATTGTTTACTCCAAGTAAATTCGGCGGCGATGCTACCCTTAGCGCCCCGCGCTGTCACTAGCTTTGGCAACAATTTTACTAATTTGAGTTATGCGTCAACATTTCATAGCCGAGCGATTGACAAACGCAAAACCGAAACCGATAATGCGCGCCCTACGCAACACCCCGCTGCCCAGGTGGTGAAATTGGTAGACACGCCAGCTTCAGGTGCTGGTCCTCGAAAGGGGGTGGAGGTTCAAGTCCTCTCCTGGGCACCATTTTCCTGGGGATCCCCAACGTAACTCACTGTCAAACCTCAAGTTTCTTTAAGGAACCCGTGATACATTAGACAATGCAGTTGACAAGTAAACGTCCTAAATACACTTTTCTTAAAGATAACGTATATTGCTTCTCTAAAGCAGTCCAACGCGATTTGTAGCACCACTACAGTTGGCCTTAGGGAATGCCTACTGCAGTGGCCAGTGAGTCTGTCATTGCGTGTTGCGGCATTCCGCTTACTCTAGGCAACTTGGTTAAAAAGGCAATAATGATAGCCCGCACCAATTGCTACCAAGTCAAAACCGGAGTGATGCAGCATCGAGAACCAGCACTCGCTTACATTGGGCCGCCTGACCATAACCGCCAGCAATTAAAATTTGTTGCAATCTTTCTAATGGCGCTGGCCCGGCGACTACCTCACTAATAAGGCTTGCTATGGGTAAACTACCACTCTTATAGAGCTCCAAAGCCTTTTGCATATAACCGCCTAACTGTCCACGACAGCCTTGAACAGTTATGCCGTTTGTAATCATGTGGTCCACGTGGTCGATTGATAAGGATCGTCCACAGCGGCCGAGAACTGCAATATGACCACCGGCAGCCATCTTCAAAAAATGCCGATTGATGTTATCTACGTCGCCGCTAGCCTCAATCATCACATCGTAATATTGGTCGCTCTGAGCAAATTGACCTGGACTATAGACCTCATCACACCAAGAGGCGACAAGTTGACGACGCTTATCTATCGGCTCAACCAGATCAATTTTCTGACAAGAATAACTGCATCTAGCCAACATCGCGGCATAGGCTCCTATTGGGCCACCACCAAAGATAAGGACTCGGCTATGCTCATGCATCTGAGTTTTATCGCACGCTTGCAGTGCAGTGGCGACAGGCTCAAGAGCCGATAGGGCAACAACATCGTCCGGCCCGCCAACTGCATCGCTGACTTTTAGTAGCATAGACGGAGGTAGGTCGGCGGTATTGGCGAACAGCCCATCAAATTCCAATCCTAACAGCCGGGAAATTTCGCATTGATTCTCCAAGCCAGTGAGACATGGCTGACACTGGCCGCAGTTCCATATCGAGGCTGGAACTACCCAGTCACCCGGTGCAAACTGAGATATTTGCGAACCCACCGCCTCGACTTTGCCTATCCCTTCATGCCCAATAACCCGGCCAGCCAACGGGATCTCCATCGGCGCGGATAGCACAATCTTCCTGTCGCTGCCCTGTGTAGTCATTAGATGGATATCAGTTCCGCAAATACCAACGCAAACCATGCGCACACGTACCTCGTGGTCCGACAACAACTTAGGAGTGTAGCGCTCCAACTTCAACTGCGGAGCTACATAGCTGGGCTTGCCATCACAAATCTGATTATCAGCATAGATGACTAGCCGAAGATCAGTGGATTCATACTCTAGACCTGCGTTATCTATCGGTTTAATTTTTGACATAAGCTATCACCGGAAACTGACTCCCTTGTTGGTACTGCGGATTAAGCCTCGCCTCAACAGCGAAGTTTCCATGACGAGCCATTAACTCCGCTAGCTTTACCGCATCCGTGAAATAGTAGTGTGTCGGATTGTCGCGATAGATTTTTACAGTCGCAATCTGTTGATCTGTAAGACCCAAATCAGTCAACCAGTGATCGACTTCTTTACCAGCTGACCACTGCTCTAATACCTGCCAAATATCTGCTAGACAAACACCTGCTTCTGCTTGCGTATTTATTTCAATGGCGTGCCATAACCACACTTTCAACCAGTTTATGGAGCGAGCATCATTGTTAAGAAACCGCTGATGTACTGCTGTTAACGGCTCAGCCCACTCAGGAGGAAGGAATAATCGAGCGATCAGACGACCCTGTGAATTCAATACCCGTGAGATCTCTGCAATGGCTATGCACAACTGTCGCGGCGGCATCAGATGGAGACCACCATCACAATAGACCGTATCCACCACTCCATTCGCAATAGGGAGAATAGCCCAGTCAGCCTGCATGGCAGAGTCATACCCGCCTGTCCAAACATTAGTAATCATTTGCATGCTACTATCAACACAATAAACCTGTTGGTGGCTGGCAGCCGCCAGCTCTTCGAGTTCAGGAGTAACGCCTAAGATAAGCGCGACCGTCCTCGACGGCTCAAACTGATTGAAAACGCGTCCAGAAAGCTGTCGATAGTTAGCCATGTCTAATTCTGTCGGACGCAGAGGCAAATCCTGTCCATCCCAAGCTTTTGCATAGCTTTGCCAGTGACAAATCTGCTTCTTCATTCTCCGAATAATCCCATTATTCTGGCACCAGCAGTCGTCGACCTGGCGCCGCTGCCAACCAGATTTCAATAGTTGGTAACAATTTTTCATCACCGCAAACTACCTCACTTGCCACTTGAGGCAAGAGTGCCTCTACTAAGGCTTGGCCGTCTCTGTCATTTAAATCAAGCTCAATTAAGGTCGACGGCAAGATCAAAGTGTCCACTTGATCACAAGGAAGGCCAGTTAAGGCAAGAGCTTTTAAATTTGTAACTTCCAAAATAATGCTGGTAATACGCCGGTCTCTAAGCAAAGCCATGCCGCCTGCGAATACTCCTTCGGGTGATGGCGACTGATGCTTACCCCCTACCAATACTCTGTTGTCTCTAACAACCCCAACACTGGCATAATCGTCTCTGCAAGCCAAAGATGCCCAATAATTTTCTGAGCCTCTTCCGACAATTAAGGTAATTGGCACACGGCCGTTTCCATCCACCTCACGCCGCAAGATCTCACCATAAAGATGCGCCGAAGTAATTTGTCCTAACTGTGGCTGAGCATTAACCTCGACAACAATGCAACCTCCGTGTAGCCAAGAGATACTGATATCAGGAATAATCAGATCAACACCAGCCAAGTCTAACCCTAAAGCCTGACAGACTCTCGAACATAGCTCAATATTATCGGGGTGTATGTCTGCTTTAGGCACCGTTACTGGTACACCGCCAGCACCAATATTGGCTTTACCCCTGAGTCGTGCACGCTGACCTGCAGGTAGAACAGCGTCTACAGATAGACTCTGCTGAGTTAACAGCCTTAATGCTTCATCATCTAACTCCAATTCAACAAGCGCCGATGATTTATCTCTGCTTCGCTGCTTCGCTGAGTTTGCCATCGCCACCAGATCCACCACGGTGTGTACCCCATCGCCCAAAATACTGGCGGGCTTACGCTCGATCGCCCATAGAAATGCGTCGCGATAAATAACTATCCGATAATCACGACCATCAAAATGACGTTCTAACATGACATCACTTGAATACCTTCTGGCGGCTTTGTAAGCAGCCGCAACGTCAGCCGCTTCATACAGATGAGTCGACACTGCAAGACCACCATCTTTATCAACCGGCTTGATCACGGTCGGCCCACAAATAGTTGCTGCAACTTCAACAGCTTGCTGCTCTGACTTCACCCGCACACCCGCTGCAGTAGGGATACCGACACTTTTAAGAATGTGTTGCGTAGCGATCTTATCGCGCGACAACTGCACAGCGATGACATTAGTCTGAGGAGTAAAAGAGCTCTGCAGAAGACTCCGCTTGCTGGAGTAACCGTACTGAACGAGATCCTTATAAAGGTATTGATAAGGGATGCCCAAATAATGAGCGTTACGTAGAAAATGGGCAGTATTACTGCCTAAAAAGAGTGGCTTGCATGCTTCATCTAGAAATTTTTCTAAACTCAATTTACGCTTATTTAGGCGCTCGCCAGCCCCGGCAATCGGGCCCACTTCGCTGTGTAAAGTCTCAACAACAATTCCATAGTAGTGGTTTAATGCTGTTGTTATACGTCTGACGGAGAGTGACTGAACTGGAATAACGCAGCGAGCTCGAGATGATTGTCCTGGAACAATGAATCCTGAATCTACGATGGCCGCGTCCATAGCCCGGTGCAGCGTATCACACATCCATACCAATAGAGATGGCAATTCTAGCGATGCATGTGGTGCAGGAAGTGTATTTCGACTCACCATCAGCCTCGTTAAGTGCTGATCAACTAGATAGCGCTGGAGACTCTCTGACAGACTGATTTCGGCCACATCTACAATTATCGAAGGGTAGCGCAAACCGTACCAATAGCCCGAGACATACCTCGCGGAAAATTTTACCGAACTGTTAGGATCCATATAATCTCTTGTCTGTTTGACCTGCTAGCTTATAAGCGATCACACCCTTTCAATCGGTTGAGTGGCCAGTTCCATCAATGTAAAGCCCCCGCTCAAAGATTGCTGCTGTACGATATAAAGGCTGGCGCGCGCAAATAAACATTCAAACTCAACCTGGGTTCTCTCTGAGCTACCATGGATGGCACTCATCATTAAATTTAATCGCTCCAACTGAAGAACCGAAGGGGTATTCAATGCGTATTGAGAGCCGCAGTAGAGCCTCTCAATGACGATAATTCGACCCTTAGCATTTAACTGCTGAGCCGCCACATTCAAGATTTTAACTGCGCTCTCATCCTTCCAATCGTGCAGAACACTCTTAAAAAGATAAGCATCGTACTCGCTGGGCAAGCGCTCGAAAAAATCACCCGATATCGCGTGTACCCTTGCTGAGTCCGGATTGTCTTCCTCCAAGCGCGAGATAACCGATGGTAGATCAAAAACAGCAACATCGATATTCGGGTAGTAGTCGGCGATTATCTGAGCCAAAGCACCTTGACCGGCACCGACATCTAGCAGACGAGAATAACGACTCCAGTCCCATTCAGAAACAAAAGCATGTGTTTTTTGGTCTGTACAGCAGTCTAGCCAAGTTTGAAAATTTTTCTCCATAGGAGGATTGGACTGGCGCACGAGCCAAGGCTCACCGCCGAAGGCAAGTTCAAATGCACTCTCGTTAGTGTGTAAAGCCTTATCCAATTTTCTAAGTGTGGGCATGTACTGCTCTGCTATCAGCTCCAACATATGGCAACTAGGCTGAGTAGTATCAGCTAGCTCTCGAGTGATATCTGTAGCAACATAGACATCATCAATTACCGCCAAAGCACCTATAGCAACGAGGTAATTTAATAGCGCCACCAATTTCTTCCGCTCGTTCGTCCCTAGGATTTGGGCTATTTCTTTAATAGAAAGACTTTCCGTCATCAGAAGTACAAAAAGGTTGAGTCGATGCGCGGCAATTAAGGCCATTGTATCGATATAGTTCTCTATAAGAATAGGCAATCTAGTCATGAGATGGACAATACCGTCAAAAGGAAGGAAAAAACTAAGTCACGAACCAGCTGAAAATTGCAACTCAGAATACTTAAACGCTCCTGCACAGGAATGTAGTGGTTCAATAAAGTGAGACACTCAACTGGGTGGTAATCTACCACGCGAAAGGAGTGTTTATTATGAGGGAACAACGAACGCGACCTTTCCCCATCATTAGTGCTACTTTGAGGGTGAGGTTTAGAAATTTTAAGCCGCTTGTTGAGCAAACTCAACCGGCGATAAATAGTTAAGTGAGCTGTGTGTACGTTCGTGGTTATAGTGGTGACAACGCACAAGACCAGCAAATAGAAAAGTTTGCACGTGGTGCGGATCTACTGATTCACGAGGCGCTGGCCCCCTACTTATTGGCGATTATGCACCGTGCCGCGAACGCCATCGGCAACTCGACTCTGGCAGAAATTACCGCAGATGTTCCCGACTATCACGCCAGCCCAGTCGATGCGGCAGAGACCGCTCGGGCAGCCGGCGTCGGTCACCGGCTCTAATACTATATTGTGTCGCCTTTGGTTGTACCCGGCCAAAAGACGCTGCTTTTAAACAGTGCCAAGGCCATCTTCTCCCGATACACCATCGGCGAGGATTGCAAGCTGAGTAAAATATTTTTTTACCCCTATTACGTATCACCTCTCGGATAGTATTGGTATAGATAGCTTGGCAAGCGAGTCACATTCACCAACCCTGCGCGTCTTAGCAAACGAGCTCTACCTGCTGCAACACTGACCGTTTTCCCTTGAATTCGCTACCTTCGATGTTTATATTCACTCAGCTGCTGCTGAACGAAAAATTTGAGAATTAGCCATGAAAAAACTGCTCACTGGCACACTGGCTGCTGTCGCCATTGCCGTTTTTGTTTACAGTCAAAAAAATGCGCTCATCAGCACCATTTTTGAACGCGGCTTTCAAACTCAAATGGGTAGCGATCGCATCGAAGAACTTGAGGAAGGGCTACATGTGGCACTGTGCGGTGCTGGCGGCCCACTGCCAGCACCTAACGCTTCTGGGCCGTGTGTCGCCGTCATTGCCGGTAAGCGCCTATTTGTGGTGGATGTCGGCACCGATAGTCCGCGCAATTTAGCGCGCATGGGCTTTCAGGTAGGCAATATTGAAGCGCTATTTTTAACGCACTTCCATTCAGACCACATCGACGGTCTCGGCGAATTAGCCACACTGCGCTGGGCTGGCGGCGATAACCACAGCCCGCTGCCGGTGCACGGCCCCGAAGGGGTCGACAGAGTCGTCGCTGGCTTTAATATGGCTTATAGCTTGGATACCATCTATCGCCAACAGCATCATGGCGATAGCGTCGCGCCACTCAGCGCTGCCGGGCTGCAAGCGCTGCCGTTTGATCAACCTGCACAGGGCCAGCTACACACGGTGTTGCACCAGGACGGACTCACGGTGGAGAGTTTCGCCGTTAATCATGCGCCGGTTGATCCAGCGGTTGGCTACCGTTTTAGCTACAAGGGCCGCTCGGTTGTGATTAGCGGCGATACTGCAAAAGATCAGCAAATAGAAAAGTTTGCCCGCGGTGCAGATCTACTGGTTCACGAGGCGCTGGCTCCCAACTTAGTGGCGATTATGCACCGTGCCGCGATCGCCATCGGCAACCCGACTCTGGCAAAAATTACCGCAGATATCCCCGATTATCACGCCAGCCCCGTCGATGCGGCAGAGACCGCCCGGGCAGCCGGCGTCGGCCACCTGCTCTACTACCATATTGTGCCGCCATTGGTGGTACCCGGCCAAAAAGCGCTGTTTTTAAATGGCGCCGAGGCCATTTTCCCCCAGTACACCATCGGCGAGGACGGTGTGGCGTTTTCACTGCCTGCTAATTCGTCTGCCATTAACAAGATTAGTCGCGGTTTGTAACGGCTAGACTCTGCGCCACTACTATATTTTGGGTATACCTGGGCGCAACTAAACTGTCATACTAAGCTTATTAAGTAATACTACCAAACTCTCTTCAAAATAAGGCTGGAATATGGCCTCTGCAAGTAGCAGCGTTGGCAACGTGGTCAATATCGCCATTTTAGAAGACGACCCACTTATCCAGCAGCGTTTCAGTAAAATCCTACACTCTTGGCCGCGGCTAGGTGAACTGACCAGCTTTAGCAACAATTACGCTCTCGCCACTGCCAATTGCTGGCAGAAAGTCGACGTTCTGCTGGCCGACATAGGGTTAACTGATGGCAGCGGTATCGACTCGATCGTGCGTATGTCAGAGCATAACCCGCGCTGTCTGACTATTGTCATTTCGGCCATGTCCGACGCCAACACAGTGATGAATGCCATTGAAGCCGGCGCAGTCGGCTACTTACAAAAAGATGATTTGGCGTTAGGGGTTATTGCCAGTATAGAGTTAGCATTAAACGATGGTGCGCCAATTTCACCGGCGATCGCCCGCAAGATCATGCAGCGACTCGACAAAACCAAACAAGAGCCCCGCAGTGACTCCAGCACGGACTCCGCTGCAGCTGATCACACGCCGCCAGCTCCACTCGCCGAACAGCTGACTAAGCGGGAACATGAGGTTTTAACAATACTGGCCAAAGGTTACTCGTATGCCGAGACCGCCGAAATACTGGCCATGGCTAGCAGCACTTTGCCGGTACATGTGCGCAATATTTACCGCAAACTGCAAGCCAACAACCGAACTCAGGCACTGACTGAGGCCAAATTTTTGGGGCTGATTGATTGAGCTCGCGCCCAGCCAACCAGAGCCGCGCATGGTTCTACCTGATCATATTGCTGCCCTTTTTGCTCTATGCAGCTCTTAGTCATCTGCTCTCGGTACAGCACTACAGCTATAAAATAGACCGCTATTTTGACCTCACTGAGAACAGCCAAGCCAAGCTACCTTTTCGCGATATAGACACCGGGCTAAATACGGTTATCGTTGGTCACTTTGCTGTTGCCAATGACCCTCTGAGCCCGGTTAGCCACCTCTATTTCCCTAATTTTGAGGGCAGCATGCGGGTATCTATTGACGGGGCGGTCATATTTGACAACCTCGATATACCCAGCCGTATTTCGGCAAATCGTATGACCGACCTACTGATTGCTTTACCCGAACGCACGTTTGACAACAGCCAACAGACGGTGAAGGCACATTTTGAAATTGGCGCCACCGACACCCTGTTTGTGGGGCTCAGTGAGGGCTATGCTGGGCGTATTGAGGACTTTCAGTCGATTGTCAGCCTAAAAAGTTTTCTCTATGAGCTGGTGCGCCCCTCGTTGGCCGCACTACTAATTATCGGATCACTATTCTTAGCCGTTCTGATGGGCTCTGGGGTATTTAAAGTAGAGTTTTTAGGTCTTATTGCGGTCTTTGCCGTCATTGTTATAGTTACTGCCATTTCGCTCATTCCCGCCTCGCAAGGCAGCAAATATCTGCTGTTCAAAACCCTACTGTTTACCCCAACAGCAGTTGCCCTGTCGGCCTACCTAATAGAGAACTCTCTCACTAGCTACCACCAGCGGCGCATGTTGTGGCTGGCACTACTATTTAGTGTTATCAGTGGTATCGCCATCGCCATCGCCCCAGTGGTCGAGGTACATGAGGGCTCGTTTATTCTTTTTTACTCGGTGCCCGCCACCATAATCTGCAGCCTACTACTCGGCTTGCACTACTCTGTTGTGGCCTTCAGAAACCGTGCGCTGGTGGCCTTTACGCTGTCGATGTCACTACTCTCTTTTGCCCTGTCAGTGATCCACGATACGCTGACTAAAGTGGGGCTGATCCATGCCGACTTTTTATCGGTTAGCCTAACCATCATGGCACTCTGTCTGTCATTAACCATCGCTCTAGCTTTAGGGGCTGCGGAAAGTATCAACCAGCTGCGCAGTAATCAGAGAAACCTCACCCTATCGCTGGACCAACAGTCGAAGCTGCTCGAACAACAATTTGTTGAACGCCAACAACTGCTCGATCGCCAACTCAATGCCCAACATCGAGCCAGTCTGTTGACCGATCTGCACGACGGTGTACTCAACTATCTCTCCTCTATTTACGCGATGAGTGAAGGCAGCCGCAACGGCGAAGTTGGCCACATTAACAAGTTGGCCAAACACGCCATGAATGAGATTCGCGTCATTTTAGATACCGACGTCGACCACAGTACCGGTTCGCTGCTAGTGACCTGCTCGGTTCTGCGCGAGCAAGTTACTCAAACCCTGGCCTATATGGGCTGTACCGCTAACTGGGAGCTGGCTGTACTGGAACATTACCCGTCGCCAACTAATCAGACCAATCTTGAGGTATTTCGCATTCTGCAAGAGGCGCTGCATAACGCCACTGCTCGCGCCGGCGCTACAGCTGTCACTGTCACTGCAAAACAGCAGCGCCAAGGCCTCTATACCCTGACTGTGGTCAACAGTGGCGGCCAAACACTTGCCGCAGCCACCCGTCAGGGCCACGGCGTTAATAATATGCACGCGAGGGCAAAACGCATAAAGGGCCAGCTGAGCTTAATCAGCCAACCCGGCGGCGCTTGTTTAACACTCACCTTACCCTAACACCGACAAGCTCATCACCCTGTTGCCGCCACTACCATATTCTGGGTATTCACACCTCAGTGCACAGCACTTACTGTCTCCAATGTCATTCGACTCACACTTTGGAGCCTTACCATGCCTGCACAACCATTCCCCGCAACCACCGCGAACCCGCTGCGCTCAGCGCACCGCTACCAACCGCTAGCTTTTGCCGTAGCACTGGGTGTAGCCACTCTCAGCGGCCAAGTGAGCGCCACTACAGATATTAAATTGATACAAGAAGTGGTCACCAGCGGCACCAACGCCGCAACCATTCAAGTGCTCGACGAGAGCCAGTTAGAATTAAAAAATAGCGAAAGTGCCACCGCCGGCGCAGTGCAGAGCGTGCAAGAGAGTCGTGGCGAGAACACATTAGCGCTAACGGTAAGCGACTCAACCCTAGCAAGCGACGCCACTACCAGCGATAAGACCAGTGCCAAGAACAAAGTCTACCTAACACAGATTGGTGGCTCTTATCTGGTGCTCGCTATCAACGGTGCCAGCAATACGGCAACCATTGTTAATTTGGCCGGCAATGGCTCGGGCGACGGGTCTAACAGTGATACCAGCACTGTTGATATTGTCGGCAGTAACAACACATTGTCGCTTTCTGCTGAACAGGCAGGTGTTATTGCAACACTGCTGGACATTGATGTCGGTGCCGCCGCCAAGATAGCCAACGACAATGAATTGACCGTCAACTACTCCGATTTCGCCAAACTGGTAGTCAACTTAGAGAGTAGCGACTTTCAAATTGTCACCGTCGATCAGTTAAGCAGCAACAGTGGCGTTAGCGCCACTGCCAGTGAGGTCCTGCTCAATGAGGCTAACATCACTGCTACCAATAACGGTGCAGTAAATGCCCTCATCGACATCAACCAGACAGGTGCAGGCAACTTCGCCACGGTACGAAGTGATGGCGAGCAGAATGACTTAACCGTTAACCAAACCAACAACCATGCCGGCAACACCATTGCCACCACGTTGGATGTCACCGGTTACCAAAACACCGCAACTACCACACAGAGCGCGGTGGGTGACCAAAGCAGCTCGCTGACCAGCACCCTAACGATTACTGCCGACAGCAACAGTGTGGGCATCACCCAGACCGCCATCGCTATGGATGCAGCCGCAGCGATACAGAACAGTACCGCTGGGCTGTCGGTCTCTGGCGGTAACAACGAGGTCACGCTGGCGCAGTACTTGGCTGGCAATACTGGCCAAGCCAACAATACACTACAGGGTATCAATAAAGCAGGTCCTGCTACCATCAGCGGTAGTGCCAACAAAGTCACTATTGAACAGACCGCCGGTAATATCGCCTCCGGCGAAGCGGGGAGCAATACCGTCTCTTTGGAGCTGGCAGGCTTAGGCAATAATTCATCGGTAACACCACCGGCTGGCAGCGGCATGACCAATTCGGGCATCAGTATCGAACAAAATATCGCTGTAAACGGCGCTTTAAGCGCAGGGCAGAATGACGCCACTGTCGACTTTAATAATAACGATGGCGGCCTAAGTATTTATCAGAATATTCAGGGGGGTTCATCAGAAACCACTAACACCGCCACCATCACCGTCAATGCCGCAGATGGCACCAATACCGCCAGCGGTAACTTTATTGACTTAACCCAAAACAACCACAGCCAAAGTGTTGTCGATGCCACTATCACCATCAATGGCGACAATAATGGCATCAAGGTATATCAAGATCTCACCGCTGAAGGATCTCACAGCAATGCATTAAGTATTAGCCTTACCGACAGCGGCGCTTATCTGGATGTCTCTACCTCAGGTGCGGGCGACAATAACCTGACCATTCAGGGTACCGATAACACCATCAACCTCAATGCAGCGGGGTTGAGTGTCGCCAACGCCAACAGCACGGTGAACATTTTTGGCAACACCAACACTCTGGCGGCGAGCGATTTTGCCAACTTGTTGATCAATATCGGCAGCAGTGGCAACAGCACCACCGGCAACACTATCACCACCACTGGCAGCGCCAATATTAGCTTGGCCGACAGCTCCATCAATAACGTCATCAGCTTTACCAATGGTTACGCACTCGCAGCGCCACTAAATGAATACAACCGCAATATAGCCATCAACGGCAGCACCAACACGGTGTTGGCGAGTGATGGTAACAGCGGCGGCGGCGTCAGCCGCGATACGCTGTTTACAGCAACCATTAACGGTGACGGCAACACGGTCGCCAATAGCGCAGCTGCTAGCCCGCGCACCGCTTTGCTGCTGGACAACCTGAACTCAGCGACCTTAACAGTGACTGGCAACAACAACACTATCGACAACGGCGCGGCAGGTGCAGAGCTCTACAATCTCAACGGCTTGAGTGTCGATTTGGCGGGTAACAACAACGTTGTCAAGCTACACTCCACTGGCGATAAGACCTCTGCAAAGATGAATGGACTGGTGGTCCACATTAACGGCGGCAGTAATAACGTAGACGTCGAGCTGCGCTCAAGCGTAGTGAATAACGCTAGGTTTGAACTCTTCGGCGAGCGTAACAGTGTTGTCGCTAACATCGACGGCGTCAGTGGCGCAGACTTAAACAACTACATCCACGGTAGTGACAACACCGTCACCTTTAACCTTGCCGCCAGCTATAACGGTGACTCAACCGTCTACATCGAGGGTGACACCAATACCATGACCTTCGGCATGGCGGGCAACGCGTTAAATTACCGCTTAGTCGGCAGCAACTTTGGCGGTGAAATCATAACTAGTGGTAGCGGTTACTACCAAGCTCTGACTGCGCTAGGAACGGGTAAAATTGTTATGGGCTCCAGCCAAGGGACGGTAACGATGACAGCAAACTGCACTGGCAGCTGTGATGAGTACAACGGCACATCAGGATATGCAGGTTTATCCGATGTAAATACCGGCTTAGGGCTTTGATCGGCCAACGATTAAACTCATCAAAAGGGGCTGCGGCCCCTTTTTTTTGGCTATTAGGTAATTGGGCGGCTACTTAGCTACCGCCGATACAGCCAGTGCCGCTACTATGTTCATAGTATTTTTACGCTAGCAGTTAGCCAGTAGACTGAGTGTCTCAGTTTTAGGCGCTTTGCTATGTACTCTACCGACCGCCGTTTGGCACCCCTGCTACTTCTCTGCGCGACTCTGCTGGCCGGTGGCTGCGCCACCCTCGGCGGCAACGATGCTGCGCCATTGCCGCAACGCCAGGGCGCGTTCACTATAGAGGCAGACTTTTTTGGCGCATTGAAAGGCTTTGGCGGCAATTTAGAGCAGAGCTACACTGTGGCGGTAATCGATTTTCAGGACCTTACCGGTAGCCGTATTGAAGGCGGTGCGTCTACCGCAGTGGCCACTTCGGGTAAGTTGCTGACCGAGTTTTTACTCACCTCGCCGAGTTTGCAAAGCAAGTTTCAGGTCTACAGCCGCTCCAGCTTAAAAGAGCTGCTAACCGAGCGCACACTGGCGGAGAATTTTGACCGCAACCGCAAAAACCGACTACTTGCCGACACCCCCGAGAGCCTTATGGCTGTGGTCTCGCAGCAGTTGCAACCGTTATTTGATCTCGCCGACATCCGCCCTGTCGATCTACTCATCTCCGGCGCAGTGGTCGGTTACGACAAAAATCTCAGCGATGATGGTATGGCCGCCGGCCTATTAGGCTATAACGCCAAACAGAAACGCTCGGTGGACCAACTCTATGTGATGGTGCAACTGATCGAAACTAAAACTGGGCGAATTCGTTCAGTGGGTACAGCGGCAGCAGAAATTAGTAGCACACTGCGTTCCGGCGGCTATTTAGGCTTTCTAAGTCAGTACCAAATTCTAGAGCTAGAGGGGGGCTTAGCTGTTAATGACCCGACCACCCTAGCTCTTTTTGAAGCGCTCAGCCATGCACTTGTGGAGATGTTTAACAATGCTTAATCGACCTGTCATTCTCGCCATCGCACTGCTCGGCTGCCTCCCTGTGATCGGTGCCGCTGAACCACAAAAATATAATTTTAATAACCCGACATTTGGCGGCAGTCCGTTTATGTCGAATCATCTGCTCAATCTTGCCATCAAACAGTATGAGCTACCCACCGCCCAAGCCGCGCCGGCGAAAAGCGAACTTGAGGCTTTCCAAGACTCTGTGCGCAGCCGAACACTATCGAGCTTAGCCTCGGTCTTGGCCGCCAATATCCGCGGTTTAACTATTGAAGAGCTAGCGGCAGGCAGTGGCGAAAACCCAATAGACATTGAAGGGTTAGAGCTAGTTTATGGCAGCGTAGATGACGGCTGCTCTATCAATGTCAGCCTCTCTGACGGCGTCGATGAGAGCATTAATTTCACCGTGCCGAACTTTGCTAATGAGGGATGTGAGTAGCTTCAAGCGACTACTGCTCGTTACTATCAAACGCCGAGCCGCTCTATTAGCGAGCCAATCAGGGCTTTTTGTTGGCCGACAACCTCTTTTAGAGACTGTGCGCTGAGCTACGCAACAACGCGCGGTAAATCACATGCTAGCCAATACCCAGACTAGCGTTGCGCGAACATCTTCACCAGCGATAAGTGAACTCGGCGGCGAGCCCTAAATGGTGCTCTTGCAGACCGTTGTCGGCAAACTGTGATCGGCTGTAATCGGCCTCCAGCGTCCACTCTCCCCAACCGGTCTGGCGCCGCCAGGCTAGCGCCAGCTGGCGCAATTTTGCTCCCTGCTGGGTGACGCTGTGCAAGCTCGCCGCACCGGTTGCTAGAGAGTCGCGATTGAGCTCGCCGTGGTGCGCAGTCACGCGCAAGTGGTTGGCCTCGCCGATATCCAACAACAGCCCCAATGAGGTGACCTTGGCATCGTTATCCCAACTGGCACCAATAGCTCTGCCCTGGTAGCGATAGCCGGTCTGGTAAATGCTATGGTTGTAGAAACAGTTGTAGCCGCTGCGTTTGCTGCTAGCGCAGCGGCTGTCACTCTGCTCAACAAACCAGCTACCCTGCAGCGCAGCAAACCCAATAGCGCCGCTGGCACCAAGCTGGCGGGCATTTTTAGCCGGCCAGCCATTGGCCTCGTCCTCGCCGATTAGCTGAGCATAGAGGGTTACCTTGGGCAGATCTAGGCGCAGATCAATGCCACCTAGTTGGTTGCCTGGTTCATCTTCCCTGCATTCGCTGTCGTAACAGTTATCGCCACGGCCAGTGAGTAACTTGAAAAAGTTGTTGGCGCTCTGCGGTCGGCCGTCGCCGGCCCACTGAGCTGTACGGCGCAGACCGATCTCGAGCCGCGGATGCGGTTTAAAATTAACCGCTAAGCCGACTAGTTTGGCTTGATTGATTGCTCTGTCGTCATCCATCTGGCCGACAAAGGCGGAGGCGCTCCACGGCCCAAGATAGTGCAGCAACGGCAGCGACGAGGGCTCGCTGATGGCACGCTGCAGAGACACCCCGGGCACCGGCCGGGCGTTATTTGAGAGGATCAGGCTACTCGCCCAGCCAGGGCCCCACCAGCGCTCAATAGCGCCTGCCGACAGCCACCAGTCGCCCAGCGGATAGCTGACATGGCTGCCGTCCCAACGGCTGTTGTCACCATCAAACGGTTCGTCTACTGCAGTTGCACTTAACTGGTAATATCCGTCGCCAGCGAAACCGCCGCTAATTTGCAGTTGAGCTTGCCGCTGCTCTCGCGCGCTGACGCCAAACTGGCGCAGAAGGCTGGGCTGATTGCGCACCGCCATGGTTAATGACGACTGCGTTGGCGGTGACCGATCGCTAGCCACCGCGGCGCGCAGGCGGCTGACACTACCCAGCAACGACGCGGGAATCTCCTCTGCAGCTATATGCAAAAGTTGGTTGTGCAGTACAGTGCGACTCAACGGCCAGCTGGTCAGCGGAAAATTGACAAGTTGGGCGCGCGCCAAACGCTCAATATCGCTGCGCAACTGGCTCACTTGGCTGGAAATAAAGGGCCCCGGGGCGGCTACCAGCAACCCCGGAAGAAAAGCTGCAAATACTGCTGTCAGCGCTCTGTGCATCGCATCCTCCATGACTTTAAATAAGCATAGCGGATGACACAGGCGAGAGAAACAAGCAGACGAGCTTAGCTTGTCAACAAGTCAGAACTGCATGCGATAACCAATGCTGATGAAGGTGCTATCAGAATTATTATCTAGACCGTCGCCAGTGGTCTCATCCCAGATTTCGTAGCCAAGATCCATCTCTAACTTCGCCCATTTACTGAGACTGTAGTCCAAGCGCAGGTAAGGCTTGGTGACCAACCGATCGCCATCATCAAACTTGCTCTCCCGGTAGTCGATACGAAGACGCGGGTTGATGCGAAAGTTGCGATTAATGGTATGACGCCAGTTAGCTGTAAAGGTATAACTGTCGACATTGGTGGTGTCGCCGTAACGCAAGCCAGTAATTAGGGTATCGTTATTAAAAAACAAACTATTGGCGACCAACTGAGCTGAGTAAAAATATTCTATATCGGTGGCCTCTACGGCTTCGACACCACCCGAGGCGGGCATGTCGCCAAATTCGGTTGCGGTAAGTTCGCCAATAATTTGCCATTTGCGGTTGAACCGGTGGGTCAAACTAGCCGTGGCTGTTTTGGTTTTAGCACTGCGATCAAGTGCCAGTTGTTTGAGCTCGTCATCATTGAAGATGTCAAACAACTCTTCAAGACTCTCGACACCTTGTCCTTGAATGGCATTACTGGTGGTAAGAATTGGGCTGTGTCGATAGTCGAGAGTTAGATTGAACTGGGTATCACTTGTGAAGCGCCAGTTGCCGATAAACATGAAGGTATTCAACTCACTAAAGTGCAGATCGTAATCTAGCAGTGTGAAGAAAGACTTTTTGTCATCGAAGTAGCGAAGTTCAGTACCTACCGCTTCTCGATCTGTCATCCCCTGATTATCTTGGGCGATATAAAAACCTGTCCAATCCCAGCCAGCCCATAGGTCGGCCACATCGACACTCACTCCATAAAAATCTTGCGCATCATTAATGCGGTATTTGGCGCTGGTTAGCACTGGCAAACCGTAAACCACATTGACTGTGGTATCACGAGTCACTTCATAACCGGCATGAAGGCCATCGAAACGCCCCAGCACACCGCCGGTGGTTCGGTTTTGACGACCCAATTTTGCGAATAATCCACGGCTGCTGTCGGTCACCTCGACTGAAGCAATATTGGGTCGAAATTCACTTTCATTGGCGTCTTCAAAATCGTGCCGATGACTGCCTACAAATTGACTTTTAATTTCAAGATCACCGCGCTTCAAACGTGAAACAAAGTCTAAGTCGGTCACTAATTGGTCGCGCAATAGTTCTTTATCGCCGTCCTCAGGATTGGTTTCGTCACGATAGTAGCGCTGGGCAAAACTGCCGTAAAACTGACTATTCCACCCTCCTGCTTTCTCTGTAACAGCCGCACGCTGCTGGGTTACACGACGTGCTGCCGTTAACATCACTGCCAAGTATTGACGTACGCGATCGACATCTTCGCCGCTCTGATACTCCTCAATAAAGATTTCATAGGCGCGTTTGGCCTGGGCCAGCTGGCCATTTTTTTCATAGGCCCAACCAATTAACTCACCTGCCCGGCGAGCCGCTTGGGCGTCGACGCCATTGCGCAAACGCTCCAACAAACGTACCGCCAATGAATAATCCTGGTCTAAAATTGCTTTGCGGGCGTCAGCCAAGGTAGTTTGTAGTTTGCTATCTTGAGTTACCACGGTGTCAATTAATTGCTCAGCAGAAATATCAGCGGTTTTATCAGTAACAAACTGTGGAGCAACAACATTCATCTCTAGGCTGCGTTGGTCCGAACTGCCGCGCACCGAGACAGCAACACTGTCAGTAAAACGCACGATAATGAGTGGATATTCTCCCGAACCACCGTCGTAGACAATCTCTTTAATCGGCGACCACAGATCATTATTCCAACTTAGTAGTATCCGCTCGACAAGATCGTCCGGTTGTTCGTCTAATAACACCGAATCTGGCGCCAACTGCAATTCAAAATCTCGTGATTGACCGGTTGGTGAGACACTCAAAAAACGCATTGGCACACTTAACTCGAAATTAATCACGAAGCCTTCGGTGTCTTCCCGAAGCACGACTTCGTCGACGATTCGCGCCCAACCAGTACTCGTTATTACCGTGCCAATACAGACCAAGGCAGCTACCTTGAGTGCCTGTCGAGCTTTCTTTGTTGTCATCATGTTTCGTTTCCTTTTTTAATCTAATCTAATTTTTAATCGTCGGCATCGTCCCAATCGCGGGTGTTATGGCAGACACCGCAATCTTCACTAGTGCGCGGGTGGTCATCTCGCGGCAAATCACCTTGATGGCAACTGGCACAAAGCGTCGAGGGTGATAGTGCATCATGGTCAAAATTAACTTGATCCCAATCACGAGTACTGGTGTGACAATCGTCACACTGAGCACTGGTCTGAATATGACCGTTGTCTTTTCCTTCCGCGATAACCCCGTTATGGCAACTACTGCAGGTGCCCGTCACCGATTGATGACTAAACCTAGCATTTTCCCAAGTCAGTGTTGTGTGGCACTCATCGCACTGTCCTGTGGTCGGCAAGTGATTCGGAGTTTTCCCGGTAGCGGTGATGCCATTGTGGCAATTGGAGCATCCACCAGTAATAGAGCTATGATCAAACACCGCCCCTTCCCAGCTGTTAGTGGTATGGCAGTCATCACAGCTGTTGCCACTGGCAATATGGTTGGGCGACTTACCCTCAGCAACGGTGCCGTTGTGGCAGCTGGCACAGGTGCCAATCACTGCGCTGTGATCAACGCGACTCACCGTACTGAAATTGTTGGTGTTGTGGCAGTCCTCACAGCTATTACTGCTGTTGATGTGGCCGCTATTTTTGCCAGTAGCGGCGATACCGTTGTGGCAGCTGGCACAGTTGCCGGTGACGGCCGAGTGGTCAAACACCGCCCCTTCCCAGCTATTAGTGGTATGGCAGTCATCACAGCTGTTGCCACTGGCGATATGGTTGGGCGACTTGCCCTCAGCAACGGTGCCGTTGTGGCAGCTGGCACAGGTGCCAATCACTGCGCTGTGATCGACTTTACTCACCGTGCTGAAATTGTTGGTGTTGTGGCAGTCCTCACAGCTATTACTGCTGTTGATGTGGCCGCTATTTTTGCCAGTAGCGGCGATACCGTTGTGGCAGCTGGCACAGTTACCGGTGACGGCCGAATGGTCAAACACCGCCCCTTCCCAGCTATTAGTGGTATGGCAGTCTTC